>JANQJK010000002.1 GCA_028281665.1 Hyphococcus sp.
CGCGAAACTCGCTGTCACGGAACGTACGCTGCGGCGGCGACTGACCGAAGAGGGCGCCAGTTTTCGCCAGCTCTACATCGATGCCCGCATGGCGATTGCGTATGAGCTCTTGGCCTCCGCAGGCCTGAATGTCGAAACGGTGTCCTGGCGGGTCGGCTATGCCGAGCCTGCCAGTTTTGCACGGGCTTTCGCGAAGAAATACGGCAAGACACCCGGCGAGGTTCGGAAGGAAAACGTGATCCGGATAGCATAGAGTGAAGCCAGAAGATGACGTTCGGATTTGTCGGAGCATCTGGTCGTTTGGGCTAAAAGCGGTCGGGCGCAGCAGGCGCCGGGACGGCCTACGGCCTCAGTGTGCCCGAGTAGTGCGCTTGCGCTCTACCTCGCAGAACTGATAACTACAGCGCATCGGGCCGTCACGCTATCGTAGTGCGATGGCGAAGGAATAGTTCGTATTATCGACTCGCGTGGCCCGCCAGTCTGCCGGCCTCGCGCATATTGCTTTCGGCAGCGTCGCCTAGGATACAAAATAGCGTGCGCACCCACATCGACGGGCGTCAGCCCGCAGCGGCAGACCGTAAGGCGACAAGCTTGGTTTTAACTTGCTTTGCCTCGCCGGGTCGTGTCCAACCACTCAAAAGGAAATCGAGCAACTGTTGTTGATCGTCGGACGTTTCCTCTGGCGGCCCCTCGCACAGAAGCGTCCAATACCGCTCGAAGAACTTGTAGATTCCCATTTCCGCGATTGCCGGGCGCTGCCCGACAGAAACGTAGCTCTGCATCAGCGCGACCGTCTGCATTGCGTCCTGAACGCGTTCCAGCCAACCAAAACGATATGTCGCCGAACCCTGATGAACACGATACTGGGCCAGGTGCTTCGGCTCGAACCAGATCGGCCCGGACACGGCGATCCTGTTCCACATGTCCCAGTCGAAAGAAAATTTCAGTGAAGGCGAGAACCCGCCGACGGCCTGGTACGCGCTGCGCCGGACGATGATCGACGGGAACTGAATGCGCAGCTGCAATGACAGCCTGATTTGCCAGTCCTCCAGCACGCCGCGCGATTGCGGCGCCGGCGGCTCTGACGTCAGCCGCCCTCTGTCGTTTATGTAGCCGGTATCACTCATGCCTGCGACGAGGTCGGGGTTGCCTTGCAGAACCGGCAATAGCGCATCGTAGAACCCCGGCTGCAACCGGTCGTCCTGGTGCAGAATATGTACGAACTCCCCGCTAGCTTGCGCGATGCACTGGTTGTGGTTGCCGACCAGCCCAAAATTCCTGTCATTGCGCAAGTAGCGAATGCGTGGCCCGTATCGCTGTGCGACACGGTGCGCGGTCGGGTTTTGCGAGGCGTCGTCGACGATCGTGATCTCGCAGCGCTTCTCGTCAAGACCCTGGCCAAGCACGCTATCAAGGGCCTCGCAAAGCCAATCGTCCTGTTCGACATTGTGGACGGGGATCATCACCGACAACACGTTTTTTCGAACGTCTGACGGTGGAGCGGGCAATGGGACGTATTTGCGCTCCATGAGCGCCCTGCCCGCCGGCCAGGACGTCGAGTTTTCGACAAGGCTTCGCTGTTCCCCATTCGCTTCTAATAGTCCGACAAGGTCAGCCGCCCAGTATTGAGCCCCGAAGCGCGCGAGCATCTTACATGCTTGTTTAATCTGCGCCCGCGCCTCTGCCGCATTCGCTATCGGGGAACGTACTCCCTGATTGTCCGAGCGAAACCCCAGTGACCGTCGCCGCCAGTCCTGCGCGGCGCGATAGGCGGCGTCCGCCTCCGGCCATCGACGACCCTTCGCGAGCGTATGGGCCAACGCGTCCAGCTCGTTCGGGTCTGCTTTTTCCAGCCTATCGGACGCGGCAGATTTCGAACCGCTAAAGACAGACGGGTCTTCCTTGTGGTTGCGACCGTCTTCGTCGTGACCGTTAGATCGTAGGCTCCGTTTCCGGGCGCGGTGCATTGTCACGCGCGCCGCCGTCTGCAACCGGCGGTGAATGGTTCGAAGCTCCGCCGGTAATTCCGCATGTTTTGCAGATTCATTTCTGCGCAGCCGGGTTTCAAAGAACTTGAATCCATTTGCCGGCGCCCTGAGACCGGCGGTCGCGCACGCCTCAACGAGCCCTTGGCGGTACCGGCTTGGCGACCAATCAAAGTTCACCACCGTAACGTCGCGCTCGCTGCAAACGGACAAAAGCCGTTCGTTATAAGCTCGCCAAAGCTTTAGTCCTCGTTCGATTGGAAAGCCGTCTCGCGATTTTAGCGAGCCCGCGACGGCGTATGGATCGCGAAAAGTCGCTATGAATTTGGCGTCGGGTAATGCGTCAGCCCAGCCGTCAAACGTCAGCAATGTTCGCGGATCCTTAAAACCCCAGACTGGCGAATGAGCCGTCGCTTTGATAACTTGATCGCGCTGGGCTTTGTGGTCCTCCCGCCAGACAATGCCGTCGTCGGGCGGATCGTCCCACGCAGCACCCACCGACGCGAGTACGGCGTCGTTGAGCTCCATGACGGCCATACTCTCTCGCGTGCCTTTTTCGTTGCCTCGTGTCTTCTGGTTTACGTCGCCAAGATGGAGACCCGCTTCCTGCAAGGATCCGGTCAGGCAGCTTGTGCCGCTCCGATGCATGCCAAGAATGATAAGGGTTCGGGTCATTTCCGGCGTTATAGCAAACCACAAGCGCGGAAAAAGCAGTATCTGGGATTTTCGTGCTCGGTCAGCTCAGGGCGGCGTCAGGACTTGTCCGACAACGACTTCAGGCGTTGCCGCGCCGCTTTTACATGCGCAAATGCCCCATTTAAACGCGCGGCCTGTTCGTCGTTGTAACGCGAGAGTTCGTCAAACTTTTCCTGCAATGCAGATAAGTTGCTCTCGCTGTTTTTCCACTTCTGCTCAGCGCTCGCTAGACCGGACAATTGTTCCTCAAGGGTATCCATGTCCCGCATCGCCGTTTCAAGCGCTGCGGCCTTTTCTTCAAGGTCAACGACCCGTTGCCTCAGCGATGCTCGCTCGCCCGTTGCAGCATCAAGGTCGGTCTCAAGGCTGCGCAGCCCGTCGTCTATTTCCGCGGCGACGTCCTCGATATCCAGCGTGGATTGAGCGCGCGCTCTTATCTCCGACAACAAGGTGTTCGTTTGGGAAGTAAGTTTTGATATCTGATCGTCGACGTGAGCTATATTCAAATCGAGTTGCCCGCCAAGGCGAGTACTCTCCCGGCGCACCAGAGCGTCCAGTCGCTTGTACTCGCCAATTTGACGCGTCAGCGCCGCACGGGTCGCGGCTGCTTCCATGGAAAGCGTTCGGATCCGCTGATACGTCCAGAAACCAAGATATAGCACCAGCGTGACAATGCCTGCCAGAATGGCCGCGCCCGATATGAAGATACGGGCCTGCAAGTCGGGCTGTGCAAGACCGATTAGAAATACGGCGCCGAACATGAGCGCCGCCGGCGCAATTAAAAACCACCGGCGCCACATTCCCCCAATCGCACGTTTCGTGAGCCTCGCCAGCGCAAACAGCCGCGGAGAGCGCAGCCGAAGCCCCTCCCCAAAGTCAGCGTAAAACGGTCTCTTGTCGGCCAGAGACGATTGCGCCGCCCGGAGCGGTCCGCTGCCAGCGTTGCCCTTGCTGTTCATCGACGCAGCTGTAACCGATTCGGAAGAGCGCCGTTTCACCAAGGCGGAAAACGCCGCTTGCACGGAATTAAGCCCGGGGTCATCTGCGAAGGCCAGCAAGTTACCCCAGGCATTCGTGGGAATCTCCGTTGTTTCAGTAAATTGAACAATACGTCGCCAGTCGTGTGGAATGCCGTAACGAATAATCGGGCGCCACTCGCTAACGTAAACGGCATAGCCCTTGCCTGTGAGATACTGAGCGATGTCCCGCCAATCGTGGCCCATGGGCTTGGTTTTGGCGTCCTCGAATTCGCATTCGATGACATCTGGACGCAGAGCGTCCCATGGTGCGCCCTTGAGAACCGACAGGTCAAAGCCTTCAACATCGATTTTCAGGAAGTCGATTGAAGAAATTCCGCGCTCGCGGACGATCTCGGTCAGCGTCGTAATGTCGACGCGGCCCGTCTCTTTATGCGTTTCCTGAAATGCAGACAGCCCGCTGATGCCCGTGCTTTCCGGCGACGTAAAGAAAGCAACATCCCGTTGGGGCTTGTCGCTAACGGCTCTCGCATCGATCGATACTGCCTGGGCATGCGCAAATCGCCGTTCCAGTTGTGCGCGGTTTTCTGGATCAGGCTCAAAACAATGAATGGTCCAGTCCAGCTCATGAAAGTAGCCCGCCGACGTGCCGACATGCGCGCCCACATCAATCATGACATGCTTGCGTCCGCGACGGCTCGACAATAGGCGCGCGATAACGGCGGTCTCATCGACGTGCGCGCCGGCTTCCCTTGCTTCTTCATCTGGCGGATTTGCGTTCATTGCGGGTTGGCTCGATGCTGAAGAGAGAACTCGCGTCAGCGTCTCTCGCGCGGAAAAAATACTGAAATCACGGAACGCAATCTGTCTGGCCTTATCGCCAAGCGTGCGACGTTGGTCGGGATTTGTCGCGAGGCTCTCAAGGGTGTCGGAAACGGCGTCGACAGAATCTTCCGTGACCCGCACGCCGATATCATGCTTTTCGAGCACCGCGATCGTCGCCACATCCGGCGGCCCGAACGCAACGAGTGGCGCTCCGCTGGCAAGGCACTCAGGCAGCTTGTTCGCCAGCGAATATTGAATGTAGCTCCTGGACTTTTTATCGAAATTGTATGCGATAACTGAAACGTCCGCGCCCGCGAGCCATGCGCGATACTCGTCAGGCTCCAGATCCGCGACGACAATATGTGTGCGCTTGAGGCCTTTTAAATGCGGTGCGATCAGACGTTGCCATAAAGCGCGCGTTTTGATTTCAAATCGAACGTTGATCCCGCGACTCGCCAACCGCTCCACCGCTTGCGCTACGGTTACAATCGACGACAGCGTCATATTTTCTGCAAGGGAGCCCGCATAACGCACTTTCAATGCGCCCCCGGTGTCGCGTTTCTTTTCCGGCCAGTCGTTCGGATCGACGCCATTGGCGACCGGAACAAATGGCAAGCCGTACCTCGCCTGAAACGCCGTCGACATCGCGTCTGAAATAGCCAACCGAACGGACGACCGACTTAACAATGTACGCCAATCTTTCTCTAAAGCCGCCGCCGCAGACGGATCTTCATCCGCAAACGCCACCGGCCAGTCATCCATTATCCAGGTGACCAGCGGCTTTTGCAGCTTGTCGATCAGGTGCATCGCCGCGTTGTGGAGCGCAGGCGTCTTCGGCGTCGGACGATACAGGACAACCTCAGGGTCGAATTGCGTCGCCAGGTGCTCGATTGCGGCAATCGTCGCCGTATCCGCGTCCGCAAACAACTTTGTGCGCCCAAAGGAATAGGCGCCGAGCTTTCCGCCGGCGCCGATATGAAGCTGCATCAAACGACTTTGCGGCCAGTCAGCAAACAACGCCGATTTCAGCTCGCCTGTCGCGGTCGCATCGCCGACCTTCGTCATATCGATTAAAAGCACTCGCGGCTTTCGCATCGTAACCTTCTTATACAAACGCGCTGAGGGCGTCGCCGGCCAGGAACCGGCTATCAAGGTGTCAGCGTCCGGGATGACACTCCGAGTTCCAGTAGCATGCGCCGGTCCGCCTGCAAGGGGTTTCCTGTCCAAGCAGGCTGCTGCATAAGCGTCTGGCGCCTTACGATGGCGCAGGTCTGCTCTGGAGTTTTCGGATGCGCAATGAGTGCGTCAGCATCGTTTTTCGCGCTCTAAACGAAGAGAAATGGTTTGATCGGGCCCTTTCGGCGTGCAGCGAACAGGATTTCGACGCCGGCGCCGTCGAGTTCATTCTCGTCGATTCGGGCTCGACAGATCGCACAATCGAGATCGCAGAGCGTCATGGCTGCCGCATCGTGCACATCAAGAAGTCGGAGTTTACCTTCGGGCGGTCGCTTAACTATGGGTGCGAGGCCGCGACCGGCGACTATCTCGTCTTCATTTCCGCCCATTGTATCCCCGCGGACAAAGACTGGCTCAGGCGTCTGATTGCGCCGTTGCGCGCAAACAAGGCGGACTATGTTTACGGCCGTCAGATCGGTCACGACGTTACGCGTTTTTCAGAGCATCAGGTATTCGCGCAGTACTTCCCTGACAACGACATGATTCCGCAGGAAGGGTTTTTCATCAACAACGCGAACGCCGCCATCCGGAAAGAAACCTGGGCGAAGCACAAGTTCGACGAGTCTGTAACGGGCCTTGAAGACATGGTTCTCGGCAAGGCCATTGTCGCGCAAGGCGGAACGCTCGGGTACATTTCCGATGCGGCTGTCATCCATATTCACGAGGAGAGTTTCCGGCAAACGCGGCGGCGTTACTATCGCGAAGCGCTCACCTTGCGCGAAATCATGCCGCAGGTGCATTTTCGGTTCGGGGATTTTCTGCGTTACTTTTTTACGGGCGTATTTCACGACTTCTCGGAGGCGCTTCGCCAGCGTCGTTTCTGGCGAACCGCGCCGGAGATTATCGCCTTTCGCATGATGCAGTATTGGGGCGCCTATCTCGGTCATAACGAGCACCGCACATTGTCGCGCCAGGAGAAAGAACGGTATTATTACCCCCGCGCGCATCCGCGGATTGCGAAATCAAAGAAGAAACCCCAGAGCCGCGCACAGGGCAAAGCGTCGGAAAAGCAAGGTTTCTGATTTGGTGACGCGTAATTGCGCGCGTTAGGCAAGCCGAAGATTCAAGATCCTAAGTCGCGCGCAATCAATACCAGTAGCTTTTGCCAAATCGCTGCACCGCGAGCGGTATGTTGGACGGGCGCATTTCGACGGTCCACTCCAGCGTCTCGCCGAGTGTGGCGCTCGCTGATTGTTCCTCGATAGCGTACCCCATGCACTCCACCCGGATCCACAATCGGGCGGTCTCGGCGCGCGCCGGCACGCCGATATGAAAAATCAGCGTGTTGTCCTCGCGCCGGATCGTGGCGCCTTCGGTCGTGCGGAAGAGATTGAATGTCTCGTCGGTCTGCTCATTGTGCAGCCGGCCGCGAATGGAGCCGCGTCGCACCATGGTGGAGATGTCCCCGCGAATGCCTTCCGGGAAGACAACGCGCAGATGAACATCATACTTCGCCGCCTCTTCCTCGTCCTGCGCCAGGAATACCCGCGCTTGGCCTTGCGCGTAGGCGGCGTTTACGATGCGCGGTTCAAGGGACGCCTCACGCGCCGCCACTGAAGCCAGGCCCGGCAGATTATCGTTGATGCCCTCTATCCCGCTCGCAAGGTTGGGCGGCGTCATGGTCAACAGCACGGCGAGAAGGCCGAAGCCCTGCGCAAAGGCGCCCTGACGCGTGATCGGCTGAAAATAGAACACGGAGCCTGCGCCGACGACCGTGAGCCCGAGCACAACCATCCAAAGCGGTATCTCGGTAAACCCGATCAGGGAACCGAGCTGGACCACCCATTCGTTGATTTTGAAGAGGGCGGCCGCCTCTCCCTTTTGCTGATAATCCGCGACGATGGCCGAGATAATGCCGGCGGATCCCGCAAGCGCGAGGCCGGACATATCCATGAAGCCGAACTCACCCGGCGCCTTAATCCCGCGCTTCACACCATACATACCCACGCTCCTGCAGCTGATCCCCGAAACGCAGTTAAGCATATCCCGGCGTCGTTTTTAAGACAGCGCCGGAGCGGCGACAAAATCCGCCCTTAGCTGGCGGTTCGCGGCGGTGCGCCCCCGAAATCGATATCGAACAGATGTTCGAGGCTTGTTCTTGAAAGGCCATGTTTGACAAAGTCGTAGGGCGTAACATTGATCGCTTTGATGAGCACCCGCTCAATGTCGAGCTCTTCCCCGGACATCGCCGGCGTAACGTCGATATCGATGACATTGATGCAGGCGAGATCCTGCTCGAAGGACGAAATTGTCCTGAGGCCGCCGCCGCACGCCCAGCCGAGCGCAATGCGGTTTACGCCCTCATGGGCGACGACAAGGGCGGTGCGCCAGTTCCCGGTCGTCGCGAAATCGCTGAGGGCGGCGACAATGCGCGTCTCGGCGTCCGCGAAGGCCTCCCCCTCGGGCAGGAACGTCGCCCCGTCTTCCTGTGCAGCCTCAAAGGAGTATGCAAGCCGAGCGGCCAGTTCCTCCCGTGACTTCGCCTCAAGCCACTGGCTCTGCAACTCGACTATACGCCGGTCAATCGCCAGCGGCGCCGGGGTCGTCTGACCGGCGAGCACGATTTCGGCGGTTTCCCGGGTCCGCGAGAGGCCCGAGCACACTGCGGCGTCGAACTGAACGCCCGCCAGCGCGTCGCGGGCGACCGCCGCCTGGTCGCGGCCCTCATCGGTGAGTGGCGCATCCCTCGGATCGGCAAGCGTCGCATCGAAGTAGTCCACATGGCCGTGGCGCATCAGATAGACGCGCCGACGCCCGGATCCCTGGGCCATGCAAAGTCCCTCCATTTGCCGTGCTGGTTGCCTTACTGGGCCGCTGCCAATAGCGCTGACCACGGCAAAACGCCACCGTGCCGGCATTTTCCCCGGTCAAGGCTCGCCACTCGCGGTTCCCGGTGTTAGGCTGCCGGCATATTTGGGGTCTGGACTGTCGGAGGGGATGGGTGCCCGCACTGAGGTTGCGTTCGCCATTGATGTTTTCGGGCGCGTTCCTGCTGCTCGCTGTCGTCTATTCGTCGTATTTCAGCGTTGCCGTTCGGACGGACGCCGCCGCTGCGGCTGATCGGTTTCAGACACTTGTGAATATCGGCGCGCCGCGGCGCGCGGCAAAGCACGGCGAGCGGGCGATCACGCTGGCCCTCAAGGAAGGCGCGACGGAAAACGATGTCGCGCCGCTGAAAGCCGCGGTCGCCGACGCGCAAACGGCCCGACGGAAGTATCAACGAGCCGCGGACCTCCTTCTGGACGCGCTGACAGCAGGATGGGGTCAAAACCTCCCCATCGCCGAGCGCATCGAATACGAGGACCGCCTCGCCCGCGCCTACCTGCTGGACGGCAATCTCGAAAAAGCCGCCGCCATTTACACCTCGTTTCTGGAGCTTGCCGGGGACGCTGTCGCATTGCCGAACGATGCGCGTATTGCGCCCGACGCAAAACTCCATGCGTCGAAGCTCTCCGCCGCCGCAGACGCATTCCTGCGCGTCGTGAACCATGCCGAGCCGCGCCCGCTGACCGGCGCGACGCCGGAACACGTTCTCGCCAGCGCGACGCAACTCGCAGACCTCGGCGGCTTTTACGGCATGCGCGAGGGAGGTGAATACGCCGCTGCCGGCCTCCTCGCGACGGCCTATGAGGCGCGCAAACGAATTCGCGGCGTGGACCATCAGGATACGGTGCAACTGACACTGATGCTGGGCCCGCTTTACACGAAAATGGGCCGGCTGCGCGACGCCGAAACGCTCTACCTCGAAGCCTTTCACGCGCAGGAACGCGCGAAAGGCGCCAACAGCCCCGATCTCAGCCTCTACATCAAACTGCTTGCAGGGGTCTACGAAAAACAGGAACGGTTTACCGAAGCCCAGGCGCTGTATGAACATATGCGGCGGTTGTTTCGCGATGCTTTCGGCGCGCAGCGATATTCCGTGAACCGGGACAAAGACCGGCGCGAATATATCAACCGCCCCGTGTCGCAGCATTTTCCTCTGGAGGCGTCGTATTCGCCCAAAGATCTGGTGTCGGCGTCCGAGTTTTTCGTGCCGACCGCAAAACTGCCCAACATCGATGAGATGAAATTGCGGCTGGCGGCCGATCGTGGCAGCGACGCGCGGGAGGAAAACCTGCCTGCCCGCCTCGCCCAGCTGATTTCGCTTTGCCGTTCGGAATCCGACGAGGTGATATCGCTGCGTTCCGGATACCGCTCATTCCAGACGCAGGCTGCTCTGCACGCGCGCAACGGAGATCGCGGTACGGTGACGCCGCCGGGCGTCTCCGAACACCAGACCGGTCTTGCAGCGGACATCAACGTCAATGGGCGTTTCATGCGTCAGAGCGACCGCGCGTTTCAATGCTTCGAAGAGAACGCCTTTCGGTTTGGCTTCATTCTTTCCTATCCGCCCGGCAATGATTACCTGCCCGGCGAGGACAGCTACGAGCCCTGGCACTGGCGCTATGTGGGCATTCAGACGGCGCAACTCTATCGGGAAGCCGGGCCGCACAACCAGCCGCAGGAATTCCTTGCGGCCCTGCCCTGCTTCCAGGAGCGCGCCGCCAGCGGCGTCTTCCCCACGGCAGGCGAGCGCGATATCTGCCTCGATGGGAAACCGGCCCAGCTCGCGAATGCGGCGCCGGCGCAACCCAGGCGGGAATCCCCCGACGCGGCCCGCATTTTGAATGATTGGTAGCGAACCGCAGGGCGAGCGCCGGTAATCCCGACGCGAAGCCCCCGCAATCCGGACCGACCATGACCAAGCAGCCCGCCCAGCGCTCCCGCGCGCATATCGCATGCGTATCTGCGGGCGCAGCGCCGGACCCGGCGTTAACCGAAATCTGCGCCAAAGCGGGATACCGGGTCTTTGAGACGACCGATGCCGACCGCGCAGATCTGGCCCTGATCGACCTCCGCCGGACGCGCATCACATCGCGGCGCGCCGCTTCTATTGCCGACGCCATCAGGCGGAAATCGTCGGATGCATCGCTGTTGTTCGTTGTCGATCCGGAAACTGAAATCCGGGAATTCGCGACCCTGCGCCGGTTCGGCGAGGTGGCGCCCGCGGGCGAAGCAGCAGATCATATCGGCCGCCGGATGCGCGAGACAATTCGTATACGCAATATCGCCGAAGAGGCTGGCGAAAGGCTGAAATCACTGGCGGCTATCAACCGCGTTGTCGATTTTCCCGTGATTACGACGGATGGATCGCCGCCGCGAATCCTGATCGTCGGCGCACCGGGCCCGGCGGCAATCGACGCAATCAACGCAGTCAGCAACGTCGCCGACACCTGCGCCTGCGTATTGACGGCCGGTCAGGCCATGCGCGCCCTCGACCATCAGCCCTTCGACATTGCAGTCTTCCTGCCGATCACCGCTGACGGCGCCATTCCGGCGCTGACCCGCGCATTGCGCCGGCATCCGAAACTCGGCCGGACGGCCCTCGTGCAGATCGGCGAAAGCGCGGACGATCTGGCGATGGCCGCGCAACGGGGCGGCGGCGCGGAGTTTGTCCTGCGCTCTCACATCTCCGCCGCGCTTGGGCAACGGGCGGTATTAACGGCGCGGCGGGTGCGGCTCGTAAACGCCATGCGCGGTTTTCTACGGGCCTGCTCCGGAGAGGGCGTGCGTGACGCCGCGTCCGGGGTTTTTACGCCGACATTTCTCGGCCAGCATGGCGCGCGCATCGCCGCAAGGGCGGACCAGACCGGACGGCCCCTGAGCGTCATCCTCATCCGGCTTTCCGATAACAGCGAGGGACGCCGGGAAAGCGACCGGCGCGCGCTACGTCAGGGCGCCCGGCTGCTCGGCCGCATCACACGGGCGGAAGACATGGTTGCGCGCATTGCCCCTGGCCTCTTCGCTGTGATCTGCCCCGCGACAACATCCGCCGACGCCCGTCACATCGCGTTGCGGGTGGGCGGCGTTCTCTCAAACACGGCTTTCCGCCGGGATAATGACGGGGCGCCCCAGTCGCTTACAATCGACGTCGCTGTCGGCGCCCACCAACACGGCGCGGCGATCAGCGAGACGATCGCCGCTGCGCTTCGCAAACTGCCGGGTTCAGACAAACCTAGGCAGCCTCGGAAGCAATCTCCGCAATGATGCTTGCCGCGCGGCGAGCCCCCTTCAGGCGCATCGACTCGCCGGGCCAGTCCTGCCGGAAAACGAGTTTCTGGTCGGGCCGAACTTTCATGTCGTAGGGCGAGGACGAAATAAACTCGATCAAACCGGCCGGATTAACGAACTGATCGTTGCGGAACCCGACGACGGCGCCCTTCGGTCCGGCGTCGATCTTCGCGATGCCCGCGCGCCGGCAGATCGTCTTGATGGCGACGATTTCGAGCAAGTGTTCCACTTCCGTCGGCATTGGCCCGAACCGGTCGACCAGTTCTGCCGCAAACGCATCGATTTCCGGCTCGCCTGTTACGTCGCCGAGCCGGCGATAGAGCGCCATGCGAACGTCGAGATCTGCAACATAGCTTTCCGGGATCAGGACCGACGTGCCGATATTGATCTGGGGCGACCATGCATCCTCAACGGCGCCGCCGCCCTCGCGCAATTCGGCGACCGCTTCCTCCAGCATGTGCTGATACAGCTCGACGCCCACCTCCTTGACGTTGCCGGACTGTTCCTCGCCCAAAAGATTGCCGGCGCCGCGAATATCGAGGTCGTGGCTTGCAAGCGTGAACCCGGCGCCCAACGTATCCAGCGATTGCATGACCTTGAGGCGCCGCTCCGCGCCCTCGGTCAGTTTCTTCCGCGGGCTTGTGGTTAGATAGGCGTAGGCCCGTTGCTTTGACCGCCCAACCCTGCCGCGTAACTGATAGAGCTGCGCAAGACCAAACATGTCCGCATGATGAATAATCATCGTGTTGGCGGTTGGTATATCGAGACCGGACTCGATGATGGTCGTTGAGACGAGAACGTCGAACTTGCCCTCATAAAAGGCCGTCATGATGTCTTCGAGCTCGCTGGGGCTCATCTGGCCGTGGGCGATCTTGAATTTCAGCTCCGGCATTTCATCGCGCAGAAACTCCGCAATGCCGTTCAGGTCTTTAATCCGCGGCGCAACGTAAAAACTCTGGCCGCCGCGATAATGCTCGCGCAATAATGTCTCGCGTGTCACGACGGGATCGAAAGGTCCGACCGTTGTGCGCACGGCCAGCCGGTCAACCGGCGGCGTCGCGATAAGGGAGAGATCGCGAATGCCTGACATCGCCAGTTGCAAAGTGCGCGGGATCGGCGTGGCGGTCAGCGTCAGGACATGGGTGTCGCCGCGAAACTCCTTCAGGCGTTCTTTGTGCTTGACGCCGAAATGCTGTTCCTCGTCGATAATGAGAAGGCCGAGATCGCGGAACTTGATTGTCTTTGCAAGGAGCGCATGAGTGCCGATAACGATGTCCACATCCCCGGCGGCGACGCCGTCGCGCACCGCCGATGCATCCGCCGTTGAAACCATGCGTGAGAGCTGGCGCACCTTGACCGGAAACCCTTTGAAGCGTTCGGAGAAATTCCTGAAGTGTTGCCGCACCAGCAGGGTCGTCGGCGCGACGACAGCGACCTGACGCCCGGTCATCGCAGCGACAAATGCGGCGCGCAGGGCTACTTCCGTCTTGCCGAACCCGACATCGCCGCAGATGAGTCGGTCCATAGGCTGACCTTTGGCAAGGTCCTCAATGACGTCGGCAATCGCGTTTTCCTGATCCTCAGTTTCGGCAAACGGAAAACGCGCGCAAAACTCATCATAAAGCCCGTCGGTCGGCGCCAGCGTATCGGCGCGCTGCATGGCGCGTTTGGCGGCAACTTTGATGAGTTCCTCCGCCAGCATTTTGATACGCGCGCGCATCTTCGCTTTGCGGCCCTGCCATGCTGCGCCGCCCAGTTTATCGAGCTGCTGGTTGGCGTCTTCCGGACCGAAGCGAGACAGGAGATCAATGTTCTCAACGGGCAGAAAAAGCTTGTCGCCGCCATGATAGGCGAGATGCAGGCAGTCATGGGGCGCGCCCTGCACCTCCAGGGTTTTCAGCCCGTCATATCGGGCGACCCCATGGTCCACATGCACCACGAGGTCGCCGACAGAAAGACCGGAGGCTTCGGTAAGAAAATTCTCCGCCCGTTTCCGCCGCGTTCTGCGCACCAGCCGGTCGCCGAGGATATCCTGCTCGGAAAGGAAAACCGCGTCGTCGGTTTCAAATCCCTGCTCAAGTCCCAAAGTTGCGGTTGAGACGCCCGCGCGGAGATCGTTGAAACTGTCAGCATGAACGATATCGCCGGCCTTGTGGTCCGACAGCACGGTGCGCAACCGGTCGGCCGATCCCCCCGTCCAGCAGGCGATGACCGTTTTCCGGTCTGCATTCTCCCTGATATGCCCGACAACAGCGTCAAAGACGTTGACCTTCTCGCCCGACCGCTCCGCGGCAAAGTTACGCCCGGTCTTTGCGCCGAAATTGTAGCAGCGCTCATTCGGCTGCGGCGCGAATGGCGAAAGCGGGCGCAGATTTGACGGGGCAAGATGCGCCGACCAATCCTCATCGCTGAGATAAAGCATGTCCGGCGGGAGCGGACGGTAGACCGACGCGGAGAACTCGGAGTTCCTGGGCCGCCGTGTCTCGGCGTCTTCTGCCCGCGCATCGTAATGATCGCTGATGGCGCGAAAGCGCTCGGAAGCCGCCTCCTCTAAAAGATGATCGAGGAAGATCAATCCGTCGCCGATGAAATCGAATAGCGTGTCCGTGTTTTCGTAGAACAACGGCAACCAGTGTTCTGCGCCCGCATGCATGCGGCCTGCGCTGATCGCCTCGTAGAGCGGATCGTCCCCCGCAGCGCCGAAGGCCTTGACGAAGCCCGTGCGAAACCGGGCGATGGTCTCGTCGGTCAGAAGGATTTCCGAGGCGGCGTTAAGATCAAAGCGCGCGAGCTGTTTCGTTGTTCGTTGGGTCTCCGCGTCGAACCCGCGCACGGACTCCAGTTGGTCGCCAAAAAAGTCGAGCCGAACCGGCTCGTCTGCGCCGGGTGGAAATATGTCGACAAGCCCGCCGCGCACCGCGAACTCGCCCCGTTCGCGCACGGTGGACGAGCGCGCATAGCCGTTTACGCCGAGATATGTGACGAGGTCGTCCATATCGACGGTAGCGCCGGGCGCCAGAGACATGGAGGCGGCCGTTACGATATCGCGCGGCGGCGTGCGCTGGACCGCTGCATTAACGGAAGTCACGACGATGACCGCGCCTTTACCGCGATGGGCCGCGATCAACGACAGGGCCGCCATACGCCGTGCGCAGACGGCGCTGGACGGCGAGACGCGGTCGTAAGGGAGGCAGTCCCATGCCGGAAACTCGATGACGGCCGTGTCAGGCGCGAAGAAGCCAAGGGCCTGCACCATGGCGGCTGCGCGGGCGCCGTCGCGGGCAATATGCACAACGATGTCTCCGCGCGTGCGCGCCGCTTCGGCGACGCAGATCGCGTCTGCGCCCTCCGGCGCCCCATAGACGGGTAACAAGCCGTCCGTGCTCCACGCTTTCTCTGCGCCAATCTGCGCGACGCCCGACGTCATTTTTGTTCCGGAATCCGGCATAATCCTCAACGCAAAATGCGCGGAGCCCCGGTTTGGAGTTCCGCGTTTTCATGTGCATGACTTAGGGGCTAAACCTTGATCCTGCAATCACGCGTCAGCTGTTTTGCAGGTCAAACGTGCGCAATTTTGCAAAAACCGGCCCTGCGAGATTTGCCGGCGGCTCCGCCTTTCCCGTCGCCCAGGCGTAGAGATCGCGGTCGTTGAGCGTAAGGAGCGCTTCGAACTCGTCGAGATCATTATCCGTCATCTCGCCGAGATGCGCCTTTGCGAAACCGCCAATTAAGAGGTCCGCCTCTTTAAACCCACGATAGCTCGCCCGATAGAGCAGTTTTTTCCGGCGTTTATCAACGGCGTCCATCAGTTTTTTAACGCCGCTTCCGTGGCGTCCGCAAAGATATCGAGGCCTTCATTCAGCATGTCGTCGGAGATGACGAGCGGCGCCAGTGAGCGCAGGCACTGCGCATAGGCGCCCGCCGTCGTCATGATGAGGCCGCGGCTGCGCGCTTCCAAGAGAATTTTGGCGGCAAGGTCGCCATTCGGCTTGGAGGGGTCGCCATCCTTTACGAATTCGACCGCGCACATGCCGCCGACGCGGCGCACGTCGCCGAGAACGCACTTGGCGACGCCGTTTTGCAACTCCGTCCAGCGCCGCTCGGTCTGCGCGCCGATTTCCTCTGCACGCTGAAGAAGTCCCTCTTCTTCGATGATCTGGAACACTGCGAGCGCCGCCGCGCATGCAACCGGATTCCCGCCGTAGGTCGATCCCATGGACCCGGCGAGGACTTTGTCCATCAGGTCCGCCTTTCCGGTAAGCGCCGACAGCGGAAGACCGGCGGCGATGGATTTCGCAACGCAAAGGAGGTCGGGCTCAACGCCCGCGCGCTCAAACGCAAAGTATTTGCCTGTCCGGCCCATGCCAGATTGAATTTCATCGGCGATCAGCAAAATGCCGTGCTCGTCGCATTTCGCGCGCAGGCCCTTCAGGAACTCCGGCGGCGCGGGATTAAAACCGCCCTCGCCCTGCACCGGCTCGACGATCATCGCCGCGACTTCATTTGCGTTGATTGCCGTTTTGAAGATGTGATCGAGACAGGACAGGCACCCCTCGACCGACACCCCGTGATAGGCGTCGGGATAAGGCGCGTGAAACACCGCAGGCACGTAAGGCCCGAAACCCACCTTGTAGGGCTTTGACTTGCCGGTCAGGGTCGTCGCCAGCAGCGTGCGTCCGTGAAAGGCGCCTTCAAAGGCGATAACGCCCGGTCGGCCGGTAATCTGGCGCGCGAACTTCACGGCGTTCTCAACCGCCTCGGCGCCCGAGTTAAAAAGCGCGGTCTTCTTTGGCGTATCCCCCGGCGCCACCCGGTTCAGGGTTTCGCAGACTTCGACATACTCCTCATACTGTGCAATCCCGAAGGCGGTGTGGATGAAGTCTTCCGTCTGCTTTTTGATCGCCTCGACCACCTTCGGGTGGGCGTGGCCCACATTCAGAACGCCAATGCCGCCAATGAAATCGATATAGCGCTTGCCCTCTACGTCCCACAGCTCGGCGCCACTGGCGCGGGCCGCGTAAATCCCGGATTTTGACGGAAGACCCTGCGGGCACGCTTCGTCGCGGCGCGCTTTCAGGCTCTCATTGGTTGCGAACTCGTTTTTGCCGTGGTCCATCGGGGGCCTCCTTCACTAAGTGGCCGCTCTAGCACGATGGGCGCGAAAGTGAAGGGCCGCCCTCGTCAGCCTTTTTGCTGCGCCGTCGAAGACAACATGATAACGGCGGCCGCCCCGACGCAGGCATCGTAAATGATGCAGGCAAACGCATACCACGAGGGCGCAACGGAGCCGTCGATCACAAGATGGAGAAAATCCGTCGCCCCGTGCGCTAATATCAGTGCGCCAATATCAGCGCGCCAAGAAGCCAGGGGCGGCTTGAGCCGAGCGCGGCAAGGCCCGCAAAGATGAACCCAAGGGCGAACACGCCTTCGACGATCACGCCGGACCAGTCGCTGCGGGAAATGAAGTCTTTGCCGTCGAGCCCCATCACGGCGAAACCGACATAGATGCCGACCATCACGCAAAGCTGCGCGTAGACGAACTGCGCACGCGCCGGCCCTTTTAAAATGGCCATAACGCCGATGGCGCCCGCGGCGAGCGCCAGCGTTGCGCCTGCCAGAAATGGATTGAGCCCCTCCATTGGACGAGCTTAACCGACGAGACCCTTCAGCGCCATGCCGACGCCATAGGCGACGCCGGCGGCGATCATGCCGATCGCAAGGGTCTCAAAGCCCGACTTCCACCAGGACGCGGTCGACCATTTCGACTTCATGGACCCGATGCCGAAGAACGTCAGTGCGGTCATGACCGTTGCAACGGCGAGCGCCCCTTCCGCGCCGCCAAACACAAACGGCAGCAGCGGCACGGCGCCGCACACGAAAAACGCGCCGAACGTGACAAACCCTGACTTTATGGCGGAGCGATCCATCTTCGGTGCGCCATGCTCCTCCTCCAGCATGACCTGGACCCAGCGCTCATGACTTTCGGTGATGATATCGACGGCGCGTTCAAGATCACTCCCTTCAAAGCCCTTTGCGGCGAAAATCTGCCGGATTTCCTCGCGCTCTCCCTCAGGCGTCTGGAGGATGTGGCGATGCTCCATCTGGCGAAGGCGTTTGTAATCGTCCTTCTCCGCCTTGACGCCGGAATAGTTGCCCGCCGCCATTGAAAATCCGTCAGCGAGGAGGTTTGCGGCGCCAAGGATCAAAATGATCTTGGTGGATAGCGCTGCGCCGGCGACGCCGGCGACAATGGCGAACGTCGTCACGGCACCGTCTATTCCGCCAAAAACCCAGTCGCGCAGGTAGTTCGCTTGCGGACCTTTATCGAGCCGTTTAGCAATCGCCTCGGGCGAGTGGAGATGTTCAATATCGGCGTCGTCCATAATCGGGGTCATGTACGCGTTATCGCGACGCCGTCTTTTTCAAGTCAAGCGATATTGCTGCGTGCAATTCTCAGTCGCAAAAAAAGTCCGGCGGGGCCTGCCCGCCGAACAGTTGGGAGGGACTGGCTGTTCAGGCCTGTTCGTCAACGACAGCGCCTGAAGCGACTGCGAGACGAAACTCCGCGCCTTGCTCTGCGATAAACTCCGCAAATTCCGCCGGCGGCCATTCGCGCACGACCTCGCCGGTCTCGACGTCAATGGCGCGATAAACATAGGTCGGCGCGGAATCGTCCCGCGAGATCGACAGCCGCGTGTTGGCGCCAAGCGCCCGCTCCAGGATGGCGCGGGCGTTTTGCATGCTGTCGGCGCGGCGCGCTTCCGCGGCCTCGGCATTTGCAAGAGCGCTCTGCGAGGCGCGGCGACGGGCGTCAGCCAACGCCTGGTTGCGTTCCGCCGGGTCAACGACGGTTACCGCGTTTGGGTTTTGTCCGGTTGTGATCGTCATCTGGCTCCTCCATGCCGCAGGCAATCCGTTAACGGATCACCGGCGGCGTCAGGAAAAAACCCCTCAACTCATCAGGCGAACAGGGCCAGGATCGCGTTCGGCGCCGCGTTGGCGATCGAGAGCGTCTGAATGGCGAGTTGCTGTTGTACCTGCAACGCCTGTAGCCGCGAACTTTCCCGCGCAAGATCCGCATCGACGAGATTGCCGATGGAGATTTCCAGCGCGTCCGAAACCCGTGTCAGGATGCGGTTCTGAAGTTCCAGCGAACTCCCGCCGCCGCCAAGGGCGCCGAGGGCGTTGCTGACATTGTCGATCGACGCTTCAATCGCGGTGATCTCCGCTTGAGCGACTTCTGCACGGGTCATCGATTCATCAACGCCCATCGTTGCCGGGTCGTCGGCAACGGCTGCGAACGGATTGGCCGCAGCGCTCACCGTGACGTTGGCGCCGCCGACGGACAGATCCTGCGCCGCAACAGTAATCGTTGTCGCGCCGTCCGGTCCCGCTACGACCTGGAGGTCGGCCGCCCCGCTGGCGAGGAGATTGCGCCCGCCGATTTCCGCCGTATCCACGAGGCGCGTCAACTGATCGCGCAGAACGACGTACTGATCTTCCAGGAGATCGACTTCTGCGTCCGAAAGCGTCGGGTCGGCGGCCTGGCTGGCGATGGCGCGCATTTCGACGAGAACGTCTGAAATCGACTCGCCGGCGGCCAAAGCCACATCGACGGTTGACGTCCCGATGCGAAGTCCCTGCTGCACGGCCTCGATCGAGCCAAGTTCGGCGCGCTGCTTCTGTGCGAGGGCGAAAAGCGCCGGATTGTCGCTGGCGCTCGATACCTCAAGACCGGTCGAGACACGGCGCTGGGTTTCCTCCAGCTGCTCGGAGATTCGGGTAAGGTTCTGGAGCGCGATAAGGGCGCCCGGATTCGTATTGACGTTATTGACCACTTTAAGCGTCTCCCTTTCTGGGGCTTTCGGCGATGTTTTTCGCCGGCGTGCGAGCGCACTGCGCGCCGCATGAGTGCCTAAAGAGAAGCAAAAGGCTTGCCGGGTCATTGGGGGCCGCAAAAGTGTTGATGGACGCCGGTCCACGCTAATAAATTCGCGATTTCGTCATCAAGGATAACAAAAGATAAACAGGAAAAACCCCGTGCGCGGCGCCAATTACCCGGCAGATATTGCCGGCGCCGGCACAATTTGCCGCGCCGGTTGCGGCTGCATCGCGCAATTGCGCTGCGGTTGTCCCCGGTTCATGAAGACGCTGAAGCACAGAGGATAGATCCCATGGCAGGCAAGAATTTCGACATCGCTGTCTTTGGCGCGACCGGATTTACCGGGCGGCTGGTCGCGGCGTATCTGGCGAAGCAGTATCCCGCCGGATCCGGCGTCACCTGGGCGATGGTGGGCCGCTCCCAGGACAAGCTGGAGGCCGTGCGTGACGAGATCGCCGCACCCGCGGACACGCCGCTCGTTGTCGCCGATGCAGGCGACCCGGCGTCAGTAAAAGCGCTCGCAGAAAGCGCCAGGGTCGTTCTGACAACGGTCGGGCCGTACCAGCTCTACGGAAACGAGCTTGTCGCCGCATGCGCCGAGGCCGGAACGGATTATGTGGACCTGTGCGGCGAGCCCGCATGGATGCGCAAGATGATCGACAAGCACGAAGCGGCGGCAAAGGCCTCCGGCGCGCGCATCGTATTCTCCTGCGGCTTTGACTCCATTCCGTCGGATCTCGGCGTTTTCATGTTGCAGGAAGAAGCGAAGAAAAAATTCGGGGGCCCGTGCCAGCAGGTGAAAGGCCTCGTTCGCTCAATGAAGGGTACGTTCTCGGGCGGAACCGCAGCGAGCCTGAAGGCGACGGTGGCGGCGGCGATGAAAGACCCGACCGTCATGGAGCATCTCAAAAACCCGTTCTCCCTCGCGCCGGGTTTCGCCGGCCCGAAGCAGCCCTCCGGTTCCAAAGTCATTCATGACGACGCAGTCGGTTCCTGGCTTGCGCCCTTTGTCATGGCGGCGATCAACACAAAGAACGTGCATCGCACCAATGCGCTCCTCGGCCACGCCTATGGCGAAGACTTCGTGTATTCGGAAATGGTGATGACCGGTCCGGGGGACGCCGGCGAAGCCGCCGCCCGTCAACTTGCCGCAAGCAATGCGATGATGAGCGACGACGGCCCAAAGCCGGGCGAAGGCCCCAGCAAGGAAGAGCGCGAGGCGGGCTCGTATGACATTCTCTTTATCGGGACGACGGCAAACGGTGAGACGGTGAAGGTCGCCGTCGCCGGCGATATGGATCCCGGATATGGATCGACATCGAAAATGATCTCCGAATCGGCGATCTGCCTGATCAACGACTGCCCGAAAACGCCCGGCGGCGTCTGGACAACGGCGCCCGCTATGGGCCATGCGCTCATTGACCGCCTGCGCAAAAACGCCGGGCTAACCTTTGAGATTGAAGATTGACCGCTGACCTGTCCGGAAAAATCGCGCTTGTAACCGGCGCGTCGCGCGGCATTGGACGCGCTATTGCCCTCGGCCTTGCGAAGGCAGGCGCCCATGTTTTGGCTATCGCGCGAACAACCGGCGGCCTGGAAGACCTTGATGACGAAATCCGCGCCGCGGGCGGCAGATGCTCGTTGATCAATATCGATCTCGTTGAAGGGGACAATATCGAACGCCTGCCCGAAGCGCTGGGCAGCCGCTTTGAAAAGATCGACATTCTCGTTGCGAACGCCGCAGCGCTCGGCGAACTCGGGCCCGTTGTCGATGCTGACCCGAAAATCTGGAATCACGTGCTGGCGCTTAATCTCACGGCGAACTGGCGCCTGTTGCGCGCCCTCGATCCGCTGCTGCGCAAAAGCGATGACGCCCGCGTTCTGTTTCTGACATCGCGGGTCGGCGGCGAGCATGCGCGCGCTCACTGGGGCGCATACGGCGTTTCGAAGGCGGCGCTTGAACATCTCGCTGAAACATACGCCCTTGAGAACGAGCACACGTCAATCAGCGTCGGTGTCGTTGACCCCGGCGCAATGCGCACAGGCATGCGCGCCTCGGCCATGCCTGGCGAGGACCCGAACACCCTGCCCACGCCGGACGCCGTAGTCCCGATGGTGATGGAAGCGCTGACAGCCCCGCCGGGACCGTTCAGGCGACATGTCTTTCGCGAGTGGTCCGCCTAGGTCTTTTTTCGTCCGGCGTAAGGATTGTCCGGCGACTTCAGGATCAGCCTGATGGGTACAGCCTTGATGTCGAACGCATCGCGAATGCCGTTGATCAGATAACGCTTGTACGACGCCGGCACGTCTTGCGCGAGGTTACAATGGGCGACGAAGGTTGGCGGACGTGTTTTGGTTTGTGAAATATACTTGAACCTGATGCGCCGACCGGCGACCGCGGGCGGCGTATGACGATGAACGGCCTCCTGAAGCCATTCGTTAAGGTCCGGCGTTTTGACGCGCGCATTCCAGTCGACATAGAGTTTTACGATTGCCGGCATCAGCTTGTTGACGCCCGCGCCGCTCAGCGCCGACAGCGTGATGATCGGGGCACCGGGCGCCTGAGGCAACAGTCGGTCCGCCTTTTCCCGTAACGCATCGTGTGCGTGTTTTTTATCGGCAACGAGATCCCATTTGTTAACGGCGAGAACGAGCGCACGGCCTTCCCGCAAGGCAAGGTCGGCGATTTGCAGATCCTGTTTTTCGAAGGGCGTTTCAGCGTCCAGAAGTAAAACCACAACTTCGGCAAATTTAATGGCCCGCAAAGAGTCGCTTACGGAGAGTTTCTCAAGTTTAGACTGAACGCGAGCCTTCTTGCGCATGCCCGCCGTGTCGAAGAGTTTGACCGGCCAGTCGCGATCAGGCCC
Organism: Hyphococcus sp.; assembly: GCA_028281665.1. GTDB lineage: Bacteria > Pseudomonadota > Alphaproteobacteria > Caulobacterales > Parvularculaceae > Hyphococcus. The sequence goes on from JANQJK010000002.1 coordinate 22,580, forward strand.
CTGCCAGCGCCACTCGACGCCGATGGAGTCCCGGGTGATTCCAGCTTCAGGCCCCGTCAGCAGGCGGTCTTCGCCGATCAGGCGATTGACCAGCGTCGATTTCCCGGCGTTCGGCCGGCCAACGATCGCAACCCGCAGAGGCTTCAGCGGATTGTCCCAGTCCGCCTCATCGTCGTTTTCGCTTTCATCGACGTCATCGTCAGACGCCTGAAAGTAAGGCTCCAGCGCCGTGAAGAGATCGCCCATGCCTTCGCCGTGTTCAGCACTCACCGGGATCGGATCGCCAACGCCCAGTTCATAGGCGTCGTAAACGCCGGCTTCCCCCCGTGCGCCTTCCGCCTTGTTGGCGAGCAGAATCACCGGCTTTCCGCTTGAGCGCAGGATGGATGCAAATGTCTGATCGAGCGGCGTCACGCCGGCGCGGGCGTCGACGATGAACAGGCAGACATCCGCCTCCTCCACCGCGCGGTCCGTCTGCTTGCGCATGCGCCCTTCAAGCGCCGCTTCCGGCGCCTCTTCAAGGCCGGGCGTATCGATCACGGTGAACTCAAGATCGCCGAGGCGCCCCGCGCCCTCCCGGCGGTCGCGGGTGACGCCCGGCGTATCGTCCACAAGGGCGAGGCGTTTTCCAACGAGCCGATTGAATAGTGTCGATTTGCCGACGTTCGGCCGGCCGACCAGTGCGATCTTCATGTGTATTGCGGCTCCCGCCGCGTTCCGATCAACGAAGCGCCAGCAGGCGACCGTTTTCGCTGAGGATATATATTTTTTCGTTAGCAACCACCGGGGAGATCACCGATGCTTCGTCAATATCTTTGATTTCAACGATCTCGCCATTGGTGGGATCGACCTTCGCGATTTCTCCGAGGTTCGAGACAAGGACGAGATTGCCGCCCGCGAGGACCGGCCCCGCCCACGTCACTCGACCTTTGCGCTTCTTCTCATTTTTGTGCCGTCTGAGCTGGCTCACCCAGATGATCGCGCCTTCATTCCGCGACAGGCATACAAGCTCGGCATCGACCGAGACCACATAAATGAAGTCGCCGGCGACCCAGGGCGTCTGAAGACTGGTGATCGACGCCTCCCACACGCTCTGGCCGGAGCGGATATCGATGGCTGCGAACCGGCCGCCATGACTGACGACGTAAATCAGGCCGCGATCGATTACCGGGCTGCCCGCGATATCGTTGAGCGAAGCCAGCGCGGTCAGGCGCGCCTGCTGGGCGAGGGTTTCGTTCCAGAGCGCGCGCCCCGACTCGGCCTGAAAGGCTACGATTTCGCCTGATGAAAACGGCGCCACGACGAGATCGCCGGCCGCAGCGGGACTGGCGGACGAAAGAAAACGAGCCGTTTCTTCAAACGACTGAAACGTCCACGCCTCTTCGCCGGTCTCCTGTTCGAGAGCGAGAAACTCGTTCACGTTGGTCGCAACATAAACGCGACCGCGATAGGCCGTTGGAGGCGTGCGCACGGCCGCGGATGTTTCGACGCGCCAGATTTCGTCGCCGGTAACCGCATCAAGGGCTGCGATAAAGCCAAAGCCCGACGTGACGAAGATCTTGCCGTTGTCAAACGCGACGCCGCCGCCAAAACCGACCTGCGAGGGACTGGTTCCTTGCAGCAAAACGAAATCGCGCAGACGAAACCGTTCCTTCAGTTCCGGGGCGAGTTCCTTGCGCCAGATAACGTCGCCATTGGCGGCGTCGAACGCCGTCACGGTCGTTTCCGCATCCATCACATAGACGCGGTCGCTGACGACAATCGGCGGGCTTGTGAGCTTCGCGCGTTCGCCGGCTTTGCCCACATTGACTTTCCACTCCCGCTCCAGTTCGAGCGTCGCTGCAATATGGTGCAGCGTGTGATCGGCTTCGCCGCCGGGCTGCGGCCATGAGGGGTTCACATAAGACGGCGGCACGCTGACCGTGACGCCGGTGAAACGGGGATCCGCTTTCAACTGCTCGTCAATTGCGAGAATGGAGATGCGATCGTCTTCGGCCGGGGCGTTCTCTTCCTCATCGTCATCCCCGCCAAACAGGCCGGCGATGGGGTTGGAGGCGCACCCGCTCAGCAGCGCCGCCATCGCGAGGCCGGCAACGCAGCGCACGAACCCGCGCGAGTTATTCAAGGATTTCGCCATTACTCGTTTTCGCTTTCTGACGGTTCGCCCGCTTCGGATTCCGTTGTCTGTTCACCATTGACGGCGGGGGCCTCGGGCGCATCCTCTGTTGCACCGGGCTCAGTGATTTCGCCCTCACCCGCCACCGCCGGCGTTATAGCAACCGGCGCTCCAACGGCGCCAACGATATCGTCAAGCTCGATCCGTTCGGACAGGTTCACACCCGCCTTGCCGGCGACGGCCAGCGCGCGATATTCCTCTGCGCGCTGGGCAAGGGCCGGCGGCGTCTCGGGAAGCGTCGCAAGCGCGCCGAACAGGGAGAGCGCCGTCTCGTAGTCTTCTGCTTTCAATGCTGCAAGGCCGGTAACTTCATCTGCATACGGTTTAAACGCGCCGTCGCTGGAAGCAAGCAATCCTAAATGGTCAAGAACAATATCGCGACCGTCCTGAAGGGAAAGGTAGGCCGCGCGCACGCGCGCCAGATCGCGCATCGGCTGGGGCGCGCCGCCGTCATCATAAATTTCCGCGAAGACGTCGATTGCGGCCTGGCGGTCGTCCGCCGCCGCGAACGATGCCGCGCGCCGGAACTGAGCAAGGACCGCATAGCCGCTGCGGCCCTCATCGGCGATTGTTTCAAGCGCGCTGCGTCCTTCGATCTCGTTTTCAAGTAACAGTTCGGCGGCATCGGCGAATTGGGTCGCCTCTTTGTTGGCGGCGCCGGTGCGGGACGCGTCATAGGCCTGCCAGGCGCCGACGCCGATTACGAGCGCTGCCGCCGCGCCGATGACCGCCGGGCCGTATCTGCGGAACATCGCCCACTGGCGCTCCTCAGCAAGCTCCTGATCAACTTCCCTTAATGCGCTGTCTTCATTCGCCACTTTGAGTTTTCCAATTCCCGCTTATCGGCTCCGCCTAGCCGGAGGAACTGGGTTCTACCGGCCTTTGAGCGCCCGCGCAACGCAGCGTCTTTTCTGGCATCATAAGCGCCGGCAAGGCGGTTTTGAGGCGGATGTGAAACCGGACAGGGATCGGGCGCGTATAGCGTCAGAGAAGGAACACAGACATGCACATAACGTACTTGATGATTGCAGCGCTTGCGGCGGCCGGCTGCGCCGCAGCGCCCGTTAACCGCGACGCTTCCATCCCGCTGACGACCGTCGAAAGCGTCGATCTCCAGCGGTATCAGGGGTTGTGGTACGAGATCGCCCGGCTGCCGAACCGGTTCGAACGTAATTGCGAAGGCGTAACGGCGGAGTATGCCTTGCGCGACGACGGTCTGATCAGCGTGGTGAACACATGTCGGGAGAACGCCGCTGACGGGCCTGTAAGAACGGCAAACGGCCGGGCCCGCATTGTCGATGAAAGTACGAACGCGAAACTTGAAGTCAGCTTCTTCGGGCCGTTCTGGGGCGACTACTGGGTCATTGACCTGGCCGAGGACTACTCGCTCTCGCTGGTCGGCGAACCGCAGGGCCGGCTGCTCTGGATCCTGTCGCGAACGCCGACCATTTCAGACGACGTTTTTTCGGAAGCCATCGCTAAACTGGAGTCGTTTGGGTACGATACCGACGCGCTTTACTTTCCGCAGCAACCGCCCATCGATACTCAATAGCGTAACGGAACGCCTGCAATCCAGGCGTGCGCCCACAGATATATGGCGCCATACGCCAGGAGCCCGGCCGCAACCACGATAACGTCGTTCACGATCGAACCGGCGGGTCGCCCGCTCTCGCCACGGCGCTTTACGGCAATTCGGTCAATCACGGCGAAGACGAGAAAGGCGCCGAAAAGTAGAACGGACCGCACTTCGCCATTGGACAGAAGATGTGCGAACGCCCAGATCTTGATTGCAGCGAGCATGGGATGCTTGACCGTCGCGGCAATTCTTCCCGCCGGCGCATAAGCGGCAATAATGAGTATCGTTGCAAAAGGCATCAGCCCCAGCGTTGCGTGCCGAAGAAAAGCCGGCGGCGCGTAAAGAGCTGACGCGTCGGCGCTGCGCCAGCCAATGACGATCAACGCAAAGCCTATGAGTGTGACCAGCGAATAAAGGCCCTTATAGGGGCCCTCTCCAACACGCTGAATGAGACCGGCCCGCGCATTGCGCGCCAACGCCGTAAAGTAGTGCGTCGCAAAAAAGATCACGAGACCGACGATAAGGAGCGCCATATCTGATCTCCCCTATTCGCCGTCAAAGGCGATCAGCGACGTTACGGTCTTGCCCATCGCCCGAAGTTTCTCTGCGCCGCCAAGGTCCGGCAGGTCAACCACAAACGCACATAATACGATCGTGGCGCCGGCGCGTTCAAGAAGTCGAATCGCGGCGCCGGCAGTGCCTCCGGTGGCGATAAGGTCATCGACAAGCAGAATGCGTTCGCCGTCCCTTACCGCGTCGACGTGGATTTCGACTTCGTCGACACCGTATTCAAGCTCGTAGCTCTCGGCGATCGTTTCGTAGGGAAGCTTGCCTTTCTTTCGGATCGGCAGGAAGCCGACCGACAATTGGTGCGCGATGGCGCCGCCAAGGATGAACCCGCGCGCTTCGATGCCGGCGACCTTGTCGATCTTGGCGCCGGCGAGCGGCTGCACGAGTTCGTCGACCGCGCGGCGAAACCCCCTGGCGTCGGCCAGCAATGTCGTGATGTCCCGAAACATGATTCCCGGTTTGGGATAGTCCGGTATCGTCCTGATGACTTCGGCGAGATTCATGGGGGCGGCCCTTCGCGTTGCAGCGAAGAGAAAATGGCGCAAGCGCGCGGCCAAGACAAGCGGCCGGCCCTGCCCTGCGCGGCTATTGCGTCAGTGAAATATTTCGAAGCGCGCCGCCGATGGCTTCGAAGGCGCCGTTCAGTTCGCCCGCTGTATCCGGTTCGAAGAAATGTCCGGGCGTTGTTCCGCAATCCTGCAACAGCGTTTTGACCGTAGCGTCAGTCACCGCAAAAGCGATTGTGTAAACGACGATGTTTTCCTTTTTGATCGCGTCGCAAAGCTCGTCCGTTATCTTGTTGGCGTCTGTGATGTCTGAATCGTCATGAGTCGGGTAATCGGGCGATTTGGTGTTCTCTCCGTCGGTCATCAATATGATGGCCTTGACGCCGTTCTTGTCCTTTAACTCATCAGCCGTCGTCGCCTCGGTGAACGGCGCGGACGCGCTGATCACACGCCAGCCCCAGACCAGCCCCGAGGGAATATAGGTCCAGCCATTCGCCTCCATGTCGTCAATGGCGTCCTCGATTTTCGACCGTTCATCGGTGAGTTCCAGGATCTCTGCCGGGCACGGTTCACCGTCGACTGCGGGCACCGGGTTAACGGCGTAATCGCTGTCTGTGGTATTAGCGGGGTATCCCCGCGAACCGACGCAACCGTCGAAAGATGCGCCCGGCGATCCATCGTCAAGCCAGACGGCGCCTTCCTTGTCGTCGCCGACGCTGACATATTGTGCGAACGGTACGAGCGCGACTTTTACGTCGGCGTCGGCGCTCGAATAGAGCGTCGAAACGAGATTCGTCGCCGCTTTCTTCAGGTCGTCAAGCTTGCCGTCGTCTTTCATGGAGCCGGTGTTGTCGAGGACCATCGCGACTTCAAGGTATGGCGGCCTTCCAAGCTTGGCCTTTGAAACGACTTTCGGCTCGATTTTGCCGAAGTTCACCGCATGCAGCAGCGTCGTTCTGATCTTGGAATCGAAGTCCAGCGTGTACTGCATGGTGATGGGGTCATACGAGACGTCGAAGCCCGAATAGGAGTAGCTTGACATGTTGCGCATGTTTGAATCGAAGAATGCTTTCGCACGGGCGCGAACGTCAGCGTCGGTCATCGACGGCCGGGTCGACTTCAGCTTGACGGCGGCGATCAGCGCAGCGTCAGCCGCCTCCTGCATATTCGTCTGGATCGTAACGGCGCGCTGATAATCGAGCGCCATGCCGGCGGCGCCGAGCATGATGAACATCAACAGCCCGAACAGCATGGCAATGTTACCGTTTTGGCACGACCGGTATCTTCGTAGCGTTGCGCGCATAGTGACATCTCGCATTCACGGTGTGTACGGAGTTTCGCCGGGCACGCTTAACGTCTCGTTGGCGGAATTGGTTAATACTTAAATTTTTTCGAAAATTCTTCCGGCTCCGCCAAGGGGCGGCTAAAATCCCTTCGCATCCGGGTATTACTCGGTGAATTTCTGTTTACTTCGACAGACTGATGCTGCGCAGATTGCTGGCGATCTTGTCGAAGGTTGCGATCAGCTCCGACGCCGTATCCGGCTCGAAGTAGTGATCTGGCGTCGTTCCGCAATCTTCCAGCAGGTGTTTGATCGTCATATCCGAAACGGCGAAGGCAATTGTATAAATCTCGATCTTATCGTCTTTTACGGCGTCGCAAAGCTCATCGGTCAGTTGATTGGCGTTGGCGATGCTTTCCGCATCGTGGGTCGGATAATCCGGCGATTTCGTGTTTTCGCCGTCCGTCATCAGGATCATCGTCTTCCTGCCGTTGCGATCTTCAAGCTCGGTCTCGTCGAGCCCTTGCGTAAACGGCGCGCCGGCGCTCAGCACGCTCCAGCCCCAGGCAAGGCCGCCGGGAATATAGGTCCAGCCGCTGCCGGTCATATTGTCGATCGCCGTATTAACGGTCGACTGAACGTCCGTGAGCGGCAGGATCGCGTTGGGGCAAGGCTCGCCTGCGACTTCAGGAATGGGCGTAACGTCAAAGCCGTCATCGCGGATATTTGCCGGATAATTGCGCGAACCCACGCATCCGTCAAAGGCGCCCGGCGAAGATCCGCCGTCAAGCCAGCTGGCGCCCGCATTCCCGGCGCCGACATTCACATATTGCGCAAAGGGAACAAGTCCAATCCTAACATCGGCGTCCGGATGGCTGTGGAGCGAATTGACGAGATTGGTCGCGGCGGTTTTAAGATCGCCGATCTTGTCGAAATCGTTCATTGACCCGGTATTGTCGAGCACCATGGCGATTTCGAGATAGGGCGGCTTGCCCAGTTTCGCCACGGATTCAATTTTCGGCGAAATTTTTTCGATGCCGATCGCGCGCGTGAGCGTCGTCGCGATGTCAACGTCGAAGCTCAGCCGATAGGACTCTGTCGCCGGGTCGTGGACAACCTTGAAATTGCTCGTTGCCGCCTGGGATTTCGTTCGGCGATTCCCATCGAAGAATTCTTTCGCCTTCGCCTCCACTTCCGCCGGCGTCAGGGCGGGCTGATTCATACTGATGCGAATCGCGGCGAGGACGGCGGCGTCAGCCGATTGCTGTAGATCGGCGCGGATGGAGGCGGCGCGCTGAAGGTCGAGAGCCATCCCGGCGCCCCCAAGCAGCACAAAAACCAGAAACGAAAAGAGAAGCGCGATGTTGCCGCTCTCATTTCTTAAAAAAGTACTGAGCATATCCGTTCGTCATCGTTCATGCGTTGTCGCGGCGAAGGGCTGCAAAAACTGTGCGTTAAGGTGGTTTCCGTTGTTTTTCCTTGGTTTTTCGAAATCCCGGTAACCTTAATCCTCCCGTCATTGGCGAAGCGGCGTCCCATTTTCGTGCGCCGTCTCAGTCCTTGTCCGGCGCGGCGCCGATGACGGTTTCGCAATCCGTTACGACCGCCTATCTTCCCGCGCCATGACCCCGAAGGAAAAGATCAGGGAAGACTTCAAGCGCGCGTTGCTGCACACGACGCGCGCCTTGTCGTCTCAACACGACGTGGAAGTCGCCTATGGCGGCGAGCATGCGAGCGTTTCGGGCAAGTCGGCCCGCATCCCCCTGCCCGCTCGTTCGCTGGACCGGGAAACGGCGGCAATCGCTCGCGGCGAAGGGGACGCGGCGGCGCTCCGCCTCGCTCATCATGATACGCTTGCCCATGAAAGACTGGCCCCCGTTGGCGCGGAAGCGCGCGCGGTTTTCGCCGCGCTTGAGAATGCCCGCTGCGAGGCGATCGGCGCCCGCGCCCTGAAGGGGGTCGGAGACAACCTTGCGGCGTCTCTCGAACAGATCATCGCGGATAAGGGATATGACCGCCTCGCCGCCACGGACGCGACGCCGCTGGCCGACGTTGCAGCGCTTTTGCTGCGCGAGCGCCTGACCGGCCGGTCGGCCCCGGCGTCCGCCGCCGGCATTATGGAGGCGTGGCGCGATACGCTTGAAGACCGCGCCGGCGCCTCGCTGGACGCCATGGCCGAGGCGGCTGACCTGAACGATCAGGAAGCCTTCGCCAGCCTCGTTCGCGACTTCATTCGCGATCTCGACCTCGACGACGAGGATCGCGGGGATCGATCCGACGAGGATGACAGCAACGAGGATGATGAGTCCGACGACGACGAAAACGACGGCGAAGATGAGGATGACGGCGCGGACGAGTCGCAGTTTCCGGAAGACTCAGGCGACGGCGACACCGCCGAGGGCGACGCGGACCTGTCCGATCAGGACGTTGAGCAGTCGATGGAGGAAGACGACGGCGCAACTGAAAACGCGAAGATTTCCAGTCTTCGCAATCGCTTCGAGGGCGACACCGGAGAGGCCTACAAGCCCTACACCACCGAGTTTGACGAAATCGCGGACGCCGTCGACCTCTGCGATGCGGAGGAGCTGCTGCGACTGCGCCGGTCGCTCGACCGGCAACTGGAAAATCTGCACACGGTCGTCGCGCGCCTCGCCAACAAGTTGCAACGAAAGCTCATGGCCCAGCAAAACCGAAGCTGGGCTTTCGACCTCGACGAAGGCGTGCTGGATGCGGCGCGGCTGGCGCGCATCGTGGTCGACCCGATGCAGCCCCTCTCCTACAAGATGGAACAGGAACAGGACTTCCGGGACACGGTCGTGACGCTGCTGATCGACAATTCCGGGTCCATGCGCGGCCGGCCGATCACCATTGCGGCCATCTGCGCGGATATCCTTGCGCGCACGCTCGAACGGTGCGGCGTCAAGGTGGAGATTCTCGGCTTTACGACCCGCGTCTGGAAAGGCGGCCAGTCCCGGGAAAAATGGGTGCAGGACGGACGCCCCGCAACGCCCGGGCGCCTCAACGACCTGCGCCACGTTATCTACAAGTCCGCCGACGCGCCCTGGCGCCGGGCGCGTACCTCTCTTGGTCTGATGATGAAAGAGGGGTTGCTAAAGGAGAACATTGACGGCGAGGCGCTCAGCTGGGCCCATACGCGTCTCCTGGGGCGGCCGGAAGCGCGGCGCATCCTTATGGTGATTTCCGATGGCGCGCCCGTTGACGACACGACATCGTCGGCCAATGGCGGCGCCTATCTCGAACGCCATCTGCGCGAGATGATCGCCTATATCGAAAATCGCTCGCCGGTCGAGCTCCTGGCGATCGGCATCGGTCACGATGTAACACGGTACTATCGCCGCGCCCTCACGATCGTCGATGTCGACCAGCTTGGCGGCGCGATTATCGATCAGCTTGCCGAGCTTTTTGACGAACAGGCGTTGGCCGCCCGTGATCGCAGCGGACGCGCGGCTTAGTCCATCCCCTGGGCGCTGACGGTAAACTCCACACGCGCCTCCACGGCGACAGCCTCGTCTTCCAGCCATGATGAATCGGCGCCGAGATCGAAATCGGTGCGGATGAGATCGACGCCGCCGACGGCGGTCCCGACGCCGTCGTTAATCGTCAGGTCGAATGGCAGGGTAACGTCGTGCGCAAAGTCCTTGATGGTGAGCGATCCCGCGGCCAGATACCCGCCGCCTGCCCGCCGAATGTCGCACGCAACGAATGTCGCTGTCGGGAAGTCTTTGACGTCGAACCAGTCTCCGCCCGGCAGGGTTGAGTCGATAAGCTGATCGCCGGTTGCGGCGGAACCTGTTTGGACCGTCACCAGAAGCCACGATTGATCGAGAAACGCCTCGTGGAAGGCGATTTCCGCCGTGAAGGCGCCGAAGGTTCCCTCAAACGACTCACCGCCCTGAACGCCGCCAAAGCGCAGGCGGCTGGCAGATTCATCGACGCGCCAGTTCACGGCCAGCGCAGGACCATCGCAGGGTGCGTTCGCCGCCTGCGCCGGCGGGGGGTTGACGTCGTCGGCGACTTCGGTTGCCGGTTCCTGAGCCGGCGCCGCGTCTTGCGGCAAAACTGTTTCGTCGGGTTCAACAAGATCATCGGGCGGCGGCCGCTGAGATGAAGCCTCCGACGGCGTTGCGGTTTCAATATCCGGCGTCGAATCACTCCTGACCGGCTCCGGTTTGCCCGCGAAGTAGATGCTAACGCCAATGGCAAGTGCAATGAAAACGCCGCCAACGCCAGTCGCCGCGCCGACGCCGGGCGCCATCGAACGCAAAACACCGTCCCGGTCAATGAATCCGTGCTTCAACGCAGCCGCAACGTGCAAGGCGAGCAGCCCAAGAATGGCGTAGGACAGAACCTCGTGCAGCTCGATAAAGAGATGTTCGGTTGCAGCCGGGTCCGCGCCGGGATCGAGGAATCCGAGATGCGGAACACTGACCAGCCCGAACCACTCGGTGGGAATGTCCTTGGGGGACACCGACACAATCGCGAGGCCCATCAGCGGGGTCGCCAGCATGAGAAAGTAGAACAGCCAGTGCGTCGCTCGTGCGGCAAGCTTCTGCCAGCCCGGCATGGCGCCCGGCAGCGCCGGCGTTTTGTGAAACAACCGCCATCCGAGGCGGAGAAACGTCAGCAAAAGAATCGACAGTCCGAAAGACTTGTGCAGTTGAAAAAGGTCGAATTTCGCCGGCGCCGTGTTCGGCAGGTTGTGCATGTAAAAGCCGCCGGCGATCTGACCGAGAATCAGGAGCGCGATCGCCCAATGCAGGGCGATCGCTACCGTATTGTATCGCTGCGCGTCCATTACCTCGGTTTCGGTATCTATTTCTTAGGCATAATGAATTCAGCTTCGATGATTATTTCAACATCGTCGCCAACAACCGGAGTAAAGAGATCAACGCCGAAGTCGGATCTTTTGACCGCGCCGGTCGCCGAGAATCCGATTTTGTATTGCTTGCCACGTTCGTCAAAAAATCCGCGGTTCATCGTAACATCAAGCGTCACTGCTTTCGTAACGCCCTTGATGGTCAGGTCTCCTGTCATCGTTCCCGATTTCTCGCCGGTTTCCGTCAGAGACGTGCTCTCAAACGTGATGGTTGGATGGTTTTCGACATCGAAGAATTTTTCCCCTCTCAAGTGGTCATCGAACTCATCCACGCCGCTATCAATCGCCGCCGCATCGATTTCGACACTGACGCTCGAAGCGGTCGGGTTCTCCGCATTCCAATCAAGCGTTGCGTCCCAATCGCGCCAGCGAAGGTAAGGTCGCGATAATCCCTGATGCCAATAGCTGAATGTAATGTACCGGTGACCGGACTCGGCCTGGTACTCACCCGAGGCAGCAGCCGACGCATCTTCCGCCGCCGCAGCGCCGGCTGCCGTAACACTGCCGGCTATAAGCGCAAAAGCGCCCATGACGGTGTTCCGAAATCTTCGTTCATTGATCATTGAGATTACCTTTTGTCTTGGAGAATTTGAACCATGTAATAGTGCGTGTCGGATGGTGCGAGCGCCCTCACACATGCGTGATCCTAATGGAAGCGCGTGACAATGTCTTCAAGAACCGGACGCGCGCGCTCCTTTGGATCTTCCTTTGCTGTACCGACATAAATGTAGCCAGCGACTTTTTCGTCTTCGGTCATCGACAACGCCTCATTAATCCCGTCATGAAACGCATACCATTCGGTGATCCATTGCGCGGCGAAACCGAATGCGCTCGCGGCGATGAGCATATTCTGACAGACTGCGCCGGCCGTCAGCGCCTGTTCCCACGCAGGGGTTTTGTGTTCCGGATTAATGCTTGAGATCACTGCAATGACCACGGGCGCGCGTAAAAAGCGACGGCGTTCAAACTCGACGCGCCTCTCCTCGGCAGCCGGATTGTCGACAGCGAAGGTTTGCGCGAGCACATCGCCGAACGCCGCGCGAGCGGCCCCCTCGAATACCACGAAACGAAACGGCACGACGCGCCGGTGATCGGGCGCCCTCGCCCCGATCGTCAAAATCGCGTTGAGCGTTTCCGCGTCCGGCCCCGGTTCGCCAAGAAAATCGGCCGGCGTTGAGCGCCGTCGCCATAACAGCTCAACGGCGTCGCTGCTGGGGCTGGCGGCGGGCAACGGCGCGCCGAATTCAGGCGATTTCAGTGATTTCGGCAACGAAGATCATCCCCACTTGGAAAAGACGGCGCTGGTGGTATGGAGGCGCTGGGAAAACCCGTAAACTAAACAAGCAACGCGAGAATACAACAATGGCCGGGGCGATCGGCGCAGCGACCGATGGATTTCTGGATAGACTGAAGGCCGGGCGTATTCCGCCGCCGGTTACGGGCGCCAGCCTGAACGATGCCGGCCTCGCGCCATCCGCGCTGTCGGGCATTTTCGAAAGCCAGCTGACCAGCCGCGCCCTTGATCTCGAAGCGCGCCGGCTCGGCGCGGCGCGGCGCGGCTTTTACTCCATCGGCAGTTCCGGTCATGAGGGCAATGCCGGCCTCGCCCACGTGCTGCGCGTCGACGATATGGCGTTCCTTCATTACCGCAGCGGCGCGTTCTACATCGAACGCGCGCGGAAACTGCCCGGAGAAACGCCGGTCTGGAACATGGCGTTATCCTTCGTTGCATCGTCGGAAGATCCTATCTCCGGCGGACGGCACAAAGTCATCGGATCGAAGTCTCTGTTCATTCCGCCGCAGACCAGCACCATCGCTTCCCATCTGCCCAAGGCCATGGGCGCGGCGTTCTCCATTGCGCTCGCCCGAACACAAAAGAAAAGAGACGCGGCTTTGCCGCTCGACAGCGTCATCTATTGCAGCTTCGGCGATGCGTCCGCGAATCACTCGACGGCGCAGGGAGCGATCAACGCCGCCGCGCTGACGGGATATCGCGGATTGCCCTTGCCGCTGATTTTCGCCTGCGAGGACAACGGCGTCGGCATTTCGGTCAAGACCCCTGAGGGCTGGATCGCGGCAAACTACGGCGCCCGCGCAGGGCTTCGCTATGTTTATGGCGATGCGCGCGATGTGGTTGACGCGGTGCGCGCCGGGCGAGAGGCGGAACGGTGCGCTAGGGCTGCGCGCAAACCCGTCTTCCTGCATTTGCGCACCGTGCGCCTGATGGGCCACGCCGGCTCAGACCTTGAGACGAGCTACCGCGACCGCGCCGAGATCGAAACCGAGGCCGACCAGGACCCGCTTCTACACACGGCGCGGCGGGTGATGGAAACATCGGGCGCATCCTTGACAGATATTGAAAAGCTTTATGGCGAGATTTCAGGCTGCGCCCGGCGCGCTATGGAAGCGGCTTGCGACAGACCAAAACTGTCTTCGGCGGCGGAAGTCATGTCAGCGCTTTCGCCGCGTAAACGCTCCGCGGCCCGCCGTCCCGGCCGAACCCTCGACCGCGCGCCGGACGACGCCCGCGCGCGACGCGAACCGCAACACATGTCCCGGCTGATTTCTCTCGCCCTCGCCGACGAAATGGAACGGGACCGCAACATCGTCGTCTTCGGCGAAGATGTCGCCAAAAAGGGCGGCGTTTACGGGGCCACAACACGACTGCAACAAAAATTCGGCCCGGCCCGCGCGTTCGACACGCTGCTCGACGAGCAGTCCATTCTCGGGCTCGGGATCGGCCTTGCCCATAACGGTTTTCTCCCCGTCCCGGAAATACAGTTCCTGGCCTATGTCCATAACGCGGAGGATCAGCTGCGCGGGGAAGCAGCCTCCCTGTCATTCTTCTCAAACAGTCAGTATACGAATCCTATGGTCGTGCGGGTCGCCGGTCTCGCCTATCAGAAAGGGTTTGGCGGGCACTTCCATAATGACAACTCCGTCGCTGTCTTTCGCGACATTCCGGGCATCGTGCTCGCCTGCCCGTCAAGCGGCGCCGAGGCGGTCGCCATGTTGCGCGAATCTTTTCGTATTGCGCGGGAAGAACGCCGGGTTGTTGTCTTCCTCGAACCGATTGCCCTTTACGGAACGAAGGACGTGTCGGAGGGCGACGGGTCCATGACCGCCATATTCGACGACATTGACGGCGCTGTCCGCTTCGGCGCGCCAAACGTTATCGGCGACGGACGCGATCTCGCCATCGTGACCTATGGCAACGGAACGTATCTTTCCCGACGCGCGCTCGCTCACCTCGAAGACGCCGGCGTATCCGCACGCATCATCGACCTGCGCTGGTTGTCGCCCCTGCCCGTTGACGCGGTGGTCGACGCAATCGGCAAGCGGCGCAACGTTCTCATTGTCGATGAATGCCGGCGAACCGGCGGACCCGCTGAAGAGATTATCGCGCAATTCGCTGATCGCGGACTTTCCTACAATATGAAACGCATTACCGGAGAGGACACGTTCATTCCGCTCGGCCCCGCAGCGGACACGGTTCTCGTCAGCGAGAGCGAAATCGCCGCGGCGGCTCTGAGCCTGCTTGGCGTCAGCGCCGGGAAGGCCGCAGAGTGAAGAAATCGGCGGTTGTCATTTTTCCCGGCCGGGGCACATACGGCAAGGACGAGCTTGGGTATCTTTCGCGTTTTCACAGCGACAAGGCCGATTTCATCGCCGGCGTCGATCAATGGAGAACGGCGCAGAACCGCGCGACGGTAACGGACCTCGATAACGCAAAGGCGTATGCCGCGAGCCGTCACGCCTCCAGCATCAATGCATCGGCGCTGATCCATACCTGCGCCCTCGTCGATTTCGCGTCGATCGATCGCGATCAATACGACATCGCCGCGGTCTGCGGGAACTCCCTTGGCTGGTATCTGACGCTCGCCGCAGCCGGCGCCGTCAGCGAACCGAACGCCATCCGTCTTGTGGATACGATGGGCGCGCTGATGGAGGAAATGGGCGTCGGCGGCCAGTTGATCTATCCGTTCGTCGACGAAGACTGGCGCCAATCAGATGCGAATGCGAAAGCGGTTGGCGAAGCGCTGCATGCGGGCAAGACGGACGGTGAAGCCTTCCTGTCGATCAGACTCGGCGGCATGGCCGTGCTCGCGGGCGACGAGGCCGGCATGGCGGCGATGGAGAAGTCTCTGCCGCCGGCGGAAGCCAGATATCCCTTCAGGCTTGCGCGCCACGCCGCGTTTCACACGCCGCTCCTCCAGCCCGTGTCGGATGCGGCGTTTGACGCGTTGCCTGCGTACCTCTTTCAGGCGCCGAGGGTTCCGATGATCGACGGACGCGGCGCGGTCTGGACGCCGAGAGCGACGGAACTGCGCGCGCTTTATCAGTACACGCTGGGTCACCAGATCGTCGAGACCTATGACTTTTCGAAATCCGTCGAAGTCGCCGTAAAGGAATTTGCGCCGGACGTTCTGATTCTCGCCGGCCCCGGTTCAACGCTCGGCGCGCCCATCGCACAGGAGTTGATCCGCCACCGGTGGTCAGGGCTGACCTCAAAAGCGGATTTCAACGCCCGGCAGAAGGACGACCCGTTCCTGCTCGCCATGGGGCGCAAAGATCAGCGGCAACTCGTCGTCTGAGCAGACCCGCGCTCAGCGCAGCGCCGGCGCGATCTCCGTCATAACCTCCAGATGTTCCCGCGCAAAGCTGCGGCACCGTTCCGGGGACCAGCCGACCGCCGGCATCGGGTTCACATTTGCGTCCTTGAACGGCATCTCAAGGGTCATCGAAAGGCAGCCCCACGTCTCGGCGACATAATTGTTGGCGATGTCGAGATTGGCCTTGCCCGGCGGCGTCACCGGATAGCCGTCCCTGGTCTGAAAGTCTTTGCTCGCCTCAAGCAGCAAGGACGAGTAGCGATCGAAACGCGTCTGATGGACATCGTCCCAGGACGGAATGCCGCTGGCGCTTACAAGGAAGTTGTTTGGAATGGCCTCGTCGCCGTGAACATCCAGGAACAGGTCGACGCCCGTCTCGCGCATCTTTTCACGCACGAGATAAACCTCGGGACTCTTGTCCATCGTTGTGTTGCGCCAGGCTCTGTTGAGATCGACGCCGGCGGCGTTTGTGCGCAAATGCCCGCGCGCCGCGCCGTCCGGATTCATGCAAGGGATAACATGGACGGTCGCTGCGCTTCTGAGGCGCCGGGCTGCATCGGAATCGCCGGCAAGCGCAGGGAGAAACCCTTCGATCCACCATGAGCCCATGGTTTCGCCGGGATGCTGGCGGGCGATGACCCAGATTTTCAGCGCTCCCTCGCCGGCCGAAAAATGATCAATCGGCCTGCCGTCCAGCGTTTCTCCGAGCAATTCATGCCGCAATGCCGGGTCGGCTTTCGTGCCTTCGACGAAGTTCGCAATCCGGGCGAAGGGGTATGCGGCGAAGTATGCGTAATGGATGCTGGCTTGTTCCGGCGTATGCTGAATAGAAAGAACGCCGTCGCGATAGCTTGTATCGACCCGAAACCATGTTTCTCCGTCATAGGACGCGACTGCCCGATAGTCGTCCCAGCCTGGGGGATAGGAGGCCTTCGCCGCATTCGTGATGTGCATGGTCAGCGCATCGCCGCTGGCGCCGTCCACGCGAAAGTAAAACCATTGAAAGAAATCCGCCGCGCCATCGGCGGAAATCTCAAGACGAATGTCTGACGGAGTCGATATGTCGATCACGCGCATATTGCCGTGATCAAAGTCACTTGAAATCTTCAGCATGCTTGTTCCGGGTTCTTTTTAGTTATCGTTATACCCAAAGGGCGACCGCTCCCCATGGGTCGCCGACAAAAGGGTTCAGGACTTCTTCTCGGTGATCGGCGGCGCCAGACGGATATGGATTTCCTTGAGCTGCTCAGGCGAAGCGGACGCCGGCGCTCCGAGCAACAGATCCTCGGCCTGTTGGTTCATGGGGAACATCGTCACCTCACGGATGTTCTCCTGATCCGCCAGCAGCATGACGATGCGCTCAATCCCCAACGCGCAGCCGCCATGGGGCGGCGCGCCATATCGGAATGCGTTCAACATGCCGCCGAACTGATCTTCGACCACGTCCTTGCCATATCCGGCAATCTCAAACGCCTTGTACATAATGTCCGGGCGGTGATTTCTGATCGCGCCGGACCCAAGTTCATAGCCGTTGCAGACCAGATCATATTGAAACGCCTTGATGGCGAGTTTCTCGTCATCGCTGGACGCCGCTTCCAGTGCTTCGAGACCGCCCTGGGGCATGGAAAACGGATTATGCCCGAACTCGACCTTCTTATGTTCCTCGTCCCACTCATACATCGGGAAGTCGACGATCCAGCAAAGCTCGAACCGGTCCTTGTCGGTAACGCCCATCTCCTCGCCGATCAGCACGCGGGCCCTGGCGGCGACCGGCAGGAATTCCTGCGGCTTGCCCGCAAGGAAGAAGGCCGCATCCCCCGCTTTCATGCCGAGCTGCGCGCGCACGGCTTCGGAACGCTCCGGCCCGATGTTTTTGGCGAGCGGGCCTTTCACTTCGTTTTCGTCGAAGATCATGTAGCCCATGCCGGGCAGGCCCTGTTTCTGGGCCCAGTTGTTCATGCGATCGCAGAACGCGCGGCTGCCGCCCCCAGGCGCCGGGATCGCGCGGATCTCATGTTGCGGGTCGGCGTCGAGGATTGAAGCAAACACCTTGAAGCCGGAATTGCGGAAGTGATCGGAAACGACCTGCATTTCGATCGGACATCTGAGGTCAGGCTTGTCCGTGCCGTATTTCAGCATCGCTTCGTCAAAAGGAATCAGCGGAAACGGATAAGAGGTAACGTGACGGTCGCCCGCGAAGGCCGCGAACGTGTCGCGGGTTACAGGCCCGACCGCATCGAACACATCGGCGCGCTCGACAAAACTCATCTCCAGGTCAAGCTGATAGAACTCACCCGCCGACCGATCGGCGCGCGCGTCTTCATCCCGGAAACAAGGCGCAATCTGATAATATCGGTCGAAGCCCGAAACCATGATGAGCTGCTTGAAGATTTGCGGCGCCTGCGGCAACGCGTAGAACTTGCCGGGATGCAGGCGCGACGGCACGAGGAAGTCGCGCGCGCCCTCCGGCGACGACGCCGTCAGGATCGGTGTCTGGAAATCGCTGAAGCCTTTGTCTTCCATGCCGCGACGGATTTCGCGGATGACCTGCGAGCGCAGCATGATGTTCCGGTGCAGCGTTTCGCGTCGCAAATCGAGGTAACGGTGCGTCATCCGGATATCTTCCGGATAGTCCGGCTCGCCGAACACGGGAAGCGGCAATTCATCGGCTTCCGACAGGATCTCAAATGACTTTATGCGGATTTCAACTTCGCCCGTTGGCAGGTTCGGATTGATAACGTCGGCGTCCCGCGCCACGACCGCGCCCTCCACCCGAATAACGCTCTCCTGGCGAACCCGCTCCACTTCGGCGAAAAACGCCATTTCCGGTTCAACCACCAATTGCGTCAGGCCGTAATGGTCGCGCAGGTCGATGAAGAGCAGGCCGCCATGGTCCCGCTTGCGGTGCACCCAGCCCGATAGCCGGAGCGATTCGCCAACGTCAGATTTGCGTAATTGGCCGCAATGATGGGTGCGGTAGGCGTGCATGGAGAACCTCTGAGTCTGCCCCGAAAACGGGCATGAGAAAGACGGGCCGGATTGGCAATCGCCCTCGCCCCTGTCAAGCCCGATACGCGCAACAGGCGCGCCTTTGGCCCTTTTTGCCCCCGGCGCCGGACGAATTGTGGTTATTTTGCGGCCAAAAGCCCTTTTGCCTTGCGGCAGACCTCCCTACATATCGACGCACATTTTCTAAACTGGAGGGGCTTGTGACCGAAAGACCACCGCTTTTAACCGATCTCGTGCGCATGGTGATCAAAATGATCGTCGGCGGGATCCTTGTAATTGCTCTCGTCTCGTGCGGCGTCGGCGTTATCGGCGCTGCTGGCGCAGGGGCGTCAGGCGGCGCGAAGGGCAAGGACAAAGAACCGGCGTCCGATCATCTTTACGGTGAGGAAGACAGCGAAAACGCAATCATGCGGGTCAATATCATCGGCCCGATCCTGTCGCACAAAACAAACGATGGCGGATTTTTCGGCGAATTGGCCGACGTCACCTATGGCTACAGCGTCAAGGAGAAACTCCTCAAGGCCGCCGAGAACGAAGACATCAAGGCCGTAATGATGTATGTGCGCACCCCCGGCGGCAGCATCGTCGGCAGCCAGGCCGTTCATGACGGCGTTCTTGCGGTCAAGGAAGCAGGCAAGCCCGTCGTCGCTTATGTGGACTCGTTCTCCGCGTCGGGCGGCGTATGGTCTACCGCTGCGGCCGATCAGATCTTCGCGGACTATGGCAGTCTCATCGGCTCCGTCGGCGTCAACTTTGGCAACTGGATGTATTTCGAAGATCCGGTTGCGTTGGACGCGGGCCTCTTTGGCGGCGGTGTTGAAACTCGCGGCGGCGTGCGAACCGAGTTCATCGGCGCGGGCCTTGGCAAGGATCTCGGCAATCCGTGGCGACCGATGTCTGATCGCGAGCGCACGCTTCTGACAGCGAGCGCACAGTACTACTACGACATGTTCGTCGAACACGTTGTCGCGAATCGTCCCGTCGACCGCGACCGTCTGGTGCAGGAATACGGCGCCATGGTCTTCGCCGACACTCTTGCTCAGGATCGCGGCTATATTGACGGGCTGAAAACCTATCAGGAAACCCTTGCCTATATCGCGAGCGAAATCGGTGCGGAGGGCGATGACTGGAAACTGGTCACTCCGCCCTACGTGAAGAAATCGCCGTTCGAGGAGCTGTTCGGCGCGACGCTGACGGCGCTTTCGCCGCGAAACAAAGCCGAGGAGCAAAAAGCGGCGGCCTGCGCCGAGCTGAAAGGCCGTCCGGTCGCCATGTCCGTTCAGGCGCTGACGGCGTTCTGCGGCCAATAGACAGGTAAATTCTACAAGTAAAACAGACGCCTCCGCCGAAAGGCGGAGGCTCTTTCTCTATTTCGCCGCAAAAACCCTTGATGCGGCGATTGCGCCCTGCCTTTTCGGATGACGCTTGCATGGGGCGCTGTTAGAAGGCGCGGTCATGCGCATTATCAACCAGACGTCTGAGCTGACTTCCTTCGCAGCCGAAATCGCCGCGGGGCCGTTTATCGCCGTCGATACGGAGTTCATGCGCGAAAAGACATTCTGGCCAATCCTGTGTCTGGTTCAGGTCGCCGGCGAAGGCGGCGAAGCGATTATCGATCCGCTCGCTGACGGCATCGACCTTTCGCCCCTGCTGGACGTTCTCATGAAGAAAGACGTCGTGAAGGTCTTTCACGCTGCGCGCCAGGACATCGAAATCTTCTATCGCCTGCTCGGCGAAGTGCCCGCCCCGCTTTTTGATACGCAGATCGCGGCCATGGCGTGCGGGTTCGGGGATCAGATCGGCTACGAGCCGCTGATGAGAACCCTCGTCAATGCAAGGATAGACAAAGGTTCTCGTTTTACCGACTGGGCTCGGCGCCCGCTGACGGACGCGCAGTTATCCTACGCCTTGTCCGATGTGACGCATTTGCGCGAAGCCTATCCAATGCTGCGCGAAAAGCTGCGCAATGAGGATCGCGAACACTGGGTCGAAGAAGAAATGCAGGCGCTACTCGATGAGGGCCTGTACTACATAGATCCGGAAGACGCCTGGCGCCGGCTGCGGCTGCGCGGCGTCAAGCCAAAGGAACTGGGTTCTCTCATGAAACTGGCGGAATGGCGCGAGCGCGAGGCCCACGAACGCGATGTGCCCCGAAGCCGGATCCTTAAGGATGATGCGATTTACGAGCTTGCACGCCTGCAACCGAAGACGGCGAAAGACCTTTCCCGAGCGCGCAGTATTCCGAACGGTTTTGAACGATCGACCTCCGGCGCTGCGATCGTCGACGCGGTCGCCGAAGGCGCGAAGATCGAGCGCGCCGCCCTGCCCGACATTTTCAAACCGGACCGACAGAAACCGCCAGCCGATGTTGTCGACCTGCTCAAAGTGCTGCTGAAGCGACAATGCGAGTATTATGGCGTCGCGCCGAAACTGATCGCCTCCGGCGCCGACCTAGAAGCGATCGCCCGCGGCGAGCTTGACGATATCCCGGCCATGAGCGGGTGGCGGCGCGAGGTCTTTGGCGACGCCGCGCTAAGTCTGAAAAACGGCGAACTCGCGCTCAAACTTTCAGATACTTCCGTCGAGATCCTCAAGGTTTGAGTCGGCCGCCGCGCTGTTGCGTCTCGCAAAGACGTAGAGCATTGCGCCGGCGGCCAATACGCAAAACACAAATATGGCCTCTGCCGGTCTCGACGACAGGGTGTAGACGAGCGCCCAGCCTGTCACGCTAAGATAAACCGCCGGCGTAGCGGGGTATCCAAAGGCTTTATAGGGGCGCGGCAGTTCGGGCTCGCGTAATCGCAATACATAGAGCCCGGCGACGGCGGCGAAACTGTTCAGCGCAACAAGCGAGCCGGCCAGCACGAGAACGGATTCAAAACTGCCGCTCGCAATAAAGATAATCGCAAGCGCTGACTGAATGAGAATCGCGTGCCTGGGAATACCGTCATCATTAACCCGCGCGAGATAACGAAACATCGCATAATCTTCACCGATGACATGCAGAACCCTTGGGCCGGCAATCGTCATTGCACTGACGGTGGAAATCAGAAGGCCGGCCATAATCGCCGCCGTCCACGCGCCGGCGCCTTCGCCGAACATGGACACGGCAGCGATGAAACCGACTTCGATTTCACCGGCCAGCGCGCTTACCGGCGCCGCGATCAGAAACGATGCATTCAGAGCGACGTAAAGCGCCGTGACGATAATCGCCCCGGCGCCGAGGATAATTGGCAGATTGCGTTCCGGGCGTTCGATCTCCCCGACGAGGTACGTGGCCGCATTCCACCCCGTATAGGCAAAACTTACATAGATCAGTGCGACAGCGAACCCGGCGCTCCCCATGACAGCGCCGTCGCCGGGCTGCGGGCGAAAATCAACCGGCTGTGGATCGTCGAAGATGAAAAAAGCCGCGAGGCAAAAAACGGCGATGACCGTAACTTTGATCGCCGTAAAAAAAGTCTGCAACACACCGCTTGCCCGGCGTCTGCCACTGTGAACAGCCGCAAGCGCGACGATGAGCGCAATCGCGATGGCGCTTCTGGCGACATATCCGGCGCCCGGCGAAATCGCGGCGGTGAGATAGGCGGCGAAGGTCATCGCCGCGAGGGCGGTCGGCGCGGCAAAGCCGATGCTTACCGAAACCCAGCCGGAAACAAATCCGGCGCCTGGATGAAAGATGCGCCCCAGAAACTGATACTCGCCGCCGGAGCGTTTGAGGGCGGCGCCGAGTTCCGCGTAGCACACCGCGCCGCTGAAGGCCGCCGCGCCGCCCAAGGCCCAAAGCATAAGGATCGCAAACGGCGACGTGATTTCCAGGAGTTGAAACCCGAGACTTGTAAAGACGCCTGTGCCGATCATGTTGGCGACAACGATCGAGATCGCGGGGACAAATCCATATCGGGTTTTTGAAGCCATCGTTTCGGAGTTACGCTGCTTTGCATTGCAATACGCCGGACGGTACGCGCCGGATTCGAAAAAGCGTGAATGTTGCAATTTTGCGACAAGGTTAACGGCAGGTAACGTACCCATTATTCCATTGATATTTCACGATTAATTCTCCCGGTGCGGATCGATTGATTCGATTGTCCGAGCCGAGAGCAGCGTCCCTCCGGAAAACAGCAGATCAGCCCATTGCGCACAAATACGAACGGCATAGCGTGAGCGACATGTTCGCAAGTTTGGGTCTGCGAGCGATAAAAATTCAAAAACAGAGAGGGTATCATATGACCAAGCGGATGCTGAAATATTCAACCGCAATTGGGGCCGTCGCCATGTTTGGAGCCTTTGGCGGCGCGCCGGCATTGGCGCAAACGGACGGCGCAGACGACGGGTCCGGCGATGTCATCATCACCGTCGGCACCCGGCGCGATCAACGTTCGGCGGCCGATACGCCGGCGCCGGTCGATGTGATCAGCGAAGACGAGGTCCTCAATCAGGGCGACAACGACATCCAGAACATCCTCCGGACGTCTGTTCCCTCCTACAACGTCAACACCTATCCGATCTCTGACGCAGCGACGATTATCCGTCCAGCGAATCTGCGCGGTCTGGCGCCGGACTCCACGCTCGTCCTCGTCAACGGCAAGCGGCGTCATCGCGCGGCCGTTATCTCATTCCTTGGCGGCGGCGTTTCCGACGGCGCACAGGGCGCGGACATTTCCGTCATTCCTGCAATTGCGCTGAGACAGGTCGAAGTCCTGCGCGACGGCGCGGCCTCCCAATACGGTTCTGACGCCATCGCCGGCGTCATTAACTTCGTGCTGAAGGACGCCGATGACGGGGCGACGTTCGAAGCCGAATGGGGCCAGACCTATGAGGGCGACGGCGACCAGTACGCGATTTCCGCAAATGTCGGCCTGCCCATCCCGGTCGGCGAAGGCGGCTTCCTCAACATCAGCGCCGAGTATGGCGAAACGGACGCGACCAGCCGGTCGGTGCAGCGCGATGACGCAGCCGCGCTCATTGCAGCGGGCAACACGGCCGTCGCAAACCCTGCGCAGATCTGGGGTCAGCCCAATCTCAACGACGACTGGACGGTGTTCGTCAACGCCGCCATTCCGTTCTCGGAGCAATTCGAAGCCTACGCGTTCGGCAACTATTCGGAGCGCCAGACAGAAGGCGGCTTCTTCTTCCGTAATCCCAACACGCGTCCCGCAGTGTTTTCCAATGACGGCGGCGCCACTCTTCTGGTCGGCGATCTGACGGCGGACGGAAGCGGCATGTGCCCGACTATTCCGATCGTCAACGACGTTCCGGATCCAACGCTGCTGGCGCAAGTGACCGCAGACCCGGATTGCTTTGTCTTCAACGAGCTTTTCCCGGGCGGCTTCACGCCGCGGTTTGGCGGAGATCTCTCGGATCAATCCATCACGGCGGGTTTCCGCGGTGCGCTGGGCAATCTGACGTATGATTTCAGCTACACATACGGCCAAAGCGAAATCGTCTTCTTTATCAACAACACGGTCAACGCATCGCTTGGTCCGAATACACCGACGTCTTTCAATCCAGGCTCGTACATTCAGACCGACAACAACTTCAACGCCGATTTCTCATACGCCATTCCGAACGACATGTTCGCGTCGGACATTATCCTGTCCTTCGGCGGCGAACATCGTAACGAGAACTTTGAAATTATCGCCGGCGATCCAGCGTCCTTTGAAATCGGCCCGCTTGCCGCGCCGTCAACGGCGTTTCCGGGCGGACAGGGTTTCTCATCCAGCTCGAACGGGTTCGGCGGCTTCACGGACGCCAGCGCCGGCGAAACCTCGCAGAAGAACTACGCGATCTATGCTGAAGTTGAATCGGACATCACCGAAAACTTCACGCTACAGGGCGCCGTCCGTTACGAGGACTTCTATGACTCCTTCGGCGATACGCTGAACTGGAAGGTCGGCGCGCTGTACAATTTCAATGATAACCTGGTCTTCCGGTCGACCTACTCAACCGGTTTCCACGCTCCCACCGCCGGTCAGGCGAACGTGACCAATATCACGACGCAATTCTCGGGCGGGCAATTGCAGGATCAGGGCACGATACCGCTTTCGAGCGCCGCCGGTCAGTTTATTGCTGACAGGCTGTTTCTTGATACGGGCTTCAGGCCGACGCTTGGACCGGAAGAATCAAAGAACTTCACAGCTGGCATCGGCTTCAGCCTCGGTGAGATCGACATGACGGTCGATTACTTCCGGATCAACGTGTCAGACCGGATCGCCATCTCAGATCAGCAGGACTTCCTGGCCGAGCTAATTGAAGTGGCGGGAGAAAACATGGTCATGGTGCCGATGGGCGCCACCACAAGCCAGGTGCTGAACCTGCTCGACGGCGCCAACGTTCTGAACGCCGCCGACTTCGCCGGTTCGGAGGATCTGACAACGTTTGGCTTCTTCACGAACTCGTTCGACACCAGAACGCAGGGCATTGATGTCGTCGCCAGCACGGACTTCGAACTCTATCAGGACTCGTCGACGTCAATGGCGCTCGCCTTCAACTGGACGGACACGACCGTAACCGACCAGGGAACGAACACGGCGGCGCCCCTCTCGAACGGACGTCGGCGCCAGCTTGAAGATACGATCCCGAACACCCGCGGGAACATCACCTTCAACCACTACCACGGAGCGCTGCGCGCGCTCGTGCGCTTCAACTATTACGGCAGCTTCTTCGAGTGCCATCTCGACGCTGTGTCAGCGACTGCGCCTCAGTTCTGCGATCTGCCCCATGACGGCGGCGCTCAGTTCCCGATCGATCTGGAGTTCGGTTACAATGTGATGGAGAATATTCAGCTCATTGCCGGCGCTCAGAACGTGTTTAACTCCTATCCCGACGCGTTGAGTGCTGCGAATGCCGGCGTCGCCGGCGCCGAGTATCCGCCAATCGCCCCTGCGGGCTTCAATGGCGGGTTCTACTACTTCAAGGTGCGCGCCGAGTTCTAAGGGCGTTGCGCCACGCAACAGCAAAAGGCGGCTCGGTCGGGCCGCCTTTTCTTTTACCTTCGTTCAGTCGCCGAAGTTGAGGATTGAGGGCAGTTCAAACGCCGCCGCAAGCGAATCAAGGCGCTTGCGCGGTGTTTCGCCGAACAGCGCTGCATGTGCGGACGGCGCATTGAGCGCGATGCCTTCGGTCGATTTCGTCAGGGTACACCCCTTCAGGAGATCGGGCGTTTTCGGGGCCAGCGTTGCGGCGAAACGCAGGGCCAGTCCGGCCTGCGTCGCTGTCTGCTGTTCGTCCCAATCCAGAAGGCTGATCGCCTGCTCATTGGGCAATGCGGCGTTGCGGCCGCGATATCGACAATAGAGCGCCAGCGCGATCCACACCCGCGAACGATGGCTGACGCCGACGAATGGCGCGCTGAGCGCCGTGTCGAATGCGTGGCGACCGCGCAAATCGGGATGCGAGAAAGCCGCGATATCGACCAGCTCGGACGCCGCCTCAAGATTGCGAAGGTTGATGACCGGCTCGTTTTCAAAGAGCGGCGCGATAACCGCGAAAGCCGCGTGGCCAAACGCCGGCTCCGGTGCAAAGCGGCGCGAGAAGAACCGACACGCTTCGAGTAGCGGATCTGCGTTCCGGCGTTCCGGGGACAGTGCATGATAGAGCAGCCCTTCCCTTACACCCCCGGACGAAACAATCATCCGGTCGGCATTCATTTCCAGCAGCAGCGCCTTCAAGGCGATCGCCGCAAAGGGAAGCGTATCGATGCGTTTTCTGGAGATGCCCGGTATCTCTTCCAGCGAGCGGCGGCTCTGGCGCGCAACGAGATCGCACACCTCAATCGCCGAGGCGGCGGACATTTCATAATGATGCAATACGGAAAGCGGATAGCGCTTCAGGTTCATGTGAATGCGCGCAATCGACCGCCATGCGCCGCCGACAGAATAAAGCGCCTCGAAACTGCCCCGCCGAAGAAACTTCGTGTTCCTGATGGCGTTATCGATGATTTTCTGCGCGTCGCGCAGATTGCCGCCGGAAGCGCGCATGACGGTCAGCGGGCCGATCGGCAGACTGACGCTTTGCGTTGCGGCGCCCTTTTTTATCGAGACAAGCTCAAGGCTGCCGCCGCCCATGTCGCCCGCCAGCCCCCGGGCGCCAGGCTCAACCGAAAACACCCCGAGTGCGGCAAGCTCGGCTTCCTCCGTGCCGGAAATAACGGATACGTCAAAACCGAGGTCGCGAATCGCCGCGACAAAAGCCTCGCCGTCTTTCGCCTGGCGGACCGCCGAGGTGGCGATGGTCCGTGTCGGCGGATCGCCATAAGCGCGCAGAACGATGCGAAATCGCTTGAGCGTCGAAATCGCGTCGGAGACGGAAACGGGGTTAAGCGCGCCATCGTCGGTCATGTCGCGTCCAAGCCCGCACAAGGCTTTTTCATTGCATATGGCCATGGGCGCGCGATCCGGCCCATCGAAGATCACCAGGCGGACGGAATTGGATCCGATATCAACGACAGCGCGGCGCACCGATTGGCCACGGGGCGCATTCTTGTCCTTGCCGTCAACACTTGTCTTCATGGGTCGTCAATTTCGCTTGCGCCCACCTTACGCGATTCATGCGCGCGGCGTCACTTTCTCGGCCGCAGGGCTTTGGGCGCATTGTACTTTATCGCGCCGCCGCGCCCCGAAAGGCTCGGATTGGTCATCATATATGTGTGAACGTTAAAACCTTCCGCCTTCGACGCCGGTTTCGAGCGAATGAACTCTCCGTCTGGTTGCAACACCCAGCTTTGCGCATCGTCGTTGAGATTAGCGACCATGATGTAGTTGAGAATCTGCCGCCGCACGGTGCCGTTGTCGATCGGACAAAAGACCTCCACGCGGCGATTGAGATTGCGTGGCATCAAATCGGCCGATGAAAGATATACGGCTGCGCCGGCATTGGGCAGCGCGTCGCCCGCGCCGAATGCGTATATTCGCGCATGCTCAAGAAATCTGCCGACAATACTTTTTACACTGATATTATCGGAAAGGCCGGGCACGCCCGGTCGCAAACAACAGATACCCCGAACGACAAGATCGATGCGGACGCCGGCCTGGGAAGCCTCATAGAGCTTGTCGATCATTGCGCCGTCAACGAGCGAATTCATCTTCGCCCAGATCGCCGCCTTCTTGCCTTTTCGCGCATTCTTTATCTCCCGGTCGATAAGTTCGGTAATGCGCGTGCGCGCCGTTAATGGCGCAACCGCGAATTTCTCGAACGATGACGGAGCCGCGTAGCCGGTGATGTAATTGAAAACCTTCGCCGCATCGCGCCCGATGGCCGGGTCGCAGGTAAACAGCGAAAGGTCGGTATAGATCTTCGCGGTGATCGGATGATAGTTCCCGGTGCCGACATGAGTGTAGGTGCGCGCGCCATCGGTTTCCTGTCGCACAACGAGCGAGAGCTTTGCGTGCGTTTTGTATTCAACAAACCCGTAAACAACATTGACGCCGGCGCGCTCCAGCGCCCGGGCCCAGCGAATGTTGGCCTCTTCGTCGAAGCGCGCCTTGAGCTCGACGAGCGCCGTGACGTTCTTGCCCGCTTCGGCGGCTTCGATCAGCGCCTCGACAATCGGGGACTGTTTCGAGGTTCGGTAAAGCGTCTGCTTAATCGCAACGACTTTCGGATCCGCAGCGGCCTGTTTGAGGAACTGGACCACCACATCGAAGGACTCATACGGGTGGTGCACGAGAATATCTTTGGCGCGGATCGCGGAAAAACAGTCGCCCCCATGCTCGCGAATACGCTCCGGGAAGCGCGGCTCAAACACCTCGAACTGAAGGTCCGGGCGGTCTGCGGGAATAAGTTCGCTGGTTTGTGCAAGACCGAGAAACCCATCCACCGGAATGATATCCTGCGAAGTGGCCTGTAACCGGTCGGAAATAAGAGTGCGCAGATTCTCCGGCGTCGCGGCTTCGAAATTCACACGGATGACGTCGCCGCGCCGCCGCCGTCGCAGCATCGATTCAAAAACCCGGACCAGGTCTTCCGCCTCCTCCTCGATTTCAACGTCGGAGTCGCGCAGCACCGTAAAGGCGCCATGGCTCAGCATCTTGAAGTTCGGGAAAACGTGATCGATGAAACGGACGATCACGGTTTCCAGCGAAATAAATCGCACTTCATTGCCGACGCGTGTTCCCGCATTCGAATCCGGAAGCCTGATGAACCGTCCGATCTTGCTCGGAACCGGGAGCAACGCCTCTTGAATTCGGCCATCGGGGCGTTCCATCTCAAAACACAGAACAAATCCGAGATTGGGAATGAAGGGAAACGGGTGCGCCGGGTCAAGCGCAAGCGGCGTCAGAATTGGAAAGATGTTTGTTTCAAATTCCGTCTGCAACCATTCGGTCTCGGCCGGCGTCACTTCGCTGTCGTCCAACACATGAACACCCGCAGCGCGCATCAGCGGCTGCAATTCGCGCCAGCAACGTTGCTGCTCATCGATCAGCGAAAGCGCCTTCTCATTGATCAGCGTCAGTTGCTTTTGCGGGGTCAGTCCCTCCTGGCTCAGGGCCGCAACGGACTCGCGCACCTGGCCGCGCAGACCCGCGACCCTGACCATATAGAACTCGTCGAGGTTGCTTGCCGAAATCGACAGAAACCGAAGTCGCTCCAGCAGCGGGTGGCTCTCGTTAAACGCCTCTTCCAGAACGCGCATGTTAAAGGACAGCCAGGACAACTCGCGATTGATGAAACGCTCGGGCGACTGCGCGGAGATTTCATCGGGCGAGCCCGTTTCACTGCTTGTCCTTGGTAGTGCGTCATCCGCCACGAGGTTACTTTGCTCCTGATTGCGCGCTTATGGGGGCGATCCGGCCACGTCGGACGCTTCGAAAGAGTTTATAATCTCTTTTGCCAGCGCAACGGTAATTTTTCTCTTACGGCGCGCCGCTTCCTCGTCCGCCCGATCGACAAATGCCAGCGCCGCGGCGAAGGTGCGCGGCAGACGCGGCGCCGCATATTCGACGACGGCGCCGTCAACGGCGACCTGCCGGTCTCCAAAGGATTTGGCGATCACGGCCCGCAACAGCGCTTCGTCGGGCTGATCGAGACTGGCGCGCGGGATCGCTTCGAGCCGCGTGCGCAGGTCTTTAAGCCCCGACGCCCACTCCCCGGGATGCCCGCGCCCCACAAGCACCGTCCGTATTCCGGCATTCGTCAATTCTTCCAGCGTACTGAGAAAGCGCCTTGGATCATCGGCAGGAAGGTTGTCGACGACAATGATTTTCGCAGCCGTCGGCGTCACCGAGCCCTCACTGCGCCAATCAAGGAAAGCGCCGTCATTCTCCGCGAGAATGATTGCGAGGTGGGTTTTTCCTGAACCCGCCGGACCGCAGATAATCAGGCTTGCTTCCGAAGACGCCAGCCACGCCTCGGACGCGCGCCACGCCGCATCATTGGTTGGGGCAATCAAAAACGCCTCGCGCGTGTATCGCGGCGGGCTCTGGGGCAGCGGCAACACAAGTTGCGCCGTCCCGCGCTTCTCTTGCAACGCCGCTGACTGCTTGCTCACGCTTCGATCGCCTTTAACCACCAGGCGCGATTAAAACTCGCGCGCTGACGGGTAAGAAACCGGTCGAACTGGCGACCCATCGTCGATGTTGTTTCGTCCGAAAATCCCGCCGCGCCGTTCAACGGCTTGCCACTGCTGCGCAGCCGCCGGCGTTGCGATTGTCCAGTACTCGCCGTCGTAACTCCAGAGGACGAGACCTTGCGCTTCCATGGCGACAACGAGTTTCTCCGGATCGCCGAAGGCCTGGATCACCATTTCCGCGCCGCCGCGCGAAAGCGACCTGACCTGTACGCCGCTGACCAGCGGCGTCGCCGTCAGCGCCGTGCGGATCTGCGCCCATTCGCCAATTGAGTTGTAAATCGCGCTGACATTCAGAAGCGCCGCCACCGTATGATCGATCAGCGTGCGTTCTTTCCAGGGCTTTGCGTATTTTGCGATCGTCTCTTCGATGGCGCGCTCGGCCAACGTCGGAAAGTTCCCGGAGGGCTGCGAAAACCAGGCTTCAGCGATAACGTCGCCAACGGCGGGCTGTCCGAGCTGATTGTTTTGCGGCTCGCCTACCCCCGCGAGGTCGTCGGCGATGCCCAGGTCGCCCGCATCGACACTGCCGACAAAGCCGCCGTCGACATAGGCATTGATGAAGCGGACCCGCAATCTGTCGTCCCCATCGCGCTGCTGAAGAAAGGCATGGGCAACGATGATTTGCGGTACGGAATACCGGGCCGCCATGGCGCCGAGCGCTTCAGAGTCGATAGCCACGGCCTGACGGGCCGAAACGTTCGCGGAGTCTTCGAGATCGCCCAGCGGCGCGATCAGCGGCGTCAGCTCATTGTTGTAAGGGCGCACCTTCCATGCCGCCATCCACGGATTGTTCTCTTCCCAGAGGTAAAGCCCGTTCCCGGTCTGAAGGACCGGCACGACAAGCGCGGTTCTCGTTTGCGCCTCGCTGTACGGTATCTGCGCATCCTTCAAGAGCTTGCGCACCTGGTCCGGCTTGAAGCGATAGGTAATGTAGGCGCGATACGTCTTCGACGAACTTTTTTCGTTATAGACCTCAAACCCGGATTCAAGTTGCTCCAGCATTTCGTTCGACAGGGAAATGCCCTGCGGCTGTGGAAACGAATCATAGCTTTCAGCAACGCCGGGACTTGCCGTGGCCGTGGCTGCGTCTGCCGAAGGCGCCCCCGTCAGCGTGGGCAGCCGCGGCCAGTCGTCTTCGACGGTCAGTCGTCGCAACAGAATGTCGATGGCGCGGCGGCGTCCGTCGCGCTGCGCCGCCGCCTTTGCCTGCGTGGCGCTGTCCGCCCGCGCCTGAACAGCAACGCGGGGCACCACAAAAACATCCTCGCCGACCGCCAGGGCCGGTTGCGGCGTCGCCGCCCACGCGACAACAAGGGCGGAAACAATCGTCAGAAAACGCATCATCACGCTGATTTTTTCACCTCTGGCTTCTTCGCCCGCCGGCCCCGCCCGCGGCGGCGACAATATAGCCGCGCCGCCCGTCCGAAACGACCCCATTTCACGCAATCGCAGCAATTAGTTGCGCGGGCACGCCGGCTTTGGCTAGGAGATGCGCCATGAGCGATGCTTACAAATCCGCAGGCGTTGATATTGACGCCGGTGACCGGCTTGTCCGGGCGATTGCGCCGATGGCGCGGTCCACAGCCAGAGCCGGCGCAGATTCCGCACTGGGCGGCTTTGGCGGCCTGTTCGACCTGAAAGCGGCGGGCTTTCAGGACCCCATCCTTGTCTCGGGCGCGGACGGTGTCGGCACCAAGCTGAAGCTGGCGATCGCAACGGGAAATCACGCGACGATAGGGATCGACCTTGTCGCCATGTGCGCCAATGATGTCTTAGCACAGGGCGCCGAGCCGTTGTTTTTCCTGGACTATTTCGCGACCGGCGTGCTCAGCGAAGAAATTGCCGCGAGCGTCGTCTCAGGCATCGCGGAAGGCTGTCGGCAGGCCGGGTGCGCATTGATCGGCGGAGAAACGGCGGAAATGCCCGGCATGTATGGCGACGGCGAATACGACCTCGCCGGGTTTTGCGTCGGCGCCGCTGAACGGGGCGCGCTCCTGCCGAATGGCGTGTCGGACGGCGACGTGCTGATCGGCCTCGCCTCGTCCGGCGCCCACTCTAACGGGTACTCCCTGATCCGGAAAATCGTCGACGAAACGGGCGCTCCGCTGGATGCGCCGGCGCCGTTCGATACGACCCAAAGCCTCGGCGCGGCATTGCTTGCGCCGACGAGAATTTATGTGAAACCGCTATTGCCGTTGATGCGCGCAGGCGACATTCGCGCCTTCGCCCACATCACCGGCGGCGGCCTGACCGATAATACGCCGCGGGTCATGCCGGACGATCTCGTCCCGGCATTCGATGACCCAGCCCTTGCGTTGCCGCCGCTGTTTCAATGGCTGCAAGAAGCCGGCGGCCTGAGCGACGAGGAGATGCGTCGAACGTTCAATTGCGGCATTGGCGGCGTTGTTGTCTGCGCGCCGGATAAGGCTGACAACGCCATTGCTGCGTTGCTTAGCGCCGGCGAGGATGCGCGCGTTATTGGCTCGGTTCGAAAGAAGTGATGCGAAATGCCTGTAGCTAAAGTCGCCGTTCTCATTTCCGGCCGCGGATCGAACTTCAAAGCTTTGCTCGACGCCTGCGCGGCTCCGGAATACCCGGCCGAAATCACGCTTGTCATTTCGAACAAGCCGAAAGCCGCCGGTCTCGACCACGCGCGCAAAGCGGGCGTCACCCAGGCGGTTATCGACCATCGCGATTTCGAAACGCGAGAAGAGTTCGATGAGGCGGTCTCCGAGCGGCTCCGGGCGGCCAAGATCGACTATGTCTGTCTCGCCGGTTTCATGCGGATGCTGTCGCCCGGCTTTGTCGACGAATGGCGCGGCCGGCTGATCAATATTCATCCGTCGCTTTTGCCGGCGTTTCGCGGCCTCCATGTTCAGGAGCGCACCCTTGACGCAGGCGTCAAAATTGCGGGCTGCACGGTGCATTTTGTGTCCGCGGAAATGGACGCCGGGGCGATCATCGGCCAGGCGGCGGTGCCGGTATTGCCGGGGGACACGCTGGAAAGCCTTTCCGACCGCATTCTCGAACAGGAACACCGGCTCTATCCGGCGAGTCTGCGTCTGATCGTCGAGGGCCGCGCCCGCATTTCCGGCGCGGTCGTTCAGTATGATGTGGCGATCGAATGCGAAGGATCGCTCATTAATCCGCCAACTGACTAAACCAGCGACGCTTTGAACTTTTTCGTGAATGCGCGCACCCGTTCGGCATTGGCGCCGAGATCCGATCCGCCGACCCGCGACTTGGAGCGGACATTAACAACTGAACCGCCCTCCGCCGGCGTGACGCGGACGACAAAATCGTCGATGAATCCGAACCAGGTTGACGTGTACGCGGCTTCAACACGCCAGCCGCCATTTTCAATCGGCCCGTCGGAAAGCAACTTCATGCCCATTTCCTGTATGACATCGCGCGCCCGAACCGCCGCATCCTCGACGCTGAGCGTCGTTTCGATCGGCGCGATGTCCGGAAAAGCAAGGCGCTGAGATTCCGAAACGGTCAGGTCAGTCCCGCGCACGGCATCGTCGCCCAGATATTCCGGCGGATTGGATCGCGGCTCGCCTGCCGCCGTGACGATCATTGGCGGATCATCGAAGTCGGTTGTGATGTCGTGAATGACCGGATTTGCGGCCGCCAGCGCGCGCATCTTCAATGGAATCGTCGAGCTGCCCACAGCGATAGCCGCACACAGCAGCGCAAACCCTGCGAGACGGGGCGCGCCTGTCACAAATCCTAAAACACCGCCCAAAACGGCCAGCGCAGCAGCCCCGCGCACGGGCCATGCCTCAACAATACCGAACAGCGCTTCGCGCGGGGCAAGCTTGCCGTAAATCTTAAAAGCAACTGGAAATTCCCAGAGCCCCCAGCCGGCGCCCGGTCCTGCGATTGCAATCGCCAGCCCAAGTCCGAGCGCGAGCAACGAGACAAGCAAGATCAAGACTTTCATGAGGGCCTCTCCCGAATTCCGGCGCCCCGAATGCTAGTCTAGCGAGCCCGATAAGGCCAATAAATTAAGCCGCGATGGCGCCATAGCGCATTGAACGGC
The DNA here is from genome assembly GCA_028281665.1 of Hyphococcus sp. GTDB lineage: Bacteria > Pseudomonadota > Alphaproteobacteria > Caulobacterales > Parvularculaceae > Hyphococcus. The sequence continues at coordinate 56,823 of JANQJK010000002.1, forward strand.
CGGTCCGGGCCCCTATCTCTAGGCGCGAAGCATCACGGACTACGTTCCAATGGCGAGACCTGTGACAGTCACTATGTCTCACGACCTTGGCCTCGACGAAGCGCGCGCGCGCTTTCGCGAAGGGTCCGAAAAACTGCACCAGCAATTGTCCGGCGGCATGGTGTTCAAGTTCAGCGAAAATTGGGAGACGGACGATCGTCTGACCTTCGTCGCCAGGGGGCTCGGCCAAACCATCACTGGCGAGATTGACATATTCCCTCAACACGTGCGCATCACAGCCACACTGCCCGGCATTCTGGCTTCGATCGCGGAAACCATCGCCGGAAAGGTCGAGAAAGAAGGCAAGCTGTTGCTGGAACGCAAATAGCGAAAAGCTACTTATGGCTTGCCGAGCAGCTCCAGCGCACCCGCCGTCATGGCATGAACGCCCGTCTTGAGTGTTGGCTCAGGGATCGGCGCGAAGAACGGTGAGTGGTTCGCCGGCGGCAAAGGCCCTTTTCCTTCGCGCGCTGCTTTCATTGCCGCCGGGTCATTACCGCCGGTCCAGAAGATCACCGTCGGGATGTCCTCGTCGGTACGCCCGAAGCGGCTGAAGTCTTCTCCTCCCATGGATGGCGCCCGCGCATATACGCGCGCCTCGCCAATCTCGGCGGCGACCGCACTCATGACCCGTTCCGTCATCGCCGGATCGTTGTAGGTCGACGGCGTATACGTGTCCTCAATCACGACCTCGGGCATCATGTCGTCCGGCAGGCCCGCAGACCGCGCCTGCGCCTCGGCGATACGCTTGATCCCGGCAAGCAGTTTCTCGCGCACGTCATCTTCGTAGGAACGCACCGTGATCTGCAAATGCGCCGCATCGGGAATGATGTTGTGTTTATAGCCAGCCTGAAATGCACCGACCGTGACGACGCCCGATTGCAGCGGGTCGAGTTCGCGCGAAACTAAGGTCTGTAGGGCGTTGACGATCTGCGCGCCAATCACAATCGGATCCTTGCCAAACTGCGGCGCGGACCCGTGCGCGCCGACGCCTTTCACATAGATATCGACGCTGTCCACATTGGCGAGGGCATAACCTGACGTGTAGGTGACGTCGCCGGCGGAATCCCAACCGGACGTATGGGTTGCAAGGACATAGTCGGGCTTTGGAAATTTCTTGTAGAGCCCTTCCTCGATCATCGCCATGGCGCCAAGGCCCACTTCCTCCGCTGGCTGACCAATGAGCACCAGCGTGCCGGACCACTGATCCTTCATGGCGGCGAGGCGGCGCGCCGCCCCGATCAGGATCGCCATGTGGCTGTCATGAGCGCAGGCGTGCATGACCGGCGCTTCCTGCCCGCGATAATCAACGGCGGTTACCGTGGACGCGTAAGGAAGCCCCGTTTTCTCCTCAAGGGGCAGCGCATCCATGTCCGCGCGCAGCAGCAATGTCGGCCCCTCGCCGTTTTCCATCACTGCGACAAGGCCGTAACCGCCTACGCCGTCGAGCACGTCGCCGACATCCGCTTTCATTTTCTTTCTTACCCACTTATCGCCGATCCCCGTCGTGACCTCAAAGCCAAGCGGTTCAAGCTCCGCCTGCATGCGCGCGGCGCTTTCGCTCTCCTTGAACGACAGTTCCGGATTGGCGTGGAAATGCTTGTACAGCTCAAAAATATAGTCGTAGTCGGCATCGACAGCGGATTTGAGATCGACCGCCGCCGCGTGTCCGCTGAAGACGAGAAACGCGGAGGCGGCAATGGTTCCCAGGAACGTCCGTTTCATTTTATCTTTATTCCTCGTCTGAATTCTTCGAGCGTCTCCATCGCGCTGTTCCAATGATGGGAGCCGGCTCTCGCGGCGTTCTCAAAGCGACGCTGCTCGTTATTGTTATTGTAGTCGACCGGACGGGCCAGCGGCGCGCCCCTCGCCGTTCCACCGGTCCTCTCCCCCACACCGACCCTACAAAGCGTTCTTCAGATGCGCCAGCCTGCGGGGCAGCCCTATTGACTACAGATGTAGTCTCATGTTTAGACTACATCTGTAGTCGAACGATGGGCCTTATGGACAAGCCGATCTCCAATGCCGAATTCGAGGTGATGGACGTGTTGTGGGCGGAGAGCCCCCTCGCGGCGAGCGACGTTACGCGCCGCATTGCCGGCAAGACAAAGTGGAGCGGCAAGACGGTGAAGACCCTCCTCGCGAGACTTGTCGAAAAGGGCGCGCTCGGTCATCGGAGCGAAGGGCGGCGCTATCTTTACCGTCCGTTAATCACGCGGGCGGAATACGCTGCGGGAGAAACGGAAATGCTTGCGGACAAGCTGTTTGACGGCCGCGCGGCGCCGCTGGTCGCGCATCTCGCGGACGCGCGCGGTCTGTCTGCTGACGACATCGACGAACTGGAAACGATTGTCGCGGAGTTAAAACGTGAGCGCGACTGACCTGCTGCTTGGCTTTGGCGAAACATCGCTCGCCGTCGCCGCCCTGATCCTGCTGGTGCTGATCATCCGCCGGCCATTTGCACGGGCGTTCGGCGCACGGGCCGCTTACGCATTGTGGCTCGCGCCGGTGGCGCGTCTTTTCCTGCCGGAACTCAATGTCCTTGCCCCGCCGGCGGTTGTTGAGACGATATTCATACCGGCCGGCATTGCCGCCACGCCTTTGCAAGCTGCGCCGCCGGGAATCGATTGGATCGCGCTCTGCGCCGCCATCGCCCTCTTCCTCTGGGTTACAGTCGCCTTCGCCTGGGTTGCCATACGCCTTGAAGATCAGCGCCGGGCGATGCGCCATGCGATTGAGCAATCGGCGCCGGCTAGCGCCTCGCTTCAGCACGAAGCCGCAGAGATTGCCCGCGAGCTGGGCCTTCGCCGATGTCCGGCGGTTCGTCTTTATGCCGACGAAACCGGGCCGCTCGTTATGGGCCTGCTAAGACCTTGCGTCTTTCTCCCCGCTTCGTTCGATACAACATTCAACGCCAGGGAGCGTCGCCTCGCCCTTGCTCATGAATTTGCCCATATCGCGCGCGGCGATCTGACCGCCAGCTTTGCAGCCCTGGTGCTACAGGCCGTGCAATGGCCAAATCCGCTCGCCCACATCGCCGGCAAGGCCTTCCGCTCCGACCAGGAAGCCGCCTGCGACGCCTATGTTCTGGCTCGCTGCGGCGGCCCGAAATCCGCCGGCGCATATGCCAGCGCCATCATGAAATCCGTTCGCGGATCCGAAACCGCTTATGGCCTGTCGTTGGGCCACCCCTTGAAGGAGAGACTGATGCTTTTGAGAACGCCTGCATCCATGGCGCGACGCATAATCGGCGGGGTCGGCGCTGCGGCGCTCATCACCGCGGGCCTCGCAGCAACAGCGAGTTACGGTTACGCCGCGGCGGAAAAAGATGACGACGTCGTTTTCGAGGAGAAAAAGAAAGTCATCAAGGAAAAACGGGTGCTGGTCTTCACCGGCGTCGAGGACGAGGTCATTTTTGACGATGTTGTCGTCGGCGATCGCGTCCGCGTCATGGAGTTTGACGACGGCGACGGCCAACAACGGGTGATACGCATTCACGGCGAGGATCATGGCGACGGCGAAGACGTCATGAAATGGGTGAGCACCGGCAACGGCAACACATGGACCAGCGCGGGCTGCATTCATGAAGGCGACGAAGGCGAGCCGGTGATGCTGGAGTACAAGGACGAGGCCGGCGACGACGAAAACAAGTTCGTATACCACACGGTCATCTGCCTCACGGGCGAGGAAGCAAAACCCGAAAACCGCGCAGCGGCGCTCGAAAAGGCGATTTCCGACATGGAGAAGCGCGCCGAGCAGGAGGAATCGCAGCGCCGGAAAATGATCGAATCGCTGCGTAAGCAGGCCAAAGAGCTGGAAAAGAAAGACTGAGCGTGTCGCGCCGGTAAGTCGTTTGTCGTGATCTAGCCGTTTGCGGGTGCCTTGCCGGCAAGACCGTCCATCATGATCCGGTTGATGTCGACGAGCGCATCGACAGTCTCTTCCCGGCGCAAGACCCGGCGGGAATAGTCGCTGACCCAGCGAGCCAGACCGATAATCCTCGCGCGCGTTTCTTCAGGCAACTGGTTGGCCTCGCTGGCGCAATCGCTGGCCAGGGCTTCCCACAGGGATCGATTAACGTGCAACGCCTCCGCAAGGCTTTGCGCATTGTCCGCGTCAACCGCCAGGAGCGAGCGCGTTGACCTGGCGAACGCGCGATACTCCGCATCGCGCGGCGCGCCCGCGGCGCGCTGCGTCTTTGCGTAAGCTTCATAGGACATGGGCGAGACGCGATTCTTCGAATTCCATCAGCGAACGGCACTTCCGTAACGCTTTGTAGTAATCCTCATTGGCAACATCCGCGGCGACGCCCGCGCAGGTTCCAAGCGCCTCGCTGTCGGTAACCGCAGAGATGAACTCCGTGAGTCGTGCTTCGAATTCGGCGCTCATCGTCTTTCTCGTTGAGGCGTCAAGATACATCATCATGACCGGGAAATAGATCCGCCGGGCCGGCGTCGTCGCCTCCTCCGGCTGCATGATATCGATCTCGCGCAGGACCCGGGCCCTGTTTTCAATAACAAGGCTCGCCCGGCGATCGCCGTTGACAATCACCGCGCCGTTAACGGCGGCCCGTTCACCAGGCTTTAGGGTCAGTTTCAGCACCATTGCGTCCTCGCCGCGACAATCGTAAACCGCCATAGTTAAGGAAGCTTTTGCGAAAAAACCCAGAAATCAGCGGAATCCGCATGACCCGAAAATATGACCGCGTGCCGGAGTTGAGCCTCAAAGCGTTCACGGACGGCGACGACACGTCCCGCAAGGCCTTCGAGGAGGCGCTTTATGAAGGGTTCAAGTATTTCGGCTTCATCATCCTGAAAGATCACGGCGTGTCGCGCGATCTCCTGGCGAGCGCCTACGCGCTCAGTGAGGCTTTCTTTGCGCTGCCGACGGATGAGAAAATGAAATACGCGGCGGGCGTAGACGGGCAGCGCGGCTATACGCCTTTCGGAACCGAACACGCAAAGGACTCAGAGCATCCCGATCTCAAGGAATTCTGGCATGTGGGCCGGGAATTCGACGGGGCCTCGCCGCTCGCGGAAATTTACCCCGCCAATGTCTGGCCCGACGAGCCTGGTCAGTTCCGCCAAACGTTCCTGACGCTTTACAACGCCCTCGAAGAGGCTGGCATGGTCATGCTTGAGGCGCTCGCCCCTTCGCTCGACGTCGATAAGGAATACTTCCGGCGCATGGCCACCGATGGCAATTCGATCCTGCGCCTGCTGCACTATCCGCCGGTGCCGGAGGGCGCAAACCCGAACGCCATTCGCGCCGCCGCCCATGAGGACATCAACCTCATTACAATTCTGGTGGCTGCAAACGGCGCCGGTCTCGAACTCCTCGACCGCGACGGCAAATGGTTGCCTGTCGAGACGGAGCCGGACAACCTGATCGTCGACGCCGGCGATATGCTCGCGCGCGCCTGCAATGACGTGATCCCGGCGACGACCCATCGGGTTGTCAATCCAAAGGGCCCGAACGTCTCGCGCTATTCAATGCCTTTCTTCATGCATCCGCACCCGGACGCCGTGCTTTCCTGTCTCGAAAGCTGCAAGGGCGACGGCGCAAAATATTCGGACATCACCGCCGACGCCTTCCTCAAGCAGCGCCTGAAAGAAATCGGGCTTGCTGTTTGACCGACGCCTTGATCATCGGCGGCGGCCATAACGGACTCGTCTGCGCCTTTTACCTCGCCCGCGCCGGGCTCGACGTAACAGTGCTGGAGCGCCGTCATGTCATTGGCGGCGCGGCGGTGACGGAGGAATTCCACCCCGGTTTCAGGAACTCGGTTGCCAGCTACACAGTCAGCCTTTTGAACCAGCGCGTCATCGACGACCTCGATCTCTACGCCCACGGCCTAAAGATCGTCGAACGGGCGCAGCCAAATTTCTGGCCCCTTGGAACGGAACCGGGACAGTATCTTCAAAACTCATACGACCTGGCGAAGACGCAGGCCGAGTTCGCCCGCCATTCCGAAGCGGACGCTGCGGCGCTGCCTGCCTACTACGCGGCCCTTGAGACTGCCGCGGAGGTTTTGCGCAAGCTCGTTCTGGAAACGCCGCCCAATGTGGGAACCAGCTGGGCGGGCGGCGGCTTTCATAACGCCTGGCGTCTTGTGAGGACCGGCAATCATTTTCGAAAACTCGCCCTCCCGGACCAGCAGATGTTGCTGGACCTCTTCACGAAGTCAGCGACCGAGTTCCTGGCGCACTGGTTCGAACACCCCGCCATTGTCGCCGCCTTCGCCTTTGACGGCATTGTCGGGAATTACGCATCGCCCCATGCGCCCGGCACCGCATATGTGCTGCTGCACCATGTTTTCGGCGACATTGGCGGGCGCTCCGGCTTCTGGGGCCATGCGATCGGCGGCATGGGCGCGATCACCCAGGCGATGGCGCAGGCGGCGGAAGGGCGCGGCGCTACCATTCGGATGGATGCGGCCGTCAAACGCGTGATCGTCGAAAACGGCGCCGCGACCGGCGCGGAGCTTGAAAACGGCGAAACGCTGCGCGCCGACCTGGTTGTCTCCAACGTCAATCCAAAACTGCTGTTCACCGAACTCACCGGTCTTGATGCGCTCGCGCCGCCGTTTGCAAAGCGCATGAAAAACTACGCATGCGGATCAGGTACGTTCCGTATGAATGTCGCGCTCTCGGAGCTCCCGGATTTTTCCTGCCTCCCCGGCAAGGACGGCGCCGATCACCATAAATCCGGCATTATCATCGGGCCGAGCGTCGATTATCTCGACCGCGCCTATCTCGATGCGCGTCAGTTCGGCTGGTCGAAGTCGCCGATCATTGAAATGCTGATCCCCTCGACGATTGACGATACGCTCGCCCCCGACGGCGCTCACGTCGCCAGCCTCTTCTGTCAGCACTTCGCGCCGGAACTGTCCAATGGACGATCATGGGACGATGCGCGCGAAGACGCCGCCGATCTGATTGTCGACACGGTCACGCGCTACGCGCCGAATTTCCGGGACGCTGTGATCGCGCGCCAGATTCACTCACCCCTCGATCTCGAACGAAAGTTCGGTCTCACAGGGGGCGACATCTTTCACGGGCGGCTGTCTCTCGATCAGATGTTTTCAGCGCGCCCTGCGCTCGGATACGCGGACTACCGAACGCCGATTGCGAATCTATATCTGTGCGGGTCCGGCGCCCATCCCGGAGGCGGCGTCACCGGCGCGCCGGGACATAATGCAGCCCGCGAAATCCTGCGCGACGTGCGACGGCGCTAAACCAGCTTCGCCACATGCTTTGCGATGGCTTCCGGCTTATCCTGCGGCCCGAAGCGCTGAACGACATTGCCGTCGCGGTCGACGAGAAACTTGGTGAAGTTCCATTTGATGTCGCGCGTGCCCGCAATGCCCTTTTGTTGTCCCTTGATCCATTTGTATAAGGGATGCGCGTCCGAGCCGTTGACGTCTGTCTTTTCAAACATCGGGAAAGACACGCCATAGGTTGTCGAACAGAAGGTTGCGATTTCTTCAGCGTCGCCCGGCTCCTGCGCGCCGAACTGATTGCTTGGGAATCCGAGGATTTCGAAACCTTCATCCTTATGCTGACGGTATAACGCCTCAAGCCCCTCATACTGGGGGGTAAATCCGCATTTTGACGCCACATTGACCACCAGCAGCACCTTGCCGCGATAATCCGCCAGATCGACTGGCTTGCCGTCGAGGGCGGTTGCGTCGAAGTCGTAAATTTCAGCCATTTTCCTGCTCCGGTTAGTCCGCAGGAGGTCGGGGTTTTATATTAGAATATCAATGCAAAACCCGAAAAATCTCCACTGCGCCTTAGTATTGCAGGGCCAAACCGGCGCCGTTAGTCTTGCCGCAACGCAGCAATGGAGCAGGCCTTGGCCAAGTTTGTCGGCACCAAAGACTATATCGCGACGGAAGATCTGAAAGTGGCCGTCAACGCCGCGGTGACGCTGGAGCGCCCCCTGCTGGTGAAAGGCGAGCCCGGCACGGGCAAGACCGTTCTGGCGATTGAGGTCGCAAAGGCCATCGGCGCACCGCTCATCGAGTGGCATGTGAAGTCCACCACGAAAGCCCATCAGGGTCTTTATGAGTATGACGCGGTCGCCCGCCTGCGCGACGGCCAGCTCGGCGAGGAAAAGGCCCGCGACGTAAAAAACTACATCAAGCGCGGCAAGCTCTGGGAAGCATTTACGTCGGACGAGCGCCCCGTCCTCCTGATCGACGAAATCGACAAGGCCGACATCGAATTCCCGAACGATCTCTTGCAGGAGCTAGATCGGATGGAATTCTTCGTCTACGAGACCGGCGAAACGGTGAAGGCCGAAAAGCGCCCGATCGTCATCATCTCGTCGAACAACGAGAAAGAACTGCCCGACGCATTCCTGCGGCGCTGCTTCTTCCATTATATCAAGTTTCCCGACCCGGAGACGATGACCGAAATTGTCGAGGTCCATTTCCCCGGCATCAAGAAACGCCTCGTCGCCGACGCGCTCAAAATCTTTTATGAAGTGCGCGATGCGCCCGGATTAAAAAAGAAGCCGTCCACATCGGAATTGCTCGACTGGCTGAAACTTCTTTTGTCAGAAGACGTGCCTGAAGAAGTGTTGAGCGAACGCGATCCGCGCAAAGCGATCCCGCCGCTGCACGGCGCGCTCCTGAAGAACGAGCAGGACGTGCATTTGTTCGAACGTCTCGCATTCCTGGCGCGCCGCGAAGGCGCGTGAGGCGCACGCCCTTTCCAGCCTCCCTAAAAGCCCCTAAACTTCAAGAGTAGCGTCTTTTGGGGAATTGAGGGGTTCATGGACGGCTTGTGGGGCATTCTGCCCATTCTCTTGATATTGCTTTTTATTTTCTCGCGGCAATGGGCGGCGAGCCAGCGCCATGCACAGCTGATCGGCGCTTTTTCGCGACTGCAAAAAAAACGCAAAAGCCGGATTATCGCCATCGTCCACCGACAGGAGCCAATGGGCCTCCTTGGCATCCCGATGCTGCGCTATATCGATCTCAACGACGCTGAAGACGTGCTCGATGCGGTCAGGCGCACGCCGCCGAACAAGCCGCTTGAGTTCATCCTGCACACGCCGGGCGGGCTCGTGTTGCCTGCATTGCAGATTGCGCGCGCCATCAAGGCCCATCCGGCCCGCACGACGGTATTCGTGCCGCACTACGCCATGTCCGGCGGCACGTTGCTCGCGCTTGCGGCCGACGAGATTGTCCTCTCGCAGCATGCGGTTCTTGGCCCGATCGATCCGCAGATCGGCGGCCTCCCCGCCGCGTCCGTCTTGCGCGTCGCACAGGAAAAACCCATTCAGAATACGGAAGATTATACGCTGGTGCTCGCCGATGTCGGCGCCATGGCGATTACGCAATTGCAGCGGGCCGCGCGGGAGCTGCTGTCCGGCACGGTTTCGGACAATGCCGCTATCTCCATTGCCGAACAGTTGTCGTCCGGTCGCTGGACCCATGATTACCCGATCCATTTCGGCGAAGCCCGCGAGCTTGGTCTCAATGTCCGGGAGGACATGCCGCAGGAAATCCTGGATCTGATGACGCTTTTCCCGGACTCCGTCAGGCGACAGTCCGGCGTGAAATACGTGACCGACGAAGCACGCCTGAAAGGCGCGGGCGAGGCCGCCAACCCTCATCGCGTAACCATGACCGGTTATGCGCCGCAGGAAGGCGCGCGGTCATTCAGTTTCGGACCATGGAATCCAAAAGACCTTCAGCGCGAGGCCCGCGACGAAAAACGCGCGCCCTGGCGGGACAACTAAAGCCCGAGCGCTGCGATCTCAATCCGAGCCGCCGCGCCGTAAAGCGTTGCCGACGTTCCTTCGGTTTCCTCAACGACAAGTCCTGCAAAGGACGCGAGCGAAAGATCGATCTGTTCGTGAGCAACGGCGATCGCTTCGCTTGCGTTGATGTCTCCGGTTTCGATTTCAGAAAGCATTTCACGCGCCGCCGACAGGAAGCCATATGCATCCTGATACTCGTGTGGTTCCGTGATGGCGCCGTCTTCGCCAACGCCGATGTCAAACTCTTCGGCAGCCGTCGTCACAAGCTTTGAGATCGACAACAGCAAAACGGATACGTTGCTCACAGGGGCGTTGGCCCGTATCGCTGAAACGGTCGCTTCGTATGCCGCCTCAACATCGCCGCCATCTGCTGCCGCATTCGCGAGCGTGCTCAGCGCGTCGGAGAATCCGGGCTTGCCGCGTGCAGCAAAGGCAGGGACCAGTTCCTCATACAATTCGCTTTCCGGGTGTTTGACATGCGTCGCCGCCATGTCAAACGCGCCGGCGCGATAGAGTTCGATAAACGCGGCGAGATGACCGCGCACCATGCCGAGGCGATAGAGATATTCAACGTCGTCGTCGGCCGGGTCGCCGCTGCGCGCGGCGCCTTCGTTTTCTCCCTCGCCCTCTCCCTCGCCTTCCGAGGCTCGAAACCCTTCGCCTTCGCCCTCAGCTTCTCCTTCGCCGTCCACCACGGCGACAGGCGCATCGGCGCCCTCCGCGCCTTCGCCCTCTCCCTCGCCGCCGCAGCCGGCAACCGCCAGCGCGCTTGTAAAAGACAATGTCGAAAGACCCGCAACGAGTTTCAGCCTGCGTTTCATCTTACGCCTCCCAGTCCGGCATAATCATGATATTCCCTCGCGCCTCTCAGGCAATGCGAAAATTCAACCAGCCATGCTGCTTCAGATCCCCGAAATCCTCAGTTCCGCCGAATGCGCGGCCATTCGCGGCGTGCTCGCAGACGAAAATCTCTGGCGTGACGGAAAGGCAACAGCCGGCGGCGCTGCGAAAATCGCCAAAAGCAACATCCAGGCGGACGCCAAGGCGCCGCCCGTTCGCGGGGCGCTCGTCAAAATCGAATCGGCGCTGCGCGCAAACCCGGTCTTCAACGCCGCGGCGCAACCCGCAGTCTTCGCACGCACGCTGATCAGCCGATACGCGCCCGGCATGGCATATGACGACCACGTAGACGCCGCCTATATCGAAGGCGTTCGCGCCGACCTCTCATTCACACTCTTTCTGAATGATCCCGACGAATATGGCGGCGGCGCGCTCATCGTTGACGAGGCCGGACACGCTGACCACATCAAACTGCCCGCCGGCACCGTCGTCCTCTATCCATCATCCACCATTCATCGCGTTGCGGCCGTTGAGCGAGGCGAGCGCATTGCCGCCGTCGGCTGGATAAAAAGCCGGGTGCGATCGAGCGAGGCGCGCTCTGTCCTTTATGATCTTGAAACGGTGATTGCCGATACGACGGAGGGGCCGTTACGGTTGCGGCTGAACAAGATCCGCAACAATCTGTTGCGAATCCTCGGCGACTGAGAATTTTTTCGGAGAACGGTCGATCAACGACGTATTCGCCCGTCTTGCATATGACCGCGCCCATTGGGCGACAAGACAAGGAGACAGTCATGAAATTGCTTATTCTGGCGAACGAAGCGCCGGAGGACTTCGCACTTCGCGACAACAAAAAGGAATTCGATGGCTATATGGGCGCCTGGTACGCCTTTGGCGCCGCGATGACGGAAGCGGGCGTTCATCTGGGCGGCGAGGCCCTTGAACCGCCGTCTACGGCGACAGTCGTATCGGTGCGCGATGGCGTGCGCCGCGTGGAAGACGGCCCTTACCCGGACGCCAAGGAACAGCTCGGCGGATTCGCCGTCATCGACGTTCCGGACCTCGAAACCGGCGCGGAATGGGCCGCGAAATGCCCGGCGGCGGAGCGTGGGTTCGTCGACGTGCGCGTCATCCCGAGCCTGGAGGATCATACGAAATGAAGTATCTGTTTCTGCTTTATAACGATGAAGACGGCTGGGAGGCCCTGTCGTCGGAAGAAAAAACCGAGGTGGTTGGCGCCTATATGGCGTATACGGAAGCGTTGCAAAAGGCGGGCGCGCATATTGCCAGCGATCCGCTCGATCATTCGCAAAACGGGAAGCGCGTGCTTGCCTCCAGCGTCGAGGATGGTCCGTTTGCGGACGGCAAGGAGCAGCTCGGCGGATACTACCTGATCGAGGCGAGCAATCTCGATGACGCCCTCGACTGGGCGGCGCGATGCCCCTGCGCTGCGGCGGGACATGTCGAGGTGCGACCTATCTGGAACCTCGGCGGGTAAGGTATGACCGACGCGCGGATAGTCGCCGAATACGCCGCGCGCGAATCATACGGGCGTCTTCTGGCATGGCTGACCGCGCGCACCCGCGACGTCGCCGCAGCGGAAGACGCCCTCGCCGACGCATTTCGCGCGGCGCTGGAGCATTGGCCAAAAACCGGCGCGCCGGACTCTCCCGAAGCCTGGCTTCTCACGACGGCGCGCCGCAAGCTGATTGATCAGGCCCGCCGCGCGCGCACCCGTGACGAAAGCGAGCCGACGCTAGTTCTCGCTGCGGAGGAAGCCGATGCAGCGCTGCTCGATGAGCGCGAATTTCCCGACGAGCGTCTGAAACTGCTGTTCGTGTGCGCGCATCCGGCGATCGACAAGACGGTGCGCACGCCGCTCATGCTTCAGACAGTGCTTGGCCTTGACGCGGCGCGTATTGCCTCGGCGTTTCTTGTCGCCCCGGCGACCATGGCGCAACGGCTGGTGCGCGCGAAACGAAAAATCAAAGATGCAGGAATCCCGTTTGAAACGCCCGAACAGGATGAATTCAACGCCAGACTCGATGACGTGCTCGATGCAATCTACGCGGCGTACACGGCGGGATGGGACGCCGCCGACGGCGCCGACGCCCGTTGCGGGGGGCTGACGCGCGAGGCAATTTTTCTGGCGCGCCTCGCCGTCGAAACGGCGCCGAACGCGCCGGAGGCCCACGGCCTTGTTGCGCTGTTGCTCCACGCCGAGGCCCGTCGAAACGCCCGCATTGTTGATGGTCGGTTTGTGGCGCTGGCCGATCAGGACGCCGCCCTGTGGGATCGCGAAATGATCGGCACAGCGGAACAGGCGCTGGCGCGGGCGTGGACATTCAGCACTGCGGGGCGCTTTCAGATCGAGGCCGCAATCCAGTCGGCCCACGCCGCTGCGAAACTCCACGACCGCGACACCAGAAACGACATTCTTGTTCTTTATCGTCGCCTGATAGAACTGGCTCCATCGATTGGAGCGCGGGTCGGCTATGCGGGCGCCCTCGCTGCGGCCGGAGAGAACGGCGACGCCCTGCGCGCGCTCGACGAGGTCGAGCAGAACCGGGTAAATCGATACCAGGCCTACTGGGCCGTTCGGGCGCACGTTCTTTCAGCCCTTGAACGCCCCGACGAGGCACTGGCCGCCTATACCCGCGCCATCGGTTTGTGCGAAGATAACGCGACGCGGGATTTCCTGCGCCGGAGAATGGCGAAGCTCGCGCGCCCCGATACGCCCTGAGCCCGACCGACGCACTGCGCGCCGCTCTCGCAAGGCCAGGCCGCTTCGCGTATAAACGACTTCATGTTCACAAAGTTCTTTCACGAATTGAAGTCTGCGGGCCTGCCCGTCTCCCTGCGGGAATATCTGACGCTGATGGAGGCGATGGACGCCGATCTCGCCAATCGCGACGTGGAGGATTTTTACTACCTTTCGCGATCGTCGCTCGTGAAAGATGAGCGCAATCTCGACAAGTTCGATCGCGTCTTCGCTCATGTCTTCAAAGGGATCGAAAGCGTCGCGGACGGCGTCAACGCTGAAATCCCCGAAGAATGGCTGAAGGTGCTGACCGATCGCTACTTTACCGAAGAGGAAAAGAAGGAGATCGAAGCGCTCGGCGGGTGGGATAAACTGATGGAGACCCTGAAAGAGCGCCTTGAGGAGCAAAAGAAACGACATCAAGGCGGTAACAAATGGATCGGCGCCGGGGGCACGTCGCCATTTGGATCGGGCGGATACAACCCCGAAGGCGTGCGCATCGGCAATGAAGGCAAACGGCAAGGCCGCGCCGTCAAAGTGTGGGAAAAGCGAGAATACAAAAACCTGGATGACAGCGTCGAGCTTGGCACACGGAACATCAAGGTGGCGTTGCGCAAACTCCGCCGATTTGCGCGACAAGGCGCGCCTGATGAGTTTGATCTTGACGGTACGATAGATGCGACCGCTCGCGCAGGCTATCTCGACATCCAGATGCGGCCTGAGCGCCGCAACACGATCAAGGTGCTGATCTTTTTTGACGTAGGCGGATCAATGGATCCGTTTATCAAACTGTCGGAGGAGCTTTTCTCCGCGGCGCGCGCCGAGTTCAAGCACATGGAGTATTTTTACTTCCACAATTGCCTCTACGACTTTGTGTGGAAGGACAATCGCCGGCGCTGGACGGAAAAAATACCGACCTGGGACGTGCTGCACAAATATCCGCACGATTATAAGGTTATCTTTGTCGGCGACGCGTCCATGTCGCCCTACGAAATCACGGTCCCCGGCGGCTCGGTCGAATACTTCAATGAAGAGGCCGGCGCGGTCTGGATGCAGCGGGTCACGGACATTTACGAAAGCGCGATCTGGCTCAATCCCGTGAAAGAAGTGAGCTGGGATTATACGCCGTCGACACAGCTGGTTCGGGAGCTAATGGGCGAGCGCATGTTTCCGCTTACCCTGTCCGGCATCGAAGGGGCGATGGCTGAATTACGGCGTTGACCCCGAGCGGAGAATAAGCTGGCAGATCAGGCCGCGATCTCTCGCAGGCGGCGGACTTCGGCGAGCGCGGAGTCAATTTTCTGACGGATCGAAACGAGGATTGCGGCGCGGCGTTCAGCCTTGCCGGCGATTTCTCCGATCAGGTATTCCGCTTCCTCGCACAGATCCCCGAGCGCCCAGGCGCCGACCCCGCGGGATGCGCCCTTCAGCGCATGCGCGACATTGCGCCAGCCTTCATCGGTCGCGGAAACATTAAACTGTTCGCCCAGCACGCTGGCCTGCTCGGCAAATATCTCCAGAATCTCATCGCGCAGACCGGCATCGCCGGCGACATACTTGTCCAGATGGTCGAGGTCGATCATGGCACACCCTGCTCATCAAAGAAGCGCGCGGAACGGCGCCTTTCAGCGTCATAACCGCTGACCCGCTTCAAATCTGTTAAAATTTTATTGGCTTTGCTTAACACGACGTTAAGCAAGTGCGCCCGCGGCAGCCTTGAAGATCAGTTTTCTTCACTTGGCTCAGGAGCGTCAGGCGTCTCTTCGCCAACCGCTTCTTCCGCAGCCTCAGCTACGTCCGCCGCTGCTTCCTCGGCCGTTTCGGCAACGTCTTCAACGACATCCTCAACCACGTCGGTGCCGTCGCCGGCAAGCTCGCCCGCGACAGCGGCGCCGCTTTCCGCCGTCTCTGCAATTGCGTCACCGGCCGTATCAGCCGCGTCGCCCAGCATGTCCACGGTGTCTTCACCGGCGGCTTCGAGCTGATCCATGACGGGCTCGGCCTCTCCGCCCTCCGCCTCCGCAGCGTCGTCGGCAGGGACCACGTCCTCGCTGGCCGGTTCGGCTTCACCGTCCATCAGGTCGCCGGCGGCTTCCGCCGCATTCTCAACCGTTTCGCTAACGGCGTCCGCGGCGCCCTCAAATGCATCGGCAACCGCTTCCTCGCGATTGGTGAGTTTCGACAGTCCGATGATGACGGCGAGCGAAACAGAGATGATCAACAGTAAACGGAACATGACACGAACACCCTTCCTTACCCGGTGCGAACCAGTGTGACTGACGTATGCTGCAATTCCCGCACCGTCCCGGCTCGCGCCTTATTATCGTCTTTTGCGCGGCGCCACAATGGCCGCAGCCGCGGGCCGGACAGGAAAAAACCGGCGATTTCAATGCACTACTCTTGCTCGACCGGCTGGCCCGCCGTAAACGGGAAGATCGCCCCCGCGCCTCGCGCCATCCATCATTCCAGGACCGGTCAAAATGACAGAAAACGCCGTGTTTCTCGGCAAAAGCGAGACCCAGCAATTCCTCGACCTGAAATACGCCAATCGCCACGGGCTGATTTCCGGCGCAACCGGAACGGGAAAAACAGTCACGCTGCAAATCATCGCGGAGGGCTTGTCGAGCGCAGGGGTTCCCGTATTCGTCTCGGACGTGAAGGGCGATCTGACCGGCCTGTCCCAGCCGATCGTGATCAAGGATTTCCTGACCAAGCGCGCCACAACGATCGGTCTTGATCCTTACGAGCCGGCGGCGTTCCCGGTCCGGCTTTGGGATCTCTTCGGCGAACAGGGCCATCCGGTCCGGGCGACCGTGACCGAAATGGGTCCGCTCCTTCTTTCGCGGCTTCTTGGCCTCAACGACACGCAGGAAGGCGTCCTCACGCTCGCCTTTCGCCTGGCTGACGATGAAGGCCTGCTTCTTCTCGATCTGAAAGATTTGCGCGCGCTGCTGGTGGAGGTCGCCAATCGACGCAAGGAGCTGTCAGCGGAATACGGCCATGTGTCGACCGCCAGCGTCGGCGCAATCCAGCGCAGGCTGCTGACCCTAGAAGAACAGGGCGCGGAACTCTTCTTCGGCGAACCGGCGCTCGACATCAAACAGTTCCTCGACAAGGCCGAGGATGGCGCGGGACTGATCAACATCCTCGCCGCCGACAAGCTGATGCAGACGCCCAAACTCTATGCGACGTTTCTGTTATGGCTCCTGTCGGAACTCTTTGAAGAACTGCCGGAAGTCGGCGATCCTGAAAAACCCAAGCTCGTTTTCTTTTTTGACGAGGCGCATCTTCTGTTCGATGAAGCGCCGAAGGCGTTGCTTGAAAAAGTCGAACAGGTCGTGCGTCTTATTCGGTCGAAGGGCGTCGGCGTTTTCTTTGTTACGCAAAACCCGCTGGACGTGCCGGATTCTGTTTCGAGCCAGCTCGGCAACCGCGTGCAGCATGCGCTGCGCGCCTATACGCCGCGCGAACGGCGGGTTGTGAAAGCCGCGGCGGATACCTTTCGCCCGAACCCTCAATTCAAGACCCTTGATGTGATCACCGAACTTGGAATCGGCGAGGCGCTGGTCTCGACCCTTAAAGCCAAGGGCGCCCCCGGCGTCGTTGAGCGGACGCTCATCCGGCCGCCGTCCTCGCGCATGGGACCGGTTTCGAAGGCGGAGCGCGCCGACGTTCTCGCCCGGTCTGACATCGGCGAAAAACACACGACGCCCGTTGACCGCGAGTCCGCCTACGAGATCCTCCAGGAACGGGCCGAGCGCGCCGCCGAAGCCGAAGAACGCGCGCGCAACCGCGAAGAAAAAGCGCGCAGCAGAAAAACGTCGCGGCGTCGATCAAACCGCCAGAGCGTCGGCGAGGCCGCGCTCAAGACAGCGGTGCGCACCCTCTCCCGGGAACTCGTGCGCGGACTGCTTGGGTCGTTGAAGCGTCGTTGAGCGGATGGCGACCGGCGGTACCGACGACAATCCAAAGGCGCTCGTCATCGCGTTGGCGGGCACGGCCTTTCTCGGCGTCGTCGCCTACGGACTTTCAATCATCACAAACACGCCCCTCGCGCCGCAGTTTCGCTGGTCGCTCGGGGACGCAGCCATAGGTCTTGCCGGCGCGGCGCCGCTTGTCCTCCTGCTCTCGTGGCTCATGGCGACGCCGCAACCGGCGCCAGCGCGTTTTCGTCAGTCGCAAATCGAGTTCTTCGCGCAAATCGGTTTCCGTTTTACGCCGCTGCGCATCGTTTTGATGGCGCTGTTCGCCGGAATATTCGAGGAGCTGCTTTTCCGCGGCGTGCTGCAAACTGCGACCGCAAAACTTACGCCGATGTTTGTGGCCATACTTGTCAGCAATTTAATATTTGGCGCGGTCCACTGGCGCACCGCGCTCTACGCACTCATTGCCGGTCTCGTGGGCGTCTGGATCGGCATCCTTTTCGCCATAACCGGCAATCTTTTGACGCCAATTGTGACCCATGCAGCGTATGACCTTGTGGCGCTCATCGTCACCGCACGGGCGATTGACGCTTGGCGAGCACGTAAAAAGCCGACCGGACCGGACACACTCGATTAACCGACTGCGCGTGCAAAGCCGCCGCGATATGATATTATGTGTCGGTTGTTCGGAGTCGTTGTCATGTTTCGGTCATATCGGTCGGCGACCGTTTTGTTGTTGGTTGCCGGTTCTCTCATCGCCTGTTCGGATTCAACGCCTGACATGCCGCCGCCCCCGCCAGGCAACATGCCGGCCGCCTTTACGTCGGCGGCAAGTGCAAACGCGGCGGAAGATGCAACCGGCGTCATATACACCGCGACCGCAAACGACCCTGACGGCGACCCTTTGACCTTTTCCATCGCGGGCGGCGCCGATGCGTCGCGCTTTTCGATTACCGATAATGGCGCGCTGTCCTTCGACACCGCGCCGAACTTCGAGCGTCCGCGCGACGCAGGGCGCGACAACGTGTATGACGTCATCATTCGGGTGAGCGACGGATTTCAAACCACCGATCTCGCCCTGCAAATCACGGTAACGGACGGCCCCGAGCCTTACCGCCTCGTGCGCGTCGCCACCGGTCTCGATGCACCGCTTTTTTTGACCGGTCGTCCGGGCGCCAGCGATGTCTTTGTTGCGGAGCGCGAAGGGGTCATCCGCCTTTTTAACCCGGCCACAGGCACGGTAAGCGGAACGCCGTTTCTTGACATCCGGTCGAGCGTCGGCACGGCCGGCGAAGGAGGTCTTCTTGGCCTCGCGCCGGCGCCGGATTACACCACCAGCGGCCATTTTTACGTACACGTGACGAACAATGCCGGCGACACGGAGATTCGCCGATACACGCGCTTTCCCTTTGCGCCAAATCAGGCGGATCCCGGCAGCGAACTCCTTATTCTCACCGTTGCGCAGCCGGACACCAACCACAATGGCGGCTGGATCGGGTTCGGGCCGGACGATTACCTTTACATCGCACTGGGCGACGGCGGCGGCAGCGGCGATCCATTTGGCAACGGTCAGGACCGAAACACCATTCTCGGCGCCATCCTGCGCATCGATCCGACCTCCGATGACTTTCCAACGAATGTGTCGCGCAACTACGCCATCCCGTCAGACAATCCCTTTGCGACGTCTCCCGGCGCGGATGAAATTTTCGCATATGGGCTTCGTAATCCGTTCAAGTCAGGTTTCGACCGCGACACGGGCGATCTCTATATCGGCGACGTCGGTCAGGGCGACATCGAGGAGATCGATTTGATCCCAGCCGGGACAACGACGGCGCTCAATTTCGGCTGGCCGGTCCGCGAAGGCACTGCGCGGGAACAGGGGGCAGACGATCCCTCCTTCACGCCGCCAATCGCAGAATACGATCACGGAACAGGCGACCGCCAGGGCCGGTCCATCAATGGCGGTTATGTTTATCGCGGCCCAATCGCCGCGCTCGACGGGCGATATTTCTTTTCCGATTTCATCTCGGACAACATCTGGTCGATCCCGGTAAACGAAATCTCGCAAGGATCGACGGTTTCATCGGACGATTTCATTCTGGAGACGAACGTCCTGACGCCGGACGTCGGGACGCTGGGAAGCATGGTCGGCTTCGGCGAAGACAATGACGGCAATCTTTATGTCCTGACCCTTGGCGGGGACATATTCCGGATCGATCCGGCGCCCTAACCGCGAAAAGCCGTTTTCACCGATTGCTCCGTAATCGGATACCCCATATCCGCCGGAATCGTGAGGTAATGCTCGCCGTCGCGCTCGATTATGTCCGGCACAATAACATCGATGCGCCGCCTCGCCGCGAAATCGATGACTTCCTGCGCGCCGCCGCTGACGTTCAAGAGTTCGACATTGCGCCGGGTCGGGAAAATCGCCTTTCGCTCCCCAGCATCGCAGGAAGAGAGGATTGCCGATGGCGCCGCCCAAAACGCCTCCGTCGCCTCATTGCCGTCTTCGCGCGCTTCCTGACCGTCCGGCGATTTGGCGGCGAAAAACCACGTGTGATAGCGGCGCATATTGTCGTGGCCGCGCACAGGCGGCTCCCAGCGGGCGAACAGATGCAGCGCGTCGAGCGCCAGCCGCAATCCGTTCGACTTGATTAAGTCGAGGAAGAGACGGTCGTCGTCTTCGACCGCCTTGCGCCGGTCGTTGAGCGCTGCCGCCTGTTTGTTGGAAACGAGCGCGCCATTACTCCGGGCATAGAGAACGCCCACTTCCTCGAACGCTTCGCGGATGGCGGCCACGCGCGGAGCGAACTCTTCCGCCGGCACGTCCTCTACGCCGTCGCAATACTCGCGCCATTCGTCCGCCCCGTCCGAGGGCTCAATGCGACCGCCCGGAAAGACGATGGCGCCGCCGGCAAAGGGCGTGTCGGCGTGGCGCTCGATCATCAGGACTTCCAGTTGCGGCGCGTCACGCAGCAGGATGATCGTTGCGGCTGGGATCGCGTCAGTCAAAGAGGGTCTCGTCTTGCTTGCCCTGGCGGTATTGCATCTCCGCTTTCAGTAGCGTGACGGCAAGCCAACCGCCAGCGCCGCATGCAGCAGCCGAAAGCGGCCACAGGAGCAGCGGCAGCGAAAATGTCGCGAGCGTAATGACGGACGCAAACAGAATTGTCGCGGCGCCGAGCCAGCCCAGCGGCACCCATCGTCGCCCGATAAGCAAGGCAATCGCCGCGGCGATGAACGCGCCCGCAAAATAGCCGGCGACGAGACCGCCAAACTCCCGCGCGCCCGCCGCGACGCCGCCGCCAATCAGGCCTTCGATAAACTTTGCGACAGTAAGCCCGATGACCGTGGCCAGAATGACGGCGACGAGGTTTCGGAGCATTTTACTCCAACGCCTCAGTCTCCAGCGCCAGCGCGTGCAGTTCGCCGCCCATCCGGCCCTTCAATGCTCTGTAGACCAACTGATGCTGCTGAACGCGGGATTTGCCGTTGAAGGCTGCCGAGACGATGCGCGCGCGGTAGTGGTCGCCGTCGCCGGCGAGATCCTCGATTTCGATTTCCGCGTCGGGCATGGCCTCAAGGATCAGCTTCTTGATGTCGTCGGCCGCCATGGGCATGGGGCTCTCCTTCACTGTTTCAGCGTTCATGTAGTCGCGCAGGCGCGAGTCAAAAATATCAGACAAATCAAGCAGGGAGATCGCATCTTTCTCATCCAGCACGATGTCCGGTCCGCCAAATCGCCCAATGCGCGACGCCTGCACGCCCGCCATCGCCGCCTTGAGGAGCAGCGTATCCGCCGCCGAGGGCGTTGCGGCGACAAGGTAACGCCCCTGATCTTCCCCAAACCAGAAGGCGGCTTTTCTCGCCTTCACCGGCGTGTGGAGACTGAGCCCGCGGCCCGCCGCCAGCGCCATCTCCGCCGCCGCAACAACAAGACCGCCATCAGAGACGTCGTGACATGCCGTAATCAACCCTTCGTCTATCAGCTTACGGATCAGCTCGCCGTTTTTGCGTTCCGCTTCGAGATCGACCGGCGGCGGCGCGCCCTCCGTGATGTCGAACAGATCGCGCAGGTAAACCGACTGACCGAGCCACCCGCGGGTAATGCCAATGGCGATCAGTTCTTCCCCCATCTCGGCGCCACCGACCCGCGTCGCCTTCGTGACGTCTTCGATAACGCCAACGCCGCCGATCGCCGGGGTCGGCGGAATCGCCTGTCCGTTTGTTTCATTGTAGAGAGAAACGTTACCGGAAACGACGGGATAGCCGAGCGCCTCGCAAGCTTCAGCAACGCCTTCAACGGCGCCGACAAACTGGCCCATGATTTCCGGGCGTTCGGGATTGCCGAAATTGAGGCAGTTGGTAATCGCCAGGGGCGCGGCGCCGGTTGCGCAGATATTGCGGAAGGTTTCGGCGACGGCCTGCTTCCCGCCCATGCGCGGATCGGCCTTCACGTAACGGGGCGTCACATCGGTAGAGATTGCAAGGCCGCGATTGGTTCCATGCACGCGCGCAAGCGCTGCGTCGCCGCCCGGCTCGATCACCGTGTCGCCCATCACGGTGTGATCGTACTGCTCCCAGATCCAACGGCGCGAGCAGAGGTCCGGTGTTTCCATCAGCGTCGCGAGCGTGGTCAGGATCGTGTCGCCTCCGGGGCCTTCCGCGAGACTCACGGTTTCTTCGTGCGTTTCGCTTACGGTGCGCTCAACGACGCCTGCGGATTGCAAATTTTCCGCAGCCTCGCGCACGGAGTCGAATGTCGCCTCCCCCCGGGTCAGGCGCGCATAGATAACCGCCTCTCCTTTCGCGGCCGACCATCCCGCGCCGTCGACGCCGTCAAGGGTCACGATACGATCCGCGACCAGCGCGCCGGCGATCTGTTCCATTTCCTCGCAGGACTTCTCCGCCGTGAGCGTAATCCGCGCTTCGCGCACAGCGACGCTCGGGTCTTCCAGTTCGGCGGGCGCCGGCGTCTCTTCAAAAGGCCGGTCATAATTGGGCGCGTCGTCGGCAAGCGGCTTTACCGGCATGTCGGCGACGATCTCTCCGCCATGCTTGATGATGAGCCGCCCGTCGCGGGTCGTCTCGCCGATAACGGCAAAGTCAACGCCCCATTTTTCGAAAATGGCGCGGGCTTTGTCTTCGCGGTCCGGCTGCAACACCATGAGCATGCGCTCCTGGGACTCAGACAGCATCATTTCATAGGCCGTCATGCCGTCTTCCCGTTGCGGCACGTTATCGAGATCCAGCACGAAACCGCCGCCGCCCTTGGCGGCCATCTCGACCGACGACGACGTCAGGCCCGCCGCCCCCATGTCCTGTATGGCGATGATTGCGTCAGACGCCATCAGCTCAAGACAGGCTTCAAGGAGCAGTTTTTCCGTAAACGGATCGCCAACCTGCACCGTCGGGCGTTTTTCGTCGGACGCATCGTCGAATTCCGCCGACGCCATGGTGGCGCCATGAATGCCGTCCCGCCCGGTTTTGGAGCCTACATAAACGACCGGATTGCCGGCGCCGCGGGCGGCGGAATAAAATATGCGTCCTTTCTCGGCGATGCCCACGGTCATCGCGTTGACGAGAATGTTGCCGTTATAGCCGGCGTCGAAATTCGTCTCGCCGCCGACCGTCGGCACGCCCATGCAATTGCCGTAACCGCCAATGCCCGCGACCACGCCGGAAACGAGGTGGCGCGTTTTGGGATGGTTCCATTCGCCGAAGCGCAGGGCATTCATATTGGCGACAGGCCGCGCACCCATGGTGAACACGTCGCGCATGATGCCGCCGACGCCGGTCGCCGCACCCTGATAGGGTTCGATGAAGGACGGGTGGTTATGGCTTTCCATCTTGAAGATCGCCGCATAGCCGTCGCCGATATCGATGACGCCCGCATTTTCGCCCGGCCCCTGAATCACCCAGGGCGCCGATGTGGGCAGTTTCTTCAGATGCCGCCGGGACGATTTGTAGGAGCAATGCTCCGACCACATGACGGAAAAAATCCCCAGTTCAACAAGGTTGGGCTCGCGGCCCATATGCTCCCTGATCCGGTCGTATTCTTCGGGCTTCAGGCCGTGATCGGCGATGATCTCAGGCGTAATGGCGGTCATGAGGGCTCTTGCTCAGGCGTCTGGCGCCACTCGTTAGCGCCGTTGCGCGTCGCTTGCAAACAATTGGCCCGTGCAATAGCTGGCAGACCTATCGCGCCGGATAGAGGTAATCCTCCGGCAGACCGAGGCGTCGGCAGGCCTGCGCCGCCGGGCTCGACCGTAAGAGATATCGCTCGCCACGGCGCGCCAGACGCTCCACGACGGGCCGCTCGAAAGGCCGCAATCCAAAGCGCGGCGCCAACCCCAGAACGTCGCGGATCGGCGCCGGCACAATATCAACGGCGGCGCGCACGAGCGTGCGCTGGATAAGGTGGGCGGGCGGCGGAAAAGCTGGAGCGCGTCGCATGATGTTGCGAAACTCAAAGACGATGTCGCTCGCTTCCAGCCGGCCCGCCGCGCGCTCAAACAGCGATCGCTGCTCCGCCAGAGATTGCGGCGCGCCCGTGGCGCCGTAAAGGGCGGCGGCCGTTCGGCCCTCGCGGTAATATCGGTCGCGATCGTCATCGCTCAGCGGCGCGGCATAAGCGCTGTAGGCTTCGAGGAAGCCGAAAGCCGCTGTCGCCTGCACCCACGTCAACAGCGCCGGATCAAGAGCGTTGTACGTCTTCCCGGAGGGCAGCGTTCCTGAAACGCGGGCGTGCATCCGCGTCACGTCGGCGATCATTTTCTCGGCCAGCGGACGGGCGCCGTATACGGTCACCATCGCCGCAAGCCCCGTTCGCTTTAATCGCAACACGGGGTCGGTGCGAAAGTTCGAATGCTCCCAGACGCCGGTTCGCACTTTCGGATCGGCGAACTCCATAAACACCGCCGCAACGCCGCCGATGAACAGCGTCACCGGGTTTTTGAAGATACGCCATGAAATGGAGTCCGGCCCGACCAGCGACGGCGCGCCAGCAGGCTTCGAAAAGTCCGGCGCCTTGATGCGCGGGTCGCTCAGATAGGTTTTCGCCGCAGCATCGAGCCGCGCCTCGGCAATTCCGTGCAAACTGGATCTGAGGCTTGCGAGCATCGTCATCCCTAAATTCGAACCGGCCGAACGATAGCGCCGCATCAAAGCGGAAAATTGACGACTTCGCGGCGTATTGCCGGCCATCACAATCACGCCAGACGTAAGCCGGCGCGGCGGCGCCCTGTTGCCGTTCCACCGGAACCCGGCGATTACTGTCCGGCAGTTAAGCACCGGAAAGCCCGCATGAACATTCAGGACAACGTAAAGGAATATTACGGCGGCACGCTGCAATCATCGGGCGATCTCAAGACCGACGCCTGTTGCACGCTGGAAGATACGCCGCCGTGGCTGGCGCCGGTTCTCGCCAACGTGCATCCGGAAGTCTCGGCGCGTTACTATGGCTGCGGACTGCTGGCGCCGATGGCGCTCAGTGGCGCGCGCATTCTCGACCTTGGATCCGGTTCCGGCCGCGACGCCTATGCGCTGGCGCAGCTTGCGGGCCCGAACGGCGCCGTTGTCGGCGTCGACATGACGCCGGAACAGCTCGCTATTGCGCGCGACACTCTTGATTGGCATGCGGATCGCTTCGGCTACGCGAATGTCGAATTCCTCGAAGGAGACATCGAGAAGCTGGACGCGCTCGATCTGGCGCCGTCGAGTTTCGACGTTATCGTCTCCAATTGCGTGATCAACCTTGTCGCCGACAAGGAAGCGGTGTTTCGCGCCGCCTGGCGATTGCTGAAGCCCGGCGGCGAATTCTATTTCGCGGATGTCTATGCGGATCGCCGGCTGCCGCCGTCTCTTCGCAACGATCCGGCCGCTCATGGCGAGTGCCTCGCCGGCGCTCTTTACTGGAACGATTTTCTGACCATTGCGGGGCGCGCCGGATTTGCGGACCCGCGCCTTGTTACCGACCGGCCGTTGACAATCAACAGCCCGGCGCTGCGCGACAAACTGGCGCCCGCCGCCTTCCATTCCGCCACGTACCGCCTCTTTCGGATAGAAGGGCTCGAAGGGTCATGCGAAGACTACGGGCAGGCCGTGATCTATCGCGGCGGGATTGAAAACAGCGAGAGCGTTTTTGCGCTGGACGCGCAGCACCATATTGAGCGCGGCCGCGTGTTTCCCGTCTGCGGCAACACATTCCGGATGTTGCAGGAGTCGCGCTTCGCGGAATCGTTTGACTTCATCGGAGATGAGACGACCCATTACGGCATCTTTCCCGGATGCGGGACAGTGTCGCCGTTCGGGTCCGGCGGCGATACGCCTTTGGGCGGCGCCTGCTGCTGACGGTTCGTCAACCGTCGCCGTCAGCATCGCCCTTGGCGTCGTCCCCCTGCGACAGACGGCGGATCGCCATCAGGATCAAAAGTATGACGACAATAACGCCGCCATACCCGATTACCGGGTTTTCGTTGAATAAGGCGAGGATGTTCGCCGCAGCGCCGGCCGTTTCCTGCACGACCGGCGTTTCTGTGTTTGCCATCAAAGCGCGTCCCTTAGCGACCGTTCCACGGCTCAGCGTAAACGGCGTGACTGACGATCATAGTCGGCGCGGCGCCGCAGGCGCCCGACTGGCTGGCGACACCCCACGCGGTCACATGTTTGCCGACCAGGCTGTCCGCGCCCGGCGCAGCCGCAAGCGCCCAGCGCCCGCCGACGCCCGCGTCCAATACCAGACAGCCATTCGCCTCGCCGACAATGTCGCCGCTTACTGAAATCTTTCTCGGCTCGTTCGCAGCTTTCGGGTTGATTTCATTGAAGTCAGGCAGTCGGTATCCGCTCGTCGCCGGCGCAGAATACTGCGACGTCTTCGGCGCGATGCCGTAATGGGCCGCCGGCACACCCGGCGTCGGAGCCACATCAGCGGCGCTTGTCGTCTTGATCAGCGTGCAATCGAACTCGCCAGTCGAAATCGGCTCCACCTCGACGTAAGTGTCGGTCGGCGTCGAAATGATCTTGCGGACTTTCCGTAATCGCCCCTGGTTGTCGTTATGCAGCGGTGCGCAGGAGATCACCTCCGACGCGCCGGCGGTTGCGGAGATGCTATTGCGCAGCGACGGATTCGTCGGCGCCGCAATCGTCGGCACGCCGGCATTGTGAATACGCGCCGCCGATCGCTGCTGATAGCTTAACCGATCAGCCGCGTATGACCGCCCGCCCCCGCGCGTCGCTTCGCGCCGCCACACAGGATCGGCCGAAGCGAGCCGAACGCCGCGCAGGCGGACCCGCGTAGAGACGCGTGCATCGTAATTGCGTATCGCCTCGTCCGGGTAATCGCCGGACAGGCCGTGGTCGTCCGTAACCGGGCTATAATAATATGTTGCGTCCGATTCATTCGTCGCCGCCGCCGGAGCGCTCGACGTCGCATACAAAGATTCCTCGTCCGGGATCGCGAGATAGGTTCCCGACGTCACATTACGCGGATCGACGCCGGGATTGGCTTCGTAGAGCGCCGAGAGATTAACATTGCATCGGCGCGCCACATCGGCGAGCGTCGTCGCGGCGTCAATGGCGAGCGATCCGCCGCATCGACCGCCGGCCATCGCCGGCGCGGAAACCAACGCCGCTGCAATCGCTGCGCACGCACAGCCTGCAAGTTTCTGTTTAACCGATAAGCCCATGACGACCCCTCCACGCACGCATCCGGCGATTCCAGTTATGGTTAATAACATGGATTGACCGGTTTTGTCGCGTCATCGAAGGCGTGCGCCGCCACTTCGCCTCAAGCAGGCAAAGCCGGCGTTAACCCATTAAAATACTAGTATGTTTTTGCTTTTCTGAGATGGCGGGGCGGTCAGTCGCCCGCGTTCGGCTCGTCCCTGAAGACCTCTCCCGCCTTCATGACGCACGAAACGCTCTCCAGAACGGCGATCTCGGAGAGCGGGTCACCCTCAACGGCCACAAGGTCGGCGGCGGTGAGGTAGATTGTTTCCCCGGCCCATACGGGCGTTGCCGATGTCAGGCCCGGCAGCGCGCCGGCCAGCGCACGGCGACAAGCGTATCGTTCGATCATCAAAAAATCCCCAATGCCTTTAAGGCATAACGTTAACCGCGAATGCCGACAGCGGCAAATGGCAAACCGCATGTCTAAAAAGAAATACTCCTTTCTCTAAAATGAACGCAGTCGCGCGCGTTAAAATTTTAACCACGATCCATAACACCCCCTTAACGCTGAGTCTGTTACGTCGCCGGGTAATCGTCGTTTTGCGAGCCGAGGACGAAATGCGCACATTTTCAGGCAGACTTCATCGTTTCGGAGACCGTCTCAGGAAGAGTTTTGAGTTGAACGGCTTCTTCCGTGACAGACGCGGGAACATCGGCATGATTTTCGTGCTTATGTCCGGCACGCTGTTTCTTTTTGTCGGCGGCGCTGTCGACTACTCCCGCTGGAACGCGGTCCGCGCTGACATGATCGAGTCGATGGACGCCGCTTCCCTTGCGGTTGCGCAACTTCAGTCTGATGACGACACGCTGAGCGCAACGGAGCTTGAAGCCTTTGGCGACCAGTTTTTTCTGGAAAACTTCAACTACGAAGACAATCTGCTGCCCGGCTGGGACGTCACGTTCAACGTACAGTCGAGCGGCAACATCCGGACCTGCATGACAGGCGAGATTAAGACGTATCTGCTCTCTGTCGCGAAAATTCCCGTCCTTGACATGGACAAGTGCGTCGAGATTACGCCGGAAGGCGCAGGGCGCATCGAGCTGGCGATGGTCCTTGACGTTACAGGTTCGATGTCGGGACAGAAAATGACTGACCTGAAAAGCGCGG
>JANQJK010000012.1 GCA_028281665.1 Hyphococcus sp.
AACATCATGGCCAAGATTGGACAAATGCAGCGCCGTCGGCCAGCCGCAAAACCCGTCTCCGCCGATCACCAGGATTTTCATCAATCTCTCCGAGAGTCACATGCCGTCAAGCATATCAAAACTAAACAAGAAAACGCCATAGCCTCTGCATGGACGGATACGCAAGTCCCCTTTGGCCGCTCTCCCGCGAACCGGCGCGTCTGGCTTTTTGATGCGAAAAAGACAGGTTGTTGACGGTTTTGAGAAAGACTTTTAGCGTTCGAATTCAAGAGGGTTTTTGTGTAGGAGTTACAGAATCCTGGTGTGAAAGGCGGTTCTATCACGCTTCAAGCTAAATCCTCCTGCGGACTGGAGCCACGCGCAAGTTAACGCGTATAGCTCAACCCATCGCCTGCCCGTCCATCCCCTGATCAAGGAAAACTATTTCTCGATCGGCTGTATTCCCTGCACCGAACGCGCTGCCGACCCGGACGACGCCCGGTCCGGCAGATGGGCCGGACAAGCGAAAACAGAATGTGGAATTCATTTAAGCAAGCACAACAAACCTGAGTAACGCAGAGAGAACAGGGGCGATATTCGGAGGCTTGCGCGCTATCGGGGTGCGCCGCAGGCGGGCGCAATTGACTAGCAGATGCGATATGCATAATAGCTGACCGCGCCGAAATCGGTCATTTCAGGTCAGGCATCCCTTGAAGATTCAGTCGAAACATCAGGAACTTTCTCCCGTCACGACAGGCGGGCGGTCGTTCTTTTATTATACAACGAACAATGAAAAATCGTTTCAGCGATATCTGCGTCTTGAGTTTTTTGAACGACAATTGGACGCCGGGAACGGGAAAGGCCTCGTAATATACGAGCATCCTGCGCGGTCAGTCGCCGGCGCGATTGTGGACGGTAACTATGACAATGCGCCGTTACAGGAATGGATTCGCGAGGCTGAAAAATCCTTAGCCGTCATTCGCCGATATCGGCGCAACATGCTTGTGATAGAGCGTGACGCAACTGACGAGCAATATTTTCGATCGGCGTTCAGTGCGGCGTTTTCGGGGCGCCAGCCACCGCAGGAATTGGCGTCGCGTTCGCCGGAGGCGCCTCCGCTCATGCTCCTGATCGCCTTGTTTGCGGTCCGTCAGTATCAACCGGCGGCGCAACTGCTATTCGAGTTGGAGGCGAGTAGTGTGGCGCCGACGAACGAATTACCGCTTGACGACACGCTCGGCATGGCCGCCAGAGAACTGCATGAGTTATCAAAGCGCGTGGACGAAATAGATGCTTCGTCAAAAGCGTTGCAGCAACAGCTGGCGACATCCGATGCGCAGATAAAACAGTTGCAAGCTGAAAACCGTCGCCTCACGCAAGAAAACGCTGCGCTGACCGAAGCGAGTCAAGCCTACGATAGAGAGGCGAGCGAGATTTTGCTGCGTCAGGTTCTCGATCTTGAGTCTAGTCTCAAACAGATGGACCACACGCGCCGCAGAGCTGAAGATCGCGCCAGGGACGCTGAAGGAGAGTATCAGAATGCGAAAAAGGAGGTCGCAGCATTAAAGACTGCGATCGATCGCATTCGTAAATCGACGTCATGGCGACTGACGGCGCCGGTTCGCGCAATAAAGAGCGTCTTTTCGCGCTAAGTCAGGACGGCGATGAGCTTCATTGATCTTCTCAGGACGTTCGACGCCCAGGATACCATCGCGCATATCGGGCCGAGCGTATTGTACGAACGCTTCGGTTATTTTCGCGGTGTAGTGTCAAATGTCTGTATTGCAGAGCCGGATCCGGTTCGGGCAGCGGCTTTGCAAAAAAATATTCCGGCGGCGGATCGTGTTCGCCTGTTAGAGAACGCAGTGATATGCGAGGGAAGACGCCCCGAGTTGACGCGATACAATTTTGACGCGCTGACTGCCATCGGCGAAACGGGGGCGTTGAAGTCGCTATTTCCGGGCTTGAGGGAAACGGAACGCGTGGCAATCGGCGCACTTTCGCCCGCCAGCTTCATTGAGAGATTGCCGCAGGATCACCGTGGCCGCGATCTCCTTATCATAGACTCGCTTGGTCAGGAATTTGACTTGTTAAAAGAATTCGATGCGTGCGACGCCTTGGTCAGGTTTTCCAGCGTAATTGTTCGCTTCACGAAATTGCCGACGGCCGCCGTTTCAGGTCAGTCGGATCAATTACACGACTGGCTTGGTGAGCGGCATTTCGACCGGTCTATTGTTATTGACGATGCTGATCCTGATCTGGCTGTTTGGCTTTTTCTCCGTAACCCGCTTGGTGAAGATCTTGTGGAACAACAAAATCTGGTAAAGACGTTGCAATCGGAAACGAAAACGCAACGAGACGCGCTTGAGAAAAGCGCCGCCATTGCTGAGAAAGCCGATTCCGATTTGCGCGTCGCATTGCGACTGCAAACCGTTGCGCACGATGACCTCAAGGATTTGCAGCGCAAATTTTCAACTCTTTACGCCGATAAGGAGCGCCAGGACAAACTGCTTCTTCAGGTTACCCGAAAACTCACCTATGCATCCAATCATCTTTACCGGTTGGCCGCCGAGGCGCCTGAGTTCGCGAGGCTCGTAGAGGACGTGTCTCTTGATGCGGGTGATGACCGTTATGGCGCCGCGGATATAGAGCCTGATAAATCCGATGGTCCCGAAATGGGCGATGAAGACAATCAAGGCCAATGAAAAGCGAACGGAATTTGTTGTCCGTAATCGACGAAACACTGGCGCTGCTCGGTGAAATGCGCAGCAAGGCGGACGATGAGCCTTTAGAAACTGAGCCTCTGCCAAGTCTTTTGAAACGTTGCGAAGACGCATGCGCCGCGCTCGATACGGCGAACCAGCCTCCGATTGGAATGATCCATCATTTTGCGTGCACCGGCGGGACGCTCCTGTCGCGTTGCATTGAGGCGATGCCAAATACTGTATTGCTGAGTGAAATCGATCCGCTTAGCCCAATCCCTTTGTGGGATGTAGATTTTGCGCCTTATGATTTACTTCGGCAGTCCCAGACCGGCATTCGCCCTATGGACGCCAGCGGAGTCATCGAGACTTTTCTCGCGAGTCTTACTGCGATGCTTGACTCTTACGCTCGCACAGGGCGAAGGCTTATCATACGTGACCATTCGCATTCTCACTTCTGTACAGAAATCAGTCCTGCCGAGAGGCCGACTATGCGCGATATCATTCAGAGTCGGTTTCCGGTGCGAGGCCTTGTTACAGTACGTCATCCCCTAGACTCGTTTCTGTCTCTTCGAAACAATGGCTGGGTTCATTTTGCGCCGGACACGCTGGATGAGTATTGCCGCCGATATCTTCTCTTTCTCGACGCGTACGCGGATGCTCGAATTTTGCGCTATGAAGATTTCGTTGAGGCTCCGGATCGCGGCGTGCGCATGATGACGGATGTGCTTGCGCTGCCCTACACAGACCATTGGCGCGACTTGCTCCCCGTGATTGAAGTTTCAGGCGACAGCGGTCGCAAAAGCGATGAGATTGCACTGCGGCCGCGGCGCGAAGTGTCGGCGGACCTGCTTAATGATGAGAGTGATTGCTATGCGGCGCTTTGCGAAAGGCTCGACTACAGCCGAAAGGCTGATGCCGCTCCGATTCGCGCGTGACTGCCAATTTTCTCTGCGTGTCGAGCGTTGGGCCGCAGACGCGCGCCGGTACTTTATTTCACTTGTGTTTTATGGCTGTGGCGATTATCGAGTTGTGAATCACACCAACATAATGGCGATGATATGCACGCACATTTAAAGATTAATTTTCCACCGCGGTTTGCGGCCCGGTGGGGATACGAAAAACCAAATGCAGAATACATCGAGGAAATATTCAGGTCGAAACACGGCGAACAACTGACCTTTATTGAAATGATCGGGTCGTTTGGGGCGCACCTCAACAACATACCGGCTCAGACGCCCAACGCCACAGAACCCAGATGGGTGCAAGACTGGTTTCCGCCATTAGACGGCATGAGCTCCTATGCGATGGCGGCTTCAAGGAAACCGAACACAATATTTGAGATTGGATCAGGGAATTCGACGAAGTTTTTTGCGCGCGCCATTCGCGACCACTCACTCAGTACAAAGATTATTTCAATCGACCCGCAGCCGCGGGAGGAGATTGACCAGTTGTGTGCGGAGATTTATCGCGCGCCCCTGGAGGACTTGGCGCTGGAGGAGTTCAATCGCCTGGCGCCCGGCGACATCCTGTTCTTTGACGGCAGCCACCGCAGTTTTCAGAACTCAGACGTCAGTGTCTTCTTTATCGACGTGCTTCCCAGGCTCCCCGACGGCGTAATCATCGGAATACACGACATCTTCTGGCCGCTCGACTATCCGGCGCGTTGGGTCGATCGTTACTATAATGAGCAATACCTGCTGGGCGCCTATATGTTGGCGTTCGGAAATCATTTTCCGCTCATCTTTTCGGTGTCATATGCGTTTCGGAATTGCATGCCGGAGATCGAAGCAGCGTTGCCGGACGAGCTTTTGACAAAGCTTCCCCCAATCAAGGGAGGATGTCTTTGGTTCGAGAAACGCTCGGTCGGTTCGCTCGCGCCCTGAACGGGTTACTCACTTTTTGGAAATCGATTCATATAGTGCGATATGCGCTTTCGCTGATCGATCCGGATCATTATAGCGGCGCGCGGCCGCGGAACAGCGTAGCGATCGAGCGAGCGTGTCCGTGGATCGAGGCTGATCCAGCGCCCACGCTAAACCTTCAGCAAAATCGCTAACGTCCTCGTAACGAGCGATATAGCCTGTATCGCGATGGGTCACGAGCTCCGGCACATTCCCGACCGAAAACCCGACGACGGGCGTGCCCGATAGAAGGGCTTCTGCGACGGTGAGCGGTGCGTTGTCCTCGCGTGAAGGAAATGCGTAAGCATCAGCGGCGGCATATATCAAAGACAGTTTTTGCTCATCCGACACATGACCCATTTCATGCGACCTGACGCCAATATCGAGGGCGCTCGAACCGAAAAACAGTCCCTCGACATCGTCCGATCTCCCCGGCGCGGCAAGGCGCTCCATGCTGGCTGCAAGAATATCGCCGCCCTTGCGCGGATTCTTTATGTTTGCAGCACCGAAAACGACAAGCTTCTTGTTCAGCGGCAGGCCGAGCTGCTGTCGCGCGGCGAGCTTATTGGTCGGCTGAAATCGGTCAACCGGCAGTGCGTTAGGGATTACATGGATTGGCCGCCCACGGAACAAAGCGCTCTCGGCGGCGCGATCGGCCAGCCATTGCGACGGACAGACGATATGCAAGTTCTGAAGCTCGTCATAGGCGCGTTTTTTTACTTTCCAGTTCTCGTGGGCGAAATTGGAGCCGCCCAATAGCGGACAAGAGCGGCATTCGCGTTTGTAACCCTCGCAGCCCTCCGAATAATGACACCCGCCCGTAAATGCGTTCATATCGGCCAGTGTCCAGACCACAGGCTTGTCGCGCAGGTAGATTGGGGCTTTTTCGTAATCCATCATGCCGGCGATCCAGTGGAGATGGACGATGTCGGCGCTTTCGAAAACGGGCTCCATCTGATCAAAATCAACGATGGCGCCGGTTTTTGAAAACAGCTCGCGGGCCTGTAAAACCCGTGTGTCTTCCTCGGTCACCACGGCATGAGTTCGCCATGCTTTATTTAGCTCGGCGTCATCGCCGTCAGAAACGCCGAGCTTTCGAATAATCGGCGCCTGCCTGACATGAGGTTTGCTTGTCTTCTTAAATACACTGTAAATTTCGGCGTTGACCCCGTGGCGCCTCAGCGCCTCCACGCGTCGTTGGCTTCCCTGACCCGCGCCGCCAAAATCCCATAGAACGAACGTTGCAACTTCTAGATGGCCTGCCTGCGGCGCATTTCGTCCGTAATCGTCCGGCCGCTTTTCGCGGTGGCTGGGCGCCCTGGTCGAGGCGAATTTTGCCTCGCGCACCGCCGTATCAAAGATTGAACGCAATTGAGGGTCTCGTATCTCCTCCGACCCCGGATAGCCAGCCTGTTCCAAAGCACGACCTAACGCTTCGAAGAACTTCTCGGTTTCGGCGGGCGTCAATGTCTGAGAAAGGCGTTCGAAAAAGCTCTTACTCCAATAACTAAACAGTAGATTTTCGCCGATGCTTTTTTGGCCGACGTCAGTTAATAAATTCCATGCGCGCCGCCGCCATTCAAGAGCATCGAAAAACATGCGCGACGTAAACTTGTTCATCGCGCTGTCTGGATTTGCGCGGTAATGATACACGACGTTCGGGATAAGCGTAATTTTCGGCGCTGCACATATTGCGCGCGCCAGAAATAGACTGTCTTCGCCGACCCGCAAGTCCGTTGGATAAGGGTGCGCGCGGGCAAAGTCTGCGTCATAAAGGTATGTTGTATGTCCCTCGGTTGTGCGCAACAGCTCCGGCATTGCGGCGAGATTAACGTTCGGAATGATCTTGTCAGTCACGCCGCAGGGATAGTTTACGATTTCCTTGGTTAAGGCTTGGCCGTGAACACCCTGAGCAATTTTGATTGCTCCCCTCACCATAGTGCTGCCAAGCCGTTCAGCTATGTCGAACAGTTTCTGTAGCGCGTCGGGGGGAAGAGTATCGTCGGCGTCGAGAAACAGAACATATCGACCTCGCGCCGCGGCGACGCCTTTGTTTCGAGATGCGCCCGGTCCCAGGTTGTTTTGATTGATTACCGTTCTCAGGCGCGGGTCCCGGCGGCGGTATTCGTCAATAACCGTCTGTGTACCGTCTATCGCGCAATCATTAACGCAAATTACCTCAATCTCACGGAGCGTTTGGCCGAGGACGGAATCGAGCGTAGCGTGAATGTGGTTTTCCGATGCGTAAAACGGAATGATAACGCTAACCAGCGGGAACGTCAGGCGGTCAGCTGCGCCGATTGCGGACAAATCAATATCTCGCCACTCCGGTCCGGCGTTGCGCTTGCGGTCTGCTAGCAGGGCGCGGCACGCTTTAACGAACTCAGGCTTGTCGGCGTGCGCAAGAGCGATGGCGATTATCCCGTGTGGGCCTGTGGCCCAGTTGTCCGCGAGCCGTTGCGTTTCGGATTCGTTCAGAAAG
The DNA here is from genome assembly GCA_028281665.1 of Hyphococcus sp. GTDB lineage: Bacteria > Pseudomonadota > Alphaproteobacteria > Caulobacterales > Parvularculaceae > Hyphococcus. The sequence continues at coordinate 7,068 of JANQJK010000012.1, forward strand.
GGAAACTCGGCGGCTAGAAATTGCGCCGTCTCAAGCTGGAGCCTGGAGTTGTCAGTACTGGAAACGCCGGTTGTTCGGAAATTCAATAGGGGCCGCGCCAGTTCATAGTGTGTCGCGCCGGCCTTAAAAAGGCGACGCGTGAACTCAAGGTCTGCAATTATCCGATACTCGGTGTCGTAAGGGCCAAGTCGATTATATAAATCACTTGATATCAGCATTGTTTCATGCCGGACGGACATGCGCAGATACTGTGAGGAGTCAAACGGCATCGACCGAAGGGGCTGAGTCGGAGCGCCGTTCCCATCGATCAACTGGGCCAGGGCCGAAACGAAATCGCAGCCGCTGTAACCCCTCGCGTCCACAAGAGCCTTAACAGCGTCGGGCGTGTACCAGTCGTCGGAATTGAGAAACAGGATGTAGTCGCCCTGCGCCAGTTCAAGGCCCTTGTTCATGGCGTAATAGAGGCCGTCATCAGGCTCGGACACATAGTAATCAATGTCCGCTTCATATTTGCGTATTATGTCGAGTGTTGTATCGCTCGAAGCGCCGTCAACGATTATGTATTCGATATTTCCATAAGTTTGTTCCCGTACGGAGCGGATGGTCTGTTCGATCGTTTGTGCGGAGTTCCAGCAGACCGTGACGATGGTGACAAGCGGCGCGTCGGGCGAGCTTTTCCGGACTGAGCCTTGCAGTCTGCGCCCGCCCTCGCTCTTTCGTCCCGCGGCTTTGTCGGGATATGTCACATACCGTCCGACAAATCCTTGCTTCTCGCGCATACCGTTCGTTCCCCCGTCTTCAAACATGCTCAGCCGCTGTCGGCATAATACGCATGCGTCCGCTTGATCCCCTCTTCGAACGGCGTGATCGTATCTCCGAGGAGGACGCGGACGTCGGCGGGCGAGGCGATGACGTCGCGCGGTTCCGTTGCGATCAGTTCTTTCGCTTCGATCTGTTGGTATCGAAGCGGCCGGTCGCCCGCCTTTTCGATCGCGGCGACAACATCCATCAGCGCCACGGACTGGCCGCTGCCCAGCATGTTGATCGGTTCGGTCGTCTCGCCCCGACGCGCCCGCTCCGCGAGCGTCGCGATGCCGCGCCCAACATCGCCGGCGTAAATAAAGTCGCGCGTCTGTTTGCCGTCGCCGTTTATCGTCACTTCGTCGCCTGCGATGGCGGCGCGCGTAAAGGCGTGGATTGCGCTTTTTTTGCGGTCGGAAAAACGTCCGAAGACATTGGTCATGCGCACGATGGAGAAATCGCCGCCGCGCATTTTGACGAGCTTTTCAAGCACCATCTCTTCGGCGGCTTTTGTCGCGCCATAAAAATTCTTCGGACAGTAAGGCGATGCAACGCTCACCTCGAAGGTGCCGTCAAAAAGCGCGCCGGCCGTCGAAATCAGAATGAAGTGGTCCCCCGGCCGGACGTTTGTTTGTGCGAAACGGGAAGGTTCCGTGATGTTGGCGGCAATGAAATCCATCGGCCGGTCTTTCGACTCCGCGACGCGTGTCTCGCCAGCGAGGAAGACAAATGTGCGCGGTCCGTCACCAAGGCTATCCAAAAACGCGGTGGCGGAGGCGTTCTGATACGGCGCGATATGGCTCGGCGCGTCGACATCTTCATATCCCGGGCAGGCGTTCGAAAGGTCGTCGATGACGGCCGGGACGAGTTCGGAGAATGTCCGGTCGGACTCAATCGCTTCCAGGATATTGCGACCCACGAAACCGAAGCCGCCGACAAGCACTGTAGTTTGCGGCATTTCCCATTACCCCGCGTGACTGCGCATCGTTAGACGTCCCCCCGTAGCGCCAAAACGCTTATCGCTATAGCTGTCGCCTTGCAATGCCGGGTGCGCCAGGTCGCTCTGTGTCACTGTCGTCGCAATGGAAGATCGAATGTCGGACCGAAGCGCGCTGCGGCGCTTTGTAATCTGATCCCGTAATCCGGTGGTGGAGCTAGGCGGAATCGAACCGCCGACCTCTTGCATGCCATGCAAGCGCTCTCCCAACTGAGCTATAGCCCCGAAACTCGTTGATCCGGTTGGGACCGGATGCGCGGCCTTCAAGCCGCCGGAACGGGCGCTGGACGTTAGCCTCGCCATGCTGGCGGCGCAAGCGTCCATCAGTCGCCCGGATTAGTCGTCGTCGCCGCCCTTCTTAACGATCGAGGAAACGTCGTCGTCCTCATCGTCGTCCACAAGCAGGCCTGTACTGTCGGAATCGTCATCGTCGTCGTCATCGTCGAGATCGACGTCGAGATCGCCCAGCGCGCCCAGCTCATCGTCTTCGTTTTCATCATCCTCATCGAGCGCTGCCGCGCGTTTCGACTCGGGCGCTTTTTTCTCTGCGTCGGCGCTTTCAAGGGATGTTTCCTGCTCCGGCTTCGCCGGCTCTTCCTTGTCCTTGCCGTCGCTTTCTTCTTCGGCGCGGGTCTTGCGCGGTTTGAGCAACGATTCCGGCACGAATTCATGGCCGCATTTCGGGCAGTGCGCCGGCTCTTTGTTGAGGTCGTAAAACCGCGCGCCGCATTCGGGGCAGTCTCGTTTTACGCCAAGTTCTGGTTTGCTCATGAGAATCGCCGATGGTTGTCTTGTCGGAGGAGGCGGGCGTGTTGCCACGCGTTTGCCCGGCTGTCAAAAGGAATGACGTCGCAAGCGCCGCCGCGCGGCGGCTTCTGGAAGGAATGCCTGTATTGTCCCAACTGACCGGCCCCATGATCGCCCGCAAGGCCCGCCCGCTCGCCGGCGCGTGCGCTGCGCCCGGCGACAAGTCGATTTCTCACCGGGCCCTGATCTTCGGCGCCCTGGCCGACGGAGCCTCGCGAGTATCCGGCCTGCTGGAAGGGGAAGACGTCCTGCGCACCGCGGCCGCCATGCGCGCGCTTGGCGCTGAGATCGAGCGCGACGGGGGCGACTGGCAGGTGCGCGGCGGGCCGTGGCGCGCGCCGAACCAGCGGCTTTACTTCGGCAATTCAGGAACCGGCGTGCGGTTGGTTATGGGGGCTGTCGCCGGCGCCGGCGTTGCGGCGTCCTTTGACGGCGACAAGAGCCTGCGATCCCGGCCCATGGGCCGGGTGCTTGAGCCCTTGCGTATGATGGGCGTGACGGCGACGGCGCAGGACAGCCGGCTGCCCGTGTCGCTTGAGGCGGGGGACGGCCTGAAGGCGGTTTCGTGCAAGCTTGCGAAACCGTCGGCCCAGGTGAAATCGGCGATCTTGCTGGCGGCTTTGGGCGCGGAGGGCGTGACGAGGGTGCATGAGCCCGCGCTCTGCCGCGATCATACGGAGCGCATGCTGGGCGCTTTCGGCGCCGACCTATCCTTCGAGCCGGATGAGGCCGGCGGCCGGTTCATTTCCCTGCGCGGGGGACAGCGCCTTCGCGCGGCGGAAGTCGCCGTGCCCGGCGATCCGTCGTCGGCCGCATTTCTGGCGGCGGCGGCGGTCATTACGCCGGGGGCTGACGTCACCATCAAAAACGTTCTCGTTAATCCGCTGCGTACCGGCTTTTATCAAACCCTGAAGGACATGGGGGCTGACATCGCGTTTGAAAATCAGCGCGAGTCCTGCGGCGAGCCCATCGCCGACATTCGCGCCCGTCATTCGGTATTGCACGGCGTCGACGTTCCGGCGGAGCGTGCGCCGTCGATGATTGACGAATATCCGATCCTGTCGGTAGTCGCTGCGTTCGCAACTGGCGAAACGAAGATGAACGGTCTGGAAGAGTTGCGCGTCAAGGAGAGCGACCGCGTTGCATCAACGGAAAGCGGTCTTGCCGCGAACGGCGTTGACGTCAAAAGCGGGCCGGATTGGCTGCGCGTCGCTGGCGACGGTTCGCCGCCGGCGGGCGGCGGGCGGGTGAAGGTCGAACACGATCACCGTATCGCCATGAGCTTTCTGGTCATGGGGCTCGCGGCGCGCTCGCCGGTGGAGATTGACGACGGCGCCATGATCGCGACGAGCTTTCCGGCCTTTGTTGAAACCATGTCCGCAATCGGCGCCGATGTGGGCGCTGCGTAAGCGGCGTATATGCCGCTGATGCTTGCCTTGCCTGACGGGCCCCCAATTCGTTAAGGAGAGCGCCCATGGACGCTTCCTTCGTTATTGCGCTCGATGGGCCGGCCGCATCCGGCAAGGGAACGCTGGCGCGGCGCATTTCCGAACAATACGCATTCGCTTATCTGGACACGGGCACCCTTTACCGCGGGGTCGCCTGGAGCATGCTGCGGGCGGGCCTCGACCCGGCTGACGAACAGCGCGCGGCCGCCGCGGCGCGAGACTACGATCATGCAGCGATCGAAGGCGCGGATATCCGCACCCGGGCCGTCAGCGCCGCCTCGTCCGTGGTCGCGAAAAACCCTGACGTCCGGGCGGCGCTGCTCGACTTTCAGCGCCGCTTCGCCAAGGCGCCGCCGGGCGGCGTGCGCGGGGCAATCCTCGACGGGCGCGATATCGGGACGGTGGTCTGTCCCGACGCCTCAGTGAAATTCTTCGTGACGGCCAATGCGACGGTGCGCGCCAACCGCCGCTGGCTGGAGCTGGTGGAGGCCCGCCCGGACCTCACGGAAGCGGCTGTTTACAAGGACTTGCTGGAGCGGGACGAAAGGGACGCCGGCCGCGCCGACGCCCCCATGACCCGCGCCGACGACGCGGAGTTGCTTGACACTACTCATTTGTCTATAGACGCGGCCTTCGCGGCGGCGCGCCGCGTTATTGACGGCGCCCTTCAGCGCTGCGGCTGAGTATTTCCCTTGGTTGCAGGCGCTGACGGGCGGTTTTTGTGTTTCCGCTCATGAGCGTGATTGCGCCGCTAAACGTTAACTCGGCTTTACCGTCCGGGATCGAAGTAACGGATCCCGGAAAGACCGCCGGATCAACCGGTCGGCCCTGAACAATGCGGCTTGCGCCGAACTGAATGGAGTATTGAGACCCCGTGTCTTCAACTGAAACCCTTAACCCGACCCGCGACGCGTTCGCGGAAATGCTTGAAGCCTCCCTTGTCGATCGCCAGGATTTTGAAGAAACCGTTGTCACCGGCAAAATCACGGCTATCGAAAAAGACGTCGCCGTTATCGACGTCGGCCTCAAAACCGAAGGCCGCGTGCCGCTCAAGGAATTTTCGCAGCCCGGCAAACCTTCAGAATTAAGCGTCGGCGACACTGTCGAAGTTTACGTCGAACGCGTTGAAAACGCCCTTGGCGAGGCTGTTATCAGCCGCGAAAAAGCGCGCCGCGAGGAAGCCTGGGAGCGCCTCGAAAAAGTCTTCGATTCCGGCGAGCGCGTCGACGGCGAGATTTTCAACCGCGTCAAAGGCGGCTTTACGGTCGACCTTGGCGGTGCCGTTGCATTCCTGCCCGGCAGTCAGGTGGACATTCGGCCGGTGCGCGACGCCGGTCCGCTGATGAATATTCCGCAGCCCTTCCGCATTCTGAAAATGGACAAGCGGCGCGGCAATATCGTTGTCTCCCGCCGTTCAATCCTTGAGGAGGATCGCGCGGAACATCGACAGGAAGTCGTCAAGGAACTGAACGAGGGCGACGAGCGCGAAGGCGTTGTGAAGAACATCACCGACTATGGCGCATTCGTTGAACTTGCGCCGGGCGTCGACGGCCTCCTCCATGTCACCGACATGTCCTGGAGCCGCGTCAACCATCCGTCGGAAGTGCTGGGCGTCAACGACACCGTCCGGGTCAAGATCATCAAGATCAATCCGGAAACGCACCGCATCTCCCTCGGCATCAAGCAGCTGACGCCGGATCCGTGGGAAGGCGTTGCGGCGAAATACCCGATCGACGCGAAGTTCCGCGGCAAGGTCACCAACATCACCGATTACGGCGCCTTTGTTGAGCTGGAAGACGGCATTGAAGGCCTCGTCCACGTTTCGGAAATGAGCTGGGTGAAGAAAAACGTGCACCCGGGCAAAATCGTTTCGACCTCCCAGGAAGTCGAAGTTATGGTGCTTGAAGTCGATGAATCCAAACGCCGGATTTCTCTCGGTCTCAAGCAGTGCCTCGACAATCCGTGGGAGCGTTTCGCCGAAGAACATCCGGTCAATTCGGTCATCGAAGGCGAGATCAAGAACATCACGGAGTTTGGCCTGTTTGTTGGTCTCACCGAAGAAATGGACGGCATGGTCCATCTCTCCGATCTCGACTGGAACCGTTCCGGCGAGGACGCGATCAAGGATTACGAAAAAGGCCAGATGGTCAAAGCGAAAATCCTTGACGTCGATCCGGAAAAGGAACGCATTTCGCTTGGCGTGAAACAGGTCGGTTCCGATCCGATGGAAGCGATCGGCGAATTGCAGCGCGGCGCCGATGTGACGTGCACGGTAACCGCCATCGAGTCCGGCGGGATCGAAGTTCAGATCTCCGGCGCAGACGGACCGAAAGCGTTCATTCGCAAATCCGACCTTTCCAAGGAACGTTCCGAGCAACGCCCGGAACGGTTCGCGGTTGGCGACAAGATCGACGCGCGCGTGACGTCCATCGATTCCAAAACGCGCCGCATCAACGTCTCCATCAAGGCGCGTGAAGTTGCGGAGGAAAAAGAGGCTGTCGAACAGTTCGGATCGGCGGATTCTGGCGCTTCGCTCGGCGACATCCTCGGTGCGGCGTTAAAAGAGAACGAAAAGAAAGACTGATCCCGCATACCTTGCGGACGAAAAACCCCGGCCCTTCGGCCGGGGTTTTTTGTTGCCGTTTGCGCGGGAACCTTACGACCGCGACAGGCTCTAATCGTCGCTTTCCCGGCAAGCGTCGCGCACCGTCGCCCAGTCGGCGTCGCTGAAGGGCAGCTCGCCGGTTGCGCCGGCGCGGGCGTTCGCCGCGGCGATCCGCTCATCGGTATCGGGATGGGTCTTCAGCCAGCTCGGCATTCGCCGTTTGTCCGGCATTGCCTCTTCACTCCCCGACTCGCCGCCGACACTTTCCGTAATGGCGGCGAAGGCCCGGGCCAGCGCCGCCGGATCGAGGCCGGCGCTTTCCATGATCTCATATGCTGCGGCGTCCGCCGCGGCTTCCTGCGCGCGGGTGTGACGCAGTTGCGTGAGCTGTCCGGCGATCAGCACCGCCTGCTGCGCAAGGCCCGATCCGCCGGTGATCGCTTCCAGCAGAATGCCGAGACCGGCATTGCGATAAAACGCGCGCAAGCCGTCGCGATTGCGAACGTGGCCCAGCTCATGGGCCATGACAGCGAGAAACGCTTCCTGATCGTCGCGCAGCGCATCGAGCAGCCCTGACGTCGCCATCACCTGTCCGCCCGGCAGCGCGAAGGCGTTCGGCGCCGACGTGCGCACAATGTTGACGTGAATGGTCTCAAAGCCCACATCGCCGCTCGCCGCCATCTCCTCCATCACCGGCGTCAGCAGAGTGAGCGACTGATCGCTGGCGCATCGCCGAAAGACGGTCTGTATCTGCGCGGCCATGTTGGCGCCGATGCGCTGTTCAAAGCCCTTGGGTGTTGCCTGCGCGAGGGGACCGGACGCCGCCGGCACGCCGAGAAAGAGGAACGCGGCGATCAGTCCCGCCGCAGCGATCATTATGGCGACGGCGGCGCCGAGACGGCGCACGCCCGCATAACGGCTGTGCTGGTCGGGCGCGAATTCCGCCAGCGCGCCGCGGGCCGCCGCCGGCAACACGAGTACTGCGTCGGGCTCCGACTGTGCGCCGAGCCGGCATTCGTTCGCCTGACTGTCGAGAACGGTGACGTCGTGATAAGGCCAAGAAAATTCGCGGCTCGGGAGTTCGACGAACACGCCGCCGGCTTCGAAAACAGCGACGGCCGGCGCCGCGTTGGCGCTCTTGCCGTCAAAAAACCGCCCCTCGAACCGCTGCGTCATCAGAAATTCGAAATAAGGTCGAGCCCGTCTGCAAGGCCTTCGCCCTGGCTCGGCGCCAGGTGCTCGTTCTGTTTGATGGCGCCGAAATCAATCTCGCCGTCGAGCGAAATGCGGTTGGCGATCCGTTTCCAGACGCGCATCTGCACGGCCATGAAGCCGAAGCCAAGGGTGAACACGAGCAAAAACAGATTCGTAATCGTCAACTCAATGATATCGAATGTGGACATGCGCGATGAGAATCGCACGCCGCCGACTTCGAGACTCTTGATAATCCGCCGGATCATCACCGCCTCATGCCACGCCATGGCGAGGCCGATGAATATGATAAGCGGGATAAGCGAAGCGTACAGCCTGATAATGAACTCAACGTCCTGGGTTGTCGCCGGATCGAAGTCCTCGCCCCCCATCGACATGAACATCCACACACCCCAGGCGATGTAGCCAACGAGCGCGCCAACCCAGGCCAGTGCGAAACTTGCGTAGACAGGCTCCTTTGTCGCCTCTTCGGTATTGGTGAATGAAAATTTCTCACTGCCGAAATAGGCGTTGTCCCACATGCGCCGGGAAAGTCGGATGCGCGCTTCCGGGCCGAACCACCCGAGAGTGATAGCGCTTAAGATACCGTAGCCGAACATGGCGAAGCCGAAGCCGATCGCCGATCCGGTTTGTGCAAAACGAACGCCGCGATAACGCGTGCGCGACAGATGATATCGTCGCGCCAGAAAGATCGCGACGCCGATGACGACGAAGAGCGCGAGATAAAGAGGAATGATAACGAGAAAAATCAGGTCCGGTCCAAGCAGCAATTGCGCTGCAACGACCGCCCCGACGAATGGTATCATCAGCGTGAAAATGGCGATCAAAAACCCGACGAAGAGTTCAAGGCCGCGGCCGGTATACTCCATCGTTTCCTGACCGGCATAGGTGTCGGCCCACAGCCGGCGGCGAAAATGGGTGCGCCCCCAGAACCGGAATATGGTCAGGGTGAAAACGTTGAGGATGGTGGTGTAAAACCCGATCCACAGCATGGCGAGAATCTTCGACCGGTTGCCGACCGGCAGGTCCGCGCCGCTGATGCGGTCGCCCGGTTCGCTCGCCGTCGCCTCTAGAGTGGAATCTGACATTGCCGCCCCGCTGTTTTTGCCCCGAAGATTGGAGGCTAGGTTTCAGCCTATCGGCTTGTCAAACCGCCCGGTTACGACTTTCTTAATGGATCAGGAGCCGAGATTTGCCGGAATTGCCAGAGGTTGAGACGGTCCGCCGGGGCCTTGCGCCAACATTGGACGGCGCCGTTATTCGGCGCGTGGAGGCGCGCCGGCCGGATTTGCGTTTTCCGTTTCCCGCGGGGTTTGCCAAGCGCCTTGCGGGCGCGCGGGTCCAGTCGCTTGATCGCAGGGGCAAATTCCTCGTGGCGCCGCTGTCGACCGGCGACGCCCTGATCATGCATCTGGGGATGACGGGACGGTTTACAGTTAATGATGGCGGGTCGGCCCGGCTCGGAAAGTTCGCCCATGACCACGATACGGATCCGCGGCACGATCATGTGGTTTTTCGCCTTAAAACAGATGCCGGCGCCGACGCTGTCATCACCTACAACGATCCGCGCCGTTTCGGGTACATGGACCTGGTGGGCCAGGGGGAGCTCGAGAAGTCCTCCCATTTCAATGGCATGGGCCCGGAACCGCTCGGGGAGGCCTTTACCGCTGCATGGCTTAGCGATGCGCTCAAGGGACGGTCGACGCCGATCAAGTCCGCGCTGCTCGACCAGCGCCTCGTGGCGGGCATCGGCAATATCTACGCCTGCGAAGCGCTGTTCCGGGCGCGGGTGTCGCCGAAACGGCTTGCCGCTTCCGTTGCGGGGCGTCGCGCCGAACGGCTCCACGGGGCGATTGTCGCGGTTCTGGCGGAGGCGATCGACGCTGGCGGATCGACCTTGCGGGACTTTGCCGGGGCAGACGGGGCCCTTGGCTATTTCCAGCATAATTTCGACGTCTACGGGCGAGAAGGCGAGGGGTGTCCGGTCTGCGCCGCCCCTGTCCGGCGGCTGGCGCAGTCGGGTCGGTCGACCTTTTTTTGCGGCCGCTGCCAGCGTTAGAAAAATGCTGGAAAATAAGGGCTGCAAAGCCGGTTGACGCTCTATGGGCGCGTCGCTATATACGCGCGCTCGCGCCGAGGGCGCAGACAATTAATAGCTTGTAACCGAAACGAAAAAAGCACATGGCCAACACGTCGTCCGCCAAGAAAATGGTCCGGAAAATCGCTCGCCGAAGCGCAACGAACAAGGCACGCCGATCGCGCGTCCGCACGTTCCTGCGTAAAGTCGAAGAAGCGATTTCGACGGGCGACAAAGCGGCGGCCGATGCTGCGTTTCGTTCTGCACAACCGGAACTGCAACGCGCTGTTTCAAAAGGCGTTGTTCACAAAAAAACCGCCGCGCGCAAACTGTCGCGTCTTACAACGCGCATTAAGGCCATCGGCGCCTGACTTTCGGCGCCGTCGTTACCCGTTGGCGCCTCTGATTGTTGCATCCCGACGACGCAGTCTCTAAACTAAAAAACGCAATGAATGCGTCACGCACGTAATGCGCGTTGCACCCAATTCTGCGTTGTGCGGCCTAAGTTTTTGATTTGTCTTAAAACTGCAAAAAACTTTGCCGCGGCCTTCGAATCACGCTTGACCGCGCGCGAAAAAAAACTAGAGTTAACGAAGTTCACGTCGTTACGACGTATGCGGAATAACTTCGCAAATTCAAGTAAAGATCAGTTGCGTACTCACTGGCTGCCTCGGGGAATATTGGGGCGGCGGCGCTGTATTTGTGCAATGGAAAAGGGGTTCGGAATGATTTGGAGCAATAATTTTCGTTTAGTTCTTATACGGATTATTGCTCCGGTTTTCGGGCCGGGCGACCGCTAGGCGGTTGCCGCGCGTAGCGGCGCTTTTTGCGTCGTTCTCAATTCAATATTGCAGGCTGTTAAGCGCGGGGGCGTGGCTCCGCTGCTGAACGTCTTTGTCTAGATCATTTCTGAATATCCAAACGGGCGAAATTTCATGGAAAACACAGGGGACGAATTCAACGCTGCGGATCGGCGCGCGTTTGATAAATATCTTTCGGCGTTGCGCGGCCATGTTGGCGAGGCGAAATACAAATCCTGGTTCCTCGATCTGGGTCTGGCCGAGCGCACGGCGAAAAGCGTCACCTTCTCAACACCGACGGAGCTGAAGCGCGACATTCTCGACCATCGGTATCTGGCGATCCTGGCTGACGTCTGGCGCCGTGAGATCGGTCCGGTCGATCGGGTGAAGCTCACCGTCCGCGCCGCCGGGCTGTCTGCGAAAGCGAAAAAGATCGACGCTCAGGAAGAGCGTCGGGCGAAAGGCGGCTTTTTCGGCGGCGCCGGGGCGCCGGCGCGCAAGCCGGTGTCGGATGCATCGAAGCAACCGAACCTTGCCGCGACGCTCGATCCGCGCCGGACGTTTTCAACCCTTGCGGTTGGTGATTCAAACCGGATGGCCGTCGCCGCCGTGCGTCAGGCCCTGATCGACGGCGCGCCGGCCGAGCTGATCTATCTTTACGGGGATTCTGGGGTCGGCAAGACGCACATGCTCCACGGCTTATGCCATGAGGGCGAGCGGAAGCATGGCGCGGACGCATGTCTTTACGTAACCTATCGCAACCTTATCAACGCCTGTGTCAGCGCGGCGCTCTCCAACAACACGCAAGCGCTGCACGCGGCGTTTCTGGAGCACGAAATCGTCGCCATCGACGACATTCATTTTCTCGAAGGCAAAGAACGCACGCAAGAGGAGCTATTGATTGTGATTGACGCATTACTCGACAGCGGAAAGCCCGTTGCAATTGCCGGCGATTTGCCGCCGGCCAAGCTCGCGGAGGCGGGCATCAAGAAGCGACTGGCCGACCGGCTGGCGGGCGGCCTGTGCGCGCCGGTGCACCCTGCCGACGAGGCGATGCGACTGGAAATTCTGAAGAAGCGCGTGCGCTCCAGCGGCGCCAAATGCCTGATCGACGAGGCGGTTCTCGAATTCATCGCCCATCATTTCAATCAGAGCACCCGGGAGACCATCGGGGCCCTGAACCAGCTTCTGCTTCTCTACCGGGACGAGGCCGTGACGGTTGATCTTGATGAGGCGAAAACCGCGCTGAAATCCCGCCTCCAGGACCACAGTCGGTCGCGCATTGCGACCCTCGATGACGCGATCAGTGCGGGCGCGGAAGCCTTTGGTCTCGCCCGCGCGGAGATTACCGGCCGGGCCCAGCCGCAGCGTATCGTGCGCGCCCGTCATGCGATTGTTTACTGCGCGCGGGAAGTGCTGGCGGAATCGTTCCCGCGTATTGGCAAGGCGCTTTCCCGCGACCACACCACGGTGATGTCGAGCTATCGCCGGGCGCAGGCGCTGATCGAACGGGACAAGGCTTTCCAGGAAGGCGTAAGGCGAATTCGCGAGGCTCTTGGCGGCTAAAAAAGCGCCTTTGTAACGGGTTGAAATTCGGTGCTATTTCGAAGCGGCGCCGGCGCGGGAAATCCGCGTCGGCGCTAGCTTTTTGGTGCGGTTTTCGGCTATAATTCGGCGTTCATCCACGACGGCGATTCTGTACCCGCCGGCGTCATTCTTTCGAAGGCGCCACGGGGCTTTTTTCAAGGAAAATGGACGCGGCCAAAGAGCCGAAACCGGGAGTGCGAAACGGGAATGAAGGTTACGATAGAGCGGTCGGCGCTGTCGAAAGCGCTTGGGCACGTACAGAGCGTCGTGGAGCGTCGGAACACGATTCCCATCCTTTCGAATGTACTTCTTCAGGCCGATGGCGGCGCGCTGACATTGACGGCGACCGATCTCGATATCGAGGTGTCTGAAGACGCGCCGGCCGATGTCGCCGGCGGCGGCGCGACGACGGTGTCGGCGCTGACCTTGTTTGAAATCGTCAAGCGTTTGCCTGACGGCGCGCAGGTCCGCCTTGAGCTGTCGAATTCGGACGAGCGGTTACAGATTTCGGCTGGCCGGTCGCAGTTCTCCCTTGCAGTGCTGCCCGACGATGATTTCCCAAGCCTGACGACCGAGGACCTCGATGTCAGGTTTGTCATGCCGACGGACGATCTGAAGCGGCTCCTCCACAAAACGCGTTTCGCCATGTCGCAGGAAGAGACGCGCTACTATCTGAATGGCGTTTATTTTCATGCGGAGCCCGACGGCGATGCGCCGCTGTTGCGCGCCGCCGCGACGGACGGACACCGTCTTGCGCGTCTCGACGCGCCGCTGCCCGACGGCGCCGGCGCCATGCCCGGCGTCATCGTGCCGCGAAAGGCGATTGCGGAACTGTCGCGTCTCCTTGAGGATGCCGAGGACAACGTTGAAATCGCGGTTTCAACGTCAAAAATACGATTTGGTTTCGGACCGGGCCGGCTGACGTCGAAGCTGATCGACGGCTCGTTCCCTGATTATGAGCGCGTCATCCCCAAGGGGAACGCCAATATTCTTCGGGTCGACACAAAAGACTTCGCGCAGGCGGTTGATCGCGTGGCGACGGTGTCTGCGGATCGCACGCGATCGATCAAGCTGGGGCTTGAGGCCGACAACCTTCGTCTCGCGGTGAACAACCCGGAGGCCGGGTCCGCCCTTGAGGAGCTGGCCGTCGATTATGGCGGGGATTCCATCGAGATCGGGTTCAATGCGCGCTATCTTCTCGACGTTGCGCAGCAGATCGACGGCGACACGGCGACGCTCCGTCTCGCCGATCCGTCATCGCCGACAGTGATCGTAGACGAGGAAGACGAGCGCGCGCTCTATGTTTTGATGCCGCTCAGAGTTTGATTATGCCGCGGCGCTTCGGCGCCCGCGGGCGAAAGGCGTGAATGTTAGGTCAGGCAGCAATTCGAAATGACGGCGCCGATGCGGCTGCGGCGAGCGATTATGCGCGCGTGCGGCTGACACGCCTGACGCTGACGGACTTTCGTTCCTATGCGGCGGCGGAGGTTCGCTTTGACGGTCGTCCCGCTGCCATCGCCGGACCCAACGGCGCCGGCAAAACGAATTTGCTTGAAGCATTGTCGCTGATTTCGCCGGGCAGGGGGCTGCGCCGCGCGCGCCTCGACGAGTTGCCGCGACAGGGCGGCGCGGGCGGCTGGGCGGTCGCTGCGCGATTTGGCGAGCACGACGATGAAATGCGTCTCGGCGTCGGCGCCGAGGCGGGGCGGCCGGACAGGCGCGTATGCCGGATCGATGACGCCGCGGCGTCGGGGCCGGGGGCTTTCGCCGAACACGTCCGTTTCATCTGGCTGACGCCCGCCCAGGACCGCCTTTTCATGGACGGCGCCGGCGAGCGCCGGCGATTTCTCGACCGGCTGGTGCTGGCCCACGATCCGGCCCACGCGAAGATTTCCTCCGCCTATGAACAGGCCATGCGTCAGCGTCAGCGTCTGCTTGACGAGCGCTCGCGCGACGAGGAATGGATCGGCGTTTTAGAGCGCCAGATGGCCGAGCACGGGGTTGCCATGGCCGCGGCGCGCTGCGCCATGCTTACGCGCCTCGCCGCCGCCGCCGTTGCGGGCGAGTCGGGCGGCGCCTTTCCGGCCGCGACGCTCGCCCTTGACGGCGCGATCGAGGGCGCCCTTGCGAGCGCCAAACCCGGCGAGGTTGAAGACGATTTTGCCGGCCTTCTCGCACAACGCCGCCGCGTCGATGCGGAAGCGGGCCGGGCAACTATCGGCCCGCATCGCAGCGATCTGATCGTGGAGCATCGTGAAAAAGCGCAGGCGGCGCGGCTTTGCTCGACCGGCGAGCAAAAAGCGCTGTTGATCGGCATTGTCCTGGCGTCCGCAAAAGCGTCCCTTGACGCTGCGCCCGGCGACGCGCCGCTCATTCTGCTGCTCGATGAAATCGCGGCCCATCTGGACCCCGATCGGCGGGCGGCCCTTTTTGACATTATTGACCGTCTTGGGTTTCAGGCTGTCATGACGGGTACGGATCATCAACTGTTCGATGCATGGGGCCCGCGCGCGCAACGTTTCGAAGCGCGCGACGGCGCCGTATTCGAGTTCGAATAACCAAAAAAGAAAGCAAAAAAAATGGCGAACAACGCCGCAGAAAACCAACTTGAAGAAGATGTTGCGCCAGCTTCCCCGGCGAGTGGCGGGAACGCCGATTACGGCGCGGAGTCGATCAAAGTCCTTAAAGGCCTCGATGCGGTCCGCAAACGCCCGGGCATGTATATCGGCGACACCGACGACGGCTCCGGTCTGCATCACATGGTTTATGAAGTCGTCGACAACGCCATCGACGAAGCGCTTGCCGGCTATTGCGACACCGTTGAAGTCATCCTCAACGCCGACGGCTCCGTTACCGTTACCGATAACGGCCGCGGCATTCCGACCGACATTCACCCGGAAGAAGGCGTGTCCGCCGCGCAGGTGATCATGACGCAGCTTCATGCGGGCGGGAAGTTCGACCAGAATTCCTACAAAGTGTCCGGCGGTCTGCACGGCGTCGGCGTTTCCGTCGTCAACGCGCTTTCCGAAAGGCTGGATCTGACGATCCGGCGGAACGGCAAAGAACACTCCATGCGCTTCCACATGGGCGAGCCTGACGGCGATCTCGCCATTGTGGGCGATGCGGTGAAGACCGGCACGGAAGTGACGTTTCTGCCGTCGGACAAGATTTTTACAGGCATCGAGTTTGATTTCGACACGCTGGAACACCGCTTGCGCGAGCTCGCTTTTCTGAATTCCGGCGTGCAGATCCGCCTTGCGGACAATCGACATGTGGAAGCGCGCGTCGAGGAGATGTTTTACGAAGGCGGGCTCGAAGCGTTTGTTGAGTATCTCGACGCGTCAAAGACTGCGTTATTGGAAAAGCCGATTTCCTTCACTACTGAGCGCGAGGGCGTCACCGTCGATGTCGCCATGTGGTGGAACGACGGCTATCACGAAAAGGTTTTGTGCTTCACCAATAACATTCCGCAGCGCGACGGCGGCACGCACCTCGCCGGTTTTCGCGGCGCCTTGACGCGCATCATCAACAATTACGCGCAAAGTTCCGGCATTGCGAAAAAGGAAAAAGTCTCGCTGACGGGCGATGACGCCCGCGAGGGGCTGACATGCGTGCTTTCGGTCAAAGTGCCCGATCCGAAATTTTCTTCCCAGACGAAAGACAAGCTCGTTTCTTCGGAAGTGCGGCCTGTCGTGGAAGGCGCCGTCAATGAGAAACTCGGCGAGTGGTTTGAGGAAAGCCCGACGGACGCCAGGCGGATTGTCCAGAAGATTGCCGAAGCCGCCGCAGCGCGGGAGGCGGCGCGCAAGGCGCGGGAGCTGACCCGGCGGAAATCGGCCCTGGATGTCGCGTCCCTGCCCGGCAAGCTCGCGGACTGTCAGGAGCGCGATCCGGCGAAGTCCGAACTCTTTATCGTCGAGGGCGATTCCGCCGGCGGTTCCGCCAAACAGGCGCGCAATCGCGAAAACCAGGCGGTCCTGCCGCTGCGCGGCAAGATCCTCAATGTGGAGCGGGCGCGGTTCGACAAGATGCTGTCGAGCCAGGAGATCGGCACGCTGATCACGGCGCTCGGTACCGGCATTGGCCGCGACGATTTCGATTCGGACAAGCTGCGCTACCACAAGATCGTCATCATGACCGACGCGGACGTCGACGGGGCGCATATCAGAACGCTGCTGTTGACGTTTTTCTTCCGCCAGATGCCGGAACTCATCCGGCGCGGACATCTCTATATTGCCCAGCCGCCGCTTTATAAGGTTTCCCGCGGCAAATCGGAGCAGTATCTGCTCGATGACAAATCGCTGAATGATTATCTTTATGCGGAAGGCATGGCCGATGGCGCGCTGGTGCTTGCTTCCGGCGAGACAATTGCCGGCGCCGATCTGGCGGACGTCATCGCCAAGGCGCGAAAGGTTGGCGAAGCGCTTGCCGACTTCCCTGAGCGTCTCTCCCGCGACGTCATCATGCAGGCGGCGCTTGCTCGCGCATTGAAAGAGCCGGGCGATGATGCCGACGATGTTGCGGCGCGCGTCGCGGAACGCCTGAATGTGATTTCGGAGGAGTTCGAACGGGACTGGCAGGGCGCTTCTGATGGCGAGGGCGGCTATGTGTTCACCCGCGAAGTGCGCGGCGTTGAAGAACGGCGCGAATTGTCTCGCGACGTTCTCTTAAGCGCGGATGCAAGGCGCGTTGAAGCGGCGGTTGAAGACCTTATCCCGGTATTCGAAAAGCCCGCCCAGTGGACCCGCAAGGACCTGACGCTCACGCTGTTCGGTCCGGCGGGTCTTCTCGACGCAGTGCGGGCCGCCGGCGAGAAAGGCGTTTCCGTACAGCGCTATAAGGGCCTAGGGGAAATGAATCCGGACCAGCTCTGGGAAACGACGCTCGATAATGACGCCCGCGTCCTGTTGCAGGTGAAGGTCAAGGAAGCCGACGACGCCGACGACATTTTCTCGCGGCTCATGGGCAATATCGTTGAGCCGCGACGGGAGTTCATTCAGGACAATGCGCTGTCGGCGGAACTCGATATCTAGTTTTCGCCGACCGCTTTCAGGAGATCGCCGATTTCGTCCGGCGCTGCCGGGGCGTTGTCATTAGCGGCGGCAGGCGCATCTCCGTAACGCTCAAACTCGATCCCGCGGCCCGCGAGCATGGACTGGACCGAGCGGTCGCCAACGAGGTGCGCGGCGCCGACGGCGATGAATACCGCGCCCGTATCCGTCGCCATGATCCGTTCGATTTCGTCGGCCCAGACCCGGTTGCGCTCGACAAGCAGTCGCTCGAACACTGCCGGCGCCTGGTCGCGCATGACCCTGTTCATCTCGCCGTCAATCGCCGCCGTATCGCCGGTCCGCCAGGCTGTGAACAGATCGTCAAAGCTCTCCGCCTGGTGTTCCCAGTCGCGAATGGTCAGGACCAGCAGGTCTTTTTCGGTTTCCGGCGACAGGCCGGTGAACAGGGCCAACTGTTCCTCGATGGTTTCGAAAAAGCGGATCGATTTTCCTTTGGTGCGCGCCTCGGCGAGCATTTTTGAGTCGACGCCGGCGCCGGGGTCAAAGCCTTGCTGAATGATGAACTGCACTGATAACGTCAGGAATGCGTTCCATGGGCGCATCGGGTTCACGCCTTCAAACGGCAACCCTAGCGAGGCGACGATCTCGCGTAAGGACGCAGCGTCGGGCGCGCCCAGCATATCCGACAAAAGCGCCCCATCGGGGTTAAATCCTTCCGTCATCAGAACGCCCAGAGTTTTTGGCTGGGAGTCCGGCGCGTCGGTCTCCACTTCAAAATAGACAATGTCGGATTTTTCAAACGCCGTCTCCAGTGCTTGCGTGCGCCACTGAAGGCTCTTTGGCAGGATGTGAAAGGTGCCGAGAAGATAGACTTCGGTGTCCGCGTCGGCGGCGCGCCACATGGCCGGCGTCGCAACGTCTTCGCCGGCCCGCGCCGTCGCCGCCGCCGCCAGCGCGGCGCCGGCGATGATCAAAATGTACTTCAACAGTCCCATGCTCAAATCCCATATTCCGAAACCGCGCCCATCCTAGCAGCGTTTGCAGCCGTAAGCGCGGGGTTTTGACGATACCCCGCAATTGGCGCGGAATTGCGGCGGAGACCGGCGGGGCGTCCTTGCCCGCATGGGCCATTTGGCGTACATGCGCGGGCTCCAACGGCGCAAGGACCCGTAGCTCAGCTGGATAGAGCGCTGCCCTCCGAAGGCAGAGGCCAGAGGTTCGAATCCTCTCGGGTCCGCCATTCAAACCAATCAGCTGCCTTCCGGCTACTGACAGAGCGTTGGCCGTTTTGCGGCGTCGCGATTGCTCGCTTGCGGCGTGGTCTGGACCGGCTTCATGCCGTAGCCCGTCATGTTTGGGATGCTCGGTCAGCTCCGGGGAGCCATACCCGGCGGATTCCATGTCGGCCTTCGGGTGGGGGCCGGCTTTCAGAAACGGCAGCCCAGCGCCTCGCCGACCCGCAACGGCATTGACCCAGACGCGCGCCGCCGCTATATCGCCGCCTCTTGAAAAAAACCGGACGGATGAAGCCGGGGCGAAAAAGGACGCTGGCGCACCAATTGCGCCGAAAAGAGGTCGAACCATGTACGCAGTCGTCAAGACTGGCGGTAAACAATACCGCGTTTCCGAAAATGACACCCTTAAGGTCGAGCGCCTTTCCGGCGAGGCGGGCGATATCGTCACGCTGAATGACGTTCTGATGCTGGGCGACGGCAAGAATGTGACCGTGGGCGAGCCGATTGTCGCCGGCGCCGCCGTGGCCGCCGAGATCGTCGAGCAGGCCCGCGACCGGAAAATTATCGTTTTCAAAAAGCGCCGTCGCCAGAACTATCGGCGCAAGCATGGTCATCGCCAGCACTACACCCTGTTACAGGTGACAGAGATTCTGACCGACGGCGCCAAGCCGTCGAAGAAAGCCGCCGCCAAGAAGCCCGCCAAAAAAGCGGTGCCGAAAAAGGACGCCAAAGCGGAAGCGCCGAAAGCGGCAAAAGCTGACGCGCCGGCGCCAGCGGCGAGCGGCGGCGACGATTTGAAAAAACTCTCCGGCGTCGGACCGGTGCTTGAGAAAAAACTCATCGAGGCCGGGGTTACGTCCTTCGCGCAGATCGCGGCGTGGGGCCCGGCGGATATTGAAGAATTCGACGAAAAATTGTCTTTCAAAGGCCGGATCGAACGAGAAGGCTGGGTCGAACAGGCGAAAAAACTCGCTAACGGTGAAGAGGAGTAAGAGATGGCGCATAAAAAGGCAGGCGGCTCGTCTAGGAACGGCCGCGACTCCGCGGGACGCCGGTTGGGCGTGAAGAAGTATGGCGGCGAGATCGTCGTGCCGGGCAACATTCTCGTTCGCCAGCGCGGCACCAAATTTCATCCGGGCGCCAATGTGGGCATGGGACGCGACCACACGCTGTTCGCTATTTCCGGCGGACGCGTTCAGTTCGCCACCAAGCGCGGCGGCCGCAGCTACGTTTCGATCGTCAGCGACACGGAATAGCGTCGGCGCATTAAGGGGCCGGCGTGCAAAACGCATGAGGGCCTTCAAAGAGTTTCAAGGGAAGGCCCTCGCGCCTTCCCTTTTCTTTTGGAGGTTTGACATGGTTGAGATACGGACGGGCGATCTTCTGTTGCGGCCGGTGGACGAGGCCGACGCAGCGCGCTTTGCTGTCCTCTGCAACGACATCGATGTGGCGCGAAACACGTCTCGCATTCCGCACCCCTATAGCCGCGCCGACGCCGACGCATTTGTGGCGAAACGCGGCGCCGGCATGTTCGGCGACGACAATGAATACGTTTTTGCGGTTTGCCGCGACGGCGAGATTATCGCCTGCGCCGGCGCGCACCGCATCAGTCCGGGCGTTTTTGAAATCGGCTACTGGGTCGGGGTGGACTATCGGCGGCGCGGCGTTGCAACACGCGCCGCGCGCGCCGTTACGCAGTTCGCCTTTGAAGGCCTCTCGGCCGATATCGCAACGGCGGGCTTCTTTACCGACAACCCGACATCGGGCCGCGTCCTTGAGCGGGTGGGCTTCAGGCGCACCGGCGACATCATCGTGATGCATTCCGCCGGTCGCGGCGAAGACGTCGACACCGTTCGCGTGGCGCTTGCCCGAAAGGACTTCGAACTGAGTCCCGAGATTGTCATCAAACCCGCTGGCGCTTAGAGACATGGGTCAGGGACGCCGCAACCCGGAGCGCAGATCATGGCCGACATCACAGAATTTCAGGTCCGCAAGGACAAACTCGACGAGACCCGGCGCGTCCAACACGAAAAACCGGCGCCTGGCGACGGGCAGATCCTCGTAAAGGTCGATCGCTTCGCCATCACCGCCAACAACGTGACCTATGGCGTTGTGGGCGAGCGCATCGGCTACTGGAAGTTCTTCCCGGTTTCCGATGAAGGTTGGGGCGTCATCCCGGTCTGGGGCTTCGGCGATGTGGAAGCGTCAAACCATCCCGACATCGCCGTCGGGGAGCGGCTTTATGGATACTGGCCAACGGCGAGCCATCTCGTGATGACGCCCGGCAAGGTGTCCGAAAGCCGCCTGATGGACGACACGCCCCATCGGCGCGAACTGCCGCCGGTCTACAACAGCTATGCGCGCGTCAACAATGAACCGGGCTACGACGGCGATACAGACAATGACCGCATGGTTCTCATGCCGCTCTACGCAACGTCGTTTTGTATTTATGACTTTCTGAAGGACAATGACTGGTTTGGCGCGGCGCGCGTGATCATTGGCAGCGCATCTTCGAAAACCGCCATCGGCACGGCCTATGCAGTCAAATCCGACGACGCGGCGCCAAAGCTTGTTGGCTTGACCAGCCCGCGCAACCGCGACGCCGTAGAACGCCTCGGACTGTATGACGAAGTCGCCGCTTACGATGATATTGAAAGCCTTGGCGGCGAAATCTCAACGCTCATTATCGACATGTCGGGCGACGGCGATGTCCTCGGCCGGCTGCATAAATTGCTGGGCGACAAGATGAAGTATACGTCCAATGTCGGCATCACCCATTTCACGGCCAATGAAATGGGTCCGGATTTTATCCGTGAGCGGAGCGCCATGTTTTTCGCACCGGGGCATATTCAGAAGCGCGCCGCGGACTGGGGGCCCGGCGAGTTTGAAAAACGCGCCCATGCATTCTGGAGCGAAGCGTCGCGAAAAAGCCGGTCGTGGCTGACGATACAGGAAGCACATGGGTTCGGCGCCGTCGAACATGCCTGGCGCGATGTTCTGACCGGCGGCACACCGGCCGATTCAGCATGGGCGGTCGGGTTTTAGAAACGGCGCCCCATCTGACCGCGCGAGACGCTCACAGGGACGCTCTATGTCGGACGCATCACAGCAATCGAGACCGCGGCTCCTGATCGACATCGTGTCCGATCCGGTCTGCCCCTGGTGCTATGTGGGCTTCAAGGCCTTCCAGCGTGCCCGCGACCGGATCTCGGCCGAGTTCCAGGTGTTGCCGCGCATTCGCGCCTACATGCTCAATCCGGACACGCCGGCGGATGGCGTCGATCGCGCCGCCTATTACGAAAAGAAGTTTCCGGACGCGCAGGAACGCGAATCCATGCTGATGCAGCTCAAGGCGGCGGCGATCGGCGCCGGTTTCAGGTTCGACCCGTCCATACCGAAACATCTGCCCAATACGGCCAAGGCGCACCAGCTCATCCGGCTTTCGCACTTCGACGGCGCTCAGGAGCGTCTCGTCGAAACCCTTTACAGCGCTTATTGGGACAGGGGCGTCGACATTGGCGACGATGACGCGCTGGTCGCAATCGCAGAAGAAACGGGGCTCGACGGCGACAACGCCCGGCGCGATCTGCAGGATCCGCAATCGAAAAACACCATTCTCGCCGAGGCGGAGGCGTTTCGCCGGGCCGGGGTATCGGGCGTGCCCACATTCATCATTAACGAACGCGACGGGTTTTCCGGGGCCGTTCCGGCGGATCGTATGGCCGAAGCGTTCCGGCAAGCGGCCAAGGACTTGCATCGACGTACAAACTGAACGCCGGGCGAAGCGCCTTTGCGTTAACCAATGCAAACGAGGCCGACCATGGTTCGATCGCTCATCATCGCCGTTTTCTGTTTTGCCGCCATGCCGGCATGGGCAGCCATTGAGATCGACAGCGCCGGCGAGCTGAAACGCGCGGTG
The DNA here is from genome assembly GCA_028281665.1 of Hyphococcus sp. Lineage (GTDB taxonomy): Bacteria > Pseudomonadota > Alphaproteobacteria > Caulobacterales > Parvularculaceae > Hyphococcus. The sequence continues at coordinate 29,568 of JANQJK010000012.1, forward strand.
TGGCGCGCCGCGCCGGGCGAGATGATTACACTGGCGGCGGGGGAATACGATATCGCCGATTTGAAAATCGAAGCGGACCTGACCCTGCGCGGGCAAGGCGCCGTCGTCCTCTACTCGTCGAAGCCGGTTGCCAAGGGGCTTCTGAATCCTCTGCCCGGCGTCTCGCTTACGGTCGAGAATCTCACCTTTCGCGGGGCCCGTTCGCCGGACAAAAACGGCGCCGGCATTCGCAATGACGGGCGCTATCTGACGATTATCGACTGCGTTTTCGAGCGCAATGAAAATGGCGTCCTGTCCACCGGCGATCGCGACGGAAAAATTGTCATCACCGGATCAACATTTGCGCGCAACGGCCATGGCGATGGGTACTCTCACGGCATTTACGTGCTGCGCGCATCGAAACTCGAAATCGAAGAGAGCGAGTTTATCGCCACCCATATCGGCCATCATGTGAAGTCGCTCGCCGACGAAACCATCATCAGGGATACGCTGCTGGACGATGCGGACGGAACGCCGAGCTATGCGGTGGACCTCTCCAAGGGCGGGCGCGTTCTGATCACCGGCAACACGATCATCCAGTCGGTCGACGCCGATAACAACACCATGATCAACTACGACACGTCGCGGGGCGGCGCAGCGCAATCTCTGGAAATCGCCGGCAACAAAATCGTCAATCGCCGGCGCAATGGGCGGTTCCTGCGCAACGACACAGATTTGACGCCAATCATTTTCGACAACGAAATTATCATCGAAAACAGGGCCCGCCTCGACTATGAAGAGTCGCGCCCGCAATATTGATCTGAATACGGAATTATCAGGTTTGTGCGGAACGGCACGGGCGCAACAGGGCGTCGGCGCACGTTACTTTGCAGAAAATTTGACAAAAATTTCACAAACCGTTTTGCGCTTGACGCCGCGCGCCGCGGTCGATTAAGTGCCATCCGCGACTTTGTTTTGGCCGACTTTTGCGAGACTTGCCTACGGCCAGCCGACTAGAGACTTCCAAGACATGGTTGCCTTCCGCCGGTTCCAGCGGGCCGGCATCGCCATTAAAGGAGATCTAGATCAATGGCATCAGGCACAGTGAAATGGTTTAACGCCACCAAGGGGTACGGCTTTATCGAGCCGGACGAAGGCGGCAAGGACGTGTTTGTCCATATCACCGCGGTTCAGGCGGCGGGCCTTCAGGGGCTCAACGAAGGCCAGAAAGTTTCCTTCGAAATTGCTGAACAGCGCGGCAAATCATCGGCTGCGAATCTCAAAGTCGAATAGTCGGAATTACATTTCGAACCACGGCAACGCCGGCGTTTCGCGCCGGCGTTTTTTTGCTCCGCTAGGCCGGACGCGTCATTTCAATAAGGCGCGCGGCGCCCTTTTGCAGCAAGGCAAGGCCGACGGCGCGCCCAAGTTCGCGCGGCCGGTCGCAAGCGCCGTCGCTGCGCACCTCGATAATCTCTCCGCCGTCTTCGGACATCACCGCGCCGTAAAGGCTCAGCGCATCGCCGTCGCGCTGCGCGTATCCGGCGATGGGCGCATTGCAGTGACCGTTCAAAACCCAGAGCAGTTCCCGCTCCGCGAGCGCCGCAATCCGTGCATCGGCGTCGTCGATGGCGGACAGTTTTTCAAGAAGCTGGAAATCACTCTCGCGGCACTCGACGGCGACAATTCCCTGCCCGGCCGCCGGCGCCAGTTCTTCGGCCGAGAATACATGGGCGATCCGATGGGCGAGACCAACGCGCTCAAGTCCGCACCGGGCCATGATCAATGCGTCCGCCGGGCCCACCTCGCCCCCGTCCGGCAATCGCTGCATGGCGCGCTCGTCCAGCTTCTTGATCCGCGTGTCGGCGGCGCCGCGGAAATGGATGACCTCCGCACCCGGATAAAGCCGGCGCAACAGCGCTTTGCGCCGAACGGAATTCGTACCGATTTTGAAGCCGGCGCCCCCGCCCTCGCAAAACGCTTCAAACGTGACGCCCTTGCGCAGGACCAGCGCGTCCTCAACCGCTTCGCGCTTCATATAGGCGCCAATGACGAGGCCCGGCGTTTCTTCGTCGCCCGGCATGTCCTTCAGGGAATGCATCGCCGCGTCGAGGCGCGCATCGCGCATGGCCTCGCGGATCTCTCCAACAAAAGCGCCGCCCTTGCCGCCGTGAGCGGCGAGCTTGGAAACCTGGTCGCGATCCCCGCGGGGCGAAAACCGCACGATCTCCACAGACGCCTCGTCATGGGCCGCGCGAAAGGCCGCAGCAATATCATCGGTCTGCGCGAGCGCCATCGCGCTGGAACGGGTGCCGATACGCATGAAAGACCTCTTGTTCGCGGCGCTGCGTCAGCTGGCGGAGACGAAGGGATTCGAACCCTCGATACCCTTTTGGGGTATACTCCCTTAGCAGGGGAGCGCCTTCGACCACTCGGCCACGTCTCCGCCGCCGGTCATGCCTAAAAACAGGAATGATGGCAAGGACTTCGGCGCCCGCGCTGGATTATTCGGCGCAGGGCTCGTCTTCGCCGCGGAGCTGGGCCGCCATTAACGCGTTGAGCGCCGCGGCGTCGTCCTCGTTTGGTGCAAGCGCCGCGACGGCGTCGCAGCCCGGCTCCGCGTTCGCGCCGTTTTCCAATTCCATCTGCTCAAGGCCGCGTACGATCGCGGCGGCCAGCGCATCGCCCTCATCTTCAATCTGCAGGCGGGTCGCCGCCTTCCGGATGATCTTGTCGGCGAATTCGCTCTTCGATTGATCCTCAGTGTCAGTGCTTTCAGCGGGCAGGTCCGTTGCAGCGCTTGCCGCGATGGCGGTCTCCATAAGATCGGCGATGGGATCGGCGGTTTCTTCCGGCGAGGGCAGCGCCGTCACTGGCTCAACGCTCGTAATGGCCGGGGTGATTGGCGGCTGCGGGGCCGGCGAGGCCTGTGTAACGATATTCTCCGTCTTGGCGTTGTCCGTGTCCGCCGTCGCCGCAGTGTCCGGCGTTGAGAGCGCCGACGGCGTCGGACCGACCTCGTCGTCGCTCGCTTCCTGAATTGCGGGTGTGGCGTCGGAGGCGGCGGGCGCAGCGTTGGGTGCGATCTCCGGCGTAATCGCCGGCGACACCCGACGGTCAGGGCGCTGCGACGTTTCGGGTTTTCGCACGGGCTGCGCAACTAAATCGTCGTCGATCACGGACTGCGGCGCGGCGGGCGGCGTCAGCGCCGCGAGCCGTTGCTCCCGGAAGGCCGCCGCGTTCAGCGCCGTTTGCGCAGGCAGGTCGGCAAGCGCCCCCACGCCGCCGCGCGATTGCGCGAGAGCGGCAAGCCGCGCTGACGGCGCTCTTGTCGCGGCGATGCGGCCCTTCGGTCCGCCGCGCTCAATATCGTCGCCGAGCCGGCCGGGAATCGGCGATGCGTTCAGTCGGCTGCGATAGACTTGCGTGTTCTCAAGAACGCGCTGCACGTAATTGCGCGTCTCCGAAAACGGGATCAGCTCAACCCAGTCGACGGGATCGACGTCTCCCGTGCGAGGGTCGCCATATTCCTCCGCCCACCGAGTCGCGCGATGGGCGCCGGCGTTGTACGCCGCGAAGGTCATCACCAGCGAGCCGTCAAAGCGATCGAGCAAGTGCGAAAGATGTGCGGAGCCGAGGGTCATGTTGTAGACAGGATCGTCAAGAAGCGCCGCGCGACGATAGGGGAGGCCCTCCTTGCGGGCCGTGATCTGCGCGGTCGACGGGATGAGCTGCATGACGCCGCGGGCGCCGGCGCTCGAAAACGCGCGGGGGTTAAACTCGCTTTCCTGACGCGACAGGCCGAGAATGATTTCCGGCGATACAAACGCGCGCGCTTCGTCGGGAACGAACACGGTCGGGTAAGCAACATGGGGCGTAAAGGCGCCGCGCTGGGTGGCCACCTTGCCGGCGCGCACGGTGAGATGCGGCGCGCCTTCGCCGTTGGTCAATCTCGCGAGTTCGATAAACTCGCCGGGGCGGTCAAGTTCGTCGTCTACATGATAGGCGAAGACCATGAATTCATAGTCGAGGTTTAGGTCCGACAACATCCGCAGCGCCGCCACGGCCGGGCGCGAGTTAAACCGCGCTTTATCCGCCGGGCTCGAAACGGTTGGGGCGGCAAATGATTTGTTAACGGCGGCTCCGCCGAGCGCTTCCGCGGCAAGCTGTCCGTAGTAGGAATAATGGTGTTCCGCGGCGGTCGCGTAATAGTCGCGCGCCGCCGTTTCGTTGCCGCCCGCCGCCGCGGCGCGCCCGAGCCAGTAATATCCCCGGGACAGCGATATAGGGGTCGCCACCGCCCCCGTCATCGCCTCGAAATGGGTGGTCGCCCGTTCCGGTTCGTCCAGAAACCGCAGCGCAATCCAGCCGGCGACAAACTCTGCATCGGAAAAATCGGTTCCTTCTGCGCCGCCATGTTCCGCGGCGAGCCGGTAGGCGTCGGAGAAGCGCCCCTCTTTCAGCGCCCATTGCATCAGAATGCGTCGTTCTGTCCACCAGCGATCGCCATCGCGCAATGTTTCTGCCTTGTCAGGCGCCTTGGCGGCAAGCGAAATGGCGTAATCCTGTTGATCCGTCCGCCGATAATATCGCACGGCCGCGTGCAGGACGCCGGAATCGACCTGTTCGGATTTCGGCAGGTTGCGGTAAAGCCGCGGCGCCGTCGACGACCGCATAAGGAGCGCTGCGCGGGCCTCGGCCATGCGGCGGTCGGCGCCGGACAGATAAGGAAAGGTGCGCCGCGCATTGGTAACCTGAATCCCCCAAAGGAGACGATCCACCCGCGCCGCATGATTTTCCTTTGTCAGGCGCGACTTGTAGGCGTTGAGGATGCGGCGTTCCTGGGAAACGGTGAAATTGTGATTGACCCACGCATCGCGGATCAGCTCGGTCGCCTTGTCGCTTTGCCCTTCGGATAAAAGCGCCCGGGCGAGCTGTATTTTCCCGTCGCCGGTGCGCGGCGCGCGGCTTCTGAAAAACGACCGAATCGCGTCCGTCGACGTTTCGTTCGACATGCGGCCTTCAACGAAGGACTGAATACGGTCGGTCGCGGGCCAGTCGGGATGAGCGTCCAGAAACGCGTCGGCGTCCGCAAGATCGACATTCTGGTCCTTCGCCATGAGGTAGAGCCATTGGGCGAGGCTTCTGGCGGTCGGATCGGCGACAAACTTCGTCTCGGCCCGGGCGATGGAATATTGCTTCTTCTCAAGCGCAGAATGGATCGTGAGCAGGCGGGCATGATCGAGCCGCGTCAGATACTCCGGCCCAGGCGCCGGCGGTTTCATGCGCGGCGACGAAACCGTTGCGCCGGCGGCCCCTTGCAAGGCGAGAATCGCGGCTAAAACGCCGATGCTCGTTCGTTTCCCCCAAAACCCGGCCATACGCGCGACTCCGCCAGTCCCCTTGCAGCCAACCCTTAACAGCGCATCTTGAAGCAAATTTTGTGCGCTAATTCACCTTAGTTTAGCCCAAAGCGCGGCCTAGCAGAACAGGCGGACGCTTGATGAAGGCCCCTTGTCCGTCTATCGAACGGTTACATTTCAGAAAATCGAGGCCATGAAAGAACTTAAAGGGTCAATTACAGCGCTGGTGACGCCATTTCGCGACGGAAAAGTCGACGAAGCGGCGTTCTGCGCCCTGGTGGAGCGCCAGATCGAGGCCGGAACCCACGGGCTGGTGCCGGTCGGGACAACGGGCGAATCGGCGACGCTGACCGACGACGAGCATGAGCGGGTGATTCGGCTCTGCATCGAGACGGCGGCGGGCCGGGTTCCCATCGTTGCGGGCGCCGGCGCCAACGACACCGCCTACGCGATTTCGATCGCGCAGCGGGCTCAGGAATTTGGCGCCGACGCGCTTCTCGCGGTGACCGGCTATTACAACCGGCCGAACCAGACGGGCGTCATCGCCCATTACACCGCCCTGCACGATGCGACCGACATCCCCATCGTCATCTACAACATTCCGGCGCGCACGGCTGTGAATATCTCTGTCGAGACGTTGGCGGAACTCTCCGCCCTGCCGCGGATCGTCGCCGTAAAGGACGCAACGGGGGATCTCGCCCGCGTGGCCCTTCAGCGTCAGCACTGCGCCGACGATTTCATTCAGCTCTCCGGCGAAGACATGACGGCGGTCGGCTACAACGCCATGGGCGGCGTCGGGTGCATCTCGGTCACGTCGAACGTCGCGCCCTCGCAATGCGCGGCGATGCAGGAAGCGGCATTGAAGGGCGACTATAAAACGGCGCTCGAAATGCAGGACCGGCTCGCGCCGCTGCACCATGCGCTTTTCTCCGACGCGTCGCCGGGGCCGGCGAAATACGCGCTGTCGCTTCTCGGTCTTTGCTCGAAAGATGTGCGTCTGCCCATGGTTCCCCCGTCCGAGGCGGCCCAGGCCGGCGTTCGCGCCGCGCTTAAAGGTCTGGACCTTATCGGCTGATGGCCCCGAAAAAGGACGACAATCGAAAGGTCGTGGCCGAAAACCGCCGCGCCCGTTTCGATTACAAGATTACCGATGTCATCGAAACCGGGCTCATGCTGACGGGCACCGAGGTGAAAGCGCTCCGCGAGGGTAAGATCAACATCGCGGAAAGTTACGCTGCGCCGGAAGACGGTGCGATCTGGCTCATTAACGCCAACATTCCGGAATATTCCGCCGGCAATCGCCAGAACCACGAGCCGAAGCGCAAGCGGAAAATGCTGCTGCACAAGCGCGAGATCGCGCGCCTTGCTCAAGCGGTTGAGCGAAAAGGCTTCACGCTGGTGCCGCTCCGGATTTATTTTAACGACCGCGGTATCGCCAAACTTGAGCTTGGCATAGGCGAGGGCAAAAAGGCGCCTGACAAGCGCGACACCGCGAAGGATCGCGACTGGAAACGCCAGCAGCAACGCCTGCTTCGCAATCGGGGGTGACGCCATGAGCGCAGACGTCGAAGACAAGCCCAATGTCGCCATTCACCCGCCGACGATTTTTCTCGCCGCCTTTATCATTGGATTTATTGTCCGGGGATTTGCCGGCGGCGCGTTGCCGCTGCCGGATCTTATCGCCGAGGCCGTCGGCGGCCTCGTCCTGATTGCGGCCCTTGTGTTGATTGTTTCTTCGGTTTCCGCATTTGCCGAAGCCGGTGAAACGCTGCCGCCGGCGACGCCCTCAAGAGTGCTGCTGACCGAAGGCGCGTATCGGTATTCGCGCAATCCAATCTATCTGGCGATGGTGCTGATCGGCGTCGGCTTCGGCGTGGCGACAGAAAATCTGTGGCTGGTTCTCACCAGTGTTGCGGCCGGGGTGATCATAAATTTTTTCGTAATCCCCGAGGAAGAAGCCTACCTTGAGCGAAAGTTCGGCGTCGATTACCGGGAGTTTAAAGAGCGCGTGCGCCGCTGGGTTTAGGGTGCGACGGGCCGGGCGGAAAACTCTGGTTACGACGCTACGCCGATCTCGTCAGCATACGGCATTTGCGTCAACCATCGGTTACGGCGCCGGACAAAGCTGCAACCCCGTCAGCAGCGGCAGAAGTTTGCCGGGCATGAAGAACGAAACGCCCGCGATGAACATGCCTGCAACCAGTAAAACAATCCACTGGATCGGCGTTCCCGCGGCGCTCGGGCCGTGATCGGCCTGGACGCGGGCAAGAAGAAAAATGGAAATGGAAAGCAATAAGGCGATCACCGTGCCGCCAATGACGATTGCGAACGCCATCTGTAGCGGTTCCGTCGCGATTGCGCCCGCCCAGAATTCGGCGATCACAATCAAGAACGCCACCACGAACAATAAGATGCGAACCCCGAACATGTTTCCCCTCCGCCACGACGTTGGCGGACTTTAGGCGATCTTGTTAACCAGATAAAGGCTTGGTCTCTGGCGCGGATTCGGCTCTGTACCGGGGATTATTCGTAGTGCGGGACGAAAGCCAGCACCGTTTGAAATGCTGCCGCGGCGCCGGCGCCCCCCGATGCGCACAGGATCGACACCGACGCGACCGCAGGTGCGAAACCGATCGATACAACGCCGGCAATGAGAAGCACCGAGAGGGCGAGCGCTGCGCGGGCGTAAAACCGAAGCAGGCTTGAAAATCCGTCGCCTGCCCCGGAGAACTGCGCGGCGAAACGCGGCCGCGCCAGCCACACATAACTCCAGCAGCCAAACCCCGCGGCGATGATGGCCGCGACAAGACTGCCGCCGTGAAACAGGTTGGCGATAACGTCCCGCGCTTCGGCGAAGCTCATCGCAGCGACGGCGGCGCCGATGACGCCAAAAACTGCGGAAACAAACAGCGTCATTAGGGGTTTTACGGTCTTTGCATCGCGCACCGCACGCTGGGCGCCTCGCGCCGGAAGGCCCCAGTTCCGTTTCACGCTTTCCTCGCCCTATGAAGCGTTTTCTTGCCCAATCATTCGTCCTTTCGCCGGCGCGCTATATCACGCGGCTTCGTCGATATGGGTACGGATGGCAGCAAACACCGATTCGAACATCGATGCCGTCAGCCGCCCGGTGTTCGTGTTGTAGCGCGAGCAGTGATAGCTGTCGAACACCGAAAAACGCCGCCCCGGCATGTTGTGGACTGCGCAATGGGCAAAGGGGGCGTCCTTTTGCTTTACGCCCAGCGCTGCAAGCGTCGACTGATGGGCGATCCGGCCGAGGCATAAAATCGCGCGTAATTGGCGCATCCCGTCAATCTGCGCCGACAGGAACGTCCGGCAGGTTTTGATCTCTGCGCCGTTCGGCTTGTTCTGCGGCGGCACGCAGCGCACCGCGTTGGTGATGGCGGCGGATTTCAGCGCAAGCCCGTCGTCGGGGCGCGCGTCATAGCGGTCGTTGGAGAAGCCGAACTTTGCGATTGTCGCATAGAGAAGGTCGCCCGCGTAATCTCCTGTAAAGGGTCGGCCGGTCTTGTTCGCTCCATGAAGCCCGGGAGCGAGCCCGACAATCAGGAGCTCCGCCCCGGCGTCGCCGAATGTCGGGGCGGGCGCGTTAAAATAATCCGGGTACGTCCTGGCATTCGCCCGCCGAAATTCCGTGAGTCGCGGGCACAGCGAACAATCGGCGGGCGGCTCGGCGTCGCGAAGCGCTGCGGAAGACGAGACCTTGCGGGACGACGTCATCGCCGACCTCTAATCGATTTCCTCGAATTCGTCTTCCAGATCGTCGTCGTAATCATCATCGAGGTCATCGTCCCGCGTTCGGCGTGCGGGCCCGCCTGATCGACCGACGTCTTTTTCGAGATCGGCGAGATCGAAGAACGTATCGGCCTGTCGGCGCAATTCGTCAGAAGCCATGGGCGGCGATGATTTCACGGTCGACACGACGGTCACCCTGACCCCCATGGCCTGCACCGCTTCAATGGCGCGCCGGAAATCGCCGTTGCCGCTGAAGAGAACGATATGGTCAAGCTTCGGCGCCAGCAGCAGGAGATCCGTCGCCAGTTCGATGTCGGTTGAGCCTTTGAAGCGCTTCCGGCCCTGGCTGTCGGTGAACTCGCGGGTCTGCTTGGTCACCATGGAATAGCCGTTGTAGTCCAGCCAGTCGACCAGCGGCCGCAACGGAGAATAGTCCTGATCGCGGTCTTCCTGCATGGCGGTGTAATAGGAGGCCCGGACCAGCATGCAGGCGTCCTGCGCCGTGGCGAGCAGACTTTTGTAATCGATATCGAACCCGAGATTGCGCGCGGCCTTGTAGAGATTGGCGCCGTCAATAAAAAATGCGGTTTTTTCGGACTCCCGCAGCCCAAGAAATTTTGTCATCATTGCCTCGAAGCGTTTTGCGCGCCAAATATGAGGGGCGCGTCTCATCATCCATCAATTGCTGAAAACATGATTTTGATTGCAGCAGGCTCCAATCTGCCTTTTTGCGGCGTTGATTCGCAACAGCTTGTTTTACATTCAATTTTGGCTGTCGGTCAGCTTACGGAACTCGTGGCCAAATCGCCACTCTATTCCTCCCCGGCCTGGCCCGACCCGACGGATCCGCCCTTCGTCAACGCGGTTGCGCAAATCAGCACCGTGATGGAACCGGCTGCGCTGCTGGCCGCACTGCATGCGGTTGAGGCGGCGTTCGGGCGCCAGCGGGGTCAAAAGAACGCGCCGCGCACCCTCGATCTCGATCTCCTCGCCTATGGCAATATCCGGTCCGACCGACCGGCCCTGCCGCATCCGCGGTTTTCGTCGCGCGATTTCGTGCTGGCCCCTCTCTGCGATATCGCGCCGGATTGGCGGCCCCCGGGGGGCGGGAGGACCGCTGCGGAGCTGCTTCAGGCGCTTCCGGTGAGGGCCGCGAGGCGCATCGGTTAGCCGGTCACGCCGCCAGCTGGGGGAAACGGGACTTTTTTGCGCTGCAGCGCTTGTCTAGGGGCTCCTGAAGGGATATCTCCTCCGGCTCGCCTACCAAAAATTTCAGGAGACCGCCTGATGGCCCGCGTGACCGTCGAAGATTGCGTTGAAAAAGTATCGAACCGGTTCGATCTGGTTCTCCTCGCCGCCCATCGCGCGCGCGTGCTTTCGTCTGGCGCGCCGCTCGAAGTTGAGCGCGACAATGACAAGAACCCGGTCGTTGCGTTGCGCGAAATCGCCGACGCCGCGCTGAAGCCGGACGAACTTGACGAGGATCTCGTCCAGTCCCTCCAGAAACATGTGGAGACGGAAGAGGCCGAGGACGCCGAAGCCGCGCCGGAAAAAGCGGACGCGCCTGAATTCGACACGATGTCTGAAGACGATTATCTGAAGGCCATCCAGGCTGCCGGGATGACGACGCCGCAGACCCTGCCGAAAGGTTAACGCCGGCGTCCTTGCCGACCTGTTCAGGCGCCTGCGCCCGTGGTTCAATAGGCCCATGCAGCAGGCTGGCCGGATACGACATGGCTGATCAGAAAATCATCGGCCGCAATGCGTCCGGCGCCATGCGCGCCGGCGAAGAAAGCGATATCGATGCTGCGCAAGACCAGGAGGGCCCGTCGTCGGCGCCGCTTGCGGAAAACCGCGATGCAAAGACGCATGCTGGCGCTGTGGGACAGGCGGCGGCAAAGGGCTCGTCAACGCCTTCTTCGAACGGTGCGCAGACGCACGCGCCGCATCCGGTCGGCTTTATTCGTCAGACGGAGCTAGTCGATCGGGTTTGCGCCTATGATCCCGATGCGGATGAAGACATCCTGAACCGCGCTTATGTGTTCGCCATGAAAGCCCATGGCGGGCAGATGCGAAAATCGGGCGATCCTTATTTTTCCCACCCGCTGGCCGTCGCTGCGATCCTGACGGAGTTGCGGGCGGATCCTGCCACTGTCGTTACCGCGCTGCTCCACGACGTTGTCGAGGACACCGATTACACCGTCGCCGACATTGAAAAAACGTTCGGGGCGGAGATTGCGCGCCTTGTCGACGGCGTTACGAAGCTGTCACAGTTTGAACTGCCGGAGGGTGCGAGCAAGCAGGCGGAGAATTTCCGGAAGTTTGTCGTCGCCATGGCCGACGATGTGCGCGTTCTGCTCGTTAAGCTCGCCGACCGACTGCACAATATGCGCACGCTGCATCATCTCGACAGGGCCGACAAACGCCGGCGCATTGCGCTTGAAACGATGGAGATTTACGCCCCGCTCGCAAGCCGGATCGGCGTGCAGCGGTTTCGCGAGGAGCTGGAAGATATCGCGTTCCGCGAATTGAGCCCGGACGCCCATGAAACGATCAGCCGGCGCCTGTCGGAACTCCATACCCACTCGGTGTCGAGCGTTGTCGATGTCGCCAACACCTTGCGGGCGCGCCTCGCAGCAGAGGATATTCGCGCGCAAGTGACGAGCCGCGAAAAGCGCCCCTATTCCATCTGGCGCAAAATGACCCAGAAAAACGTGTCCTTTGACGAGCTTGCGGACATTTATGCGTTTCGCGTGCTGGTCGAGAATGAGTCAGACTGTTACCGCGCGCTGGGCGTCATCCATCGCGCCTGGCGGATGATCCCGTCGGAGTTCGACGACTATATCTCCGCGCCGAAGCCCAACAACTACCGGTCGATCCATACGGCCGTGATCGGGCCGCCATGGGCTGACGGACGCCGGCAGAAAATCGAAATCCAGATCCGCACCCGCGACATGCACGAGACCGCCGAACGCGGGGTCGCCGCCCATTGGCAGTACAAAGACCCCGGCGAGGACGGGCATGGCATCGAGATCGTCGCCCCCGGACAATACGATCCTTATGAAACGCCGCGCCGGCTCGTGGAAATGTATCAGGCGGGTGAAGACCCTGACGAGGCGCTCCGCTACGCCAAGCTGGAACTGTTTCAGGACCAGATTTTCTGCTTTACGCCGAAAAGCCGCGTCATCGCCCTGCCCAAGGGGTCGACGGCGCTCGATTTCGCCTATGCGGTGCATACCGATGTCGGTGACTCGTGCATCGGCGCGAAGATCAACAGCGTTCAGCGCCCGTTGCGCACGCCGCTTGAAACTGGCGATGTGGTTCTCGTCCTGCGGTCCGATAACGCGCCGGTGCCGGCGGAGTGGGAATCGATTGCCGTCACCGGCCGGGCGCGCAGCGCGATCCGCCGACGCATCAAGAAAATGCAGCGCGACGAACATCTGGCGCTGGGCCGGTCCATCGCGGAGAGCGTGTTTACCGGCGCCCATCTTCAGTTTTCGCTCAAGGGCGTGCGTGCGGGGCTCAGAAAGCTCGGGAAGAAATCAGTCGAGGATGTGCTCGTCTCCGTGGGCCGCGGCGACCTGCCGGTCTCGGAATTGATTGAAGCCGTCTATCCCGGCGCGTCGGCGGCGACCGAAGGGGAAATCCGCCCCGCCAGCCTCCAGGCGTTCAAACCGCGCGTCGCGATTGCTGGCCTGACGCCGGGCGTTTCCGTCTCTATGGCGCGCTGCTGCACGCCGCTGCCGGGCGAGCGCATTGTCGGCATTCGCGGCGACGATGGGGCGGTGCGCGTGCACACGATCTATTGCGATACGCTTGCCGCCGAAGATCCGCCGCAATCGCGCTGGCTGGATTTGAAATGGCGCGACAACGAGGAGGAGGGCGTGTCCGCCTTCGCCCGCGTCACCATCACGGTTCAAAATGGCGTTGGCGTCCTGTCGGAGGTGGCGGGCATCATCGCGCGCTACGGCGTCTCCGTTGCGTCGATGCGTCTCGTCAATCGCTCGCGCGAGTTCCTCGATATGCTGATGGATGTCGAGGTAAAGGATGCGAGGCAACTCAGTCAGATGCTGGCGGGCGTGCGCGCCGCGCCCAGCGTCATTTCCGCCGAACGATCAGGATCGAACGAAGATGAAGAGCTCTGAAGCACTGCGCGAATTTGAGGAAGCGGGCGCCCTGCAGAAAGGGCACTTCGTCCTGTCGTCGGGCCTGCACTCTGACACCTATCTGAACAAGTCGATCGTTTCCATGTATCCGGACCGCACGGAGCGGCTCTGCCGGGCGCTGGCCGACAAGGCGAAATCCGCCGTAGGCGGATCGATTGATTTCGTGATCTCCCCGGCCATGGGTGCGATTATCTATGGTTACGAGACGGCCCGTCATATCGGCGCGCCGTTCATGTTTCTGGAGCGCGTCGATGGCGAATTTCAGTTGCGCCGCGGATTCGGACTGAGCGAGGGCGCTCGCGTGCTCGTCGTGGAGGACATTGTTTCGACTGGTCTGTCGGCGCGCGAAGCGATCGGCGCCGTGCGCAAGGCCGGCGGCGAGGTGGTGGCGCTCGCCTGTCTTGTGGACCGGTCGGCCGGCGCCGTCGATGTGGGCGCGCCGATCATTCCGCTTGCCGAGTTGAAGGTCGATGCATGGCCGGCGGATCAGTTGCCGGACCATCTGAAGAACACCCCCACAATGAAGCCAGGCAGCCGCGGGGTCAGTCAGTAGTGTCGAACGGCGAAAAAAAACCACTCCGCCTCGGGGTCAATATCGATCACGTGGCGACAATCCGGAACGCGCGCGGCGGCGATCATCCGGACCCCGTGCGCGCAGCCGCTCTCGTTGCGACGGCGGGCGCCGACGGCATCACCGCGCATCTGCGCGAGGATCGCCGCCACATTCGCGACGACGACATGCGCCGGTTGAAGGAAGAGGTCGACTTGCCGCTCAATTTTGAGATGGCCGCGACCGCCGAGATGCATAAGCTCTGCACCGAGGTGATGCCCCATGCCTGCTGCATCGTGCCGGAAAACCGCAACGAGCGCACAACAGAGGGCGGGCTAGACGTTGCCGGTCAACATAACTTCATCGCGCCCTTCGTTCGCGAACTGAATGACGCCGGCATCCGCGTCTCCCTGTTTGTGGATCCGGAGAAACGCCAGATCGAGGCGGCGACATCCGCCGGCGCGCCGGTGGTTGAGATTCACACAGGCGCCTATTACGAGGCGGCGGCCGCCACGACGCCGGAACGCATTGAGGCGGAGTTTGAAAAAATCCGAACCGCCGCCGCCTTCGCCCATTCTCTGGGCCTTGAAGTCCACGCGGGCCACGGGTTGACGTTCCACAATGTTCAGCCCGTCGCTGCAATCCCCGAACTCGCCGAACTCAACATCGGGCATTTCCTTGTCGGCGAAGCGGTGTTCATGGGGCTCGCCGAAGCAGTGAAAGAAATGAAACGCCTCATGCAGGACGCGCGCACCGGGGCGCATTACTGAGATGTTTGTCGAGGTCGTGGAAGACTATCTTCGCGCGACCATGGGCGCGCCGGTAATCGGGATGTGGATGATCGGCGTTTCGATAATCGTATATGTTGGGATGTGGTTCAGAAAACAGGTCGGCTGGACAAATCACGCAAACCCGCCGCACGATCTGTTTTACGCCATTGGCCTGGCGTGGGTTTATATTCGAGGATTGTTATGATCATCGGCGCCGGTAACGACATCATCGATATTCGCCGCGTCGAGCGAACGCTGGAGCGCCATGGGGATCGCTTCACCATGCGTTGCTTCACCGAGATCGAGCGCGTCAAGTCCGATCGCCGCCTGAAACGCGCGGCGTCCTACGCCAAGCGCTTCGCCGCCAAGGAGGCCTGCGCCAAGGCGCTCGGCACGGGCATCAATCGGGGCGTCTTCTGGCGGGACATGGGCGTCGTTAACCTTCCCGGCGGCAAACCGACCATGGCGCTTACCGGCGGGGCCGCCCTGCGCCTTGCCGAATTGACGCCGGAGGGCTGCGAGGCGCACGTCCACCTGACCATCACCGACGACGATCCGATGGCCCAGGCCATTGTCATTATCGAGGCGCGGGCTAAATAGAGGGCTGGCCGATGGGCGGCTTCTCGGCCAATTGGGGCGGCGAAAAAGGCACGGTATATGGCGTTTTCCCTGAAAAACATCTTCGGGAACAAAGGCGTTGAGGGCGAGACGGTGAAAACCGAGGCGCCGAAAATGACGCCCGCCGAGGAGGCGTGGGATCTTGCGAAGACGGTGTTTTTCGCGGTCGCCATCGCCCTTGTCCTGCGCATCGTCATCTTTCAGCCCTTCAACATTCCCTCAGGCTCCATGAAGCCGAACCTCCTGGTCGGCGATTTTCTCGTGGTGTCGAAACCGACCTTCGGATATTCGCGCGCGTCCCTCGTTTATCCGCTGACGCGGCTTCCCATGGAAGGGCGAATTTTTTCGGGCATCCCCGATCGCGGCGATGTGGTCGTTTTTAAAAATCGCAAGGACGGCAACAAGGACTACATCAAACGGGTCATCGGCATGCCCGGCGACGAAATCCGGTTCATCGGCGGCCACCTGCACATTAACGGCGCCCCGGTGCAGAAGGAATTTATCGGCAATGTCGGCACGCCCGATTGTCGATACATTGACGGCCCGGCGCCGGTCTATCGCGAGACCCTCGAAAACGGCGCCTCTTATGTCGTGCAGGAATGTGCCGGCGACAACGGCGACCGAGATAATGTCGGCCCCTATCAAGTGCCTGCCGACCACTTTATGATGATCGGCGACAATCGCGACGAGTCGCAGGACAGCCGTGTCATCTCGTCCGTCGGCTATGTTCACAAGGACGACATTGTCGGCCGGGCCGAGCGGTTATTCTTCTCCGTAGACGGACAAGAGGCGCAGTTCTGGCAGGTCTGGAAGTGGCCGTTTGCAATCCGCTATGGCCGCGTCCTAGACAAGGTCGAATGACGCGTCGTGACGATCATGTTTTGGAAGAGCGGCTGAATTATCGTTTTTCCGACAAATCCCTCCTGAAGCGAGCGCTGACCCATTCTTCGCTTTCCGGCGGCGGCGGGGCCGACGTGCGTGACCTAGAACGGCTCGAATTTCTGGGCGATCGCGTTCTCGGCCTGTTAACGGCTGAGGAATTGTGGCGGCGCTATCCCGACTATGAGGAAGGACTTCTGGCGCCGCGGCTCAATGCGCTGGTGCGCAAGGAGACCTGCGCCAGGGCCGCTCAGTTCTTCGGGCTCGACGATCACATCCGCATGTCGAGCTGGGAAGAAGGCGCGGGCGGCCGCAAGAAGAAAGCAATCCTCGGCGATGTGATGGAGGCGCTTCTTGGCGCGCTTTATGTTGACGGTGGCCTGGACGCGGCGCGGGGCGTCTTCGCGCAATACTGGACGCCGAATCTTGAAGAGCTTTCGAAATTTCATCGGGACTCAAAAACCGCGCTGCAGGAGTGGACGCAGCGCAAGAAACTCGGCACGCCCGATTATGACGTGCTGGACGCTGACGGACCGGCTCACGCGCCGGCATTCAAAGTGGGCGTGAAAGTGAAAGGCTTTAAGCCGGCGCAGGGCGAGGGAAAGTCCAAGCGTTCGGCGCAGATGGCTGCGGCGCGCGCTTTTCTGATACGCGAAGGGCTCTGGGGCGACGATGACTGACGGTCAGCGCTGCGCTGTTGTCGCGGTCATTGGCGCGCCCAATGCGGGCAAGTCGACGCTTGTGAATGCAATGGTCGGCGCCAAAGTTTCGATCGTTACGCAGAAGGTGCAGACGACCCGCGCGCGCATCCGGGGCATCACGGCGGAAGCCGAAACGCAGCTTGTCTTTATCGACACGCCGGGCATCTTTGCGCCTAAAAGGAAGCTCGACCGCGCAATGGTCGCCGCCGCCTGGGATGGTCTTGACGGCGCCGATGCGACGCTGTTGCTGATCGATGCGCCAGGCTGGGTCGACGGCGAAACCGAAAAGGGGGCGGCTGGAAAATCGCGGGCCGACGCGTTGCGGATTGTTGATGGCTTAAAAAAGGCGAACCACAAGACAATTCTTGTGGTCAACAAAATCGATGCGCTGCCGCGCGATCGGCTGCTGAAGCTGGTGCAGGACCTCGATAAGGCCGGGATATTCACCGACGTATTTTTGATCTCGGCAAAGAACGGCGACGGGCTTGCCGATCTGAAGGCGCACCTTTTGAAGGTCGCGCCGCCGGGACCATGGCTCTACCCGGAAGATCAGTTATCTGACATTTCCGACCGGCTGATGGCTGCCGAGGTCACCCGTGAGAAGCTGTTCCTGCGTCTCCATCAGGAATTGCCTTATGATGCGACGGTCGAGACGGAAACTTGGAAGGAAACGAAGGCCGGCGTGCGCATTGAGCAGACGATTTATGTCGCGCGCGACGGACAGAAAGGAATCGTTCTTGGAAAGAACGGCCAGACGCTGAAAATCATCGGCAAGGCCGCGCGGGAGGAACTGAGCGAGCTGCTTGGCGCGCCGGTTCATCTCTTTATTCATGTGAAAGCGCGCGAAGGCTGGGCTGATGAAGCGGCGCGATTGCGCCAGATCGGTCTCGACAACGTCAGATAGACGTTATTCGCTGATCGTCTCTTCGGCTTCCATGATGACGACCGCATTGCCTGCCGCATCAAGAGCGACGTCGTCGGCCTGGGGTTTCGCAAACGCAGCCTGATCGCCAACCTGCACGGCAACGGAGTAACTTCGTGTTGCGCTGCCGCCTGCATCTTCAACCGTTGCTGCGAAATCAATGTAGTAAACGCCGCCGGCGGGGGCGTCGAAATAGACGTCCCAGCGATGCTGTGATGCGCCGTCCATCGATATGGTCGTCGAACGCGACGCCGTCGCGAGATCAAGGCCATCGGACGTCGCAACAAGTTGTATGGCGCCGGTTTCGTATTCTTCATTGATGGTGAGCTCGATGACGCCTGCGCCATTGGGCTCAACGGGCGCCCGCAAGGCATGGCTGAACGACACGGCCGCGCCCGGCTTGATGGTCGGCGCGGGATGAGCCGTTGCAGCGGCGCCCGGCGCTGCGACTGTTGCGCCAGCAAACGCCGTGACGATGCAAAGCCTTTGAATGTTCGCCATAATGTATCCTTTCAGGCCTATGTCAGTTCACGGAGAAGTCGTAGCAGACGTCGCCGGGCGTTCCGGCGCTGTCGTCAACGTTGAAGAAATCGCGGGCTGCGATCCAGTAGTCGTTTGCTTGCAGGTTCGTCGTAAGCGTCTCGGTATCGACCGCGGCGCTGCCGCCGACAGCAACCTGGTTGCCGGCCTGGAAGACGAAAAAATCAGGGTCGCCGCCGGTCGGACCTGAGGTTCTCGTCATGGTCAGCGTGTAAGAGCCCGTCGTTCCAATCGACAGGCTGATAAAGTCGTAATTGGCGAGTTTGTTGCCTGTGCCGGCGTCATCGAACGAGCAGATGGTTATCGGCGCCGCGCCGACGGAAACTGTCTTGACCACCGGCAGCACAATCGGAATGCCGCCGTCATTGGTTTCGCCGACGCCGAAGGAGCCTGTTCCATTGATGTTTTGTGCGGCGATCAGCGCATCGATATCCGCGTCGCTGACAGTGGAGTTGGCGCGAAAAGAATTCAGGAACGAGAAGATCGTGGCCGGCGCCGTGTCGTTGATATAGGCCGGGTCGGTGAGGCTGGCGTAAATCGGCGCAAATCCTGCCGATATCGTGTCGGCGCCGTCATTGGTGCTGTCAAAGAGATCATAGATGATCGATTGCGTTGACGATTCGTTGAACCAGCCGAGCGTGCCCGCGCTGGTGCTTTCCACACTGAATGAAAATCCGTTGGCCTGCATCGAGCCGCCGCTGTCGCGATAGACCGGGTTGTCTTCCACCATGGCGGAGAAGGCGTTGCCCCAGCCTTCGCCAAGGGCGACCCTTGGGTCTAGGCGATCGCTCAGGCTGTGGGGACCGCCGATGGAGTCGGAGCGGGACAGCTGATCCTCAACATAGTGGCCGTATTCATGAGCCATGACATGGCGGTCATATTCGTCCGTGTCGTTGTTTTCGTTGCCAAGCACGAGCATGGTAGGGACGCCGCCAATCCGCGTGTAGGATGACGTGCCGATTTCGCCATTTGCAATATCGCCGTTGGCGGCGCGATTACTGGGGCTCCAGAACACCTGCATCGTCGGAAAGTTCGTTCCGGCTGCAACGTTGTTGATCAGCATCTTCGCGCCGTAGATAACGTCGAGAATGGCGAACGGCGCCGCTGCGCGCGTTCCGGTGTAGCTTGAACCGCCCCATCCCGAAGCGGCGTTCAGGTTGCGGGTAGAGTTGGCGGCGCCGGAACTCGTCAGGCTTCCGTCCAGCACATAATCGGCGTTGCCGCTCGTGTTGTCGCGAACGGTCACATTCCAGGTCGCGATGGCCGATTCCAGCATCTGCGCGCGAACCCGAATACGGACATTGGTATTTGACGAAACCGTCACGGAGTATTGCCCGCTCGCATCGGTGACGGTCGATTGGAGGACGCCGCCGGTGTTGTCCAGGGCCTGAACGACGATGCCGCGCGCCGGCTCCTGCGTAATCGCATTGTAGTTCAATCCATTGGTCGCCGCGTTGAACGGCACGAGGTCAAAGGTGATCGTGCCGGAAATCGTCACATTGGATGGCGTCGGCGGAGGAGGAGGCGTCGGTCCCGGCGGGGCTGGCGGCGTTGGCGCCGGCGATCCGCCATTGCTGCATGCGCCGATGAGCGCAATCGCTGCGGCGCAGAAAAGAATGCGTGCCATGTTCATGAAGTACCGTCCGTCACTCAACCCGTCATGGCCGCCCCGGCCGATCGACGTCACAGCGCATCATACCCGCAGGCGCCGAAACCGCGAATCAATTAGTCGCCATATCTAA
Source organism: Hyphococcus sp. (assembly GCA_028281665.1). Taxonomy (GTDB): domain Bacteria; phylum Pseudomonadota; class Alphaproteobacteria; order Caulobacterales; family Parvularculaceae; genus Hyphococcus. Next base: position 49,551 of record JANQJK010000012.1, read on the forward strand.
TCACAACTCGCTATCAAAAAATAAATGTGAGACATTAAATCCGCGTTATGTCCTTTATTGACACGGGAATTCTGCTCGATTCGCGCCCGCATGGGGAGACCCATGCGGTCGCCCACATTTTTACCGAGCATCATGGCCTCCGGGCCGGCCTGGTTTACGGCGGACAGGGGCGCCGCCAGCGCGCCCTCTTGCAACCCGGCAACGAAGTGAAAGCCGACTGGAAAGGCCGCGAAGACAGCCTTGGCCATTATTCGCTGGAAATGATCGGCGCCCGCGCCGCCGAAGCGATGCATGATCGCCTGTCGCTGGCGGGGCTGGCGGCCGCATGCGCGACCGCGCGCGCTGTGTTGCCCGAAGGCGAGGAGCATGCGCGCAGCTATCGCGGCATGGCGGTGCTGCTCGACAATATCGGCGATATCGATTTGTGGCCGGCGCTGATGGCGCGCTGGGAGTTGGGCCTCCTTGCGGAACTCGGATTCGGCCTGACCCTTGACCGCTGTGCGGCGACCGGCGCGCGGGAAGACCTGATCTACGTGTCGCCGCGCTCCGCATGCGCCGTATCGGCGGAGGCCGGCGCTCCGTATAAGGATAAGTTGCTGGCGCTGCCCGCCTTCTTCGAAGACGCCGAGCGCACGCCGACCCGGCGCGACGCGCTCGACGGGCTGGAAACAACCGGATACTTTATTGAAACGCGTATCCTGCATCTGTCCAACAAAATGCTGCCGGAAGCGCGCCAGCGCGTTGTAGAGCTGCTACGCGCCGAGCTCTGAAAGAATATTCGCAACAACCTCCAGCGTTCGTTCATTGTTGGAGCGCCCGCTGCGCTTCGGCAGCCCAAAATAGCCTTTTGGGCCTGCGTGAAAAGTGTTTTCAAGACGGTGAATTTTTATTCGGCCGTCGCGCTTGGCGGCGTTCCAGTGCGAACTGGCGAAGAGCTTCCAGCGCTCAGCGAACATCATCGCGCCCAGCTTTTGGATACGGTCGCGATCGCCGCAGAAGTGATGAAGCGCATCGACGGCGGCAATCCCCGGATCGGACGCGAGGACGCCGCCAATGGAGATGACGTCGACTGGCGCGCTGAGGCGCGCCTTGAGAAAAGGCGCCGCGCCAACGGCCACCTGCGCGCCGCCGCTATAGCCGAGGACGGCGATCCGCGCGCCGCTTCCCGGCCTGTAGCCGGCGTTTTTCAGCGCCGTCTCGACGCCGTTGGCTGCGCCCTGGCTGAAAATCGGGCCATAGCGATGATCGGCGGACACCATCACCTGATAGATGTTCCGAAAATTCGTGAGCCCCCGCAGTAATGTCCGGCGCCCCTGAAGGTCGGTTTTTTGAATCCACCGCCACAGGCGGTCGAACAATCGCGGACTTGCGAGGAGCGGCATTCCCGAAGGCGAATAGGGAAACACATCCTCGATAATCACCGCGCGGGGAAAGCGTCGTCGGAGCGCGCGAATAAAAATTTCTTCGCGTCGCAGCAGGTATCGTCCGGAGATCGATGCGACGCCGGAAAGATAAACGATGTACATCGTGTTTTCGCGATCGTCGGCAGTCTCTTTTGACGCCGCCGGCGCCGCCGGTTCCTGTTCCGTCCAGCCCGCCCACCAGCTGAGCGTTTCGAGCGGCGACAGCGCCGCGGTGGTCAGCAGAGCCACGATGGCAAGGCCGATGGAAACAACGAGAATCTCCGAGATCATTCCCGGGCCTCGTCATGAATGCGCGCCATAATGTCGTCGAGGATCTGCCGCGGCGATCTGTCGAGGGGTGATCCGGCGACCATGTGGCGCAATCGCCCGATGGGTTTTGCGAGCAGGCGCCCGAGAAAGGACCGAAACAGGTAGGAAACGAGAAAACCGGCGCCGCCGCAAAACACCGCCGCCGCCACAGGAAGGTCGAGCCCCACATGGAGGCCGAAAATGGCGAGCGACATTGCCCAGACTTCAAGGACGTTGCCGAGCGCTGCGCCGAAATAGGGGGCGATGGAAAAAACGCCGAACAACCGGGGGGCGAAAGCGAGCGCCAGGACGCCGGTGATCGCCGCAAAATCGTCAATGCCGACGGCGCCGAGACGGGTTAACGGCGCCGCGGCGAGCACCGCGATGCTCCAGGTGATCACGGTCAGCGCATATGTTGCGCCGGTGAAGGCGAGGCTCGCCAGAAAGCGATATAGCGGGACGCGGTTAACGACGAGCACAACGCTCTGCCCGAGCATTTCGGACACGCCGGCGAGGAAAGCGATGATGAGCGCCGCCGATTGCGCCTCGGCCGAGCCGGCGACGCGAAGGAACGCCGACGCCGAATACCCGATCGCGCCGCCCGCGAGGCTCGCAATCAGCCCGAAGAACTGCAAAATGTCGACAAGCACGGCGAGCATAGGCGTTCTCAATGACGTCGCCCATGCGCAAACTCAATAGCCGCACATGCTGTTGCCGGCAGCCGCCGCCTGGGGAAAACCCCGATGCGTTCTCGCACGACGGCAGGCGCGAGCCGGTTGCGCAGCCTGCCCGGCAGAGGCTAATCGCTATCGCTTCAACCGAGAGATGACTGAACGCACATGGCCCGCACCAGAAAACCGAAAACGCCGCCGCCCCCGAAACCCGAGGAAATCGTCCTTGAGCCTTTCGAGGAGGCGCTGTCCCAGCGATATCTCGCCTATGCGCTTTCGACGATTACGGCGCGGGCGCTGCCGGACGTGCGCGACGGTCTGAAGCCCGTCCACCGGCGCATCCTTTACGCCATGCGTCAGATGAAGTTGAGCCCGGCCGGCGGCTTCAAAAAGTCGGCGAAAGTCGTCGGCGAGGTTATGGGCAACTTTCACCCCCATGGCGATGCGGCCATTTACGACGCCATGGTGCGTCTCGTTCAGGATTTTTCCGTGCGCATTCCGCTGGTCGACGGGCAGGGAAATTTCGGCAATATCGACGGCGACAATGCGGCGGCTATGCGGTATACGGAGAGTCGTCTCACCGCCGCGGCGCAATTGCTGCTGGAAGGCATCGACGACGACACTGTCGATTTCCGCGAAACCTATGACGGCGAGGGCCGGGAGCCAGCCGTTTTACCGGCGGCGTTTCCGAATTTGCTGGCGAACGGCGCCAGCGGCATCGCCGTCGGCATGGCGACATCAATTCCGCCGCACAATGTCGCTGAACTGATCGACGCCTCGCTGCACCTTATCAAGGCGCCGAAGGCGCGCACCGAAACGCTTCTGAAACACGTCAAGGGTCCGGATTTCCCGACCGGGGGCGTCTGCATTGAAGACGCGGCGTCGATGGAAGAAGCTTACGCAACCGGGCGCGGTGGTTTCCGCGTGCGTGCCCGTTGGCATACGGAGGATCTTGGCCGCGGCCGCTATCAGGTCGTCATTACGGAAATTCCCTATCAGGTGCAGAAATCGCGCCTCATTGAAAAAATTGCCGAACTCATTCAATCGAAGAAAATGCCGGCGGTGGCTGATATTCGCGACGAAAGCGCGGAAGACATCCGGCTTATCCTTGAGCCGCGCTCGGGCAATATCGATGCGGCGGTGATGATGGAATCGGTTTTTAAACAGACCGATCTTGAATCCCGGTTTTCGTTAAACCTCAACGTTCTCGGCGCTGACGGCGCCCCCCGGGTGATGGGGCTGCGCGACGTTCTTCAGGCCTATCTCGATCACCGCAAGGACGTGCTGGTCCGGCGGACCAAGTTCCGGCTGGAGAAAATCGCCCGCCGGCTTGAAATCCTCGACGGATTCCTCATCGCCTACCTGAATCTCGACGAGGTGATCCGCATTATCCGCTACGAGGACGAGCCGAAAGCGGAATTGATGAAGACGTTCAAGCTATCGGATAATCAGGCCGAGGCGATCCTCAATATGCGTCTGCGTTCCTTGCGCAAGCTTGAGGAAATGGAGATCAAAACCGAACATAAAAACCTCAAGGCCGAGCAAAAAGCCTTGAAGGCGCTCTTGAAGTCTGACGATGCGCAATGGAACAAGATCGCCGGGGAACTGCGCGAGGTGCGTAAGGTTTTCGATCCGAAATCGGATCTCGGGCGTCGCCGCACGGAGATTGCCGATGCGCCGGAGGTCGACGAGATCGATCTTGACGTTTTGGTTGAAAAAGAACCCGTCACGGTCGTTCTCTCCGAAAAAGGCTGGGTGCGCGCCCTTAAAGGCCATGTGGAGGATGTATCGAGCGTCAAGTACAAGGATGGCGACCGAGAGGGCTTTGTCGTTCCGGCGATGACGAATGACAGGCTGATGCTGTTTGCGACAAACGGAAAGTTTTATTCTCTCGATGTTGCGTCATTGCCCGGCGGGCGGGGCCATGGCGAGCCCATCCGCCTGATGGTCGACATGGGCAATGACGACGCGGTCGTCGCCGCGTTTCTTTACGAAGGCGAACGCAAGCTGCTGCTTGCGTCATCTTCCGGACACGGATTTATCGCGCCGGAAGATGGCTGCATATCCAATACGCGAAAGGGCAAGCAGGTTTTGAATCCGGCAGCGGGAGCCGAGGCCGTGGTTTGCCGTCCGTTTGAGGGAACGATCGGGAAGCGCGACATGCTGGCCGTGGTGGGCGACAACAAGAAGTTTCTTGTCTTTCCCGCGGCCGAGCTTCCGGAAATGACCCGGGGCAAGGGCGTTGCGTTGCAGAAGTATCAGAAAGGCGGCCTCGCCGACGCCAAGCTATTCAACAGCGCCGAAGGGCTAACCTGGACCGATCGGTCGAACCGTGTGCAGACGATTGACGGCTGGAAACCCTATGTCGGGAAGCGCGCCCAGGCTGGCCGCATCGCGCCGAAAGGTTTCCCGACCTCCAAAAAGTTCGGCCGCGACTAACAAATCATTTGCGATACTGCGGAAAATGGCTCCCCTTCGCGAACACGTATCGAACTCTTTGTCAGGCTCCGAAGGCCGAATTTCGGGTAATTCTGCGGCAAATCGGGTCTAGTGAAGTTGATGAAACGGCTTAGGTGGAGGGACCAACGAGTCGATGGTTGTTTGCGCTCACTGGCCAGACAACGTGAAGTACTCTACCGACTCAAGGCGAGGGAGGATGAAGAACAACAATAGCTTATCCTGTCACCCGCGGTCATTCGCTTTCATGGGATTCAATGGATTAGCAGGTGCTGCGTGTCAGTTGCGTGTCGGCATCAGTTTGAATTGAAACGAAGCCGCCAAGAAGATGGAAACCAATCAGACGCCGGCATCTATCAAGAGCGATATCTTTCCATGATCAAACCTCTCGCCCCCAGATTCCTAGTCTGAGAAATTGTCTTCAAGCTCGATGGGTTGGCTGTAAACGGGGTGCGATCTCGCCAATGCAAAATCAATGACTGACGTCCTGTATTGTAATGACCCCACTCCTTTGAACGCGGCCGCGTTGAGGTAGTAAGATGGCTGTTTTGAAGGAGTTGGTTCAGACAACTTCGCATAATGTCAATTGAAAATGAAAGTAATTTGACTCGCCAACACGCCAACGAATAAAAGTTAGTGTGGAACGCGTTGATTTTTTGCGCATTGAGCCAAGGAGACTGAGTTGGCCGAGCGATCCTTCGCCAAAGAAGTCAAAGATCTTTGCATTGGCGAGGGCGAAACCTTCTATGGCGAAGGCATTCTCGCGGTCACGAAAGCATTGCTGCAATCCGGCGTTTCTTATGTAGGCGGCTATCAGGGCGCGCCGGTCTCTCATTTGATGGATGTTCTTTCTGACGCGCAGGAGATTCTTGCGGATCTGAACGTACATTTTGAAGCAAGCGCCAGCGAAGCCTCGGCGGCGGCGATGCTTGCGGCCTCGGTGAATTATCCCTTGCGCGGCGCAGTGACGTGGAAATCGACAGTGGGAACGAATGTCGCGTCCGATGCGCTTTCTCAGCTTGCGTCAAGCGGGGTCATGGGCGGCGCATTAGTGATTGTCGGCGAAGATTATGGCGAGGGCTCCTCGATTATGCAGGAGCGCTCTCACGCCTTTGCGATGAAGTCGCAGATGTGGTTGCTTGATCCGCGGCCGGACCTGCCTTCCATCGTAAAATTTGTGGAAACCGGTTTTCAGCTATCGGAAGCTTCCAACACGCCGGTCATGCTTGAGCTTCGGATTCGCGCCTGCCACGTATACGGATCATTCGAAGCGAAGGACAATGTCGGGCCGCAATTCACGCTTGCGGACGCCATGGAAAACCCAACGCGCGATTATGGCCGCATCGTCTTGCCGCCGTCGAACTTCGTGCATGAGGTCGAGAAAATCGAAAACCGATGGCCGGCGGCGATCAATTTCATCAAAGAACATAAACTCAACGAATATCTCGGCGGCCATACAGGCGATGTCGGGATTATCGTACAAGGCGGGCTTTACAATACGTTGATCCGCGCTCTTGAACTGCTCGGCCTTTCTGATGTCTTTGGCGAAACGGACATTCCGATTTATTGCCTCAACGTGACGTATCCCCTGGTGGACGATGAGGTGAAGGGCTTTTGCCTCGACAAAAAAGCCGTCCTTGTGATTGAAGAAGGCCAGCCGGATTATCTGGAGCAAGCGATCAACGCGATCCTGCGCAATGGCGACATTCAGACTAAAGTTTTCGGAAAGTCGGTCTTTCCGCGCGCTGGAGAATATACCGCCGATGTGATGCGCAGCGGCGTGCGCAAGTTTTTGGAAGCCCATGACGCAAGGCGTGTGAAGAGCGCGCCGGAGTCAACGCCAGCGTTGCCTGCGGCTGTTATGAAAGAAGTCGCAGAGACTGTGCCGCAACGCCCCGCAGGGTTCTGCACCGGCTGCCCCGAGCGCCCTGTCTTTTCCGCCATGAAACAAGTGCAAGACGATGTGGGCGATTATCACGTCAGTTGTGACATCGGTTGTCATCTGTTTTCGATTTTGCCGCCCTTTGACATCGGCAACACGACGATGGGCTATGGCCTTGGCTGGGCGGGCGCGTCAGCGTTCAACGCCAAAGCGGGCCAGCGCACGGTCTCGATCATGGGCGATGGCGGCTTCTGGCATAATGGCCTCACAAGCGGCGTCGGCAACGCTGTCTTTAACAACAACGATAATGTCCTTGTCATTGTTGATAACGGCTATTCGGCGGCGACCGGCGGGCAGGATATTTTGTCGTCGCGCGCCAACAACAAAACAAAAAACACCAACAATCCGATCGCCAAGGCGGTGCGCGGCATGGGCGTCACCTGGCTACGCCAAGTGCACACATATAATATCGCCGAGACGAAACGCGTTCTGAAGGACGCGCTGACAACAAAGGAGAAGGGTCCGAAAGTCATTATCGCCGAGGGCGAATGCATGTTGAACAAGGAACGTCGGGAAAAGCCGATCCGTAACAAGGCGATCGCCGACGGAAAACGCGTCGTGCGACCGCGCTTTGGCGTTGATCCCGATACCTGCACCGGTGATCACGCCTGCATCCGCATTTCAGGCTGTCCGTCATTGACCCTGCGCAATAATCCCGACCCATTAAAGGACGATCCCGTCGCCTGGGTGAACAATGACTGCGTTGGCTGCGGCGTATGCGGAGAAAATGCCCATTCGGGAATTTTGTGTCCCTCCTTCTTTCGCGCTGATCTGATTTACAATCCATCCTGGCTCGACAAAACGATGGCGGCGATCCGCAGCAGCGTTATCGGCTTCATGCAGCGCGCCGCCGATAAGCGCAGGGCCAAGCGTTCATTTGGGACGCAGCCATGAGCGAAGGGCGCGCAATCAAGATTGCCATCACCGCCATGGGCGGTCAGGGCGGCGGCGTTTTGTCGAGCTGGATCGTAAAGCTCGGCGAGCGGGCCGGTTATATCGCGCAGTCAACTTCGGTTCCGGGCGTCGCCCAGCGCACCGGCGCGACTGTCTACTATGTTGAGTTTTTTCCAAAAGCCGCAGCGGAGAAGGCGGGCAAGCAACCGGTTCTCGCTTTGATGCCGGCGGCGGGCGACGTCGACATCGTCATTGCCGCCGAATTCATGGAAGCGGGACGGGCGCTCCTGCGCGAATTCGTTTCTGAGCGGACGACGTTGATCGCCTCATCTCATCGCGACTACGCCATTTCCGAAAAGATCAGTTTGGGCGACGGGCGGCGCGAAACGAGCCGGCTTCGCGAGATTGCAAAGGATACTGCCGGGCGGTTCATCGAAGCGGACATGGCGGCGTCGGCGACGGACGCCGGCGCCGTTATCAGTTCGGTGCTGTTCGGCGCGCTCGCGGGCTCGGGCGCCTTGCCGATTTCGCGAGACGTGTTTGAAGAGACGATCAAGGCAGGCGGCCGGGCCGTTGACGCCAATATGAGCGGCTTTGCCAGCGGCTATGACATTGCTTCAACCACGCCGAAGCCTGCGCGCAAGACGGCGACGTGGTCGGCGGGCGACCGCGCGGCGCCGGCGGTGCAGCCTTTGCTCGATCGAATGCACGCAGAAATTCCTGTTGAAGTCCATGACATCGTGCGGGAAGGGCTTAAGCGTTGTGTTGATTTTCAGGACATTCAATATGGGCATGAATATCTTGATGCGTTGAAAGATATCGTCGCCTTGGATAAAGCCCACGGCGACGGCAGGAGTTTTCAGCTGACTAAGCTTACAGCAAAGCACCTCGCGTTGTGGATGACTTATGATGATGCGGTCCGTGTCGCAGATTTGAAAACGCGGGCGTCACGCTTCGCGCGTTTTCGCGAGGACGTGAAAGCCGAAGACGGGCAGGTCGTCACCGTTTCGGAATATATGCACCCGCGGGTGGAGGAAGTCTGCGATCTCCTACCGCCGTCACTGGCGCGCGGCATCATAAACGGCAAATACCGTCGCAAGTTGCTCGGCGCTTTGCTTGGGGAAGGCAAGCGCGTGCCGACAACCAAGCTGCGAGGCTTTTTGCTTTTAAGCGGCGTTGCGGGTTTGCGGTTTTTGCGACGCGGTTCCTACCGGTTCGCATTGGAAAAAGAACGCGCAGCGCAATGGCTCGCGCTGATCAAGCAATACGCGCCGCATGATTATGACTTTACGTGGGAGGTCGCCGCGATGCAGCGCCTGATCAAGGGTTATGGCGACACCCACGCGCGCGGGCTTGCCAATTACGGTCGCATCACAGCGCGTCTTGAAGAGATTTTCGCGCAGCCCAACCCGGCGCAGACTCTAGCGGCGTTGCGCGATGCAGCGCTGAAGGATGAAAAGGGCGCGGCGCTTGATGCAATGTTATCCAGCCTGTCGCCGTCCTTACAGGCGGCGGAGTAGGCGTCATGGTTAAGCGATCAGCAAGCGGAAAAACAGGACCGGCGGATCGAGGCTTCGTCCTCGACGACTATGTGATGTATAATCTTGTGCGCACATCATCAGTTTACACGAATGAGTTGGCGTCGGCGCTGAAAGAATATGGGCTGACTACAATCGAATGGCGGCTCTTGATGTTGCTGCATGATAAAAGTCCGAGTTCAGTGAGCGATTTGGCGCGGCGCTCGGTGATGAAATTGCCGACCGTCACCCGCGCGCTCACCCGCATGGAAGAAGATGGTCTGGTGTGCCGCACGGCGCTAGCGGGTGATCGCCGCGTTGTTGAAGTCACCATGACGCCGAAGGCGGTAAAGACGTTGCGGCAAGTGCAGATGATCGGTCAGAAAGTGTTTGAGCGCGCATTTGAGGGCGTTGCTCCGAACGATGTCGCGAAGGTTACGCAAATCCTCAAGCACGTTCGCGCCAATCTTCAGCGCTCGCCTTATGTGGATGCGAAAGCGAAGGCTTCGTGAGCGACAAGACGGTATTTGACTTATTTGCCTGGTCGGCGGCCCGATACCGGGATCGTCCATTTCTACATGCGCCGACTGAGACTGTTTCAATCTACGGCGTTGGTAGAGCAGATTATACTTATGGAGAAGCGGCGGCCGCCATCGCTACGTTGCAAGAACAATATGCGGCGGGTGGTGTTGGTCCGGGCATTCGTGTTGGGCTTGCATTGGAAAACCGGCTCTCGTTTTTTCTACATTTTTTGGCAATCAATGCGCTTGGTGGTTCGATCCAGCCAATAAATTTGACCATGTCGCAAGAGGAGCTGAGGTTTCAATTAGAACATAGCGAAGCATCATTTGTTGTCTCGGTGGAGCAGCGATTGGCAGACCTGGCGTCCGCTTCGCCCTGCCCAGTTTACGCTGAGTCTTGTCTTGACGGTTTGCAGGGCGTCGCGAGCAATTCATTATGTAGTGATACGCCGCACTCGCGGGAAGCGGCGATACTCTATACGTCGGGCACGACCGGGCGGCCCAAAGGGTGTGTTCTGTCGAATGAATATTTTCGCGCTATTGGCAATCTTTATACAGGACTAGGTGGATATTGCGTTTTTGAACCAGGGGTTGAACGCATACTGACGCCTTTGCCCGTAACGCATATGAACGCGCTTGCGTGTTCTTTTATGGCGGTGATGCAGACCGGCGCGTGTCTTATCCAGCTTGACCGCTTTCACCCACGTAGTTGGTGGGCTACGGTGCGTGAATCACGTGCGACGATTGTTCATTATCTCGGCGTTATGCCGGCGATGCTGTTGAACGCGCCGGAATGTGAAGCTGATGACTTCAGCAAGCAGATTAAATTTGCGTTCGGCGCTGGCTGCGACCCGCGCCATCATGCACGATTCGAAAAACGGTTCGGAGTCAGGCTCATCGAAGCCTGGGCGATGACCGAGACCGGCGCAGGCGCCTGGGTTACGGCGGCCAATGAGCCGCGCCATGTTGGAAAGCGGTGTTTCGGCAAGGCGCCGGAAGGCCTTGAATGGAAACTTGTAGATGAAGAAGGGCGCGCGGTCGCCGGCGATGCGCCGGGTGAGTTGCTCGTGCGCCGCGCCGGCGAGAATCCGTGCGAATACTTCTTCACCGAATATTTTAAAGACGAGAAATCGACAGAAGAGGCGTGGACGGATGGCTGGTTCCATACAGGCGATGTGGTGCGTGTCGACGAGGATGGGCATTTCTATTTTGTCGACCGGCGCAAGAATGTCATTCGCCGTAGTGGGGAAAATATTGCAGCCATAGAAGTCGAAAGCGTCTTGATGCGCCATCCGCGTGTTGCGAATTGTGTTGTCGTTCCTGTTCCTGATGAGATACGGGGCGACGAAGTCGCAGCGCTGGTGATTGCAGACGTGGAGGCAGACGAGGACTTGGCGCAATCGATATTCGACTTTGCGATGGACAATCTCGTCTACTTCAAGGCGCCGGCTTTTGTGGCGTTCGTCGATTCGATTCCCATGACTGCGTCGGAAAAGGTCAAACGCGGCGAAGTAAAATTCATTGCGAGACGCCTAGTCGAAAGTAAAAGCGCCTTCCAATTCGGCCACCTCAAAAAACCGCGAGGGGCGAGCTGATGGGCGCTTCCAGGAAACGTCAGTCTTACGATGGTGTCGTTCTCGCGGCGCCGGTGACGGTTCCTTATCGACGTTATTCCAAGGATAGTGCGCATTGGTGGATTGGGCGGGCGCTAAAAATGCTCGGCGATGCGGCGCGTCTTGGTGCAGCTGACATTGACGGGTTTGTCGTTTCGTCCTTTTCCCTGGCGCCGGATACTGCAATCGGACTGACGCAGCATTTCGGTCTCAGTCCGCGCTGGCTTGATCACATCCCTATGGGAGGCGCTGCGGGCGTGGTGGCGTTGCGGCGCGCCGCGCGCGCGGTGCAGGCGGGAGACGCCGACGTCGTAGCCTGCATTGGCGGCGACACGAACCATGTGAACTCCTTTCGTGATATGCTTGGGAGTTTCAGCCGGTTTTCGCAGGACGCGGTTTATCCCTACGGATCAGCTGGACCAAACGGCAGTTTCGCGCTTTTGACCCGAAACTATATGAAAACCTATGGTGCGACGCGTGAAGATTTCGGAAGAATCTGCGTTGCGCAGCGTGAGAATGCGCTATCGTTTCCCTACGCCTTAATGAAAAAGCCACTGACGCTCGATCAATATATGAGCGCTCGCGCTATCGCCGAGCCAATACATTTGTTTGACTGTGTCATGCCATGCGCGGGCGCAGAAGGCTTTCTCGTCATGCGCGAAAGTACGGCGCGCGCTCAGGGGCTGCGTTTCGTCAACGTGCTTACCGCAATTGAGCGTCACAATGCATTTCCTGACGACATGATCCAGTATCGCGGCGGTTGGACGCTTGATATCGACGAATTTTGGTCCATGGCCGGCGTTGCACCGGGTGATATTGATCTCTTGCAGACCTATGATGACTATCCGGTTATTTCCCTTATGCAGATTGAGGATCTCGGCTTCTGCGCCAAGGGTGAGGCAAAGCATATTGTGCGCACTCACAAATTGACAGTAGACGGAACGTTTCCGCACAACACGTCGGGCGGCCAACTGTCGGTAGGACAAGCTGGAGCGGCTGGCGGTTTTTTGGGGCTGGTAGATGCAATTCGGCAGTTAACGGGTGCGGCGCTTGGCGCTCAGGTCAAGAACGCAAATCTAGCCGCCGTCTCAGGGTTTGGAATGATCAATTACGATCGCGGATTGTGCACTGGCGCTGCTATTCTTGCGAGCGGAGGCAGCGATGGTTGACGCGCTTAGGCCCCCGCCGAAGAAGCACCCTACGCGGCGTAGCCCAGTGGCGACGCCGCCGCCCGCGCCGCGCAGTCGCACCGGGATTTTTTTTACGGCATATGCGGCGCGGGGCGAGTTTCGCTTGCAGAAATGCGAAGCTTGCGGTGCGGTTGCGTACCCGCCGCGTGACATATGCGCTAAATGTTGGTCAAGCGATCTGGTCTGGACGCCGATAGCGCCCGAGGGAGCGCTCGTGGCCGAGACAATGCTTCATACGAGTACAACGCCTTACTTTCGCGACCGGCTGCCCTGGCGGATTGGAGCGATTAAACTTGCCGGCGACGGACCGGTCGTTGTCGCGCACGTTCACGCTGACGCGTCCGACGGCGGCGACGTTCGCGTATTCGCCCGTACAGACAAGTCAGGTCAGGGCGTTCTTTACGCCTTGCCCGAGAAGGACACGGAAAATATGGCTGATGATCATGCTCTGCGGGAAATCACATGCGATCCGAAGCACCGACGCATTCTTGTCACCGATGCGCGCACGCCGCTCGGCGCAGCGATGGCGAAAGCTGCACTGGAAGCTGGCGCCGCCAAGGTCTTTCTCGGTGTTGCCCAAAAATGGAAGCCATTTGACGGTCAGGAAGCGTTGCTCAGTCTGCCAAATACGGAAATCGCGCCGCTGGATATGGCCGACGCCGATTCCGTTACGGAGCTTGCCGCGTCGATCGGCAGCAAGGTCGATATCCTGATCAACACCGCCCAGTTTGTGCGACCGGGATCGGCGATGAATCGGCGCGATCTGGTGACTGCGCGCGATGAAATGGAAGTGAACTATTTCGGTCCGTTGCGCCTTTTGCAGGCGCTTGGCCCCATCATGCGCGCACGCGGCGCCGACGGCGCCAACAGCGCGGCCGCCTGGGTGAATTGTTTGTCTGTATTCGCCCTTTCGAATCGGCCGGCGTTTGGCCTCACATCGGCAAGCCAGGCGGCCGCGCTATCCTTATCGCAGAGCGCGCGAGCTGAATTCGCCGGCAGCGGCGTGAAGGTCGTAAATGCGTTCCACGGGCCGCTTGACGATGAATGGGCGCAGCCCCTGCCGCCGCCGAAAGTTGCGCCAGAAAAACTAGCGAGCGACGTCGTTGGCGCATTGCGCAAAGGTCTTGAAGACGTCTGCTCCGGCGATATCGCTAAAGACATATATGAACGATGGCGTGAAAACCCTGCGGTATTGGAACGGGAACTCGCACTGACAAATCTTGCGGATTAGGGAGGAAAGAGCATGTCGCTATTGAAAGACCTCGGTGAGGCGGTTACTTCCGGTTCTGTTAAGATCGTCGACCTTTCCCATACATTGGATCCTGACTTTCCCGTATTGGTCTTGCCGCCCGAATTTGGCCAGTGCCAGCCGTTTCGAATTGAGGAAGTTTCCCGTTATGACGAGCGCGGGCCCGCGTGGTACTGGCGCAATTTTTCGTGCAACGAGCATACAGGAACGCATTTCGACGCGCCGGTCCATTGGGTGACAGGCAAGGACCTGCCGAACAGTTCCGTTGACACCATCGATCCGAGCGGTTTTGTACGGTCGGCCTGTGTTATGGATTTTTCAAAAGAGGCGGCGGGGGACGCCGATTTCGTGCTGACGGCGGAGCACATCAAATCTTGGGAAACACAACATGGAGAAATCGCAGCTGGTTCGTGGGCGCTATTTCGTACCGATTGGTCAAAGAGAACTCATGCGGAGTATCTGAATCTTAAAGAAGACGGCGCCCATTCGCCCGGACCTGATGCCGGCGCTATTCGCTACTTGATCGAAACGCGTAATGTTGTTGGATTTGGCGTAGAAACCATAGGTACGGATGCGGGACAGGGGGGGCATTTCGATCCTCCTTATCCTGCGCACACTTTATTGCACGGCGCTGGGCGCTACGGGCTTCAGTGTCTGCGCAACCTTGATCAATTGCCGCCCGTAGGCGCAGTCGTGATTGCAACGCCTCTGAAAATTAAGGCCGGTTCGGGCAGTCCGCTGCGCGTGGTTGCGATGGTGGAAGAATAATGACGCCAAATTCTCAGCTTGACGGCGTTGCTGTCGTCACCGGCGGCAGCGCTGGCATCGGCGAAGCGATTTGTGCGCGACTTCTCGGTGAAGGCAAACGGGTTATCTCCGTTGCGCGCCGCGCGCCAACAATCTCGCATGACAATCTCTCCTTTATAAAGGTCGATCTTGCCGATCGCGCGGAAACAGCCGACGCTTTTACAAGTATTGCGGAGCGGGAGAAAATTCTGTTCGCCGTCCACAATGCGGGTGTCATCCGACCGGCGCTGGTGGAGGACGCGAGCGCCGAGGACCTCGATTATCTGACTGAACTACATCTCAGCGCCATGCTTGCGTTGATCAAGGCGGCGTTGCCCGCCATGAAAGCTGAAAGGTTCGGGCGCATTGTCGGCGTCTCATCGCGCGGCGCGCTTGGTTTGCAAACGCGCACAAATTATGCAGCGACAAAAGCCGGCATGTTCGGCATGCTGCGAACATGGGCGCTGGAGCTTGGGTCGCATGGGATTACGTCCAACTGTGTGGCGCCCGGGCCTGTGGAATCGGAGATGTTTCACGACATCGTGCCTGAGGGCAGTGACCGTAAGGTGAAGCTCGCTGAGGCCATCCCCGTGAAGCGTATTGGTGCGCCCGAGGATGTAGCGGCTGCGATTTCGTTTTTTTTGTCGGAAGAAGCTGGCTTTGTAACCGGCCAGACTTTGTACGTATGCGGTGGAACGAGCATCGGCTCAGTGGTGATATGAGGAGGCAGGAATGACGACGCTTATCGACAATACTCAAAAACCAATCGATGTAGAGTTTCTTGCACAGGAAGACAAAGTGCACCGATCTTTATACACCGATCCGGCGGTCTTCGCGTTGGAGATGGAGCGGGTCTGGGAGAGAAGCTGGATCTATGTCGGTCACGAAAGCCAGGTACAGGAGCCGGGCCAGTATTACGCGACAACCATAGGCCGGCAGCCAGTTATTATGACACGGCATACGGATGGCGAAGTGTACGTACTCTTTAACCGTTGCGCCCACAAAGGTGCGCAGCTTGTCGGTGACGAATGCGGCAAGGTGAAAGAGTTGCGTTGTTGCTATCATGGCTGGCGCTTTCATCTTGACGGTTCCCTTTTGTCGATCCCCTTGGAGCAAGGCTATGACGGCACGGACTTCAGCCGTGGTAGTAAAGAGGCGGACATCCAGAAGGTCCCTCGATATGGGACCTATCGAGGTTTCGTGTTTGCTAGTTTATCGCCCGACGGACCGAATCTGGAAACCTGGCTTAGCGGCGTTGCCTCATCAATCGACAATATGGTGGATCGTGCGCCAGATGGGGAACTCGAGATAACTGGCGGTGTGCTGCGCTACGAACACGACTGCAACTGGAAGTTTTTCATCGAAAACCTGAATGACCTGATGCACCCCATGGTGACGCATCAATCTTCGAGCCTTACAGCGCGTTCTGTTGCGAAGAGATCCCTGGGCGATGAGCCCGCACCTGCGGCGATTGAAATCATTTCACCGTTTACGGAAAGCTACAGCTTCTTCGATGAAATGGGACTGCACGCATTCGACTACGGCCATGGATATTCCGGCGGCAAAACTTCCATTCATGCAAAATACTCCGATGTGCCGGAATACAACGCCGCCATGGAGAAAGCTTACGGCAAGGAAAAAGTCGACGAGATATTCGCCGTCAACCGGCATAATACCGTGTTCTATCCAAGCGCCACAATAAAGGGCGCGATCCAGACAATGCGGGTTGTAAAGCCCGTCGCGGTCGATCGGACGATTATTGAGAGTTGGACGTTTCGGTTGAAAGGTGCGCCGGATGAGTTGTTGCGGCGTTCAATTCTGTACTGCAATCTTATCAATTCATCGGCAAACCTTGTTGGACCTGATGATCAGGAAGCCTACCGTCGCCAGCAGATCGGCCTTGGATCAGAAGGCGCGGATTGGGTGCTGATGCATCGCGACTTCGGTCGAGATGAAGATCTCGGTGACGGACATGTCTACGCAAAAGGATCAAGCGATCTCGCGTTCCGCAACCAATACCGGGCGTGGAAAATGTATATGTCACAAGGAGCGGCATGATGTCTGCGGAGGACCTCGCTTTCTATCACCGCGTCTCGCAATTCCTTTTCCAAGAAGCGCGATTGCTTGATGAACAACGCTGGGCTGACTGGAATTCGCTTTTCACCGACGACGGCGTGTACTGGGCGCCGGCGACTCCGGATCAACCGGATCCGCTACATCACGTATCGTTGATGTATGAAGACAGGTTATTGCGGGATGTGCGTATTGCACGCTTTAAGAGCCCTGCGGCCTATTCGTTGCAGCCTTTTCCGCGAACGTCGCACCTTATCTCTAACATCATGATTGATGTGCGTGACGGCGATATGTTGGAAGTCTCTTCTCGATTTCAAATGACAGAGTATCGGCGTGATAAACCGTCTTTCTATTCCGGAGGCTATCGTCATCAACTCGTAGAGGAGAACGACAGCTTCAAAATTCGGGAAAAAAAAGCAGTACTTGTTAACTGTGACGGCGCGCACGAAAGCTCCAGCGTCTATTTCTAAATGTGGAAGCCGCCTCAACGCATTCGCCATGAGGTCGCGGCTGGTGATTGGCCGGACAGCGACGTCGCTGCGCGTTCTCAGCTTTTCTCGCCATTTCGGGCCGGCAGGCTTGCGTTAGCGCAACGAACCTGGATTCCCGCCATGGTTCCCTGGCGGGCGACGGAAGACGGGTTCGTCACCGAGGACATCCTCGATTGGTATCGGCGTTTCGCCGAGGGAAAGCCCGGCGTCATTGTTGTGGAGGCGACCGGCGTACGGGATGTTCCGTCCGGGCCTCTTCTGCGCATCGGTCACGACCGGTTTGTTCCCGGACTGAGAACGCTTGTGGACACCGTCCACGAGGCGAGCGGCGGTGAGACGAAGCTCCTTATTCAGATTATCGATTTTCTGAACATTCGCCGACGCCCCGAACGCGAGAAGTTTCTCCGGCGTTTCCTGGAGATAACGGACCGATATCGTGACAAACTAAACATGTCTGCGGCTTCGGACGAGGCCGTTCGCGATGCGCTTGTCTCAATGGATGACAACGCGCTCGCAGATACTCTGACCGCGAGCGACTACGAGAGTCTAACGCGCGGGCATCGAGAACGGGTAACCGACACGCATTTGCCACATGTCGCAGATTTGCCGCAAACGCTGCCGCAGATTTTTGCGGACGCGGCCGCGCGCGCCGACGCCGCGGGGTTTGACGGCGTGGAGCTTCATTATGCCCACGCCTACACCATGGCGTCTTTTCTCTCGGCGTTGAATACGCGTGATGACGGATATGGCGGTGATCTCGAAGGGCGTTTGCGGTTGCCGCTAGAAGCCTATGAAACGGTTCGTGCCCGCGTGCATCCGGATTTCATTGTCGGCTGCCGTATGTTGAGCGAAGATTGTATTGAACACGGCTCCTCCGTTGAGGATGCTATCTTTTTTGCAACCGCGTTTGCGCAAGCTGGAATGGATTTCATTTCGCTCTCGCGTGGCGGCAAGTTCGAGGACGCCGCGGCGCCAAAGATTGGCGAAGCCATTTATCCTTATACGGGGCGCAGCGGTTATGAATGCATGCCGCAAATTATCTCCGACGAAGCAGGCCCCTTCGGGCGCAATGCGGCGGCGGCGCTGCGAATTCGAAACGCCATACGTAATACAGGACTTGACACGCCGATTGTATTGGCCGGTGGCATGCATGGATTTGAGCAAGCGGAGTCTTATCTGACGAGCGGCCATGCTGATATTATCGGTTTTGCGCGTCAGGCTATGGCCGACCCTGACTGGTTTGAGAAGGTTCGGCGCGGGCGCGGCAACGAAGTCAACCTCTGTAAGTATACGAATTATTGCGAGGGTCTCGACCAGAAGCACAAAATGGTCACATGCCAACTATGGGACCGGCAGGCCCTTGACGCTGCGGATGTGAAACGCGCCCCCGACGGAAAGCGCCGCGCTGTCGCCCCGCGGTGGGTCCGCGGCGATTGAGCCGATCCTCCTTAGGAGCTCATGCTCGGTATCATTGAACCAGGTAAGCATCCGAGGAAAATAAACGAGCCCAAAGGGATCGGATTCACCCCAGAGGCGGTGAGTTCGCGTTCATGTGCAATCATAATAGGCGCGAGCCCATAGATCACAGGGTCGTCTATGGCCAGCCTTTATCGCCGGTGCGCGTCATCGAGGTGGAGGCTAATTTTGCGCTTGCAGATAATGGCGGCGATTGGGGCGCGCTTTAAGCGCGAGGTCGAGCGCTTTCTCGTTTACTTTTTCCGCTTCGCGATAAAGTTGATATTCGCCTGAACGCAGTTGTTCCGGCCAGCCAAGTTGCTCGCCCGCAACCTCGCGCACGCCGTAGTGACCGGCGGCTTGGCGCGTCCAGAATGGATTATTGAGATGCGGGCGCGCGAGCGCGCAGAGGTCAGCCCGGGCGGCGGCGACGATGGTGTTCACCTGTTCAGGCAGCGTAATGTCGCCGACCGCAATCGTTGGAATATCCACGCGTTGCTTGACGAATTCGGCGAAGGGCGTTTGCCACATGCGGCCGAATACCGGCTTTTGCCATTTCACGGTTTCCCCTGATGAACAATGGATAATGTCGACGCCGGCGTCTTTGAAGAGACGAGCGATGACCTCAAGGTCATCGAGCTCAAGTCCGCCGGGCGCCCAGTCGCTTGAAGATAAGCGCACCGACATTGGACGGTCGTCCGGCCAGATGGCGTGTATCGCCTCAAACACTTCGAGCGGGAACTTTGCGCGCGCGCGCGCATCGCCGCCATATGCGTCGGTTCGTTGGTTGGTGAGAGGCGACAGAAAACTCGCCAGGAGATAGCCATGGGCGCAATGCAATTCCAACATATCGAAGCCAGCGCGCACGCCGCGTTCGGCCGAGGCGACAAAGCTATCGCGAATGGCGTCCATCTGCGCGCGGTCGAGTTCAGCGGGCGTGTCGGAAACACCCTCAATATAAGGAATGGGGGAGGCGGAGAAGATCGGCCAGTTGCCGTTATCGAGCGGCATGTCCATGCCGACAGCGGGCGTTTTGGTCGAGCCTTTGCGCCCTGCATGTCCTAGCTGCAGTGCGATTTTCGCTGGTGTTTGGTGAACAAGAGAAACCAGATGTGTGAAGTCCGCTTCCTGTTCGTCGCTCCAGAGGCCGGTGCATCCCGGCGTGATGCGCGCCTCCGCTGTCGGGCAGGTCATTTCGGTGAAGATCAATCCAGCGCCTCCCAGCGCCCGCGCCCAATAGTGAGTATAATGCCAATCCGTCAGGCGGCCCTCTTCGGCGCAGTATTGGGCCATGGGCGCCATGGCGACGCGGTTCGCAACAGTTATTCCGCGCAAGTCGAACGGCGTGAACATTGGCGTCGGCCGATTTTTCGAAACTTCGCGGCCAGTGGCTTTTCCATATCGTTCATAAAACTCTGACTCAGCGCGTTCTAGAAAACGTTCGTCACGGAGTTTAAGATTATCCCATGTGACCGATTTCGCACGCGACATGACAGAGAAAGCGAACTCGTAGCGCGCCTTGTTCCAATGAAGCGGCATGTCCTCGAACCAGCGCAACGAAACGGCGGCGTTGTGCTGGGTGATTTCCACTGGCGTTCTGCGCTCGGCTTCGTATGCGGCGAAGGCGGCGTCTACATCGTCCGGATTGTCGACGATGGCGTCTGACAATGCGATGGCGCACTCCATGGCGAGTTTGGTGCCCGAGCCGATTGACCAGTGCGCCGTTGCCTTGATGTCGCCGAGCATTACCATGTTTTTGTGACTCCAGCGCTCGCACGCGATCACCGGGAAGCGTCGCCAGATGGAGCGGTTGGTGATGAGGCCGTGACCGTCGAGGTCTTTTTCGAACACCTTCTCCAGATAGCGCGCCGCTTCGTTCTCGCTCATTTTGGCAAAACCGCTTGCTTCCCAGCACTCGGGCGTCGTCTCGATCACCCAGGTCGAGCGCCCCTCCTCATATTGATAGGTGTGCGCGCAAAAATGCCCGTGTTCCGTCTTTTGAAAAAAGAAGGTGAAGGCGTCGAGCGGACGCGTAGAGCCCATCCAAGTGAAGTAGTTGCGGCGTTCTTCCGTCTTGACGCCGAATTCAGCCTCATATTTGGCGCGCATGGGGCTGTTGATGCCATTGGCGAGAAGAATGATGTCGCTGTCGGCGAAGCGGGTTTCGAAATCAGCGACGTCGACCATCTCTTCGAAATGGATTGGGATGCCTTCTTCTGAACAGCGTCGCTGCAACAGCTGTAGCAAAGTCTTGCGCGAACAGCCCGCGAATCCGTTACCGCCAATCACCGTGCCTTCGCCGTCGCGTTCGATGACGATGTCCGACCAGTATGCGAAGGACTCCTTGATCATTTCGTAGGATTGTGGGTCTGCGCTAAAGAACTCGTCGAGCGTCTCGTCAGAAAACACGACACCAAAGCCAAATGTATCGTCAGGCCGGTTTTGCTCGTAGATTTCGATGTTGCAATCGGGCATGCGTTTTTTGGTCAGCAACGCGAAATAGAGCCCGCCTGGGCCGCCGCCGATAACCGCTATTTTCATCGATTTTCTCCTAGCCTTCAACGCGTTTCAAGCGAAAGCCTGAATGCCGGTCTGTGCGCGGCCCAAAATCAATCCGTGAACATCATGTGTGCCCTCATAGGTGTTCACCGCTTCAAGATTCATCACATGCCGGATCACATGATATTCATCAGAAACGCCATTGCCGCCATGCATGTCACGAGCAGTCCGGGCGATATCGAGGGCTTTGCCACAACTGTTCCGCTTAATGAGGGAAATAGACGTAGGGTGAAGATTGCCTGCATCCCGTTGGCGGCCCGCCTGAAGGCAGGCGAAGAGGCCAGTGGTGATTTCGGTTTGCATGTCGGCAAGTTTCTTCTGCACAAGCTGCGTTGCGGCGAGGGGGCGCCCGAACTGCACCCGCTCGAGTGTATATTCTCGCGCGGCGTGCCAGCAGAATTCCGCTGCGCCGAGCGCGCCCCAGGCGATGCCATAGCGCGCAGAGTTGAGGCAGCCAAACGGCCCTTTAAGGCCTTCAACATTCGGCAATAGATTTTCTTCCGGCACAAAAACGTCGTCCATGACAATTTCGCCGGTCACCGATGCGCGGAGCGAGAACTTGCCTTCAATTTTCGGGGCGGAGAGGCCCTCCATGCCTTTTTCAAGGATGAATCCGCGAACAACGTCGTCATCGGTCTTCGCCCAGACGACGAAAACATCAGCAATAGGAGAATTTGTGATCCACATTTTGGCGCCGCTAAGACGGTATCCGCCGTCCGTTTCTCGCGCCCGGGTTTTCATCGAGGCGGGATCAGATCCTGCATCAGGTTCGGTAAGGCCGAAACAGCCGACCCATTCGCCAGTGGCGAGCTTGGGCAGGTATTTTTCCCGCTGCGCCTCGCCGCCATAAGCATTGATCGGATGCATGACGAGCGAGGATTGAACGCTCATCGCCGAACGATAGCCTGAATCAACCCGCTCGACCTCCCGCGCGATGAGGCCATAGGTCACGTAGTTGACGCCAGCGCAGCCATACCCCTCTATCGTTGCGCCCAGCAAACCCATGTCGCCCATTTCGCGCATGATGTTGCGGTCAAAGGTCTCGTGGCGGTGCGCTTCCAAGACCCGCGGAAACAATTTGCCCTGACAATACTGGCGCGCATTATCGCGCACCATGATTTCCTCATCTGTGAGGACGTCGTTTAAATTTAAGGGGTCTTGCCAATCAAAGGCCGGTAAACTGCTCACGCTTTTGTTCCGTATGCTCTGGAGTTTATTCAGGAATAACGGCGGTGGTCTCGATTTCGATCTTTGCCTTGTCTTCGACCAAGGCTGTGACTTCCACGAGAGCCATGCAAGGAAAAACGCGCCCGAGAACGTCGCGCCAGGCGGCGCCGATTTCTTTTGCGCTATCGAGATATTCGCGCTTGTCGGTGACATAACAGGTCATCCGCACTATATGATCCGGCGTCGCACCGCCCTTGACGAGGATGGCTTTGGTGTTCTCAAGCGTTTGGCGAAATTGTCCGGCCATGTCGTCATACTCGAATAGCTCTTCGGTATTCCAGCCGACAACACCGGCGGTGAATACGAGGCGGCCGGAAGCCGCGACGCCGTTTGCATAACCCTTGGGGCGAGGCCAGCCGTCTGGCTGGAGAACTTCGTGGCTCACGCGGCGCCTCCGTTCTTGAAATTCTGAAAATGTTGCCGTGCGATGACGATCTTCTGGACTTCAGACGCACCCTCATAAATCCGCAGTGCACGGACCTCCCGATAGAGCTCTTCCACCTTGATTCCTTTTTTGACGCCGAGGCCGCCAAAGAGCTGTACGGCCTTGTCGATGACGCTCTGGGCCTGGTCGGTCGCATAAAGCTTCGCCATGGCGGCCTCGCCGGTGACGCGGGTCTTCTTGACGTCTTTGGTCCAGGCGGAGCGATAGATAAGAAGTGCGGCCGCATCGACATCGAGCGCCATTTCCGCCAGCAACCCTTGCGCAATAGGCTGTTCGGCGAGGGTGGCGCCGAACATTGTTCGGGTAAGGGCGCGCTCGGTCGCTTCATCAAGCGCCCGGCGGGCAAAGCCGAGCGCCGCTGCGCCGACAGTGGTGCGAAAGATGTCGAGGGTCGCGAGCGCGGCCTTAAAGCCTCCTCCTTCTTCGCCGATCAACTGCGCTTCCGGAACGCGCGCATTTTCGAAACGGAGTGTTGCGAGCGGATGCGGCGCGATAACCTCAATGCGTTCGGCGATGGACAAGCCGGGAGTTTTAGCGTCGACAACGATGGCGCTGACGCCTGCGGCGGTGCGAGCGAACAGACAATAAAAATCGGCGATGCCGCCGTTGGAGATCCAGGTCTTTTCGCCATTTATGATGTAGTCTTCGTTGTCGCGGCGCATTTCGGTTGCGATGGCCGCCGCATCGGAGCCGGCATCCTTTTCGGATAGCGCGAAAGCCGCAATTTTTTCGCCCGCGACGACGCCGGGCAAATAGCGCTTCTTGATTGTGTCCGTTGCGAAGAGGCTGATGGCGCCTGAGCCCAGACCCTGCATGGCGAAGGCGAAATCGGCAAGGCCTGAATGGCGCGCCAACGTTTCGCGGATCAATGCCAAGGAGCGCACGTCGAGTTCATCATGCGTGCCGCCAAACGCTTTAGGCGCCGCGTATCTCAACCAGCCGTCCCGGCCAAGCGCCTTTACGAGCGTGCGACAGGTTTCGTCCACATTTTCATGAGCGCCTTCGGCATCGACAATTGCGGGCAGGACATCCGCCGACCATTCATCGAGATCGAGCGCCAGTCTTTTGTGGCCCGCTTCAAAAAAAGGCCAGTCAAGAAAAGAACGATCGGCCATTGTCAATCGCCCTCGAATACCGGTTTTTCTTTGGCGACAAAGGCCTCATAGGCGCGAACGAAATCATTCGTTTTCATACAGATGGCTTGGGCCTGGGCCTCTGCTTCGATCGCGGCCTCAAGGCTCATATCCCACTCATAATTGAGCTGGTTCTTGGTGACGCCATTCGCGAAAGCGGGACCGGCGGCGAGTTTCCTCGCCATTTTCATGGCATGCTCGTCAAGCGATGCCGCATCGACAATCTGGTTGAAGAACCCCCATACGAGGCCCTCTTCTGCGGAAAAGCTGCGCCCAAAGAACAATAATTCGCTGGCGCGCCCCTGGCCGATAATGCGCGGCAGGATCGCGCACGCGCCCATGTCGCAGCCGGCGAGCCCCACGCGATTGAAGAGGAATGCGGTCTTCGCTTCGGGCGTTGCATATCGAATATCGGAGGCCATGGAAATAATCGCGCCCGCACCGACGCTGACGCCATCGACGGCTGCGATGATCGGTTGCGGGCATGCACGCATCGCCTTGACGAGATCGCCCGTCATGCGCGTGAAGTCCAGAAGTTCCGGCATGTTCATCTTGGTCAACGGACCAATGATTTCGTGAACATCGCCGCCTGAACAGAAATTACCGCCATTGCTGCCAAAAACAATCGCCTTGACGTTTTTTGCGTAAACGAGCTGACGAAACGTATCACGCAATTCCGCATAGGATTCGAAAGTCAGCGGGTTTTTCCGTTCAGGGCCCTTCAATGAAATGCGCGCAACGCCATCTGAATAATCCCAGACGAAATGTTCCGGTTTGAATTCTTCAGGGATCATGCGGCGTTCCTTTTTTCTTTATCCAGGGGCAACTTCAGCTTTCCGAGAAGCCGGCGCAGCATGGCGAGTTCGTTCTGAGAAAGACCCGTAAAGGCGTCGCTCACCCAACTGCGATGCTCGTCCGCCATTTTCTCAAACAGTTTTTCGCCCTTGCGCGTTAGGCGGAAGATGGCCACACGCCCATCCTCGCGGCTTGAGATGCGCTTCACCAGTCCATCACGAATAAGCGGCGCCGTAACTTGTGTCGTGTTGCCCTCTGTCACCATGAGTCGTTGCGAAAGATCGCCCGCCCTCAGGCCCTCAGGCCCAGCCCGGTCGAGCGCCGAGAGGACGTCAAAGCGCGAAATGGAAACACCGAACTGCGTACGCAAGGCCGTGTCGATTGATTTCTTGATCGCGTTTGACGCGGTCAACAAGTCGAGCCATGCGCGCAGCGCATTGCGTTCTGATTGGGTCATGAGGTTGTCTCCCCGCCGTCAATGGCGATGGCTTGACCGTTGACGGAAGCTGCGGCGTCGCTGGCGAGCCATAGGGCGGCGGCGGCGACTTCGTCAGTTTGGACGAGGCGGCCCATGGGATTGTCTTTCACAAACTCGGCCAGCGCGTTCTCCCGGCTTCTGCCTGTCTTCTCAGTCGTTGCGGCGAGGGCATTGTCAACGAGCGGAGTGTCGGTGAAGCCGGGACAGATCGCATTCGCGGTGACGCCGGTCTTTGCGAGTTCGACAGCGAGAGTGCGGATCCAGCCGAGGGCGCCGTGCTTCGCCGCGGAATAAGCGCCGGCATAGGCGTACCCTTTTAGGGACGCCGTCGATGCGATCGCAATGAAGCGTCCCCAGCCACGCTCGGTCATTTGCGGGAGGGCGGCCTGGGCGCAAAGATAAACGCTCGTCAGGTTGACGGCGATCATCCTGTCCCAGATTTCCCGTTTGGTCTTTAACGCCGGCGCTGTTGCTGCTGCACCCGCATTGGCGACAAAAACATCAATCGGACCGGCGGTGTTCAGCGCACCGGCGATGGAGGCTTCATCTGTGACATCAATCGTGACGAAGCGATGACCGCTGGCTTCCAGCTTTCCGGTGTTGCGGCCGGCGACGATGACTTCATGGCTGGCAGCTGCGAAGGCATTCGCGACAGCAAGGCCGATGCCCGAACCGCCGCCCGTGATGAAGACTTTGCGCGCAGCGCTTCTCGAAACCTTCCGAACCAAATTCATGAATTTATTTTAGTATCAAAATAAATTTCGTCAACAGCAATTGAAATAATTTTAGGATTAAAATATCCAGTAAAAAACTGGGAGCTAGGAGTCTGAAATATGCGTGATGCATACATTTGTGACTATATTCGTACGCCAATTGGTAGATATGGCGGCGTACTTTCAACGGTCCGGACCGACGATTTAGCAGCCGCGCCAATTGCATCGTTGATGCAGCGCAATAAGCGCGCTGACTGGGAGAAGCTCGATGACGTCATTTTGGGATGCGCTAATCAGGCGGGCGAAGACAACCGCAATGTGGCGCGAATGGCGGCCTTACTGGCTGGCTTGCCGGAAGTGTGGCTGCGATGACCGTCAACAGGCTGTGCGGTTCAGGGCTCGACGCGGTTCTTGCGGCGGGGCGTGCGATAAAGGCAGGTGAAGCGTTAATCGTGGACAACGATGAGCATCCGCGCGGCGATACCTCTGTAGAAAAGCTTAGCAAACTGAAAACACCATTTCGTGAAAACGGAACGATGACTGCGTGTAACGCCAGCGGTGTGAATGATGGTGCTACAGCGCTTGAGCTGAAAAGGAATGGCGTGCGTCGTGTGCTGGCGACGATGTGTGTCGGCGTCGGGCAGGGTATCGCCCTCGCAATGGATCCATTACTGGATAGACCTGTCGAAAACCATAGTTGATCCGCTTTTGCCTCACTCGGATGGTTTGGCATTGAATCTCATGCTGGCTGACGTTCGGCCTGCTATTCACACAAGCAGAGCTAATGTGAGCGATTAGTTTTTGCCGTTTGACGCTATGAATCGCAATGTGAGACGATTTCGAGTTCAACGGTTTGATGGCGAAGGCGTGCTGGCGCAACGACTCATATTTCCTGAAAAGGGCCGCGTTGCCCTTGATGACTTTGCGATTGAATCGCCAGATGATCATAGTGTTCTTGTGCGGACGGTATGTAGTTTGATCAGTACGGGCACAGAAACGACCATACTCCAACAGAAATACGATGAAGGCACGCATTTCGCGGAGATGTTTTCGTTTCCGCAGTTGCAGACTGGAAATCAAGCAGTCGGTATTATCGAAGAAGTTGGAGCTGCGGTTGAGGGGTTGCGGCCGGGTCAGCGTGTGTTTTTTCGCAAGGCTCACGCGTCTCATTGGACTGTTCCCGCAGCTCTTTGCGCATGCGTGCCGGAGGGCATATCGACGGTCGAGGCGGTTTGGAATGGCTTCGCAAGGATAGCGTTTTCCTCAGCTGCTGCCGCGCCTTTGCGTCTCGGAGGGGAAGTGCTGATTATTGGTGCTGGTCCTGTGGGGCAATTGGCGGCGCGTTGGTCTTTGGCGGCAGGAATGGCGCGCACTGTAATGTGTGATCTCTCTAAAGAGCGACTATCGCACGCGCCGAGGGGCGTTGTTTCCTACGCTTGCTCTGTTATCGAAAGCGTAAAAGCGTTGCGCGATCTTTCAACCCGTGAAGGGTTTCAGGCAATCATTGACTGTACGGGCAACGCGGATGCTTTTTCCGCAGCGCTTTCGTTGGCGCCGCCGCTTGGCAAGGTGATTCTGCTCGGGGATACAGGTTTTCCGGGCCGTCAAAGTCTATCGTCGCAGATGATGAAAAAGAGTCTTAGTGTGATAGGAGCCCATGAACATCAAAACTGCAGTGAACTGACGTCTTCTGCAATTGACGAGTTGTTTTTTGAGTTGGTTTTGCGAGGGGCGATGGATCTCGATGGTCTTGTTACTCATCGCTTTGCACCGGAACGCTATGCTGATGCGTACGCACTAGCGACCGACCGTAACGAAGGGGCGGTAGGAATTCTGTTCGACTGGTCGGACGAATAATGTGGGGATTTAAGTTAGGCATGAGAAATCTATGAGAACGATAGTGATCACAGGTTGTTCGAGCGGAATTGGACTTGAAACCGCTCTTGCGTTCGCCCGGGCAAAAGACCGGGTTTACGCCACCATGCGAGATCTGTCGCGAGGCGACAAACTCCTGGCTGCCGCCAAACAGGAAGATTTAACGCTCAATGTCCTCGAGCTGGATGTAACGGCGCCCTCTCGATTCGAATCTGTAGTTGGAACAATCGTTGAAGAGGCTGGCGGCATTGATGTCTTGGTGAACAATGCAGGCGCTCTGCCGATCGGAGCATTTGAGGACGTGAGTGAAACAGCGTTGCGCCATACAATGGAAGTAAACTTCTTTGGTCCGGCGCTTTTAACTCAGGTTGTGTTGCCCATCATGCGTCAACAGCAAAGTGGCTATGTAATCAATATCAGTTCGCTTTCTGGCATGGCGTCAAAGGGCGGAGACAGCGTTTATGCTGCTTCAAAATTCGCGCTCGAAGGACTATCTGAAGGGCTTCGTCTTGAAATCGCGCGATGGAATATCAAAACGGCGCTGGTGGAGCCTGGGCAATATGCGACAAGCCTTTTTCGCGACACAAGCGACGGGACGATTGAGAAGCATCCGTCGGAATATCATCTCTACAACGAATGGCTCCGCAACGGCATCAGGAACGGGGCGGCTGGCGACGATCCGCGCAAACTGGCTGAACTAATTTTGGAAATCTCGCATTCTAACGGTGCTCAATTCCGTTGGCCGGCAGATGATGTCGCCAAACACGTAATGAGCGTTGTTTTTGCGCAAAGTGATTCAGAGCGCAGCTCGTTCTTGCGTCAAGTCGCTAACATGGACTGGTGGATAGAGGGGCGCGATACACCGGACTGAGAAGTGCAATCGCAGCTCTTTAATTCGTAGGAGAATAGATTTGGTGAAGTTGGCGCATGTCTGTATAGAGACCGACGATCTGGAAGGAACAGAAACGTTCTACCGGAAGCTGGGACTAGATCGGCGATTTGAATTTCGAAACAGTAACGATGAATTAGTTGGTCTGTACCTGGCATTTGCAAACAATACATTTCTCGAGATCATCAAGGTCATAAAGCCACGGACTGAAGGCGCGGTGCGCCATTTCGCAATCGAGGTTGAGGATATTGACGCCGCCAAAGCCGGTTTGGAAAAAAAAGGAGTTGTTGTTTCGGACAAAAAGCTGGGCGTTGACAAGACGTGGATGATAACAACGCGTGATCCGAACGACATCTTTATCGAACTGCATCAATATACGGAACAAAGCCTACAGCAGTGCGGTGGGCGATGCGATATTGATTATACGCCGAAATAGAATTTTTAGCCTAGAAGCGGACTAAAGTGACCGAACAAAAAAGAAAGATGCGATTGATCATCGCTGCATCAACAGCCGGCACTGCATTTGAAGGTTATGACTATTTTATATTCGGCGCTCTGGCGACAATTCTTGCTACGAAGTTCTTTGCAGGGGTTGATGAGGGAACCGCCTTTATTTTCGCGCTGCTGACATTTGCCGTCGGATTCGTCACACGACCGTTGGGTGCGATCGTTCTGGGTCGATTGGGCGATCAGATTGGCCGCAAAAATGTTTTTCTGTTTGCAATCGTGCTTATGGGTGTTGCAACGATCGCGATAGGGTTGCTCCCCACTTTTGAGCAAATTGGCGTTTTAGCGCCGGCGTTGCTCGTGTTTTTGCGAATGGTGCAGGGATTTGCATTAGGCGGAGAATATGGCGGCGCCATTATTTATGTTGCTGAACATTCGTCTGAACACCGTCGTGGCTTCAACACAGCGTGGATCCAGACAACTGGCGCCATTGGGCTGATTTCGGCGTTGAGCGTAATTCTGGCAACTCGTACTATCTTGGGCGAAGAAGCGTTTCAAGAATGGGGGTGGCGTTTGCCGTTTCTGGTTTCAATACTGTTGCTCATCGTATCGATTTGGATGCGGATTAAGCTGTCAGAAAGCCCTGTTTTCACAGAAATGAAAGAGCGCGGCGTTGTCTCAAAGACACCATTTAGGGAAACTTTCTTCGATTGGCGTCATTTGAGAATTGTCATGCTGGCGTTGTTCGGCCTCGTGATGGCGACTGGCGTCATGTTCTACAGCGGACAGTTCTTTGTTCAGTTCTTCCTTGAACGGATTTCCAAAGTCGAGCCGGCAATTGTCAATGCATTGATAGTCGCTTCGGCGGTCATTAGCGCGCCGCTGTTTGTAGCGTTTGGCGCGCTATCGGATAAAGTGGGCCGTAAACCCGTTATGCTGGGCGGCATGACGCTTATGCTCGTGCTCTATTTTCCGGCATTCAAGCTGATGGCTGATGCGGCCAACCCAGCTCTGGTTGAAGCGGAAAAAAATGCGTCGATTGTCATTGTGGTTGCGCCGTCGGATTGCACGTTCCATTTTGATCCGTTGGGCAGAGCCGAATATGCGTCTTCATGCGACATTGCGAAACGCGCTCTTGGAGCGGCCGGCGTTAACTATTCGGTTCGAGAAGATGCCCAGCATACGCCTGCCAGTATTGAAATCAGCGGCAAGGAAGTATTGCAAGCAGTCTCTCGGATCGACGGCGACGAGGGTTTCGCGGAGCGAGAGTCAGCTTTTAAGGATGCTTTGCGTCGTTCACTCGACGAGGCAGGGTATCCAAGAGTGGCGGATCCCGATCGCATCAATTATGCTGTTATCGTCATAATCATCATTCTTTTTATTACGTCGATAGCAGCACTATCAGGCCCGCAGGCCGCTGCGCTAACTGAGCTGTTTCCCGCTCATATTCGTTATACAGCCTTGTCTTTTCCATATCATGTCGGCTTAGGCTGGTTCGGCGGTTTTATGCCGGCAATAGCGTTCGCCATTATCGCCCAAACCGGAAATGTCTTTTCGGGACTTTGGTATCCGTTCGCTATCACGTTTGTATCGCTGTTGATTTCATTGATTTTTCTTCCTGAGACAAAAAACCGCTCGGTCAAAGCGTGATCAAGGAGGGGGGGCAGCGGCTTTTAGAGCTGAAAGATTAGTCTCGATAATCTTGGCCATGAGATTATTTTGTTTGATTGGACGTGCAATTTTCAGGAGCTTATCAGTAAAATGGCATGGCGTATCTTCTGCAGATTCCTTTAAGGCTGCCTTGGCGGCAGCGCTTTGACGCGGTTGAAATTTAATCGGCGGAACCCTCGCGCATAAAGTGTTTTCCTCTTGGCGCGTGGCGATTGTCAGGACAGTAATGGAACCAAAATGAGCAATAATCGTAAGAAAGGCGCAGACGTACTATTGGATTGCCTGACGGCGAACCAAGTGGACACTGTTTTCGGCCTGCCCGGAGGACAGCTGAACGATTTTTTTGACGCAATGCAGCGCGCTGGCGACAGCATTCAGTATTTCGGCTCTAGGCACGAGCAAGGCGCGGCGTATATGGCGTTTGGCTATGCCAAAGCATCTGGCAAGGTCGGGGTCTACTCGGTGGTTCCGGGGCCCGGAGTTTTGAATACTGGCGGTGCTATCTGTTCTGCCTATGCGAACAGCTCGCCCGTTTTGTGTGTGACCGGGCAAATACCCTCTCACGCCATCGGCCGCGGCGTGGGCGAGCTTCATGAGTTGCCGGATCAGCTTGCGACGTTGCGTTCACTAACGAAGTGGTCCGAGCGCATTGACCATCCGTCTCAGATTAGCAACACGGTTCATGAGGCGTTTCGGCAATTGAAAACAGGGCGCCCGCGCCCGGTGGCGCTCGAAACGCCGCCTGACATCATGGCCATGGCGACGGCTGTGGAACCGCCACGACCCTTCAAAGACGAAACACGCTACATTTTTGACGAAGACCTTGTTGGCAAAGCGGCCAAGGCGCTTTCGGCGTCGAAGCGTCCGCTGATCGTCGTCGGCGGCGGGGCGCAGCACGCAAGCGAAGAGATTTTGCATCTCGCAGAAATCGTTCAGGCGCCGGTTGTTTCATTCCGTAACGGCCGCGGCGTCGTTAGCGACCGCCACTATCTCGGCCACAATTTTGCCAGCGGGTATGAACTCTGGCGCGATGCAGATGTTGTCGTCGGCATTGGTTCGCGGATGCAGCCCTATTTGCAGGAATGGGGTGTCGACGACGACATGACCTTGATCCGCATTGATTGGGATCCGACGGAAATAAACCGCATCGTCAATGCGGACATTGGTGTTTGCGGTGATGCGCAGATCGTGACGGCTGCTCTTGCCGAGGCGACATCTGGAGTCATTGATCGGCGCGAGAGCCGCGAAGATGAGCTGTTGGGTGTAAAGGCGCGACTGGCATCTGAAGTCGAACGTGTGCAGCCTCAGCTTTCCTATCTCAAGGCTATTCGTCAGGCATTGCCCGACGAGGGGATTTTGGTTGATGAGATTACACAGGTCGGATTTGCATCCTGGTTTGGTTTCCCAATCTATCACCCTCGCTCTCTGATCACTTGCGGGTATCAGGGAACGCTCGGATATGGCTATTCGACTGCGCTGGGTGTTAAGGTTGCGCATCCGGACACGCCTGTTGTCGCGCTCGCAGGTGATGGGGGCTTCATGTTTAACGTGCAGGAACTCGCGACTGCTGCTCAATACAACATCGCGCTGACAGTGATCGTCTTCAACAATGGCCGGTTTGGCAATGTGCGCCGTCACCAAGAAGAATGGTATGACGGTCGCTTTATCGGATCGGATTTGAAGAATCCTGCATTTGCGAAAATGGCCGAGACTTTTGGCGTTGCAGGATATACTGCGAATTCGCCCGAAACGCTGCAGACTGAGCTGAATCACGCTATTGACTCTAATGCGCCGGCGCTGATTGAAGTCGAAGTGGGTGAGATGGGGTCACCCTGGCAGTTCATCCTTCGCGATCGGATTCGGGGTAAGAAACCGCGCCATTAGCGGGCCAAACCAACGAGAGTGTTCATGGCGACTATAGACGAAATTGACGTTAAGGATGCCGTTACGCCAACCCTGCGGCCGAATTCCGCCGTTCACAAGCTTGCTCCATACAAGCAAGGGCAATCAGTGGTGCTCGGTCACGAGAACCCAATTAAGCTTTCTTCGAACGAATCAACACACGGACCTTCGCCGCTGGCGCTAAAGGCGTATCATGATGCTGGTGAGAGGCTTTTTAGATATCCCGATGGCAATCAGACCGACTTGCGTGCAGCGATCGGTGATGTTTTTTCGTTAGACCCAAATCAAGTTATTTGTGGCAATGGCTCCGAAGAGCTACAGCTGCTGTTGGTGCGCGCTTTCGTTTCTCCTGGCGAAGACGTGATTTGCAGCGAAAACAGTTTTGTCATGGGACGGATTCACGCAGCAGCACAAGGCGCGAATGTATTATCCGCGCCTGAACCGAACCATCACGCCAGCGTCGATGAGATTCTTGAGCGGATTACGCCCGTCACTCGAATGATCATGATCGCCAGCCCCAACAACCCGATTGGCGATTATATGCGGCGGAATGACTTCATCCGTCTTGTCGAGAAAACGCCGAACGACGTTCTCATCCTCTATGATGGCGCGTATGCCGATTACATCGACGCGGAGGACTATGATCCGGGCTTTTCTGCTGTAGAGCATGCCCCCAATGTGGTCGTCACCAGAACTTTTTCAAAATTGTATGGTCTGGCCGGTCTTCGTATTGGCTGGCTCTATTGCGCGCCGTCTGTTTTAGACCCAGTTCAGCGCATCAGAACACCGTTTAACGCCAATATAGCAGCCCTTGCGGCAGCGGAGGCAGCGGTGCGTGATAAGGCTCATACGGAAAAAGTGCGTGAGCACAATGCGCTCTGGTTAAAGCGCATTCGCGATAAACTCACGGCGCTTGGACTGTTTGTCTTTCCAACGGTGGCGAATTTTTATCTGATTCGTTTCGATGAGACGGGGCCGTTTACGGCCGAGAAAGCCGCTGCATTCTTGATGGCGCGGGGTATTATTCCACGCCCTGTTAATGCCGGCGGGCCCGCGGGCTGCTTGCGAATTACAGTTGGTCTGGAGCATGAAAATGAAGCGGTGATCGAGGCGTTGACTGAGTTCTTGAGTTCGAAGGCTTAGCCTGGCGAATACCCGTATGACCAGCCAGCTTTCTCTTGTTACTCCTGCAACCCGTGAATTCATCGGGCGTACGCATCAAAACTTGGTTGATGGCGCATGGCGTCAGCCAGGTGGCGCGCTGGCTGATATAATTGATCCATCGACTGGAGAGGTGATAGGCGCTTTTCATGGTGCGTCGGATAAGGATGTCGGCGACGCAATCGCCGCGGCGCGCGCTTCCTTCGATAATGGCGACTGGCGCCGTACGCTTCCAGCCGAGCGAGCCAAGGCCTTGTGGCGGATTGCAGATCTGATCGACGAAAACAAGCAGGAACTCGCTGAGTTAGAAGCGCTGGATGGCGGGAAGCTTTTTGGCGCCGCGCTCAATGGCGAAACCTGGGCTGCTGTTGAAGCCTTTCGCTATCACGCGGGTTGGTGCTCGAAGATCGAGGGTCGCACCTTCCGCCCTTCAATTCCTGGGCTTGATCTAGAGGGGATGACGCGCCTTGAACCTATTGGAGTTGCGGGACTGATTACGCCGTGGAACGGACCGCTTGTAATGGCTGCCTGGAAACTCGCGCCAGCCCTGGCCGCCGGTTGTTCCGTTGTTTTGAAACCTGCTGAGAACACCGTGCTTTCAACTCTCCGCCTCGGCGAGCTTGTTTGTGCAGCGGGTCTTCCTCATGGTGTCGTCAATATTGTGGTGGGCGATGGGGCTACAGTCGGAAGCGCATTGTCCGCGGATTCGCGTATCGACAAAATTTCCTTCACTGGTTCGACAGCAACCGCTCGGTCGCTTATTGACGCTTCGAAAGGAAATTTGAAGAAACTGTCGTTAGAGCTGGGCGGCAAGTCGCCGGTTGTAATTTTTGAGGATGCTGACCTTGAAGAGGCGATTGCCGGTGCGGCAGAGGGAATTTTTTCCAATGCCGGACAGGTCTGTGTCGCTGGATCGCGAATCCTCGTTGAGCGATCCGTGTACGATATTGTCGCAAAAGGCCTTTGCGAAAAGGCGCGCGCGATAAAGATCGGGCCGGCGATGGCGGCGGACAGTCAGATGGGACCGCTCATTTCCGAGCATCATTGTAGTTCGGTTACGCGTTTTATCGAAAACTCTGAGGCGGATGGTGTAGATGTTCTTTGCGGCGGAAAGCCAGGGCCTGGGGACGGCTTTTTTTTCGAGCCGACAGTGTTGGCTGATAACAATGCCCAGTCTGAAGTTTGGCGCGAAGAAGTCTTCGGGCCCGTCGCGGTGCTTGCAGTGTTTGACAGTGAGGCAGATGCGCTGCGTTTGGCAAATGATTCAAAGTATGGTCTGGCCGCGAGTGTTTGGACCCAAGATGCATCGCGCGCGCAACGGGTAATGCGAGAATTGCGCGCGGGAATCGTCTGGGTGAATTGCCATGGTGTCCCGGACATGGCGATGCCGATTGGCGGTTACAAACAGTCGGGTTGGGGGCGTGAGCATGGTTGGAAGGGATTAGAGTCCTATTTAGAGCACAAATCGGTCATGCAAAGGATCAATTAGTCGTAGTAGGCCATTGTGTCAGCTGCTTCTTCCAAAAGCCAATCCCTGAATGTAGTGATCCAAATTTGGTCCGACACTTCTTGTGGGCAGACGAGATAGTAAGAAAACTTTGACCGAACTTTGAGATCGCATGGCGCAATCAGACGTCCGTTCTCAAGTTCATCCGCAACTAAAAGGCCGCGCCCGAGCGCCATGCCTTCGCCCGCGATTGCCGACTGAACAACAATATGTGAGTGATTGTACCGGAGTCCTTTTTCAGCATTTGCGGTATCGACGCCTGCCGCTGTCAGCCAGTCGGCCCACTCCATAACCATTTCATCATGGATCAGGCCATAGCCTTTTACATCTTCGAAGTTTTTTAGTTTGCGTTTGCGGCCAAGAAGTTTTGGGCTGCACACGGGAAAGATATCTTCATCAGCGATTTTAACGACATGATGTTTTGCCCATTTCCCGTCGCCGTAGCGAATTTCAACATCGATATCATTTGATGAAAAATCAGAATAAGAATTCTGCGTGACCACCTTGATGGCGACTTCCGGATGATTCTCCTGGAACTTCCGTATGCGCGGCGCCAACCAATTGGCGGCGATTGAATCGAACGTTGCTATGTTAATGGACTGAGGGCCGTTGTTCTTTAGGATAGCCTCGGTTGCCGCCGTCAATGCATTAAAAGCTTCGGTCAGCGGCTCCGCATATGCTTCGCCTTCTTTGGTAAGTTTGATTGAGCGGTTTAGACGAAGAAACAGCGTTACCCCGAGCCATTTCTCAAGCTTTTTGACTTGATGGCTCACGGCAGCCTGGGTCACATGCAGCTCATTTGCGGCGCTGGTGAAGGAAAGATGCCGCGCAACGGCCTCGAATACGCGAAGCGAAATAAGTGGCGGTAGTCTTCTACTCATTGATCATCATGGATAGGGCGAATCACTGTGAATTTTTGACATTAGCCTATCTTATGAGTCGGATGAAGGACTATCAATTGCGTAAAAGCGGTTTCTTCCTTCAAAATTGTCAATTGGCTGTGGTCCCCGTGAGTGCACTGCGGACTTGCTTTTGCTCACGGGCAAATTTGGCCTTCCTGCGGCGCTTAGCTTTGCTGCACAAGTGATCAAGAGGAAAGAGGATCGATATGAAGATCACCGACGCCAAAGTCATTGTAACGAGTCCAGGCCGAAATTTTGTGACTTTGAAGATTATGACCGACGAATGCGTGTACGGCATTGGCGACGCGACCCTTAACGGCCGGGAACTCGCAGTCGTATCGTACCTGAAAGATCATGTGGCGCCATGCCTGATCGGTCGGGATCCGCATCAAATAGAAGACATATGGCAGTATCTATACCGAGGCGCCTATTGGCGAACGGGCCCTGTAACGATGGCTGCGATAGCAGCTGTCGACACGGCGCTTTGGGACATCAAAGCGAAAGCAGCCAACATGCCGCTTTATCAACTTCTCGGCGGCAAGAGCAGAGCAGGGGTCATGGTCTATGGTCACGCCAATGGCCGTGATATCGACGAAACGATCGATGAAGTCGGAAAATATGTCGAGTTAGGCTACAAGGCGATCCGAGCGCAGAGCGGTATTCCTGGGCTTGATTCCACTTATGGCGTTTCGGCGGACAAGCTGTTCTACGAGCCGGCGGATGCGGATCTGCCGTCTGAGAACGTCTGGTCCACAACCAAATATCTCGATCACACGCCGCGTCTGTTTGAAGCAATTCGCAACAAATACGGGTTTGATCCACATCTTCTGCACGATGTCCATCATCGTCTGACGCCGATTGAGGCTGCGCGCCTGGGTAAATCGCTAGAGCCTTATCGCCTGTTCTGGATGGAAGATGCCGTGCCGGCGGAAAATCAGGAAAGCTTTCGCCTTATTCGTCAGCATACGACGACGCCACTCGCCGTAGGCGAGATTTTCAACACAATCTGGGATTGCCGCACGCTCATCCAGGAGCAACTCATCGATTACATTCGCACGACCGTGGTTCATGCTGGCGGGATCACGCATTTAAGGCGCATTCTTGATTTCGCCAGTATCTACAATGTGCGAAGTGGTTGTCACGGCGCGACTGACTTGTCGCCAGTATGCATGGGTGCGTCATTGCATTTGGGACTTTCGGCGCCAAATTTTGGCGTTCAGGAATATATGCGTCACACGCCTGAAACCGACGAAGTCTTTCCGCATGCGTATAGCTATTCTGATGGATATCTCTATCCAGGAGATACGCCAGGCCACGGCGTTGATCTTGATGAGGCCTTAGCTGAAAAGTATCCCTATCGCCGCGCCTATTTGCCTGTGAATCGCCTCGAGGATGGCGCAATGTGGAACTGGTGAGCAATCGCCAGTTTGAAGTCGTCTTAAAAATTTTTGATCGATAAAGAACAAGACGGCGGGAGGAAATCAAATGGCACTTTTACCGAGCGAGCCGCTTCTTTCTGCGGATAATGTCTTCGCCATGGGAGCCGTCATCTTTTCGCTCGCATGGCTCGGTTTTTGGATTGATCGCACATGGCTTGGCCGGAAGACGTCCGGCGTGATTTGGGTTCTGCTTGTTGGGATGGCGTTATCAAATACGCGTGTTTTGCCGTTTTCATCGCCCAGTTACGATTTTGTCAGCGCATATCTGGTGCCATTATCGATTCCGCTTCTTCTGTTTAAGGCCAATCTGCGCCGCGTTTTGGTTGACGGTGGGCCAGTGCTTCTCGCTTTTGGGCTGGCCGCGCTCGGAACGACATTAGGAGCTGTGATTGGTTTTTTCGCTCTCGATCTTGGTGAGCTTGGGCACAAAGCGGCAGGCGCTTACACAGGCGGCTGGATAGGGGGCGCTGTTAATCTTGTCGGTGTGTCAAAAGCTGTAGAGCTAACGCCGGATGAGTTTGCTATTGTGATTGGCGCATCAAGCGGGGTTAGCATCATTATGTTAATGACCCTCGTTGCGCTTCCTTCAATAGGCCCATTGCGTCGGATTATTCCTTCCCCCACCATAGACGAAGCAAAAAACGCAGATAGCAATATTGCTGCTGAAGAAGTCCAAATACCGTTTCGTTTAACACATGTTGCCGGCGCACTCGCCGCGAGTTTCGCAATTTGCGCCATATCGTACACGGTTGCAGCACATTTGGGCTTAGATAGTTATTCGATCTTGTTTGTCACAGCGCTTGCAATCCTCGCAGCAAATATCTTGCCCAAAACCTTCGGCGCGCTTGATGGCGACTTTCAGCTCGGCATGTTTGCGATGTACCTTTTCTTCGCAGCGATTGGGCTTGGCACCAACGTGCTGTCCTTTCTGGAGCATGCGCCGGTACTATTCTTCTATGGACTTGTAATATTGGCCGTCCATATGACGGTGGTGCTCGTAGGAGCGGCGGTTTTTAAGATCGATTTAGCGCAGGCGATTGTTGGTTCCGGCGCCGCGCTAGTTGGGCCAGCGCCGACGGCTGCGATTGCATCGACGCAAGGCTGGTTTGGCCTTGTGACGCCCGGCATTATGTGCGGCATCCTTGGGTATGCGATCGCAACATTTGTCGGGGTCGCCCTGAGTGGGTTTTTGGGCGGCTTGTGACGACACGCCGGACGGCGATGACCGCAAGCCCTATCCGTTCCGCAAAGCTTCGCGACTAAAATTCGACGAAGCGGCAAGCAAGGACGTGCAATCGTGCTCGCATTAGATTCGGTTATGCGATCTATGAAAAACTATGATTTGTGGCGGTTTTGCGGTCGCCATAAGTTGTAATCGCATGAAAGAGGCGGCTTCAAGCTGTGTTGCGCTTATTTGCCTGATTAAAAAGGGCGTTAGGGAGGGATTTGATGAACATGAAAAACCAATCGAAAAAGTTTTTGCTCGGCGTGTCGGCGATCGCCATGGGATACTGTATTGCGCCGCCGACACTCGCTCAAGATGAGGACGGCGCGTCGGAAAACATCTCCGACGACGTTATCATCGTTACGTCGCAGCGCCGTGAACAAAACATCCTCGATGTTCCAATCTCGGTTTCGACATTGAGCGATGATGATATCGAAGACCGCAATATTCGCGGTTCGCGCGAATATGTGCAGTTAACGCCGAACGTTTTCTTTGCAGGCAATGACGGTCAGGGAGCCCGCAATGGGGATATCACCATTCGTGGTATTAGTGATTTGACGGCCGGCGCAAATGAACGGATCATCCAGACGCGTCCATCGGTTGGGTTTTATGTAGACGATTTCAGTGTAGCGTCAGTAGCATCCGGTTCCGCTAACCCGCCGCTTGACGACATCGAGCGCATTGAGGTTTTGCGTGGACCTCAAACCACATATTTTGGCCGAAGTGCGACCGGCGGCGCTATCAACGTGGTGTCAAAAAAGCCGAATGATGAGACATCGGCGAAGATTCGCGCGGGCTATGGCAGCTATGATACTTATCAAATTGGCGCAATCGGCAATGTACCGCTTGCGGACAACCTGTTTATTCGAGGTGGTATTTCGTACGAACGGACCGACGGCGCTATTAAGAATGTCGCAGCAGACGGTCGTGATGCAGATGGCGAGTATATCAACGGCCGCGTCGCCGTTCGTTGGCAGCCGGGTGATTGGACGTTTGATTTGACCGGTCAACTTATTCGTACGGAAGAAGGCAACCTGGGTCGCATACCTACTGGCGTAGATATCGGTGGACCGGCCGCAGGTGGCGTCGGCGGCCGCGACGTTCTCGCGAGCTGTAATCTTGGCGACGGTATTTTCTTCCCCGCCAACAATCGTGTGAACTGCGAAAACGAAACCTTTACGAATGCCGACAACGATCTTGTTACTTTAAAAGCGGTCTATGATGCTGGCGGCGTCACCTTCACTTCGATCACTGGCTATATCGGAACGGAGTACAGTCAACTGGAGGATGTCGATAACACCGGTCTCGATCTTTTCACCCGCCTGAATGAATATGAGTCCGATAGCTTCAGTCAGGAAATCCGCATTGCGTCAGCTGAGCCTGTCGATCTTGGCGGGATGACAGTCGGTTGGACGCTTGGCGGCTACTATTATGACGACGACTTCCAGGCGAATAATAGGATTGCCGCTGGGGCGGACGTGCAACCGGTCTTTGTCGGTTTTCTTGCGGTGCCTGGCGACTACCTCAATGAGAACAATCAGTTTGTCGAAAGAGACGGCTGGGCGGTTTTCGCGGACCTAGAAATCGGACTCTCCGAATCGCTGACATTGACTGCGGGCGTACGTTACTCCCAAGACAATGACCGGCAGTTCTGGCTAAACACGTTCAACGCTTTTGCGTGTGCGCCTCGTGAGGTGGTTGGCGGCGTTATCCCACCTTTGGCGGCGGGTTGCGCCCTGCGGCCTGATCAGGCGGCGCAGGACCTTCCGGTGTTTACGGATGGCGCGGGGATATTCGTGACCGGCGGCCGATTTGATGAAATCGCTGGCAATCCGTTCACGAGCGCGGAAACTGATAGCGACGATATTTCGCCACGTATCGCGCTTACCTGGCGCCCGAATGAAAACCATTCCCTGTACGCGACCTACTCGACGGGTTACCGTCCAGCCGGCGTTCGAGTTGCGCCGGACAATCCGATTGGCGCAAACGGCGATTCTCGTTCGTTCTTCGACAAGGAAGATGTCACCAACTACGAAATTGGCTGGAAGGGCTCTCTGGCGGACGGACGCCTGTACGGCAATCTATCGATATTTCGTATTGATTGGGACGACATGCAGGTCCGTCTCGGTCGCACGATCTGCGAGATTTCGCCGGGTGTCTTTGTGGAGACGACGGATCCGGCTTGTATGGGCTTGCCTTTCTTCCCGGACAATCGTGTCGCCAACGCCAACGGTGCGCGGTCGCAAGGTGCTGAACTGACGCTTTTGGCTCGGCCGACAGATGGCTTCACGCTAGGCGGCAGCGTTGGTTTCCTCGATTCGGAGTTTACAGATTTCACAGATTCCGAACTTGGCGATGTGACGGGACGGCGCTTGCCGTTCGCGCCGAAATGGTCGCTCACCGGCACCGCGGCTTATGAATGGGAAGTGGGCTCCGACGTCTACGCCAGTCTGCGTGCCGATGTTGTCCACAGAACATCTACATTCCTGCGGTTCTCTGATCTCAACAATGCAGGCTTTCCTTACGAAACTGGAACTAACACGATGGTTAATCTCGGCGCCGGCCTCGACTTCGGTGCGCACAAGATCAATGTTTCGGTAAACAACGTCTTTGAAGAAGATGTACCGGGCGGAATCGACGGTTTTTCTGGCCTGGGCGTCGTAGTTCTTCCGTCGCCGAGGTCCTGGCTCGTTTCCTGGACGGCGGAATTCGGCGGGTAATTGTTCCTCCCCGGAGCGTCGCGTGAGGCGCTCCTGCTAAAGTCGGGCCTCCGCGATTGAAAAATCGTAGAGGCCCATTTTATGTCGCAATCAAGTCATCCAAAATTGCATTTATCCGAACTCGAAAGTGGTGATCGGGTATCCAGAAATTCAGTACTTGCAGATCAAGTGAGTCCGTAGAATGTGTTTGAAACATATATTTCATCGAAGACTTCAGTTCTTGACAGCAATATCAATATTCTTCGGCGTTGTTTCATCACAGGCCTTCGCAACACAAACCAAGCTACTCCGTCATCCCGACATATCTCAAACCCAGGTTGTTTTCTCCTACGCAGAAGATCTATGGATTGCGCCCAAGTCCGGCGGGCGCGCGGTTCGACTGACTGGATCGCCAGGCGAAGAAACACATCCCAAATTTTCACCCGACGGGCGCTATGTAGCTTTCACAGCGCCATATGCGGATGGTAATGAAGACATCTATGTTGTTCCCGTTTCAGGCGGCGTTCCGAAACGAATTACCCATCATCCGGCATTCGACCGTTTGATTGACTGGCATCCAAATGGTCAGTCTTTGATCTACGCCACCGATATGACAAGCGAGCGTAAACGCTATAATCAGCTTTATGAGGTGAGCCGGGAAGGCGGATTGCCGAAGCGCCTGGCAATGCCTTATGGCGAGATGGCGGCGCTGTCGCCGAGCGGCGAGGCGATTGCTTATTCTTATCTGAAGGATTTCCAGAATCAGCCGGACTTTAACCGAGAAGCTTGGAAGCGATATCGCGGTGGACGCGCGCCGGATCTTTGGTTCTACGATTTTCAAAAAGGAGTGTCTCGCCGTTTGACACGCCACCTTGCTCCAGATTCTGCGCCGATGTGGAATAGCAGCGGGTTTTTCTTTTCTTCAGAACGCGGCGGGCGGTCTAACATATGGTCGCTGGATATCGACACTGGCGACATCCGACAACTAACAAAGTTCACTGACCAAGACGTAACGCGTCCTTCTATCGGACCGTCGGATATCGTATTTGAATTGGATGGCGGCCTGCAAAAGCTGGCCCTCGAAACCGGTGAAATAGCGCCCATCGAAATTGAAGTTATCGTAAGCCATTTGCAGCTCGCGCGACATCGGCGCAATGTTGGCGGCGATATCCAGTCAGCTGATCTTTTCGAAAATGGTAGGATTGCGGTTTTTTCCGCCCGCGGCGAGCTTGTGACAATTGATCGTGAACTAGGCCCAATCAAAAGTCACGGTCCCTCCAGCGCGAGCGCTGAAAGGTATCCATCGCCGTCGCCAGATGGGCGCTACCTTGCATATATGAGCGATGCGCCCGGAGAATACCAATTGCATGTTC
This sequence comes from Hyphococcus sp., assembly GCA_028281665.1. Lineage (GTDB taxonomy): Bacteria > Pseudomonadota > Alphaproteobacteria > Caulobacterales > Parvularculaceae > Hyphococcus. The sequence goes on from JANQJK010000012.1 coordinate 92,562, forward strand.
GCGACCTCAATTCCGGCGAGGTGCGGGTTCTCACCCAATTCGATCAAGGTTTTCGATACAAACCGTACTGGTCGCCTGACGGCCGGCGGATTGCGTTTATCGATAGCACGCAGACGATTTATATAGTCGATTTGCGCAATGGTCGCATCGAGGAAGTCGACAGGTCCCTTTGGCGCGACCATTTCGGGCTTGAGACGTTTTCGGTCAGTTGGTCGCCAGATGGGCAATGGCTCGCCTGGTCGCGCGGTCTCGAGAACCGTAATCAAGCGGTCTTTGTTTACAATGTAGCCGAGCGCCGACTGCGCCAGTTGACTTCAGGTTACTACAGCGATGCGAGACCTGTGTTTGACGAGAGCGGCAACTATCTCTTCATGTTGTCGCAACGCGCACTTTCGTCTGTTTATTCTGATATCGATTTTACTTGGGCTTATGCGAACTCAACGCTGATCACAGTTGCGCCTTTGCGCGTTGGCGTAAAGTCACCAATGGATCCTGCTGCGCCTTCGCTAAGTGCGCAGTCGGATGTTAAAATCGACATTGCCGATTTCGAATCGCGAATTCGGCCATTGCCGGTACCCGCTGGTAATTACTCTGCACTATTCGCGCATGGCGGCCGTGTCGTCTACCTCCAAAGACCAAACGCCGGCGGAGACGCCAGGCAGGCAAACGTCGGCGCATTTAAGCTTTCGGCAATGAAAGACGAAACCATTGTAGAAAATGTCGACGAACTTTTAGGCGCCCGAGGTGGGAAAGTGTTCGTCAAATCGAATGATCAATATCACATTCTGGACATTAAGCCGGGTCAGTCCTTGTCAGCGCCGCTGCCTACTGACGAGATAACCGTACTTTACGATCGGCGCGCCGAAAACGAGCAAATCGTTCGTGATGCTTGGCGTTTTCAGCGAGATTTTTTCTACGATCTAGGGCTGCATGATGCGCCGTGGGCGACAGTGCGCGACCATTATCTCGAACGAGCGAAATATGCGGTGACCGATTCTGATCTCAGTTTTCTCCTGCGTGAGCAAGCAGGAGAATTATCTGCCGGCCATGTTTGGGCTGTGGCGAAGCCCCGGGAACGATACACCTATGCAGATGTAGGTCTGTTGGGCGCTGATTTTGAGTTGGAGAACGGTGCGTACAAAATTTCAAAAATATACAATGCTGGACCGCGGCGCTCGGAGCATTATTCGCCGTTAGCTGCGCCGGGCGTCGGGGTGCATGAGGGAAATTATATCCTGGCGGTCAACGGCGCGGCGATTGATGTCTCGAAAGACCCATGGGCGGCGTTCGAAGGGTTGGCTGGCGATACCGTGGAGTTATCGGTTAGCCCTACGCCGCGGATCGCCAACGCACGCAAGGTGCTCATAAAAACCCTGGCAAGTGACGCAAAACTGCGAGAGCTCGCCTGGGTTGAGGGCAAGCGCGCAAAGGTCGAGAAAGCGACTGGCGGGAAGGTCGGCTATATATTTGTGCCCGATACAAGCCGCAACGGACAAGATGAATTGATGCGTCAGTACCGCGCTCAATTCACAAAAAAGGGACTCGTGATCGACGAGCGCTTCAATAGCGGCGGAGCGCTCGGAGATCGCCTTGTTGAGCTGTTGAACCGGCCACCGCTCGTTTACTTTAGTGTCCGAAATGGACGAGACTATCCGTTGCCGGAGCTTTCTCATTACGGTCCCAAAGCGATGATCACGAACGGTTGGAGTTACTCCGGCGGTGACGGGTTTCCGCTGTTGTTCAAAGCGGCCGGCGTTGGTCCGTTGATTGGTTCTCGTACTTGGGGGGGGCTTATTGGGCCGGCGACGAGCGTGCCTTTTGTAAGCGGTGGGCGGGTCGCTGCACCACCTCAGCGAGTCTATACGACTGACGCCGCTTGGGCGGGGCCGGATGGCGTAGAGCCCGATATAAAAATAGAAAACGATCCCGGCTTGATGATCGAGGGACGCGATCCGCAGTTAGAGCGCGCAATTGAATATGTGCTTGAGCATTTGGACGAGTATCCGCCCCATGAAAAACCCGCCTATCCTTCGGCTTTGCAATAAGGAAGCGTTGCCATGAAAAAAGTGTTTGCGCTAGTAACTTGTTTTGTCTCCACTATTTTCCTCGGCGCTGCGTATGGTCAAGATGAGAAAACGGTTGTCGATAAACCGGATGAATGGAAGATAATACATGCAAGCACGCTGATTGCTCGTCCTGGTGAGACGCCGCTCAGGCAAAAGTCGATAATTGTCAAAAATGATCGTATTGAACGGATAGAAGATGGCTATCTGAGCACGCTTAACCAAGAGGGCGTCTCTTCTGTAAAAGTTATCGATTTGACGAACGCTTTTGTCTTGCCCGGTCTAATTGATTCACATGTCCATATTGCTTCCGGTGATGAGCCACGCAATCAGGAAATCGGGCGAGATGCCTATCTAATGCTGAACATTGCTGCAAATGCGGACAAGACGCTGAATGCAGGTTATACAACAGTGCGTACTTTTATCGGCCCGGGCTGGGCGGTGTACGCTTATCGTGATGGCGTTGAGAAAGGTATTTTCCCAGGTCCGCGGATTATTGTGGCCGGCAGCACCATTAGAGTCGGCACGAACGGTGAAGGCGGAGCCTGCTACGACGTGAGTTCATGCAAAAAAGCAGTCCGTCGACAAATTGAAATGGGCGCTGATTGGATCAAACTTTATGCAACCTGTAGCGGATCGAAGCCTTGCGCTAGAGAACACGCGCCTTCGGTGTTCCTGGAGGAGGAAATCAAGGCGGTAGTTGATGCGGCGAATTCCCGTCAAATTCCTGTCGCGGCGCACGCCCATGGAACGGCAGGTATTAACGACGCGCTTCGAGGCGGCGTTCGCTCTATCGAGCATGGTTCTTACAATGACAAAACATCACGATCGCTGTTCAAAAGTAAAGACGCATTCTATGTGCCGACGCTGTCCGTACAGGACAGAATTAAAATTGACTACGAGACGGCTAGCGATGAGATGAAACCGGTCATGGAAGCCTTTATGGAAACTCATGCCGCGCGTGTGGCGGCGGCTTACAAGGCTGGCGTAAAAATTGCTGCCGGTAGCGACGCCGCCGTTACAAAGCACGGTGACAATGCGCGCGAGCTTTACTGGTATGTAAAGATCGGCATGAGCGAGGCGGAGGCCTTGCGCTCAGCAACGATCGTGAACGCGGAACTGCTGCAAAAGGAAGAGGAGCTCGGCGCCATAGAGGCGGGCAAATTCGCTGACATCATCGCAGTCGATAGCGATCCGCTGGAGGACATTGAGGCGCTGGCGGATGTGGGTTTCGTCATGGCGGCCGGGGAAGTCGTTAAAAACGAAATGGGCTCCGACTGACACCCGAGGACCGCCATGACGTCATTAGCCGGCTTTATGAACGCCATCACTAACGGTCATTTGTGCGGCCTGGCGGCTTCTGATAGAGACGGGAGAGGCCGTTTGCTCGGCCTTTTCCGCAAACCGCCGGTTCTGCCGTCTCGTTGCGCCTCACGTCTGGCGCGCGGGCTGCGATTGAAGGACGAGACATGAAAGAGTTCGACGTTGTAATTGCTGGGGCTGGCGTCAATGCGCTCTCATGCGGCGCGCTGCTGACAAAATACGGCCTGTCCGTATGTCTTGTTGAGCGCAACCCTTGGGTCGGTGGTGGCGCCGTCACGCGCGAAGTGACGATACCAGGCTTCAAACACGATCTGTTTGGCTCCTCCCACGTTTGGATTCAGGCAAATGCGGATTTCAAGGACCTTTTAGAACCCGAACTCATCAAGCATGGGTTGAAGTATATTCCGTCAACAGATCAGATTACAGGACACCCTGATAAATCAGGCGGCCCAGGGATTGTAATATATAAAGACATTGACAAAACTGTTGAGAGCATAGGCCAATACTCGCGCGCTGATGCAAAGCGCTATCGGGAGGTCTATGACCATTTCGATGCGGTTAAAGATGGTTTTGTCAAAGCGTTCTTTTCGCCGCCTGCGCCGCCCTCGACTACGATGCGAGCCCTTGAAACAAGCAAGGAAGGTCTCCGCCGCCTGCAGGAGTTTAACTTAAGCGCTAGAGCTTGGGTTGAATACAATTTTGAAAATGATTTCGTCAAAGCTGTGATGTTAAATTGGGCGTTGGCGCCGCAAATCCTGCCCGAGCAGGAAGGGGCAGGTCAGTCGTTTTACATTATGATCCCAGCGATACATGTTTATGGTCAGGCGATCCCTGAAGGCGGTAGTCAGGAGCTGCCGAACTCCATGATGCGCTACATCGAAGCTGAAGGCGGCAAGGTTATCACAGGCGCCACTGCTGATGAAATCATCATTGATGATGGTGAAGCAAAAGGATTAAGGCTCGAAAATGGCGAAGTCATCCGCGCGCGGCGTGCTGTCGTCTCAGCGCTAGAGCCGAAGCAGACGTTTTTGAATCTCTGCGGCGAAGAAAAACTGGATGAGGAATTTGCGGGCGCAGTAAAGCGTTTTTCTTTCGGCAAGGTTACCATATGTCGCCTGCATCTGGCGTTATCTGAGCCGCCGGATTTCACCAACGGCGAAGACATGAGCAAATGTTCGTTCCATCGCATTGTCGATTCCATGCCGCAAATGATGCGTCAGTATGCCGATATATCACTTGGCCGACCGCCGGAAGATCCATTCTTGTGGTCCGCTTGCTGGACGCTGCTTGATCCCACTCGGGCGCCGGACGGAAAGCACACGCTCATATTCGATACCTATGTGTCGAATTGGTTGGCTGACGGGCAAAGCTGGAACGATATCAAGGAAGACTACGCCCATAAGGTTCTTATGAAAAAACTTCAGCAATATGCGCCGAACATTAACGACAGAACGGTGCTCGGCGAATATATCGAGACAAAGGAAAGTCTTGAGCAGGCTAATCTTTCATTTGTAGACGGAACGACAAATGGCGGCGAAAGAATTGCCGCGCAGCTTGGAGCATTTAGGCCGTTTCCGGGATATGCGCATTACCGATCGCCGTTTAAGAACCTCTATATGACAGGGCCCCACTGTCATCCTGGTGGCGGCATCTCTGCAGGCGGCACGGTCGCCGGGAATGTGATGCTGGAAGATTTTGGATTGAAGGCGGCGCCCAATTAAGCGCCAAAACCTCGTAGTTATTCGGAAAGGCGAAGTGAAATGACGGCAAAGATCGATAAGTACACAGCGCTTGTGATTCAGCCACATGTGAATGTGGCCGAAGACCGCGACGGCATCAAAAAGAATCTTGAACGCGTCTGCAACATGATTGATTTCGGCGCGGGTTATTTCTGGGAACTGCCGGCGCGGCTCGTTGTTTTGCCTGAGTACTTTATGCAGGGGGTGACGACCCCGGGCAAAGGCGAGCACGGAATTGAAGGTTTCATGAAGAAAGCCATCACACTTGATGGCCCGGAGATGCAGCGACTTGGTGAAAAGGCCAAGGAGTACAATCTTTATATAACCGGTGGCGGGGTCATTGAGCAGGTGCCTGAGTTTCCGGACCGCTGGTTCAACACTGCGTTCATCATCGGCCCGGACGGCAATGTGGCCTTGCGGTATCACAAATGGCACATCCCGGCATCGATCGGGCTCGGCACGAGCCCGCACGATATCTTCGACGAGTATCGTGAGGTTTTCGGCGGTGATATAGGATCGCTCTTTCCTGTCATTGATACAGAGATCGGTAAGCTTGGCACAATGACTTGTCATGATGGGTGTACGCCCGAAGTCTCACGTGCGCTTGGATACAATGGTTGCGAAGTGATCTGCCATCCGGTGGCGTTGCAGGAAGTCGAGGGCGTCTCTGAACCGTGGGATTTTTGGATGTTCACGCGCCGCGCGCGCGCGCATGACAATATGGCCTACGTGCTAGGATCAAACTGGGGCACGGTGGACTACGATTATTATCCCAAAGCGTTTTGTCCTGGCGGTTCATTCGCTATCGATTATACGGGCATGGTCATGCGTCATTCACCTCACGCCCAAGAACAGGTGCTTGCGGCAACCATCGACATTGAATCGCTTCGCGAACATCGCTCGCGCTGCAATCATAACACTTGGGTCGATGTACGCACCGAGGGCTTTAAACAGATATACGAAAATCCGATCTATCCAGCTAACCAGTTTCCGAGCGGTCGCCCTCCGAAAAACCTTGCGGACAAAATGGGCCCGGTGCGCGAGGTCTTCACAGGCCTTTATGGCCGCGGTCAGTTCACGCCGCCAGCAGGCAAGTCGGTGGAAGACATGGCGAGCATGCACGAAAACCGTGTGAAACACGCGCAGGAAATCGGCACGTTGCGCAAAGATTAGTAGAGGTATCGCATTATGCGCGTCGAAAGTCCGCTTGCAGATATTGATTTTTCGATTGGCGCGCTGCGTCGCGAAGGCGATCGCCTCGTATTTGAAAGTGATGATTCAAGTTCACTTGAGGCGACAGTTTTTATGAGCGCTGCTGACGCCGGTAAGTTGCTGGCGGCTTTTTTTAAAAGCCCAGCGGCGATCGGCTTTGCGCTTTCCTTGCCGTTTTTGTGGTTGCGTGGGAACAAACGCACTGTCGGCGCTGAGGCAACAGGCAACAAAGGCGAACACCCTTTCGACCAGTTAAATAACCCTTGGTGAAGGATCGACAAAGGGCATGAGGCGTTGGGCAACCCTGTCAATCGTATTGCTAGCCGCCGTGCTGGCAGTTTCATCGCGACCGGTTTCAAAAGAACCGGCGTCGCCGCGCCCGAATATCATTCTGATCCTGACAGACAATCAAAATCCAGATGTGTGGGGCGCTTATGGCGCCACTGATATTAGAACACCCAACATTGATCGCTTAGCGCGCGGCGGCGCCATTTTCACTTCTGCGCATCCGATCAGCGGCGTTTGTTCTCCTTCGCGAGCGACTTTGTTGACTGGCGCCGTCGAACTCTATGATTGAGCTAAAGATGTTGAAGAAACGGTGAATGTGGCTAGCGATCCATCATATGCCAAGGAATGCGAAAACCTGGATTTACTCCTGAAAGATTTCTTTGCAGAATATGCGATCCCGCATACGATATCTGGAAGGGCGGTCACGCAAAGGGACGTATGCTTGATGGCGGGCGGGTCGATCTCTACAGGCGCCAGTTTCCAGAATGGCGTGGCGTGGAATTGAAAACGCGTGCGCCGTTCAATCATGACCCGGAGGAGGATTGAATGGGCGCCGCATTGACGGCCATAACCAACGCGCGGGTCATTCCGCTGGTGCAATCCGAGGACCCGTATGTCGCCGTTGAGACAGCGCGAGCACTCGCCGAGGGCGGTCTGACGTCGATCGAAGTTGTATTGCGCACTGAGGCGGCGCTGGCGTGTATGGAAGCCATCCTTTCGGCGCTGCCGGAACTTTCGATTGGCGCCGGCACAGTTTTGAATAAACAGCAAGCAGAGGATGTGGCGCGACGCGGCGCGAAATTCATAGTCTCGCCGGGCCTTGATGAAGGGGTCGTCGCCTGTGCTAAGAAACACGGACTCGACGTGTTCCCTGGCGTGGCGACAGCAGGCGAAGCGCAACGCGCTGTAAATCTCGGCCTCAAGACAGTGAAGTTCTTTCCAGCAGCGCTCTCTGGCGGCCCTCAAATGATAAAGGCACTCGCGTCGGTATTTCGCGATTTAGAATTTATGCCGACTGGGGGTGTTTCTGCGTCGAACCTTGCAGATTATCTGGTGCTTCCGTCGGTTATTGCCTGTGGCGGTAGCTGGTTAACGCCGAAGAAAGAGATTGGCGCCGGGAATTTTGAGGCAATCAAGAGACTGGCGGAAGAAGCGCTCGCGATCGTGCGCGCCGTCAGTCGCTAGGAGGAGTGCGATTATGGCTGAGTTCTGGTCTTTCGGTGAGATCATGCTGCGGCTGAAAACGCCTGGTCATGAGCGTTTTTTTCAGTCGCCGGTCTTTGAAGCCACATTTGGCGGCGGTGAAGCGAATGTTGCGGTCGCTCTTGCCAATTATGGTTTGTCGTCGGGATTTGTGACCGCTCTGCCGGAAAATGACATAGGCGAGGCTGCGATGGGAGAGCTGCGCCGGTTTGGCGTTGAGACATCAAAGATCCGCCGTTCTGGTGATCGGGTTGGCGTCTATTTTCTTGAAACAGGCGCCAATCAACGACCATCAAAAGTCATCTATGATCGCGCTCATTCTTCCGTTAGCGAGTGCGGCTCTGGCGATTTCGACTGGGCCTCAATCTTCGAAGAAGCCAAGTGGTTTCATATCACCGGCATCACGCCAGCGCTTAGCCAATCGGCAGCTGACCTCAGTCTTGAGAGTGTGAAAGCCGCACGCGCAGCAGGGCTCACAGTTTCCTGTGACTTCAATTTTCGCGGCAAACTCTGGAAGTATGGGAAGACTGCGCCGGAAGTCATGCAAGAGCTCGTTAAGCATGTAGACGTGGGTATTGCCAATGAAGAGGATTGCCAGAAATCGTTAGGCGTTAGCGTCGATGTAGATGTTGAAAGCGGCAAGCTCGATACGGCGAAATATGAAGCCCTGTCGGATAAGATGCTGACGGTTTTTCCCAATATGTCATCAATCGCAATTACGCTACGCGAAAGCGCGAGCGCCGATCGCAATGGTTGGTCCGCGTGTTTTCGTGATGCGGATGGATTTAAACTCAGCCGCCGTTACGAGATTACAGATATTATCGACCGCGTTGGCGGCGGCGATAGCTTCGCTTCCGCGCTTATTTACGGACTAAATACGTATGAAGATCGTCAGCAGTCATTGGAATTCGCCGCTGCAGCAAGCTGTTTGAAACACTCCATACCCGGAGACTTTAATCGCGTCGACCCAAGTGAGGTCGAGAATCTCATGGGCGGCGATGGATCTGGGCGCGTGCAACGCTAACAATAAACGCCGACGGGGTACAAAAGCGGTTGCTAAAAAAATATTTTAAGTCAAATATGTAATGCTTTAATACGCAATATGCTAAATCAGGAGACGAATGGGGTTCGAACAACCATTCATATCGGCGGACGATATATTCAGCCTTTGGGCCGTGCTGCTCGTTCTGGCGGCAATTGGCTTTGCGGTTGAACGCACGACTATCGGTGCAAAGATTTCCGGCGCAGTCACGGTTATCGTGCTTGCGGCCTTGCTGTCGAATTTTAGGATCATTCCGGCGTCTTCGCCGGTCTATGGAGCTGTCTGGACCTATGCTGTCCCGGTAGCCATTGCGCTCCTGCTTTTTAACGCTGATCTTCAGAAAATATTTCGGGAGTCCGGTCCGACTTTGCTTGCTTTCGGTTTTGGCGCCGTCGGTACGATGATCGGCGTTGCGCTTGGCGTTGTCATTTTTGATTTTGGAGACGCTGAAGCCGGCCTGGCAGGCGTCTTCAGCGCCACCTATATTGGCGGTTCGGTAAACTTTGCGGCGGTGGCGGAAGCGACTGGCTTTAAGGATAGTACGCTTCTGTCCGCAAGCGTCGCTGCGGATAATGTGGCGGGTGTCATCTTCCTGACGATACTTGTCGCAATGCCGTCGGTTTCGTTCCTGTTGCGGTTGTTTCCTGCGCGTGGAGCGGAAAAGGCCCTTCAAAATGCAGGGCCGGAAGATGCGAATGACCAGGCAGGCGTTGCGTTGGAGCTGGATGCCGTCGCCGGGGCGCTTGGCCTTGGCTTCGCCATTGTTGCTGCAAGCGGTGCGCTGGCCTCGGCGCTTGGCGTTCCGGAATTACGGATTCTGCTCATAACCGCAGGCACGGTTGCGCTCGCTTCGCTCGCCCCAAAATTGATGGGACGCCTCACCGCAGCATTCCCCTTGGGGATTTTCTTCATGTATTTGTTTTTTGCAATGATTGGGGCTGGGGTCGACATCGTTGCTATGCTGGCGAGCGGCGTGACGCTTTTCTTTTTCGCCCTTTTGATTATTGCGATCCACTTACTGACGCTTCTGGCGCTGGGGCGCGTATTCCGCCTCAGCTTGCCTGAACTGGTGATCGGCTCGAACGCCTGTATTTTGGGCGCGCCCACTGCTGCCGCCATGGCCGGCGCTCTTGGTTGGCGCACGCTGGTGACCCCTGCCGTGCTCTGCGGCACGCTCGGCTATGCACTCGCTAACGTAGTTGGGTTGGCGTTTTTTCGTTTTCTAAGCTGACGCCTGTAAGCATACATCGCCGTGTAACGTTGTTTTCGGGAGCTTTTGTGATAACCATTCGGCGCTGTATTTCGCAAGCGCATCTGTCGTGTCGATAAGGCAGGGATCGATTTTTAAACGTTCTTTGAGCGCAATTGGAATTTCCGTACACGCAAGTAAAACCGCGTCCGCACCGTCTTCCAACAACTGATCGGCCGCCATATTCAGGGCTTTTGCGCCTGCGCCGATGTCGCCGGCTTTAACGCTCCGGATGCCGGGAAGGATTCTGTCTTCAAGCAAGGACCGCGACGGGCTTATCTGATCGAGTCCTGCGTTTTGAATACGAACGTTATAAAACCCCGAAGCAATCGTTATCGGCGTCGCCATAACGGCGACGTTGGTTGCGCCCGGCCGCCGACGGCGCGCCTCTGCGATACTCCCATCGGCGATATGCAGTAAGGGTAGGGCTGTGCAGTTTTGCAGCTGGTCCGCCCAGTGATGCGCCGAATTACAGGGCATGGCGACGGCATTGGCGCCTGCGGCCTCCAATCGTCTCAAGCTTCGTTTGAGCGCATTGAGAACATCGTTTTCACGATTTTCGAAAAAGGCGTGCGTGCGATCCGGCACGGATGGGTCGTTAACCACAACGAAGGGAAAATGATCCTGATCGCAATTCGCGGGGGTTAATTGGACGAGCTTGGCGATAAAGTCAGCCGTTGCGGCCGGGCCCATCCCGCCCAGAACGCCCAGTGTTTTATTGTCGTGCATGAGAAATCTCATCAAAATCGATCTTAAAGTTGATGTTATATTCAATTTCATGTTTGAAGCAATATCCGCTATTTGTTTCATCTGCGCAGCGCTTAAGACTGCGCCATCAACTCGACAGGGAGGGAGATTGGATTGAGGCCGCAAACATCAAAAATCGACAGAGCGGCGATTATTGAAAAGCCTCAGCGAAAAAACGCGCGGCGCACTAAGCCGTCGCCGCCGGCAACGTCGCGCGGTATTAAGCGCTATGAAGAGATAAAGGCTGCCGCTGCGCGGGTTCTGGAAAGGGGTGGCTACAGCAATCTAACGTTGGCCGATGTTGCGGTCGAAGCTGGCGTTAACGTGAGCCTTCTTTATCATTACTTTGCCGATAAGTCGGATCTGACCTTCGCCGTTTTGTCGGGTGCGATTGATACGACGAGGCTTTTCGCTCGTGAAAGCACATCTAAAGAACCTTTCGAGCGGATTTACCAGGCAAACTGTCAGATTACTAAGCTCTATGAAAAAAATCCCGGCCTTATGCGCTGCGTCTTGAACTTTGGAGAAGCGCAAGGGGAGTTTTTCGAGCTTTTCAGGCGTGAAACAACAAAACACAACAAGCGTGTTGCGAATGACATTGCGCGCCAGATGACGGATTCCCCCTTATCTGAAACAGAACGCATGCTGCTTGCGCATATACTGGGGGGTATGGTCGACAACTTCCTGTTTGACCGCTACGTGGAGCAAATCCCGGAGCTGGTGGCTGTGGCGCCAAAGCCTCAGGATGTCGCCGAAATTGTCTCGATCCTTTGGTATCGCGCGCTCTATCTGAAAGCGCCGAAATCAAAAAATATCAAAAAATTCAAGAGAATAGCAGTTGCGATCGGCGCAGGCGCAGGTTTTTAACCCGTGGCGAACCGCGCGCATGCATTCTCATTCGCGTCACAAAACTTGAAATTAAATTTAACTTCTATACTGCTTATCTCAGAAATAGGTTTTCGCGGATCGGTTCTGTAGTGATCTCAAGGCTTGTAATCGCCGGTTTCGCCGCTGTCTGGGCGGCGGGTTGCGGCTCCCCTGAGGAGGCCCGCGATCCTGCGCTTATCGCTTCGATTGACCGGGTGCTGACTGACGCAGTTGAGAACTCCCACTATCCGGGTCTGTCAATCTCCATCATCAAGAATGGAGAGACGCTGTATGAAGCTGGGCACGGCCGCGCCGTTCTTGAGCACAATATCCTCGCAGATTCCGAAACGATATATGCTGTGGGATCAGTGACAAAGCCATTCACTTGCCTCGCGATTGCGCAACTGACATCGCAAGGCGCTGTTTCGCCTGATGCGACAGTCGGCGAGTATTTACCGGGCTACCAAGGGCCCGGACGCAGCGTGACGGTATCGCAATTACTGACCCATACATCCGGTCTTTTTGATTATGTGCGGACAGAGGTGTTCGCGACTATGCCGGTCGCCGATTATTCATCCGATGATGTATTGGCGAGTTTTCAAGAGCTTCCGCTGACATTCGAACCGGGCTCGCAGTTCGGTTATTCAAATTCGGGAACATATCTTCTCGGGCTGATTATTGAAGCGGTATCAGGCAAGACGTATGCAGACTACATTCAAACCGAAATCATCGAACCGATGGAATTGACGCGAACAAGCATCTACGACCGCGCCCGAGTCATTGATGGCCGAGCCTTCGGCTATTCGTACCGAAACGATCGATTTCAGCGCGCGCCTGACCTTAGCTCGGTTCTTCCGTTTTCTGCTGGGGCCTTAATGTCCTCGGCTCCTGACATGGCCCGGTTTTTAAAGCTATTGCTGCGTGACGAAGTTCTTGCGCCCATAAGTCGTGAACAAATCATTCGTCTCGTTCCGTTGAATGACGGCGCGCCGGCGTTTTACGCTGAGGGCTGTCTTCTTGTGACTGAATTTGAGGGGCGCGAGAAAATATCCCATGCGGGATCGATTTCCGGCGGTTCGGCGCAAATGGCGTATTATCCTCAAGACGACCTCATTATCGCAATCGGCGCTAACGCGAGTGGTCTCCATCCTCACCCCTGGAGTCTCGAACGACGCATTGCCCGAATTGTGTTAGGGCTCGAGCCGCCCGCTGTCGCCGACAAACCGTTGACTGCTGAAAAGGCGCGTCAATATGAAGGCGATTTTGATTTGACGCCGTATAGTTTCGGCCCAGGACGCTACGGATTTGAATACCGCGACGACGGTCTTCACCTCATTTACGGTGGACGCAACAGCGCCCGTTCGGCAGTGCGGCTGATTCATCTGGGCGGCGATCGTTTTGCTGTCCCTTACGACTCGGAGATTTCTTTTCGGTTTTATGGGGGCGAGGGACCGTTCTCATCTGTAGACATTGTTTATTTCGATGCGCCTTTAACGGGGCGTCGATCAGAAGCTTCATATTGAAGGGTAAGGGCAGGACGACGCGCTTAAAGAATGGCGCGTTTTAGAAGTGACCATGCAAAGGATCTGAAACTATGGCGCCAGCATCTGCGACATTGCAGGATAATTTAAATGAGCTCGATTTCGACGCCATGCACGACAATATTGGCGAAGAAATCGGGACGTCCAAATGGATTCGAGTGGATCAGGAAATGATCTCTGATTTCGGTCGCGCTACGCTTGATCCTGATCCCATGCATGTGGACCCCGAATGGGCGCAAAACAACAGCCCCTTCGGGGGTACAATCCTATTCGGATTTCAGACGATGTCATTCCTGACATGTCTTCTCCATGATGTCCTGTCACAAGGGGCTGGAGAGTATTACGAACGCGGCGTCGGCCTGAACTATGGTTTCGACCGTATGCGTCTGATGACGCCAATTCCGGTTGGCGCAGAGATTCGCGGGGTTTTCAAACTTCGCGATGTCAAACGGCGGGACGCCACTTCCGCCGTTCAAACATATGAGGTCACGGTCGAAATCCGGGGGGAAGACCGGCCCGCCCTCGTCGGCAATTGGCTCGTGCTCTGGGCCAGCAAGTCCGAAAACACTCTAGCAAAGTAGTCGAACACTTAAGCGCAACTGGGAGGGGAATATGCTTAAAAAGTTGAACTTAAAGACAACATCTAAAGATTCTCACGAAATTCGAAACGCAGTTCAAACGTATAGGGAGGCTTTTATGGCGAACGGCATTAGAAAAATCGGATGTGGACGAGGTTGGCCGATTGGCGCAGCCTGTTCCGCGGTTGCAATTGCGTCCGCGTTGGGGGCGCCAGCGGCTCTTGCGCAGACAGGGGTCGGCGCCGACGCTCGGGACACGATCGTCGTAACCGCGACGCGCCGTGACGAGACGGTTCTCGAGGTGCCGCAGAGCATTCAGGTGCTTGGTGGAGAAAACCTTGAACGTCTGGATGTGACGGGGATTGAAGGAATTACAGGCCTTGCGCCGAACCTGAACCTTGAAGGCGGAACCAAATTGGGCGGCGGCTTTAACATCCGCGGCATCTCTGCTCTTAGTAATGAATCGACGCAGTTCGCCACTGTGGGCCTCTACTATGGCGAGACGGCGATCTCCGACGGGTTTTTCAACTTCGATCTCGCAACATTCGACGTTAATCGCGTTGAAATTCTGAAAGGTCCGCAAGGAACGCTTTACGGCGAGGGTTCGCTTGGGGGCACCATCAGGCTTATTCCAAATGCGCCTAACGTCACGGAATTCGAAGCGCGTGCATTGGGCCGTGTTTCCGCAACGGAAAGTGGGGGAACGAATTATCAAGGGGCGGGTGTTGTAAACATTCCGCTTATTGAGGATCGCCTTGCGCTGCGTGTGACCGCCTCGTATCTGGATCAATCAGGGTTTATTGACTCCGCCGTAGAAGAAGATTTCAACTCACGCGAAACGACGTACATACGTGCTGCGCTTGGCTGGGAGGTGACTGACGCATTGACGGTGACGCCGTCGTTCCTGTACCAGCAGCTCGACGCTAATGGGTTTAACTTGGATGGCATTTCCAGTCCGGATCTAACAAATACCAGCGCCAACGATGATAATCTCGACGAAACACTCAAGATCTATGCGCTCGATATAGAGTACGATTTTGGCTGGGCGAACCTGGTTTCCGCATCGTCTTACTTCACGCGCGAGCAGGACGGTGTTGATGATGACCTATTCACCAACGCCATCATAAACAGCATTGGCGTGCCCTCGCCCAGCTCACCGCAGGTTTTTGATCGTGAGCGTTCGGCCTTTTCCCAGGAAGTGCGCCTTGTTTCGCAAAACGACGCTCCGTTCGATTGGCTGATCGGCGGTTACTACCGGAATCGCGACGTTCTAGACGATGTGTTGATTGAAGATGAGGCCTTTTCCGCTCTGCTTCCTGTTCCTATATTCGATCGAGATCTCGATATTGAGTATGAACAATTCGCTGTGTTCGGAGAATTAAGTTACGAAATCTTGCCGCAATTGACGCTAACTGGCGGCATTCGTTGGTTTGATGAAACGATAGAGGGCGTAAGTTCGCTCGGATCAGTTCAGCCGATTCCGGTCGCCCCCGGACTCGGGTTCGTCACGGATTTCGATCGCCCGGTTTCCATCAACGAGAGCGATGTGCTCTTTAAGGGCGCCGTTGACTATCAGGTAACGGACAATGCATTGGTGTATTTCTTGTTTTCCCAAGGCGTTCGTCCAGGCGGCGTAAACGAGGGTATTCTTGATTTTCTGGATGTGCTGACGCCGGATGAAGAAGCTGCCTTGTCGACGTACAACCAGGACTCGCTCAACAATTACGAAATCGGTTTGAAATCATCATTCTTGGATGGCGCCGTGACGGCGACGCTTTCCGGCTTTCTCATCGGCTGGAGCGGTGTGCAGCTTGACCAGGAGATTTCACCTGGGCTTGCGGTCGTCATTAACGCCGGTTCAGCGCAAACCACGGGCCTTGAATTCGAACTGGCGGCGAGTCCGCATGAACGGTTCGATTTTGGCATTGCCTTTGGCTTGAACGACGCTGAGATCAGCGAAGAGTTCACGATCCGCGCGGGAGAAGTTATTGCGGACGGCGCGCCGTTGCCGTTTGCGCCAGAATTTTCCGGCAACCTCTTCGGCGAATATCGCCACCCGCTCAGCGACGACAATTACGCTTTCGCGCGGTTTGACGCTCGGCATATTGGCGAACGCTTTAATGAAGTGCCTACATCTGCCAATCCCGGAACTACGCTAGCGGATTATCAGATCCTCGACGCTCAAATCGGCGTTGAATTTGGCCGTCTGCGCGGAACCGTGTTTGCGACAAATCTCACGGACGAACGAGCTGAGTTGAGAGCAGTAGGCATCGGTCTCCCGCCGGCGGGCATCGTTCGAAATCGTCCTCGTACGATCGGGTTTTCGCTCGAAGCACGCTATTAAGGAAAGTTGCCCTCTGGAACTTCCCGCGCCGCTCTTTATAAGGCGGCGCGGGATTTTTTTTACTTCCGAAACACCAGTTCGTATGCAAATAGAAATCAAAGTTCATACGGAGAGGCGCCGCATCAAGTCACCCTTCAAGATCGCTTTCGCCACAATCACACATATTGATTGCGTTTATGTGGAAGCGACATTCGGTGAAATCATTGGCCGGGGAGAGGCGACGGGCGTTTTTTACCGAGACGAAACTGCGGAATCGATTATCGCCCAAATCGAGAATATTCGGGACGCGCTCGATCAGAACAGTCCGCGTGAAAATCTCTTGAAACTTCTCCCTTGGGGAGGCGCCAGGAACGCCCTTGATTGCGCATTATGGGACCTTGAATGCCGCCGTGCCGGGATGACGATCTGGCGCGATCTGGACTTAGCTCCGAAACTATTGCGAACTGCCGCCACTGTCGGTCTCGACGAACCGGACGCGATGGCGACGCGCGCAAAGGCGCTTTCAGCGTTTTCGTTGTTGAAAGTTAAGTTGGATGGGGATCAACCGATTGCAAGGCTTGAGGCTGTTCGTGACGCAAGGCCTGACGCTGAGTTGATCGTCGACGCCAATCAGGCATGGTCGGCGCGTCAGCTATTCATGATAACGCCAGGGCTCGTAAAGCTTGGGGTCCGGATGATCGAGCAGCCCCTGCCGGCGGGCGATGATCATGAGCTGGCCGATATTGATCGGCCGATCCCTGTGTATGCAGATGAGTCGTTCTTTACTTCCGAAGATATATCGAAAGTTGTTGGGCGTTATGACGGCGTAAATATCAAGCTCGACAAGACGGGCGGACTAACTGAGGCGCTGTCTGTGTGCCGCAAAGCAAGACAGGAAGGTTTGGGCGTCATGGTCGGCAATATGATGGGTACGTCTCTTGCTGCGGCGCCGGGCTTTGTGGTCGGTCAATATTGCGACTGGGTGGATCTGGACGGGCCTTTGTTTCACGTTGAGGATTTCGCCCCGCCCATGCGTTTTCAAGACGGCTTCATTTTTCCGCCGGATCAGGCGCTGTGGGGCTAATCAGATGCTTCAGGATAAACGATAAACTTCGCCGCCTTCATTTTGGCTTCCTTCATGGCGGCAATAGATCGTTTGTCTGGATCCTCTCCGGTGATCGCACGGTGCCAGGCGATAGCGACCGCCGTAATTTCTTTTTGCGGCGGTGCTTGCAGCAGCGCTTCGTGATCGAGCAGGGGCTCCCACGCGCCTTCGGAGCCGCTTAGCAGGAATGTGGCGATCATGCGCGTCTGTTTCGACCTTCCTGATTGAGCGCCTACGCGCTCGCAAATCTTGTCAACGAGTTCTTGTCTTACGTTCGCCCATTGTCGTTTCAGGGGCTCGCTGTTCCAGCGTGCCGCGGTAAAGGCCGGCATGATTTGAAACCATGCAACGCTTGGCAGAAACTCGCGAACGATCCGGTAAATGAAGCGATAAAGGTCTGTTTCTTCTTCGATGGCGAGAAGCCGGTCGCGAAATCTTGCAGTCACATCGCTGATTGTTTCATCTATGGCTGCATCTTTATTCTTGAAATGGAAATAAAGCGCGCCTTGCGTAACGCCTGCCCGCGCACAGATTTCATCGAGTGCTACGTCTTTCAGCGGCCTTTCCCGGAGTAGCTCAAGAACCGCCGCCTTGATAGCCGTGCGGGTGCGTTCCGCTTTTGGTCCGGAAAGGCGCTTTTTCTTAACGGCTGCCGAGGCTGAGGGCATAAGGGGGCTGATCTCGGAAACAAGCGAGATACTTCTATAGGACAGATTTCATCGCCTGCTCAATCATTTCGCGAAGCGCCAGCCGTTTTGCGCGCCCGTTATCGCCGCTTTCGAATATCGTGAGCGTTAAGGCGAGGTCCAGCGTCGGGCAATAAAACGCCTCGGTTCCCCAAAAGCCGGTATGGCCCCAACACTCCGCGCCAAGCCACTCATATCGGTACAGTAAATAGCAGCGTATGCGATCATTGCTCGGATCGTGCGGCGTTGCCGGCATGGCGAGCGCCGCGGCGAGGGTTTCCGGGCGTTCAAAAACGCCGCCCGTGAGGAGCGCACGCATGAAGACGGCGATCTCGCGGGTTGTGGATACAAGTCCGCCGCCGCCGAACAAATCGAAAGACGGGTCAAAATATTCTGTCGATTGATTGTCGAAGCGGGCGTGCTGAATGGGATTGGACGCGTCTTCGAAATATACGTCGTCTTCAAACTGTGTTGCGTGGAGGCCAAGGCGCTCAAACTTAAGCAACCTCTTCAGCGCTGTTCCAAGACGATCGCCTGAAACGGTCTCGATGATTTCGCCCAATAAAACATATCCAGTGTCGGAATAGTGTTGTACGCTTTCAGGCGGTCCGTAGGGCGCGCCGTATTTGGCCGCAAAGGCGACTTGCTCAAGGCGGGTCCATTTCTTCTTGGGAGTCCGCAGGACCGTGGTCACAAAGTCCGGATCGTGACAATGGTCGTATACGCCGCCCGTGTGCGCCAAAAGGTGTTTGACGCGAATTTCGCTTGTTGAATATCCGCCTTCTGTCATGACGGCGTTTGTATGCGGCTGAATGAGCTCGGCGATGGGCTGGCGGAGATCGAGAAGACCGTCCTCCCAGAGGCGAAAAATAGCGGCGGCGACATAGGGCTTCGTCACACTTGCGATCCGGAACGGTGCGAAAGGTGAAAGGGCTGGCGCGCCGCTATCTGCCGAGGCCGCCAACGACAGGTCTACGTCATATCGCGCGCTGAGGATTGAACACATCACGCGGCCATCCTCTCCGACGCCGGCGGCAAGGGCTTCTTCTACGACCTCACGCAGGGCTGTGTTTTCAGACATTTCGGTGTGTTGTGGGCGCACGGTTTAGCATCCGGTTCATGATGTCCAAAACATAGTTGACTTCAAATATGTTAATTATGTACGCTCTAGCAAAAAGTAAGGCAAGACTGCGCGTGCAAACGGAAATACCCATTCTGGAAAACATCGGCGCTTACCCCAAGTGGTGGGCGCAGCGCACGCCCGACGCCCCTGCGCTGATTTCCGATGATGGGCACATAACCTATGGAGGCTTCGCCGAAGCCGTCAAACAGTTTGCAAAAGCGTTACTGGCTCTTGGGGTTGAGAA
This sequence comes from Hyphococcus sp., assembly GCA_028281665.1. GTDB lineage: Bacteria > Pseudomonadota > Alphaproteobacteria > Caulobacterales > Parvularculaceae > Hyphococcus. The sequence goes on from JANQJK010000012.1 coordinate 111,895, forward strand.
GGGGGATCGCGTCGCCACATTGCAAACGCCGCATCCTGACTTTGCGGTCGCGTTTTTGGGGACGTCGCTCATCGGCGCTATATGGGTCGGTCTTAATCCAAAATATCAGTCAGCGGAACTGAATTACGTTGTTGTCGACGCAGAGCCGAAAGTCATTCTTATACGTGACAGCATCGGCGGTAGAAGCTTCGTTTCGGACGCAACGAAGTGGAACGCCACGATCCCGTCAGTGGAGCATATGGTTCTTTACGGTGATGCGACTACTGACGAAGTGTTGTCGTACAGTGAATTCCTCAAGAAGGGCGACACGATAAGCGACGAAGCGGTTTACGCCGCCGCTGGCGTGACGGGCGGCAAGGACCCTTGTCTTATTGTCTACACGTCGGGGTCTACTGGTGCGCCCAAGGGGGCGCTTTTGCACCACCGAGGCATCGCACGCTTCTCAGTCTTGCAGAACAAACTGTGGCCCATATCGCCGCTGAAGACGCTGAATTATTTTCCTATCAACCATATCGGCTCGCTTATTGATGTGATGATGCCGACTGTCGTTGCTGGCGGGGAGATGCGATTGCTGGAGGTATTCGACCCGCAACGCGCGTTGGACGTTATGGTGGAGGAAAATGTCTCTTTCTGGGCGTCCGTGCCTTCAGTGTTCGCCATGCAGTTCGATGTTCCGGATATGGAAAAGCGTGATTTCTCCGCCGTTCAACTGGCTGTTTGGGAAGGCGCGCCCCTGAACGCGGATCTGGCGCGGCGTCTTGGTAAGATCTGCCCCAGGCTCGCAACGAATTACGGTATGACGGAAACCACCAGCGCCATCACCATAATGGAGCCGACGGACGACATAGAAGCGTTGACAGAGAGCGTGGGCTTGCCGGCGCCGGATGTGGAAGTGCGCATCGCAAATGCTGACGGCAGCGATGTTCCACAAGGAGAAGCCGGCGAGATTGTTGTTCGTTCCGAGCGGAACTTTCTTGGCTATTGGCGGCGACCTCAACCGACGCAGGAAGCCTTTACTGAAGACGGCTTTTTTCGAACAGGCGATCTCGGCGTCATGCGTGATGACGGCCGTATCAAGCTCGTCGGTAGGCTGAAAGAAATGTACAAATCCGGCGGATACAATGTGTATCCCAAAGAGATCGAAGCCGTGATCGAAAATCATCCGGGCGTCGCACAAGCGGCTGTCGTCGCCGCGCCGGACGATAGATGGGATGAAATCGGCGTCGCCTTCGTCAGTCCGAAAGCCGGGGGCGCCGTTCACGATCTCGAGGCATGGTGCGGCGAACGCCTCGCTAACTACAAAAGACCAAAGCACTATGTGATTGAAACGGAGTTGCCTTTGTTGCCGATCGGAAAAATTGACAAATCCGCTTTAAAAGAACGCGCCGCGGAGTTGATTGCATCATGACGTCCGCTCCGGAAACATCTTCGATTTCAATGCGGACGGGGCTTGGTTACGGCGTCGGCGCGCTTGGCTCCGGCGTCTTCAATACGGTGCCGTCCGTGCTTCTTTTATTCTACCTGACGAGCATTGTCGGTTTGCCCGCAGCGCTCGCCGGCGCAGCGGTTCTTGTCCCCAAGATCTGGATTGTCCTGATCGATCCGTTTCTCGGATACTGGTCGGACACGGCGAAGACACCTTGGGGGCGGCGCAAGCCGTTCATGCTCGCCGGCGCAATATTGTCGGCCATCACCTTTGTCGTGCTGTTTTCCCTGCCGGAAGCGCCGGTCGTCGCTGCCTTCCTCTTGGTCCTGGTGGCATATACGGTTTGCTCTACGGCCAATGCGCTTTTTGCCGTCCCTTATCTGTCCCTGCCGGTTGAAATGACGTCTGACGCCCATCAGCGCACGCGATTGATGGCGTTCCGCATGGTGTTTCTGCTGATCGGAATTTTATTGGCGGGCGCTGTCGCTCCGATTCTGGTCGACCATTTTGGAGGCGGGCGGGAAGGCTATGCCGGTATGGCTATTGTCATGGCGCTTATCTTCGGCAGCGCCAAACTCACCGCTGCAATAGCCGTTCGCGAAGGACGGACGGCGCCGCATAAGCAGCAAGCCCACGGCTTGATCACGCAGTTGAAACTTGCCGCAAAAAATCGCCTGTTTCTGATCCTGCTGACGGCGTTCCTGATACAGAGCGCCGGCATCGGCATGTTTAGCGCGACCTTGCCGTATTATGCGCAACATCGCCTTGGTCTCGGCGGCGACGGGGTTACGGTTATTTTCACGTCCTTAGCTGTCACGGGCATGCTGGTTATGCCGCTTTGGCCGCGACTGTCCAAAAGGATCGGCAAAATTCCAGCCTATACTCTGTCCGCTCTGATTTTCGCCGCGGGGGTGGCGCTATTCCTGATCACCCCGACGACGCTTCAATCTGATCATGTGCTTGTGCTCGTTCTGCTTGGCGCCGTGGCTGGGGTCGGGTTTGGCGGACAACAATTACTGTCCTTTGCGCTGCTGCCCGATTTTATCGAGAAAGACTATGAATTAACTGGATTGCGCAGGGAGGCGGCTTACGCCGGAGTGTGGAGCGCTCTTGAAAAGGTGGCGCTTGGTCTCGGCGCGATGGGGGCCGGCGCGATCCTCCAAGTCTTCGGCTATGTCTCTTCCGCTGGCGAACAAACAACGCAATCGGAGAGCGCGGTTTTCGGTGTGTTGATAGCGTTCGCCGTTGCGCCTGCGATTGTCATGGTCGTTAGCCTCTGGCCGCTTCGCGCATTGTATGCGGCGGACAGGAGCGATGCGGCGACGCCGCAACAAAAGGCGTGAACATGCGTATGTGTCTGGCGCAATTGAACCGGGTTTGCTTGGCGGCTGCTTTCGCCGTAGTTTGGTTCTCCGGCGCGTTTGCACAGATGAGCGATGACGCGTCTTCTTACGCCTCATTTTTCGATGAAACCGTTTCCCGACAGCTTGAAGAAAGCGAGATCGCCGGCGCTGTTGTTGCGGTTGTCGAGAATGGCGAGGTCGCCTTTCTCAAAGGGTATGGGGTTGCCGATCGCGCAACGAGCGCGGCTGTCGATCCCAAGAATTCAATGTTCCGCATTGCATCGGTATCGAAACTATTTACCGCTGTTGCAGTCATGCAATTGGTGCAGCGCGGCGCACTCGATCTTGATACGGACATTCGCGAATATGTCGACTTCGACGTGCGTGCTCCGCTCGGGTCTGTAACGTTGAGGCATTTGCTGACTCATCGCGCTGGGTTTGAAGATTTTGCGAAAAATCGGTTTTTGCCGTTGCCCGAGCTTTTGCAACCGCTGAGTGACTATGTTCAAACCTCGATGCCGTCGCAAATTTACGCACCAGGCGCAGTCCCTTCATATTCGAGCTACAGCTTTTCCCTGGCAGGCCATGTGGTGGAACAAGCGAGCGGTGAGACGTTTGAAGGCTATGTGGCAGAGAAGATCTTTGAGCCTCTTGGCATGACGCGATCCAGTTTTACGCAACCCTTGCCGGAAGCGCTCGCGCGTCACGCCGTGAAAGGATATGCGCCAGGGGCCGAAGTTTCGCGCGCTTATGAAATTATCGGCGGAACGCCGCAAGGCGGCATGGCGGCAAGCGGCGCCGACATGGCGCAGTTCATGTTGTGGGTTCTCGATGCGTTCAAAGAGCATAAGGGCGCACAATCAACGTCTGTTATGATGCAACAGATGCTGACGCCGCAATATGTTTCCGATCCACGTCTTGGCGCTATGGGGATTGGTTTCTATCGAACAAATCGAAACGGTCTGGCGTTGTGGGGCCATTCCGGATCAAGTCAGGATTTCCGTTCCCATCTATTAATTTCTCCCGAGAAAGATCTTGGATTTTTTGCTGTGCTATCAGGGGACGGAATAAAAGGCCGAGATGAAGCCGGTGTGTTAAGTAACCTCTTTTTCGATAGATATTTTCCGTATACTGAGGTAATAGAATTGGAATCTGGCTTGCAGCGCAAGTCTGATATTGCTGGCCGGTATCGCTCCACACGCCGGTCTGAAACGACGCTTTTTGCGTTGCTGACGCCGCTAATGTACGACGTTTTAGTCAGCGTCACAGATGACGGCGGCGTTACGGTCTCTTCAATACGTATGCCAGATGGCCAGCCAGTCGTGTTCTATCCAGCAGGTGAGGGAGTGTTTCAGAGCGCTGATACCGGCCAGGCGATTGCGTTCAGGAACGTCGATGGAAAATATGTTCTTGAACCTGGGCCGCCGCTACAATTCTATGTAAAAGACGAGGGTCTCAGCCGACAAACTCTATCTAAGCTGCTTGGGCTTATTTTTGCTGGCGCCGCCCTAGGGTTTCTAACGTTGATCTGGCGGCGGTTTAAGCCGAACACACAAGTATCAGAGCGCAGATTCTCATTCGCGCCGCCGCTTGCGGCCATGGCCGCCGGCGCGGGTTGGGTTGGGCTTTGCTGGTTCTTTCTTCGAGGCCTTTCGGACTACACGCTGCTTTCGTCAGAGAGCGACGCTCTGTTGGTGGGCGTCTATGCGTTTGCAGCTCTGGCCGTACTGTTGATGGCGCTCAGCATATTCTCAATTGCATCAGGTATCGCAAAACGCGGATTTGTGCGAGCGCTCCTGCCAGACGGGATTTTCTTAGTCATATCGTTGGTGAGCATCATGCTCTTTTATCACTTTAACGTGCTGCGGTTTTCCATGCAGTATTGATTTCCGTAATGACTGATAGCACCCAACAACGCGAATTCAGTTTTCCTGTCGGCGCTAGCATCAGTCCGGCGGAACTGGATCGCGACCCCTACAGTGTCTTTGAACGCTTGCGCGCGCGTGAGCCTATCAGTTGGATCAAGGCGTTATCGATTTGGTACGTCGTGAAATACAAAGATGTTCAGGCAATTCTCAAAGACACGGAGCACTTTGTTACATCCTCGGACCAATCGCTCATTTACGATACTTTTGGCGCGCATATTCTGACTGTCGAAGGGGCTCAACATACAGCGTATAAGACGGTGCTCAGAAAGCCCTTTTCCAAGTCTGTTGTGAAACAGACCATGGCGGAAGCTATCAGGCGCCATACGGATCGGTTGTTGGACGAGATAGCGCCTCTGGGCGCAGTTGACTTCCGGCCGGCGTTTGCAAGCCGTTTGCCGATCCTGACAATGCTGTCGCTCTTCGGGTTGCCGCTGGAGGATGAGCAGGACCTTAGGCGCTGGTACAATTCATTCGAACATGCGCTTGCGAATTTCGAAAGAGATGAAGCGGTTCGAATTGAAGCGAAACGTGATGTTCAAGCGTTTCATGACCTTCTTCAACAACGCATTGAGGAATTCCGCACAAAGCCTGCGCCGTCTTTGCTGAGCGAACTTGCCAATGCACCGGTTGAGGAACGGATGTCCGACGATGAGATCAAGAGAAACGCGTCAATCATCTTTTTCGGCGGGATCTCGACAGTTGAGGCGCTGATGCTGAATACGCTTTGGGCTCTTAGTCTTTATCCGGAAGTGAAGCAGAGCGTGATGGCTGATCGAACGTTGTTGCCTCAAGCAATTGAGGAATCGATACGATTTTGTGCGCCCGTTCAATCGGCGACGCGCTACGTAACTAAAGATACCGAAATCGCAGGCGTGCGCTTCAGGCAAGGCGATACTATCAACTGCATGTTGGGTGCAGCTAATCGCGACCCTGAAGTATTTGCCCATCCTGACGAGTTTAACATCGACCGTAAGAACATGCGTCAGCATCTTGGTTTCGCTATTGGGCCCCATCATTGTCTAGGATCGCATCTGGCTCGCCTGGAAGCGGAAATCGCCCTCTCGCGCATGTTTGACAGAATGCCCACTTGGAAGGCGCTTGATCTTTATGAGGCGCACCCCCGAGGTTATGAGTTTCGACAACCTAAATCCATGAAACTGTCGTGGGAATAGTATGACGCCTTTGAACAACGTGTCTCGAAAACCGCCGGTTCATCGACCGTTCACTATGTCTATGATCTTGCCGGAGGGAGTTTTTGAGCCATTCGTATTGTCCCTTCAGCAGCTACCGCAGCAGTGAGACCGCGTTTGAAGACACGCGTTTGCTTGGAATAGCGTGTTCTTTGTCGGGCGCCGTCGTTTAATCCAGCGCGATTCCAACCGCGCTGTTACGCGCATGCCGTTGTTCGTGAAATTGCCGAAAACGGCGTCGGCACATTTAAGCGCAGTATTATGTTTTGCCTTGTGCTGTTTCCTCAATTCATAAATCTAGAATACTTTATAAATTACTTTCGTGACTTCTTATTCAATGTAGACATCGCCCTCATAGTTTACGGATCTTCTGTCATTGCGATGGTTTCGCTGGCGGCGATATCAAAATCAATTCTAAAAGTCGCAACGCTCATTGCGCTTGTATGGGTTGTTACGTCAATCGTTCATCGCAGCATTCACGTCTCGACCTTTCTGTGCTTTTCCATCGCTGTTGACTTGTTTCTCGCTTACAAATTCTGGCGCCAATCGTAGAAGGAGATCTTCCCTGTCATTTTGTGCGTGTTTACGACAGGCGAAATCATATTCACGATTGCAGCCATCGGAACGTCCTTTAGCCTGTATTGGACGCAGTTTGTACTCAACAGGGTGTTAGACTTCATGTTGCTCTACGTCATGGGATGCTCTCTTTTGCGCTTACATCTGTTGCGGGCGCAAAGAAAGGAAAAAGAGCCATTTATTGACTGGCGGGCGCAGTTTGTCTCAGCTTGAATAGCTGGAACGCCAATGCGAAAACCGCGTTATCAGTTTCCCTCCTCAGCGCATGTTTAGCTAGTTGAGCCGCTCGCTCTCTGGCGCCAATTCGTCCACAAGCGCGCGGAAAAAAGCGAGCATTTTTGAGTCGACGGTGACCTTTTTGCCTGTCGATAGACGCACCGTCACGCGACCATCATCATGATGTTCTTCAAATCGCCCACGCCATTCAGCCTTTTGAAAGGGGGCTGGCTACATGCTGTTTTGCTCACGATCAAGGGCGCAATGACCCGGATTCAAAGTCAAGTTCTTCGCCACTATTTGCTCCCCAAATTTGATGGCATTGTATCAGCCACAGCCGGTTGACCAAACAAAAGCCCCACAGCTGCAGCATCTTTGAGTCCCGCAGGTAGCCGACGCCTGTAATGTTCAGCTAACGCCATAAGCTTAGTTTGAACAGCATCAGCGCATTCGGGCTGTAGTAGCTCCAAATTCTCGTCCAGCAACAGATGAGCGATAACAAGCGTGTGAGCTGAATCTCCAGCCTTGTCAGCAATACGCTGCAAATCCCTCATTGAAATCGCACGGACGCCAGCTTCCATGCGCGAATATGAGGACTGGCTGGTGCACAAAAGCTCCGCCATTTCCACTTGCGACAGGCGCCAATGAGCCCTGTAAACACGCAATAACAAACCAAACTCAAGCAAGGCGCCTAACCCCCAATCACGAATTCAGTCTTCGTCAAAAAATGCTCTTGAGCAAGTTATAATGGCGGCAATCTAAGAGGCGTCCTCGACGTTAGTGTCGATCCTCATGAACTTATCACGACAATCTTTATAGGCGTCGATCCTGTACGAAAACTCTTCGTCGCCGCCGATCCGCTGATGAATACGCCGGCCCCGATGTCTCGTTCGGTCGAATTCAAAACCCATCATATCGAACATATTCTCGACAGCGGCTGGGCGACTTGGGAGCGCGAGCGCCGTCCAGGCAAGGCCAAAAATCGCCCAACAGCGAATCTGGAAGATCTGCGAACCGAGGTGTTAATCGGGGGAAAGCGGGATCGGCTCATCGACCTGATAGCACTTGAGCGTATTGCGCGCGGCCTCGATCCGGGCGAACGCCATCTCGTTTCGGACCGTTTGGCGAAACCTCCCGCTAAACGCGGCGCAGCAAAACATCCGATTCTTGATGAATTCGATATTACGCCCAACGCTTTATTCGATCTTATAGACGGCGCGGCCCGTCTGAAAATGGCCGTGCGCGGATGGGTCGCCGAACAACATTTGGAGAAAGCTCTGAGAAGTTTGCGTGGCGTCACGGAATGCGTGCGGCTTGAAGGCGACGGACAGCCAGATATTTCGCTGCGTTGGAAAGGCGCTTGCGGCCGCAGAGCGCGACGGCGAAAGCGTTTACGTCACAAACGCCATCCGACTGCTTTTATTTACGGGAGCCCGTCTCTCCGAGATTCTGACGCTTAAATGGGAAGACGTCGATTTGGAAGAAGAGTTTCTACGCCCAGAAAACTCTATGACTGGTCGAAAGATGGTCGTAGCGCCTCCGCCCGCATTGGAGATCCTGATTTCGCTGCCGAAGCAGAGCGGCAATCCATATGTGATCTGCGGGCGCGTTCCGGGAGAACATCTTGTCAATATTCAAAAGCCATGGCGTCGCATCCGCGCCAAAGCGGAACTCGACGACGTACGACTTCATGATTTGCGGCATTCCTATGCGAGTGTCACAGCGGCGGGCGGCATGAGCCTTCCGCTTATCGGGTCGCTGCTCGGCCACACTCAAGCGCAAACGACGCAACGATATGCTCATTTGGCTGATGACCCGCGTAAGGCCGCAGCTGAATCCGTAGCCGCTGAGATCGCGGCAAATCTCAGCGGCGCAGGCGGCAAAGTGATCAATTTTAGCCGGTAGAGCACCCCCATGCGTCCGATGGGGTGGAGGGGTGGAACAAGTCCTGGCGACAGTGCCTTTCGTTAATTGAATGCATCCGTTTAAGTCCAAGATAAAACTCGGTGGCGAATTAGAAATTCGCCGCCGCAATTTTTTTAAGTTACTCGCCGAGTTCAGCGTGTTCGCCCTCGGGCCGATTCGACTGCTAGCGTGAAATTCACCCAATTCGACCATACTGTGGCGGCATTAGCTTCGGCGTGAAGACGGATGCGCCAGGAATACGTAACGCCTAGCTGAAGTTCGGGTCCCCGATAAACGATCGGTGACGTACGCTCTCCGTTTTGTTGCACCTCGCGGTACGGAAAAAACTGAATACCGGGAGCCCAAATCAACTCGAGCGACGTGGCCTCGGCGACTTCAATTTCGTACTTCGCGACGTCGGTTTGGTTGCCGCCTAAATCAACGAGCGCGTCAAAAGATATACGCCGCCCCGACAAATCGTTAGGAACGACGTGGCCGTTTGTTTGCAGGTCTCGCGCCTGGATTGGATAAACCGGAACGCCGTCAACCAGCGCCAGTGCATCCGACGGCAGGCAAAGCTTCGACGTCGCGTCCCAGAGTAAACCTGCCGACCGTAATTCAATGAATAGGCAAGCGGCCGTGCTTACTGGCGCATAAAGCGTTTTCTCAAACGGCCCGTTGGTGCATGGCATGCTACCTGCCCGCCAGTAATCGACCACGCCGTCACGTTCAAACTGCCGAAAGTAAATCAAGTAGCCGTCTTCCTGGCGCAGCGGGCAGTTGCCTGTAACTTTGATATAGTCATCATCCAGCCGCGTTATGTTTTTAATCGTCAGCGCCACTGAGCCGTCGTCGATTACCACGTCCGAGCAAGTTTCTTCGGAATATGCGCCGTGTTGGCTGAACCTGTAACAAACGCGTTGGCCGCGCACATTAGTGTCCGTGAAATCAAGCGGTTCGTTATCTGCGAAAACTCGGACGACTTCCCAGGCGCCGTCATCGACGCGGCGTTCGAGCGTGAAATCACCTTCGCCGCCAGAGGCAGCAACGTTCACGCCGTCCGGCGTATTTTGAACCGTTACGTTGGAAGGCCAATCGAATTGCCGAATCAACTGGCCTTCGACTTTCACGCACGCGGGTTCCGACCAACCGCTGACGCCAGCGAGAGCCGCGTCTGGGTTCCAGCTTCGAGTCCGCCAGCAGATTTCCGCACCCGGATGAAGCTCGACGGTATCATCGACAATTCGAGTAGACGTTGCGTCAATGGAAAAAACGTTACTCCAAACATTTTTTTCGACGCCTGGTCGCGGGTCCACCAGAATCATGCGTTGAAGTTGCCAAACGCTCGGTTTCACCGGTATCGGTGCATCAAAATCCAAAATCACGTCTTCTGGATTGCCTCGAATTGCTGCGCGCAAATTTTGCGGCATTACCGCGGCGTCTTGAAGGACATTCGCCCGCCACGCACGGTTCCGTTCGAGTTCTGCGCAACGAATTCATAGTAAACTGTACTGCCGCCGCATGCTATGACTATTTCGCGTGAAAAATTATAGTTTTCAACGCTACAGCCGATCGCAAACGGATTTGTAGCGTTTCCATATGACGGCGTCGAACCCCATTCGAGTGTCAGGCTTGTGCATTGCCCGTTTGTCGACGCAACGCCGCCAATGATTGCACGGCTTACCGAGATTGCAGTCGGATCAAGCGTTAACGCGGATGGCAATGGCCCCATGGCGGATGGCGCCGGCGGCAGATTTCCGCATGGCGGAACGATCAATTCATACGCATTGCTGCTATTCCGGCTACTGCTGCCATTTTTGCCTTTTACATGGATAATGACCCTGGCGTTCGGCCTCCCCTCGATCGGCACACTGACTTCTGTCGCTCTTACGTCGGTGGCGACCTTTTCGCCGTCCACGAACCAGTCGTAAGTACGAGCGCCGCTTCCGGCTTCGACAATCGCGTCAAGCTCAAGTTGGGCGCCCCGGCAAACCAGTGTCGCTGACGCAATGCTAACCGGCGTAGGCGCCCGTGCGCAATCAGGTCCGCACGCTGTCAAAGCGCCGGTTCCGTCGAGTAATTCGCCATATTTCAGGTAATCTGCGTAGAATACACCAGCCTCCGCCTGTTCAAGCGGAACAACGATGGGATAAATTGGGGGTAATACGTCGGCGGTCGGCGGTATATAAGAAGAAGTGTTCGGGAACTTCAGCCACGAACTAGCGACGTACCCGCACAGCGCGCCGGCGCATCCGTAACGCCATGAATAGCCATCTGCGTTCGCGTCTACTGCGCGAACGACAAATTCAACGCCGGCGGGGAGAGTCGTTATGACCGTGTTTGGCGCAACGCCCGGCGCCGTGCGTAGATTTAAACGATCAATGGTGTAGGTATTGTCGCCAACTTCGAAAGTTTCCTTAGGTCGTTTTAGATTGGCTAAAACGTTTGCGACGCCGTCACGAAGTTGTTGTCCCAACGCGCCTTGACTGTAGTTTTTCAACAGGGAATGGGTTTTGATGACGTTTAGCAGTCCAGCAAAATCCGGGTCAGGATTATTCGCGCAATCACGATCAATTATTCCAGTTTCAACGCCGCCTATATTGCGCGCCACCTGAAACGCCTCATGGCGGCCGCTGATCTCATTATTCTGATCAGCAACGTAGATGCGGGTCGTTGAGAGTAATGAAACGAGGTCGTTGCAAGTCGCAACGAATGCAATTTGGGATTCTGGCAACGGAAAATCGGCAGGTTTCAGCGGGGCGCCCACCAGAACGGCACCGATAGAATTGAACCGTCGTTCCGCATATTGATCTGTGCGCATGCGCTCCAGCGCAGCACGGGTGAGAAGGGCGCCGCCACTATGGGCGACAATCAGGATTGGCGCATCTTCGTTGTCGAACAATCGCGTCAAATCGTCCGCAAGTTGAATTGCAGCGGGCCAATCTTCATCAAACACCGTCGGTTGAACAAACAAAATTTGAGAAAGCGCGGACATAAAGTCCGTTATACGCGTGGCGATGTCGAATTCTACAGAGCACCGCCATTCCAAAGCGTTGCCGAAAACGCCAAGACCATCAAGTTCGCAAAGCGCGCGCGTCATTTCATCGCGAAGATCTAACGGCGTTGGATTTCTAAACCCATGAAAGTCAGCGGTCGGAAAATGCTTCGTTAGGGCTGCTTCAAGCACGTCAACCGTTTCCGGTAAGCTTGATCGTGGGCTTTGTATGCCCGGCACGATAACTACACGGGCGCTTTTCCCATCGTCTAACGGCGCCGGGGATGATGTGAAGCCGGTGCTATCATGGAAATTCAGCCGCCCATCGTCGATCATATCGACGACGACGTCGTCAATCGGCGTTTCTTGAGCGGAGGCAGTGTTTAAATTGGCGCAGGATACACCCGTTAGGCCGACCGTCGTCGTCATTATGGCGCCGGCGGCGAAGAATCTTCCGGTGCCACGTGCCATTGCGCTGAACAAGAAACTCGCGCTGGTGATAAACGATTGCGCAAATTTTCTTATAGAAAATGCACAATGCAATAAGATAACCGCGATCGTACTTAATATCGCGCCGAAACCTTCCTTGCTTTCTATGCTTTTTCGGGTGCTAGAAGAATAATTGGTATAAAGATGAATAGACCCAATCGAAAAAAAGTTCGGGTCTTCATAGATAAACGGGTGGTGTAAACACGTGTGTTCCATCGAACGCTCCATCAAGCTGATGCGCGCGCCATGGCGCGCTGCTCAAATTTTCTTGATTTTTTGAGCCGGAAATTGCCGCAATCGGGCAAATTCTAGCGTGGGCAGGCGCGTTCGAAGTTTAAGAGCGATTGAGATTGTTCACTGCCTGCGGCGGAATGATCCCACCAAATCCAACAAATGTCAAAATCGCTGGTATTGCTTAATTCTCGTAGTGAAATCAGGGCCATAAAGGCAAAGACCTACCCCCTAATAAGCGTGCTGGAACTCCGTTACCGTCGGAATTTCTCGGCTGAAGACCTTGTTTATCCAAGCGCAACCTTTTCGTCGCGTCCCACCACTTCTCACCAGCGGCCACATTTGGGCGAGGTTTTACATTTAGATTGAGACCGTCGCACGCCGACTCTTTTGGCGGATACACTCTTGCGAAGTTGGTCATTGCCGCCTTCACGTCTTCGCAAGTCTCGCCGACTTTGCATTCGACCTACCGGTGCACCGGTATTTTATTCGGGGCTCCGGGCCGGCTTAGAGTCGTGGTCGCCTAGCTGGAATGGAGCTTTTTTCACGTCCTAAACGCGGTCCATACTTTTCAAAATAGGAATTCCCGGACGGCCGGTCTCCGTCAACTCGAAATACCCAATTGCTTTCCAACATTGAGTACATGCCTATCGGCAATATCAATCATATCCGAGTGTTCGCCGGGAATTTTGTAAGACTCGGGTCTTAAGTACCTAAAACTTGCGCCGTCCAATTGACTCGGCTCCCTATCTACGGCTTTCATACGCGCAGGGCGAACAGGACTTCCTTGTTAGTTGAAGGAATCAATGAATGCCCGAACGACATCCCGTCTGCAATCACACGCTCTCCGCCGCCAGAAGTAAGGAGTCTGCGTTTCGCGTCGAGGCTGAGATCATATTACGTAACGGAGTGACGAAGAAATCGCTGGATCGGTTGGTGATGGCCGCGGTGCGGATTTTCACTGACATTGAACATGAGGATATGGCCGAAGTTGACCCGCCCTGTCCAAACTGGGCCGGCTACTTCACCGATGGCATCAGGCGGTAGCGCCATGTATCAGCCTGTTGCGCATACGACCCCCTAAGGCTGCAATGACCGTTGGCGGCCTTGTAGAACATAACTTCCGCATGAAGGCGGTTTGTGAAAAGTGTTGCGTTGCCCTTAAAGTCGACCTGGTGACCATCATCAAGGTCAACGGTCCAGAGTATTCCCTCGTCAATCAGCGAGCGCCCTGTCGAGATTATGACTGCAATGGCTGTGTCCTTCCCCCTTAAAGTTGTGCCATGTGATATGTTGATCACTAAGTCTGTTGTGGAATGGATTGATGGCTCGGAAACGGTTTTCAGACGAAGATGT
>JANQJK010000016.1 GCA_028281665.1 Hyphococcus sp.
CTTTGCGGTTCGATCAGCGAATATACGCGCGACGTTCCGTTCAAGCTTTCGAACTATACGCGGCTGCGCGCAACCGACAGTCGGATGCAGGGCTTTTTCGTTTACAATCATCTTTCGCGCTGGGACGCCGTGATGGACGAGATGACCGACTGGATAAGAACGGACCGGTTAAAATCCGTACAGGACGTCACGGACGGATTTCAGAATATGCCCCGCGCCCTCGCCAATCTTTATTACAGCCAGAATGTAGGCGTGCAATGTTGCTCGGTGCGGGGCGAGCCAGACGTTTGGATATGAAAGGAAATGACCATGGGCGACAATCCTAACATCCGCTTTCAACGCGCCAACTACATCGTTAGGGATCTGGATGAAGCGCTAAAATTTTATAATGACGTATTAGGATTTGAAGTTGAATTCACGGCCGATTCAAAAGAAGACTCATATTCCTATCCTGTTTTCCAGATTGATAAGGCGGCGAAGATGCGTTGGGCGACGCTGACTGCGCCGAACCAACCCCGTGTGATGGCGCTGACCGAGGTTAAAGGCGTGCCTATTGAGCCGGCGCCGCATCCGCGTCGCGCCGCAATCGTACTGAATATTGCAGATATTGATGCGGTGGTTTCTGGCGCCAAAAAGCTTGGCCTTCATGTCTATGACGAAGAACGGCTTGAGACGCACGACGGCAGGCTCGGACGCGAAGTTGGCATTGTCGATGCGGATGACAACCTTGTTGTAATCTACCACATACCAGACAACTAAAGAGCTATTTTATGAGCGACACGACTGCAACCGAAGCTGTTGCCGTGACGAGCGCCGCAAAGCCTTATCCGAAACCTTCGGCGGCTTGGTTTCTGGTGTCGATGCTAACCCTTGCATATATCTTCAGCTTCGTTGACCGCTATGTCCTTGGTTTGTTGATCGAGCCAATCAAAGCGGATCTTGGACTGACGGATGAGCAGATTGGTTTGATTATGGGCCCCGCCTTTGGCCTCATCTATGCCTTCAGTGGGCTCTTTATCGGCTGGTTCGTCGATAACTGGCGGCGCACTTGGATCGTCGGCATTGGTATGGTGATCTGGTCGATGGCGACGGCAGTCTCGGGGCTGGCCGCGAATTTCTGGCAACTCTTTTTTGCGCGCATGACTATCGGCGCGGGCGAGTCGGTGTTAAGCCCTGCGGCGTTTTCAATGATTGCGGACAGTTTTCCGGAGGAAAGGCGCGGCAAACCGATTGCCTTCTATACGGCGGCGCTGACGCTTGGCGCCGGCATTGCCTCGTTGATTGGCGGCGCCGTCCTTTTATGGGCAAAGACAACCAATGGCGTGTCCTTACCGCTTCTTGGTTTGCTCGCCCCGTGGCAGCTGGTATTTATGACAGTTGGCTTGCCGGGCGTTTTGTTGGCGGTCTATTTCTTTTTTATCAAGGAACCTGAGCGCCGCCCGAGCGTCGGAGGCAACGAAAAGTTGCAAGGCGCAAGCATATTTAAAGCTTGGGGGTACGTTGCCCAAAACGGCGCGACGTATTTCACTTTCGTTTCTTTAGTTATGGTGATGACCATCCTGGCTTACAGCCAAGGCTATCTTCCTTCGACGTTCGAACGCGTCTGGGGCTGGGAGCGGGAGCAATATGCATTCATCAACGGCGTTACGCTGCTTATTCTCGGGCCCGCCACTGTTCTGACGGTGGGCTACCTTTCCGACAAATGGATGCAATCGGGCGCGCGTGACGCGCCGTTTCGTCTGATGGTGATTGGTTTTCTAATTATGGCGCCTACGCAGACGATCGCGATGTTGATGCCGACGGGAGTCGCGGCGTTTGCCGTCCTTTGCTTGAACACAGTCGGCATCGGTATGGTGAGCGCCGTCGGCGTGACAGCGCTGTTATTGATCACGCCTTCGCAAATTCGCGGGCAAGTGCTGGCGCTTTATTACATGACGATCAGTTTGTCTGGCCTGTTTTTGGGGCCGACAACTGTCGGCACGCTGTCAACGCGCGTCTTCGGCGAAGACAATCTTAATCTTGCCATGGCCGCGGCTCCCGCAATTTACGGCGCTATTCCGCTGTTGCTGATTCCTGTTACACGGCGACTTTATTTGCGACACATGCGCCGTCTTACAGACGAGAGTGAAGCATGATCCGCGTCCGAAAAAGCTAATCCCAAAGTATTGGAGTTATTGGACGCTCACTAGGGAGGAGTGGATGGCAGACGAAATGAATTCGAGGCTCTCGCGCCGCGGTTTGCTCGCCGGCGGGGCTGTGTTGGGGACCGCCGGTTTGACGAGTGGCGCCACGATGCAGGACGGCCCCGGCGACGATTCGTTTTCAGTGCCGGGCAACGGTAAGGATTACGCCCGCGTGCCGCTGAAAAAGGACGTCGTTTCCGTATCGGCCATCCAGTCTCGCGTGCGCGCCGTTGACGGCGGTTCGCCGCGCCGCGGCATTCGCGAAAATCTGAACCACACGGTCGAACTCATCGACAAGGCGCAGTTTTACGGCGGCAAGAAAGATCTGCTGTGCTTTCACGAGTTTCCCATCACCGGATGGTCGACCTGGGACCGGGACGAGGTGCTGCGCCTGGCGCTGGAGATTCCCGGGCCGGAGACAGAAGTCATCTCCAAAAAAGCCCGGGAATATGGCTGCGTTCCGCGCCCGCCATCAGATCCCCGACGTACATATGGGGCTCTATAAGCCGGTTTTCGATCAGTACAGTCCGCGCTATGCGCCCGGGCTGTTTACGGATTACCAGCTGACAAGTCTCAGCGACGCGAAAACCTATCTCGACGGCAAGAACGGCTGGAAATAAAGCGCGCTACTCATCACGCGTGCAACTCGCCTGCACCCATCGAAGATTGAGCGCGATGCGTTTCGCGTCAGGGGACGTCCAGACGTAAGACCGCGCCGCGTCGTCGCCGTCGCGATACGCATAGAGAACGAGGCTGTTCCGGTTGTACCCGGTCGGCCAGACGACATTACGCATTTTAAGACCAACCTTTTGCGGCCGGCGTTCGTCAGTCGTAACCCAGATCCATCCGCCCTGGTCATGGATCTCAAGATCGTTGTTGAACGTCCATTCGTCGTCGCCGGACCTTTTCTTGACGCTGACCCAGCATGAAAACTCGGAGGCGCGGTTGTTTTTGTGCGGCACGCCGGCGCGATTGCCGAATACGTAGGCGCCGTCTTCGTCGACAGCGCGGTCAGCGATCCAGATTGAGCTGTCTGACAAATGAAGGTCGTCGTTGATGACTATTTTCTTGCCCGTTCGAGACGACGTAAACGAGCAGGCGCCTTCCTTCATGTATCCGGTGAACTGGTCGATCTCGCGCTTCCAGAACACTTCGCAGCCGGGGCGGATAATCATGTCATCCAGCGTTAATCCGTCCAGCTTCGACGGATCGATATGAGCGTCGATCAGCGCTTCCGGGTTTTTCGGCGTGTAGATGGTAAGCCGGATCGCGTTTTCGTCGTAGTCCGGTTGAAACGAATAAATCCGCTGGCGGTAAATATCGGACGGGTCATTATTCTGATATTGTTGAATGTAAAACGTCTCCCCCGGAAAATTTGCCAGCTTTACGGGATGAAAGATATGATGCGTGCGCTCATGGCGGTCTTCCTCAGGAATGTCCAGCCGCTTTTCAAAGTAGACCTGCTCCTGATTGTCGTAGCGTCCGGGGAACATAACCATCATTTCCCGAAAATCGCGGTCAAGGATGTCGTTGGCGGGCGATGCAGACTGTCCATGGGTCTGGCCGTAAACAAGGCCGCCGAAGAACACGAAAAGGAAAAATCTGGTCATGAGACGAACTCCCTCCTGTATGCGGAACACAGCCCTTGAATTCAGGCCATCGCAATCTCACATAAAATGGTATATCATTTAGCGGCCGCCGTGAACCGCCCCCTTGCGGGCATGTGCGAACAGGAACCATTTCTTTGACTGCGACGCTCTTTGACAAGCTTTGGGCTATTCACGCCGTTGCGGACGATGGCGACGGCGCGGGCCTGATCGCGGTCGATCGGGTCATGCTGCACGAACGCACAGGCGGCGTCGCCTTGCGCGCGCTTGCAGAGGCGGGGCGCGCGCCGCTGGCGCCAGGTCGTGTTTTTGCGGTGATGGATCACATCGTGTCCTTCCGCAGCGGACGCGGCCGCGATGAGGCCCGCTCGCCCGGCGGCGCGAATTTTATTACGGAAACCCGCGCAATGGCGACGGACGCCGGCGTAAATCTTGTGGATACCGATGACGCGCGCCAGGGCATTGTGCATGTCATCGCCCCGGAACTTGCCGTCGCCTATCCGGGCGTCAGCATTATCTGCCCCGACAGCCATACCTGTAGCCTCGGGGCGCTTGGCGCACTGGCGATCGGGGTCGGCTCCAGTGTCGCTGAGCATGCAATGGCGACCGGCGTGATGCGTGTCGAGCGGCCGGAGCAAATGCGAATTCGCGTTGACGGCGCGTTGGATAGCGGGGTGACGGCGAAAGATCTGGCCCTGCATATCATCAGCGCATACGGCGCCGACGGCGCCCGGCGTCGCGTCGTTGAATATGCCGGCGGCGCCATTGATGCGCTAAGCATCGAAGAGCGTCTCACGCTGTGCAATCTTGCTGTTGAGTTTGCCGCCTTTACCGCGCTGATCGCGCCGGACGAAAAAGTGATTGATTATATTAAGGGGCGCCCCTTTGCGCCGGCGCCGTCGCACTGGGACGATGTGGAGAAGGGGTGGCGCGCGCTTCGGAGCGATGACGATGCGGAGTACGATTCTGAAATCCTCATCAATGCGGCGTCAGTGAAACCGATGATCAGCTGGGGCACGAGCCCCGAGCAATGTACCGGCGTCAATGGCGTGGTGCCCGCTGTCGAATCGCTGCCTTCGCACAAGCGTGAGCAGGCGGCGAAGGCGATGACGTATATGGACGTGTCGCCAAATGAGCGCATAGGGGATCTCTGCGTAGACGGCGTATTTATAGGGTCTTGCACAAACGGGCGCTTGTCCGATCTGCGCGCCGCTGCTGAAGTGTTGCGCGGGCGCAAGGTTGCGCCCGGCCTGCGCGCCGTCTGCGTTCCCGGCTCGAAAGCCGTCCGTCGCGCCGCTGAGGCGGAAGGCATTGACGCCGTGTTCATGGCGGCCGGCTTCGAGTGGGGCGAGCCCGGCTGCGCAATGTGTTTTTACGCAGGCGGCGAGACGTTTCCGCCGGGATCGCGGGTTGTTTCCTCCACCAATCGAAACTTTGAGGGCCGGCAGGGGCCGGGCGTGCGAACGCACCTCGCCAGTCCGGCAACTGTTGCGGCGAGCGCCGTTAAAGGAAAGATCGCCGGAGCCTTCGCGCAACTGGAGGACGCGGCGACATGACCGATCGTCGACCCTTCACCAGGCACGTGGGCGTTGCGGCGCCGATGCTTGCAGACAATATAGATACCGACCAGATCATTCCTTCCCGTGAAATGAAGTCGGTCAGCCGTGACGGCCTCGGCGAAGGTCTCTTCGCCGGGCAACGCTATATCGATGCTCATTCGCGCAGCCCTGATCCGGCGTTTGTTCTCAACAAGCCTGAATACAAGAACGCATCCATACTGCTTTCCGGCGCGAATTTCGGGTGCGGCTCATCGCGCGAGCATGCTGTGTGGGCGCTCGCCGAGTTCGGCGTGCGGTGCATTGTTGCGGAGTCCTTCGGCGAAATATTTCATGGCAATTGCGGACAGAACGGCGTTTTGCCAATCGCGCTTTCCAAGGACAAGATTGCTGCGCTGACGGCCTATGTCGAAAGCGCGCCGCAGCAAAACACGCTGTGCATCGATCTTGAAAAACAGACCCTCACTGCGAGTACAGAATCGGCGATCGAGTACCCGTTCGACGTAAATCCCTATCAGAAGCGCCTGTTGCTGGACGGGCTTGATCCGATTGGCCTGACGTTGACGCGCCGGGAAGAGATTGCGGCGTTTCTTGATAAGGACGCCGCCTGGCGCCCCTGGATATACGAATAGATTATTCTTGGATCATTCTGCGGCTTTCACCGCGCCGGCGGCGCCGTCGATGATCCGCCGTGCATACATGTCTGCAATTTCGTCTGCGCTAAAGCCGAGTTCCGCAAGAATGTCCGAGTTGTGTTCGCCGATGGTCGGCGGATCCAGCAGTTTGCCCGGACGCGCACTGTCAAGGCTGATCGGCAGGGCCGGCAATGCTGCGGCGTCACCGTCCGGTATCTGCATATCGATCATGCCGCCGCTGGCGGCAAGATGCGGATCGTCAATGAGGTCTTCCGGTTTCGCGATGGGCGCAAAAGGCAGTCCGGAGTGTTCAAGTTTTTCCATCAGCTCTTGTTTGCTGAAGGTTGAGAAAAGCGCTCGAATGCGCGGCAGGATATCGTCGCGCCGCGCAACTCTGTCGTTGTTGGACGCAAGGCTTTGATCGCCTGCCCAGTCGTCAAGTCCGAACGCCTCACAAAAGATGCGCCACTGCGTGTCTGAAACGACGCCAACAAAGACCTTCTCGTCGTCTTTTACATCGAAGACGTCATAGACGGCCCAGGCCGAGATGCGCGCCGGCATCGGCGCCGCCGGGGCGCCGGTGACGGCGAGTTGTGCGATATGCTGGCCCACCATGAAAACCGTTGTCTCAAAAAGCGACGCGGCGACATGTTGCCCTTTCCCAGTCCGCTCGCGCTCGTGGAGCGCCGCCAGCACGCCGATGGCGCCGAACATGCCGCCCGTGATATCAATGACCGACGATCCGGCGCGAAGGGGCCGACCCGGCGGGCCGGTCATGTAGGCGAGGCCGCCCATCATCTGCGCGACTTCGTCGAGCGCCGTTCTGTGCGCGTACGGACCGCCTAGAAAACCTTTTTCGGAGCAGTAGATCAGTCGCGGATTGCGTTTCGACAGCGCGTCATATCCAAATCCAAGCTTGTCGAGGGCGCCGGGCCGAAAGTTTTCAATGAAGATGTCCGCCTTGTCGATCAGTTGCAGGGCGATGTCCGCGCCTTCCTTCGACTTCAGCTCAATGGAGAGACTTTTCTTGTTCCGGTTGTACATCAGAAAATATCCGGCGCCCGATCCGCGAAGGCGCCGCGTTTTGTCCCCGCCAATCGGCTCGACCTTGATCACCTCTGCACCGAGATCGGAAAAAATGAGGCCCGCCGCCGGTCCCATCACCATATGGGTGAATTCGACGACTTTCAGGCCGTCCAGTGGTTTTGCTCCCGCTGTCATCGAAAATGTCCGGTTGGTGCGCCCTTGAATTTGATATATCATTTCATAAGTCCCCCCTTGCGCGCAAGCGGCGAAAATCGGTCAATTGGCTTAAATTTATGAGCAATTCTAAGGTGTTGATCAGCGAAGTTGGTCCACGGGACGGGCTGCAGAACTGCGCAGCCACGATGCCGCTGGACATCAAGAAAAAGTGGATCGCGGCCGAGGCGGCGGCCGGCGTCACTGAGATTGAGGTCGGCTCCTTTGTTTCCCGCAAGCTATTGCCGCAAATGGCCGATACAGGCGACGTGGTGGAATTCGCGAAGACCATTCCGGGGCTGACCGTTGCCGTGCTGGTCCCGAATATGCGCGGCGCCGAAGCCGCAGTCGCCGCCGGCGCGCACAAGGTGACGTTGCCCCTGTCAGTCAGCGAAACGCACTCCCTGAAAAATATTCGCCGAACCCATGATCAGGTTATTGATGAAGCGCGCGCCATTGCCGAATATTTTTCGGGATTACCGGCAGACGAGCGACCCCATTTCGAAGGGTCGTTGTCGACGGCGTTTGGTTGCACCCTGGAAGGGCCGATTGAGCTGAGCACGATCCTGCGCCTCGCCGAACGTCTCCTTGAAGCGGGCTGCGATGAGATCGGCGTTTCCGATACCACGGGCTACGGCGACCCGGCGTCGATCAGGACGATGATCCGCGAGGTGCGCGGTGTCGTCGGCGACGACAAGCTGCAAGGCGTCCACCTGCACAATACGCGCGGCCTCGGCCTCGCCAACGCGCTCGCCGCGTTTGAAGAAGGCATAACGACGTTCGACTCCTCTCTTGGCGGTCTCGGCGGCTGTCCGACGGCGCCCGGCGCCAGTGGCAATATCGTGACGGAAGATTTGGTCTTCATGTTTGAGTCCATGGGTGTTGCGACGGGTATTGATCTCGAAAAACTGCTCAAGTGTCGCGAGATTGTCGCCGCGGGCGTGCCGGACGAAGAGCTATACGGGTTTTTGCCGCGCGCCGGTCTGCCGCTCGGGTTTGTCGGCGCGGGGTAATGAAAGCGTCGCGTATCGCAGCAGTGCGGGCGCCGGTATTCAGCCAAGCGCGTCTTTCACGGCGGCGACAGCGTCGGCAGTATATGCATCCAGAAACCCGTGGCCCCATTCGGGGTGATCGATAACTTCGCCGTTCTTCAACAGAGCCGCCGCGCGCTTTGTAATGTCGAACAATTCGTCGGCGGGATTGAGGATCGTAATTCTATGCGGCAAGCTCTCGACGACTTCGCTGAAGCGGTCGCCATAGGCAAATGCCGCGCGATGGCCCCATTCATAATCGTTGCCGCCGCGGAGATTTTCGGCCAGGGACTCCGCCATCATCTCCAGCGTCATGCCGGGGCCGCTATGCTGCTTGATGCGCTCCCACATGACTTTGAACCGCGCGCCGTCTTCATCCAGCGGAATCGGCGAGAAGTAGTCCAAAAACCCCTTGCGTTCCTCTTCGGTGATGACGACGGCGGACACCATGACGATCGCCCGCACGCGGTCGGGGCGCTGGTGGGCCATTTCAGCGGCCACCAACGCCCCCGTGTGATGACCGAAGAGATCGATCTGTTCATGATGCAGCGCATCGGCGACGGCCCACGCATTGCGCGCAAAATCCATAATGGTCACTTCGGGATCGGCCGGCGGCGGGTCCGACTCGCCGTGGCCCGGATTGTCCGGGGCAACGACAATCCGGTCTTCGCTCGCCGCCGTCATGAAATTCACGAATTGCCGGCCCGATTTCGGGCTCATATGCAGACAATACAACGGCGGTTTTTGCACCGCCGCCGGCGGTTCCGATACGCGGATGTGAATCTGCCCGTATTCGCCGTCAACAAAACTGCGTCGCGGTTTCGGCATCTCCGTTACGCCGCCTCATCTGAAACCTTGACGAGGCATTTGCCAATATTGCGTCCGTCCATCAGTTTTTCAAAAAGCGCCGACGCGTTCTCAAGGCCGTTCACGATGTCTTCGGCGACCTGGAGGCGCCCGTCTCTTACCCATGGCGCCGCCTCCGCCGCGAATTCGTCCCAGCACGGATAAAAATCATACACCACAAGGCCCATGACCTTCGCACGTTTGCCGATGATGAAGCCGGCGTTGAGCGGGTGCGTGGCTTGTTCCTCAGTGTGGTAAGCATCGACAAGACCACAGAGCACGCCGCGCGCGTATGGCTGGGCGTGACCGAGCGCAATCATCGCCATGTCGGCGGAGACATTTTCAAAGAAGACGGTCAGCCCGTCAGGCAGCGCCGCGGCCAGTCGGTCGCGCCAGCCGTCGGATTTGTAGTCGATGCATGCGTCAAAGCCGTAGGTGTTTTCGACGAGGGCGCACTTTTCCGGTCCGCCGGCAATGCCGACGACGCGCGATGCGCCGTTGAGTCTGGAAATCTGACCGACCGCGCCGCCGACCGTGCCGGCGGCCGCGTCGACCAGCACGATATCCCCGGCGCCGACTTCGGCAAGTTGTGTGATGCCGGCCCAGGCGGTGAGGCCGGGCATGCCGAGAACGCCAAGGTTTGCGCGAAGCGGCGCCGCGTCCGGATCGATTTTGCGGCAGGCCCCTGCATCAAGCGCGACATACTCCGCCCATCCCCCATCCATTGAAAACACGTAGTCGCCTTCGGCGTAGTCAGGGGATCGCGACTGTGTAACTTGCGCGATCACCGCGCCGGGTATGGCTTCCTCCATTGGTGAAGGCGGCGCCTCGCCCATATGGCGCCCGCGAATCCGGCTGCCCACATAAGGATCGAGGGAAACGTAAACGACCCGCGCGAGGACCGAGCCTTCCGGACATTCGGGCGCGGCTGTTTCGACAATCGTAAAATCATCCGCACGTGGTTTGCGATCAATCGACGATTTCAGTGCGACGAGTTTCACGCGGCGTCTCCTTCGACGATCTCGATCAGCGCGCCGTCGAGATCCTTGATGGTCGCCGCGCGGCGACCTTTGTAAATCGGTCCGTTGCGCGTTGTCGGCGGGGTGATCCACGGGCCGGGCAGGGCGTCAAAATCAGGCGTCCAGAGTGTTCCGACAGCAAAGCCGGGGGGCAACATTCCCTCATGGCGCTTTCGCGTAACGGCCGCCTCAGGATATTGGTCCAGCTCCAGAAACACATCCCGCTCATGGATCATGGTGGCGATACGGTGCAACTCTTCTTCGGGCGTTCCATACGCTTTCGCGATCATGGTGTAGACAATCTCCATGTCACGCCCGTTTTGCACACCGACGTGTTTTTCCATCCACGCAAGCGACGCGTCGAGATCGGAACATCCCATGACAAAAATAAACAATCTGTCGATGGGCGCCGTGGCGCGCGGCAAATCATAGTCGGGCAGGTCGTCGCGAATTTGCGTGAGATATACAATTTCGCCGTCGGGGCCTTTCACCTGCATCGGATATATCGCGGGAAGCCCCTCGATTTCGCGCGGCGGACCGATGACTTCAAACGGCGAGTTCTCCATCCGCGCATTCGCGGCGAGAACATCCTCCACACAGATTTCGATGCAGTTCCAGCCATAGCTGCGTAACGGCAGATAATCGGGGTGGGCGGGCTGCTCGATGAAACGCAGAAAGATGTCGGCGCCGGACGCCGGTTGCATAATCGCATAAGGTCGGCCGGCGCTTGCCGGCGCGTCCCAGCTTCCGGCGAGGTCATCATCAATGACGCCGTCGTCGATTTTTGAATAGTCGAAATACTTCGCGTAGTCGCCGACCGCGCGTTCGAGGTCTGAAACGGAGATGGTCGCCGCGCGCAGTAGTTTCACCGGTATTGCTCCCTGGCCGCTATTTGCCGTCTTTCGTCAAATGGTATACCATTTAAGACGCAGCCAGCAACGTCGGATCGCAATTATGCCAGCTTATATGATCGTTTTCGCAGATATTCACGACCGTGGTCGTTTCATCAGCGAGTATGGCGCGCCCGCCGGCGAGCTCGTCGCAAAATTCGGCGGCGAATATATGGTGCGGGCGCCGGGCGTTGCGTCTCTGGAGGGCGGACTTTTCGACGGGCAGTCGGCCGTGATTTCGAAATGGCCCGATCGCGGCGCGATCGAACGGTTCTGGAATTCGCCTGAATATACGGAACTGAAAGCCGTGCGCGCGCCGCTTGCCGATTGCCACGTGATGATCGTGGAAGGGCCGTAGGCGGTCCTGCGTTCAGCCGTCTTCGGCGTAATCTGAAATCGTCTTTGGCGCGCCGGTATTGGCGATCAGCGCTTTGCGGTGCAGGAAACGCTGGAATCCGGCGGGGCCCATGCGCGATCTGCCAAGGCCGGAATGCTTGAATGCATGTTTCTCGGCCTCATGAAACTGAGCGGTCAGCGCCGCGTCATTCAGGCTGACCGCGCCAGCGTCGATCCGTCGGCCAATGGCTTCGGCTTCCTCGAGCGTCGGCGCAATGACAGCGGCTGAAAGCCCGTATTCGGTATCGTTTGCGTATGCGACGGCGTCGTCATTCGTGTCGAAAGCCATGACGGGCATAATCGGCCCGAATGTTTCATCGCGCATGACTTTCATATCATGCGTTGCGTCCGCCAGGACCGTTGGTTTCAGCCAGAGGCCGCCGCCATGGCGTTCGATCTCGCCGCCGGCAAGCAATCGGGCGCCTTTTTGCAAGGCGTCGTCAATGTGAGACTGCAAAATCTCCGCCTGTTTCTCAAAAATGATCGGTCCGATTTCGCCTATCGAAATATCAGGCCAGTTCAGTCGCACCGCTTTCGCTTTGTCGGTCAGCCGATCGCAGAATGCATCGTACAGGGATCGGTGGACGTAGATCCGCTCGATGGACTGGCAGGCCTGGCCTGTCGAAAGCACCGATCCGCGCAGCGCGGCGTCCGTCGCCGTTTCCAGACCGGCGCCGGCCGTGATGATCAGCGGATCCTTGCCGCCCAGTTCGAGGAAGGCGGGAATCATTCTGGACGCACAGCCCATAGCGACGCGTTTCCCGGTCGCGACAGAGCCCGTGAAGCAGATGAGATCCGCGGCCTCGATCAGCGCCGCGCCCGTTGCGCCGTCGCCCTGAACAAATCGCAGGATGTCCGCCATTCCCGCTTCCTTGACCGCCTCTGTAACCGGGTCGACAAAACGCGGCGTTACCTCGGACGGCTTCACGAGAACGGCGCAACCGGCAAGCAGGGCGGGGATCGTGTCGATCATCGATAAGGTCAGCGGAAAATTCCACGGCGATATGACGCCGGCGAGTTCGTAAGGAACGAATTGCGGGGCGTGTTTGAGTTCCGGCCGGCTGCGTCCCTGCGTCCAGCCGTCGGGCAACAGCGCGGGGGCCTGCGCAACCCAGCCTTCGATCGCCATGGTGGCGCCTTCCGCTTCCAGACGGGCGATGCGGCGACGGCCGGTGTCAACTTCAAGTGCTGCTGCTATGGCGTCCTGATGGCGCCGCAAGGCTGACGCCAGCTGCAAAAGCTTTTCGCTGCGCTCGACCAAGGAGGCTGCCGCCCAGGCTTTTTGTGCGCGTCGCTGGGATTTCGCGATTGCACGAATTTCGGCGCCCGTGGCCGCCGAAACCTCAAAATCATGTTCGCCCGTTCTCGGATTCCGCGCGGTCAGCTTTCTGTCGGCGCGCCCATCGGGCGCGGCGAAACCAAGCGCGCCAGGATTGATCACGCCGTTCGGATCGACCGCATGCTTTATCTGCTCAAGCAACGCCCAGGTTTCCGGCCGCCGTCGGTCTTTATACGGATAGGTGCGGCCGATCTGGAAATGCGCGGCCTTAAATCTGGAAAAGATATCGACAATCGCCTTGCGGGCCTTTGCAACGACGGCAGTTGCCTCCGGGTTCGGCGCGAAGCCGGGCAATTTTGCGAGGTGATCGGGCTCCACCGTTTGCTTGTGTATTTCGTCCAGCGCTTCCGGCCAGAGGAAAACCGGCTCGACAAGAAACGCCGTCGCACCGAGATTGGTAATGAGAAACCCGGCCATAATCCCATGAGCGTCAAACGTCTCCGATACGCTTTGGAGATATGCGTCGATTTCCGACCAGACGGCCGGGCCTTCCGATGTCGGCACGATCCCGTGCACGGGCGCCCATCGTTCCCCTTGCGGGCCGACGATGTTGTTGAAAGGGCCGAACGGATTGGCGCGAATGATCTTCGGAATCGAGTTTTCGATTTCCTTGCCCTGATGGGTTTTGCAGATTTCTTTCAGGGCGGACATGTCGTCGCGAACGCCGCCTGCTGACGAGCCTTCAACAACGAAGTGCAGCGAATAGGCGGCATTGTCGAGAAAACCCCGGCCGGCCATCGCGATTTTGGTGCCTTCCTTGATCCCCTTCAGGAGCGACCCCTGGCTTTTTATGACATTGCCGAGCGTTTTGGCGTCCGCCGCCAACGAGGCGCGTTGCATTCGGACGCGCTGAAGATTGGGATCGAATCCGAACAGTTCGCAGGCCTTATTCGCACGCATCATAGCCGCCATCGCCTCGGCGCAGGCGTTGCGGGTCTTAAATTCAAAGCTTGACCAGTCCTCATGGGCCGGCAGCGGAATTAATTTGAGGGTGATCTCCGCCTTGAAGCCGAGCGTCCCGGCGTCGCCGCAGAACAGCCCGGTGAGGTCCGGTCCGTAGTTTCGGAAGAAGGGCTTGCCGTCCACCGTGCCTGCCGTTCCCGTACGGATCACTGTTCCGTCGGCGAGCACAACGGTAACGGAAAGAACGCTGTCGCCGGTCGTGCCGTAAAGGCCGCCCCCGAAAAACGCATTGTTCTGGGAGAGGCCGCCGCCAATGGTCGATGTAAGTCCGGACAGCGGTCCCCAGAAGGGCGTGCGCACGCCTCGGGCGCGGAGCGCCGCATAGAGATCGGACCATGAACACCCGGCCTCGACGGTCACATACATGTCGTCGGTGTTAATTTCGAGGATGCGGCCAAGGCGGGAAAAATCGACGATCCCAACGCCGGCCCGGTCGGGCGTGAAGGCGCCGGTATATGACATGCCGGCGCCGCGGGGGTTCAACGGTACGCCGCGTTCATTCATTGCCTGCGCAAGCCGGGACAGGCTCTCGATACTATCCGGCGCCGCTACAAAAACGGCCTGTTCGCCGCGCGCCCAGATGTCCTGGCTGAAAAGCCCCAGTTTTTCCGGGCTAATGTCCAAGCCTTCAGACCCCAGGATGTCGGTTAGAACGGAACGCAGTTCGGCTGAAAGAGCAGGCAGGACTTGTTCGCTCATTTCCGTAACCTTCCGCGGGTAGATCGGGCGCTGTCGTCCGAGCATAAATGGTATACCATTTAAGCGGACGGTGGCCAGCGCGTAATCGTCGCGCCGCGGACGGTCAGTCGCTGGCGGACCAGCCCGCGTCTGCGTGGCGAACCAGGTTCATATGATACTGAAACCGGTCGGCTCGATAATGGGCGGTGATTTCCTGAACGATTTCATCGTTTTTGTCGCGCATGATCCGGTGAATGCGCAAAAGCGGCACGCCTTCAGCGAGCTGAAGCGTCTTCGCGGTTTCGCCCTCCGCCGCCGCCGCGGATATGGTTTGCGTCGCCGAATGCGGTCTGTGGCCGGCCCGGTCAAGCAAGTCA
Source organism: Hyphococcus sp. (assembly GCA_028281665.1). Classification (GTDB taxonomy): domain Bacteria; phylum Pseudomonadota; class Alphaproteobacteria; order Caulobacterales; family Parvularculaceae; genus Hyphococcus. The sequence continues at coordinate 14,760 of JANQJK010000016.1, forward strand.
ATCAGCGACGCGGTCGCCAGTTCCTCCTCGTCATACCCCTCCGCCACATGGCTCGGAATATGCGTCACGAGATATGAAAATGGCTCGTCGTCGAGCAGGCGCAGGCGGACGATGCGCTGAATTTTCTCGCCTTTCGACAGTTCCAGCATATCTTTCAGCGCACGATTTGGCGTGACGATCTCACAACTGAGAAGGCGTACTTCCGTCTCGACACCCATACGCGTGAGGCCTTCGAGCAACTGGTCGAAGCTTGCGCGGATGGTCGGGGCCGCAGCGTTGAAGGTGACGATGGTGCCGCGCCCGCGCTGGCGCGTCACGAAACCGGAAGCCGCCAGCTCGTTGAGCGCGCGGCGCACCGTGATGCGCGATACGCCGAGTTTCTCCGTAATTTCCTGCTCTGACGGCAGGTGCGCGTTTTTTTTCAGGCGTCCCGATACGATCTGTTTGCGAAAAATATCGTAGATCTGACGGTAGAGCGGCGTTTGGCTGTTGTCCTTGAGGCGTGCATTCGAAAAGCTGAACCGGGCGGAGGACGACATGTTTCGGCTCTTATGTCTGGCATGCAGCCGCCGCCAGTCGGCGCCTGAAAACAACATGTTAGGAGATGCAGGTGAGATAGACCAGTGCGCCGGCGATTGCAATTCACCCTTGCTCGCGAGGCAGTCATTGGCGACCCGTGACCGGCTGAATGATGTGGGTTTGCCGCAGGCCGATATTGTTGGAATAGCCGGCTAAATGATATATCATTTCCAAAACTGTGGAGGTTGACGGATGCATTTCTCTAGAAACGCCGCTTTGGCGGCCGGCGCTTTTTTTGCCGCGGCGACGGGTGCGGTCGCGCAACAGCTCGATCCGATGAAAACGGAAGACGCCCTAACGATCACGCGCAAGATTGCGTGTTCCACGGTTGACGGCGAGCCCTCGACATACTGGTGGTTCGGCAAGGCCTATTCCCGCCGCCAGGGGGAACGCGACATTCATCTGTTCGATGTTGAGGGCATGAATGTGCGCGCTTGCGGCTCGACGCCGGATGGCGGCTTCAAGCTCGTTTCCCGCGAATTGCTGATGTACCGGGATAAAGACACCGGCAAGGTCCTGAAGACATGGGATAATCCGTGGACCGGCGAGACCGTTGACGTGCTGCATGTCGCTAACGATCCCGTAAACGGCAAGTACAGTCCAAAAACCCGCGATGGAAGCGACTATAAATGGAGCGGGACCATCAGCGGCGATGTGTGGTGGCAAACGGCGACTGTGCCGCTGTTTTACCCGAATGTTCTCGCCTCGGAGTATCAGGCTGAAGTCGGCCCGTGGTACCATGCGACGGAGATGTTCAACTTTTTCGGCCCGACCGCCTCGCTTCTCGACCCTGACACCACGCGCGCCGAAGGCGTCGAGGTTGGTTGGGCGCGCATGTCGGACTGGCTTCCTTGGATGAAGATGAGCGGCCGCGAAGGCATCATATACATGCATACGGCGGGCAAGAAGCTTGGCTCCTGGGACGAACTGCCGGACTGGTTCAAAAAAGAGATCGACAAGAATTATCCTGAGTATCGCAATCCTCCGTCCACAGACGACGAACGCAAAAACGTGACGAGCTGGTCCTATTACGACGCTGTCGCGAAAGGCGAGGTGACGCCGCCCAAGCGCTGATAAGCGCCGCACCTCCTTCTTGAAGCGCGCGGGCCCTTGCGCCCATGCGTCACAAAGTCAGCGGCTTGCGTCGACGATTTGACGGGCGGCGCGTTCGCCGGCTTCCATCGCGCCTTCCATGCCGGTGTGCAGATACGAAAGATGTTCGCCGGCGAAATGAATGCGGCCCTGCGGGGCTGTCATTTTTTCGGCCCATTGCCCCGCCTGTCCGGGCGCCCAATGCATGTAGGCGCCGCCGGCGTAACTGGCCGCGTCGGTCCAGCGAACGGCCTTCAGCAATCGCACCTCGCCATTGCTTGCGGGCCGTATGCGCATCAGCTCGGACCGGGCGAGACGTTCCAGTGCTCCGTCCGGTTGAGTGGCGAGGCCGCGCGCATGTTCGCCGTTGATCCAGGCGGTTAGCCCCACAATCTCATTCGTCTCGCGGTCCCGCGCCGAGAATACCCGTTCAAGCGGGCCGTCCGTCCACATCATTGCCGGCGTACCGTCCGTTTCCCAGAACGGTGTTTCCGCCGCAAGGTGAAGCTGAAGGATCTGCGTATAAGGCAGCCCGTTGACGGCGTCGGCGTGCACGGCGGTCAACGCCGGTTCGATATTCAGCTTTGCGACTGCCGGAAAGGGAAGGGCGACAATACAGAAGTCGGCGCGAAGGCTTTCGCCGTCGCCGCTCACGACAACGCCTTTGCGGTCGCTCGAAATTGTTTGCGCGGGGAAAGACAGGCGTAGGGCGTCGCCAAGCGCGTCGGCCATGGCTTCCGGCAATCGTTGTGCGCCGCCCTCAATGTCGCCGGAAGGGCCAATCGAGCGATCAAGCGAAAACAATTGCAACGTGCGCCAGACGTTTAACATCGAGTAGGTTTCGAGGTCGTTGGCGTTGAGCGTTGCATTGACGAGCGCCAAGGCCTTGTCGCTAAATCCCTTTGTGCGCAGATAGGCGCTCGCGGAGATATCGCTGGAGGACGCGGGCGCCTCGCGCCATGCGCCGGGCCAGTCGAAGGGATTTTCCGCCGCTGCCGCTGCAAAAAGAACAGAATCGGGCGGGGCGTTCCTGAAGTCTTCCGGGAACGGATTCAAATCCGACGCGCCCCAATCTGCGGGATCGATCAGCGTATCTGCGATGGCGAGAGCGCGCTGCGGTCGTTCTGTCGATGGATCATCGATAATTGCGACGCCGGTTTTCTCGGCGGCGAAGCGAATGCGCGCATAGGTTTGGCCAACTTGCGCGCCGCCAGCCTCCGGCGCGCCCGGCAGATCATCCAACGTCCACAACCGGCCGCCCACGCGCGACGATGCTTCCAGGACGGCAACGCGGTATCCGAATTCTACAAGCAGCATTGCCGCAAACAGGCCGGAAAGCCCGGCGCCCACAATAATGACGTCCGCGTCCTTCGATGCGCTGGCGCGCCCTGCGAGCGGCAGAAGCGCGCTCGCGGCGCCGGCGCCGATGAGAGCCCGGCGATCTATTCGATAACGTCGTCCGGCCATGGGGTTCTCCCGCTTTGTTGCGTGTTTGGCGTTGAGGGGCTTGCGCTTTGCTGTCACACAAGGTGAAATGATATACCAAATGGCCCTGCGGCCAAACCCCACTGTTGGAAGGCGGATGATCGCATATGAGCGAAAACGAATTTCGAAGGGGCTGGCCGGTTGTCAGTGCGGCAGCCGTTGGCGTTGGGCTCGGCTTGTCGCCGCTTCCGTTCTACACCATCGGCGTCTTTATCCCGCCCCTGTTGCAGGAATTCGGCCCGCTTGGCTGGACCCCCGGCGACATTCTGAACGCGCTTGCGATTTACACGTTCGGCGCCTTTGCGGCGGCGCCGTTTATCGGCATTTTAACGGAGAAATTCGGTGCACGGAACGTAGCGCTTATATCGATTGTCACCTTCGGCGCGGGGATGATAGCGCTGTCCTTCAACACCGGCGACAAGGCGCTTTATATCGGTTTGTGGCTGTTGCTGGCGTTCGCCGGCGCGGGAACGCTTCCCATAACTTTTACGCGGCCGGTCAATAACTGGTTCGAAAACAATCGCGGTATAGCGCTCGGTATCGCCCTGATCGCCACGGGGATTTACGGCGCCCTGTCGAAGTTTTTTGCGCAGCAGATTGTCGAGATCGCTGACTGGCGTACGGCCTATCGCGCGCTCGGCCTGTTGCCGCTGGCGATCGCCTTGCCGATCGCCTGGCTCGGCCTGCGCGATGTCAGCGACAAACCGGCTCGGGACGCCGCGGTGACGCGGTTCAAACTGCCGATCCTTGCGATTGCGCTCATTGGTACGATTGGCCTCGTCTTTACCGTGTCTCAACAGGTGTTTCCGCTGATCGCCGAACGCGGATGGCGCCTTGAGTATTTCGTCGCCGTCTTTTTTATGGGCCTCGTATTCGTCCCGGTTGTGGGGATGATTGTGCTTGATATCCGAAAAGCGCCGCCGACCAAGGGCGCGACAGGCGGCGGCGCCGTTTTGCCGGGCCTGACCTATGTGGAGTCCTTGAAGCAGTGGCGCTTCTGGCTGCTCGCTATCATTTTCGTACCGATTTCCTACGCCGTTGGCGCGATCATCCCGAATATCGAACGGGTTCTGACATCGGCGGGTTTTGAGATGAACGAGGCGGTCGGCCTGGCGACGCTGACGGGGCTGGCTGTGTTGTGCGGCCGGGTTATCGGCGGATTTCTCATAGACCGTTTCTGGGCGCCGGCTGTGGCCTTTGTTTTTCTGGCGTCGCCGGCCATAGCCCTGTGGATGCTGGGGCAGCCCGATCTCGACGTAACCGCTGCGACGATCGCCATCCTGATGATCGGTTTCGGCGCCGGCGTTGAATACGACTTCATGGCGTATATGGTGTCGAAATATTTCGGTATGCGTTCATACTCGGCGGTATACGGATCCATATATGGTTTCTTCGCGCTGGGCGCGGGTCTCGGACCGACAATCATGACGCGTCTTGCCGATGCGAATGGTTGGGAGGCGACGCTTTTTCAGGCTGCGATCATTCTGTTCGTTTCAACCCTGCCGCTATTGCTGCTTGGGCGCTACCGAACCTTTTCAAACGCGCAGGAACCATGACAAAATCGGCTGTTACATGTTGCATGGCGCTGATCGCCCTGGCGGGCGTCGCCGTCGCTGCGCAATCCGGTGAAGAACTGCCTGCGCTTTATCCCGCCAATGAGGATCGCTCGGCGGCGGACGTGATCGCGGCGGCGTATGAAGCGGCGGGGGGCGATGCATGGCTGCGCCCGCAAACGCTCTCCATGTCCGGCTATGGCGTTTTCTATCGTAATGGAAAGGCGTCGACCTATGACGACTACCGTATGCTGCGCGTATATGCCGCCCAAAAAGACGATGCGCATGTGGCCGACGGCAAGGTCCGTATCGAGGCGAAGAAAGACGGCGAACAGGTCTTCCTGATCGCCTTTGACGGCGAGACAACCTACGATGCCCAAGGTCCCCTTGACGATCAAACGGCAAATGCGCGGTGGGCGTCCAATTTCGGCTTCGGCGCCATACGTCACGCGCTGGACGATGGCTGGACCCAAAAGCGACTGCCCGACGACATGATCGACGGCCGGCCAGCTTATCTCGTCGAACTGACGGACCCCGTGGGCGGCGTCACCCGTTTCGGGATCGATCAGGAAACGGCGCACGTTCTTTATGTCGGCTTCGATACGGCGCGCGGCTGGCATGAGCGACGCTATTCGGAGTTTTTTTCAAAGCCCGGCGTCGATTGGGTGCAGCCGGGGCGCGTGCGCCTTTTCTATGATGGCGTGAAACAGAACGAGGTGATCTGGACCGATTTCGAACTCAACAAACCGCTGGCAGAAGATTTGTTCGTGGTTGAGAAACAATGACGCTCATCCGCATATGACGGTCGCCGTACTGGCGAGTGCTGTTTTGTTGACGGCCGCGCGTGCAGACGACGCGGTCGCTGACTACACGATCAAACGCGCCTTCGTGGACGGAACCTATGGGCAGGTTCACGTCCGCATCGCCCGCCCCACAGGCGAAGCGACGCAGACGCCGCTTGTTCTGTTCCACGCGAGCCCGTTTTCCAGCGACTACTTTTTGCCGTTCATCGCCGAAATGGCGACCGACAGAGTCGTTGTCGCCATGGATACGCCGGGCTATGGCGATTCCGACCGGCCGCCGGCGCCGCCGAGCATTGCCGAGTACGCGGCGTCAGCCGCCAAGGCGTTAAAGGCGCTTGGGTTTGACGGCGAAGACGACGGCGTTGTCGATGTGCTCGGCTATCACACTGGCGCATTGATCGCCGCAGAACTCGCTTTGCGCGAGCCGGCGCTTGTGCGGCGGTTGGCGTTGCTTGGCATTCCCTATCTTGTGGGCGATGAGCGACGGGAGGCTTATGCACAGTATGTGAAGCCCGAGACGCTTGCCGAAGACGGTTCGCACCTATCGGACAAATGGGAATTTGCAACTTACGCAATGAGCGTTGGCGTCTCTCTTGAGCGGGCCCAGGAACATTTCAACGACATGATGCAATGCCACCCGCGGTGCTGGTGGTCATATCACGGCGTTTTTTCCTACGAGTCGGAGGACCGTCTCGCGCAGGTCCGTCAGCCGGTGCTGCTCATTTCTTACGATGGCAGTTTGAGCGAAGAGACAAAGGCGGCGAGGGGCGTCATTAAAAACGCTGAGCATGTTCACATTGACGGCGTAACACGCGGCGCATTCGACGTGGCGGCCGAAGAAATCGCGCAGGCGACCCGCGCCTTTCTCGACAAACCCTGACCGCTGAATTCGCCGATTACTGCCGGTAAAGGACGATGAACTCGCCGGGCTCTGTTCCGAACAGTTTGTTGCCGGCGTCGTCGTAGCCGCGCTCCGTTTGCCGGTAGATTTCCGCATCAAGACGCGCTTCGGCTTCGATCGAAATATGCGACTGGCGCCGTTCGGAGAAAATCTTGCAGGTTTCCGGGTCGACATAGCCGTGCCAGCCGTCTTCGGCGCTCAGTGTCCAGCGCTGTTCGCAACCCTCGTCAAAAAAGGGTTCGATATCGTCATAGGTGATGGAAGACAGCAGCGCCGGGTTATCCCACGCATCCACAAAGCGACCGGGCTTTTTCAGCCCATATGTTTTTTGAACGACGCCGCCGCTATCGCCGTCAGTCGCCAGTTCCACCACGCGCTGGCGATAAACGTCCCAGTCCTCGCCGGTGTTGAGCTGGTAATAGAGCCAGACGCCGTCAAGGTTTGTCGACGTCACGGGAACGCGCCGGTCACGGATCGTATTGTCAGGGTCGTCGGGTGCGGTCTGAAACGTTCCGGTCATCAGTGCTGAGAGCGTCGACGCAGGATCTTCGGTAGACGACGAGCGCGGCTCCGCGTCCGTTACCGCGCACCCTGCGGCAGTGAAAACGGAAGCGGCAGCCAACAGCAATCCGCGCATCATGCGGTTACTCCTTCGCCAATTCGTCGGCGACCTCTTCTGAGTACTGATCTTTGGCGCCAAGCGCCTCGCGTTCCTGCTGCATGATGCGCAGTAACCGCGCGATGTATTCCTGCGTCCATGCGCCGCGCGCGTCCGCATCGTCCTTCGTCGGCTCGAAATTCTCGATATCGTCGCGCGAGATCGTTCCTTTCCGGTCGAGCAACCGTTCGACCGTATCCAGCCGTTCGCGCATCACCGAAACTTCCTGCGCGAGGGTCATGACGATATTCATCAGCCGTTCAGTGTCGGGGTTTTCAAGGAAATAGGGGCGCTTGCCCTTCGCCTTGGCGCCGGAAAGCGCAAAGGGATCGAGTTCCATCATGATGCGGCCGCTCCTGTTTCCTTGAATGCGCCGATAACGTGCCACGCCGCTTTGCGGCCATAGTCCTCCTGTTCGTCATCGTTGGCCGCTTCGGGGAAAACGGCCGGATCGACGATAGCGGCGACGCCGTCATGAATGATTCCGTCCTTCGCGAAGCCGGCTTTCGCCATATACGCATCCAGGTCGACTTCGTGCATTTTTGTCCAGAACGGCTCGTTATTGTAGAACGCGTCCCAGTCGCGCATGGCCTGTTCGAAGAGCGGCATATCGTCGGAATATTGCGGCTGCTCCACGTGAAGCACGACGCCGCCGGGCTTCAGAAGCCGCCGCGTCTCAGCGAAAATCTGCTGCATGGAGCTGTAGCTCGTTTCATGCAGAAACATTGTCGACTGGACCCAGTCGAAGCTTTCGTTCTCGAACTCAGCCAGTTTGGAGACGTCGCCTTGCACGAACCGCACATTGTCGACGCCCATCGCTTTCGCGCGCGCAAGGCCATAGCGCAGCATCGGCGCCCCGACATCGACCGCCACGACTTCCGCATCGGGAAACGCCTGCGCAATAGGCAGGACGTTGTGTCCAAGCCCGCACCCGATATCGAGAATCCGCTTCGGCTTGAAATCGGGCAGGTTTTTCTTCACCCACTCCGCCACCGCAACGCCGCCGCCGTCATTGAACTGTCCAAGCATGCCGCCGGTGGTGGCAAACAGACCGATGTCGTAATTCGCCGCGCCGGTGACGTCGCCGGGCGTTAGCTCCGTGTGGTAACTGCCGGGCATGCAGTGGTGGTCAATGGCTGAAACATAGCGCGGGATTTTGAGATCGGGATCGAGGGACAAACGATTGTCGCCCTCCGTCATTTGCGCCGCCTTTTCATTCAGCGTCGCCGCCTGACGGAGCGTCACCCACCGGCCGGCCTGCTGGCGTTGTTCCATGGTCGCCCGCCGCAGCGCCGACCACCACTGGAAAAGCGGGTCGCGCAACAGCGCCTTCCGGACTTCGTGCCGATCCCTGAAGTCGCGCCCTTCAGACTTTTTGAACGCCGGCTCAACGCGGGCGTCGAAAGCCTCTGAGACGCCGGGCATGACTTTGGTGGAAAGATGCCTGTTCATCTGCGCGAGAAAATTGAATCGCGCGATTTCATCATGGCTGATATCTGGATACATCCCGTGCCGGCCTACAACGCGGTAGTCCGGCGGTCCGTCATAGGTTTTCCGGCCACAATCAGCGTCACTCATAGCCTCGGTCTCCCTTTTTCAGGCCAAATAATCGCAAGGCGCCCTTGCGCTTGCTGCCATTTTGAATTGGTATATCATTTCATTTTTTCAACTGGAACGCCAGTCTCTTGAGGCCGGCAATGGAGGCGACGAATGGCCACGCGCATTCTGGCTCTGTTTAATCTCAAATCCGGCGTATCGGTAAGCGACTACGAGAATTGGGCGAAAACGGTCGATATCCCGACCGTCAACGGCCTGGGTTCAATTGCAAAATTCGAAGTCTTCAAGTCGACGGGCCTTTTGGGGTCCGAAGACAAGCCTCCTTACTCTTACTTCGAGACCATCGACGTTGTGGATATGGATCAATTCGGCAAAGATGTCGCAACGGACGCGATGCAGAAAGTCGCCGCCGAGTTTCAGGGTATGACCGACGATCTCGTTTTTATCCTAAGCGATGAGCTGAAATAGCAATGGGCCGTTTCTCCGGCAAAACCGCCGTCATCACCGGATCGGGCCGAAAGAAGGGTCTCGGCGAGGCCATCGCGAAACGGCTGGCCGCCGAGGGCGCCGCGGTTGTTATTTCCGATATCGGCGCGTCTCGCGACGCTGCGACGGGCGCTGAACATATCGGCGCCTCTGACGAGATGCAGGCCATTGCCGCGGAGATCCGGGAGGCTGGCGGAGATGCGTCCACCTGCGTTGCAGACGTGCGCAGCTTGAAGGAGATGGAAGCCCTTGCGGACCATGCGGTGAAAGAGCACGGATCTCTCGACATCTGGGTCAACAATGCGGGCATCGGCTACATCATGAAGCCGTTGATGGACGTATCCGAGGAGGACTGGCGCGCGGTTATCGACGTTAATCTCACGGGATGTTTTTTCGGCATCAAGGCGGCGGCGAAACAGATGCTCACGCAGAAGAAGGGCGGACGGATTATCAATATCGCCAGTCAGGCGGCGAAGTCCGGCTTTCCGCATGCGCAAGCCTACACATCGTCCAAGCACGGGCTGGTGGGCCTCGTGCGGTCGGCGTCGATCGAACTCGGATCGGAAGGCATCACCGTCAACAATGTGTGCCCGAACCATGTCACCACAGGGCTTGGCGCCTGGCAGAACGAGTATTTCGCGAAAGTCGTCGGCGCGGCGTCGGTTGAGGACTATCTGGAAGCGATGAAAAACCGGATTCCGTTGGGCCGGCCGGGCCTTCCCGAAGACACTGCCGCCGCGGTTGCGTTCCTTTGCTCCGACGACGCGCAATACATTACTGGCGAAAGCATGAATGTTTCCGGCGGCGAGGAGCCTCACTGATGGATCGGCGCGATTTTACATGGCCAAACGGCGCCAAGCTCGCCTTGTCAGTGGTCGTCAATGTCGAGGAGGGTGCGGAGCAGAATATCCGCGACGGCGACAAGGGGCCTGAGCCCGTCGATGAATTGTCGGTGACGATGAAGAAACCCATGCGCATGCATGGCAATGAGTCGAACTATCAATATGGGATCAAGGCCGGTTTTCCGCGGATATTGAAGCTTCTCAACGACTATAAGATCCGCGCCACATGGACGGCGGCGTCGCTTGCCCTTGAGCGCGCGCCCCAGATTGCCGAAGCGATTGTTTCGCGCGGCGATGAAGCCTGCTGTCATGGCTATCGCTGGGCGCATCAGTTCTGGATGAATGAAGAAAAGGAACGCGATTTCATCCGGAAGGGGCGCCAGTCGATCGAGAAGACCTGCGGCAAGGCGCCGGCCGGCTGGCTGTCGCGCTATCTGCATACGGAGGAAACCCGGCGGCTCCTCGCCGAGGAAGGGTTTTTCTACCATATGGACGACTATTCCGACGATTTTCCCTTCTGGGATTTCGTCGAAACGGCCGACGGCGTGAAGCCGATGGTCATCATGCCCTATGCGCTCGATTCGAACGACATGAAGTTCTGGCTGGCGCCGTCGCTGGCCGCGCGCGACTGGCTGCAATATGCAACGGACACCTTTGACTGGATGCTAGGCGAAGCGCGCGAGGAGGGCGCGCGCATGATGTCGCTGGGGCTGCATCTGCGCATCATTGGCCGACCCGGGCGCATCGGCGCGCTCAAAGGTTTCTTCGAACATGTTTCGGGCAGGGACGATGTGTGGATCGCAAGTCGCGAGGAAATCGCGCGCGCCTTCGCCAAAAGCTTTCCGGCGGCCTAAATGCGAATCGCGCCCCTGGATCGAGATGCGCTGGCGGAGGATCTTTCCGCGAAGATTGACGCTGCGGAAGTGCTTATGGGATTTGCGCCCAACGATGCGCTGATCATGGCGCGCCATCCGGCGTTGATGGACGCCGCCGCTGCGCTTGTGGGTGCGGTCTACGGTCCGGGCAATGTCGATTCTGGCCTCAAGCGTCTGATCGGCGAGGCGACGTCGAAAGCTGCCGGTTGTTTTTACTGTTCCGCCCATGCGGCGAACGGCGCCCGCGATCAGGGCGTTGACCCTGCGCGCATCGCCGCCGTCTGGAACTTTGAAGACTCCGACCTTTTCACCGACGCCGAGCGCGCGGCGATCCGTGTGGCAATGAAATCCGGCATGGCGCCGAACGAAACGACGGATCAGGATTTTGCCGAACTCAGAAAGCATTTCAGCGAAGACGACATTGTCGAGATCGTTGGCGTCATCGCCATGTTCGGTTTTCTGAATCGCTGGAATTCAACCCTGCAAACCACGCTGGAACCGGCGCCGCTGTCGACGCTGCGCGACATTGGCGTTGGAGAGGACGGCTGACATGTGTTTGTTTCTCGGGCTTTCAACGGCGGCGACGATTGCGGCGTGGAGTGTCGCCGCGCATGGGGGCGACGTTGACTCTGCTCGGTTTCACGACGAACTGACGCGCCTTTCCGTCGGCAGTTTTTCGACCTTGCAGCACGCTCGGGAGAATGACGGCTATGGCGTTGCCGAGGCGGAAATCGTCGAAATCTGGCAAGATCGATACCCCGCCGAAACCTGGTTTTATCAGGAGCAGGCGCTGCTTGGCGAGACGGCGGACTATATTGAGCCGTCGCAGAAGGACCGTCCGTATTTTGCGCGCGTCATTCAAAGCGTCGAGACTGAACCTGGCGTTGTTCGCCGGTCCGTCCACCGGCTGAAAGACGCGAGAGAGGCGCTTGGCGCGTGGCGGGGCGATAATCCGCTGTCGGACTTATCGCGCGACGACCTGCTGCCGAGCGAATGCGCCGTTACTGTTATGCGCGTCGCTAAGAACTTCTGGCAAAGCACGTCCGAAAAGTGTGCGAACGCGTATAAGGGTGCTGAGTACGCCATCAGCCTGGGTGTTGTTACCGAAGGTGTTTACGCAAATTGGGATCGCGGCTTCACGGCCGACGGCGCCGTTGTATGGGGGCCGTCTGACGGCGGCTACGTATTCCGGCGCAAAACAGATCGGGAGGAATAGAATGATTGAATTTATCGGCAACAATGAGCTGGCGATTCTTCGGTGGCTGCATATCCTCGCTATGGTGTACTGGCTTGGCGGCGAGTGGGGCGTTTTCCAGACGTCGTACAAGGTGGTCAATCCGAAGCTCTCTCTGGAAGAGCGCGGCCGTCATATGGAAACGGCGTACCGGATCGACATTCTTGCGCGGACGGGGATCATCTCGTTGCTGCCTCTCGGCCTTCACATGGGATATCTCTGGGGCGTGCAACCCTATGGCGGCGGCTGGCTGCTCCTGTTCTGGGCGCTTTGGGCGGCGTTAATGGCTATTACCTGGGGCGCCTTTGCGTGGCGAAATACGCCGCGCGGCGACCTGCTCTCCAATATCGAAGACTGGTCCCGTTATATTTTGATCCCTACGCTAATCATTACGGGGCTCACGTCGCTTTTCGGCGCGGGCCCATTCGAGGCGGGCGCAGGACAACGCTGGTTCGCCGCTAAAGTGCTGACGTTCGGATCGCTGCTGATCATCGGCGTCATCCTTCGGCTGATCATGCATGAATGGCGGAAGATGTTCCCGATCCTGGCCGAGGGGGACAACCCGGAGGTTGAGCAGAAGCTCAAAAACTCCATCAGCCTCGGCCGCGGCGTCGCCTATCTTTACTGGTTCGGGATCTCGCTGACAGCATTTTTCGGTGCGCTGAAGCCTTTTTAGGGAAAACGCCGGAACGCGGACCATTGACCCGGCTCGCTGTGAGGGATACTTTGTCCGGACAAAGTATCCCTCATCTGGATCTTTATGACTTACCGATCTCTGCTTTTCGTTCCCGGCGCCCGGCCGGAGCGCTTTGAAAAGGCGATCCGATCCGGCGCCGACGCGGTATGCATCGACCTCGAAGACGCGGTCGCGCCGCAGCTGAAGGATGAGGCGCGGGCGACGACCCTGGCGTTCCTTGCCGAGCCGGTTGTTGACGGCGCCGCCACGGGCCTGCGCATCAACGCTCTCGACACAAGCGAGGGTCCGGTGGACCTCAAGGCGCTTGCGGAAAGCGATGCGCGTCCGGCGTTCATCATGATCCCGAAAGCAGCCGGCGAAGGCGACATTGAAGCCGTCCGCGACGTACTCGGCGCAAGCTGTCCGCCGCTCTGGCCGCTCGTTGAAACGCCGGAGGGGTTGCTTGACGCGGCGTCCATCGCGCGCGCCGTCGGCGAGGCGGGCGGCGTCATGTTCGGCGGCGCCGATTACTCAGCGGCGATCGGCTCGGACATGGGCTGGGACGCATTGCTGTTCGCGCGAAGCGCCATCGTCAACGCAGCGGCGGTCGGCGGCTGCGCGACCATGGATGTCCCATATCTCGACGTGAAGGACGATGCGGGGCTTGCTGATGAGACGCGCCGCGTCAAAACCCTGGGCTTCACCGGCCGCGCGTGCATTCACCCGGCGCAGGTCGCGACCGTCAATGCGATATTCACACCGTCTACGGATGAAGTCTCGAAAGCGGAACGGATTGCCGCCGCGTATGAGGCGGCGGAAGGCGGCGTTGCGCTGCTTGACGGAAAGCTGATTGAAAAACCCGTGTTGCGCGCCGCGCAGCGCGTTCTGGATTGCAAAAGGGATTAGGCATGGTCGGAACAGTAAAGGAAGTCGGTCCAAACCGCTATCGGGAGACGTTCGGCCGGTATTACGAAGATTTTCAGATCGGCGATATCTATGAACACCGCCCGGCGAAAACGGTAACGGAGTACGACAATCATCTGTTCACGCTGATGACCATGAACACCCATCCGATGCATTTCGATGCGGAGTTCGCCAAGGCGTCGGAGTTCAGGAAGAATCTTGTCGTCAGCCCATACACGCTGGCGCTGCTCATCGGCATGAGCGTTACCGATTGCTCGCAAAAGGCGATCGCCAATCTCGGCATGGACGACGTTAAGTTTACCGCGCCGGTTTTCGCCGGCGACACCATCTACGGCGAAAGCGAAGTGCTGGAAAAACGCGAATCGAAATCGCGACCGGGGCAGGGCATCGTGACAATCGTGACCCGAGGCTTCAATCAGGACGGAACCATGATTTGCACGTTCAAGCGCAACATGTTGATCCCTTCAAAAGGCGAGGCCGTCGAAGACAAGGTCGGCAATTACTAACAATTCTTTCAACGCGGCGAGGTTATAAATGGCGGACGCGAGCGACTTTGACGGTCTGAGCGCAGAAGACGAAGCGCTGGTTCTGGAATCGATCGACAAATGGGTGCGCGCGAAAGTTGCTCCGGTTGCGATGGAGCTGGAGCATGCGAACGAATATCCGCAAGCGCTTGTGGAAGACATGAAAGAGCTTGGCCTGTTCGGTGCGCTCATCGACCCGCAATATGGCGGGCTCGGTCTTTCGGCGACGACTTATGCGAAGATTGTCACGCGTATCGCGAAAGAATGGATGTCGCTGACGGGGATTTTCAACTCGCACCTGATGATGGCGCAGATCGTTCAGAAATTCGGGACGCAGACGCAGAAGGACTACTGGTTGCCGAAATTTGCGACGGGGGAGCTGCGTGGAGGCCTCGGGCTGACGGAGCCCGATGCGGGAACGGACCTGCAAGCCATCCGGACTGTCGCGAAACGCGATGGCGATAAATACGTTGTAAACGGAGCAAAAACCTGGATATCCAATGCGATCGAGGGGCAGGCGAACGCCCTCCTGGTCAAGACCGATCCGGACGCGCAGCCGCGCTATAAGGGCATGTCGATGCTGATCGTCAGCAAGATCGATCCGGATACCGGCGAGGCGAAGCCCGGCGTTACGAACGGCAAGAAGCTGGAAAAGCTTGGCTACAAGGGCATCGATTCTGGCGAATTTATTTTTGATAACTATGAGTGCGACGCTGAATTATCCCTGGTCGGCGGCGAGGAAGGCAAAGGCTTCTTCATGGCGACCGGCGGGTTGGAGATTGGCCGCATCAATATTGCGGCGCGTTCCGTCGGCATCGCGCAGCGTGCGCTGGAAGAAAGCGTCGCTTACGCGCAGACCCGCAAGACCATGGGCAAGCCCATTGCCGAACATCAGGCGATACAGCTGAAGCTCGGCGAAATGGGCGCCAAAACCCGCGCCGCGGAATTGCTCGTGGAAGACGCGGCGCGCATGTATGACACGGGCGAGCGCATCGACATGGAAGCGGGCATGGCGAAATACTTCGCTTCAGAAACAGCGGTCGAGGTTGCGACGGAGGCCATGCGCATCCATGGCGGATACGGCTATTCGAAAGAATATGTCATCGAGCGTCTCTATCGTGATGCGCCGCTCATGTGCATCGGCGAAGGCACGAATGAGATGCAGCGCATTATTATCGCCAAGCAGCTTGTGAAGCGAAACCCCGTATGACCGGTCTTCTTGAAGGCGTGCGAATTCTGGCCGTCGAGCAATATGGCGCCGGGCCATACGGCTCCATGCTGCTGGCGGAGCTTGGCGCCGAGGTGATCAAGATCGAGGCGCCCTCGATGAACGGGGATGTCTCCCGCTCGGTCGGGCCGTATTATCTGGGAGACAAGGACAGCCAATTCTACCAGACGTTTTCGCGCTCGAAGAAATCCATTGCGCTGGAGCTCAAAACGCCGGAGGGGCGCGCCGATTTCGAGAAGCTGGTGGAAACGGCGGACGCTGTCATCGACAATCTGCGCGGCGACCAGCCGAAAAAACTGAAGATTACCTACGAAGACTTGAAGTCGGTAAAGCCGTCAATCGTCTGCGCACACCTCTCCGCATACGGACGTGATAATGAGCGCGCAAGCTGGCCGGGCTATGACTATCTCATGCAGGCGGAGGCGGGCTTTATGTCGGTTACCGGCGAGCCGGATGCGCCGCCGACGCGATTCGGGCTTTCCATGGTCGATTTTATGACCGGCGCCCAGATGGCGCTCGGGTGCCTTGCGGCCATTATGAAGGCGCGCGCGACCGGTGAGGGTTGCGATGTGGACGTTTCCCTGTTTGATGTGGCGCTGCACCAGCTGAGTTATCCCGGCACATGGGCGATGAATGGCGGGCATGTGGTCGGGCGTCTCCCGCGCGGCGCCCATCCGGCGATCGCGCCGTCGCAAACGGTCAAAACGAAAGACGGCTGGGGCCTCCTGATGTGCCAGACGCCAAAATTCTGGGAGGCTTTTTGCGACATCGCAGACTGCCAGGCCTTGAGCGACGATGAGCGTTTTTCATCAATCCCTGCGCGCCGTGAAAACCTCGACGCGCTGACTGTGGAAATCGACAAGGTCATGTCCGCGAGAACAACAGAGGAGTGGATGGCGATCCTTGGCGGAAAGGTGCCCTTTGCCCCGGTCTACGACATACAGCAGGCGCTGGAGAACCCTTATGTTCGTGACGTCCACATGCGCGATCAGGTTACGCATCCCGATGCGGAAGGCGGCATGCTCAACATGCTTGCATCGCCGATCAAGGTGAATGGCGAGCGCGCAAAAGGCGTAAGGGCGCCGAAGCTTGGCGAACATACGCGGGACTACCTGGATGCGAAGTCATGAAACTCGACGGCGTCAAAGTTATTGATCTCTCCCTGTTTCTGCCGGGACCGATGCTGACGCTGATGATGGCGGACCATGGCGCGGACGTCATCAAGATCGAACCGCGCGGCGAAGGCGAACCGACCCGGGATATCGGCTACAAAAAGAACGGCGTCAGCGTCTGGTTCCGAAACACCCATCGCGGCAAGAAATGCTTTCAGCTCGATTTGAAGGCGCCCGAAGGCAAGGCGATCTTTTTCGAGCTCGTTAAAGACGCCGACGTCGTCATCGAAGCCTTTCGGCCCGGCGTCGTGACTCGCCTGGGCGTTGACTACGATGCGGTTCGCGCGGTCAACGAGAAGGTGGTGTACGCGTCGCTCTCCGCATTCGGGCAACAGGGCGCATACGCCAGAAAGCCCGCTCATGATCTGGCGGTGCAGGCGCTTGCCGGCGTGATCGCGCTCAATGAAGGTCAAGACGGCGAACCGGCAATGCCGCATATGCCCGTCGCCGATGCACTTGCGTCACTGACCGGGTTGTCGGGGGTATTGATGGCGCTCCTGAAGGCGCGCGAGACCGGCGAGGGCGACTATCTCGATATTGCGATGCTTGACAGCGTGCTTGCCTGGACGCCGAACGTGACCGGACGACTCTTCGCGACCGGCGAGCCGCATGTTCCGAAAAACGAGCGCTCCTGGGGCGGCAACGCCATGTACAATCTATATGTTTGTGCGGACGGCGAGTGGATTGCGCTGGGGGGCGCGGAACCGAAGTTTGCAAAGAACCTGCTCGAACTGCTGGGCCGCATGGACCTCTTTGAATGCGCGACGCTGGAGCCCGGTCCGGGGCAGGAGCCGTTGCGGACGTTCTTGCGCGAAACCTTCAAGACCAAGCCGCGCGCGGCGTGGATAGAGTGGTTCGCAGATAAGGACGTCGCGTTCACGCCGGTCCTTAACCTCAAAGAGGCGTTTGACGATCCAAATACCGTGTCGCGGAGAATGATTTCTTACGACGCCGAGGGTAATGAAATTGTCGGCACGCCGATAAAATTTCAGAACGATCCTGCCGTCATCGATTATGCCGTGTCTGAACGCGGCGGCGACGCTGGCGACATACTTACAGCGCTCGGTTATGCGCCTGACGCAATAAGCGCGCTCCGGCAGAAGGGCGTTATTTAGCCGTCGGCGTTCGCTTGTAGGTCATTTCATATTTGAAGGCGCCGGCCGGATGCCGCGTATCCGATATCACGAACAGGCGCTCCGCCGCGTCGAAGTAACGCCGTATGGTGCGCAGCATCGGGCGATCCGCGGTGACGCCCAGCGTCGTTGCGTCATTCTTTGATATCGCATCGGCGGTGATTGTCTGCGTGATGCCGGCGACGCTCACGCCGTAGCGCGTTTCGATATGTTCGGTCACCGCTTTTGCCGCGTTTTTAAAGTCGCTCGGCTTTGCCCCAAGGACGTCCGACACATAGATCGATGTTGCGGCGATGGGTTTGCCGTCGGCGATGCGAACCCCATGAAGGACGAGCCATCGTGTTCCGCGCTTCGCCCCAAGCCTGCGGGCGACGGCGGGGGAAAGCGTTACCGTCTCCGTCCGGTGCGTTTTGAGCCGGGCTTCGTGCGCATATTGCAGCAAGTCGTCGAGGCCGCCTAAGGGTTGCGTGAAAGACGACGGCTCGCCGGTCGCGATGACGGTCGTGCCGAGACCGGGCCTGCGTTCGATAAGGCCGTCATCTTCGAGGACCTGCAATGCGGCGCGCGCCGTGTGTCGGGATACGTCATGCTTTTCGCAGAGCTGATGCTCCGTCGGCAGTTGTGCGCCGACTTTGTATTTCTTGCCCGCAATTGCTTTTCGCAGCGTTGCGGCGAGTTCGATATATCGCGGTTTGCGCGCCATAACTTACAGTGCGTCCCTTGTCGCTTGCCAAGCTTGGTTGAGGCTTTGCCGGTGTTGCGGCGCGGCGATTGAGATCAGCGCCTGAGCCCGTTCGTCCAATGTTTTGCCTCGCAGGTCGGCGACGCCGTGTTCCGTAACGACGATGGCCGTATCGGCGCGTCCGATTGAGACGCTCGGTGCGGCAAGTTTCGGGACGATCCGCGATATTGCGCCGCCCTTTGCGGTTGAAGACAGGGCAATAATGGGTTTGCCGCCTTTCGAGGCCGCGGCACCGCGAAGGAAATCCACAAGGCCGCCGACGCCGGAGACTTGTCTGTCTCCGAGATACTCCGCATTCGCCTGGCCGAAAAGATCGATCTCGATCACGGAATTGATGGCGACAAAATTGTCGATGGCGCTGAGCGTCGACAGCGCGTGGGTTTCACCCACAGGCGCAAAGCGCAGGCGAGGGTCGCGCGCGCAGAAATCGTAGAGCCGGTCTGATCCCAGGGCGACGCCGGTTGTGATCGCGCCGGGGTCGCCGGCGATGGCGCCGACCTCCACCGCGTCAAGCACCGGGTCCGAGATCATGCCGGAGTGAATACGCAAGCCTCGCTTTGCACTCAGGGCGCGAAGGACGGCGAGCTGAACATTGCCGAGGCCGAACTGCAATGTGTCGCCGTCATTGATCAGTACAGAGATGTTTTTGGCGATCTCGCCGAATACTGGAGAAAGCGGCGGCGGCGCATATTTGAGGACCGGCGCGTCCTGCTCCAAGACAATGTCAAATGCATCGACGGAGATCGCCGGCGAGTGGCGAGGGCGCGCCAGCGCGGGGTTAATGTGAGCGACTTTGACGATGTCGGGACGCGACCAGACGGCGGGCGCAAAATCGGCGCTGACGCCGAGGGACGCCTTGCCGCTTGCGTCCGGCGGCGTGATCTGGAACAGCGCCGCATCAAGGGGCGTCTGCTGGAGCCATTGATAGGTTTGCGTGTAGGAGAGCGGCCTGATGTCGATGGCGCCCCGTTCGAAACTCTCCTGCAACGGCGGCGCCATGAAAATGGTTTCGGTGCGGGCGGACGCATTGAGGGCGGCGTAGTCGATTTGATTGACGCCGGGAATCCAGACGCCGAGAAACGTCAATCCGGCCGCGAGGCCCGGCTCATTTCGAAAGGCGTCGACAAAAACCCGAGGCTCGCCCGCGCATCCCGGCGCGTAGATCCGGGCCTTTTCCGGGAGCATTTCGCGAAGGCGGCGGATCGCCATTTCCGGGCTCTCTACACGCATTTTGTGGGTATTTCCTTTCCGTTTTGGTTCCCTTTGCCGGGGCGCCATGCTAATTATGGCAAATGTCCGGACAAAGTCCAAATCCGAGCACCGTGACGGAGCGGCTCGCCGACCATTTGGCGCGCTCGGTTGGGGCCGGCGCGCGTGCGCGCGCCGCGAAACATCTCTTGGACTGGGCGGCCTGCGCCATCGCCGGCGCGGCGTCGCCCGCCGCCGCGGCGATGGCTGACGCGCTCGGCGGCGACGGTTCGAAGCGTTCGATCTTCTATCTCGGCGCTCTCGGCAACGTTCTGGAAATGGACGATGTGGACAAGCGCGCGCTGCTTCACCCCGGTCCCGTCGTGATCCCGGCGGCGCTTGCCGTCGCCATGGAGACGGACGCATCGGGCGCCGACTTTCTTGACGCGATTGTGCGCGGTTATGAAGCGATGATCAGGGTCGGCCGTGCGGTCGGGGCCGACCACTACCGGTTCTGGCACAACACAGCCACCTGCGGCCCGTTCGGCGCCGCCGCCGCCGCCGCGTCATTGTTAAATCTCGATACGGAGAAAACCGTCTGGGCCCTCGGACTTGCCGGGACGCAGGCAAGCGGCTTCTGGCAAACGAGACATGAACCGGCGTCCTTTGCAAAACAACTCCACACGGCGCGCGCAGCCCATGCCGGTGTGTTTGCTGCGAAGCTCGCGTCCTCCGGTTTTGTGGGTCTGAGGACTGTTATCGAGGGGCCGCAAGGGTTTTTCGCCGCCACCTGCGGGGATGCCGATCCGGAGCGCGTTGTCGACGTAGACGAAAAGGCGGACTGGGCGATCCACGACGTCAGCTTCAAACCCTGGCCCGCCTGCCGGCACGCCCATGCGGCGATCGATGCGGCGCTCGCTTTGCGGTCCGAACATTCGTATTGGTTTGACGCGGAGGCGTTCACCGTTCGCACCTATAAAGACGCGCTCGTTTTTTGCGACAGGCAGCATCCGGTCGATTCGCTGAGTGCAAAGTTTTCACTGCAACACTCCGTCGCCGTCGCGCTCCTGCGCGGCGCGCCGGCGCTTGCGGATTTTGAAGGTGAAGCGCTCACCGATCCGGAAATTCATGCATTGCGGGAAAAGATCGCCGTCGAGGAAGACGGCGATTTCACCGGCGTTTACCCGGCGCGGTTTGGCTCTGCGGTTGCGGCGAGCTTTGCGGGCGGGCGAAGCGTGCGCGTCGACATGCCGGATGCTCTTGGGGACCCTGAAAACCCTGCCTCCGATGAAACCATCGCGGCGAAGGCCGACATGCTGATGCGCGCTGGCGGGCTTGCACAGGACGCGGCCACGCGCCTGCGGCGCGCTGCGCTGAGCATAGACGATAACGCCGGCGCTTTTGACGATTTCAAATCCATTGTCTTTCATGAGGCGCTTCGATGAACAGCGCCGTGAGATTTGTCAGACATGCGTTGAATACGCGGTTTGAAGATTTACCGCCGGGCGTCGTGCACGCGGCGAAGACGTTTATCCTCGATACGGTTGGCGTCGGGGTCGCCGGCAGGAATGCGCCGCTGGCGGACGAATTGTTCGAGGCCGCCGTCCAATGGGGCGCAGGCGGCGGCGTCCATGTTTTTGGGCGGGCGCAGACGCTTCCCGCGGCGAACGCCGCTTTTGTGAACGGATTTCAAATTCACTGTCAGGAGTTCGACTGCGTTCACGAACCCGCTGTCGTTCACCCCATGGCGACGATATTTGCCGCCGTGCTCGCTGACGCTGAGGCGCGGGGCGGCGTTTCGGGAAAAGAGTTTATCGCTGCGATCGCGGTCGCAGTCGATGTGGCCGCCGGACTGGGCGTCGCGGCAAAATCCGGCATCCGGTTTTTTCGCCCGGCCAATGCCGGCATTTTCGGCGCGACGCTCGCCATCGCGCGGTTGCGACAGTTTTCCGAGCAGCGTGCGCTCGATGCGCTTGGGTTTGCGCTCGCATTTTGCTCGGGAACGATGCAGGCCCATGTGGAGGGAAAGCCCGCGCTGCCGGTGCAGATCGCCAACGCCGCCCGCGGCGCCGTTGCGGCGTGCGACGTCGCGGCGGCGGGACTTCCGGGGCCGAATGACGTCTTCGACGGCCCCTTCGGCTATCTGCAACTGTTCGAGGCGGAAACGGACATCGAGCCGGTGCTGGCCTCGCTTGGACGGGACTGGCGCATCGCGGAAGTCTCCCACAAGCCCTTTCCGACGGGCCGCGCGGCGCAGGGCGGTATTGTCGCCGTACAGAAACTGCGCGAGCAGGGCGTCACCGCGGACAATCTTGCCAAATTGACGGTGACGGCGCCGCCGCTGATCCATCGCCTCGTGGGGCGTCCGTATAAAGACGGTATGACGGTGAATTATGCGCGGTTGTGTTTTGCCTATACAGGCGCCGTGGCTCTGCAAACCGGAAGCGTCGGCTTGCCGGACTTCTCCGCCGAACGCCTTGGCGATCCCGCCATCGCGGCGCTGGCGAAGAAGATTACCATCATCGACGATCGCACGCCGGACCCGGCGGCGTTTACGCCGCAACGGGTGGCGGCCCAGCTCAAAAATGGTGACGAAGTGGAAACCGTCATTACGGCTCTTTACGGCTCGCCCGCAGATCCAATGACGCAGGATGCGCATCTTACAAAGTTTCGGGACTGTATGAAGTTCGGCATTGAGAAAGATGCGGACAGTCGCGCCGACGCAATTATTGAGTTTGTCAATCAGCTGGAAAGCCGGCCCGACGTTGGCTTGCTTGCGCGCCTCGCCGCGGGGCTGGAGGAGTGACCATGGACGGCCATCGCACTTATTTTAATTCGGTCGACTGGGCTGCGCTTGAGCGCGACCATCCGGTAGGCGACGACTTCACAAAGTTTGCAACAACCCTTTCGCGTGACGAATTGCGTGCGCGTCAGGACAAGCTGTTCATGCGGTGTGTCGCCCGGGCCTGGGCGACGCCGTTCTATCAGCGGTTATGGGGCGCCGCCGGGTTCGAGAACGGCGATATCAAATCGCTGGACGATCTGCCCAGCCTGCCGGTTTTCGACAAGCAGGACATTATGGACTCCATCGCGGCTGCGCCGCCGATCGGCGACTTTGCGGGTTTTGAAGGCTATGGCGCCGGTGAAAAGCCGCCGGTCATCTTCCATACGACGTCCGGCACAACGGGCACGCCGCAGGTTCTGCTGTTCGGACCGAAAAGCCGCGAAGCGCAAAACCTGTTGCTCGGGCGGCTATACCGGTTTCAGGGGTTGCGGCCAGACGACGTGATACACTCCGTATACGGTCATGGCATGATCAACGGCGGCCATTATGTGCGCGAAGCGGCTATCCACTGGACCAGCGCTATTTTCATGTCGGCGGGAACGGGGGTTGAAACGCGGTCCGCGCGGCAGGTCGAGCTGATGCGTGATTTTCGCGCCACGGTGATCGTCGGCTTCGCCGACTACATCAAAAAGCTTGCAACGGTGGCCGCCGAGGCCGGCATTGAACCGGGCAAAGACATCAACATCCGCATGATCTCCGGCCATCTCGGGCGGGAAGACAAGGAGGCGCTCTCGAAAAGCTGGGGCGGCGCCCGATGTTTCGACTGGTATGGCGTCGGCGATACCGGCGCAATTGCGGGCGAGGGGCCGGACCAGGACGGCCTCTATGTTATGGAGGACGCGCAGTTCCTTGAGGTTTGCGACATAGACACGCACAAATCCGTGGATCCGGGCGCTGAAGGCGACATGGTTGTCACGTGCCTTTACAAAGACGATATCTATCCGATCATTCGTTTTAACACCCACGACGTGACTCGCGAAATGACGGCGCCGTCGTCGATTGGCGTTAATTTCCGCCGTATCGAAGGGTTCCTTGGCCGGTCCGACAACATGGTCAAAATTCGCGGCATCAACATATTTCCTCAGGCGGTCGGCCCGATGTTGGAGGATGCGTCCGTTTTCAAGGGCGAGTTCATTTGCAAGGCCCGCCGCGATGAGAACGGGCGCGACGAGTTTATCGTTGTTGCGGAAGTTGCCGAGCAATCGCCAGCCGTCGAGGAAGAACTGCAAAATATTCTGAAGAGGAAAATCGGGATCGCGCCGGTTGTTGAGCTGGCGCCGCCGGGTTCATTGTCGCCGCTGACGCAAATCGACGTCCGTCAGAAACCGATACGCCTGATCGACGAACGGTTCTGATGGGCGATCGTGAAGACTTTGCGGTATCGGGCGTTCGGGCGCTGTCCGCGGCGTTCGAGAGAGGGGCGTTAACGCCGCTGGACGCGCTGGATGTCTGTAAAGACCGCATTGATCGCTACAACCCCGCGCTGAACGCGTTCCTGCATCTTTGCCTGCCGGAAGCGGAGCGCGATGCGCGCGCCGCTACGGAAAGATGGCGCTCTGGCAAGCCCTTATCGCCGATTGACGGGGCGCCGTTCGGCGTCAAGGCGAATATTGCCGTTGCCGGCATGCCGTGGCACGGCGGCATCGCGGCGTATAGAGACCGCGTCGCTGATAAGGACGCGCAGGTCGTGACGAATTTGCGCAATGCCGGTGCGATACCGATCGGCATTCTCAATATGCATGAGGGCGCCCTCGGGGCGACAACGGACAACCTCCATTTCGGGCGGTGCTATAATCCGTGGGGAGACGGATTGACGCCGGGCGGTTCGTCGGGCGGGTCGGGCGCGGCGGTGGCCGCGGGTCTGTGCGCTTTCGCTCTTGGCACCGATACCATGGGCAGCGTTCGCATACCGTCAGCCTATTGCGGTGTCGCAGGCCTGAAGCCGAGCTACGGCGCTGTTTCGGGGGTTGGGCTTGTCGATCTTTCGCTGACGCTCGATCATATCGGCCCCCACGCGCGCAATGCCGGTGATTTGGCTGCAATCCTGCCGGCAATGACCGGCGCGGCGTTGCCTGCGGCGCCGGACGCCATTCGCTACGGCGTTGCCGACTGGAAAGACGCCGTCGATGTTTCCCCGGATGTCATCGCCGCATTTCGCAGCGCCGCGGATAGGCTCGCATCGCTCGGCGACGTTTCGAGCGTCGATATTTCGTCTTTCGACTTTGGCGCGCTGCGACGGCGCGGTCTGCTAATCAGCGAAGTTGAAGGACATCGCGCCCACGAAGAGGCGCTGAAGGAAAACCCCGCCGGATTTTCAGACGCATTTCGAGGACTGCTGGAGTGGGGCGCCGGCCAACCGCAGGCAAAAATCGATGCAGCCTATGCGGATGTGCAGGCCGCCGGCGCCGCGTTCGATGCGGTGTTCGAAACTGTCGATGTTCTTGTTGCGCCGACCGCGCCCCAGGGCCCGTTCGCGTTCGGGAAAACGGTTCCGGCAAATCAGGCGGACTTTACATGCATTGGCAATTTTGCGGGCGCGCCTGCGGTCGCGGTCCCTGCAACGCGTGATGGCGCGCCGCCGGCCTCGGTGCAGTTCATCGCCCGGAAAGGGCGGGATGAGGTCGCGCTCGCCGCCGCGGAAGCCTTTGAAAAACTGCGAGGCGAGGCGCCGTCCCCGCCGAAGTTTGCGTAACTTATTTGGTCGGGAAGTCCGGTTTCCGTTTTTCCAGAAACGCGCGATAGCCTTCCTGAAAATCTGCGCCCTGAAACGACTCGACCATGATGGCCATGGCGTCGGCGTCATGATCGGCGACGCCGTCGGCGATCATGCGAAAGGTTCGTTTGGTGGCTGCGGCCGACCATCGGGAGGTGGCGGAGACTTGCAGGGCAAAGTCCTTTACCTGTTTTTCGAGTTCTTCATCGGGATAGACGCGTTCGCATAGTCCGATACGCAACGCTTCTTCGGCGTCGATGAGGCGTCCGGTAAAAAGAAGATCTTTCGCATTGCCTGAACCGACTGTCTGTGCGAGGCGGCGCGTGTCGGCGACCGAATAGACGAGGCCGAGTTTACCCGGCGTTACGCCGAAGCGCGCTGTTACGCCGGCGAAGCGCATGTCGCATGCAAGGGCGATGGAACAGCCGCCGCCGACGCAAGAGCCGCGGATCATGGCAATCGTCGGTTTCTTGCAGTTTTCAAGCGCGTCGAGTGCATCAAGCATTGTCTGTGTGTAGGCTTCGGCGCTTTCCGCCGTGGCGTAAGCCTGTTCGAACTCGGTGATATCGGCGCCGGCCGCGAAATGCTCTCCCTCGCCGCGCACGATGACGACGCTGGCGTTGGCGTCGGCCGCCGCCTCCTCGGCGGCGTCAGCCAGGGCGCGCCACATTTCGGAGTTTACGGCGTTGCGCTTGTCCGGCTGGTTCAAAATGATTTCGCCGCATGGCGAGCCGGACTTGTAGATCAGTTTTTTATCGGGCATGGAGCGGCGCCTATCTGATAACGCCGTCGTCAACGAGACGATCGATGACCGCCTGTTGCTGCGCGATGGCGTCGGCCCGTTCGATCATTTTTCCATCGGGCGTTCGGTTCGCCGGCGCGATCTCTTTTGCGTATGTCCCGGCGAACGCCGCCAGCGGCAGCCTTGATGTAAAATTCGACATGCCTGTTTTTCGCCGTGCAGCGCGCAGCCCGTCCAGATCGATGACGGCATTCGCATTCATTGTTTCGCCCTGATTGGCCGAGGCCGCGACATTGCCCTTCCAATCGACGATTTTCGACATGCCGTCGGTCGATGTCAGCGGGACCGCGGTCCCGGCGATGCCGCCTGAGTTCGCGGAAACCACATAGGCGATATTTTCCAGCGCTCTGGCGCGCTTTGCAATGTCTTTCGGCGTGAGGCCCGGCGCGCCGACCTCCGACGTCGGGTGCAGGAGCAGTTCAGCGCCATTGAGGGCGTGCATGCGCGCAATCTCGGGATAAAGGATTTCCTCGCTCGCAATGGTTCCAAGCACGCCGATATCCGTTTCGGCGACGGGAAAGATTGCATCGGCGCCGTAAACCTCAAGATAGCGGTCCCAGACGTCATAAGGCGTCGGCGAATAGAGCGAGATCATCCGGCGATAGCGCAAGACGGTGTCGCCCGACGGTGCATAGACGACATTTGCCTGAAAATAGAGGTCAGGAAAATTCGGATCATTCTCGTAATGATTTGAACACAGATAAATGCCGAACTTTTTCGCCATCTCCGCCATGATGCCGGAGAATTTGCCGTCCGTTTCAATGACGGCCTTGTCCTGCCATTCCTCTCGCGTTTCGCCGAGGGGGAATCCGGTCATCCAGTATTCCGGCAGCACGACGAGCCGTAGGTCGTAACCGTTGAAGCTTTTGAGAAAGCCCTTTGACGCGGCGATTTGTTGGGTCACCCGTGCTGCGGACGTTTCCATTCGGTTGCGCGCGGCGCGGCGCGATTTGTCCTGATTGACGGCGTCACAAAGGGTCTGAAGGGCGAGGGCGGTGTAGCGTTCCCGGCCTGCGGCGGCGGCGTTTGTCATGAAAGCTCCGGCGGCGGTTGATGCGAGGATGAAATTACGGCGATTCATGAAAGGCCATCGTTGAGGTTGGACACTGTGTCGACGAGAATGTCGTCCCGGTTTGCAAGGCCGCTGAGAATTTCCTCTACGGCCCAAATGCGGAAGGGCAGTCCCGCAAGATAGGGCGTCATGGTAAATCCGAACAGCTGCCCGCCATGGCGCGTCGCCTCGGACGCCGTCATGTCGGCCGCCTCCAGAATCTGGTCCCGCCACGACGCCTCGTCGTGGTTCTTCGTGGAAAGGAGAAAGCGGTCGTCAAGTTCGTTCAGAAGCGGAAACGCTGATATGGTTCCGCTTTTCGTTTTCATCTTTACAGGAACGGTATCCAGCTCCCAGTCGAGACAGATATCAAAACCGGCGTCGGCAATCAGGTCGGGCGTGTTAAAACTTTGCTGCCGCGCCGGGCTCATCCAGGTGCGGGGAGCGAGGCCGGCCGCTTCAAACGCTAACCGGGTTTTTTCCACGTAGCGTTGCTCCGTTTCCGCTTCAACGCCGCCCCAGTGAATTGAATCCGTGTCGTAGCCATGGGCCGCGATTTCGTGACCGTCCCCAACGATGGCGTCGATAAGAGGGCGCACGCGATCCAGCAACACGGCGTTCACCGCGAAAGTCGCTTTCGCGCCGGCCTTTTCAAAGGCGCGCAGCAAACGGTAGGCGCCGACGCGATTGCCGTAATCTCGGGTCGTGTAATGGCGGAGGTCCGGATAGGGCGTCGCCATGGCGCCGGGATGCTTAAACGGCGTGCCCGACGGATTGAGCATGAAGTATTCGAGCGGGACGACGACGGCGACGCCAAGGGCCGCACCGCCCGAAAACGATTTCTTCTTCCGATCGCCGACGATTCTCCATTGATACCGGTCATGATCCTGACCGTGTTTTCGGTTCGGGTAGTCGAGGTAATCCGGCGGGAGGCTCATGGCGCTGTCGCTCCCCCGTCGAACCCTGTGCCGGGCCGAGCGAGACCGCGCCCGCTGATATCGGTGAGGGTCTGGTCCCAGTAGTGGCGCCGGTAATACTCGGCGATTTCGGCGCCGGTGGTGATCCAGACATCGTCGCGATGCGCCGTGATGTGTTTCAGCGCGTCCTCGAAGGGGCGGATCCGGTGCGGCTGGCTGACGAGATAGGCGTGCAGCGGAATACACATGACTGTGCCGCTGTCTTCGCCTTCGCGCAGTAATTGATCGAAGTGGCGCTTCAGAACGTCGGCGTATCGCCACGGCGTCATCGCCTGGGCGCCATAGGTAATGACATCGTTGACTTCCAGCGAGTAGGGCATGGAGATCAGCTTGCCCGACTTGGTCTTGATCGGCTGGGGCTGGTCGTCCTGAAAGAGATCGCAGGTATACCAGAAGTCATATTCCGCAATCAGATCGAATGTTCTCTCCGTATGGGTGAGCGCCGGCGCAAGATAACCGCGAATGCGCTTTCCGGTCGCCCGCTCGACTGTATTTATGGAGTCTTCGAGCACGGCGCGTTCCTGCGCCTCGTCGAAACCGTATGAGTAACGCGTGTTGTAAATGCCGTGGGAGAAGAATTCCCAATCGCGCTCGTTGCAGGCCTCGATAATTTCCGGGCAATGATCGCACATGGCGACATTGAGAGATATGGAACCCCGCATCTCATATTTGTCGAGCAGCTCCATAAGCCGCCAGTGGCCGATGCGGTTGCCCCAGTCTCGCTGGGAATACCCGACGACGTCCGGCGTCGGTTTCGGCCATCCGGGCCGCGACGGGTTCACCGGCGGATTGAACTCGTAATACTCGATATTCGGTGCAATCCAGAAGGCGAGCTTCTTCCCGTCCGGCCATTCGATTTTTGGACGGTCTTTATACGGCCAATAGTCGTAAAGGTTCGGGTCGGCGTGCATTACCTGTGCTCCAGCCAGTCGATAACTTCCTGAACTTCGACAACGTCGGCGTATTTCAGTTGCAGGTCGGTCAGGTTGGCGAAGTGATAGCTCTCATGTTTGTCGGCGACACATTCTTCCGGCACGATGGTGCGATAGCCGCGCATCAGGGATTCCACTGCTGTCGCGCGCACACAGCCTGAGGTCGATCCGCCGGTGACGACAACAGTGTCGACCTTGTGCCACACAAGGTAGCTTTGCAGAGGCGTTTCAAAAAACGCGCTCGGCATGCGCTTGGTGTACACATAGTCGATCGCCTCGTTGACTTCGCATCGGGGATCGAGCTTGTGGCGTTCGGAATCGTATTTGATGTTCTGAAGACTGTCCGGCGTATCCGTGCGGGTTCCCCAAACCCCGGCGTCGCCGCCGTCCGGCTTATAGGCCACCTGCGTCCAGATCACCGGCATTTCCCTGGATCGCGCGAGGGCCGAGAGCTCGTTGATGAATCCGATCTGATTCGGGTGGGTCACGTAGGACGTTTTCGGGAACAGGTCCGGGCGCGTATAGGCTTGTTGCACGTCGACATTTACGATGGCGAGCTTTTCGCCGAAACCGAACCGGGCGCGGGCGGGGTTGGCTTTCACTTCCTCATAGAGCTCGCGCGCCGTCTTCCCGGGGCAAGCCATGGTGGGCTCAAATTCAAGGGTCATCAGGGTCTTTCTGAAAAGTTGAAATGGTATATCATTTTGACGTGATCTTGCTTTCAGGTCAAAATATCATCCAGTCGGGAGCAAAAAGCGATGGAAAATTCCCTCGCCGCCGCCGGGAGCGCGATCACCCTTGTCGCGTATATGCTCGTTCTGCTGGGCATCGGCGTTTGGGCTGCGCGCCGTGCGGGCGGACCCGAGGACGATTTCCTCCTTGGCGGGCGGTCCCTTGGGCCGGTCGTCGCCGGCCTTGCCTACGCGGCGTCCACGTCGTCGGCCTGGGTGCTGCTTGGATTTACCGGTTTCGTCGCGGCCGTTGGCGTATCGGCGCTGTGGATGATTCCGGGCATTCTTGCCGGCTACGCAGCGGTCTGGTTCGCCCTCGGTCCATGGCTCCATCGCGCTTCAAGGGAAGGGGGCCATCTGACGGCGCTGGACGTCATCGCCGCCGGCGCGGAGGGCGTGATGTATCGCGCCATAAAGATCGTTGCGGCGTTGATGATCCTCTTTTGTTTCTCGTTTTACATCGCCGCGCAGTTTCAGGGCGCCGGCGCGGCGCTCGCGGACGTTTTCGGAATCAGCGGCACGATGGCCGTCATCATCGGCGCCGGCGTTATTCTCGCCTACACATTTCTTGGCGGCTTCTGGGCCGTCAGCATCACCGATACGCTGCAAGGTCTGTCCATCGCGGCCATCGCGACGATTTTACCCTTCGCCGTATTGGCGTCCGCCGGCGGATTTGACGGCGTTGCGGCGGGGCTCGTAAATGAAGCACAGTCAATTACGGCGCCGTTCGGCGCGAACGCCGGATGGTCCGCAGTCGGATTTGTGTTCGGGGTGAGCGCCATCGGCTTCGGTGCGCTTGGGCAACCGCATCTGATGACCTGGGTCATGGCGGCGCGAGACAGCAAGGCGCGATTGCAAGGAGGCGCCGTCGCCATCGGCTGGGGTGCGCTCGTTTATGCAGGCATGTCCGTCGTTGCGTTGTCGGCGCGTGCGATCGCCGAACCCGGAGCGGCGCTTGGCGAATCCATTGTGTTCGACGCGGCGCAGGAACTGCTTCCGGGCATCATGCCGGCGCTTGTTTACGCCGCCATTCTGTCGGCGATTATGTCGACGGTGGACAGCCAGCTCCTTGTGGCGTCCGCGGCGGCGAGCCACGATATGGGGCTCGCAAAAGCGGCGCCGGGCAGAGAAGTCATGATCACGCGCGTGGTCATTGTCGCGCTTTGCGTCGGTGCGGTTCTGCTGACGCTGTTCCTGCCGGCGACCATATTCGGGCGCGTCCTCTTTGCGTGGACCGCGCTTGGCGCCGCGTTCGGCCCCGTTATCGTCGCGCGGGCGGTCGGCCGGCAGATGAGGCCCGCGGTCATTCTCGCGGCGATGATCACCGGGTTTGCGCTTGCCGTTTACTTCAACCAGTTTGCCGACGCCGGGCCCGGCGCCTGGAAAGAACGCATATTGCCGTGGGTTGCGGGGCTGGCGATTCTGTTTGGCTTGTCGCGCAGGGCTTCGGCTTCAAAGGAGGCGTCCAAATGAAGCACTCAATATTGTTCGTCGCTATCGTGTTGGGAACGCTTCTGTCATCTCCAAATGGCCGTCGATGGACGCCGCGCGGGCCTTCTGGTCCGACCCTGAATATGAGAAACTGAAATCGGACCGCATCGACAAGAACTGGTCGCGATTTGACATTTATCTGCTGGAGGGATTGCCGGAGGCGCCGGCTGAATAACTTAGTCCGTCGCTGCAAGTTTCGCTTTTAATTCGAAGACCAGCAGGCGCTGGTAAAAACCGGCTGCGCGACCTTCCGCCGTATTGAGAAACTCCGCCAGTTCGTCTTTGTCGGCCGCCGGCGTTTCAGCGCATTCTGCGAAGCGCCCGCTCAGGGCGTAATGGGGAAACCCGACAAGTCCCGCAAAGCGCCCGGCGATGGCGGAACGCCCCGCCGGTTTTGTCCCGCCGTCGGTCTTCCCGGCGGCGGGAAGCGGCAATACGTTAATGATCAATATCCGTTAGCGTTAACGGTATATTATTGAAAATATACGACTCTTCACCGCATGTTTGGTAGCCGACGCCATATGCAAGAAGACGCTCAGAATAATGCGAAGCTGCAAGCCGCGTTATCGAGCCGCCTCAAGACCCTTGCCACGATCAACGATCGGATCAAGGATCCAAACAGGCTGCAACCTCGCAAGCGCGTCCTGCATCTGGCCCTTGTCAGGATCTCGAATGATTGCGCTGTCAGCTGCACCGTGCGCGATATCACGCCGCGCGGCTTCCGACTGCAGTTTACCGAGGCCGTTGATCTGCCCCATGCCTGCGATATCGAAATTCCGGTTCTTGCCGCGAAGTATCGGATCGCTCGCCGCTGGCAAAACTCAAATCTTGCCGGCGTGGAAATCATCACTGCTGAAAACTGATCACTGAAAAGCGTTGTATCGTCTGCATAGGACGGGTTAGCGCCGGCGCTCCGTCGTGGCCGGTGTTCCCAATCGCGCGATCAGTTCAGGATAATTTCTAGATTGCTATCGAGCCGCCTGTTGCCGGTCCTGTGCGTAACCTATGCGTCGGCGTCCGTGTCGGTCCAGCAGACCACTCTGTCGCGGCCGCTTTCCTTGGCGTCGTAAAGAGCGGTGTCCGCCGCCTTATACAGCACGTCAACGGGCCAGTCTTCGCGAAGTTGCGCGACGCCGAACGACATCGACACGCGTCCGAGGCTCTGGTTGTTCGCACGGTTGATCAGTTTTCGCTTGGATACGGCGACGCGAATATTGTCCGCCACCGTCACTGCGTCTTTAAGCGACGTGTTCGGAAGAGCAAGGGCAAACTCCTCGCCCCCATAGCGCGCGAGCAGGTCCTGCCCCTTGACGTTTTCCTGCAATACGTCGGCGACGAGCTTCAGCACCTGGTCCCCGACAGGGTGACCCCACTTGTCGTTGAACGCCTTGAAGTGATCGATGTCGGCGACGATCATGCAGAGCGGCGTTTTTTCCGTAAGCGCTGCGGCGATGAGTTGTGTAATTGTGCTGTCGAAATAGCGGCGATTGTTCAGTTTTGTCAGAAAATCAGTCTTGGCGTCCTGCGTGATCGACTCGATCGACGATTGCAGCTTGTCGATTTTTTGTGACGCATTTGATAGGTCGTTTTCCAGCTTGTTGTTGCGGGAAATCGCATTCTGGGCGATATCCACAAGGGAGTTCAGGAGCTTCGTCGTGTTGCCGTCGCTGTTGGAGATGTCGGCGGCGTTTTGCGAAGCGTCAGCAAGGTCGGACGTGAACTGCTTTGTATTCGTATCGAAAACTTTTGAAAGCCGTTGCAAGGTGTTGGTTTCGTTCAGAACCTCGGCGGCAAAATGCTCGATTTGTTTAGGGGGATGTGCGAGTTCGAAATATTGTTCGTGCACCGCTTTCAGGAAGAACTCGTCGACTTCGCCTTCGTTATTGATCTTTGACTGTATGTCGGTGGAAAGGGCGTCATTGCTGCTTTCCAGATGAGAGAACCATACCTGATAATACTCCGGCTTTGGCGGAATATTCATATTATTCAGGGCGCGAATGACCTCGGCGCCGATTTCCTGTGTGTTGACCATAGCGGCTGATGCAGACATGAAGGAGCCCCCGGTAAATTCGAAACGCCGGACATCAAAGCACTATTGAATTGAAGTATGGTTAACCTGTCCGTATGCCGCCGCGCGTCCCGGCCGGTCGGCCGCTCACAGTGATACGCCACCGATCAGAAATCATTCAGTATGCAACCGGAAATTCAGCCCACTTAACGGCGCATTAACGGCCGAAGGCGGATCAATAATCGATGAGCGTATTCTGCTCGCGGCGCTCTTCATCCTGGTTGTTGGCGTCAGCGCGGATCTTCTTCTTGAGATCCGCCAGCAACGTTTCCAGGGCGGCCTCCCGCGTCAGCGCCAGACGCGTATTGGCGCGCAGTTTTTCGATCATCTCGTTCAGACTGTGGGCTGCTGTCGTCAGGTCTTCGGACTTGCGCCGAAGGTTTTTTCGGAAGCGATTGGCTGCGATCAGGTCACCCGCCGTCGGTTCGTGATTGTCGCCAAGGTCGAGCCTATGGCTGTCGCGCAAACAGCGCGCGGCTTCGTCAAGAAGCTGCTGCTGTTCTGCAAGGCGCTTCCTGTATTTCAGGGAGGTCGCCTGCTGTTTGAGCGCCAGCAGCTTGCTCAGTTTCAGAATGTCGTTCTTTTTCATGCCTTGCCCGTCCGCAGTTTTTTCTTGCGAACTTGGTCCGCATAGTGGATCGCGGCGGCGACGGCGGCGAAATGCTCGCGTTTGATTTCCTGCCCGATTTCAACGAGCGAATAAATGGACCGCGCCGTGGGCGGGTCGCGACGAATCGGGACGCCATGTTCGGCTGCCGCTTTTCGAATGCGCGCGGCGACTTCGTCGACGCCCTTGGCGATGCATATGGGCGCCGCTCCGCGATCGCGGTTCCATTTCAGCGCCGTTGCATAGTGCGTTGGGTTGACGATCACGATGTCGGCATTCGGCACGTCCGCCATCATCCGGTTTGTGGCGATGGCCTCGGCCCGCTGGCGACGGGCGCCCTTCAGCATCGGATCGCCTTCGGTCTCCTTGTTTTCCCGCTTCATCTCTTCGTGAGTCATGCGCAGGCGCTTGCGGTGCTGAAAATAGCGCCATGGCAGGTCCATAAACCCGATCAACGCCGCCACGGCCGTAATCAGCCCGACAAAGAAGATGGTTTCCTTAACGAAATAGATCGGCAAGGCATTGGCCGGCTTCCCGATTAAGGTCGGCAGTTCAAGAAATCGGTCTTTAACAGCGAACAGAATAATGCCGAGAATGGCGCAGAGCTTCACGGCCTTTTTGACAAACTCCGAAATCCCTTCGGGCCCGTATTTGTTTTTCGCGTTGGAGACAAAGGAAATGCGCGAAAACTTCGGCTTTATCTTCGTAAGAGAAAACGCAAAGGCGCGCTGCACCGTCGCTGACGCGCAAACGCCGATCACCAGAATGAGGAGGAGGGCAAGCACGCCGCGAAAGGTGCGAAAGACGAGATCGGCCGCGACGCCCTGCCGGTCTGGCGATGCGAAGGCGAGGTTCACCGCTTCCGGGTTTGACAGAAACGGCCTCAGCGCCGCAAAAATGTCCATGCTGATCCAGCCGGACAGTATGAGAACCGCCAGAAAGAACGCCGCATAGGTCGCCGCTGACGTCGCCTCCATGGAATAGGGGACGTCGCCCTGTTCGCGCGATTTGCGCAGCTTCTGCGGTGTCGGCTCGTGGGTCTTGTCGTCGGCGCTCGTCTGTTCGTTGTCGCTCATGGCGCCGCCGCCAGAAATTCGCCGATAATGTCGCGCGTCATGTCGAGCCAGACGGTCAGAATGACGGGTGCGCTTACGGCGAGAAGCACGAAACCTGCAAACGTTATGGCGGGAATGCCGACAAAGGCGACCATGAGTTGCGGCATGGCGCGGTTCGCTGCGCCGATCGCAAGGTTATAGATGAAGCCGAGCACGACAAAGGGAAACGCAAGCGACAATGCGGCGGAAAACGCGAACGCCGTTCGCCCTGCGGCCCATTCTCCCGTCGCGCTGGCGCCGGGAAAGGCGCCTAAAGGCATAATGTCATAAGACATCATCAGGACGTTGACGGCTTCGAAGTGAACGCCCGCGGTGACCGCCATTACAATCGCCGCAAACATCAGCAGCGTTGAGATCGGGGTTTCAAGATCGAATGAAACGTTCGATCCAAAAAGCTGCGCAAGCGACAGGCTTTGGCTGATGATCGCGCCGGCGGTCTGAATTGCAAAGACGGCGATGCGAATGCTGAAGCCGATCAACGCACCCGCGACCGCTTCGGCGGCGAACAGCGCAGCGATCAATGACGGGCGCTCGGGCGCGGTGAAATCGCCCGCATGGGCTGGAAGCAGGACAAGCATGAGCGCCAGAGCGACCATCAGGCGCACGCGAACCGGCATCATGCGCTCGCCGATGCCGGGGAGGAAAAAGAGCAGCGCCGACAATCGCGTGAAGATTGCGGCGGCGAGGACGACATATCCGTCGCTGAATTCGCGAAGCGGCGCGAGCGTGGCGAGGGGAAAGAAGTCCATGGTCGCCCCGCTATGCGACGCCGAGAATCGACGGCCGCTCGGTCGGGTCGATTTCCTCATAGGAGATAACGGGGTTGCGAATGCCCTTGGCGGACAGGACGGTCGTCAGGAACCGTCTGCGCTGCGAACTGGTGACGACCGCCGGGAAAGAGCCTTTCGCAACAGCGTTTGCAATACCTTCGCGAATGGCCGTTGCAAGGCGATTGAAGTCGGTCGGCGACAGGGCGATATCGCTGACGCCGTTTTCCTGTCTTTGTTCCTGCTGCTGAAACAGCTCTTCCCATTCAGGCGCAAGCTGGATGAGCGGAAGGTAGCCTTCCTCATTTCGGAGCTTTGATGTGAGCTGAAGGCCGATGCGCTGTCGGACGTACTCCGCGATTTGCTCCGGCGTCGACAGGGCGGAGCGCCCTTCGCTGATCGATTCGAGGATCACCGGCAGATTTCGAATGGAAACGCGCTCTTCGAGCAGCAACCGAAACACGGCCTGAACGAGATCGAACGGCATCTCGTCGGTGATGAATTCGTCGAGAATCTTCTTGTTCGCCTCCGCTTTCGCCGAGTCCGACGTTGAGACGAATTCATCGAGAATGCGCCTCAAGGCGCGCCGGGTCATCAGCCTGCCGAAGTTTGACTTGATCACTTCCAGAAGATGGGTTGCGATCACTTCTACCGGTTCGATCACCGGCAGACCCAATACGACGGCGTCCTCGCTCTGGTCGGCGGGGATCCAGCGGGCGGGCGCCTGGTACACCGGCTCCGTCACGTCTTTGCCGGGGATAGTGAGCGGAACGTCATCGCGCGTCAGCACCATCACGCCCTTCGGATCGAGCCAGCTCCGCGCAACTTCAACGCCATGGATCCTGATCGAGTATTCGTTCTCCGCCAATGCGGAGTTGTCGGTGAGGCGTGTCGCCGGAACAATAAAACCAAATTCGCCCGCCACATATCGGCGGATTTTTGAAATGCGCTTGTCGAGCCCACTCGATGCGTCGAGGCAGAGCGGAATGATATTGGGCGAGAATTCAAGGTGAATCTCGTCGAGGTCGAGAACGTCGCCCAACGACACCTCCGTCGGTTCCTCCGACGCTTCCGCCAGCTCCGCTTTTTCCTTGTCGGTCTCTTTCCGCTGTTGTTGTTGTTGAGCGAGGAACGCCAGCGAGCCGAGAAGGATGGCGCCGGCCATGAAGGGCAGAAACGGCATGCCGGGAAAAAGCGCGAATACGCAAAGCATCGCGGCCACCGTTCCCATGGCGGCCGGGTATTTTCCGAGCTGATCGAAAAGCGCGCGGTCGGTCGATCCCAGAACGCCGCCCTTGGAGAGCAGGAGCGCCGCGGCGATGGAGATAATGACCGCCGGGATCTGTGAGACAAGGCCGTCGCCAACGGTCAGGATAGAATATGTCGAGATCGCTTCGCCGAAGGTCAGACCGTGAACGCCAATGCCGATGGCAAGGCCGACCACAAGATTGAGGAGCGTAATGAGCAGGCCGGCGATGGCGTCGCCCTTGACGAACTTTGAGGCGCCGTCGAGCGAGCCGAAGAATGTCGTTTCTTCCTGTTCGAGCTGACGGCGGGCTTTCGCCTCGTCATGACTGATCGCGCCAGCAGCGATATCGGAGTCGATTGCGAGCTGTTTGCCCGGCATGCCGTCAAGAGCAAAGCGGGCGCCGACTTCCGCCATCCGCCCGGCGCCCTTGGTGATCACCATGAAGTTCACAATCAGCAGGACGACGAATACGACAAGCCCGAGAAAGACATTGCCGCCCATGATGAACATGGCGAAGCCCTGAATAACGCCCCCCGCCGCGTCGACGCCTGTATGGCCCTGACTGATGATTAGCTTCGTTGACGAGACATTCAGCGACAGCCGCAGCAATAGCGATGCGAGCAGGATGGTTGGAAATGATGAAAAGTCTAAGGGGCGGTCGATAAAGAGCGTGATGGTCAGGATCAGGATTGCCAGGGCGAACGAGGCGGTCAGGCCAATATCGACGACCCAGGCGGGCGCCGGCAGGACCATCATGATAATGACCACCATCAGCGCGATGGCGAGCATTACTGTCGGTTGAAAGAATGTCTTGATACTGAGGTTCATGGGGTTGCACGGCCCTGAATGATCGATTGACGTTGTCTTTGTTCAAAAAGAGGCGCTGCATCGCTGAAAATCGAGAGCGTAACGCCGCCCGTATTGACGCTGTTGACGGCAACGAGCGTACGCCGCGGCAGCGAGATGGAATGATCCTCGTCTTCGTTCGGCTCTTTCAGGAGCGAATCCTGAATGGCGGCGAGTTTTTTCCCATATCGTCTGGCGTGGACGGGCGTGCGCGAGTGATACTTTGTCGCCGCGGTCTCCCAGTCGCCAAACTCTTTTTTCAGGTCGAGAAGAAATTTCGCTGCGTATTCGGCGCCGGCAGCCGGATCGAGCATCTCGTCGATCGAATCGAAATTGTCGCCGTGCCACTTCGTGTTGATCTGAAAGCATCCGATGTCGATCGACGTCTCGCCTGCGTGGAGCCTGCGCCGGACAAATCGCGCGACGTCGTTTTTCGACTCAAAGTAACGCCCATTCGCGTCAATGTTCGTCGTCCAGGGCCAGGCTATGAACTGCCCGTTTTCGGTGCGTCCGGTTTCGACGAGGGTAA
Source organism: Hyphococcus sp. (assembly GCA_028281665.1). Lineage (GTDB taxonomy): Bacteria > Pseudomonadota > Alphaproteobacteria > Caulobacterales > Parvularculaceae > Hyphococcus. The sequence goes on from JANQJK010000016.1 coordinate 53,135, forward strand.
TCGCCTGAAGCAGTTTTCGCGGGATTCCATGGCGCGCCTCGGCTTTCGCCGCCGCATCCATGCATCCGGCGCGCCCAGCGAAGGCTTCCGCGGAAACCGCGCCCGGCCAGAATGCGCAGAGCAGGAATATGAAGTGAGTAATGCGCATGGATCACCGCGCGATGAAGCGCGTAACGCTGTCGTCAAATACGCCGAGCAACAAGTTGGCGGAAAATCCGATGCACAGCGTAAAGACAACCAGCATTGCAACCAGTTTCGGCACGAAAGTCAGCGTCATTTCCTGAATGGATGTCAGCGCCTGGAACAGGCCGACGGCGATGCCGACCACAAGCGCGGTGATCAGCAGCGGTGCGGAAATCCAGACGCCCGTCCACAGATACGATCGCAGCAAGTCAATAAGTTCCGCTTCGGTCATGGTGTTGTGCCCGGCCTTAGATCGGCATCCGAAGCAATTCTTGATAGGCCTCGACAACGCGGTTTCGAACCGTGACGGCCGTTTCAACCGCGAGCTCGGCCGACGCGATCGCTTCCACGACCGAATGGGGGTCGGCCTTTCCGACCATATACGCCGACGCGGCGCGTTCGCTATTGGCGACCGCGTTTGCGAATTCTTTCGCCGCCTCAACCGGCTTGAAATCGCCGCCGCCGCTGTCGGCTTCCGCCTGCGGCTTCTTCGCGGTCAGCGGAGATTGCGCGGCGTTAGCCGAATTAAGCGCGTTAAAAACATTTACATTCATGAGATTTTCTACCTCTTGAGTACGTCGAGCAGGCTTGCATACATTTCGCGGGCCTGTTGGAAGGTTGCGAGGTTTGCCTCGTAGGACTGGCTTGCCTCGCGCCCGTCAGCCATTTCAATCAGAAGCTTGACGTTCGACATTGAGACATTGCCGTTTTCATCCGCCATGGGATGCGACGGATCGTATTTCTCTTCCAGCGCGCTTTGATCGAGCGATATCCGGTCGGCCGCGACGAGGGACGTTTTTGAAACGCTGTCGAGCACGGTGTTGAAGGAAAGAAGCTTGCGCTGGTATCCGGGCGTATCGGCGTTGGCGATGTTTTCGCTGACGACGCGCATGCGAAAGCCTTGCGCACGCATGCCGCTCGCCGCCGCTTCCATGGAGTTCATAAAGGAGTTCATGGTCCCGTTACGCCCCCTTGTTCAAGGTGAGGCGCAGCATGTCGAGCGACTTCTTGTACAGAAGCGTCGCCGTCTTGTGATCGGCCTGGGCCTCAATGGTGCGCGTCAACTGGTCTTCCAGCGAAACATTGTTTCCGTTGGGCGTTTCGGCGCTGGGGATATCCACAAGCCGGGCGAACGATCCCGTCGCGCCGGACGACAGGCCGCCATTTTTGTTTGCGGCCCGCGCCGCATCGAAGCGCGCATAGGCGTCAGCGAATGGCTCCAGATCCTTCGCGCGGTAGTTGCTGGTATCCGCATTGGCGATGTTTTCCGACAGCTGCTGATGGCGTTCCGCTGCGTAGCGCGCCATGGCTGAGGCCATCTTCAGAATGTTCAAATTTTCAAGCATTCGCCGACGTCCTGTTAAGGATTATTGATTATGAAAATAATCGTGAAAGTTGAAAATAAACTTAATCGGTGTGCCAAAACGTGACGGCGACGTTCCAACATATAGTTAATGGTTCATTACCATCGGCCTTGAGTCACACGCTCTGGGGCCGTGTTGTTTCCGTTGAAAACGGACTTCTGGAAATCGCAGGGCTGAACGACTTCGCGAAGATCGGCGACCGGTTGCGGTTTGCCGGCGCGCAACCAACTTACGGCGAGGTCGTCGCAATGCGCGAGGAGGCGGTATTCGTGCTGCCTGACGCGTCCATGACAGGCATGGCGCCGGGGGATCGTGCTTATCTTTGTACTGATAATGAGTTTCGACCCAGCGTTGAATGGCTCGGCAGCGTCATTAACGCCTCCGGCGAGGCCGTCGATCGCGCCGTCACGCCGCGCGGCGACCGGGTGATGCCCTTGAACGCCGCCGAGGCGGCCATGACCAACCGCCGGGGGCTTGGCGCGCGATTGAACACGGGGCTGGCGCCCTTCGACACCTTTCTGCCGCTCTGCAAAGGGCAGCGCGTCGGGCTGTTTGCCGGGTCCGGGGTCGGCAAGACGACGCTTGTGGGCGATCTTGCGAGGCGTATCGAAGCGGATGTCGTGATTGTTGCGCTGATCGGAGAGCGCAGCCGCGAAATCGGCGAGTTCGTCGACAGAATACTGGAATCGAAAGGCCGCGACCGATCGATCGTCTTCGTATCGACATGCGACGAGCCGGCGCCCCTGAAGCGGCGCTGCGCCATGATGGCCGTTGCCGCAGCGGAATATTTTCGCGATATGGGCCTGCATGTCCTTGTGCTGTTCGATTCGATTACGCGGTTTGCGGACGCGCACCGCGAAATCGCCTTAACGGCCGGCGAAACGCCGTCCTTGCGCGCTTATCCGCCGTCGACATTTCGAGCTATTGCCTCGCTTGCCGAGCGCACGGGGCCGGGCGCGGGCGAGGCGGGCGATATTACTGCGATCTTCAGCGTGCTGGTGGCCGGGTCGGACATGGACGAGCCGATTGCCGACATGGTGCGGAGCATTCTTGACGGACATGTCGTGATGGACCGCGCCATTGCGGAGCGGGGCAGATTTCCATCGATCGATATTCGCCGCAGCGTTTCGCGCAGCCTGCCGAATGCGGCGAGCGAAGAGGAAAACCAGATGTTGTCGCGGGCGCGCACGCTGATTGCGGCCTATGACGACGCGGCGACGATGATCCAGACGGGTCTTTATGCGGCCGGGTCCGATGCGGAGATTGACGAGGCCATCGAGGTTTGGCCGGCGCTCGACAGGTTCATCACGGAAAAAAGCGAATCGTGCGCAGAGAGCTACGCAAAACTGGAAGCGGCGCTCACGCGGAAGGACGCGTAGCGTCGTTGCATTAAAACTGCGATTGGAAAAGGTTCTGGGTCGCGCCCGCGCCGAGAGCCGTGTTTTGCAGAAGCGTCAAAGCGGAAAAGCCCGGCGTTAACGACGTCGGGCCGCTCTGCGACTGACGGATAAGGAAGAAGCGGCGCAACAAGTCGTCGATGACTTCCGGGTCCGATAATACGGTGGGATCCGAAGTCCCGAGAACGCTCGCCGCCTTATCTTCAAACAGTTCCCGCTGTCGGTCGACGTCCAGCTGCGAAATCTCCTGCGGAAGATTAAGCGCCGTCGCAACGACCTCACGGATAGGTTGCCGTCCCATAATGCGGAACCAGATGACTTCTTCCGAAGTATCCTCAGATGCGATGTCAGCGATTTCGCGGCGGAAGTTAAGCGCAAGGCGCGCATCATTGTCGACTTCGCCAACGGCGAGGTCGAAAGCGCGCACCTTGTAGCGGGCGATGATGTCTTCGCGGAAACCTTCCTGCTGAACGTTTTCGCCGCCGCCTGTATTACCGTAGCCAAATGCTTCGGCCAGAGCGAGATAGCGGGGTTCGTTCAACCGGACTGCAAATGCCTCCAGGCTTTCCGTACCGTCTTCGAGAATTCTCTGAACGAAAGCTCGTTTGTTTATTTCCTCATCAAGGCCGAACGCCCCGAGGGCGACGGTGAGAAGGCGCCGGTCGGAGACCAGATCCTCAGCGGTAACGGCGCTCTCTATGTTTTCACGAAAATATTCGACATTACGTTCGAGCGTCGGCGACTGCTCGAAAATCTCGCGTTGTCGAGTTTCCGTACGCTGCAGAACAAGCCAACCGGAATATCCGCCGGATCCGATGACCGGTTGGAAGAACATCAGGAAATGGCTTTGCTGAGCTGCTTGAGTTCCTGCGTCCGGGCGAAAAGCAGGAGCTGTTCTTCAACTGCAATCAGTGGGCGCAGGGCGCGCATCACGCGGTAAAATTCGTTTTCGTTGAGGTTTCGCTGGGCCTGCTCGATTTTTTCGCGATGCCGCGGATCGGGCAGGGCCTCGTAGAGCGACTCAAGCCCGCGAATGAGTTCGAGCCGCGCGGAGTCCACCTGGGCGTCGCCGGTCACAATCAGTTGCGCCGCGTAGTACAGCCGTTTTACCGGCGTTGTCGCTTCGCTTGGGTGCATGGCGTCGCGCAACCGCAGTATATTTGCGTCCTGCGATTTTATGCGCAGGCGCGCGCGCTTGTCGCCGTTTTCGATAACGACGCCGTTGACGAGAAACTTCTCATAGGGGCGTAGTCGTATAATCAGGCCACCGGGCATTATTCCGTACCGTTGTTTTCATCCCGTGCGCGAAGGCCGCGCATCATCATTGTATTGATCTCCACAAGAACATTCGGGTCGGCTTCGCCGGCGCGAATCTTCGTGGTCTGATGACGGGTGAATTCTGCAAGATAAAAGATCCCGGCGCGAAGCTGCGCGGGAAGTTTGTTGGCTTCAATCGCCACTTCGCCTGCGAGGAATGTCCACAGCTTCATATTTTTGTGGAGCGCCGCGGCGAGCTTGGCGGGATAGTCGTGGGCGTCTGCGCGTACGCTGGCCAGATCGCGTGTAACTTGAGAAAAGATTTGGTATTCGATACCGCGATCGCTGCCGATCGATCGGACTGAGGAATCGTAAGCAGTATTCGCCAATGACGCTTCTATCATGGGTGGCCTTCTGACCTATGGGTTTGAGAAAAACCGGGGGCGGCTGGCGCCGCCCCCGAGCTCACGATCTTATCGGAAGAGACCGAGCAGAACCTGCGGACGCTGGTTAGCGATCGACAGGGCCTGAACGCCGAGCTGCTGCTGCACCTGTAGGGACTGCAGGCGGGCGGAAGCTTCTTCGAGATCGGCCTCAACAAGGGCGCCGATGCCGGTTTTCAGGGAGTCGGTCAGCGTTCTGACGAACTCGTTCTGGATATCGATCCGCTTCTGAGCGGAACCGAAAGCCGCCGCCGCATCGATGCTGGTGTTGATCAGCCCTTCGATTTCGGTCAAAGCGGCCGTTGCGCCGGTAGAGGTCGTAACGTCGATCGTAGCGACGCTGGCAAGGCCGGAAGAGTTGGCCGCTGCAACCGCGCCGGTAAGCGCAACGTCGGCCGTTCCGAGGTTGGAGACCACGACATCGCTGCCTGTGCCGCCAGCGGTCACATCCGTCACATTCGTGCCGATCGCGGCGCGAAGTCCGGCGGCAACTTCATCCGTGCCGTCGCCGGCCACGGCTGTGTAGGTGAAGTCCGTGCCGCCAACACCAAGGGTGAAGATTTCGCCGGCTGTAACCGTGCCGCCGATAGTAATCGTGCCGGTGCCTGCGGTGTCGTTTGGCGTGGCGGGCGTTTGTGCGTCGACTTCAGTCGCGCCGCCGGCCGCTGCGATTTCGCCGCCCGAAGCGTCAGATGCAACGCCGATGGTTACGGCAGACGCATTCGAGTTTGAAATCGTCACGACCGCGCCTGTGCCGCCAACGGTGATGCCGGCGAAAGCCGGATTGCTGGCGTCGATTTGCGCCTGTACGGCAGCGCGAAGACCGGCGGCGACGCCGTCTGCGTCTTCAGCCGATACGCCGTCAGTCGTAAACGTAACGTCTGAGCCGCCGACAGTGATCGTAAAGGTCTCGCTGGTCGCTGGCGTGCCGGACACTGTAAGGTCTAGAGTTCCAGGTGACGCCGCGGTGCCGCCAGTGCCTGCGCCCGCTGTCGCGGAAGCTGTCGCCGTACCGGTGATCGGCAGCGCTACGCCGCCCGTAATCGACAGATCGCTGCGAGCGATCGAGATGTTCGACGTCGATACCGTGCCGTCGGCGGCGCGGTTCAGCGAAGAGAGAATGTTGACCGAATCTGTGCCTTTCAAGAGGTTCAGACCGTTAAACTGAGCAGCGTCGACAATCGTCGTGATTTGAGATTCCAACTGATCAATGTCCGTTTGAATCTTCGTCCGGTCGACATTGTCTTCCTGCGCGCTAACGATGAGCTCTTTCATGTTTTGCAGGAGGCCGGTGATCGTCTCGGCGGCGCCGCGCGCCACAGAAACCGTCGATGCGCCAAGGTCGAGCGATGAAGAGATCGCTTCAAACCCGTCGACGTCCGACTGCATGACCGTTGAAACAGCCCAGATCGCCGCATTGTCGCGAGCGTTCGAGATGCTCCGGCCGGTTGAGATTTCCTGCTGAACTGACGTCAGATCACGATTGATCTGGCGCAAAGTTGTGAGCGCGATCATTGCGCTTTCGTTTGTAAGCATGATTTACGTTCCCTTGTACCTATGTGTGCGTATTTTACGCATAATTCCAAGCACGGTTTCTCCGTACCGGGACTTTCTGCACCACCCTGACGAAAGTGGAACGCGTTCTTTCATCCCACGACAAGTACTTCAGGTTGTCGATTGCGACTGTACAGCGCAGGAGATAAATTTTGGTTAATCGAAATTATGCAATCTTTTTGCGCGTGGTTGCAGAATCTTCGAGCCTCAATTGTTCGCCATTCTGCGTGTAAGTACCGACAACGCTATCTAAGTTGTTAAGGTGCGCAAGTCGTTCCTGTGCTGATTTTACGCCGGCCTTCGTCGATTGAATTAATTTCTCGTTCTCGGATGCGAGCCGTTTCAGCACTTTGATGGATTGCGCATGGGCCGCCAGGATGTTGTTGGCGTCCGGTCCCGCAAGATGGCGTTCCAACAATCTGACATAGCGTTCTTTCGCGGCGGACAGTTCGGGGAGGCCGCCAAATTCTCCGGAGAGGAGCTGCGTGCGCTCGCGCTTCAGAACGTCAGCCAGGCGATGAACGGTATCTTCAAACGGTTCGTTCGGGCGCATCACCGGCTTCCTTGGCTTTTAGTTGTTCGTAAATCTTCTCGGCGAGTCCGAAACCGCCACTGTCGACAATTCTCGTCGCATACTGGCTCAACAACAATGAGGCGTAGTTTTCGCCGCCGAAGCCGCTGTCGGCGGAGAGCGCTTTTTCAAAGCCGCTGTGTTTCAGCATCTGCGCGACGAACACGGCTTCGAACTCCTTTGCGCGTTCAAGCATAGCTTCGTCTCGCGCAGCAGCGTCCGGCGCGGTGCGGGCGGGCGCGCTTTGCGGGGAGGCGACAAGTTGCTCAACCTTTAACACTTTTCTTCTCGCGTCCTTCAAAACTCAGAAAAATGCACGCAAAGAGTTAGTAACCAATTTCTGGCATAACGTGCCTAACAAATATTTATCGGATACCGATTGATGAATGAATCAGGACATGTCGGCGTAATCGGCGCGTTGCTTCCAAAAACCTCCGGCAATCCGGCGTCTGGCGTACGGGAGGTCGAACGCGGCGTTAAAGACGACGGCGCGGAGGGTTCGGGCCAGTTCGCCGAAATTTTCGACGATGCCGGGGCCGGCAAGAAGCGCGGCGATGGTGATGCGCGGGAAACGGGCGTTGTCATCGAGAGTGCGCACAGGGCCGAACGTCCGAGCAATGACCGCACAGCGTTCGACGCCGCTGTGTTCCGTGCGTCGGGCGAGGGCCTCGGTGCGCTCAGCGTGGAGTTTCAAAGGCAGGCCGCAGGGCGCAGCGAAAACATCTCCTCAATCCAGGCTTTTCGCCCCTTGAATGGCGATGTCAATCAATTGGCGAGAAATGTTGACAGTCTGTCAAAATTTGCAGGCGTTGTCGCGCCTGATCGGGGCGCAGCGCTTTCTCAGAGTGCAGACACAGCCCTGACAACAATTAAACTCGGACCGCCGACGGCGGACGGCCGGGAGGCGACACATTTTGACGTGCGCCGCGATGGCGCGCTGACGCTGTCGCTGCGGCCGGATGCAGCGACCGGCGTCGACGTTCGCGTTGTTGACGCTCGGGCAGGATTGTCGCCAACGCAGCGATTGCATCCGGAGCTGGAAGCGGGGCGCGACAGGGTTATCGAGATCCGGCCGACGCTTGCGGAAGCGGCGACCGCGCCGGCCCAGGGCAATCAAAACATCCTTGCGGCGGCTGCGATGCCGACCAGCTTTATCAACGCTTACGGTTTTCCGGCCTCGCCGTTCATTAGCGGGCAGGCCGGTCCTGTTGCCGTGCGGGAAGTCGACGCCCTGTTCGATCCGGCGCTGTCAGTACAGGCCGCGTCGACGCGGGGCTCGGGCGGCGCTGCGCTGGTCGCGTCATCGTCAGCACAATCGTTTGTGGCCATGGCCGGCGTTCTACCGCAGATTCAGGCGGCAATCGTTGCGCGCAACGGGCGCGACGTCGTCGAAGTGCGCCTTGATCCGCCGGATCTCGGGCGCGTGCGTATCGGCTTCAATGTTGAGAATGGCGAGACGATCAGAGCCGTTGTGGGCGCCGAACGCCCCGAAACCCTCGATCACCTGAAAAGAAACATTGTCGATCTCGAACAGCATCTCAAACAAGCGGGATTTGCGTCTATCAGCTTTGAGTTCAGCAGCGACCAGCAGCGCTTCGCCGATGGCGAAAACGCCGCCCGGGAACTGGCGGCGGAACTCGAAACAGACGCAGGCGCCGCGGCTATCCAGAACACAATCTACCTTTCGCTGCGTGAGAATGCGCAGCTTGACCTGCTTTTGTAATTTCATCGGGAGAATTCGATGCAAGCGATCAATAATGACGTCACATTCGGGGTCGGTCAGCCGTCTCCCGTTCCTTCGGAGACGAATGAAAGCGCTGCGACCGCGGCGTCAGATTTTCAGAGCTTCCTGTTGCTGCTGACGGCGCAATTGCGCAATCAGGATCCCCTAAGTCCGCTCGATTCAACGCAGTTTGTCGAGCAGCTCGCGAGCTTCTCGGCAGTCGAACAGCAGATCGAAACGAACAGCAAGCTGGATGCGTTGACGGAGCGCCTCAGCGTCAGCGCTATTGACGAAGCCTCCCAATGGATCGGCAAGGACGTTGAAGCAACGAGCGGCGCCGCGCATTTTGAAGGCGCGGCCCTGTCTTATCTCGTCCCCGAGGGCGCTCCCGGCACGACAACGGAAATTGTTGTTTCCGATCTTGCAGGCAATGTCGTCTACAGCGAACAGGCCGGCAGTCAGCGCCGGGAATTTACATGGCGCGGTGAAAACGGCGAGGGCGGGACAGCGCCGAATGGCGACTATGTCGTGAGCATCAATCGGTATAACGAGGGCGAACTCGTTGAGGTTGCTCAACCGATCGCCTTCACGCGGGTCATCCAGGCGCGCTTTGAAGAAACAGGCGTGAGGCTGGTGCTTGAAAACGGCGCGATTGTCAGTCCGTCGGAAATCGCCGCGTTGCGCAGCGCGCCTTCAGCGTCGCAAGGCGATGCTTCAGACGTCCTGCCGGGCGACGTTTAGGATCAGGACGTCAACGACGTCCTCTCCCAGTACGGTTTTTGCGGAAGTTAATAGACGCGCGCGGATTTGCGCGAGGTTTTCCTGCTCAAGCAGGCTGCCGCCAAACGCATCTTCATTTGAGAGTTGCAACAGCGTTTTAAGAAGCGCGTCCCGAACCTTCGGTTCGCGCGAATAGGCGTTTTCCGTCGCTGACGGATCAAGTTCCAGATTGATGTCCAGAATGACCAGTGCGGAGACGTTGTTTCGCGATACGACCGGCACGACAAATTGCCGGCTGAATTTCATGAATCCTGTCGATTCGCCGCTGTCCTTGTCCTTGCCGCCATATTTGCCGTCTTTCTTCGATTTCTTTTTTTTCTCTTTTTCTTTTTCCGGCTTGGCGTTGTCTTTTTTTGCCTGCTTGTCGCCGCCGCTGTCCGCTGATGCGAGCGTCGGTTTTTGCGACCCCGTGCTCAGCGAGACGCCAACATAGGCGCCCCCGGCAACGGCGATGACCTGAATAACAATGGCGATAATCTTAATCATGGTTCCTAGTAGGGCAGGACTGCGTCAAGGATCTTCTGGCCGTAGCGCGGCTGTTGTACGTCGCTGATAACGCCGCGTCCGCCATAAACGACACGGGCGTCGGCGATCTTCTCGTAAGTGATGGTATTCTGCCGTGAGATGTCTTCCGGCCGGATGATACCCGCGACCTGCAAGTCGCGTAACTCGTGATTAACACGCACTTCCTGACTACCGGTTATCACCATATGTCCATTTGGCAGCATATGCGTAACCGTTGCGGCGACACGCAACGTCACTTTTTCCTCGCGCCGAATGTTGCCATCGCCGTTCGTTGCGGAGGACGACGAGGCGTCAATCGCTGGATCGAGCGTCGCGCCATTGGGCAGGACGTCAGATGCAAGGCTGGCGAGACCGAAGAAGTTCGGAATGGAGAGCCCTTCCGTGGCGTCCCGCGTGCGGTCGGTCCGGTTTTTGATTTCGGCTTCGTCGTCGATCTCGATAACAACCGTCAGAATATCGCCCAGCGTGCGCGCTCGGCGGTCGCCGAACAAGGAGGTCGGGCCGGACTGCCAAAGCGAGCCCGCTGATGCTGCCTCGTCGACCTCCGGTGCCGTCATGCCGGCGAGGGCGAGACGTTCGGCTGCGGCCGTTGGCACCTCCTGTCGCGGCGCGCCCGGCGGGGACATATGCGGTGCGGTGAAAGCGTGATCGAGGCGCCCGACACACGCCGTCGTCATCTGGCACGCGGCGATAACCGCGATGCAGGAAACAGTCTTTTTCATAGGTTCGCCTTTACAGAGTCTGACCCGGTGACGACTACCGTCACGATGCGTTTCGATCCGAGATTCATGACGCGAATGCGGTCGCCCAGTGCGCCGTTATCCAGCGCGCGGCCCTCGGCGGATATGGTCATCGCGCCCCGTGCAAACTCCATCTGGACGATGGCGTTGCGTTTGATCAGGGTCGGCGGTCGAAGCTTCGACTCGTCGATCGGCTGACCGCGATAGAAGGCGCGATTGGCTTCCATGCCGATAATGTCGACCGCGCGGCGCAACGCGACGCGATCGTCCGGTGTGATTATGTCGGCCGCGGAGATAATGGACCCCGCGCGGATATTTCGTGCAGCGACGACATCCTCGGCGACAGCGGACTCGATACTGGTTCCGAGAACTGACATTGCGATTACGCCGGCGAATTTTTTCATGACATCACCTGATCTGCGTTGTCGCGCCCATCATCTGATCGGCGGCGGAAATGACTTTGGAATTGAGTTCGTAGCCGCGCTGCGCCTCGATCAATTCAGCGATCTGCTGCACGACATCGACATTCGACTCTTCAAGGTGGCCCTGGCGCAGCGTCCCGCGGCCATCCTGACCGGGCTGACCTTGCGCCGGCGTGCCCGACGCGGCGGTTTCGCGGTAAAGATTGCCGCCGAGCGGTTCGAGCCCTTTTTCGTTGGCGAAGGAAGCAAGCGTAAGGGCGCCGATGGACTGTTCGCCCGTCTGCCCCGTGAGCTGCACGAAAATTTCGCCGTCTGGGTTGATGGTGATGCGGCGGGTATCAAGCGGGATGGTGATGTTGCCGGCGATCGGGAAACCGTCGGCGTTCACGATAACGCCTTCGGAGGAGCGCTTCAGGGCGCCGTCGCGCGTATACGCGGTCTCGCCGGAGGGAAGCGTTACTTCCAGAAACCCTCGGCCTTCGATCGCGACATCAAGATCGCCGCCCGTCGCTTTCAGCGTGCCTTGCGACATGTCGACGGAGATCGATGCGGTTTTGACGCCGAGTCCCAGCTGAACCCCTTCCGGCACAACTTCACCGGTCGCCGAGGAAGAGGCGCCCGCCGCCCGAACAATCTGATAGTGCAGATCGGCGAACTCCGCCCGGCGCGTGCCGTAGGCGGTCGTGTTCATGTTGGCGAGGTTGTTGGAAATAACCTCCACCCTTTTTTGCTGGGCGTCCATGCCGGTCGCCGCGATGCTTAGTGCGCGCATAATATTCTCCTCATTCTAAGGGCGCGTGTTATTGCGTCTGCCCAAGCGTTCGAACGGTTCGTGAGATCCGTTCATTTTCGTCCTCTGTAAATCGTTTGCTTGCTTCATACGTACGCTGAACTTCTATCAGTCGCGCCATTTCCTCGATGGCGTTCACATTCGATCCTTCAACAACTCCCTGGCGCACCCGGGCGTCTTCCAGAGCGGTAAATCCGCCCTGGGCCTCAAACAGGTTGCGGCCCTCGCGCACCAGGCCGGCGGAATCGGCGGTAACGACACCCAGTCTCGCAACAGGCTGCCCGCCGGCGAAGATGGAGCCGTCTTCGGCGACGGTGATACTGTTTTGCCCCTGCGGTATCGTGATGGCGCCGCCGCTTTCGTCCAGAATTCGCAATTGCTGCGAGTTCACCAGCTCGCGTTCCGCGTTGAGCGAGAACGCGCCGTCGCGGGTCAGGCGTTCGCCGTCCTGCGTTTCGACGAGAAAAAATCCGTCGCCGTCGATCGCAACATCCAGCGGTTCGTTCGTAATGGTGAGTTCGCCGGCGCTGAGATCGACAAAGCGCCTGCTGAGCGTCGACATGGAAAGGCTCGGGTCTTCGTTTTGCAGTGCTGCAATGTGCTCCGCGAATACGGAGCCCTCGCGGCGGTAGCCGTTCGTGTTCATATTGGCGAGATTGTTCGCAACCGCCGTGAGTTCGCGTTGCAATCCGATCTGCCGTGACAAGCCTACATAACCAGCATTATCCATCGCTCAGGATCTCCTCGAACGCATTGATTTCCTGCGCTGTCGCATCGGAAACCGCTCTTGCCCGTTCCAGCGCCGCGCCGTCTGTGTTTTTGAGAAAGAGACTGTTCAGGCCGGCCTTGATGGTCGCCGCCTGGTCGGAGAGGGCGGCGTCGACAACGCCCGGTAGTGATGCTTCGCCGCTCATATAGGCGGTGAGGCCATATCGGATCGCGTCCTTGTCATTGAAGCTGTTCGGATCGATGTTGCGAAATCCGGCGCTGGCCGCCTGCCAGTTTCGCGCCAGCCACCCGGCGCGCGATTTCAGGTTCGCGCGGATTTTTTCATCGCTTATGGTCGCCGCCGTTGCGAGGGCGGCGTGATAATTCATTTGCCGGATGTTCGCTTTTGCGACGAGCGCGCCGAAGGCGGGGTCCGTGGCGTGGGGCGCGGCGAACCGGATGGCGGCGCTTGCATCGCCGGCGGCGAGGGCGGCCGTTGCAAGTTTTTCGCTTGCGTTGCGGTCGGGCGCGGCGCCGGTTTTCGTCATCAATTCAAGGGATAGGTTCGGCAATCCGGCGTTCAAGGCGACGTCGGCGGCGAGCGTGCGCAGCTCGCGCCGCGTACCTCTCACATCAATCCAGCTTTCATGAGCGAGGTAGGCTTCCAGCGCCGATGTCTGTAGCAACGCATCTTTGCCCGACAATGCGCGCATGATCATCGCGCTTGCCGACGCGGCGGCCATTTCGCCGTTGTCCGGCGATTTCGGCGCCTCGTTCTTCAATAGAAGCATCGCAGCGTCGAGATTGCCCGCCGCGGCCCAGGAATAGGCCTCAAAGAAAGCAGCGCGCGACGACCCGGCGATCTTGGCCAGCGCGCCGATGTCTTCCACAAATCCTTCATGGGGATCGCCGCCCCGTTCTGTATAAGCCTCCGCCAGCGCGAGCAGCGCTTCGTCCGATGCCGCCGAATCGTCCGTCGCAACCTCAAGAAGGGACTCGCGGGAGGTCTCGTCTTCCGCATCGTGATCATCGAGGCGCGTTCGAACATATTTGAGTTCCGGAGAAAGCTTCTCGCTGTCGCCGACGGCAATGTCGAACAGGCTCTGGGCGGCGTCCCACGCTTCAAGGTCCGCCATTTTCACGGCGAGACGCGTGGCGATATGCGTTTTCAGCCGGCTCGGAAGCGTTTCAATCGCGCGGCCGGAACGGTCATATTCGGCGGCCGCCGTCGGGTCGGGGTTCGCCACGGCCAGCCATAGCGCATGTGCGCCTGAACAGTTTTTTGCGCTGAGCAGCGGTCCTTCCGGGTCAAGCGGTCGCTCCGCAACAGCGCGCGCAACTTCATACAGCGCCGCGACATCCGCGTTTTTGTCTTTCAGTACAGAGAGCGCCTCCTCACCGAACCCGATCGCGAGGAAGCCATTGGCGAGTTTGCGCAGTACGGCCTCCCGTTCGACGCCTGTCGTTTCTCCCAGCCGCACCTGCAACGCCTCAATCTCCACAAGCGGATCGTTTTCGAAATCGCTGCCGTCAATGGTCAGATCGTGATCGCTCAAGCATTGGCTCGGCGCCGGAGCCGAAACGGGCGCGGGCGCAGGACCGGAAGCAGGGCCGGGCAGGGTGTCCGTAGAAGCCCGCAGGATCGATTGCGCCGCCCGCGATGTCGCCGGCGCCGGCGGTTTCTCTTTCTGTTCCGTCGTCGCCGTTTCCGAGGACGGCTCGCGAAGGGCGTCGCTGTCCGCCGCATCGGCAGTTTCGGTAGCCTCGGCGATGCCCGAGCTTCCATTTGCCGGAGCGCCCTTTAGATTAATAAGACCTTCATCTGCGGCCTGCTGGAGCAAATCCATCATCCGGTCGTGCGCCTGCGCGACGGTCAGCGTATCGTCCGCAGCGGCTACGGATTTCCTGGGCGCGGGTTTCGTCAATTGTGTTGGCTGACGGTCCGCGCGGCGCGCAGTTGAGGCGTCAGGTCCGCCGGCGATGTCGATCACGATTTTTCCGTCCGGGGCCCGCAGCGACCGAACCGAACAATCGCAGTTCATCCGGAATTCGACTGTGTTGGCGTCCGCTTGGGTCGCGCGATTGACGCGAAACGCCTTTTGCCGGTCGTTGACGGCGCCGAGGTCGATCTCTGTGGCTGCGCCAATATTCCGTAAACGAATGATACGGCCCGATGTCTCTATTGCCAGACCGGGGTCGCCGCCGGCGATGACGATACGCGAGAAATCGCCGTGTTCGCCCGCCGAAATAGCGACGGACGGGTCCGCCGCCAGGGCCGGCGTTGACGCAAGCGCAGCAGCGCTGATGAAAAACAGCTTTTGCATCATGCCGCCTTCTGAACCTCTTTCAGCGCTTCCTCGATTTCGGAGAAGCTCGGACGATGTTTTCGCGGCGCATTGCGGCGCGCGACTTCGACGCAGAGTTGGGGCGTGTGCTTGTTCAGGCTGGCGACCAGCGCCTCGCGTATCAAATTGTAAAAGAGCTGCTCTTCCTCGTGGATCTGCTTCACCTTGTCGGCGAATGGGCCAACGAGGCCGTAGGCGAGAAAGACGCCGAGGAAGGTCCCCACGAGCGCGCCGCCGATCATCTGCCCAAGGACTTCAGGCGGTTTGTCGATGGACGCCATGGTCTTGATAACGCCGAGAACGGCGGCGACAATGCCGAGCGCGGGCAGGCCGTCGGCCATTTTCTGCAGCGCGTGCGCGCCGTGAAGGCTGTCGTGATGCAGTCCCTCGATCTGCTTTTCCAGCAGTTCTTCAACCTGGTGCGGATTGTCGAAATTCATGATCATGGAGCGGATCGTGTCGCAGATCATCTCCATGGCGGCGGCGTCTTTTTTTATTTTCGGATACTGACTGAAAATCGTCGAGTCGTCGGGGTTTTCAATGTGCTGTTCGATCTCGACCGGACTTTCCTTTGCGATCTTCACAAGGGAGAACATCAGGCAAAGCAGGTCCTGATAATCCTTCTTCTTCCATTTCGGACCGCTGAACACTCTGGTGATGTCGCCCAGTGTGTGTTTGATCACCGTTACGGAGTTGCCGACAACGAAGGCGCCGACAGCGGCGCCGCCGATAATCATCATCTCGTAAGGCAGGGAATTGAGAATAATAGCGAACTTGCCGCCGGCTATCATGTAGCCGCCGGCGACCATCGCCAACGTGATTATAATGCCAAGAATGGCTCCCATGAAACAACACCTTTACGAGCGCCGAAAGAACGGTTTGCGCATCTCCGGTGTGTAAAGATTTATGCTTAATATGCCGTAAAATGCGCAGGCAATTATTGCCGGCGCACAGCTGCATTGCGGCTCGCGATGATGAGACTCGCTTCGTAGGCTTTGTCGGTGTTCATATTCGTTAAAATAAGCGCAGCGTTCTCGCTGTTCATTTGAGTCAGGAAACCGGCAGCGAAAGTCGGGTCCATTTTGTCAAAAATCTCACCGGCTTTTTGCGGCTTCATCTGTTCGTACATTTTCGACAAGAGGTCGATGTCGTTTTGTGCGGCTTCATCAGCGAAAGAGACAAGTTCGGATAGGGAAGCATTGCTTTTTTTAAGTTCGACCAGTTTTTCATCAACGCGCGCTTCGATAATTTCCAGATAGCGAAGCCGATCGTCGAGATCGCTTTCCTTCTGGTCGAGGGCTACATGGCGTTCTCTAAGCGCTTTTAGAAGCCGTTCCTTCTCCAGCGGGTCGTTGAGCGCATCGGCGAGATCCGCCGTGCGTTCGTCAATGACAGCGGGCGCCTTGCTTTCCGCGGGGGCCATTGTTTTTTCCGCCATCTTCGTCGCCTCTTTTTCAATCGGCGTCTTTTCGGCGAGTGGTTTGTCGGGCGCATTCAGCGAAGCATCGGCAACGCCGATCATGCGGCCGACAAAGGAACACGCAAAAATCACCGCAATAATGACGAGCGGATTTACCTTCACGCCGCTTCTCCCTTAACAGCGTTATTGTCGTCCACGACAATTGAAACATCGATGGCGCCGCCATCTTCGTCGAAATTCGTCGCAGGCGGGGCGTCAGTCGGCGCCGGCGTTTCGGTCGGCGAGCCGGTTTCAGCGAGACGGACGGATTCAGAAACGTAAGACGCTTCGAGAGCGTCAAGCAGTTGATAGGAAATCTCCTGCGCTTCCTTGACATGCGGCGACAGTGTCTCGACGAGGTTCTTTGTCGCCGTTTCCGTTTCCTGCACTGCTGACTGGCTGATTTCAGTGATCTGTTGCATCAGTTCACGTAATTCAGGGATTTTCTTGTCTGCTTCGGTCAGAAGCTGTTCCAGCGCTGCGGAGTTTTCCGTCGCCGCGTCCTTTGTCGATGCAATTGCGGTCTGGATTTCCTCCGCCGACTGGGTCAGCGCCACGATGCCGGAGTGGATGCCGTCCTTCGTATTGGTGACGGATTTGATGCGCGTACTCAGCACCCAGCAGTAAAAACATGCGGCGCCTGTTGCAGCAAGCAGCAGAAAATCGACAATAAGGGCCATCGTCTAAACTCCTAGTTTAGGACAAAATCGGTGATCAGAACGTTTTCAACACTGTCTGCCGGCGCAATCAGCTGTATCCGTCGCAGCATCTGCGCGCGCAGGCGGATCATCGCAGCCGGTTCTGCGATATCGCCTTCATCGACGGCGCGCAGATAAGTGTTCAGAACGTCGCGAAACTTGGGAACCAGATGTTCGACCTTCTTTTTCTGAAGATCGGTAGTTTCAAGCGTAATGGAAATCTTAAGATATTCTGAATTTGCGTTAGGTCCCAGGGAAATTACGAGCGGTTCAAGATTAACGAATGCGACATCTTCGTAGTTTTTTGTTTTCTTCTTCGCATAGGCGCCGTCGCCGCCATCGGCGACACATTCCGCGTTCGATCCGGACATAACAAATGCGACGCCGGCGGCAACGCCGCCCAAAGCGATTGCAGAAACCGCTGCTGGAATAAGGATTTTAAGAGGGGAGGGCTTTTTTGGCGCCTCTTCCACTTCTTCAATTTCTTCTTCTTCGCTCATCGTCGTTGCTCAATTTCTTTGCGCATCTGTGCGGAAGATTTCCATGCGTTGTAACCTCCTCTTAATGATCAAATGGTAAACGCAATAGCACGTTTTGAGAGTGTCTCGTTTGCACTCGCGTTAATGGTATTAGAATGATGCCTGGAATTGTAAAAGTCTGGACCAGCCTTCCTGCGTCGAAACAGCTCGTACTTGCGATTGTGCTGGCGGCGACAGTGTTTGCATTTTCAATGTTGGCGCGCACCGCGTCAAAGCCGAGCATGGCGCTTCTTTACAGCGGGCTTGATTCAAGCGCCGCCGGCGAGGTTGTCGACGCCCTTGAGCAGATGGATGTGGCGATCGATGTGCGCGGCGGCTCGATTTACGTGCCGGCGGGGCAGCGCGACAGCGTGCGCATGAAGCTCGCACGGGAAGGACTGCCGCAACAGGGACAGGCCGGGTACGAACTGTTTGAAGGGCTGAACGGCTTTTCGACAACATCGGAAATTTTTGACGTTACCTACTGGCGGGCCATGGAAGGTGAGCTGGCGCGGACGATTATCGCGACGCCCGGCGTCAAGTCGGCCCGCGTGCATATTGCGCAGGAGCGCTCCGGCGCGTTTTCGCGCAACAAGCCCAAGCCCAAGGCTGTCGTCACGATCACCATGGCCAGGGGCGAGTTGACCACCGGCCAGGCAAACGCCGTCCGCTTCCTGCTCTCTTCCTCCGTTCCGGGACTGACGGCCGAACAGGTGGCTGTGCTGGATTCGGAGCGCGGCGTTGTTTTGAGCCCAGGCGAGATTGGCCGCGACGCATTTAATCAATCTGATGCGCTGGGGCGGGAACAGAAGCTGGAAGCCGATATCCTTGACCTCCTCGAAGCCCGCGTGGGCGTCGGCAATGCGCGCGTTCAGGTCGCACTGGAAATCGACGCCGAGCGCGAGGCGGTGACCGAGCGCGTTATAGATCCAGCCGGCCGCGTCGTCTCAAGCCGTGAGACGACGGAAGTGACGGAAACATCCTCCGGCGCAAACAGCAGCGCCGTCACCGTCGCCAGTAATCTGCCCGAGGGCGATGTCAATGGCGGCGGATCGCAGTCGAATTCGGAAAGAACGCAGACTGACGAAAGGCTGACATATGATCTGTCGGAAATTCGCCGCGAGCGCGAGAAGCTTCCCGGCTCCGTCAAACGGTTGAGCGTCGCTGTTCTCCTCAATGACGCTAAAACGCTCGATGCCAATGGAGATACGGTTTCAACGCCGCGTTCCGAAGAGGAGTTAAGCGCGCTTCGCGAGCTTGTGACGATGGCCGCAGGCGTCAATGAACAGCGCGGCGACACGCTGACCATTCAGAGCCTTTCTTTCGAGCCCATCGTCAACGACGGCGTCGTCGCTGAACGCAATCTCGTTTCAGAGCTGACGGAGCGTTACCTGATGACATTTGTGCAGGTTATCGTTCTGGCGATTGTCACGCTGGTGCTTGGGCTTTTTGTCGTGAAGCCGTTGCTGGCCGTCGCTCCGGCCGACGCGGCGCCGTCCTCGATCGAGCAGCTTTCGGCGGTAACGCCGCAGACGCCCGCAGCACCGCCTGATGCTCTCGATGCCTTACGAAATCTCGCCTCCGACAAAACCGACGAAACAGCGGGGCTCATTCAGTCCTGGCTTGAAGAACCGGAGCAGACGGCATGAGCGAAAACGTCCTGATCTTTGAGCAATTCGATGATGCGGGTGCGCTCGGCGCGGTTGGCGTTCGCGCGCAGCAGGAGCGCGCAGCCGACTATGCTGAGGGCTTCGCTGCTGGCGAGGCTGCGGCGCTTTCGCGCGCCATGGAGCAGAATACGCAGCTGCAAGCTGCTGCAGACGCGATTCAACGAAAACTCGCGACGTTTGATGATACGGCGGCGGCCTATCTCTGTGAGGCCTTAGCCGCCGCTGTTGCGAAAGTGTTTCCGGCGCTTTCCGAAAAAGGATTTGCGGCGGAAGCGGCGTCCGTCATGAACGATATTGTTCGTCAAAACGGTAAAGCGACCCTGATTGTCAGAACCGCACCAGCGAAAACCGAAACGGTGAGCGCGGCGTTGGCGGCCCTCGCGATTGCCGAACGCGCGAGCGTCGTCGAAGACGATGCGCTCAACGGTTTTGAGATCTCCGCCGAATGGGACCATGGCGGGATTTCCTTTGATACGGAAAAGGCAACCGCGCTTTTCATCGCTTCTCTTGAAAAGGCAATAGAAGAACTGAGGGACGAAGACAAAAAATGACAGATACAACTGGTACGGATGGCCAGCCGCCGGAAGGCATTATTGTTGGCCAGGAAGACGACGAGGCTGAAGCGCCGAGGCTGGAACGGCGCGACGGGTCGGACGACAACCGGCTGAAACGCGTCATTTTCGATGTTCCGATCGAAGTGGTCGTCTCCGTCGGCAAGGCCCGTCCATTGATTGGCGACCTGTTGTCCATGGGGCGCGATCATCTCTTGCCCCTTGATGCGAAACTGGAAGATCCCGTTGAATTGATGGTGAAGGACCGCGTCATCGCCAAGGGCGAGCTTGTCCAGGCGCCGGAATCCGAAGGCCAGCTTGCGGTCAAGCTCACTGAAGTCGTCAACGTTTCGTCTCTGTCGGAATAACGCGGCGCGTCATGAAAACCGTAACCGCCTTCATAGCCGCGGCCGCGATCCTTCTGTTCGCAGGGCCTGCGTTTGCACAGGCGGCGCCTGAAGCCGTTGCCGATGGCGCGCTCAGCGCGCGCGTCGTGCAGCTATTTCTGCTGGTTACGGTTTTAAGTCTCGCGCCGGGCATCGCCATGATGGTGACGTGCCTGCCCTTTATGGTGATTGTTTTCTCGATCCTGCGACAGGCCGTGGGGTTGCAGCAATCGCCGCCCAACATGCTGATTATGAGCCTTGCGCTGTTTCTCACCTATTTCGTGATGGAGCCGGTGTTCTCCGAAGCCTGGAAGCTTGGCGTGCAGCCACTGCTTGACGGCGACATCACTGAAACCCAGGCGTTCCAGCGCGCTATTGAGCCGTTCCGCGTCTTTATGGAGGGGCGTGTTTCCCCGGCTGCGGTGGAAAGTCTGAGCGAAGCGACGGAGCGCGCCGCCGATGGCGACCGGACGCCGCTCTCCATTCTCGTGCCTGCGTTCATGCTCTCCGAAATTCAACATGCGTTCCAGATCGGCTTCATCATTTTTCTTCCCTTTCTGATCATCGATCTGATTGTTGCATCGGTCTTGATGGCGATGGGCATGATGATGGTGCCGCCGTCTCTCGTCGCCCTGCCGTTCAAGCTGGCGTTCTTCGTCCTCGCCAATGGCTGGGTGGAAATCGCCAGCGCTGTCGTAAAAGGATACGGGACATAAAATCATGGCTGCAAGCGCGCTCACCAACCTGCAACCGTCGAAAACGCCGCCCGCTCTCGGGGACGGCGAACGGCCGTCCTTGGCGCAGCCGCAAAAAGCGGCTCTGATCGTCGCGGCGCTCGGACCGGAAGCCGCCGGCCCCATTATCGAGCGTATCGGCGACAAGCATCTTCGCGCTTTCACGCGCGCTTACGCGCACTTGCAGACCGTTCCGCGCGCGGCGCTGAAAAGCATTGTGGAGGAGTTCATCTCCCAGCTGACGCAGGAGGACAACGATATTCGGGGCGGTTTTGAGGAGACGCGCGAGTTCCTCAGCCAGTTCAAGACCTCCGATGAGATCATCCGTTTGATGGATGATATCGACATCTCCGACGGCGAAACCATCTGGACGAAGCTGGAGCGCACCGACGACGAACAGATCGCCGAATATCTATCCGGGCAGCGGCCGCAAATCATCGCCGTGGTCCTGTCAAAACTGAATACCGAAAAAGCGTCGAACCTTCTGAACCTGATCGACGCCGACATTGCAGGAAAAGTGATCCTGTGCCTGTCCCGGCCGCTGGACATCAAGCCCGAGGCGCTCTCCGTGCTGATGGACACCATCGAACGCGAGTTTCTGGCGCCCATGCGAAAAACGACGCAAAAGCGCAACCCCGGCGAAATGATCGGGGCCATGATGAACAACGTCATTACCGAAAAGCGCGAAGCGCTGCTTGAGATCATCACGACGTCGGCGCCGGATATCCTGAAAGACGTTCGCAAATCCATGCTGACCTTCCCGGATATTCCAACACGGGTGCCGCCAAACGCCATTCCCATGGCGATCAAGGAAGTGGAGTTGGAAGATTTCCTTCTTGCGGTGAAGTTCGGGCGTCAGAACGCGCCTTCCTCGGTCGAGTTCATCTTCAAGAATATTTCCCAGCGCATGGTGGCGCAGTATGAAGAGCAGCTTGAAGAATTAAAAATGACATCTGTAAAGGACGCGGAAATCGCGCAGGCCGCCTTCATGACGGTTATCAGGAAGCTCGCAAAGAGCGGTGAAATCACGCTCATCGAAGAGTCTTCAGGCGACGATGACGATGAGGGCGGGGGTGAGAATGACGGCGAAGCGGCTGAGGGTGACGCCGCCGCGTAGGGCTGTCTGCGCTTGCCTGCCGGCATGCGCCGGCAGGCAGCCTGGACGTGTCTCTGTTCAAACTTGAACGGCAGTTCTCCGCCAAAAAAGCACATATCTCATCTGAGAATTTGACCTCCATCAACTTTTGCAACTTGGGAAGGTGAATAAGCGTCCACGACTGACTCAGGCTCTTGGAGGGCGGTATGAGTGACGCTAAATCAAGTCATCTTGCTGCGGACGGCAAACTAAAAGTTGCTCCCCCGAAGGTTGGCTCGATTGCAGTCGCCCGAATTGTCGGGGTGCTGTTCATCACAGCCACGGCGGCGACCATGATCAGTCAAATCATGATGGAGCCTTTAAGGGTCGATGCCAACTTGACCGCCATAGCGGACAGTCATCGGGAAACGCTCGCCGCCGCCGTCCTTTTCGAAATCATCAGTGCTTTGGCAAGCGCAGGCATTGCAATAACGCTCTATCCAGTTCTTCGCCGTTGCGCCGAGCTTCCGGCAACCGGCTATCTCGGGATGCGTTTGGTGGAAGGCGCTGTTGGCGTCTCCGCTGCTATTGGGTTGATCGCGGTGTTGGAGACTGAGGGCCCGCTCACGGAACTTGTATTAGCGTTACACGACTGGATGTTTTTACTCGTTCTTATCGTGTTCAGCGTCGGAACCTTTTTGCTTTATCCGATGCTGTTCAGGTTTCGTATTGTTCCAAAATCGCTTGCGGTCTGGGGGTTGATTGGCGGCGCCATGCTGCTCCTGTCGTGCATATCAGTTCTTTTTGGATGGATCGAGATGGGAGGGACGACGGATCTGATTCTTTCGCTGCCGATATGGATTAACGAAATGGCGCTTGTGCTTTGGCTTATCTTTAAGGGGTTCGACCTTTCGTATCTTGCGAACGAAAGGTCTTAAGAAACCGCGGACGTCAACATCGCTACGTTGAGGTTCGGCGTGACCATTCCGCGCTGTTTTTCTATTGCAGCACGAGTTCCGCGTGGAGCGCGCCGGCGGATTTTATGGCCTTCAGAATATCGATCATTTCGCGCGGGCTGACCCCGAGGGCGTTCAACCCGTCCACAAGATCGGCGAGGGTCAGGTTCTCTTCGATAAGGGCGACGCGCTGGTCGGCGGCATCGTCGACGCTGATATCCGTGCGCGGCACGACGATGGTCTCGCCGTTGCGCGAGAAGGGGTTCGGTTGCGATACGCCCGGCACTTCCCGAATCCGGATCGAGAGGTTGCCCTGCGCTACGGCGACGCTGGAGATTCGCACCTCCGACCCGAGGACAATCGTGCCGGAGCGTTGGTCGATGACAATGCGCGCCTTTTGCGCCGGATTGACTTCGATGTTCTCCACTTCGCTGATCATATGGGCGGGCGACCGGAAACGGCTGTCGATTGCGACATCGACGGAAGCGGAATCGATCATCAGCGCAATCGGCTTGTCGAACTGGCTGTTGATCGCCGTTTCAATCCGCGCCGCCGTTGTGAAATCCGGCGCGCGCAGCGTGAACCGCAGGCTTTCCATTTCCGTGAAGTCAAACGACAGCTCGCGTTCAACCCGTGCGCCGTTGGGTATCGTTGCAGCCGTGGGCACCCCTTCGGTGACAGACGCCGCTTCGCCTTCGGCGGAAAAGCCGCTGACGAGGACCGGGCCCTGGGCGACGGCGTAAATCATGCCGTCGGCTGCATTAAGCGGGGTCATGACCAGCATGCCGCCGGTGAGATTGGTCGCATCGCCGATCGCCGAGACGGTAACGTCAATGCGCGAGCCTGCGCGCGCGAAGGGCGGCAGAGTCGCCGTCACGAGAACTGCCGCAACGTTTTTGGGACGGAATTCCTCGCCCTGCACATTGACGCCGAGCCTTTCCAGCAGGCTCGAAAGCGCTTCTTCCGTATAGGGTATGTTTCGAAGCCCGTCCCCGGTGCCGTCAAGGCCGACGACAAGACCGTAGCCGACAAGATCGTTGCCCCGCACGCCTTCGACCTCCACGAGATCTTTTAGCTTCACGGACGCGGACGCCTCGGCAGCGAGGAGGAGGGCCGCACAGGCGCTGACGATGAGAGAGAAAATCCGCATTGTGTTTACCGGATGAAATTGGTGATGCTGAGGCGCGCCAGTCGCGCTGTCAGGAGATATGAGGCTTCAAGCTGCGTTTCCAGAAGCTGGAGTTCGGACGCGGCCTCAAACTGGTCGCGGCCCGTTCTGTCGTTAAACAGAGAGGTCAGGATCGTTTCCTCGGTTTCGTATCGGGAAATGGCTGACGCGATCTGCGCTTCTCCGACCCCGATGACGCCGCGCAATTCCGTTATGTCGCCATCTGCGGCGATCGCTGTGGCCGCGTTGTTTTGAAGGAAAGCGTCGGCGTCACCGAACGAAGCGGCGCCCTGAACGGCGATCCCCACGAGCCCCCTCAAGAAGTCCTTGATCGGCTGGTCGGCCGCCGTTGCAGAAACGTCGATGCGAACCCCCGGCGAAATCTCAACCGGGGCCACCTTGTTGACGCCGCCCTGGTAAATATTCGTAGCGAAACCGCCGGCGGGATCGTTGAAATAAGTATCCAGCTGCGCCTGCGCGTCGGCGGCGTCTGTTGCGCCGGCGACAATCGCTTCAACATCCGCCAGCAATTGCGCTGGGTCGCCAAAGGGGAGTCGGTCCGAAGCATCGCCGCTGAAGAGGGCGCGGCCGCCCTCGGTAACGTTCAATACGCTGAATGTATTGAAAACGGCTGCCCGGGCGTCTGCGGCGAGCGTGCTCAGAGCGTATGAATCGTCGCGCCCGCTGGCCGCCAGCACCTCCGTGCCGATGCGCACGGCGTCGCCGCCGAGGGATTCCAGAGAGGTCTGCGTTCGCTGGGCGCGGATTTGTGAAACAACCAGCAATTCCTGAAACTTCTGTGCGTCGTCCACCGCCTTCTTGAGGAGATGGGCGCTGCCGACGTCGCCATTCGTGGCCGCCGTGACATCCTGAATGCGTCCCGTCACGGATTCCGAGCGCGCGACATCGGCGCGTGATTTAATATCCGCGATGGCGCGCGACAGGCGGGCAAATGAAACCAGATCTGGTGCGTTGATATTGGTCATTTAAAGTTCAAGCAGCCGGGTTAACATTTCATCCGCTGTCTGAATGACGCGGGCGTTGGCGGCGAAAGCCTGTTCGATCAGCAGCAGTTTCTGTAACTCAAGATCGGTGTCGACCGATGTGGCGCGCTGCTCCGCTTCGCTCAGCGACTGGGCCCGTGCGCTGGAGGCCGCAAGTTTTGTCTCGGACGTAATCCGCGCCTGGCCGACCGATGTGGTGACGTTTGCCGCAATGTTCGCCGCCGACAGAAATCCGGTTTCGCCGGTGCTTGCGGGCGGCGCCTTGAGACTTGTCAGCGCGTCCAGAAACGTTGTGATAATGCTGGCGCTGCCGGCGGGCCCTTGCGCCGTCGCGCCAAGACCGTCGCGAAGCCGCCAGATCGCGCCGCCTTGCTCCGGATCGGCCGCCGCGTTGATCGCAATGCGTTCGGCGAGCCCTGTTTCCGCCGTCGGGTCGAGCGCCGAACCGGCGTCTGTAAAGAGGCCAGGCGCGCCGGTCGCAAGCGTCGGGTCAATATCCTGAAAACGTTCAATGACGTCGCGGGCGAGCCCGTCGAGCTTCGTTTGGAACTGCGGGGCGATTTCATCGCGAACGGTGAACAGGCCCGCAATAGACCCCTGCCGCAATGAGAAGGTGCCGTCGCCGCCGGGCGTGATCTCTACGCCGTTGACGGTCAATCCGGAAAGGTCGCCGCTGGCGAGGGTTTCGTTCGGGCCGACGGTATTCGCTGCGGTGAACTCGATTTCCTGCGCTTTTCCGGCGATCAGGAAAACGCCCTCATCGGTAATGAGATCGACTTTGCCGCGATCCCGGCGCACTTCGCGGATCGGGATGCTCTCGGAAATCTGGTCGATCATAATCTTGCGCTGATCTTCAAGCGCTGTGGCGTCGCGCCCTCCCGCAGTCGCCGCGCTGATTGCCGTATTCAGATCTTCAATCTGTTTCAGCGTGTCGTTGATTATCCCGACTTCCTGGGCGATCTGCCCGTCTGCGCGCAACCGCGCCGACTGCGCCTGGGCGGTGAGGTCATGCAGGTTTGAAACGAGCGCTCTTGCCGTATCGAGGGTCTGCGATTGCAGCGCCTGCGACTCCGGTGATTGCGAAAGCGACCGGAGCGACGATTCGAAGTTCTGAAACTGCGCGAAGAGACTGAACGCATCGTCCGGCTCGCCAAGCGCCGAGTTGAAGGTTGCATGCGCATTTGCGACAATCTGATCGCGGCTGGAGGCGCTGTCGGCAAGACGCCGGTCGGTTGTAATCGCCTGGTCCGTCGCGCGGGTAACGCCGTTTACCTGGACGCCGGCGCCCCGTCCGTTCACCACATTTTCGCTGACGCTGACTTCCCGCCGCGCAAAGCCCGGCGTGAGAGCGTTTGCGACATTGTTCGACGCGATGTCGGCGCGCCGGGACGCGGCCGAGAGGCCGGAGGTCGCATTCAACAATGCTGACGAAATGCTCATGACGTTCTGTCGCTATGCATTCAGGCTGAGGCGTTAACGAATAAGGTTCGTTGTCTCCTGCAGCATTTCATCGACGGTTTGGATTATCTTCGCATTCGACGCGTAGGCGCGTTGCGTCTGAATGAGATCGGTGAGTTCCGCTGCGATATCGGTTGTCGATTCCGCCAGCGTAAAGCCGATGGTCGTACCGACCGGACCCGTGCCGGCATCCCAAAGGAAGAAGTCGCCGCTGGCTTGAGAGATGCTGAATGTCTGATTGTCAGAAGCCGTCAGGCCATTCACATTCGGTACATCTGCGAGCGGCACCTGATAGACGGTTCGGCGGAAGCCATTATCGTAGATCGCCTCGACAAATCCGGAGTCGGTCACCTCTATTGAACTCAGCGTTCCAATCGGGGCGCCGTCAGCACGAACGCCTGTTGGCGAAAAACTGGAAGAAAGCTGAGTCAACGGACCGCCTGAACCGGGCGAACCAACAGCGAGATCAATAGAACCCGTTGATGTATTGACTGTGACGAGGCCTGTGGTTGAGTCATACGTTGCGCCCGTTCCAGGCGTTAGGGTCAGGATCGAGCCTGCTGTCCCGGCCGCGTCGTCAAACACGACATCAAACGATGCGATTGGCGTTGTCGGGTCGCCTGCCTGATCAATAATGGAAACCGCCCAGGTATTGCTTGAGCCCGAGGTGGGCACTTGCGGCGTGAACGAAATCGACAATGTCTGTGAACTGCCAAGCGTATCAAAATACTCAATAGGTAAGTCAAACGCCGCGCCGTCGGAGCCGGCCTGCGTCGCGGAGGCGGGAATATTGGCGCCAAGTTCGATGCGGCTGGTCGGGGAGGGAATAGACTGGTTAGCGGAGATCTGAACGGGCTCCAGGCCTACCGAGCTGTTTCGGCTCGGCGTGGTGATCGTGCCGTCAGGATTTGCAGGCCAGCCAAGCAAGTATGATCCGCCCTGCGTGCGAAGATAGCCGTCCTGATCCGGTGCGAATGAACCGGTTGTAGTCAAGAACAACGGCCGATCGCCGGCCGTCGCGGTTAAGCCGCCCGCTGTAGTGACCGGTAACATACCGCGGCCTGCTACAGAAATATCCGTACTGTTGCTCGTTGAGATGAGCGCGCCCTGCGCTGCAACATCTTTAAATGTCGACGCGCGAACACCGCCAGCCTGATAATCGCCGTTCCCTTGCTGAAGCACCAGACTCGTAAATTCAGTGTCGGCGCGCTTGTAGCCGAATGTCTCGGAGTTGGCGATGTTGTCGGAAATTGTTGCGAGTTTAGTCGCATTGACCGCCAGCCCCATAACGCCGGCGTTAAGAGATGAAGAAAGTCCCATGGCTTCTGCCCACCTTGTCGCTTCTTACAAGAATAAGGAGCGAGGTTGGCGCATTATCATTAAAATAGTCATAAATTATCGTCGCGTTAGGTTACGACCGCAAAATCGTTATCGATATCCTTCTGTTTTGCGGCGCATACCGATCATGGACGAGCGGCTCGGTGTCGGCCTTGCCGGCGACCTCGTCGATCTTATTCTGGGGAAAGCCTTCCTCGACCAGAAGCCGTCGAGCGACATTGGCGCGGTCAGTCGATAGTTCCCAGTTTGAGTAATCCCGCGCGCCGGAATAGGCGAGACTGTCCGTATGCCCAACAATGGAAATTTCGTTCTCGACAAGCGCTAAGCTTGAGGTAACAGCTTTTAACAAAAGATGAAGCGTCGGCGAGGCGTTTGTCGACCCGACGTTGAACAGCGGGCTGCCGTCCACGTCGACAAGCTCGATAACGAGCCCCTCCGGCGTCACATGGGTTTGAATGTGCTGCGCAAGACCGTCGGCGTCGTCGCCGTCGATCTGGCCGCGAAGGCTTTCTTCAACGGACTCCAGATCTGAAGCTGCCTTGGCGTTTTCCGCGTCCCTCGCATCCTTGCTTGTGTTTTCCGACGGATCTTCTTCATTGTCGGAGCCTTGCGTCGTCTTCTTCCCGCCCGAACCGTCCTTCGCCAATGTCTTTTCCGCAAAGATGGTCGATCCGTTAAGGACGTCCGTGCCGCCGCCGGATATTTGACTGATGGGGACTGTGGGGTTGAAATAGTCCGCGATGCCCTTCCGCTGATCTTCGGTCGTCGCGTTCAGGAGCCACATCAACAGGAAGAACGCCATCATCGCGGTGACAAAATCCGCATAGGCGACTTTCCAGGCGCCGCCGTGGTGCCCCTCGGCCGACACTTTTTTCACCTTTTTGATGATGGGTTGGTCGTCGGCCACGGTTTGCTACTCAACGGAACGGGTCGGCTTTGCAGATCAGACATAATCGCAGCGCCTTAATTTGACGCTAACATCATTAACGGCCAAATCCGCCGGGCATTAGCACTCTTGAAACGAGTTGCGCGCTATTGATTTCGTTAACCTTGGAGCACGGTGAAAATTCATGCAAAATGAACAATCAAGCGTACTTCTGCAGAAAATAGAAAGCGCGCATTTCGAGGCTTCGGCCTATCCGTGCCTGGAAGAGTTTGCAATGTATCTGGGCAAAGAGTTCGCCGCCAGCGTGAACGACCAGATTGGAAGCGCGATCGAGGTTGCGGGCGCTGATTTCAGCGCTTTAAGCGGTCAGCGCTCGCTGAAAGAACGTGAAGACGATAGCGTCTTGTTTGTCAGCAAATCGGAGCGTGAAACCACGCCGGTCTTTGTTACCGTCTCGTCCAGCTTCGCCGGCGCAATGGCGGAGGCGATGTTCGGCGGCGAATTCACGCTTGAGGACTCTGCCGGCGCCGCGACGTCGGTAGACGCTGCAATTCTGGCGCTTACACTGGAAAAAGTGCTGGCCCGTCTCGGTCGCTACAACTTTCCCAACACTGAAGCGCAACGCAGGCAGATCGGCGCGCGCGTCACGCCAATCGCTTTCTCATCAAACGAGGCCGCCAAGGTGGAGGGAACGACACTCTGCAATATCGCCCTCGATTTGAGCCTTGAATCGGCGACGGCGCCCGGTGCGATAAGCTTTCACTTTCCGATGGATTATCTGGAGTCTCAGGGGCTTCTGGAAAAAGGCCGCAAGCGCGACATGCAGGGCGCGGAGGAATCCCATTGGCGCCGGGACTTGCAGGCTAACGTCGACAACAGTGAAATTCAGCTGGACGTCATCCTGGACGCTTATGAGGCAAGGCTTTCGGAGCTTACGAGTCTGAAAGTCGGCGAACTTATTCCGTTGTCGAACAATACGGAAAAAGTCAGCAAGATCATGCTGAACACTGCGGAGGGCGCGCGCCTGATCGGAACCGGGCGGCTCGGCGCTTACAAGACCCACAAGGCGGTGAAACTCATGGACGCGCTGGATCCGGCCATCGCCGATAAAGACCGCTAAACCGGTCGCGATCTGCGCAGCCGGTCCGCTAAGACGTCACTCGGCGACACGGTGCGCCGCGTCCAGCACTTGCGCAGCCTTTTCGGTTTGAGACATTTGTTCGTAAAACGCCGCCTCAATGTGAGCGGCCCGATGGCGGTGCCAAAGCAGATCAAGGCGCAACTCGCCCGAGAGAAGGCTTTCGTTGTTCACGCGCGCTTCCTCGATGAGTTTGATCGCTTCGCGTCGTTTGCCGGAAGCGAACATCGCCTGCGCCAGGTCTGTTTCGTAGATTCCGTACTCGTAGCCAAACAACTCCACCGCTTGCGCCAGAGCATCCACCGCCTGTTTCGCGTCCCCAGCGTTCAATGCCGCAAGGCCCCGCAGGTGAAAGATCGCCTTGTCTTCAGTGCGGTCCGGATTGTCTTCGGGCAATCTGTATTGTTCGAGTTCGGCGATGTCGTCGGCGACCGGTTGGCCGTTCCGCGCGTCGATGACGCCGCGTAAATGCACAAATCGCGTTGGCGCGCCGCCGGCCGGATCGTCCTCAATTCCCTGTTGCAGGTATTCATAGGCTCGCGCGGTGTCGCCAAGGTCAATCTGCGCTTCGGCAAGCACATACCAGTAAAGGCCGGTGCGCACGCCTTCATTGCGGATCAGTTCGAGAAGCGGCGACAATGCGTTCTCTATCTCGCCCGGCTTTTCAGAGGCCCGCAGCACATGAGCAAGATTAAACGCGGCGTCGATGCGGTGTCGCGGCGGCAGTGCTTCATCGTTTCGAATGTCGGTAAAGCCCTTTGCAGCAGTTTCCAGATCCCACTTTAACGCCTGCGCCTTGGCGATTCCGGTCCTGGCCGAAGTGAATTCGGAGTCGAGCGCGAGCGCTTTTGAAAAATTCGCCTCTGCGCCGGATATGTCGGCGCGCCGCAAGTTGAGCGATCCCACAAGCTCCCAGGCATTCGGCGTCTCTGGGTATTGATCCACATATTCCTGCAGGACCGTCTCTGCCTCGTCGAGTTCGCCGATGGACGTCAGCTGGTATCCGAGGGCGCCAAGCACATGGGGGTTCTCCGGCTCCTGTAGTTTCAGCTGTTTCAGGACCTCAATCGCTTTCTGCTCCTGATACGTATCAAAATAGGCGCGCGCGAGGAGTTGTTGCGCCTCGATTTCATACGGATACTCGGCAAGGATCTGATTGTAGATCTCAATCGCCTTGTCCGACGCGCCGGCCAGGACCTGCCGAAAGGCCTCTATGTACAGTTGCTCTCTCTGATTGAGGCCGGCGTCGGCCGGTATGCTCGCAAACACTTCCTGCGCCTTGGCGCGGCGGCTTGTGGTCGTAAGGATGTCGGCGAGACGGTAACGGACGATATGAAAATCCGGCGCCAGCGTCAGCGCCGTATTCATGGCCTGTTCGGCTTCTTCGTATTCGAACCGGTTGTAGTGCCGCAACCCGTCCACATAAGCCTCGTAAGCCGTGATGTTTTGGGTGACGAAGTCGGCCGACAGCGACTGCAATTCCCTTTCGCGCGGAATCTTCATCGCCTGTTTGATGTTGACGGCGATGCGCGTTGAAGAGTTGACGAGCTCCGCCTCGGACAGGTCCGGATAAGTCTGCGACATGACGTCGATACCGGCGCGCAAATTCGTAACCCGCACCGTCGCTAGGAGATCGTCGTCGGCGCCGAGCAGTTCGCCGGAAACAAAATAGTCGATGCCGGCGCCTGCGGCTTTCGTCATCAGGTCCGCGTCGGTTTCGACGCCGTCAGCAAGGTTCAGCCAGCTCACCGGTGAAAGAACGACAGCGTAACGGGACGACGAAAGCTGGTCGCGCAGCAAATTCGCAAGACCGTCGCCGATCCAGTCGAGGTCCGTGTCGCCCGATACGTTCTGCAAGGGCTTGATCGCAATGCGGATCGGCGCCTCAAGGGTCGGCGTGATGTCGATATCGGCCCGTTCGGCGCCGGCGTTGCGTGCGCCGGACTGGATGCCGAAATAGATTGCGCCCGCCGCGACCAGTATGGCGGCGAGGGCGAGGAATCCTAATTGCCTGCTGTTGCGTGACGCGATCCGTCCGAGACGTTGAACAGGATTGCCGATCAGCGCCTCATGAACCTTCTGGCGAAAGGTCTCTTCGTCATAATGGTCGGAGAAAATCGCCTGATGGCTGCCCAGGCTGAAACTGAGGGCCGGGGGGAGCAGGACTTTGTCGATATAGGCAACGCGAACAGGAATGTTCAGTGAAAGCGCATAATCGATCTCACGCTCGCAATTGGCGCTTTCGATCGATGTCTGCGATGCGATGAAAAGAACTTTCTCCGCATTCTGGATGGCGTTTGAAAGCTCCTCGCGCCATTTGCTGCCGGGCTCGATGCCTTCGTCGTACCAGATGTTCAGGCCGCGGTCGCGAAGATCGACAAGCAGGGGATAAACGGTTGCGGAATCAGCATGGGCGTAGCTGACAAATACATAAGGCTCATCGCCTTTGTATGCGGGGAATGGCCGTTGTTCCATGGGGGCGCCCTCTGAGCAACCCATGATATTGGAGCGCGCTCAGGAAATCCAGCAGCGCTTAACGAGGGCGTTGCGGCAGCGGCGGCCTGTTGCGCCGCAGCCAATCAGGCAGGCTTTGCTTCCTGCTAGCGCGGCCGACGCACCGCGGAGCGCGACGTGCCGTCGCCGTCCTCGCAAAACTGCTCTTCGCCGTTCAGGTTCAGATCCACGAAGTTCAGGGGCGGGCATTCAAAGTCGTCACGCTCTTCAGCGAGGGACGGCGTCGTGACGATATTAATCCAGCGGACGGCTTCGTTGGAAAGGAGATTGTAGGCCGGCGTTAAGTCAGCGGCCGTAAAACGTCCGTCGTTGTTCGTATCGTCGATGAACTCCGGCGCGGCGCCTTCGACAACGACTGCCCTGATTTCGACCTTGAACTCATTCGGCGTTAGCGCAATCAGTTCATTGACGATATCCGCGTCCGTCGCGGCTCCGGTAATTGTCAGTGACTCGGCCAGCCCGTCCTCAATCTTTCGGAGAATATCGAACGACGCCGGAATCGGATCGCCAATCCCGACAACCCGGTCGATGTCGAAAAAAGTCAGCGGCGTGAGCATGCGCGGCCTGATGGGCATATGCGCCACGACCGTTGTTGCATCGTTTTTGTCAATGAGCTCGCGCGTTACGCCTGAAATAAATCCGGCCATGTTGCGAATGCGCGTGTTGTCGTAGACGAGGTTTGCATCGAAAATTCTCGCGGCGCCTGTATTGACCATGACAACCAGCGAGGTCAGGTCTTCGTCCGATCCATAACCGTAACAGTCTTCATGAAGCTTGCTGGTCGGATCAAAAGTGCTTTCCGCGCCGCCGGTGAACGGACCAACCGGAGAGCCGGTTGCAAACATCGAAGTCGGGTCTTTGATCACGTAGGCTTTGTTTGAGTCGCGGAAATCGACGACATTGCCCTCAATTTCGTCATACGGGTCGTCAATGAGTCTTTCGCGCTTCGGGCCTTCGCAGCCGCCAGAGATGTAGGTATCCCTGACGCCGGGCGCATCATCGTAATCAATGTTAAACAGGACGAACTTTTCATCCTGAATTGCCGGGCAGTTGTCCTCAATCGGGCTAAGAGCGGGCGGCGACATACGAGGGTCGAAGGTTGGCTTAGCGTGGCTGAGATCAAGACAGCCATCCGGGTCTTTAAGGACAAGCGTTTCAAAGTTCGGTCCGCCATCGTTGTTGGAAAGCCGCGTACTGATCAGCGCGGGCGAGTCTTTAGCGGCAAGCCGAAAAGAAAGCGTCCAACCATCTTCGGTAAGCAAGGATCGATCGCGGCGCTTGCCATAGGAGCTTGCGTAAGGCTCGGGCAGGTATATCGGATAGTAAGACGAAAGCCGATTCGGCTGTCCGCCAGGTTCCTCGATCGTTAGATTGATATGCGGCCGCTTCTTGTATCCGTATTCAAACCCGTTCGATAACGCAGGTGAAACGGCAAAGGCGACAAACGCCGCGCCAGCGGCAAAAGCTTTAGTGTACACAGTACGCACTCCCCAATACTGCGCCGCCGCATCACGCAACGACGCCGACAGGTTAAAGTGCATCGGGTCCTGCGTAAACATGACGACCGCACACCCCAAATAGGCGAGTTCTCATCATTACGTAAACGGGTTTTGCCGACGCCGCGCGATGGCCGATTCCCGTTATGCGGGTAGTGCGCCGATAGCGGGAGATCGCGGCGGCGTGAATGTCAGTACTCTCAAAAAGTTTGAAGACCTCGACGGACAATTGAGATCAAGGCAATTGTAATACTGCTCCGGAAAGAAGATCGACGGCGCTCGCCGGCAGTTTGCGTCACCATGTCACGCATAAGCGTCGAACTTTGCAAATTCAAAAAAACGTAAAGAAGCTGTCACGAAACGGTTACGCCGTGAGCGCATTCCCACCGCGCAATTGGTGGGGATCACATGATGAATAAGTTGCTTCAAACGACCGCTGTTTCGGCGCTGCTTGCGGTTGCGGGAACGCCTGCGCTGGCGGGCGTCATTGAGGGCCGCATCAGCGAGCAAACCGGCGATATCTCGCTTGATGGCGCGATTGTCCGCATCGTTGAGACGGGCGCGACCACGACGACAAATCGCGCCGGCGAATATCGTTTCGCGGCTGTCCCGGCCGGCGAGTATACGCTGCGGGTCTCTTATGTCGGCGCCGATCAGATGACGGCGTCTGTCTCGCTTCCGACCGATGACGCCATTGCGCGGCGTGATTTCAAGCTTGGCGACGATGTAATCGTCACAGACAATATTCTCGTTGTCGGGCAACGCGGCGCGCTGAATTCCGCGCTAAGCCAGCAGAAAGCGTCCGACCGGGTGATTACGGTGCTGTCGTCCGACGCCATCGGCCAGTTGCCTGACGAAAACGTTGCGGAGGCCGCGCGCCGCGCCGCGGGCGTAAACATCCAGAACGATCAGGGCGAGGGGCGTTTTGTCTCGATCCGCGGCGCCGATCCGAATTTCGTGACCTCGACGATCAACGGCGTGCGTATTCCTTCGCCGGAGGCCGATGCACGGCAGGTTCCGCTCGACGTAATCGACAGCGACATCCTTTCGTCCGTGACGATTACAAAAACTCTGACGCCGGATGTGGACGGCGACTCCATTGGCGGCAATATCGAGATCTCAACCCTTTCCGGTCTCGACCAGAAAGACCTGCTGTTGAAACTCAAGGCCGCCGGGATTTACGCCAATCAGGTTGAAGAATTAGGTCAGCGTTATTCCGGCGTCATCGCCAATAACTTCATGGACGGCCGCCTCGGCGTCGCTGCCTCAATAGCCTGGCAGCAGCGCGAATTCGGTTCGGAAAACAAGGAAGTCGACGGCCCGGACTGGGTGCTCGATGAAGCGGTTCCCTATCCGGAAGAGCTTGAATTCCGCGATTACCAGATCACGCGGGAGCGGCTCTCCGCATCGCTCAATCTCGACTACCAGGCGAGCGACAGCCTGCTGTTATATGCACACGGCCTTTATTCGGACTTCTCCGATCAGGAGTTCCGCTCGCGGGTTGAAAACAAGTTCGGCGATTCGGACTTTGCGGGCGCGACCGGTTCGGTTGCAACATTCGACGCCGCGGCGGACGATCCGTTCGAAGTCGATCGCGACATTAAGGACCGCCTTGAGGAGCAGACGATCTACTCAATCGTCAGCGGCGCCAAGTTCAAGCAGGGCCAGGTGTCAGGCGACGCCTCGGTTTCCTATTCCTTCGCGAAAGAAGTTGAGCCGAACCGTCTCGATACCGATTTCCGCGCCGAATTCGACAGCGGAATCTTCGGCGTCGACGTCGCGGACCAGATCCTGCCGCGCCTTGCGTTCCCGGATGCAGCCGCCGAGGCCGCCTATTTCAATCCGGATAACTACGCGTTCGACGGGCTGGAACTGACGAACGGCGCCAGCGAAGACGAGGAGTGGGCCTTTGCCGGGAACCTTCGATACGATCTCGATCTGTTCGGCGCGCCGGGCTATTTCAAGACCGGCGTAAAGGCGCGCCTGCGCGAGAAGTTTTATGACCTGGATCTTCAGGTCTATGACGGATTTGACGGCGCCGATCTCGTGTTGACGGACTTCATGCGCGATCTTGAGTACGCTTTGGATCGCATCAATCCCGTTCCCAACGGAGAGCTTGTGCGCGATTTCTTCTTCGCCAACAGAGCGTCGTTCGAGCTTTCCGACGATGACACAACGATAGAGTCAACGGTTGCCGATTACGACGCCAGCGAAAACGTTTATGCCGCCTATTTCATGGGGCAGCGCACATTCAACTCCAATGTCAGCGTCATCGCCGGTCTGCGCGTCGAACACACTGAGTATAACGCCGACGGGTTCGCCGTAGACGAAGACGCCGTCGCCGCCAGCCCGATATCGGTCGGCAATTCCTATACGGACTTACTGCCAAGCGCGAATATGCGCTATGAAATCACGGACAACGTGATTGCGCGGTTGGGCTACTACAAGTCTCTTGCGCGTCCGAACATTGAAGCGGTGGCCCCGCGGACCCTTGTCGACGAGGACGCGGAAGGAGAATCCGGCAATCCTAATCTCGACCGGCAACGGGCTCACAATATAGACGCATCGCTTGCCTGGTATCCGAACAACGACGCGGTGCTGTCGGCTGGCGTCTTCTACAAAGACATCAAGGACTTCATTGCTGTCGAACAGCTCGAAGACATCGTTCTGAACACGGTTTTCTTCACCGAGGTCGATACGTTTATCAACGTGCCTGATGCGTCGATTTTCGGCTTTGAACTCAACATGCAGCAGCCGCTGGACATGCTGCCGGGCCTCCTCAGCGGACTGATTGTCAGCGCCAACTACACCTTTGTGGATGGCGATGCGACGCTCGACGACGGGCGCGTCATTTCGCTTCCGGGGCAGTCGAAACACGTGGCGACCGGCATTCTCGGCTATGAAATGGGTCCGATCGACCTGCGCTTTGCGGCGACCTATCGCGGCGAGTTTCTTGACGAGATCGGGGTCGCATCGGATGAAAACGGCGTCGATCTCGACCGGATCGTTGACGATCATTTCCAGATCGATGTGTCGGCGAAATACAAGATCACCGATCAGTTCCGCGCCTTCCTCGAGTTCAAGAATCTGAACAACGAGCCCTTCGTGGCGACGATCCGTTCGCCGCAATTCGGCCGCCTCAACGCTCAATATGAAGAGTATAGCTGGACCGCGAAGTTCGGCATTGCCTTCACTTACTAGTTTGACGCCGCGGTAACGTCCGTTTCGGGGAGACAGAATTCGTTGCGTAAACCGGGCGGCGGCGTTGCGTTTGCCGCCGCCCGTTCTTCATAAGGGGATACGATGCGCATTTGTCTGACTCTCATCCTGTTTGCCGGCGCGGCCTGCGCGCCGTTGTCGGTCGACCTCGCCGGGGTCGTGCCCGTTGCGGAAACCGACCCGGTGGCGTCCCGCGACGACGCCGCCGACGATCCGGCGATCTGGATCAATGAGGCCAATCCCGGCGACAGCCGCATCCTGGGGACGGACAAGCGGGCAGGGCTTTACGTCTATGACCTCAGCGGAAAGGAACTTCAGTTCCTCCCGACGGGCGCAGTCAATAATGTCGACATCCGCCAGAACGTGTCGCTGAAAGACTGGACCGGCGATATCGCCGCAGCGTCTAACCGAAGCAATGACACGATCGCGCTTTATGAGATCGAGGATGGCGTCGTGCGTGAAACCGGCGCGTTTCCATCGCCGATCGAGGAGCCTTACGGTCTGTGCCTCGGCGCGACCGGTCCCAGCCTGACCGTTTTCGTGACTTACAAAACCGGCGCGTTAATCGCTTACGATCTCGACGGCGCCACAAGCGCTGCGCCCGCCGGCCGCGTAAACCTGGCGACCCAGCTTGAGGGCTGCGTTTTCGACGACGAAACCGACGTCCTTTATATTGGCGAGGAGGCACGCGGCATCTGGAAGGCGTCCTACGCCGGGGGAGCGTTTTCTGCGCCCGCGCTTGTGGATGAAGTGGGCGGCGACACCGGCGTTGCGGCGGACATAGAAGGGCTCGCGATTTACCGCGCCGCCGGCGGACGGAAGTTTCTTGTAGCTTCATCCCAAGGCAACGACAGTTTCGCCGTCTACAACATGGCCGACGACAGTTTTCTGGGCCGTTTTGAAATTGTCTCGGGCGGCGGCATTGACGGCGCCGAGGAAACCGATGGCATTGAAGTCACGGCGACGCCGCTCGGGGACGCTTTCCCAAAGGGCGTTCTGGTGGTGCAGGACGGTTACAACCGCCCGCGGGGACAGGCGCAGAACTTCAAGATTGTCGACTGGCGCGACGTCGAGACGGCGCTGTCTTTGCCGGAATAGCGCTTTGCGAACACAACGGCGCTTGTGTGCGACATGTTAACTTAGTTGCGGGCGGGCGTCCCGCGCCTGAGACAAAAGCGATCATTCCTAACCGGCGTGATTTACGTTAGGCTCGCCGCCTTCGTTACATCACATGGTTTATTGAGTGCCTGAGCCTGCGCAGACGACCGAGCCGATCCTTGCTTTTCGCTGCGAGGGCGTAACCAAAGTCTATGGCGAGGGCGCCGCTGCGGTGCACGCTCTGCGCGGGGTCGATCTTGAGGCGCCGCAAGGCGAGCTTGTCGTCGTGCTGGGCGCTTCCGGCAGCGGCAAGTCCACCATGCTGAACATCATGGGCGGGCTAGACCGGGCGTCCGCCGGGCGGGTCTGGTTCATGGATAAAGAACTGACGGCCATGAACGACGCGGCGCTCACCCGCTATCGCCGTCAACATGTGGGATTTGTTTTTCAGTTCTATAATTTGATGCCGAGCCTCACGGCGCGGGAGAATGTCGAGCTGGTGACGGAAATCGCCGGTAATCCCATGGATCCCGACGAGGCGCTGGCCCTTGTCGGCCTGGAAGATCGCGCGGGTCATTTTCCGGCCCAGCTATCGGGCGGGGAGCAGCAACGGGTCGCTATCGCCCGCGCCGTCGCCAAGCAACCGGAAGTTCTGTTCTGCGACGAGCCCACCGGCGCGCTAGACAGCAAAACCGGCCGCGCCGTTCTCCGCGTGCTGAAGGACGTCAATGAGCGCCTTGGCGCCACCGTGCTGATCATCACGCATGCGGCGGCCACCGCCGCCATGGCGGACCGCGTCCTGAATTTCGCGGACGGCAAGATCCGTGAAGTTACGGTGAACGACGCCAAGCTCGATCCGGAAGATATCAAATGGTGAGCCCGCTCGACCGCAAGCTGGGGCGTGATCTGTGGCGCATGAAAGGCCAGGCTCTGGCAATCGCCGTGGTGATCGCGCTTGGCGTCCTGATGCTTGTGATGATGGACGGGCTCGTTAATTCCCTGAATGAAACGCGCGCCGCGTATTATGAGCGGTACCGACTCGCAGACGTATTTGCACCAGTAAAGCGCGCGCCGGATCATGTCCTTGCGGACCTTGCAGCAATCGACGGCGTCGACGCCGTCGAGGGGCGCATTGTGGGCGGCGCGCTCATTGATCTTGACGACGAGCCGGCGCCGATCCGTGCTTTCGCTGTATCGCTGCCCGATTTCGGCGCCCCGCGCCTCAACGATGTTTATCTGACCGAGGGGCGGCGCATCGACCCCGCGCGCAAGGACGAGGTTCTCTTGCTGGATGGGTTCGCCAGAGCGCGTGGTCTTGCGCCGGGCGACACCCTGTCCGCGACCATGAACGGCGCCCGGCGCACGTTCGATGTTGTCGGTCTCGCTCAGTCTCCGGAGTATCTTTACGCCGTGCCGCCGGGCGAGCTGGCGCCCAACGATGCGAGTTTCGCCGTGCTGTGGATGATCCGCGACGCCCTGGGCGCCGCGTTCGATCTCGACGGCGCCTTTAACGAAGCGCTTATCGCTCTTGGCCGGAACGCCGATCTCGCAGCCGTGCTCAACGCCGCGGACCGTGCGCTGGAGCCCTATGGAGCGGAGGGCGCGTTCGGCCTTGAGGACCAGATTTCGAACCGTTTTGTCTCCGAGGAAATCTCCAGTCTGAACGTGTCGGCGCGGAGTGTCCCGCCGATCTTCCTCGCCGTGGCCGCGTTTCTCCTCTACATCGTGATTGCGCGCATGGTTCAGTCCGAGCGCGAGCAGATCGGACTGCTGAAGGCGTTCGGATATTCGAGCTTCGAAGTCGGCGTCCACTACTTCAAATTTGTGCTGGCTGTTGCGCTCGGCGGTGCGCTCCTTGGTTGTGTGCTGGGCGTATTGAGCGGGCGTGGCATGGTCGAGCTTTATCTCGACTATTTCAAATTTCCGTTTCTGGTTTTCAATGTCGATCCCGGCGCTTTCATTATCGGGTTTGCCGTCAGCATTTTTTCTGCGTCCCTTGGCGGGGTTCTGGTGCTGCGTCAGGTCTTTGCATTGACGCCGGCGGTCGCCATGCGCCCGCCTGCGCCGGCGGACTACAGCACGTCGGCGTCGCTAAGTGCGCGCATGAAACGCATGCTCGATCAGCCGAGCCGTATGGTTTTGCGGCGCATCGCGCGCCAGCCGGGCCGAGCCGCCGCCGCAATCGCCGGCATAGGGTCAGGTATCGCGCTTTCCGTCTCGATGCTGACGGTGCTGGCGAGTTTCGACAAGATGATTGACCTCACATTTGGCGTTCTCGATCGCAGCGACGTTGCGGTCACATTTATCGAGCCGCTCTCCGACGCAACGCTTTTCGATCTGCAAAGCATCCCGGGCGTGATCGAGGCGGAGCCTTTCCGCTCCGTGCCCGCCATTCTGCGTCATGACCGTCATTCTCATCGCGGCGCTCTCAGCGGCTTTGTGTCTGAGCCGCGTCTCAACCGCGCGATTTCGGCGAACAACGCCCCCATCTTCATCAGGGACGACGGCGTGGTGTTGGCCAAATCCCTGGCGGACAAGCTTCATATTGAGCCCGGCGACCGGCTTACGGTCGACGTGCGCGAAGGCCGCCGCCCGCAGCTTGACCTGCCGGTGGTTGGCGTGACGCAAAACCTGCTCGGCGCGCCGGCCTATTTTGAATTGCACGCGCT
The DNA here is from genome assembly GCA_028281665.1 of Hyphococcus sp. Lineage (GTDB taxonomy): Bacteria > Pseudomonadota > Alphaproteobacteria > Caulobacterales > Parvularculaceae > Hyphococcus. The sequence goes on from JANQJK010000016.1 coordinate 93,972, forward strand.
CAATCGCGCATTGAAGGAACCGGGCAGGGTGTCGGGCGCTTATCTTCGCATCGACAGCGCCAGAGCCGATGAGATTTATCTGGCGATCAAAGACATGCCCGCCGTTGCGGGCGTCAGCGTCAAGGCGGAGGCCCGTGGCGCCATGCAGCGCATGATGGACGAAGGATCCGGCGGCATGCGCTACATCATGGCGGCGATTGCCGGGATTATCACTTTCGGCATTGTCTATAACAGCGCGCGCATCGCTTATGCCGAGCGCGAACGCGACCTCGCCAGCCTGCGGGTTATCGGTTTCACCAAAGGCGAGGCGGCGTTTGTGCTGCTGGGCGAGCTTGGGATCATCACCATCCTGTCGCTGCCCCTCGGGATGGTCCTCGGACACTATCTTTCGCTTGCCGTATCGGCCGGCTTCAGCACTGATCTCTACCAGATTCCGGTGTTCTTCGCGCCCGCAAGTTATGGGATTGCAGTTGTTGCAGTCCTCGCCGCCGCCAGCGTATCAGGGTGGCTCGTCAATCGCGACGTCGGCAGGATCGATCTCGTCGCATCCCTGAAAACCCGGGAATAGGCATGGAAAAGAAGAGTTCCAGAAATCGCGTCATGATCGGCCTCGCCGCCATTATTCTTTTTGGGCTGGCGTACACGTTCTGGCCGCGTCCGCTTATGGTTGATATCGGGGAAGCGGAAATCGCCCCGATGATCGTCACGGTGAACGAAGAAGCGAAGACGCGGGTGCATGACGCATACGTCGTCTCGGCGCCGATCGCCGGCCTCCTCATGCGCGTCGATGTTGAGCCCGGAGACGATGTCGTCGGCGGCGAAACGGTGATCGCCACGCTGTTGCCGTCGCCGACAGCATCGCTGGATGAGCGCAGCCGCGAACAGGCCGAAGCCTCCGTTGAATCGGCGGCGGCGGCCGTGCGCCTCGCGCGCTCGGAACTGAATGCGGCGTTTGCGGATCAGGATCTCGCCCAGGCGCAGTTCGATCGCTACCGGGATCTTGCGCCTGTTGCGGCGACGGAAGAACGCGTCGATCAGGCGCGGCGCGAATTGCGCAGCGCGGGCGCCGCGGTTGACGCCGCGAAGTCGGCGATCTCCATGCGGGAAGCGGAACTGGCGCGTGCGCGCGCCGCGTTGATCGGGTTTTCCGAAACGCCGCCTCTCGAAAACGTCCCCGAAGGCGACATGGACGAGGACTATCGCCGCGCCGTTCCCATGACGGCGCCGATCTCGGGGCAAATTCTGCGAGTCATCCAGAAAAGCGAGATGACCATGCAGGCGGGCTCTCCGATCCTCGAAATCGGCAACGTCTCGAACGATCTTGAAATTGTCGTTGAGCTGCTTTCGACGGATGCGGTGCGGGTAAAGCCGGGCCAGCGCGTGATTATCGAAAAGTGGGGCGGCGATACGGCGCTCGAAGGGATCGTAGAGCGCGTCGAGCCATGGGGCTTTACGAAGTTTTCCGCCCTCGGCGTTGAAGAGCAGCGCGTCAATGCGATTATTCAGTTTAAAGATCCTCTTGGCGCGCGCGTCGGTCTCGGTCACGGCTTTCGAGTCGAGGCGCGCATTGTTATCTGGGATGACGAAGAAGCGCTGACGATTCCGTCGCCGGCGCTTTTCCGCGACGGCGACGGCTGGGCGGTTTTCGTCGTCGAGGGCGGACGGGCGAAGCTGACCCCCGTATCTGTTGCGCGCAACAATGGCGTAAAGGCTGCAATCGAAAGCGGGCTCGTCGACGGGCAGCGGCTCGTGCTTTATCCGGGGCCAACAATCCGACACGGCTCGCGCGTCGCGCAGCGCGAAATCGGCGGGTGAGACGCAATCAAGACGCGCAAGCGGTTCGCCGCGCATCCACGCGCCATTGCCGCGCGTGGGCGCATTCGGCAGGGTCCGCGTGATGAACAGCGCGCAGGAACATCCCATTTCGGTGTCGGTGGAGCGCGTCGCGCCGCTGTTGGAACAGGCGCGGGCCGCCGATCTTGACGTTCCTGAATTGCTGCGGTCCCTGGGTCTCGATCCGGATATCAGCCGGGCGCCGAAGGGGCGGGTTATTTCGCTGGCGGACTATTACCGTGTGCAGAACCGCCTGTCGATCCTGTTTGGCGATGAGACGCTGCATATGTCGTCGCGGCAATTGCTCCAGGGAAGCACGGACTTTGTTCTTCAGCATGTCAATGATTGCAACAATCTCTACGAGGCGATGCGCGTCATCGTTCGGTCTTACAATCTGCTGCATGGCGGGCAGTATAATTCCGTCGTCAAGCGGCGGACGTCAGTCGAATACATCATCGACGACCGGAACTTCACCTACGCGCCGGATCAGGAAATAGAATATTTATATTTCTCGATCGAATGCATTTTGATCTTCCTGCACTGTATGCTAATGATTATCTCGCCGCTGGCGGAAAACGCCATTACATCCCTGCATATCAGGCGGCCGTCGCCGGGCGGCGATTGCGCCCATCTTGCCTATTGGGATGCGCCCATAAAATTCGGCGCGGACACCTATAAAGTAGCGTTCGCGCGGGACGTTGCATTGTCGGCAATCACGCCGCCGCCGCCGGACGCGCTCACGTCGAACGCCGTTTATCAGAAGATCGTCGACGTCGTTGCCGGCAAGCATGCGAAATACGAGCAGTTGAATTCCGCCGCGTCGCGCGTTCGCGACGCGCTGGCGCGGGGCATCGTCGAACAGACCGATGTCGCGGCGCAAATGGGGATCAGCGTCGCCACCCTGCGCCGGCGGCTCTCCACGGAAGGGGAGAGTTTCCGCGATCTTCGCCGGACCGTTCTCAATGAGACCGCAACACGCCTGCTTCTGGAGGGGCGGCCCGTTGCGGACGTTTCGGAAACCCTCGGATTCTCCGAGTTCCGCGCCTTTAACCGGGCTTTCAAGGATTGGAACGGCATAACGCCAAAGGCCTTCTTACAGCGCAAAAAATAGCCATGGAGCGCGGCGTCCGGTCGCACATTTTCGATCCCGGCGCCAGCGTAATGAGCGATATTGTACACTAATTTTGAGCCAAGCGGTCATTATGCGCCGTCGCGTGCGGGCGTAGCGTGGCGGAAAAACACGAATGATTGCTTCGGGAGAGGAACATGACAGGCAAGTTGCATTCGATATTGTTCAAAGGCGTCAGCAAGACCAGCCTGCTCGCCTATTGCGCGACGCTGCCCCTTGCGTTGGGCGGCGGCGGCGCTGTGGCGCAGGACGATGCGGCGTCCGAGGGCGACGGCGACGTTATTGTCGTGACATCGCGGCGGCGCGAGGAATCGTTACAGGATGTGCCGATCGCCGTCTCCGCTTTCAGCAGCGAACAGCTCGATAATCTCGGCGCCGTTGATCTCACCGACATTGAGGCGATCACGCCAAACGTTACGCTGGAAACGTCGCGCAGCACCAACACAACGCTGACCGCGTTCATTCGCGGCGTCGGGCAGCAGGATCCGGTGGCCGGTTTTGAAGCCGGCGTCGGCATCTATATTGACGACGTTTATCTTAATCGTCCGCAGGCGGCCCTTCTCGATATCTATGACGTGGAACGCATTGAGGTTTTGCGCGGTCCCCAGGGCACGCTATACGGGCGCAACACCATCGGCGGCGCGGTCAAATACGTAACGCGCCGGCTCAGCAGTGAGCCATACGCAAAGTTGCGCCTGACCGGCGGCACGTATGGGCAGTTCGATGCCGTGGGCACGTTCAACATGCCGCTCGCGACATCGGATTCGAGCGTCGGTGAACTTCTGCTCGGCGGCTCGGTCGCGTATATGCGCCGCAACGGCTTCGGGGAAAACCTGGTCAACGACCTCGGCAATTACGACAAGGATCTGCTGGCCGGGCGCCTGGCGCTGGAATGGAACCCGAGCAGCGATTTCTCCATTCGCATCAACGGCGACTGGACCGACGACAATTCCAATCCGAAGCAGGGCCATCGCATCCTGCCCTTCGGACCCTTTCCGGTTCTCGACAATGTCTACGACACCCGGGCCGGCCTGAATACGCCAGAGCAGAGTGTGGTCGCCAAGGGCGTATCGGGCGTTATTGAATGGAACGTCAGCGATACCATCACGGTAAAGAACATCCTCGCCTATCGTGAGGACCGAACGGAATCGCCGATCGACTTTGACAGCCTGCCGATTGCCGATCTCGATGTGCCGGTGATCTACGACAACAGCCAGTTCAGTGAAGAGTTCCAGATCCTTTATGAAGGCGACCGGCTGAACGGTCTTGTCGGCTTTTATTATCTCGACGCGAACGCCCTTAACGTTTTCGACGTGGTTCTTGACGATCTGGCGGCGTTCCTGATGTTGCCCGGCCTAAACGCGTTTACATCGAGCGACGTGGACACGTCGACGTGGTCGATTTTCGGCGACTTCACCTATGACCTGACCGACACCATCTCGTTGTCGTTCGGCGGTCGTTACACGGAAGACGACCGGACGATCGACCTGTTGCGTCAGCGCTATTTCTCGGCCGGTTTCTCGCCCATCTTCGGCGGTCCCGACCGTCCGGCGACGCTTATCGATGCGGACATCAACGCGACGGCGAATTTCTCAGACTTCAGCCCGCGTGCGAGCCTGACATGGGAGCCGTCGGTGGAGCATACGCTCTATGCGTCCTATTCCCAGGGCTTCAAGGGCGGCAGCTTTGATCCGCGCTGCGGCGCCAATGCGGCGCCCGACCTTGATGGCGACGGACTGCCTGGCGCGGTCGACGTTGACGACCAGATCGCGTTCTGCCGGTTTGAGCCGGAAGAAATCGACACCTATGAAATCGGCTGGAAGAACAACCTGTTCGGCGGCCGCTTTCGCTCCAGCCTTGCGCTGTTTTACAGCGACTACAAGGACGTGCAGGTTCCCGGATCCGTCGGTGTTGACGCTGACATGGACGGTATTGCGGAAACCTTCGCAGGGGTCACCACAAACGCCGCGGCGGCGACCATTTACGGTCTCGAACTGGAAGGCGTCGCAACGCTCGCCGAAGACATGATGAACCCCGGCGATTCTCTCAACTACCAGTTCTCGCTCGGTTATATCGAGCCTGAGTTCGACGAGTTCATCGGCCGCACGGGCGCCAATATCGCAGACGATATCGTTGTCTTCCAGAACACGCCGAAGCTGACTGCCTTTAACCAGCTGACCTACGCCAAGCCGAAAAGCCTGTTCGGACGCGACGGCGATCTCGGCATTTACACGTCGGTTTCCTACCGCAGTCTGACCCATCAGTTCAGCTACGAAATTCCGGCGCTCGATCAGGAACAGTTCGCGCTCCTGAACGCCGGCTTCTACTGGACCTCCGCCGATGGCGGGTTGAAACTTTCGGTACACGGCACAAACCTGACCGACCAGCGCTACATCGTCGCTGGATATGACTTTGTCACCTCGGTGCCGGAACTTGGCAACAATCCCCTGGGTCTCAGCGGCGTGCAGACCGCCTTCTACGGCGATCCGCGCCGCGTTATGGGCACGATTGAAGTACAGTTCTAGGATGCCTCCCATCCTGGTGCTTGAGGCGGCGATTGCGTAAGTATCGCCGCCTCAACAATCGCCCCGTGCACAAAGGCCCGTTGTCATGAAAAAGATCGTTCTCGCGCTGGCGTTGCTTGGTTTGTCGATGGCGTCCGGCGCGGGCTTTCTCTACTGGCGCGCAATGTCGGGCGTTCCCGCCGATCAGGTGGAAGACGCGTATATGACGCCGGCCGATCGCTTTGTGGATGTCGCCGGCGCCCGGGTGCGCGTCCGCGAGGAAGGCGCCGCCGACGCGCCGGTCGTTCTTCTCATTCACGGGTTTTCCCACAGTCTTGAGACATGGGACGGATGGGCGAGCGAGTTGAAGAAGACCCATCGCGTTGTTCGTTATGACTTGCTCGGCCACGGACTGACCGGGCCCGATGCGCAAGAGCGCTATTCGCCGGAAGAGCGGGCCGCCTTTGTCGGCGATGTTCTTGACGCGCTCGGCGCCGATCACGCCATCATTGCCGGGAACTCTCTGGGCGGCCTTGCGGCGTGGCGCTTTGCGGCGGAAAACCCGGAGAGGGTCGACGCGCTGATCCTTGTTTCGCCGGGCGCCTACCAGCTCAACGGCGTCAAGGATACGCCGGCGGAGATCCCCGCGGCGATGAAAGCCTATCTGATGACGGCGCCAGAAGCGGGCGTGCGCGCCAGCGCCGAATTGATCTACGGCGATGACGGGAAAATCACCGACAGCCGCGTCGCGACCATGCGCGACATGATCCGCCGCGAGGGAAACGGCGCCGCCATGATCAAATCCCTTGAAGAGTTTACGCTGCCCGATCCGACACAGGATCTCGCGCGCATTGCTGCGCCAACGCTCATCTTGTGGGGCGAAGATGACATCGTGATCGCCGTCGAGCAGGGGCGCAGGATTGAGGAGACTGTTTCCGATGCGCGCATGATCACGTTTCCGGGCGTTGGACACGCGGCGCAGGAAGAGGCGCCGGCGGAAACGGTCGCCGAAGCGATTGCTTTCATCGACAGCGTTGCGGCGCCGATGATGGACGACGCCGAATAGATGGATACGCGGCCCACATCGAAAGCCTACCGCGCCTATGTCCTCTTCATTCTTGTCGTTGTTTACACCTTCAATTTCATAGACCGGCAGATCGTCGGCATCCTCGCTGTGCCGATCAAGGCGGATCTCGCGCTGTCCGACACGCAGCTGAGCCTGATGGGCGGGCTCGCCTTTGCGCTTTTCTACACGTTCCTCGGCATCCCGATTGCCATGCTTGCCGACCGCAAGAGCCGCACATGGATCATGACGATTGCCTTGGCGACGTGGAGCGCCATGACGGCGTTGTGCGGGCTTGCACAGAACTTTCTTCAGCTGTTCCTGGCGCGGCTCGGCGTCGGCGTGGGTGAGGCGGGGGGCGTTGCGCCGGCCTATTCGCTCATTTCCGATTACTTTCCGCCGGAAAAACGCGCGCGCGCCCTATCGATCTATTCATTCGGCATTCCCATAGGTTCCGCCCTCGGTATTCTTCTTGGCGGGGTCCTGACGACTTATCTTGGCTGGCGCTCGGCCTTCATCATTGTCGGCCTTGCGGGCGTCGCGATTGCGCCGGTGTTCAGGCTGACCATGCGCGAGCCGAAACGCGGCGGCCTTGACGGCGCCGGCGCCGTGACGAAACCGGCGGGCGTAAAGGAAGTGGCGGCGACGCTGATCCGTAAGCCGAGTTTCTGGGGCTTGTCGTTCGGCGCCGCCAGCTCGTCCATGATGGGCTATGGCCTGATCTTCTGGCTGCCGTCCTTTTTCGTCAGAAGTTACGGTGAGGCGCTCCCCGGGTTTTTCGCGTGGATGCCGGGCTTTCTCATTCCCGCCGATCCGGGCCCGTTGCTGTTTGCGTCGTATTTCTATGCAACGATCCTGCTCGTTGGCGGCGTCGCGGGGATCTGGCTTGGCGGCGTTATGGCGGACCGCTACGGGCCGGACCGGAAGGCGGCCTATGCGCTCGTTCCCGCCGGCGCCTTTATCGCGACCATTCCATTCTTCATTGTCGGCGTATTGGCGCCGTCCCTTTGGATCGCCTTTCCCGCATTTCTTGTCCTGCAGGCTTTAAGTCTTGTCTGGCTGGGGCCGGTGCTTTCCGCCTTTCAGCACCTCGTCCAACCGAACATGCGCGCCACCGCGTCGGCGATCTTCCTATTTGTCAATAATCTGATCGGCATCGGCCTCGGCAACCTCGCTATCGGCGCCATATCCGACGTCCTGAATGCGACCTATGGCGACGAATCGCTTCGCTATGCGATCCTTTCCGGAACGGTGTTTTATGTCATCGCCGCGGGCTTGTTCATTTTTACAGCCCCGCGCCTGAAACGGGACTGGGCCGCCTAGGGCGCAGGCGGCGGCGGCCGTTTGAGATTTCAAGGATTGACGGTAAAATACCGCCGGTTTCCGGCCGGCGCGCGGCGGTGATTTCATCTCCACACAGCTCTCCCGGCCGGGTCTTCCCGATGGAGACGTTTGTTGGAAGCGACGTTTGCGAAGTCGATTGAAGTGCCGCCGTCGCAGCTGAAACAGCTGGGCGGCAAGTCGGATATTCGCGGCTGGCTTCAGGCCGGGACGCATCTTGGCGCGATTGCAATCAACAGCGCGGCGCTTGCGGCGACCTGGGGCGGCTGGCTTGCGGTTCCGTTCTTCGTGATTCAGGGGATCCTGATCAATTGTCTTTACGCTGGCGTTCATGAGTTGAGCCACAACACGGTTTTTAAAACGCGCGGACTCAACGAGTTTTTCGGACGCCTATTTGCGTTTGCGGTGCTGATCGGGCGCGATCAGGACAAGTTCGAACATTTTCAGCATCATCGGTTCACCCAGGATGTGGAACGCGACGCTGAGATCGTCGGCGGCAAGCCGCTCTCATTGAGCGGGTACCTGCTTTATATCTCCGGCGTTTCCTACTGGCCCGCGCGCATCGGCGAGGTCATTCGCCTGGCGCTTGGGCAGACCGACCGCTGGCCCCATCTTTCGTCGTCGCAGTTCCGCACGGTCCATGCCGAAGCGCGCCTGATGCTGCTTGGCTACGCCGTCATCGCTGCCGCATCGTTCGCCGCCGGCAGCACCGCTGCGCTCTATTTCTGGTTGCTGCCGGTGCTGACCATGAAATGGTTTCACATGCTTCAGAACACCGTCGAACACACAGGCATGCCTCATGAAGACGACATTCTCGTCAACACCCGCACGGTTCGCACCAACGCCCTTATGCGCTGGCTGTTGTGGAACATGCCCTATCACACGGCGCATCATTGCTACCCGATGATCCCGTTTTATCAGTTGCCGAAGCTTCATGAGGCTGTTGTTGGCGTCATCGGCGCGGAGCCGCCGACCATCAGCCATTTCGGTTTTCAGAAGCATATGATCAGGAAGCTGATCAAAGAGGGAACGTCGAAATACGCCGGCAAGGATATCGCCGCGTACTGACCTGCGGCGAGGCCCCGCCTAGCGGCCGAGACCGCCAAACAGCGAATACTTCACATCGAGATAATCGTCGAGGCCGTATTTCGAGCCTTCCCGGCCGATGCCGGAATCTTTCACGCCGCCAAATGGCGCGACCTCGGTTGAAACGAGCCCTTCGTTGACGCCGACCATGCCGTATTCGAGCTTCTCCGAAAGGCGCCAGGCGCGGCCGAGATCGCGCGTATAGGCATAACAGGCAAGGCCGTATTCGGTGTCGTTGGCCATGGCGATCGCTTCCTCTTCCGTTTCAAAGCGAAAAAGCGGCGCAACGGGTCCGAATGTTTCTTCACTGAATATTTTCATTGTCGGAACAACGTCGGTCAGGAGCGTCGGCTGGAAGAACGTGCCGCCTTTTTCATGGCGCCCGCCGCCGAGGCGAACGCTCGCCCCGCCGCTTACGGCGTCGGCGATATGTTCCTCGACTTTTGCAACGGCCGCGTCGTCGATCAGCGGCCCCTGGGTGACGCCGTCCTCTGCGCCGTTCCCCACATTGAGCGCGGCGATGGCGGCGCTGAGTTTTTCCGCGAATGCATCGTAGACACCTGACTGGACAAGAATGCGGTTCGCGCAAACGCATGTCTGTCCGGCATTGCGGAATTTCGAAATCATTGCGCCCTCGACCGCCGCATCTAGATCTGCGTCGTCGAAGACGATAAAGGGCGCGTTGCCCCCCAGCTCCATGGAGATGCGCTTCATTTGCGCGCCCGCCTGTGCCGCAAGCCGCTTGCCGACCGCCGTTGAGCCGGTGAACGTAATTTTTGCGACTTTCGGGTTTTCACACATCTCCGCGCCGATTTCCGATGCGCGTCCGGTAATCACGTTGACGACGCCCGGCGGCGCGCCGGCTTCCTCGGCGAGATCGCCATAGGCGAGCGCCGAATAGGGGGTTTGAGCGGCGGGCTTGATGACCATCGTGCAGCCGGCGGCCATTGCCGCCGACAGCTTGCGGGCGATCATCGAGCTTGGAAAGTTCCACGGCGTGATGGCGCCGACGACGCCGACCGGATGTCTGGTCACGACAATGCGCGTCTCGGCGAAAGGCGAGGGGATCGTATCGCCATATACCCGCCGCGCTTCCTCCGCGTACCACTTAAAGAATTTTGCGCCGCCGGCGACTTCGCCTTTCGCTTCGTTGAGGGGTTTGCCCATTTCCTCTGTAAGGATTTCGCCGAGGCGGTCGCGATGATCCATCAGGCATTCGTAAAGCCTGTAAAGAACGCCGGCGCGCGCTTCGGCGCCGGCGTCGCGCCATGCGGCGAACGCATCATGGGCGGCGTCGATGGCGCGTGCTGTCTCCGCACGCCCGCAATTTGGAACGCTGCCGATTCGCTCTCCGGTCGCCGGATTTGTTACGCTGATTGTCGCGCCGTCATCCGCGTCAATCCATGCGCCGCCGCTATAGGCCTGTTGCCGTTTTTCCATGTTATTTTTCATCGATCCGGTTACGCTGTTGGGTCTATAAATGAGCGATGCTCGCAAAGAAAGCGCGACCGGGCCGCAAGTGCCGCATTGCGCTATGCTCGCCGATCATGGTCGAAAGTGTCGCGATTACGGGGGCGGATTTCGGGTTTGATGCGCCTGAATTTGTCGATAAAGAGAGACCGGCTCCCGCGGGGCAGTTGTCCATCGGCAGCAACTTTTGCCGCCGGCGCCCAGCGATAGGTTCAAAATCGGCATGAGCAGTATGTCTGAGATAATGAAAGCGTCGTTACGTCTGCGGTCGGCTGAAACCGGTCTCGGCGTGCAGACGGGCCGGGCATGACGATTGCCGCCGATGCGAAAGGGTTGCGCGAGCAGGCGCAGCTATTGGCGCCCGGCGTTTTTATGGCGTTTACGATTGCCGCCGCTGCAACGTTTCTGACGGAACATTACGGCGCACCGGTGATGCTGTTTGCGTTGCTCATCGGCATGGCGTTCCATTTTCTCAGCCAGGACGGGCCGTGCGTTGACGGTATTGAATTCACCGCGTCGAGACTCTTGAAGATCGGCGTCGCGCTGCTCGGTGTCCGGGTTTCGTTTTCTGAACTCGCAAGCCTCGGACCCGGACCTGCACTGCTGACGCCTGTATTGATCGGTTCGACCATCGGCGCCGGCGTTTTGATCAGCCGGGTTTTCGGTCGACGATTGCGGTTCGGTCTGTTGACCGGCGGCGCCGTCGCGATTTGCGGCGCGTCCGCGGCCCTTGCGCTTGCGTCGGTCCTTCCGAAGAAAGAAGGCGGCGAGCGCGATACGCTGTTCGCCGTTATCGCGGTGACGACCCTGTCGACAATCGCGATGATTGCGTATCCGATTATCTTTACTGCCCTCGGGTTTAACGACCAGCAGATCGGGTATCTGATCGGCGCAACAATTCACGACGTCGCGCAGGTGATCGGCGCGGGTTACGCCGTTTCCGAAAACGCCGGCGCGGTGGCGACCTATGTGAAGATGATGCGCGTTGCGATGCTGCCCGTCGTGATCATCGTATTGGCTTTGGCCTTTCGGAGCGATGCAAGCGCCGGAAGGTCGTCGTTTCCCTGGTTCGCCGTCGGGTTTGCGGCCCTACTCGCGCTGAACAGCACCGGCGTCATCCCGCCTGTCGTTGTGGGCGTTCTGACGGGCGCATCGCAATGGCTGCTGGTTGCGGCGATCGCGGCGCTCGGCATGAAGACATCGCTGAAGGCCATGGCCGACCTGGGCGCCGGCCATATCGGCGTCGTCGTGGCGCAATCCCTGTTCCTGTTCGGGCTCGCGCTTGCGGCGGTGAACCTGATTTAGGCGCCGGCGCCTAGAACCGATACTTCAACCCGCCATAAACGGTGGCCCGCGCGCCGGGCGTGAAAATGCGGTCCTCGTCGATATTGATGGTGAGAACCGGCGACACGCCTGCGACGTAGTTTGAGTCGAAAAGGTTTTCGCCCGATGCAAAGACCTCAATCTGGTCGTTCAGACGATAGCCGGCGGAGAATCCGACAATCGGGTCCGTCGGCACGCTGACGGTGTTCTCGTGATCGGCGAAGTAGGCGCCGCCAGCCAGTTGAACATTGGCGGCGACGAACCACGCATCCTTCACGTCATAGCGAATTTCCCCGCGATAGTGGTGGACAGGCAGGCCCGCAATGCGGTTGCCGTCGATGTCGCCGAATTCAAAGCCGCCGTCGACGATGCGATGGCTGGCGTAGTTGTAAACATTGCGCAGGGTGAGTGCGGCGCCGCGATTGGCCATCGCGCCGGGAAAGAGGTGAAGGTCCACGCCCGCCTCGACGCCTTTATGCGTCGTCTTGTCAGCGCTGCCATATAAGGCGCCGGAGATAAAACTCGACGGCTCCGCGAGGGAGATGATCTCATTCTCGACGTCTGTGTCGTAATAGGCGACGTTGAAGCCGATCCAGTTTCCGATTTTCCCGCGCAGGCCCGCTTCGAGGGTGAAGGAATCCTGTTCCTCAAGGTCGTTGAGGAAGGTCGGGTTGCCGGCGGTCAACTCCTCCATGCTGGGGGGCTCGTAAGCGCGCGAGGCGCTGGCGTAAAACTGAAGCTTGTCGCTGACGTCAAACCGCGCGCCGCCGCGCGCCGCGACGCCGGTGAATGAGCGCGTATCGATATCGTCGTCTGCGAAATCGGTCAGGCGGCGCTCGACCTTGATGAACTTTGCGCCGACTTCCACCGCAAGCCGTCTGAGCGGTTTGTAGACGCCCTCGACAAATGCGTTGATCAGCTTCGACTTCTGGTCGGTCTCGGAGATGGCCGCGCCGGGATCGCTGTTTTCATTGTCAAAAATATCGGAGGTCTGGCTGCCGTCGACCCATTCGCCGCCAAAACGGTAAAGGGCGTCGCCGCCGAAAAATCGCAAGGATCGTTCCGCCTCTAGCCGGGCGCCCCATTCGGATCCTTCCTGGTCGATGAAGCCCACAAAATCGATCTGCGGCGACTCAATCTCGCGGCGGGTGTAGTGGCCGCCTACAGTAAAGTCGTGCCACAGAAGGCTGAACTTCGTTTCGTTCGCGATGCGCCCTTCGCGAATGTCGCGGGCGAAATCGTCGGCGCGGGCGCCGTCAACGAGGTTTATGATCGGACCGCCCGGAAAAAGCGGTCCAAGGGTAATCGGCGGGGTCGGTCGCTGGGCGTCCTCTTCCAGTTGCGCGAGCGTCAGGCCGCCTGCAAGCTCCGTCTTGGAGTTCGCAACATCCACAAAAACCCGCGTGCTGAGATTGTCGCGAAGCTGAAAGCCGATATTGCCGTGAAACTGCTGGCTTGTCCGCCGGTTATTGTCACGCCAGCCGTTTTCATAAACGCCGGTGACGCCGGCATAGTAATCCATGTTGGAAGCGGCGCCGGCGAAACTGATGTGACCCTGACCGCCGGCCTTGCCGTCAATCGTTGAGCCGCCGTCAAGGCGCGCGGAAAGACCGGCCGGCGCGTCGCGCCCGGTGCGCGAAACAAGATTGACAACGCCGCCAAGATTGCCGCCGCCCTCTCGCAGATTGGCGACGCCGCGGACAATATTGATTTCGCGCGTTGAAAGGAGATCGATCTCGCTGGCGTTCGTTGTTCCGTGAACGTCGGTGAGGCGGGCGCCGTCGCGCAGCACGATCACATTCGACCGCTGCCCGCTATTGCCGACGGCGAAGCCGCGAATTGAAAGGCGCGGTTCCTGAATATCCAGACCGTTTACGGTGACGCCCGGCGCGAAGAATACGCCGTCGCCGATGTCGTCCGCGTAGTTGTCTTCGTAATCGCTGGCGTCGCGTATATCGACCGCGCCCGTCGCGCCCTGATAGTCCGCCAGCGGCCTGTCCCGCAACACGACCGGCTTGAAGACGCCGGCCTCTTCCATCGCGGCGATGGCGGCGGTAGCTCCGGCGGCGAGGGTCGTTGTCGCCAGCAAGAACATGGAAAGTGGTTTCTTGACAGTCATAGCGCTTACTTGAATTCGAAAACGGCCTTTAATGTAAAACGTTCTGCGACTGATCGCTTTCTTGCGACGCAGTCCATTGGCTGTTGTTCGAAATCCCCTCTTTTTTTGCGGCTGCTTAAAACAGCCCGATGTCGCGTTGTGAGAAATTGCTTAGTCCGGGCAGCGCCATGTCCAGTTCGCCGTTGTCGAGGCCGAACCAGGCGCCGAGCGTGGCGGCGAATTGATCGACGGACGTCGTCGGGATCAGGCGGCCATTGCCGCTGTCCTGATCGTGGTCCAGCACCGGCAACGGCATCTGGCCGACCATGCGCGATCCGTTCACGGCGCCGCCGAACACAAAATGATGCCCGCCCCAGCCATGGTCCGTGCCGTCGCGATTGATTGTCAGGGTGCGTCCGAAGTCCGAGGACGTGAAACTGGTTACGTCCTGTTCGACGCCCAGCTCCGTCATGGTGTCATGGAATGCGCGGATCGCCGAAGCGATGCCGCCATGGCGGTTGGGGATGCTTGACGCCTGGTTCGAGTGCGTGTCGTACCCGCCGTCGGCGACGAAGAACACCTGGCGGCTGACGCCAAGCGTTCCGCGCAGGGCGATGATCCGGGCGACGACCTGTAACTGCCGGGCGAGCCGGTTCTGAGGAAACACGGTCGTGAACGGGGCGTCGGCGCCGAACGATTCCCGCAGTGTCCGGTTGGCGTCGATCGACCGGTCCATGATGTTGACGAAGTCACGCCGGAGAAGATTGGAAACGGTCTGGCCTTCGGCTTTCAGCATGGACTCATAGGCCCCGGGCAGGGCCGCCGAGCCAAACAGCTCGTCGTCGCTGACGCCGACGATTTCCTGCGGTCCGTTGCCGCCGACCTGATACTGGCCCACGACTTCGCCTTGCAGAAAGACGGTGTTGCCGGACGCCGAAACAGCCGTGAATGTTGAGTCCGGATTGCTGCTGGAGGCGGCAATCATGTCGGCGAGGCGTCCGCCCCATCCAAACCGTGCGCCTTCCGGTTCCGAGGACATCCAGACGGACTGCTGGTCGTTGTGCGAGAAGAGGCGCGGGGGGCGCGGTGCGGAGCGGTTCCGGAAATCTTCCCTGTTCATCGGCACGACGAGCGGACCAACGTTTGCGATAATCGAGCCGTCGCCCCGTTCGATCAGTTCATGGACCGGCGCCAGTTCCGGCGGCAGGGCGAATTGCCGGCCGCCAAAGTCCGATGCATTGGCGAGATTCAGCGGCAAGAGCTGGTCGCGCGCCCGCGTCGAACCGCCCATGTTGTTTGCGTAGCGATTGAACAGCTCGCGCCTGACATCGGCGAACGCGTTATAGTTCGTGGTGTCGTAAGGGATGACGGTATCGTGTCCGTCCATCCCGCCGAACAGGAACACGCAGACAAGCGCTTTGTACCCGCTTGTGTCTGCGGCGAATGCGTTGAAGCGCATCATGTCATTGGCGAATCCGGTCGCCGCGCCGAGAGAAAGCGCTGCGCCGGTTTGAAGGAAATGTCGTCTGGAATGCCGCATCGGTTCTGGTTCCTACCGCTGGACGATGTAATCGGATGAATTCATGACGAAGAGGACGGCGAGGCGGGCCCGCAATTCATCCCGGGAGAACGAGCCGCTTCCCGATGAAATCGCGTTTACTGCGTCGATGATCTGGGTTCGCGTCGCAGCGTTCAGCGCGCCATGCGCGAGCAGCGTGTTGAGATGATCCACAAGGGCCGCCGCGTCGCCGGCGAGCGCCACTTCCGTATCGTAATTCGGCGCGAAATCGGTCCGGCCTTCGTCGTTGAAAATAAAGTCCGTCATGAAGTTGGCGTAACCCGTGACGCTTGCCGCAGTCGTGATCTGCAATTCCGGCGCGACCATGCCGGCCGCGGCGCTTTCAGACCCCGGCTGCACGTAACCCGGCCGATAGAAGTTGAAGACCGACGGCGAGCGATAGGCCTGCTGGTTCAGCCTGTTCGGCGTTTGCGTATCGCGCACCAGTTCTTCATTGCCGACATCGGTGCTCGTTACGTCAAAGGCGCGGGCCCATTGCGCGAAGCGAATGACCGGTTCGCGGACCTTGCCGTATTGCGCATTGCTCGTGAACGTTATGTCGCGCGCTTCATCATCGAGGAGGATCGCCGCAACCACGGCGCGCATGTCGCCGCGTCCGGCGCCGCCGGCGACGCGTCCGTCAGGCATCGTAAAGCTGCCCGAGCGAAACGCGGTTGCGACGCGGTTCACATAGGCTGATGACGGGTTGCTTGTGACCATGCGCTGAATGAGCTGGCGCGAGATAAAGGGCGCCGTGTTCTGATGGTTGAACAATGCATCCAGCGCGATGGCGATCGACTGATCGCCAGGCGTGTTCGCCGGGATCGTTGTGCCGAGAAACGACTTCGCTTCCGGGGAATGCTCCTCGTCAAACATCACCAGCGGCAGATACTCCGAGCGAATATCGTCCGGTCGGCCGAGAAAGCGGGTTTGTTCCGCCCAGCTGAGGCCGGTAAAGACCTTGGCAAGTTCGGTGATGTCCCCGTTGTCGTATGTTTCGACCGGATTGCCGCCCACGAGCACGGGATCGCCGTTCGGTTGCAGATCCACAAGACCGATTGTGAAAAGTTGCAGGATTTCGCGGGCGTAGTTTTCGTCCGGCACGACCCCCTGGTCAGGGTCCGCCTTCTGGTTTTGCAGGTAAGTCAGCCAGATCGCCATCGCCGGGCTGTAGGTGACGTTTTCCAGCGTCTGACGGAAATTGCCGAACGCGCCTGCATTGATGATGTCCATGTAGTTCGCCATGGCGACCGGGCGGTCTTCCAGCGCGCCGTCCGCGTAAGACGCGACGATGATCTGGGACAGGGCGAAACCGAACCGTTGACGAAGCTGATCGTCGCCAAGAATGGCCCGTGTCCAGAATGTTTCGGAAAGCTCGGTCCGGCCCGCTTCCGCGCCGGAGGCTTCAACGAGCAACACCGATTGCAGAAGCGATTCCTGCGGTTTGGCGAACTCATCAAGCAGCCATTGTTCATAACCGATGGCGCGCAAATTATCGATGTCGCCCTGGGTTGCGCCAAAAGTCGCCTGACTGAGAAAGCGAACCGCTTCGAGTTCGCTCATCCCGACCGGCCCGCCGGTGGGCGGCGGCGGCGCGCTTCCGTCGCCTCCGGACTCCGTACATCCGGCGGCGGCGATCAACAGCGCGCCCGCTGCAATCACGCGTTTCATGGAAAAATCAATAAACGAGCAAAACATGTCGCCCGGCTCCCGTGCTACGGAGCTGCTTCTAGACGCGTTCTGTAAACGGAAGTGAAAACGGGCGGCGCAATTTGTCTAAAGCTTTCGCAATGACGCAGAATTCCGCGCAGCCATAACGAATTGGCGCAGATTGAATTTTATTCAGGTTTAAAATCAGGCGCTTCGTGCGCCTTTTAGCCTATGTCGATGGTTGCGGGGGCCGCGCTTCGACACGTGCAGCGCGTAAAGTTTCGTCAATACACGCTAAATTTTCTGCAACGGCGCAACGCTGTTTGCCGAGAACACGATGACGTTTCGGCAAGCTTTATGAATCGGCGCCGGCGTTCTTCGCAAATTGCCACGCGAGGGCGGCAAGGGGCTGGACCTGCGCGCCCATTTTCGCCGCTTCGGGCGAGGACGCATTGCCCTGTAGCGAGCGCGCGTAAACGCCCTGAATGATCGCCGCGATTCGGAACATGTTGTAGGCGAGGCAATAGTCGAGATCGGGCACGCCGTCCCGGCCGGTCCGTTCGCAGTACAGCTGCACGGCGTCGTCGAGGGACGGAACGCCGAGGTCGTCGAGATCGAGACCGGCAAGACCGCCGCGCACTTCTCGGGGAAAGAAATAGACCATCAGGAAATAGGTGAAGTCCGCCAGCGGATGACCGAGCGTCGATAACTCCCAGTCGAGCACCGCCAGCGTTTTCGGTTCGGTCGGATGCATGATCGCGTTGTCAAAACGAAAATCCCCATGGACGACGCTGGTTGCGTCGTCATCGGGCGCCGCGCTCGGCAGCCATTCGATCAGGCGGTTCATCTCGTCGATATTTGTCGTCTCCGCGCCTTTGTACTGTTTGCTCCAGCGTCCGACCTGGCGTTCGAAGTAATTGCCGGGCTTGCCATAGTCGCCGAGACCTGCGGCCGCGTGGTCGACATTGTGCAGATCGGCCAGCGTCCCGATCAACGCCTTGAACAGCGGCGCGCGATCGGGCTTGGAGACTTCGGGGAGACTTGAATCCCAGAAGATCCGGCCTTCCACGAAATCCATAATAAAGAACGCGGTTCCGAGAACCGCATCGTCCTCACAGAGCGCATAGGTCTTCGGTACGGGAAAACCCTGACCGCCAAGCGCCGTCATCACGCGATACTCCCGGTCGACGGCATGGGCTGACGGAAGCAGGTTTCCGGGCGGTTTGCGGCGCAGGACGTATTTTTTGTCCGGCGTTGTAATCAGGTAGGTCGGGTTGGACTGACCGCCTTTGAACTTGCCGACGTCGATCAGTCCCGCAAACCCGTCGACATGAGCCTTCATGTAATCGACAAGCGCGCCTTCATCGAAGGCGAGATGGTCAGGCGTCTCGCTGACGCCCGTGAACGCATCGCTATTAGTGTCAGCCATATCGATGAAGGTCCCTTCAAGTCCTCAGAAAATCGGAAATCATCATGGCGCCGATGATGACGAAACCGGCGCCCGCGATGAGTTTCAACGGCGCGGCGGCCAGGTATTTTTCCGCTGCTGCTCCGGCGATAACGGCAATCGCCGTCGATGCTGTCAGGGCGGCGGTCGCGGCGGCGAAGACGACCCAGCGCGGTCGGTCGCCGTCAGCGGAAAACAACAATGTTGCGAGCTGGGTCTTGTCGCCAAGCTCCGCCAGAAAAACGGCGGCGAAGACGGTCAGAAATGCGGTCATTGGGTGACGGCTCCGTTTTCCCGGTGGAATTGCAGAAACAACTCGGCGACGCGCTCGGGGTCCTCCGTTTGCGGATAATGCCCGATTTCGCCCAGAAGGGTCGCTGCGCCGCGGGGAACCTGTTGTTTGAAATAGTCGAACATGTGTTTGCCGGAAACCGGGTCCGCGCCGCCGTCGATGAGTCCTACCGGAATGGTCGCCTGCTGGAGGGCGCCAACCCAGCGTTCACGGTTTTCGCGCCGCTCCGGAATGTAGTGGAGCAGCTTGTGAAAGATTCGTTGCCCGTCATTTTCAGACAGCAGCGCCCAGTGCGCGTCGATTTCGTCCTCGGAGGCTTTTGTCTCGGGCCCGAAGACCTCGTCGAAACCTTTTTGCAGCGTTTTGCGAGAGAGAAGCCGGCCGACGAGGCCGCCAATAGGTGAGAGGCCCAGCTTCTGGATCGGCCGGGCTCTATGCTGTTCGGGGAACAGGCCGCCATTCAGAAACATCACGGATTTCAGCGAGAAGCTCAGCGTATTTTCAGTATGACGCGCCAGCAATTCCTGCGCGACCGTATCGCCATAGTCATGGGCGAGAATATGAGCATCGCCGACGCCAAGCTGTTCGAGGAGGACTTCCTGAAAATCCGCCTGATCGGCAATGCGATAGCGGATGTTGCGCGGTTTGTCGGAAAGACCGAAGCCAAGCATGTCGATGGCGGCGAGGTTGAACCGGCTTTCAAGCATCGGCCAGACGCCGGTCCAGTCCCAGGACGAGGTCGGGAATCCATGGATGAGCAAAAGCCACGGCTTGTTGTCGTCGGGTTGCGTCGGCGCCCAACAGGCGAGGCGCCAGCCATGGGCGATGAGTGAGCTCGCGCGTGCGCGCCATTCGCCGAGCGGTTTCAACTGTCGGCCTCTAGCGCGCGCCAGCCAATGTCCCGCCGATAAAACCCGTCCGGCCAGTCTATTGCGGCGACGCCCTCATAGGCGCGGTCAACCGCTTCGCGAATGTCGCCGCCGGTGGCGGTGACATTCAGAACGCGGCCGCCACTGGCGCGCAACAATTCGTCGTCCTTTTTTGTGCCGGCGTGGAAGACCACAACCCCCGGCGCGTCGTTCGCCTTTTCGACGCCCCGAATGACCGAACCCTTTTCGTAGGAACCGGGATAGCCCTCCGCGGCCATGACGACGAGGGCGCCGGCGTCGCTGGACCATTCCATGGCGTGGCCGCGCAGTGCGCCCGTTGCCGCGGCGTGCAGGACGGGGAGGAGATCGCTCTGCAACAGCCGCATCATGATCTGACATTCCGGATCGCCGAACCGCGCGTTGAATTCCACAAGGCGCGGATTGCCGTCCTCGATCATCAACCCTGCATAGAGCACGCCGACATAGGGCGTTTTTCGCCTCGCCAGTTCCGCAACGACCGGCTCGATGATGCGCTCCAACGTCTTTGTACGGACTTCTTCGGTAAAAACGGGAGTGGGGGAGTAAGCGCCCATGCCGCCGGTGTTCGGTCCCTTGTCGCCGTCAAAGGCGCGTTTGTGATCCTGAGCGGCGATCATCGGCAGAATGGTTTCGCCATCGGTAATCGCGAAGAAACTTGCTTCCTCGCCCTCCATGAATTCCTCGATGACGATTTCCGCGCTCGCATCGCCGAACTGTCCGGCAAGCATCTCGTCGATGGCGGCGTCGGCGTCCGGCAGCGATTCGGCGATCACAACGCCCTTGCCGGCCGCGAGTCCGTCGGCCTTGATCACATAGGGCGCGGTCTGCGCGCGAAGGAACGCCTTGGCGTCGTCGGCGTCGGTGAACTTTCCGTAAGCGGCGGTCGGCGCGCCGACCGCGGCGCAGATTTCCTTCATGAAGGATTTTGATGTTTCAAGCCGGGCGGCGTCCCTGTCGGGGCCGAAACAAGCGATTCCCCCCGCGCGCAGCGCGTCGCCTAGCCCCGCGGCGAGGGGCGCTTCCGGCCCGATCACCACAAGATCGACATCATTTTCCTGTGCAAAGGCGACAATCGTGCGCGGGCTCGCCCAATCTGTCGCTCCATCACTGGAAACAGGGGCGCCAATGTGATTAAGACCGGGGTTTCCGGGTTCTACGTAAAGCTTGGAAAGCAACGGGCTTTGCGCGATTTTCCAGCCGAGCGCATGTTCGCGTCCGCCGCCGCCGACCAACAGGACTTTCACTTGCAGCCTCTCCCAATCAGAGCCCCCGCGTTTAAGGGTCCGGCGCGCCGGGATCAATGCCAGTCGTCATGACCGAAGAGGAGCAGAATCAACTCACTGCCGCACGCCGGCGCCGAAGAACCCGCAAACGGGGTTTGCGCCGGCTGCGCATGCTGGTGGAAAGCAGCGTCGATCGCGTATTGGGGCGGTGGGTGGACCCGCTCTCTGCATCGGCCCGGCGCCGGCGAATGGCTGCGCTCAGCCTTGCCCTCGCCATCAATCTTGTGGTCTTCACGCTGATGTCGCTGTTCGCCCGCGTGCGCATCTGGGTTCCGAACGCGCCCAGCGATACGATCCAGGTCACGCTTGTGGAATGGGAGCGTCCGGAATTTCCCGAGTTGCGCGATCCGCTCATCGAGGAAGAGCCGGAACCTGAGCCGGAACCTGAGCCAGAACCAGAACCCGAGCCGGAACCGGAGCCAGAGATTATCGAGGAGCCCGAGCCGGAACCCGAACCCGAACCTGAGCCGGAACCCGAGCCGGAACCGCCTGTCGAACCCGAACCGGAGCCCGAACCCGAGCCGGAACTGGAGCCTGAGCCGGAACCCGAAGAGTTGCCGGACCTGACCGGCCTCGATCTCAGTCCCGATCCTGCGCCGGCGCCCGAGGCCCTTGAGCCGGAGCCGCTCATTCCCGATCCCGCGCCGGCGGCGGAAGACGATCTCTCCTTGCCGGAGCCGGAGGACGAGCCGCTGGAACAGACGCCTGTCGAGGAAGACCCCGAGCCGCTGATTTCCGTGGACCCGGAACAGGATCTCGATCCGGGCCTTGAAGACATCGTCGCCCCGGAGGATGCGGAAGGCGAAGACGCGGCCGGCGACGAGAACGCCGAGGAGCAACAGGATCTGCTTCCCGAGACTGTCGAGCCGCCGGAGGAAGAACTGATCGCCGAAGAAGAAGAGATTACTGGCGACGACATGTTCGATCAGGAGCCGGTCTTTTCGAGCCGCCGTTTCACATTGCCCCAGGTTGAATTGCCGACCGGCGACATTGCGATCGACCCAGGCTCGTCAGGTGTTGTCGCAATCTTCTGTCCCGAAGAGTTCGAAGACGCAGACAAGGCCGCAGAATGCGCGGGGCGCACGCAAATCCTGTCCGGATGGCGACCCGGTCAGGGTACGGAGGACTTTTCACGGGCCGAGCAATTGCTCCGGCGCGCGCGAACGGCTGGCCAGACCGGTCCCGATCTCGATAAAATTGTTGGTCCTCGATCAGCGCGCCGGATTGACGATCGCGAGCGCATCAATGCGCTGAAAGATTTCCGCCGCGGCGTAGGCGAGGGCAATGATATCGCGGGAGGGTTCAGCGACAACCTCGCCGGCGACTCGCCCAACGTAGGCGCGCCTGCCCTTGAACCCACATGGACGTTCCGCGAAGACGGCGAACTCACGCAAAAGGAAATCGAGGAGCTTGAGGAGGCGCTCCGCGAAGCCGAAGAGAACAAATGACGGCGCGCCGCGGAGCGCCGTCAGTTGACTAAAAACGGCGCCAGACCGGTTCGGCGCGATCATCAAGCAGTATGGGTTCGCAGACGCTCCTGACGCCGGACAGTTGCGCAGCGGCATTCTCTAACTTGGCAACGGTTTCGTCGAAATTTTCCGGATTTGGGTAATCGTAACCGCGATATGGCCCCAGAGAACTTACGGCGTCTTCGATTGCTTCATATCCTATCGAAGTATTCTCTGCTTCAGAAAAAAATAAACTTCCAATATCGACAAAGTTCTGAAGGCGGCTGACGGCTAAATTTGCATTGCCTAAGAACCTTCGCTCGGCTGTGCTGCGAAACCTGGCCTCGTCTACGCCGCTGTCATCGTCAGAAAGTTCCTGATATCTAAGCATATCATCGATCATGGCTTGGGTATGTCGCTGCAACGTTTGTTCGGAGTCTTTGGTGACTCTGCCCAGTTCAGAGAGCGACGTAATCAAATTCCGGCAATTGTTGATCCTTGAATAATCTCTTTGCGAAACCTCACGTCCGCCGTCTCGCCAGATTAAGTAAGCCTGCGCCGACGCTGCAATCGCTGCAATTGACGCAAGTATCACTGCAAACATTTTCATTATGACGCCCCACCGATGACTCCCGATAAAACAATAATTGCCGGCCAAATGATTGGCAAGTATTTGTCATCTGAAATGAATTGAAAGTGGTTTAGCAGGTGAATACGGGGCTGCTTGATTGCGCCGACGATTCGCCCAATGTGGGCGCGCCTGCCCTTGAACCCACATGGACGTTCCGCGAGGACGGTGAACTCACGCAAAAGGAAATCGAGTAGCTTGAGGAGGCGCTCCGCGAAGCCGAAGAGAACAAATAAATGTGTCCCGGGCTCGCCCCGCGCGAACCCGGAAAGAAAGAAACGTTAGAGCTGGCTCAGCGACGGCGTTACCTTTTTGTGACCAAGCCAGGCGTCCTTGAAGAGTTTGCCGGCGTATTTGGCGCCGTTTTTGTCGCCTTGCCGCTTATAGGCTTCTGAGAGGCCGTAAAGCACGAACGCATTGTTTGGCGACTCTGTCAGCGCTTCCAGGAACAATTGTTCGCCGCGTTCCGTATCGCCTTTCTCGACAAGCATCGCCGCGAGGGTCTGCTTCGCGGGATAGTACCAATAAGGCGGTTCCGTATAGGCGATCTGGTCCTGAATGCCGACGGCGCCCTCCATGGCCTCAATCGCCGTGTCGAACTTGTCTTCCGCCGCTGCGGCGCGCGCGGTGACGGTAAGGTGCGCGATGTTCAGGATATCCAGCGCCGGCACGCCATTATCCGTAAGGCTCGAAAGGTCTTCATTCGTGACGATCGAAGCGATGGCTTCCGCTTCCCCATAGGCGCCGGCGGCGTCGCCTTTTTTGGCCAGCGCCTCGCCGCGTGCGTAATGCCAGGCGCCGATGAGATACGGGAACGCTGTATCGGGTTTTTCCAGCGCGAGGATATCGTCAGGGTCGCCGAACTGCGCCATCGCGTAATAGGGCGCTGCTTTGATCGGTTGAACGAAGGGCGCGGCGCTCGCCATTTCGATGGGGAGTTTCTCGTCAAGGCGCGCCGCCATAGCGAGTGCTGTTTCGCCATCGCCCGCCATCTGCGCGGACGTCATCGCGAAATGAATGTTGTGGGTATAGTAGCCGAACTCATAAAGAATGCTCGCGTCGTTGCTCTCAAGATAGGCCGTGTCGACGGCGACGGCCCTGATGTTGTGATCAAGCGACTGCTTGAACCGACCGATGCGGTAATAAGTGTGCGACGGCATATGAATAAGATGGCCGAGGCCCGGCGTCAGGTCTGCAAGACGATCCGCATGGTCCGCGGCGCGATAAGGGTCCTGCGACGCTTCGGTGATATGAATATAGAGATGGATTGACGCCGTATGCAGCGGGTTGCGGGCGATCACCCCTTCGAGCAGCGAGACGGTGCGCGCGGTCCGTCCTTTCGGCGTCCGTCCGCCGTCTTCCCAGTAATCCCAGGGCTGCGTGTCCATATTGGCTTCCGCGGCAAGCGCTGCGATGAAATCGTCTTCCGGATATTGCAGGGCCACCGCGTCCATGGCGTCGGCGAACGCGTTGTCGAGTTTTGAACGGTCCTCCACGGGGCCTTCTTCATAGCGATAGTTGAGCGCGTCGATCAGCGCCTGTTCTTTTTCGCTGGCGCCGCTTTTGGCGGCGTTGGCTTTTTGCAGCGCGGCCCAGGCTGGCGCGACCGCGTCAGGGAAAAACGGCGCATTGATGTTCGGCCCGTGGGCGAAGGCTTCGCCCCAGTAACACATGGCGCAGTCGGGATCGGCGGCTTGTGCTTTCTGAAACGATTTTATCGCTTCGCCGTGATTGAAGTTATAGGTGTGCGCAAGCCCCTGGTTGAACCATGACTGCGCTTCGGCGTTGGCGGTGGTGACCGAATAGCTGATCTCGCCGAGGGTCGAGTTCAATTCATTTGACGGTTTGATCGTCGGCGCGGTCGCCTCGGCGTAAGCGGATGCGGCGCGCACGAAAAACTGCCGGCGCTTGGCGAGTTCATCCTCGCCATTGCCGCAAAGAAATCGGGCGACTGCCAGTGGATGAACGAAGGGCGCGGCGTTCGTCTCATTCGAATCGACGGAAGAAATGCTGAAGCTTGCGCCGGTGAGGATCATTGCGCCTGCGGCGACGCCGGCCAGTAACTTGAGTTTCATCGTTTCGGTCCTTCCTCATTATTGGTGTCGCCGCCGGTGCGCGGACGGCGTTTTTCTTCGGGCGCGGATTACGCGACGGGCGCAGGGCGACAGAACTGACAAAAGTTAGCGCCGGACCGCCCAATTCCTTCTCCAGGTCCGCGCTCGGCGTCTCCCCACGCCACAGAAAGTGTGTTTTAAACCCCCGATGGACCGCGATCAAATCGGTAATGTTCACGAATACACCGTTTCCGAGCTTTCGGGCGCGGTCAAACGGGCGATTGAGGACAATTTCGGCCTCGTGCGTGTCAAGGGCGAGCTGGGCCGCGTCACGCGCGCCGCATCGGGCCATGTTTATCTCGACCTCAAGGATGAAAAAGCCGTCCTTTCCGGCGTCATGTGGAAGGGCATGGCCGGACGCCTGACCATCCGTCCGGAACAGGGCATGGAGGTTGTCGCCACGGGCCGCATGACGACGTTCCCCGGCCAGTCTCGCTATCAGATCATCATCGATTCGCTGGAGCCCGCCGGCGTCGGCGCCCTGATGGCGCTGTTTGAGGAGCGTAAGAAGAAGCTCGCGGGCGAGGGACTTTTTGCGCCGGAGCGGAAAAAGCCAATCCCGTTTCTGCCCGATGTTGTCGGCGTTGTAACCTCGCCGTCTGGCGCCGTCATTCGCGATATCCTGCATCGCCTGCGCGAACGTTTTCCCCGTCATGTCCTTGTCTGGCCGACGCTGGTGCAGGGAAGGGGCGCGGAGGAAAAGATCGCCGCGGCCATTGACGGCTTCAACGCCCTGGCGCCCGGCGGCGATGTTCCGCGTCCGGATGTTATGATCGTCGCCCGCGGCGGCGGGTCGCTGGAAGATTTATGGTGCTTCAACGAGGAGGCCGTCGCCCGCGCCGTTGCGGCGAGCGACATTCCCGTTATCTCCGCCGTCGGTCACGAAACGGATACGACGCTGATCGACTATGTGGCGGACAAGCGCGCGCCGACGCCGACGGCGGCTGCGGAGTTCGCGGTGCCCGTCCGGTCGGAACTTTTGAGCGAAGTCCTGAACAAGGAACGGCGCATGGTTGGCGCCGCGGCGCAGATGATGGATGCGCGCCGAAGCGCCCTGCGCTCGGCCGAGCGCGGATTGGGGCGCCCTGAAGACGTGCTGGGCGCTGCGCAGCAATTGCTCGACCGGCGCAGCGACCAACTGGCCGCGGCGTTAAGGGCGCGGTCGGCGAAGGCGGCGAACGATCTTGCGCGCATTGCCGGGCCGCTTTCGCTGAATGCGTTGCGCAACATGGCGACAACCATGCGCCGGGAAACGGAGACGCTGGCGAAACGGCTTCAGCCGGCGGCGCGGCGCCTCGTCGATCAGCGTAAGGATCGGCTCGCGGCGACCGCGCGATTGCTCGAAAGTTATGCCTATAAGAATGTGCTGGCCCGCGGCTTCGCGCTGGTGCGCGATGCTGACGGCAAGCTGGTGCGCCGCGCAGAGGCGGCCCCCGCGAGCGGGCCCGGCGAAATCGAGTTCGCGGACGGCGCGCGGGCGGTGACGTTTTCAGGCGAGCCGGCGCCGGCGCCGCGCAAAACTTCGAAAAAGAAAGCGCCCGCCAGGGCAAGCCAGCCAAGGCTCTTTGACTGAGGGCGTGTTGCTTCCGGATTCGACCCGTCTGGTCGCCGCAAAACGTCCAAAATGCGCCAAATCCCGCCAATAAAGCTGCGCGCAAGGGGCCTCTTGCCCCGACCGGTCGTCATTGCTATCTCCCCGTTGTCCGACAATCCGATAATGCGAGATAAGTGCGCCGCGCAGAACGGCGCCGGGAGACTGCGATGCTTTCAAACAGCCAGGCCTTCATGAAATTCGACCTCGATCCCATGATTGAGGAAATGCGCGAAATGGTGGTGCGCTGGGCCGCCGACAGGCTGGCGCCGAGGGCGGCGGAAATCGACGAGACGAACGAGTTCCCGCGCGATCTATGGCCGGAGCTTGGCGAGCTTGGGCTTCTCGGGATCACCGTATCCGAAGAGGACGGCGGCGCGGGGCTTGGCTATGTGGCCCATTGCGTCGTCATGGAAGAGATCAGCCGCGCCTCCGGCGCGGTCGGTCTCTCATATGGCGCCCACTCCAATTTGTGCGTGAACCAACTGAAGCTGAACGCCAACAAGGCCCAGAAAGAAAAATACCTGCCGAAGCTCATCAGCGGCGAGCATCTGGGCGCGCTCGCAATGTCAGAACCGGGCGCCGGCTCCGATGTCGTCGGCATGCGTACGCGCGCGGAGAAGAAGGGCGACCGCTACATTTTGAACGGCAACAAGATGTGGATCACAAACGGGCCGGGCGCCGATACGCTCGTTGTTTACGCCAAGACCGAGCCGGATGCGGGATCGCGCGGCATCACGGCGTTCATCATCGAAAAAGGCTTTAAGGGTTTTTCAACGGCGCAGAAACTCGACAAGCTCGGCATGCGCGGCTCCGACACGTGCGAGCTGGTTTTCGAGGACTGCGAAGTGCCGGAGGAAAACGTGCTCGGCGAGGTCAATGGGGGCGTGCGCGTCCTGATGTCGGGGCTCGACTACGAACGCACGGTCCTTTCGGCGGGATCGACGGGAATCATGCAAGCCTGTCTTGATGTTGTCCTCCCCTACATTCATGACCGCAAACAGTTCGACAAGCCGATCGGGTCGTTCCAGCTTGTGCAGGGCAAGCTCGCGGACATGTATGTGACCATGAATGCGGCGAAGTCATATGTTTATCAGGTGGCGAAGGCCTGCGACCGCGGTGAGACCACCCGTCAGGACGCGGCGGGCTGTATTCTTTTTGCAGCAGAGAACGCCACCAAGATCGCCCTCGACGCGATCCAGCTGCTCGGCGGCAACGGCTACATCAACGAATATCCGACCGGCCGGCTCCTGCGCGACGCGAAGCTCTACGAAATCGGCGCCGGCACCTCGGAAATCCGCCGTATGCTGATCGGCCGCGAACTCTTCTCGAAGACGGCGTAGTTATCAATCCTAGGTGGTGGCGGTAATGAGTTATCGTTTTAGCAAAGTTTTGGGATGGTTCTTACTTGCGTTGTTTGCTGGATACGTCGCCTTCCTTTTTGCGTACCACGCTCTGAATCCTGAGAACACTTGCGATAATCTCGAGGATTGGAATCCTGAAACTAGGAAGTGTGTAACAGGCTTCGGAGCCAATAATTCGTATACGGAAAACTAAAGTCTATGGATGGAGAATTTCAGCCGCTGAGCCGCGAGCCGGCTTACCTCAAAGTCTGCCGCGCCATTGAGGACAAGATCGTCGCCGGCGATCTCGCCGACGGCGCCAGCCTGCCGACGGAAGCGGAACTCTGCGAGCAGTTTGCGGTAACGCGTTCGACCGTGCGCGAGGGCCTTCGTCTCCTGGAGCAGACAGGGCTCATCATGCGCGGGCCCGGCAAGCGCATGTATGTGTCGCGTCCCAAGACAGAAGATGTGGCGGCCGCAGCGAGCCGAAGCCTGTCGCTCGGCGGCGCAACCTTTCGCGAGGTCTGGGAAGGGCTGGCAACGCTTTATCCGCCGGCGGCGCGGCTGGCCGCCGAGCGGTTCGATCCGAAAACCATCGATGCGTTGCGCGCCATTAACACCGATCTGACGCAGCGGAAAAACTCAGAGACGCAAGCCGTGGTCGCGGGCGCGGTGGGCTTCTTCCACGAAATCGCCGGCGGGCTCGGCAACCGTGTCATGCACGCGATGCTCGATTCTCTCAACATGATGATCGAAGCGAGCCTCAGCCGTGTGATCGAAAAAGCGCCGAATGCTCGCGCGCGCATCATAGAGGCGCAGGCCCATATTATTGACGCCCTCGCCGCCGGCGACGGGGTGCGCGCCGAGCAATGGATGAAGCGTCACACCGATGACATTGCGCGGGGTTGCGCCGTCGCCGGCCTCGATCTCGACGCGCCGGTGATATGATCTGCGTGCATGTATAAGTCAGTGTCATTGCCGGGCTTGCCCCGGTAATCCATTGAAGGCCAAGAAACCCCGGATTGCCGGAATAAATCCGGCAATGACAATCGGTAGAATTGTTAGAGACATGACTCAACGACCATCCCCACGCGAAGAAGCGCGCGCAATCCTCGAAACTCTCGGTGTCGAGACTGCTCTTGACGGCGGCGCGTTATTGGTGACGTCGCCAATCGACGACGGCGAGATTGCGGCGATTGCGACGTCGTCCGCTTCGGAAACCGACGAAAAAATCGCTGCCGCCCATGAGGCCTTCCTGCAATGGCGCATGACGCCGCCGCCGGTTCGCGGAGAGTTTGTGCGGCGTCTCGGTCTCGCCCTTCGTCAGCATAAGGAAAGCCTCGGGCGGCTCGTCACCATCGAATGCGGCAAGCCGATCTCCGAAGGGCTCGGCGAAGTGCAGGAGATGATCGACATTTGCGACTTCGCTGTCGGTCTTTCGCGGCAGTTGCACGGGCTCACCATCGCCAGCGAGCGGCCCGGCCATCGGCTGATGGAAACTTGGCATCCGCTCGGTCCTGTGGGCGTCATTTCTGCGTTCAACTTTCCCGTCGCCGTCTGGGCGTGGAACGCGGCGCTTGCCTCTGTGTGCGGCGACAGCGTTGTCTGGAAGCCGTCGGAAAAAACGCCCCTGACGGCCCTGGCAGTTCAGGCGCTGGTTGAGCGTGTCGCGAAGGATTTCGACGACGCGCCCGCGGGACTGTCGTCCGTTATTGTTGGCGGCCGCGAGGCCGGCGAAGCGCTGGTCGATGATCCGCGTATCGCGCTGGTCTCCGCCACCGGGTCCACCGCCATGGGACGGGCGGTGGGCGCGCGCGCCGCTGGCCGCTTCGCCAAGACCATTCTTGAACTCGGCGGCAACAACGCCGCCATCGTCGCGCCATCGGCGGATCTCGATCTGGCGCTGCGGGGCGTCGTCTTTTCCGCCGTTGGCACGACCGGCCAGCGCTGCACCAGCCTGCGGCGGCTGTTCCTGCATCGAGACATCCGTGACGTCTTCCTGGAGCGCGTAAAGAAAATCGTCGGTTCGATTTCAATCGGCGATCCGCGCGAAGGCAAAAATCTCATTGGCCCGCTGATCGATGAAGACGCCTATGAGGGAATGCAGCGCGCACTTGCCCGCGCTCGCGAGTCGGGCGCGACAGTGCACGGCGGCGAGCGCATCAGCGCAGACGGCGTTTACGTCACGCCCGCGATCATCGAAATGAAGGCCCATGGCGGGCCGGCGCCGGAAGAAACCTTCGCCCCAATTCTATACGTATTTCCGTATACCGATATTGCTGAAGCCATCGCCATGCAGAACGCGGTGGGCGCGGGGCTTTCTTCATGCATCTTCACGACGGATATGCGGGAGGAGGGGCTGTTCCTGTCCGCGGCGGGGTCCGATTGCGGCATCGCCAACGTAAATCTCGGAACCTCCGGCGCTGAAATCGGCGGCGCCTTTGGCGGCGAAAAAGAAACCGGAGGCGGGCGCGAAAGCGGCTCCGACGCCTGGAAAGCCTATATGCGCCGGCAGACCAATACGGTGAATTATTCGTCGGACCTGCCCCTCGCCCAGGGCGTTGAATTCGATGTCTGATCGAGACCGTCTGGGCTCTTAGGCGCCCCGCCAGCGATTGACGAAATCGCTTTCAATATCGAGCAGGTCCATCACCCGGCCGACGGAATGATCGATAAGGTCGTCCACCGTTTCCGGTTTGGCGTACATCGCCGGCATGGGCGGGGCGATGATCGCGCCGAGCTGCGCGGCTTCGTGCAGCAGTTTGCAATGGCCGGCGTGAAGCGGCGTTTCCCTCGGCATGAGGATGAGCGACCGGCGCTCCTTGAGGCAAACGTCGACGGCGCGCGTTAGCAGGTTATCCGCATAGGAATGAACAATCGCCGAGAGCGTTTTCATGGAACAGGCGGCGACGACCATGCCGTCGGTCCTGAACGACCCGGAGGCGATTGCCGCGGCGATATCCGTATGGCGATAGGCGTGATCGGCGAGGGCCGCGACGTCCGCCGGTTTCCATTCCGTCTCCAGCCCCAGATTCATGATCGCCGTCTGGCTCATGACGAGGTGCGTCTCAACGCCCTCGGCCTCGCGCAGCTTCTCCAGAAGCCGGACCCCGTAGATGACGCCCGAGGCGCCGCTGATCCCGATGATGATTTTTTTCATACGCTGTATCTAGGCCATCTGGCGCCGCGTCGCCATCGGTCGTTTGGCCGCCGCGGCCCCGCGGCGCGCGACACTTATAAGGAGAACAAGCATCGATCCCGCTCGCCCATTAGGCGAAAATCGCGCGGAATCCCGCATTTGGTAGATACGTATCAACGTCTTCTCGGGCGGGCGTATAATGATGCGATGATGAATGTTGCGACAATCCTTCCAAGGGCGGAGCGTTTGTGGCTGCCTCAATGATGGCGCCCCGCATTGGGCCGACGCGCCCCTGAAGCGGACCTCCGGCGAGGGGTAGCGGCGCCGGCGCCGGGCGCCTATGTTCCGGGCCTTATGAGCCGCGAGATAGACATCGCCGCCCTTGACGCCCCGCCGATAGATTTCGGCGTGCCCGCCGGCGCGCGCGTCATTGTGGCGATGTCCGGCGGCGTCGACTCGTCGGTCACGGCGGCGCTGGCCAAGCTCGCCGGATACGATGTGGTCGGCGTTACGCTACAGCTTTACGATCACGGCGTCGCCATCCAGAAGAAAGGCGCATGCTGCGCCGGTCAGGACATCGCCGATGCCCGCCGCGTCGCTGAAGCGATGGATTTTCCGCACTATGTCCTCGATTACGAAGACCGCTTCAACGACGCCGTCATGGAGGACTTTGCCGACACCTATCTTGCCGGCGCGACGCCGATCCCGTGCGTGCGCTGCAATGAACGGGTGAAGTTCCGCGATCTCATGGAGACGGCCCGCGACCTTGGCGGCGCCGCCATGGCGACCGGCCATTACATCCGCCGGGTTGTCGGCCCGAACGGGCCGGAGCTTCGCCGCGCATACGATGCGTCAAAAGACCAAAGCTATTTCCTGTTCTCGACCACCAGGGAACAGCTCGACTTCCTGCGCTTTCCCCTTGGCGGTCTGCCGAAAGACGAAGTCCGCCGGCTTGCGGGCCAACTCGGGCTCGTCGTCGCCGACAAGCCTGACAGCCAGGACATCTGCTTCGTGCCGGAAGGGAAATACGCCTCGGTTGTCGAGCGGCTGCGCCCTGGGTCGGCCGAACCCGGCGCGATCGTCCATGTGGACGGAACGGTGATGGGCCGACATCCCGGCGTCATTCACTACACCGTCGGGCAACGCCGTGGCCTTGGGATCGCCACCGGCGCGCCGCTCTATGTGGTGCGGCTCGACGCAGACCGGAAAGAAGTTGTCGTGGGCCCCCGCGAAGCGTTGCTGATCTCGCGGATCCGATTGAAAGACGTCACCTGGATCGGCGACGGCGAGGGCGAGGACGCCGCGCGCGCCGGTGCGTCGGTTGCGGTCAAGGTGCGCTCGACGCGCCCGCCGGTTCCGGCCCGTCTCGCCTGGGTCGACGGCGGCTGGGCTGTTGATCTCGACGATGCGGAAGAGGGCGTAGCGCTCGGACAGGCTTGCGTTTTTTACTCACTGGACGAGGCCAACGACCGCGTTCTCGGCGGCGGCTGGATCGCCGGGACCGCCGTCCTGTGCGAGGCCGCGTGACGCTGACCGTGCGGCCTTTGGAGAAGCGCGACGAGGCGGCGTGGCGCCGTCTCTGGTCCGGCTATCTCGATTACTACAGGACGGCGCTGCCCGATCATGTGACCGACGGTCTCTTTCAACGCCTGCTTGCGGGCAAGCCTCACTTCGCCCGCGTCGCCGACAAGGACGGCGCCGTGATCGGCTTCGTTCACGCCTTGCCCCATGCGTCAACATGGTCGCTCGACGGATACTGTTATCTTGAGGATCTTTATGTGGATGCATCGGCGCGAGGGACCGGCGCCGGTCGCGCGCTCATCGAAGCGGTTTACGCCGAGGCCGATGCGCGCGGCCTCACGCGCGTCTACTGGAACACCGAAGCGGGCAACGGGACGGCGCGACAATTGTATGACAGGCTTGCGAAGCTGACCGACTTCGTTCAGTACCGCCGGGAAGCGTTAGTCAGAGACGGGTAATGGCGAAGAAATTGTATGATTGCTTAAAGTGTTCGGCGTATTGCTGTTCATACACGCATATTCCAACGACCAAGGCCGACATTAAGCGGCTGGCGAAGTT
Organism: Hyphococcus sp.; assembly: GCA_028281665.1. Classification (GTDB taxonomy): domain Bacteria; phylum Pseudomonadota; class Alphaproteobacteria; order Caulobacterales; family Parvularculaceae; genus Hyphococcus. The sequence goes on from JANQJK010000016.1 coordinate 127,299, forward strand.
TCACGGCGTTTCATACGAGAAGGCCGAGCGGAAATTCACCAAGAAGGGCGATGACGAAAACCCCCGCGTTCTTCGGCATACGGATGATGAGCATTTCGTGACGTCATGCATGTTTCTGGACAAGGAAACGCGAAACTGCACGATTTACGAAGGGCGCCCGAAAATCTGCCGGGAGTTCCCCACCCAGAAACGGTGCGGCTATTATGAGTTTCTCACCTGGGAGCGCGAAGTCCAGGACGACCCGGATTGGGTGGCGACGACAGACTAAGGACGTAAACTGAATCGATGGCGGTGATCCGGGAGTGCGGGCGCGGCGCGATCGGGCTGACGCCCCGTGGTTGAAAAGGTCGATACGGTGGTGATCGGCGCCGGCGTTGTCGGGCTCGCGGCGGCGCGCGCGCTCGCCCGCGCCGGCCGCGATGTCATCGTGCTGGAAAAGAACGGCGCCTTCGGCGAGGAAACCTCGTCGCGCAATTCGGAGGTCATCCATGCCGGCCTGTATTACAAACGGGGTGGCATGCGCGCCCGGTTCTGCCATCCCGGCAAACTGAAACTTTATGAGTTCTGCCGCGCCTATCACGTTAAGTTCGAAAACTGCCAGAAACTGATCGTCGGCCACGGGGACGGTGAAATCGCGCAGCTTCGCGCAATCAAAACCCTCGCGGCGGACAACGGCGTCACCGATCTTGAAATGTTGAGCCGCGCCGAGGCCCAGGCGCTGGAGCCGGCAATCGAATGCGCCGCGGCGCTCCTCTCGCCGTCGACGGGCATTGTGGATTCCCACGGGCTGATGCTGGCGCTCCTCGGCGACCTTGAAGATGCGGGCGGCGCCCTGGCGCTTGGCGCGCCGGTCGAAAGCGGCCGCGTCGGCGATGGCGGCGTCACGCTTGATGTGGGCGGCGACGGCGCCATGCGCCTTGACGCGTCGCTGGTCGTCAATTGCGCGGGTCTGTGGGCGGACCGGGTGGCACAATCCATTGACGGCGTGCCGAAAGAAACGATCCCGGCATTGCAGTACGGAAAAGGCCAGTACTTCTCATATACGGGCGCGGCGCCTTTCGAGCGGCTTGTTTATCCGGCGCCCGGTCATGACAGTCTCGGCGCCCATTACACGCGCGATCTCGGCGGACAGGTTCGCCTCGGGCCGGACATTACCTATGTGGCCTCGAACACCGATTACGATGTCGACCCGAGCCGTCGCGACGGGTTCGTGAAATCGGTCAAACGGTTCTGGCCGTCGCTCGACACGGAGAAACTCCAGCCCGGCTATGCGGGCATCCGGCCGAAGACGGCGGGTTCCGGCGAAGAGGGCGACTTCATCATTCACGGACGCAAGGCCCACGGGCTGGCGTCCTATATCGGTCTTTACGGGATTGAATCACCGGGCCTCACGAGCTGTCTCGCAATCGCCGATTATGTCGTCGACTTAACAGCTTGAGGCCGCTTGCGCGGCTTGGCGCGGCCCGTTATAGACGCCCGCTCGAAACGGCGTCCCGGCGGGGTAGCTCAGTTGGTGAGAGCGCAGGATTCATAACCCTGAGGTCGGCAGTTCAAATCTGCCCCCCGCTACCAGTCGACGCGAAGACTTTACGTCTCGTCGGCCAAATCGTCAGCGCCGCAAACGCTCACTACAGATAGTCGCTCACGAGGCTCTCAATGGCGGCGACCACGGCCTCGATCTTTTTGTCGTTCCGGGCGTCGGGGTGAGGGCGCGCGAAGGCGCCGCGGTCATTGTCGAAATATTTGCCGGAAGCGTTCGCAAACTCATCGCTCAGTGCGGCGCGTGTAAGAATGTCGGCGCCAATTTTGAGATCGCCTGCGAGACTTTTTCGAGCTTTGCGGCGTTGCGCCCGTGAAGCAGCAGGTGCGCGCCCTCTACCCGCAGCATCTTCGCCGTCTCCAGGCCGATGCCGTCGGTCGCTCCGGTGATCAATATGGCCTTTATCATGACGTCGTCCTTTCGTGTTTGTCGGGATTCCGGCAACACGTCCTTCGCCAGACGTTCCATCGTCTCTTCAATGTTTGCTTCGTTGAAGCGGAGGTTCAACGCGACATGGGTGACGCCGATCTGTTCAAGCGTCTTCAGGTGATCCAGCAGGCTTTCTGTTTTTAAGCGATATCCAAGATTAATGGGTTGCCGCTGCCACCGGTTGCTCAGTCCGCCCGACGTTCATCGCCTCGCGAAGGGGCGAGGCGCATGGTGCCGCGAGAGAGAATTGAACTCTCGGCCTCACCCTTACCAAGGGTGCGCTCTACCACTGAGCTACCGCGGCGTTATTCGGCCCTGCCGAAAGAGGGCGCGGTATAGCGCGCGGTGCGGGCCAAGGGAAGCGGGCGACAGGGATTTCTGTCACGCGCCTGAAACGCCAAAGGGTTCAAGGATCTCCGGGCCGACGCGGCGGGGTTTGCGGGTTTTTGCGTCGATCAGGCACCATTGGGTGACGACTTGGGCCGAGGCGCGCGGGGCGTCCGGTTTGCGGATATCGACATGGCGGGCGAAGCGCGGGCCAGACGCCGCGCCGAGCCAGGTGCGGATGACGACGGTTTCGCCTTCCAGCACCTGGTCGCGGTAGTCGATCTCGTGGCGCAGGGCGACCCAGACGAAGGCGCCATTCAATGCGTCGCCGGCGACCGCGCGCCAATGAGCCGTGGCGATATCCTGAGCCCAGACGAGATAAACTGCGTTGTTCACATGTCCGAGTTCATCGATGTCTTCAGGCTGTGCGGTCCGCGTCATCATCGCGGCGCGTTGAAACGAATCAGCGCCTTTGAGATGGCCCGTCAGGGAGAGGTCGCTGTTCATCTGGGGTCGCTGCTCACAAACTCGTTGCGGTCAGTCCATATTTCCGCGCCGATGTGGGCTTCCGCGCGGGCGCTGACCACTTCGTCCGGGCATGATGGGCGGCGCTTGCGCCGGCGCGGCCGCCTTTGAAGAGCAACAGGCCCTGAGTTTGGCCCATACGTGACGCAAATGCCCATGGCGCGTTCAATGGCACGAGTTGATGAGCGAGGCAAAAGCGGCGCTTGACCGGGCGCCCCCCTTGCGTATGGTCCGCCGCCATGCCGACGCCCACGGACCGAAACAACAAGGACGGCTCGAAGCCGCCCGCCAATCGCCCGACAACGGCCCCAAATAAGCCTCCGGCCGGCGCCAGGAACAAGCCGGCGCGGGAAGAGCGCCTGGCCGAAGCATTGCGCGACAATCTCCGCCGCCGCAAGGCGGGCGGCAAGAGCGAGAACAAGGACGCCTGAATGGACAAGTTGGCGATAATTGGCGGGCGCCCGCTTTACGGGAACATTCCCATCAGCGGTGCAAAGAATTCCGCGCTGAAACTGATGGCGGCGGCGTTGCTGACGGACGAAGAAATCGTTCTGGAAAATGTGCCGCGGCTTGCAGATGTCAGCATGCTTTTGCGCCTGCTTAATCAGCATGGAGCGCATTCATCGTTCGATGGCGCGACCCTGCGACTGCGCGCAAAGGACATCGCGTCGACGGAAGCGCCTTACGATCTTGTGCGTAAAATGCGCGCAAGCTTTAACGTGCTTGGGCCGCTGCTCGCCCGGGAAGCCAAGGCGAAAGTCTCATTGCCCGGCGGTTGCGCCATTGGCGCGCGGCCCGTCGATCTGCATTTGCAGGCCTTAACGGCGATGGGCGCGAAGATCGATCTTGACGAGGGCTACGTTATCGCAGAGGCGCCCGAAGGGCTTCATGGCGCCGATATCTCATTTCCATTTGTGTCAGTTGGCGCGACGGAGCATGTGATGCTCGCCGCCGCGCGCGCCGAAGGCGAAACGACGATTTCGAACGCGGCGCGCGAGCCCGAGATCGCCGATCTCGCTGAATGCCTTAACGCCATGGGCGCCAAGGTCAGCGGTGCGGGAACGTCGACGATAACGATTGCCGGCGCAGGCAGGCTGAAAGGCGTTGCGCACCGCGTTTTGCCGGACAGGATTGAAACCGGCGCCTATGCGATGGCGGTTGGCGTCACAGGCGGCGAGTTAACCCTTGCGAATACGGATGTTGATCTGCTTGGCGCCGCGCTGCCGGTTTTGGAGAAAGCCGGCCTTTCATTTTCCGCGACAAGCGATGGCGTGAGGGTCAAGAAGGAGCCGGAGCGGTGCGCTGCCGTCGATATCGAGACGCAGCCTTACCCCGGCATTGCCACCGATCTTCAGGCGATGTTCATGGCCATGATGACAACGGCGGATGGCGTATCGCATGTTAAAGAAACCATTTTCGAAAATCGGTTCATGCATGCGCCGGAGCTTTCGCGGATGGGCGCCAAAATATCTGTAGACGGACAAAGTGCGACGGTAACGGGCGTGGAGCGTCTCAAAGGCGCGCCGGTGATGGCGACGGATCTGCGCGCGTCGATGTCGCTGGTCATTGCCGCGCTGGGCGCGGAGGGCCAGACCATGGTCAATCGCGTCTATCACCTTGACCGCGGCTTTGAACGGCTTGAAGAAAAGCTTGCCGAGTGCGGCGCATTGATTGAACGGGTCAGCGAATAAGGAGAGGCGGATGGCGGGCCTCAAGGACTATCAGCCCCTGCGCCTGATGGCCGGCGACAAGGAAGATCTCGACGTTATCTCGACCGTTCTTCAGGACGCTGTCGCGAAACTCGGTGACTTTGCTTACGTGTCCGCCGAGCGCCGTTTTGCCTTTGTCGCGAACCGCTTTGTTTGGGAATGTGCGGGCAATCGCAAGTCCGGACCGTTCCTGCGGGTGCGCGCCGGCATTCATTTCGACGACGTAATGTCAGTGCAATTTCAGCACTTAAAAGCCGACGCCAGGGACGCCGTCGTGGAGGTACTGGCTCTGCGGTTTGAACCGGGCTTAGACGGGGCGGGGACTGTGCTGCTGGACCTTGCTGGCGGCGGCGCGGTCAGGCTCGAAGTCGAATCCGTCAACGCCTACCTTTCCGACATTTCGGACCCCTGGCGAACACGATCACGGCCTGAACATAGCGAGTAACGCTCTTTCGCTATATTATTCAACGTTCGGTTCGGACCCGGATCATTAACGTTCTGTTTACGAATGTTAACAAAGGGTAAAATGTGAATATGGTTAACGCGCTTTTCCGTTGACCGCCGAGCGTCTTCGGGTTTCCATTCAAGGGTAGGTGATTTCCCCCTCCCTCAAACCTACGCGTAACTGGTACAACGAAACTTGAAAGGATACCGTTTCGAAAACACCAGCAAATTCATGGTCCCGACCTGCGCAAGCGAACATGCTCAATATAGAAGACCGCATTGGCCAGACTGGGTTCCGTGAGGAAAGCGCGGCCCGACGCACAATCGGGCCGCGTTTTCTTTTTTGATCAGAACGGAAACAGAATATCGTAGAGCTGTTGACCGTAGCGGGGCTGTTGAACATCCGTTAACTGTCCGCGCCCGCCATAGGAGATGCGCGCCTCGGCGATCTGTTCGTGACGAATGCGGTTGGCGTTGGAGATATCCTCAGGCCGGATAATGCCGGTGACGGTCAGTTCGCGCAGTTCGTAGTTGACGCGCACTTCCTGCTTGCCGGCGACAACGAGATTGCCGTTCGGAAGGACCTCCGTAACGATTGCGGCGATGGTGAGTTGCACGTCCTCGCGGCGATCGACGCTGCCTTCGCCTCGCGAATTCGACCCTGATGACAAATCAACCAGCTGCGAAGCGTTGGCGCCGTCCGGCAGGATGTCGACAAGGGATTGTTCAAGCCCGCCAAAAGCCGGCAATTCGGCCGTTTCGCCATTTGCCCGGCGGCGCTCGGTCGTGTTGTCGAGGCGGGCCCGGTCATCGATATCAATCACGATGGTGACGATATCGCCGGCGCGGCGCGCACGCTGATCCTTGAAGAAGGAACGCGACCCCTGTCGCCAGAGAGAATTGTTAAGCGGCGCCTCATTGTACGCAGCGGGCATTGGCAGCGCGACTTCGCGTCCCTTGAAAAGCTCTGCCGGGTTTTCCGTGGGCGTGAGGTCCGGCGCTTCGCCGATGCTGCTCATCCGGTCGAAAGTTGTGCATCCGGATATGAAAAACAGGGCGGCTATAACTGGAGCAAGGCGCATCGATTTATCCTTCGAACGCCGCATGATGCGGAATGATGGAAACAAGATTGCGGTCGGCGACGACGCCTTTCAGCGTGCGGTCGCTCTTGATGTTGCGGACCGACACGATGTCGCCGGCGGCGCCATTGTGCATGGCGACGCCCTGATGGGTCATGCGAAGCCCGTCGACCTGATAGGTCAGCGTGACGACGGCGCCTTTTTTTACGAGCGTCGGCGTTTCAAGATCGCCGGCGCGTATCGGTTTGTTGGCGGCGAGGGGACGACGCGCGCTTTTGCCGAGAAGCGTCTCAGCGTCCGTAACGAAGCTGCGCGTTGAAGCGCCCGGGGCTTCGAAATAGGAAAGGTCCGCCTCGCCGATGATCTCGCCGCGATCCATCTCGCGATTGACGACGGCGTAGCGTTGCATGCGCGCCACGATGCCCGTAACTGCGCCGGCGCCTTGCGCCATGCGCAAAACAAAGCGGCCGGAGAGGGGATTGTAACTGGCGTGGGCCACGGCCGCGCCGCCGACGGGCTGCGCCGGATTGTCGAGCTGAACGATGCCGTCCGCCGGCGCACCGTTGGCGGTAAGCACGGCTTCGAGGGACGGCAATATGTCGCCGGCTGTGAGCGAGACATCCTCGGCGGCTGCGCGTCCCGCGCTCAAAATCGCGAGGAGGAACCACAGGACGACGGCGACGAAAGCGACGAACCCGCGCATCCGTCCGCCAAAGACATCATCGGTGCCGTTTCGATGGTTCATTTACCGGGCTCTAGCTTTGGAGGTTTGCGTTTACCGACAACATCTGGTCAGCGGTTTCGATGACGCGCGCGTTCATTTCATAAGCACGCTGTGCGGCGATGAGAGCGGTGATTTCCTGCACGGGATCAACATTCGATGTTTCGATGAACCCTTGCAGGATGGTGCCGAAGCCGTCGTCGCCGGGATTGCCGATCACCGGTTCGCCGGACGCGGCGGTCTCAAGCAGAAGATTGTCGCCAATGGCTTCCAGTCCGGACTCATTGAAGAACGTGACCAGTTCAAGCTGGCCGATTTCCCGCAAATTCTGTTGGCCGGAAATGCGCGCCTCGACGGTGCCGTCTTCGGAAATGGAAATGTCGATGGCGTCGTCGGGTATGGAAAGGCCCGGCGCGACTTCATGGCCGTCTTCGGTGACGATCTGACCGTCCGCTGAAATCGCAAAGTTGCCGGCGCGCGTATAGGCCTCGTCGCCATTGGGCAGCAAGACACGGAAGAGGCCGCGCCCCGAGATCGCGATGTCGAAGTCATTGCCAGTGGCGGTAACGTTGCCCTGTTCGACGATCCTGTAGACCGAACCGGTCTTGACGCCCGTGCCGATCTGAATGCCGTTCGGGACAACCGTGCCGGTTTCGGACGAGATGGCGCCCGGGCGTTCCAGCGTCTGATAGAGCAGATCCTGAAACTCGGCGCGCTGGCGTTTAAAGCCGACCGTGTTCAGGTTCGCGATATTGTTTGAAATCACTTCCACATTGCGCTGTTGCGCCAGCATGCCCGTGGCGGCGGTATTGAGAGCGCTCATCTTGTTTTCTCCAGTTAGGCCGCTTCGGTCAGCGTGCGCACGGCGTTGCGGGAAAGTTCGGACGACGTTTCGATAATCTGCGCGGCGCTTTCATATGCGCGCAAAATGTCAATCATCTCGGTCATCGCCTTGACCGGCGACACATTTGATATTTCAACAAAACCCTGACGCAGTTGTGCGTTCGCCGCGAAGGCGGGCGCGGCGTCGCTCGCGAACTGATTAAACCCCGTGCGCCTCAGCGTTGCGACGTCGTCAAAGGCGAAGACGCCCAGGCGGGCAATCGGCGCGCTGTTTTGCTGCAATTCGCCGTCAGGCGACAGAAGAACCGGCCCTGCTTCGGGGTCGATCAGGATGGCCGCGCCGGAATCATCGAGCACGGCTGCGCCGTTGCGATCCACAAGCTCGCCGAAAGAACTGATTTCAAAATGTCCGTCGCGCGTATAGCGCAGCCCTTCATCGGTCTGCACCGCGAAGAATCCATTTCCGTCAATAGCGAAATCGAGCGGAGCGTGGGTCGCCTGCATGCCGCCGGGGGAAAAGTCGGTGTAGCTGTCGAGATCATAAACAAGCGATACGGTCGTATCTTCGTCGCCGCTTCCGGCGATGGTGGAGACATACTCGCTGAAACGCGCCTGCTCGGCCTTGAAGCCGGTTGTCGTCTGGTTCGCGACATTGTTCGCCGCAATGTCGAGCGCCCGTGACAACACGATTTGTTTCGACAGGGCCGCAGTAATGGCGTTTTCCATTTGTTAACTCATCGCTCCGTGCGCGCATTTTTCGCGCGCGATTTGTCCTTTTCTGGCGCAAGCCACATGCCACAAAAAAGGTTATTTGAAACAATGCTCTACCGGATCTCGATTGCGACGCGCGGAAATATTTGCCGGGCAAAACTCGCCGCCGAAACGGTCCTTTAACCCTGTTCAGCGCTGAATGCGGAAACAGCATTGAGCGGTCGAGAACGGACTTGAGCAATGGCGCAAGCCTTCGCACTTCACGATGGAACCGGCGGTCCCCGCATGCGCGTGCACACGCCGGGGAAGTACATCGTTCTGTTCCTGTTTGCGCCGGTTGTCCTCGTCGCCATCGGCTCAGGGCTCTGGCTCAGTAACGCAGAGCGGCGTGCAGCGTTTGCTGGCGTGGAGTATCGCCAGTCTCTCGACGGCGCCCGTGAGGCGTACTACCCGATACCCGAATTTCTCGTCGATTTGCGCATGGATGATGCGGGCCGCACGGCGTATCTGCGCTTGAAAGTTTCCATACGCCTCGACAGCGCTTCCCTTAATGATGCGGTGGAGCAAGTCGATGCGGTAAAGCCCGCTGTCATCGAACGCCTGGCGCTGTTCCTGAGAGAGCTGCGCCCGGAGGACTTTGACGGGTCGGAGAATATGGCGCGGATCAAGTCGGAAATGCTGCGGCGTGTAAATCTAGCGCTTTCGCCTCACGACGCTCGAGATGTCGTGATCGAAGACCTCATTATTCAATAGGCGTCGTTATGGAAGAAGAAGCATACATCGACATTGCCGACGACGCGGCCGGGCGCGACGTAGAGTGGGACAATGATCTCAACCAGGACGAGATCAACGACATCCTCGGTTTCGATCTTTCCGCGGAGGACGGCGAGGACCGTTCCGGTCTTCGCGCGCTGATCAACTCAGCGTTTGTTTCCCATCGCCGGATGCCAATGCTTGACGTGGTGTTCGACCGGGCTGCGCGTCAGATGACGACAAGCTTGCGCCATCTGACGAATGATAACGCTGAGGTCGCGCTCGATGACGTCAGCGCGCTTCGCTTTGGCGAATTCATTCAATCGGTGCCGACGCCGTCGATTATTGGTGTTTTGCGTGTCGATGCGCTGAGCAATTACTGCCTGATCGCTGTTGACGGGCCCCTCGTTTTTTCGATTGTCGATCTTCTACTCGGCGGTCGGCGCGGCGGCGCCGTGTTGAATGTCGAAAACCGCGGCTTTACGCAGATTGAAATCGGGCTGATCGAAAAAGTGCTGACGCTCATCGCGGAAGACTTTGAGACGGCCTTTGCGCCGGTTACGGATCTGTCGTTTGCCCTGGAACGTATCGAAACGACGCCCCGCTTCGCCGCGATTGCCCAGGACGCCAGCGTTTGCGCCCTTGCGAAATTTCGCATTGAGGTCGAGGACCGTGGCGGCCGCGCAGCGGTTCTCTTTCCCCATGCGACGCTCGAACCGATCCAGAAAATCCTGCGCCGTGAGTTTATTTCAGAGGCTTGCGCCGGCGAAGAGGCGTGGCGTGACGCGCTGGTCGCCGGCGTTTCGGGATCGTGCGTGGATCTGAAGGCGGTCATCGCCGAAAAAGAAATCTCTGTCGCAGCGCTGGCGAAGCTGAAGCGAGGCGACACCATCGAGTTTGGCGCTGCCACCGGAGAGACAGCGGAGATTCGCGCCGGGTCCTTGCCGCTGGCGCGCGGCCGCGTGGGTAAACAGGCCGATGTGATCGCCCTGCAACTTATCGCCGAGGCAGCCGATGCAGCGACTGAGATCGACGGAGGGGTGTTGCCGGAATGAGCCTCGCACTTGAAATCTCAGTTGGCCTTTTGCTGATCGTGACCTGCGTTTACTGCATTGTGCTGGGCCGCAAGCTTGAGAAGCTGCGCGACGGTCAGATGGAGCTGCTGGCGACGATTGAGCGGTTCGACGAAGCGTCGCGCCGGGCCGAGCAGAACCTCAGCGCGATGCAGGGTGCGGGAGCGGCGTTGAATCGCGACCTTGGCGCCGCCGAGTCGCGCGCCAATGCGTTGATCGACGAGTTATCCGTGATGGTGAACGCCGGCGATGACATAGCCGGGCGCATTGAAGCGGCGGTGCGTGACGTGCGCGCGGCAGGCTCCCGTGTAAACAGGCTGGCGTCATGATGGTGAAATCGGCGCCGAAACTTACGTCTGTTCTGATCGTCTGTCTTGGCGTCTTTGGCGCGCTGAAGTTGCTTGGCGTGTACTTTTCCTTTGCGGGCGCCGAGGCGCAGCCGCCGGCGTCGCCGGCGATGCTCGCGGCGGATGCCGATCAAGTGTCGTCGTCCGCATCCCCCGCGATCGCTCCCGGCGAGGTGGAAAGGCGCATTCTTGAGAGGCTGGCGGCGCGTCGCACGGCGCTGGACGAACGGGAACGGGAAGTTGCGTTGCGTGAAAGCGTAATCGCTGCGGCGGAAGCGAAACTGGAACGGGAATTTGCCGCCTTCGAACAGGAGCGCGCGGCAATCGCTGCGTTGCGTGAGGAACGCGAGGCGGCGTCCGCAGAGGAAATAGATGCGCTGGTCAGCGCTTATGAAAAAATGAAGGCCCGTGATGCTGCGGCGATATTCAATGACCTTGATGACGACATCATGCTGACCGTCGCATCGCAGATGCGCACGCAAGCGCTCGCTGGCGTCCTCGCAGGAATGGCGCCCGCGAAGGCGCGGTCACTGACGGTGATGCTGGCGGATCGGGGCGGCGAAATCGCCGCGACCCCAGAGCAATCGGGCGAGTGATGGGACTTTGCCGGACAACCCTTGCCGCCTCGGCCACAGGCGTGCTGGTTTTATCTGCGGCATTGTCGGCCTCGGCACAAACCGAGACCGTCGAAGCCGTTGCGGAGTCGAGCGATAGTAGTGCAACAGTCGTTGTCGATGAGGTGATCAACTATGTCGGCGTCTTGGAGAGTTGGCGCGCGAGAGCCCGTGCGGAAGGATTTGCTGTCGTTGAAGAAGCGCTGCTTTCTCAGGCCGCTTTAAGCGGGGAGGCCAGCGCGACGACCGACGTTGCATATTTTTACTTCGCGACGGGACTGTTCCCGGAAGCCAGTGCCGTCATTCGCACACTTGATGCAGCGTCCCGCACGCCGGATGTGTCACTGCTTGACGCCATCGTCGCCATTAAGATGGGTCGCTGGCGTGAGGCGGTCGAGCTGCTATCGCAGCCGCCGCTGAACGATCATGCTGACGTGGCGCCGTGGCGCGGCATCGCTTATATGGCGCTCGGCGCCTTTCATGCGGCTGCAAACGAAATTGTCCACAAAGAACCGGCGACCGTTCCCTTTGAAGAGCATGCAACGCAATATTATCTTGCGCGAGCGCGCGTTGCCCTGGAAATCGGCCACGTCGATACTGCGCGCAAGGCGCTTGAAGACATCCGTAATCGCCTGGAGACCCAGCGTCAGCGGGACGAACGCCGGTTGCTTGAGGCGCGCGCGATGCTTGCCCGCGGGGAAACGAATGTTGCCCTGAATCTGATGCAAAACTTAAGTCATGCGGGGGCGACGCCTGTTTCACTGCATGCGCGGCTTGATCTGCTCCGCTACAGGCAGCGGACGGGCGCCGTCTCCAAAGCGGATGCATTTGAACAATTGAACGTTGTTTCGATGCGCTGGAGCGGAGGCGCCGTTGAACGGGAACGGCTTCAAATGGAGGCCGCGCTTCACGATATGTCGGGCGATTTGATCGACGCCGTGGCGGCCCGGCGCAAATTATTGATCCGCTTTCCAGAGTCGGATGCGGCGCGTGGTGCGGAGGGCTACATCCGGACTGCATTGCCAGCGATATTGAGCGACAGCAAATTGTCGCCGCGCGAAGCGGCCAGAGTTTTTTACGAAAACATCAATCTGGCGCCGCCGGGCGCGGAGGGCGATACGCTGATCCGCGATGCGGCGACTGTCCTCGCTGGGATGGACCTTCTGCCGGAGGCGGCGGAACTTCTGCATCATCAGGTTTTCAGGCGCCTGCGTGGCGCCGAGCGATCCGCTGTCGCCGCGGATCTCGCGGCGTTGTATCTGGCGAGCGGCAATCCCGAGGCGGCGATCGACGCCATTGAAAACACCCGGCAGACCCGATTGCCCGAGGCAATCGTCGCACGTCGGGGGTATCTGGAAGCGGACGCTTATTTTCGCCGCGGCGAGACGGACCGCGCATTGGCGATCATTTCCGATCAGCAGGATTTTGCAGCGTTGCTCCTGCGCGGGCGGATTTTGTCCGCACGCGGAGAGCATAGCACTGCGGGCGCGGCCTTTGCAGACGCTGCGTCGATTGGCGAGGGGGCGCTTCCGGCGGAACAGGCCGAAGCGGCCGTCCGTGCTGCTTCGGTTTATGCGCAAATCGGCGATGGCGAGGCGCTTCGCGCGCTGGCGGGAAATCTGGGCGAGCGCATGACAGACGGTTCTGCGAAAGACCTGTTTGACGCGATCGTTGCAGACGAGCTTCCCGGCGCGCCGAACGATTTTCAGGCGCGCTACGTCGCATTCTTCAGCGGTTAAGCTTAGACGCCAGCCTCTTCACGCGGCGTCATATGCCGACGCCATGCGCGCTTCCATGGCTTTGGCCAAAAGTGTTTCGGCGGGAACTTGTATCTCCGCTGGAGGAGATTTTTTTGCCTTGAATGTTCTGGCGACTCCGCAACGGCCTCGTCGTGCGTTTCGGTGACGGCGTCCCCATCTTCTTCAATCGGCGATGGCGCCTCCGCTTCCGCGCTGTCCGGCGAAAATGTGTCAGCATCGGGCGGCGATGCTTCCTCGTCCTCCACGCTGTCATCTGCAAACGCGATATCGACCGGCAATGCGGCGCTTGCGGTTTCTTCCGGTTTTTCTTCGGCAGGCTGTTCCGCTGGCGCTGCTGCGGTGTGGCCGCCTTCATCGGGCGCCAGCCCGGTGCGAACGCTCATGCCTGGACGGAAGTAAACCCGCGCAGCGCCGACGGGCATGTTCAGGCTAACGTCAGCTTCATCGGATACCGCGTCCGCATTTGGCGCCTTTGAGTGATCTTTCGGTTCCTCGTGCGCCATAAGGGACTCACCCCCTTCGGGTTTACTGTCGCCGGGATTGTCCGCAGCGGTCGTCTCGACGCTTTCGATGGTCACTTCGGCGTCGCCCTCATCGCCCGGCCCGTCCGTGAACTCCTGCGTAATGCGGTCCTGAAGCTCGCGCGGATTCTCGCTGACCTCCTGAGCGTGTGTATCCTCGCCCGCCTCTGATCGCTTTTTGGCCAGTGCGACCTTGGCTTTCGCCCGTTTGATCGCGGCCGCCTTGCGCGCGTCCCGCGCTTTTGCCCGTTTCGTCAGTGCGATGGCTTTCGCCTTCTTGCGAGCCCGGGCGACGAGCGCCTGCTTGTCTTCATCGGACTCCGCGGGTTCTGCGGGGGCGTTTTCGGCATTCTCCGGCGCGTCGGCCTGTTGCATCGCGTGCTTGGTCGGCTCCTCGGCGTCCTCCGCCGCTTTGGGCGACGGCGCCGCCGTGCGGAACAGGGCGGTGAGTTCGTCCCCGCTCAGCGCAGGCAATTCCAGCAATTCGCGAACGTGGTTGACGCGAGCCGGCCGGAAATCGGCGAGGGCGCCGACCTTGGCAAGGTGATTGCCCTGCGCCGCGGTGAAGCCAAGATCGCGCAAGGCTGAAAGGGACGCCTGGTCCTCAACGCCGACGGCGGTCGTCACGGCGTTCGCCTTCTTTGCAATATCGAGGAGGTCCGAAATGGCGCTGAGGCCGGGTCCGCGCACCGTGCGGGCAAAGCGCAGAATCGAGGAGCCGCCGGTCTTGATCTCATCAAAGGGGAAGGGGTCCACGGTCCTTAGAAAATCGCTGGCTCGACCCCGCACTTCGATGGCGAGCCGCGCGCCGGTTTCGCGCAGGCTCGAAAACCGGTCGATCATGCCTTCCAGATCGGAGTCGACCGGCGGCATGGGACATTCAAGGGTTATGAGATCGGCTGGAAATTCATGGGCCTGCAATTCGGTCGCGAGGTGCGACGCGAAGGTTTCGTCAGCCAGATCCGCAAGAGACAGGTTCACCGAGAATCCGGGAGCAAAGGGCCCCCGCCATTCCGCATAACCGTCGAGCGCCGCGCTGAGAATATAGCGGGTCAGCTCGCACATCCGGCCCTGACTTTCGAAAAACGAGATAAAAGCGCCCGGCGGCAGCACGCCAAGGGACGGATGACGCCACCGCACGAAAGTTTCCATGCGGGCAAGCGCCCCATTGCCGAGGTCAAAGATAGGCTGAAAGAGGACTTCGAAGTCCTTGTTTTCAAGCGCGTTATTGATGTCGACATTAGAGAGCCGAACTGCTTGCGCGCTCATTCCACATACCTCCGTCAGCCTAATGGCTGGCCCGCTCCCAACCTTCTTATTGTCGGTGACAGCGGGTTAACGCCCCCTGAACGGGAGCGCCTGCCGTCTCCTAGACGGCCATATCGCATGAGTGCCGCGATTCACGCGGTGTGGTAAACCGCTGGTTAAGCGAACATTCGATTAATAATCGAATTGTTCCCGCAGGATACGCTCATCGAGGGAATGGCCCTGGTCGAACAGCAGGGTCATGGATATCGAGCGGTCCTCGCGCGCCGTGACGCGCGTCACATTCCTGACCTCGTAATTGTCCGCCACCGCCGAAACGGGCCGGAATTCCGGGTTGATCGTCTCGAACTGGACAACCGCGTCGTGGGACAACAAGGCGCCCCGCCAGCGCCGCGGCCGGAACGCGCTGATCGGCGTCAGCGCCAGCATCTGTGCGTTGATGGGCAGAATCGGACCGTGCGCCGAAAGATTATAGGCGGTTGAACCGGCGGGCGTCGCGAGCAGCACCCCGTCGCAGGTCAGGGAATCCATGCGCACCTTGCCATTGACGGTAATCCGGATCTGGGCGCTCTGGCGCGTCTGCCGAAAAAGTGAGATCTCGTTGATGGCTCTTGCCGTCTCAACATGGCCGTCATCGGTGGTCGCTTCCATGGTCAGGGGATGGATCACCGCCTCTTCGGCCGCCTCGATTCTGTCGGCGAGGCCGTCGACGTCCTGCGGGTTCATCAAGAAGCCGACAGTGCCGCAATTGACGCCATAGATCGGTTTGCCGTCGTTCATATGGGTGCGCAGGGTTTCGAGCATGAAACCATCGCCGCCTATAGCGACAATGACATCCGCCTTGCTGGGCGAACAATCGCCATACCGCTCAACGAGCGCCTGAAGCGTCGAGGCTGCTTCCGGTTTATCGCTCGCCAGAAAACCAAGTCTCTTTGTCGTCATATTACTATTGTGCCCGAAACCGTGATTTGGACCATTGCGCCTATCTATGTTAGGCGCATCCGCCCGCTAAAGGAATGCGCGGCTTTATGGCCTTTGACTCACCAATTTTTGCCGACCGCGCGGCGATACTGGATCGTTACCGGCAGGCGCGCGCGCAAAGCCTGGCGCTTGCCGATCCGCTCTCTCCGGAGGACTGGATGCTCCAGTCGATGCCGGACGCGAGCCCGGTCAAGTGGAATCTCGCCCACACGAGCTGGTTTTTCGAAACCTTCATCCTGAAGAAATTCGCGCCCGACTACTCCGAGTTTCACGAGAGATTCGGGTATCTCTTTAACTCCTATTACAACCAGATTGGCAAAATGCACCCTCGGCCGGAGCGTGGGCTTTTGTCGCGCCCGACGGCGAGCGACATTCGCGCATATCGCGATCATGTGGACGGGGCCATGGAACGGCTCCTCGATAACGCCTCCGATGATCTCGCGACGCAGATTGCGCCCCTTGTCGCGCTCGGCGTTGCCCATGAGGAACAGCACCAGGAACTGTTGCTTACGGACATCAAACATGCGCTCTCCCAGAATTCGCTATTGCCCGCGGCCTATGATCGTCCGGAGGCGGATGATCATTCGGCGCCGGTTGCCCTGAAATTTGAAGAGATGGAGGGTGGGCTCTGCGAGATTGGCTGGAACGGCGACGGTTTCGCCTTTGACAATGAGGGCCCGCGTCACAAGGTTTTTCTCCAGCCGTTCAAGCTGGCCAACCGTCTTGTCACCAATGCGGAGTTCATCGAATTTATTGAAGACGGCGCCTATGAAAACCCGGCGCTCTGGCTTTCTGATGCATGGACCCTTATTCAGAACGAAGGGTGGCGTGCGCCGCTTTACTGGCGTCGAAGCGAGGGCGCCTGGCGTCGCTTTGCTCTTTCCGGCGAGGAAGAGATCGACCCTCATGCGCCCGTGAGCCATATCAGCCAGTATGAAGCGGCGGCTTTCGCATATTGGGCCGGCGCGCGTTTGCCAACCGAGTTCGAATGGGAGGCGGCGGCGTCATTGTTCCCTGTGGCGGGGGCGTTCTGCGACAGCAGCGGTCCCGGCGAACCGAAGCGCGCGGATGGGACTGCGCGGATCGCCCAGCTATTTGGCGATTGCTGGGAATGGACCGCAAGCGCGTATGTGGCGTACCCGAAATACGCGCCGCCCGCCGGGGCCGTCGGCGAATACAACGGCAAATTCATGTCGGGGCAGATGGTGCTCCGCGGCGGTTCCTGCGCGACGCCGGTCGGGCATATTAGGGTTTCCTATCGAAACTTCTTTCCGGCAAATGCGCGCTGGCAATTTTCCGGCGTCCGCCTTGCGAAGGACTGCGATTAGGTCGTGCGTCTGCGTAGCCATCGCGGTAAAGTCGTCGCCGAATAGAATGCGCGACAAAACGAATGATGGAGGTCGCATATGTCCGCACAGCAGCATACGCCGGAGTCCGTCGGGGTGGAGGCCGGATTTTCCGTTCCCGATCCGGAGACGCTGCCCTCGTTGAAGGGGAAGGTCTCGGACGAGGAATGGCGCTTACGCTGTGATCTCGCTGCGACCTATCGCCTTGCGGCGCTTTACAGGTGGGACGACATGATCTTCACGCATATCTCGGTGCGGTGTCCTGATGATGGGAGCGCTCCGCGTTTCCTGATCAATCCGTATGGCGTTTTTTTCGATGAAATGACGGCGTCATGTCTTTTGAAAGTCGATGTCGACGGTAATGTCGTTGGCGAAACGCCGTATTTTTCGAATCCTGCCGGGTTTACAATTCATTCAGCCATTCACATGGCGCGGGACGACGCCCACGCCGTTCTCCATCTTCATACGCCATATGGCGTTGCCGTTTCGGCGCAGGAAGGCGGGTTAAAGCGATACTCGCAATTTGCCATGATCTGCCATGACGACGTCGCCTATCACGACTATGAAGGCATCGCGACGGATCACGACGAGCGCGCGCGCATCGTCAAGGACTTCGGCAATCATGGGTTTCTGATCCTGCGCAACCACGGCACGCTTACCGTCGGCGCGAATTGTCCGACCGCTTTTATGAGGATGTACTTCCTGGAACAGGCCTGCCGCGCGCAAATTCTGGCGCAGTCCGACACAAAACCGCCCATGGAGGAGCCGTCCGCCATGAGCGCGAAAGTCCTCCAGCAGGGCGCGCCGGCCTTTGTGCCGGGCATCGGCGACAATCTCGCCTGGCCGGGCCTCATCCGTAAGCTCAACCGCAATAATCCCGGCTTTGACGTCTAGGGTCAGCTGCCGGGCCTGCGGGATTAAACAACCACTGGCAATTCCCCGCGAGTTCGACTATCTACCGCCCTCGCGCGCACGGTCTGTTGTGCGCCGCAGGCCGCAATAGCTCAGCTGGTAGAGCACCTGATTTGTAATCAGGGGGTCGGGAGTTCGAGTCTCTCTTGCGGCACCATGCATCATTCTCACACCTGCGCATTCCTACGTATATTGTGTTGATTTTAAAGCAATTTTCAAAAACACCCTTAATCGCTGCATCTCCCCTTTAACCATTGTTTCCCATATTCTAAGGTGGGCTGATAGGTGGACTGGAATGTTGGTGCATGGCGCGAACGATCCATAAGGCGCTTACCGCAATAAAGGCTCGCAAATTGGGTGCTGGGAAGCATTGCGATGGCGGTGGACTTTGGCTCGTCAAAGCTTCTCGCGAACGAGGCAAATGGATTTTTCGCTTCACGCTTTCATCGAAGAGGCGTGAAATGGGGCTTGGGTCGTGGCCGGATGTTTCTCTTCTTGAAGCTAGAACTATGGCGCAGGAAGCCCGTGCTAAAATCCGCAATCACATCGACCCAATTGATGAACGCCGCATTCGCCAACGTGTGGTGAAACCAATGACTGTCGAGGAGGCTGTGCGCGATTGTTTCAAATCACGACAAGCGGAACTTAAGGGCGACGGCAAGAGTGGTCGCTGGCTCTCACCATTGACGGTGCATGTCTTTCCCTCTGTTGGCAATAAGCCAATTGAGCAGGTTGATCAGCATACTCTGGTCGATGTGCTTTCGCCGATCTGGCAAACAAAGACAGATGCGGCGCGAAAGTCCCTTAATCGCATCAATCTCACTCTGAAGCATGCTGCTGCACTTGGACTTGATGTTGATCTTCAAGCCACCATGAAAGCGCGTGCACTACTCGGCAAACAACGCCATGTTGTTACGCATATCCCATCACTTCATTATGCTGACATGCCCAAGTTTTACAATTGGTTGTGTTCAAAGCAGCAAGTGTCAGTCTTTGCGCTTCGTTTTTTAATCCTCACGTTGGCTCGCACCAGTGAGGTGCGTTTTGCTCGTGTTGATGATGTGCAAGATGGCGTTTGGATAATCCCCGCTGAGAATACAAAATCCAACCGAGAGAATCGTGTGCCACTCACCGATGAAGCGTTGAATGTTATCTTGATGGCGCGCACCAACGACGATCAATCGTTACTTTTTCCGTCTCCGCGCGGTAAGGCGTTGTCGGATGCCGCCATGTCAAAGTTCATGAAGGACAATGGATATACCGCGCGTCCGCATGGATTTCGTGCAAGTTTTCGTACTTGGGTAGAAGAGCAAACTGACGCCCAGTATGAAGTCGCCGAAGCTGCACTTGGTCACACTGTCGATGGCGAAGTTGCGCGTGCCTATCAACGGTCCGACCGTTTTAAGAAACGGAAGAAGCTACTTGAACAGTGGATGGCGTTTCTAACCGAAGAGAGTTCAACAGCATAGGACTCCGATTTCTATTTGGGGCCTCTAGGCAACGCCTTGAGATGCCTTCAAGGCTGCTTCCATCTTTTCTAACCGCCCTTGCGGGTGTGACATGGCCCGAAACTCGTCAATTGAATAGCGCTTAGTGCCGGATTCGTTGACCGGTATTGAGGGACCTGCTTTGATGTAGCTCCATTGATGCTCAATAAGCGGTGGATTGTCGCCACTTATCACAATGCGCCACCAATCTTCATTTTCCGACAAACCGCCTTTAACACGTTTGTCGAACTCGATCTTATTTTCGGGCATTAGACCTCCTATTGATTACAGCAAAGCGTATAGAAAGCTGTGGTCAAAATCAAAAAGGAGAATGTGGGATGGCAAGCAAGCGATGGACAATCTGGGCTATTCTGGGTTCTTTGGTCGGATTAGTTTTTGGCTACTTGGTTGAAGTAAAGACAAAGGCCGCCCGCGACTCTTTCGGTGAATGGCTTACTGCGTGGGCCTATGACTATGGCGGTTGGTCTTGGTTGGCGTGGCTACTGATCGGGGCAGCGATAGGTGGTCTGATTGGCTGGCTTCGAAGCCAAAATTCAAACTGAGACACACCCCTTTGATGCCAGCAACATGCGAACACTTGCGATTGTCGACGATATTAATTGCGTGGGCAAAACAATCACCGATTGGCAGGCGGTCCTAATTTTCCACATTTTTTCTTTTCACTATTTCTGCTTATCATGATTTTTGTATAAAGCCACTACCTTCCGCTGAACCAGGGAATCGGAAATGCGAACCGACGAAGAGACAATTCAACTGAAGGTATCCAGTGAACTCAAAAAACAAATAAAACTAACCGCCTTGAAGAAGGATCAAACCGTCAGAGAGTTTGTTCTCATGGCGTTATCGAAAAACGGAATAAAAGTTCCAACATCAGAACTTAGAGATAGACGCAAATCAAACTGACATCGGGTACGAAGAATGAGCACGAATGCTTCTGTTGTTGATCTATTTTGCGGAGTTGGCGGGCTGACTCATGGCTTTGTCAAGGAACGCATTCCAGTAGTGGCTGGAATTGATATCGACGAAGATTGCCGCTTTCCATACGAGTTCAACAACAATGCGCCATTTATAAATCTGGATGTGGCTAAGGCAAAGTCGGCTGATATCAGCTCGCTCTTTCACAAGGGTAAAGCGAAAGTGCTCGTTGGATGTGCGCCTTGCCAGCCATTTTCAACTTACAACTATCGGAACGATGATCCGAATTGGAAACTATTAAACGCATTTGGCCGGTTAATACGTGATGTTAAGCCGGATGTTGTTTCAATGGAAAACGTACCGCAGCTTGTAAAGTTTAGGCACGGGCGTGTTTTCAAAAACTTTCTTAGGGTATTAGATAGATGCGGTTACCATATTTCATGGGATATCTTATTTGGTCCCGATTATGGCCTTGCCCAAACTCGTTCAAGGCTAGTTTTGCTTGCTTCTCGGCTTGGTCCGATCGAATTACCTCATCCCTCTCACAAATATAAACATAAGACAGTACGAGACGTTATCGGAAAGCTTCCGCCAATTGCCTCGGGTGAAATCTCTGCATCAGACCCGCTGCACAGATCATCAAAGTTGTCGCCGACAAATCTTAGCCGCATAAAAATATCGGCACCCGGAAAAACATGGCGCGACTGGGATAAACGACTCGTAACGCGATGCCACAAGGAAGATACCGGGAGAGGATATTCCTCAGTATATGGGCGAATGGAATGGCATAAGCCTTCTCCCACAATCACTACACAATTCTATGGTTTCGGAAATGGTCGGTTTGGGCATCCGGAACAGAATCGCGCTTTGTCTCTGCGCGAAGGAGCCCTTCTGCAATCATTTCCGAGAAACTATCGCTTTGCTCGACCAGGAGAGGCCATCCATTTTAAGAAAATTGGACGAATGGTCGGAAATGCCGTTCCAGTACGGCTTGCTCAGCTGATAGCAAGGTCAATAAAAAGGCATCTGACGGAGAACGGGTATGCCTAACTCTCCGTATGAAATGACGCTCAGTTTGAATGTCCTTGAGCATTTGGGAATTAATTTATACAGCAATGTACCTTCGGTCTTATCCGAGATCGTCGCAAATGCCTGGGATGCCGACGCGGAGTTGGTTTCCATCGAATTGTCAGCAGGCGACACTATTGTCATTTATGATGATGGTATTGGAATGACACGATCAGATGTCAACGATCGATTCCTGAGAGTTGGTTATCAGCGACGAAAGGAACAACCAGCAGAAACAGAAAAAAAGCGAAAACCAATGGGGCGCAAGGGTATAGGAAAGCTGTCGCTATTTTCCATTGCGAACAAAGTAGAGATTCATACGATCAAAGACGGTGAAAAGAGCGCTCTCAAGATGAACCTTCTTGATATTCGCAAGCAAATTCAGGGCAAGAAAGAAGGCACTTACAGGCCTGATGAATTAGACGAAGGTGTGGTTAATTTTTCGAGGGGGACACGAATAATTTTATCAGATCTGCGTAAACGCAGGACAACAAGCACTGCAAAGGCTCTGCGCAAAAAAATTGCACGCAGGTTTTCGATAATTGGAGCGAAAGAAAAGTTTGCCGTAAAAGTTGACAACAAAAAAGTTACCCCGGCCGACAGAGACTATTACTCCAAGCTTCAATTTTTGTGGACTTACGGGAAGCAGCCAGATCTAATAAGACTATCCAAAGAAAGCTTATCCAAAGCAGCGGATAGCCGATCGGAAGTGTTGAAAGGTAAAAGAATTAAGATTGACGGATGGATTGGTACTGTCCATGAGTCCAGGATGCTCAAAGACGAAGAGAGTGGAGACAATCTCAATCGCATTGCGATTTTTGTTCGCGGAAAAATGGCGCAGGAAGATATTTTAGACGATTTTGGCGAGCGCGGTGTCTATGCAAGTTATTTAATCGGTGAGTTGCGGGTTGATACTCTTGATGAAGATGATCAAGAGGATGCAGCGACTAGCAGCAGGCAAAAGATTGTCGAAGATGATCCCCGATATCAGGAATTGCAGGAGGTTTTGGGTCATGAACTAAAGTACATTCAGAACAGATGGTCTGAATGGAGGGCTGAGGAAGGGGCAAAAAAAGCACTAGAGATACCTGAAATCAGTAGGTGGATGGAAGGATTGCCTGCGCCACAGCGTTCGCGTGCAAAGAGTTGGATCGGGAAAGTTTACCGTGTGAAAACAAATAGCGAAGATGAAAGAAAGCAGTTGTTAAAACACTCTGTATTCGCATACGAATTTTATAAGGCAAATGAACGATTGGAAGACCTTGAATCAATCGAAGATGATAAACTAGATGCTGCCTTAGAGATATTTAGAGATTTAGATACTTTAGAGTTTAGTCTATACGGTCAGATTGTTAGACAACGACTAAGTATCATTGAAACACTTCAGAACAAAATCGAAGAGAATGATTTAGAAAAGGCAATTCAGGAGTATATTTTCGATCACCTTTGGTTGCTTGATCCGCATTGGGAGCGAGCGGACACTGAACAATTTATGGAAAGGCAGGTTGGTAAACTCTTTGCTGACGTTGACGCCAAACTATCCGCAGAGGAAAAAGCTTCCCGCATTGATATCAAATACAGAAAAACTGCTGGCACGCATGTCATTATTGAACTTAAGAGACCGGAACGAAGAGTGGATCTGCCCGAACTAACGAAGCAGATCGAAAAATATCGAAGCGGGCTTGCTAAGCTTTTAGAGGACCAAGGCCTTGATGAGCCGATTGAAATAATTTGTTTGCTAGGAAAGCGTCCATCAGAATGGAATAACCCAGGTGGAAAGAAACTTGTCGCAGAAGCACTAAAACCATACGGTGCTCGCGTAATACTGTACAAAGAGATGCTTCGAAACGCTTACAAGAGCTACGAAGACTATCTCAACCAGAAGAAGACAGTGGATGGCCTTCAAGATGTAATTCGAGCAATTGAAGAGTTTTGAGAGTTGCGTCGA
This sequence comes from Hyphococcus sp., assembly GCA_028281665.1. Classification (GTDB taxonomy): domain Bacteria; phylum Pseudomonadota; class Alphaproteobacteria; order Caulobacterales; family Parvularculaceae; genus Hyphococcus. The sequence continues at coordinate 150,639 of JANQJK010000016.1, forward strand.
CACGTTGTCGTATATTGACAATCCTAACGTACGCAATTGGGATGCGGGCAGAAGGCATGGTCAATCTGGAGCCTAGCAACCGATATTAGTGTACAGGTAACGTTTTCAATGTGAATGTCTTGGATTGCACGCCGTCAACCATAATACGAGCAAACGCCTTATAATTTTCTTGGCCGAGCAGATTTTCAGCATCAACGTCATGAAACTGTCTTGCTAGGGTACGCGCATCGGGTGCGCCAACACGAAATACAAAGATCGAGCCGACATTACCAAGGATAGCGTCTAATACCGGTTTACTTAGTTGCGAGGTATGCTGATGCGCGAGCACCAATCCTAAGCCATACTTCCTAAGCTCGGCCAGTAGATCGGCAAACGCTTCGGTTGTAAATGAATGAAACTCATCCACATAGAGGAAAAACGGCCGCCGTTCCTGTTCTGTCAAGCTATGTCGCGTGTACGCGGCATGAGCAATGCTCGTTGTTATCAATCCACCCAAGACATTTGCAATGTCGGCTCCTAGTCTTCCCTTTGCAAGATTGACAATGAGGTGGCCGCCATCATCCATGATTGTTCGGAAACGGATAGGTTCGTCGGGGTCGCAGAGTACCTTTCGAACTTGCGGCTGTGAGAGAAAAGCACCGAGTTTGTTAGCGATTGGCGCAACAGCGTCTGAAGCCGTTTTGTATTTGAGCGCTTTAAACTCATCGCGCCAGAACTTTTGAACGGCGGGATCGGATACTCGCTCTAGAATCCTTGCTCGGTATTCATCATCAAGAAACATCGGTACGACATCTTGTATGCTTGCGCGCGGTTGTTCCAGCAATGCGAGAAAGGTGTATCGAAGCAAGTGTTCCATACGAACACCCCATGCATCAGACCATTGCGTTTTCAACGTGTGGATCAAGCCAGACGCGACCAACGAGCGATATTCGTCAGACACAAAAGTGAGGGGATTATACCCATAGCGACATTCGGGGTCGGCGGGGTTCCAATAGATTGATGTTTCCGCAGCTTCATCTGTAACTATCTCGGCTAGATCACCGTGTGGATCAACAAGGCAAAAGCCATTTCCTAATTGCATATCTTGTCGGATCATATTGAGCATCAGGGTCGATTTTCCTGTACCCGTTTGGCCGACAATGTATGTGTGTAAGATGCGATCATCCTGATACATCCCAAAGTGCTGGGGCCGGTATCGGTGATCTGCTATTCCAATTTTAATGATGTTTTTGTTTTCATGTATCATGGCCATTTCTGATAGAATGCTTTTCATGATTGCTTGCATTTTTTAGTTTCGTACGAATACCATCACGTCGAACTTGTTGGGCAGTCGTAATAAGTTTTTGAATGTCTGCGTTATTCATGCCGGGGCATGGTCGAGAATTGGGACGAGTAGGGGCACCTGAAACGCATTTTGCGTATTCTTGTGCAGTATGTAGCCAATTTGACAGCTTAAAACCTAGCTCTTCTTCGTACACGAGCCGGTTCGAGGTCGCGTATTCAAGCAGGAGGCGTTTTTCATAGCCTTTTGCGCTTTTATAAAGCCCCACATAGTTTTTTGCGAGTTCGAGAAATGCACGGACATCATCTGGCGCGTTAATAGATTTAGCTGTGTCGTCTAGTCTTTCCTGACAGGTTGTTTTTTCAAGAAGTAATTGCTCACGTTTTTGGCGAAATGTTTCGTTATCAATCACACGGTCTGTGAGTGCATCTGTAAGGGCTTCCAGCTTATCTTCCGTCTTTGACAGCTTCTGTCGTAATGTACGCAATAGCTCGTTTGTATTGAGCTCAACAGATATCCAATCCGATACCATTTCCGTTAATCTGTCGATGACTACAGGCGTCAGTTTCACGGATCGCAATTTTACTGTCACTGCCTCTTCGATCCGATCTTCTCGGAACGTCTTAATAGGACAATCGCGGGTCTGGCAGCGATAGTAGACGCGTTTCTTTTGAGCTTCGGGAACCATAGAACGGTGACATAAGCCACACTGGAATAACCCACGATAGAGATGATTGTGTCGGGTGACTTTCTTTCCGCATTTACCATTTTTGACATCTTGTACGCGGTTAAACAGGTCCGAGGAGATTAGAGGTTCATGAATACCCGCAAACGTATCTCCGGTTGTCGAGATGCGAATAACCCCGCAATAAAACGAGTTAGACAACATACTTTCAATCAACGGCTTGCTCGGCGGGTTTCCGGCCCTATTCGTCAAGCCACGATTTGTCATTTCGATCCGAAGCGTCCGTATCGAATATTGCCCCGTTGCATAGAGCTCGAACATTTCCTTGACTAACGGCGCTCGCTGTGGATCAGGGGTTTTGGGGTTTCCTCCGCCATTGTCGAGATATCCGAGCGGCGCGTTGAAAGGGTACAAGCCTTGTTCTAAACGGCCCCGTAGTCCTTTCAGTGTCTCTTCCCGAAGATTTCGTATGTAGTCCGCGGCAATGACGGCTTGAATATCAGCCGATAGCCTTCCACCACGAGAGCGAAAATCAAGCGTCTCTGTTACGAAGTGAATATCGACGCCGGCGTCGTTTAGGTCGCCGATAACAGCCCAATCTTTGAAGTTCCGTGCAGAGCGGTCAATTTTGTGAATGACAAGATCAATATTTCTTTTCTTGTACAGCTTGGCGACCATTGCATTGAAAATGCGCCGGCCTTGCTTTGCAGCCGTCTCCTTTTCTTCAAACCATTCAACGATCACTAAGTTGTTGTTTCTGGCGTATGCGAGAATGGCGTCTTTTTGTGCTTCAAGTGAAACGCCATCTCCCTGTTTCGCAGTTGAAACGCGAACATAGCCGTAGCAGTTTTTCATATGTCGTCATTATTATGCTCACATTGTACCTCGTCTTCCGCATTTTGCGAGTCTTTCCAAGGCCACGAGCCTTCGCGCTTCATGCGCTCATAGATTTGCTTGCAGAGCACAAGAAACTGCTCCAGTTTTTCATCATCAGTCATACTAGAGAAATTGTGCCAGACGAAACCGAAAGAACTAGTATGCTTTTCATGTTCGTAATCATGCGGGTGCGTCTAGCATTCGTTTTCCAATCACGTAATCTATATCTACCAGGGTAAATGGTTCTGCAAGTTGGTATGTTACGAGCGGAATGGTGAAACCATTCCGCTTTGTACGGTCGATTACATACCAGCGTGCATGAAGAACATACCTTGGACGTTTCCACTATGCAGTCGCATTAGCATAACCACCGATTGTGTGTGGAACTGATGAAATGATTATTAGTTCTTTAACTCATTGACACATGCACAAAGAATATGCCCTCGATCTCAAGGTTGCGCGGCGGAATGCAGGCTTTACACAGGCCGATCTTGCCCATCTCTTAGGTCTGGATGAATGCGTTATTTCAAGGACAGAGACGGGAAAGCGAACACCGACGATTACAGAAATGTGCAAGCTTTCACTAATCTACGGAAAGACGTTCGAAAATCTGTTTCATGGCATCATGAAAGATGCACGCTCTGATCTCTTTGCGAAGATCATCAGCATTCCAGATGCGCCGCTCAATGCACGCGGTTCGTTCAATCGGGAGAAAACGCTTGATGCGTTGATGGAACGATTGGAGGCGCTGGATAGGCGCGACTATGACGAAAGGTGAGCACTTGGCTGTGATGGCGCTTACGGTTCGTGCTGGCAGAATGGCATACGTCCTGCTGATTGACGAAATAGTCAAAGACTTGGCGTTATCACGGGTCGCGACGCGTAACGAGGAGAGCGCATGTGCCAAATTAGACGAATGGTTGCGTTTACTGCGTCCAAATGCTGTGGTGATCGAAGACTATAGGATGGACTGTAAAAAATCGGATAAAACGAAGCGAGTAATACGCGCGATCAAACACCGGCTTGAACAATATAGCGTGGATGTGTTTGAAGCGCCGAGAACGCAGGAGTACCGGAATATCTATGATGAAGCGCGATGGTATGGGAAATGCTTTCCCGAAGTCGCTCATCTTGTTCCGAAAAGAAGAGAGCCGTGGGCTTCAGAGCCAAGTACGGTGATCTACTTTGAAGCTCTAGCGTTGGCTCGGCTCGCAGGGTTCTTTCCCGACAAAGTGTAGCGCACAGTTGCTCTGGCAACGAAATCATTCGCCATAAAAAGCTGGCAGGATTTCCCTTGAGTGCCTGCCAGCTTTTGTGTTGTAAGGCATGTTATTGCTGGAAGGCCTCGGCGAGTTTGTCCCAACGACTAATCGCGTCGCTTTCTGACAGCATTGCTGCGTTGTCCTTGTCATTGCTATCCCATATCAAAACCTGATCGCATCCCGTGCGCTTTATTTTGAACGCATGCCGATCTTCTACTTGCAAACGCTCGTGCGAAAATGCGCGAATTGCTTCACGATCTAACTGTTGAGCGTTACGAAATGCATTGAATGTGAACCGTTCAGAGAGCTTCGCTCGTGTCAGGACGTCATGAATGACGGCGGGATATGCTTCTGACAAATGTTGGCAATAGCCAACGGCGATTTTATCGGAGCGAAACAAGATGCCGGCAATACCTTCGGGTATATCGACGTCGCGCAACCCTTCATCAATCGGTATGTACGTCATCGCAATCGTTGAGCCATAGGCCTCAGTTGAGACGCGAATGTTCCCGTTATCAAGATGCGTATATGTTCCGGCAAACGTTGCGTTTGCTCCAGCGGAATAAATGTCCACCTCGGTGCCGCTTCGGACGGTAATTTTTGTTGTTTCGTGTATGTCTTGATACGTTTCGCCAACGCGGAGCGACACATCTTCAGCATTGCAGCTAGTGAATAAGAGAAAGAATAGGATACATGCCTGTCTCATGTGGTGGTCTCCAAAGTTTTCAAGAAGGTGTGTGCTGGATCGTTTGTGTCCAAATACGTATCAAGAGTCTGCGCCTACTAGACGTTTTCTGATTTCGAGCGCCAGCCGACAGCACGGGATGTAATGGCGATGCGCCATCGGGCAAAGCGAAGCGCAACATTTATACAATAGTTGGGCTTGCCTTTAGTTGTGCGGTAGAATTAGCAACATACGTTGCTTGCGATGATTCAGGGTTTGGAAAGCGTGGCTTTACGAAAGCTCTTGCTCGCAATCCCAACTAATGTATAAAAGTTGGGTTTCCGCTACATCATCAGATTTCTAGCAGTGTTGGCGTGGAGTACGGCACTCGCGCATTGTCATCTATGAAGTCGACGGAGCGAAATCAAAATCATCCAAAGAAAGGCTCGACAATCAAGGTCGATCCCATTCGCGATACCAGAGCGATATTGCGCATCAAGCGAATGTTGCGAAACAAGCCGCGCGATCTTTGTCTTTTCACATTAGGAATCAATACAGCATATCGAGCAAGCGAACTGCTTTCCATAACTTGCGGTCAAGTGCGCTTCCTGCAAGCTGGCGACGTGCTTGATGTGTGGCAGAGAAAGACAAAGAAATATCGGGCGACAACCCTTAATCACGCAGCTATTAACTCGATTACGGAGTGGCTTACCGTTCATCCCGAACCACTACCCAATGCACCTTTGTTCAGATCGAGAACAGGGCAGGCGCTTACTGTGTCAACACTATCGAATATGGTGAAAGACTGGTGCCATAATGCTCATATACACGGAAATTATGGAAGCCATTCGTTGCGTAAGACGTGGGGCTATCATCAATTGCGTCGGAACCAAAAAACAAAACCCCACATGGTGCTTCCTATCCTCATGCACGCCTATGGCCATACAAACCAGGAACAGACGCTTGAGTATCTATGCATTCAATCGGATGAGGTGGCAAACCTGTTTATGCAGATTGAATTATAATCAGAAAACCAAATTAGCCAATTTCTAATCCGAAATTGACTAGGATCGCTCCATTCGAATGCATGCATTGATTTCGAATATCCAGGTCTGTTCCAGTGAAGCACATTCAGAAGCATTCAGGCAGTCGATGTGTACGGAATATATAGCTATACGAATAGATGTGATATTATTGACTAAAATAACTCGATTCGTATGAAGATTCGAAAATGCTTTGTTTTATTGATTGTCTTAATTGCTTTGCTGGTCATGGGTTCTCTTGTCTGGGACGCTGCGGGTTGTCGCATTATTGTTTCGTCAGACCACAATTCCATTTCTGAGCAATGCCTTATTCAGGTAAGGCCGTAGGATTGAGCACGAGCAACCCTGTTGCAATTAGGGTTAGCTCTATGGGTTCCGAAGTAGCGCATATTACTATATTGTCTCGAATCGCCAGTCGCATTTGCGCTCAAAGAGGCAAGGTGGACCATGTTGGCTCTTTTATTTCACGTAATTCTGATTCGTCGATGTTTGTGCTGTTTGGTGATATTTATAGGTTCAATAACTTCGACTTATGCAGAAAGCCATTTTAAATGGGATGCGAGGGAGGCGCGTGTCGACGCTATTGTTGGTACAGTTAGTCACGAAACAATCCCATTCAATTATTTTCAAGGGGCGAAGGGCCTTACCATTGATGTATATTGCCCTAGTGATTATCTGAGGTATTTCTCGTTCAACTTTTTTAGTAAACGTCAGCGTCATCGCCACATATCTAGATGTGAAAAACTAAGGGAGTATCTTTCTGTTTCCATATTTGCGCCTGGCAATAATCCTAGATCAACCGGAGGTATACGAATTAATTTAGAAGTGCCTGCTGATGCGAAGCTGGGCAAATATAGAGGCTGGCTTCAAATTAAAAGAGGCTCGCGACGAATTGGTTTACCGTTACCGCTAGGGGTAAAAATCCGCGATGGTATTATGGGTGAAATGCCAAGTGCAATTGCGGTTACTTCGAGAGATCGAATTGCAATCGATGACAGCAGTGGAACTCGCTACGTTCAGGACGAGGTCCTTGTCAATTTGAAATCCGATGCGGATATTTTGGAGTTTTCGAACTATATTTCAACGCAGAACGCATTCATAATTGGCGGCATTGCCGAGTTTGGTATGCTTCAGGTGCGATTTAACGGCGATCCAACTGAAGAAACATTAGACGGGTATGTTAGTGAGCTTCGGTCTTTGAGCTATGTTGAGTCCGCTCAAAGAGCATGGGATTACCCGGTTACATTTATCCCAGACTTTGGAAACGATCCTGAGTTTGAAGAAAGTAGCTGGACTGATTTTCCAGCATTCGGACGAAATGCACCGCTAGAATACGTACGGTTCCCAGATGCTTGGAGCTTAGTTTTTGGCAGTATTGATGACGCGCCAAATGCCGGAAGCGGTATTAAGATCGGTGTTGTTGATACAGGGTTTGACTTTGAACACGAAGATTTACGTAACAATATCGATTTGTCCAGTTCTCAGCCTGGTACGGATTTCGCTCTCTTGTGTGATTTGTTACACGGCAATGCTGTTGCTGGTGTAATTGGCGCAGAAGCCAATAATTCAGTTGGTATTACCGGCGCAATGTGGAACCCATCATTAATTTTACGCGGCGCTTCGTCGACGATATGTTTAAACGATATTAGCATTCTAAATCCGCCGTTCCTACACAAGTATTCTTTGATTGAAGAATTGAGAAGTGCCGTTCGACAGGGGGCGCGTGTCATTAATGGAAGTTTTGTTGGTATACGACAGGATTCTGCCGAAGCCTTTGCAGAGCGCGCTGATTTTTTAGAGTTGATTGGAGAAGACTGTATTCCGAATATCCCATGCGCTCAAGACGTTCTATTTGTGTTTGGAGTTGATAATCTGTCTACTGCTATTACGAAGGATTTTTCAAATACATTTCCGGCTGCGCTTTCTCTAGAACCTGTCTATAAAGGACGTGTGATCAAGAACGTACTAAGTGTTGCAGGTATCGGGACGGAACCCGGATTTTCGTATCGCCCGTCGCTAGGAGAAATAGTTTCTCAAGGAGGGGATGTATCCGTGGCGGCACCTGCTAGCGTCTATACGACTCAAAGAGCCAACGAATATAGTCGAGACGCGGGTGCATCCTATGCAACGCCACTTGTTTCAGCCTTGGCTGGGCTCGTATTTACCGAGAATCCATCTTTGAGCCCCGCTGATGTCAAGCGCATCATTATTGAAGGCGCTTGCGCCGGAGGGAAAAAAGTTGAAGGTGAAAATTTCTATGTTATTGATGCGGTAGAATCTGTGAAGTTAGCTAAATCCAATACTTCAGTAGACCCCAATGATTATTGTAACGAGCCGCTTCCGGCCGACGATACTCTTCGAGTAGTAGGAACAGTTGAATCTGCCGTCGAAAACCCCGGTCTAGCGAGTGAATTTTTTCCAGACGGTGTGCAAATTGGCGACCCATTTGAAATATTAATTACGGTACGAACTAACCTGCCGGATAATTATCCGAGCGACACAATCGGAAACTATGGAAAGTTAGCTAACGACGCCATACCCGCAGTTACATACTTAGAAATGCGCGTGGGTACAAATGTTTATATAGCAGAAGTTGGCGATTTGGAATCAAATTCAAACGTCGTGATAATAACAAATAATGGCTTCGGTTCCAGTTGTGAAACGCCATGCGATACCTTTGTACTCACTGTCTTGCCAATACCCAGAGAGAACAAAGAATGGGGATTTTCGATGACTATTGAAGATGAGACCGCCAGTCTTTTCAATTCGGATGAGTTTCCAAATATCGAGGTATTGCTTCCCAGTGTTGGATTTTACTCGCGATCGCAAGAGAGTGACAATTTTATCTCGTTCAGCCGGTGGAGCGGCGGCGCCACTTCAATAATGAGGATTACTGAACCATAGGAATCGTGCAATACCCCGCCGACTTAATCCCATTATGAGATGTGCCAACTTTCTTATCAGACTCCGCCAGCGAGTATCTCGCGCTAGAAGGTCGGCGTCGCTGGCATGAAGAGCTGCAAGTTAAGTTCGACCAACTGAACATCGCCACTACGCGATGACCAAACTAAAACCGCCCTATGAGGGGTGGGTTTCTATATCGGGTCATTTTTCGGTATTCCCGAACTTTCAGGAGGAGTGGAGGGCGGCAGATCGTCAGGAACTTCTTCATTGCCCTTACCGTGATGCCGTGTGCCGTACCGTTCCTCCATAATTCTTTGCAATGCGTTCTCACTTCGCTTCGTCACAAAGTCACTTAATGGATCGGAAGGGGCGCTCACATCAACAAACCTGTGTGACTTGTGATACAGACCAAAACGATATTTCGGTAAATCTAATATTGTGTCGGGTTTCACGCGCATTGCCTTCGCCATAAAAGAAGCATCGTTTGGAGATGACGTAGCGACAATTTGAGTTGCTGTGTTTCCAACTACTGTATCGACACTCAGATTTGGGCGGTCACGTATTTGTTGTAGGTTTTGGAATGCAATCGTAATCCCAATACCGGCTTTACGAGCTTGAGTAAGCAATTTGCTCATGTTCTCATCGAAGTATTCGTGTGCCTCGTCAATGATGACAAAAACTTCCCCGAACTTTTCAATGGCATTGTCGTCGCTTTCATCAACGCGCCTAGTCGCCGCCTGTACGATCATCGCTATGTATAGACGGCCAAGAAACTCGCTCCCGTGTGCTCCTAACGCTTCTGCGTGAGTATCTAGCAAGATGAGCGCACGGTCTTGCAGTTCATTGAACATATTGAACCGATTTTGGGTGGCGCTAAATAATCGATCGAATGTGGCGTTCGTGAATATCTTGTTGAGTTTTCCGCGAAGCGCATCGCGTGTCTGTTTGTATCGAGGCAGTCCCCAATCGCGATCAAAGAACGTTTGAGCTGCAGGCGTCAATTCCTCCACGTGTTTACGATACGGTTCAATGCCATCGTCAACCAGCAAGTCTGAAAGCGTCTTAAAGGTTCCGTTTGGGATGGCGAGAGTAAGTTGAATAATGTAATCGAGAATGACCTGCTGCGGGTCAGTCATTCTTCCATCAAGTACGCCTTCAAGGACGAAGCGAATTAGCCACCCCGATTTATTGATGACTTTTTCGCGCTCTTTGACCGCAAGCTTTTCCCACCCAACATCAAATAGGTTAAGCCCCAAGTCCCATTCTGGATTGAGGTATGTAATAAGATCTTCAGGTAAATCTAGCTTTGCGAGCTTTTTGGGAATGAGTTCACGCTGACTGTCAATCACGACGACATGACCAGTCCTCGTGTTTTCTTCGTCGAACATGTCGAGCAAATCACACTTGATGAGGTACTCAATCATCGTAGTTTTGCCGGCGCCAGTATCGCCCATGACCATGGTGTGCATGTTTCGATCTTGAAGGCCTATTCCTTGCGCTCGATATTGCAGTCGAACGAGTGGTGTTCCTCCCAAATAGGCGTTGATGATTTCAGCGTCGCCACGATATTCGCTGATACGGCCATTTATGCGGTAGTTTCGATCAATTCGTCTTTTGACCTCGGCAAATGTCCCGTTTTGTTCATACGCATAATCGACGTCTACGGCTATCTGATTGACTTCCGTATCGGTGACCTGGCGCAGAGTCGTGAAAACGCCGCCACCGGAAAACTTGTACGGTGTGAGAATATATATAAGCGCATCGGCGAACGCCTCGTACCGCTCGGTATTCTGATTGAGTTCGATATATTTGTTAAGCCGGTCGAGATAACGTCCGCCTTCGATGGATGTTGCCGTTAGCGGTCGTTTTTTTGGAAGCTCTAACCCTTCGAGTTCAAGCAAGTCAGCCGTCACTTCTAGCATAAGGTCGCTTGTTAGTTCAGCTTCTTTCAGTTTTTTTGCGACATATTCAATTGGCGGCTTGAGCGCTTTTGCTCGTTTCTCTTTGGCGGTTATCTCTTTTTGCTTCGCCTTTTCCTCACGCGCAGGTTTGGTTTTGAAATACAACCACGTCGATAGCCAAATCACGACGGCGAAGAAGGCAAACCAGCCCCATCCTATTGCTTGACCAATGCCAATGAGGCCAAAAAATAGGAAAATGCAAAACGCCCAAAACGCGCCAACGAGAAGCGGGTTGTCGTCGTTCAAAGCTCGAAGCTTTCGTCCTCGGCTTCGGTAGCATTGCCTTCGATCATCGCTTTCAGCTTAGGCAGGTTCTCTTTGGCTTGATCGATAAACCCTTTGATTTCACCGTTGCTACGCCCCACATGCTCAAGCCCGCTCTTTTCACTGTAGAGCAGACTAGACACTCGAACATTCCACTGTCCGTCATAAGATTTCGCGGCGTCACGATCCGCAGGACAGTCCCGTTCGATCACGATAACATCTTCAAGTCGGTTTTGTTTGATGATCGCTTTCTCTTCTTCCGTGAACTCAACCTTCAGGGTTACCGTTGGGTAGGTCTTCTTGAAGACCATTCCGGTCGTTCTGTCGCCTGTCTTGATATCAACTTTCACGAGTGCCCCCCTTTCGAATTAGGCCATAGGATGTATCGTCGGTATACGTCCGGCTTCTCCACGCAGTGTGGAAGAATGTGCGACAAACTTCTTGTATTGTCGAGAAGCGATAGAATTGATGGAGATCAGGATCGGTATCGGCAAGTGCGCGCCTAATGTTCAATAAGTGTTTGTCGCCATCAGTAATGAACAGCAGGGTGAAATATTCGAAATCGCCGTACGCCTGGTAGCGGGATCGGAACATCTGTCCGCGCAAGTACCGATCGTATTTTGCGATTTTATAACAAATATCTTGGGCATGATGATGCGAACGTCTCCGTTGTATCGTGACGGTTGCCCGATCGACTTCGATTAGGAAGAGGGCGCGCCTGCCGGTTGAACAGTTTTCCAGGACAAAGCCAGCATCCGGAACGATCCTGTTCTCAGCTGAGTTAGGCGCTGCAACATGATCGACGGTTTCGCCAATCAGGTTTTGGCCGTCGCGTTTTCTTCGATATTCAACGAACGTCTGAATAAGGCTGTAATCGGGGAGGGCGCAAACGTCGCGTTCGAGCGTCATCAGGACATCAACGGTTGCGATCCGGTGCTCCATTGTCGGCGTCCATCGTGACGTTCGATTGACTGGCCTATACGGTGCAATCTGACGCCCGCAGGCTTCATATTCGCCCGCCAGCAGCGCGTGCCCCCGCCTCGTCAGAAAGTATGCCTTTGGCATTTTCCCACGGCCATAAATCGGCACATTACCGAAATGCCCGAGCAGTTTTTGACGCTCAAGGCGCAGCAGCATATTGGAGCACGACTTTGGCCGTAGGCCGGTAACCGTCGCCACCTGCTGTATGGTGAGGTGACGATACCGTTCAATATATTCCAGCGCTGTTAAAACCTGCTCCGATAGAACAACGCCGCTTGCGTGAGGCATATTGTAAACCCGTCCAGCTATATGAAGGAGATGGAACAGATACTGCCAAGGACATTGTTTGTAATCGGTTGGTATGCTGAGCGACACGTACCGGTACGCAGGCATAGTCAGCTATACGCCTGTCACTTTTGTTGCAATTTTTTGTCTGGAAATAGGAAGGGATTTCGAGGCGGGTTTCGAAGTGACATGAACGGCTCCGTATTCCTATGAAGGTTCAACGCCATACGATATTTTGCGTAGTCCGGATTTATATCGATATTTATCGATATAAACACCAGAAGTTCGCGACTATTTTCGATATTTCCGAAGCTTCCATCGCTTCGTTCCTACGCCAATGTGGCAGACCCCGCTTGGAATTATGCGTTAGGTGAGCAAGCACAGTTACCTATGTGACGATATAGTCAGTACACTTGCTAATATCTTATTCACGGGCATATTCGGAGCGTAGCAAACAACAGGTACCGCCTATGAAAAGACGAAACTTTGGATCACGACGACAGGTAGCGAAATCCTGGGAAGGCGTTCGTGATGTCATTCAAGATGGCATCTTCGGCGGCGTTCCCAATCCTAACCGCCGCCACCCACGCGCGCCGCGCATGGTGCCTAGCCGTGTGTACAGAAGGGGTAGCAAATGAGTAGTTTCCTTGATTTCAATCCACAGCCAAACGGAAGCGGACGCTTTCAGGACATTGCGCGAAGGAAGCGTCAGAAGGATGAGGAGCTTCGTCAAAGGCAACGTCAAAAACAGGAAGCCCTCAGGCAGCGCCAACGGTGATGCAATTTTCTGAAAACAAAACCAAAGCCCCCACTAAGGGGGCTTTTTTTACGGACAAAGAATTGATTGCTTTAGTGAGCGTCCGTTGAATCGGCCTTTGTGCGAAGGTGTAGGAGCATATTAAGTATCCACTTGTTTTAGTGGACACTAAGTGAGTGGGTTGAGAAAATGAAAGTATGAAAAGGAAAAGATGCCGACGCTCTACAATCAGGCGCCGGCAATCACGCCTAGAGGTTATCGCAGGACTTTCCTTTAGACCAGTCATCCGGACCGCTGACGACCAGCGCCGTCAATGCAGGCTCCCACTTTATATCGCCGCCATTATCGTTGACGATGACTAGCTGATTATCGCCATACCAGGCCAACCCTTCCCAGTTGGCCGCCGCCAGGTTTTTTATATTCGTTTGACCGGTCGGCACCTTTCCATTTGAGTTGTCCCCGTCGCTTATATCTTTGATAAGTAAGCTTCGCCCGGTTTCACCTTTCGCAGACACCTCAAAGAGGCAGGTGTAGACAAAGTCTGTTCGTTCAGTTTTCTGCTCGTCGTCTTCTACTACCTTTTTTCCCTTGTCATCAAACACTTTGTATTTAGCGCGATCAGGCGCGGTGCTCGCCAGGATAATATAATCGGACTGGTCTGTTGTTGATCTATTCCACACCAGATCCGTCGCGCGAAAGCGTTGGTTAAACCTATTGTTAAGCGTGGCGACGGGTCCGTTAATAGCTGGAACAGGCAATATTATAGGCGCTTCACGGGCGTTCTCGTCCTCGCCGTCGCCGCGCTCGATTCCAACGGTTTCATCACCAATAAGAACGATTGGCTTATTGGTGACAATCAGAACAGGATCAAGCGCAGTCGCATCTAGTCCCACATTTCTGCAGTAATATGACGTTATATCTTTTCCGTTTGCGTCGGGCTTGACCACTTTGGTAAGGGGCGGGGGGCAGTCCTCGCCCGACAACTCTTCGACCATGCGCTTGTGCTCAGGATAGCCGCCCTCCCATAAGCCGACGATCTGGTGACCCAGATTTGCGTCATTTCGAACAACAACGCCTTCCAGTCCGTGGCCGCCCACCTCTGAGTAAGCGTTGTAATACTGCGCTTTCAGAGTCCCCTCAGAAAAGAGCGTTGCCTTATTTGAGTTTGTTTTACCATGGGCGGCGACGAGCGCACGGAGTGACTCCGACAGTATCAGGTATTCGTTGGCGCGAATCATCTCGATCGACTCGAAATCCGTCGCCGCAGACGCATTTTTGATTTTGTATTCCAGGCAATCGCCTATCTCGAAATATTTAACCAGCGGCGCTTTATTACTTGCTACTGCTGGCGCGTCGCTGTCGCTGCATGAAAAATAACGCCCGGCTTCTTCGTCTGCGACAAGGACCAGCGGTTTGCCATCCTTGCGGTCGCGATCGACAACGATACCGGAAACTTCCAACGGCGTTCGGCTCACAGCCGTAGGCTTGGCAGGTTTGCTGCTTACCTCAATCTTGATGTGTCCGAAATAATAAAGAACTGCCGCAGCCGTCGCCAATGCGACGACTGCGCCGATGATAAAACTTCTCATTTTCGCCCCCAATGCTAAAGCTTGCTTTAGTCGCTAATTTCAAAGTGCGTTACTTTAGAAATCGCCGCGCTCTTTCAAATACTCGCATTCATACCAGGTTTCGCTACGATCATCGTCTTCATCCTCGGGCAATGTCTTCTTGCATTCTTTTCTATCTGCAAAAGGCCCGGCGTAGATTCCCTTGCCCGCGCCGCCATCGCTACCTGTTATGTATTTGATCTGATACCAGCCTTTTCCATTCCAGTCGGCCGCATTTGCCGAAGCCGTCCCGATGATCACAAGCAGCAATATCAATGGCCAATTCTTCACGGTATTTTCTCCGATACTTATCGGCCTCGCAATAATAGTTTCGATTGGCGACAGTTATGACACTGCAGAGATTAGGATGGCATAATTAGAAGTGTCAAACGTACAATGTTACGTGAATGAATACATGAGCCTATTGCGTTGCAGCGCTTCAACCTGACCTCTGATCAAAAATTCAATGAAATGAACCGCTAATGTTATGTTGCTGCGCGACGTATCGGTCGCGGAATTGTTCGGACGGTTGCCAGATACGAAAAGTTCAAAAACGTTGAACCGTTCATCAACGTCGAACACATTGTTACAGCATAACAACAACGTAATCATTCCATGAACTCCGGCCATTCATCGGTCGCTCACTCGCTTTACGAAGTATTCTCAATTAAAAAAGATGGCCGGAGCGAGCCCCGACCATCCTTCTCTCCCTCTCGGGAGTGTCTGTTAGGCTGCTTCTCTGCGATCCATCCGTTCTTGGACCCAATCCAATACTTCGCTTTCAATCCATCCCACTCTGTTTTCGCCGAGTTGTATCCGCTTGGGGAACTTCCCCGCCTTCTCCAGCCGTGCGATGTGTGACAGTGAGTACGGTATCAAGTCCTTCAGTTGGCGCTTCGATATCACCTTCATCATGACAGTCTCCTAAAGATGGAGGACATCATGATGTCCGAGGCTTCGACAAAGCCCAGGCGGGCGAAGTATATGCACGGAGGCAAAAGAGTGTCACCATTCGCATAGCTACTCATTGGCAAAGGTGGGCTGAGTGGTGGGCCATCCGATACATTGAGAATAATTGTTCAACTAAATTAGTTAGTTACGAAAACAATCTGTTCTCTCTTGCGGCACCAGTAATATCAAGAGCATAGGTATATATCAGCCCTCTATGGCGGGTGAGGAATATGGTACTTTTATCATACTTTCTCATTTACCGGATTTAAGACATCGGATTGCATCCTTTGAACACAGTTTCAGGATGCTTTGGTGGATCAGAGGCTGGCCGCCGCCGTCAATGGCTGGTTTAATTCATGAGCGATGGACGTTGCGATTTCGCCCATGGCGCCGACGCGGCCGGCGTGCTGAAGCTGGAACTGTGTTTCGGCAAGCCGGCGTTCCGTCTCATCTTTCTCGGAGATGTCCTCAACAAAGCCCACGAAGACGCATTTGCCGTCCATAAATTCGCTGACGTGCAAAACCGCTGGAAATACATCGCCGTTCGACCGAACAGCGTTTACAGTTCGGGCGCGTCCAATGATGCGTTTTTCGTCGGACTGCAAGTAGCGGTTTAAATAGCTGTCATGGTGAGAGCGGTCCGGTTCCGGCATCAGTATATTGACGTTTTTTCCCAGAACGTCCGCTTCCTTGTGGCCGAAGGTCAACTGCACCTGTCGGCTGAAGGTAAGGATGCGCGCTTCCTCGTCAATCGTAACAACGGCAATGGGACAGGCGTCAATGATTGATTTTAAGTAGGCCTCGCTTTCAGCGCGGTGAACCTCCGCCAGCCTTAGATCCGTTACGTCAAGCGCTGTCGCAAGGACGACGGAGACCTCTCCGTCTGACGTACGCAGTGTTTTGTTTGACCACTGCTGGAGGCGCTTCGCACCGCTTTTTGTTTTCCAGTAGTTCGTATAGTGCGTTGGGATATCGCTTTGGGACGTCTTGGAGAAAACGTGACGGACAGATGCGATCTCCTCATCGATGATGAGAAATTCCCATACCTTGCGGCCAATGGCCTCGGATTCGACGTATTCGGTCAGCGTTTCGCAGGCCCGATTGAAACGCAGAATGGCGCCGTTACCGTCAAGCAGAGCGATCAGCGTTTCCACCGTTTCGAGAATTTCATCGACAAAAGTTTCGCCGACCCTGGAAAGGTCGATATTCTTCATTCCACTCGACAGTTAGGCTTTGAGGTGTAGTTCATGACCTCAAGCGGCTCAAGTGGATGCCGCGTCAGGCGCCTCAGGCTTATGCCGTTTGTCTGGCGTTGCCGCAGCAGGAAGTCGGAAAATCCCCGACGTAATTGTACTAACCGCCCAAAAACTCAGGGGCAGAAACGCTTATACAGGAGCTGAACGATCTTTTCCGCGGTTTTGTCTGCAATCCTGTAATAAACCGACTGGGCCTCGCGACGCGTCTCAACCAGGTCTTCTTGTCGCAGTCTGGCGAGGTGCTGGGAGATTGTCGCCTGCCTCAAATCGAGCGCTTGAGTAAGCTCTGACACTGATTTTTCGCCGTCCGCCAGGGCGCAAAGCAGCATCAACCGGTTTGGGCTCGCGATCGCTTTCAGCAATTGCGACGCGTTCTCGACACTTTCTTCCATTTTTTCGAGGTCGGCCATCTTGAATATTAATATATTCGTATATACGAATATAACAACCCCGCAGACTACTGACGCTTTCTGTAGTGGAGTTGATACAGCGCGAGGCTTGCGGGCGCAACGCCCCGCTATGTGAGGGACCAATTGGAGGACGCACTATGAATATCGATCAAATGGTTTTCGCTTTCGCAGGCGTCGTCGTTCTGGTGGGGCTGGCCCGTGGCGTTTGGGTTCACCCCTTTTGGTTTCTTCTAACGGCGTTCGCAGGCCTCAACATGTTTCAGGCGGCATTCACGGGGTTCTGTCCCGTTGCGAAGGTTTTCAAGGCGTTGGGCGCCAAAGGTGGCGCGGCGTTTCGCTAGGCGAAAAAAGGCTGAGCAATGAGCTATCTTTCAGAACGCGCAGCTGACAGGCCGGGAATTGTCGCCTGGGCGATCGGCGCCTTCTCGGCGCTTATGCTCGCCCTGGTCGCCGCGCCGTCGCTCGCGCCTGACAGCTTTTCCTTTTTAAACGCCCTGAAGGTCGATACGGACCCGGAAAACATGCTCAGCCCGGACGAGCCCGTTCGGGTCTATCACAACGACATGAAAGCGGAGTTCGCGCTTCATGATCTTATTGTTGTCGGGGTTATCAATGAGACCCATGAGAACGGTGTTTTTAACGTTGACACGCTCGGCAACATTTACGATTTGACGAATGCGGCCAAGTCGATCAGCTGGGTCGACGGCGAAGAACCGGCCGGTGTTGTCGCCGTCGATATTATTGCGCCATCGACCGTTGACAACATTGCGCAGGCGGGCGCCGGCGCGGTGAGTTTTAACTGGCTGTTGCCTGAGCCGCCGCAAAGCGATGCGGAAGCGCTCGCGGTGCGCGACAAGGCGGCGCGCATTCCCACATTGAGTGACACGCTAGTCTCGGATGATGGGCGGGCGATCGCGCTCTATATTCCGATCACCTCAAAGGACGTGAGCTATCGCGTCGCCAGGGCGCTGAAAGAAAAGATCTCCGAGTTCTCCGACGGGGCGGACTATCACATCACAGGCCTGCCCGTCGCGCAGGACCAGTTTGGCGTTGAGATGTTCCGCCAGATGGCGATTTCCGCGCCGGCGGCGATGGTTCTCATCTTTTTTCTGATGTGGTTATTCTTCCGCCAGCCGACTCTCATCGTCTCGCCAATGCTGGTGGCGATGGCGGCGGTGATCGGCGCCATGGGACTGCTCGTCGTCACCGGAAACACCGTTCACATTATGAGTTCGATGATCCCGATCTTTGTGATGCCGATCGCCGTGCTTGACGCCGTTCATATCCTCTCCGACTTTTATGACCGCTATCCGCAATATCGCGACAGGCGCAAAACCATCAGCCATGTGATGGACGAATTGTGGCGGCCGATGTTTTTCACAACGCTTACCACCTGCGCCGGCTTCGCTTCGCTGGCGTTCACGCCGATTCCCCCTGTGCGGGTCTTTGGAATTTTCGTTGCCTTCGGCGTTTTTCTGGCCTGGCTTTTCACCGTCACGCTGGTGCCCGCCTACATCATGATGATGCCGGAAAAGGCGTTATCCCGGTTTGGCGCAGGCGCGCGGCGAAAAGATGAAGAACACGGGCCGCTCGCCGGTTTCCTCCATATGACAGGGGACTTTGCAGTCGCGCGACCAAAAGCAATCATAGCAATGCTGTTGATTGCGCTTGCGGTCGCCGGATACGGCATCACGCAGATTCGCATCAACGACAATCCGGTCAAATGGTTTGCCGAAACCCACGAAATCCGGGTCGCCGACCGTGCGCTCAATGAGCGGTTCGCCGGCGCGTACATGGCGTATCTCACCCTGGAACCGGCGGAGGGCGTCGAGACCGTTTCGGTGTTAGCCGATGAAATGAAAACGCTGTTGGCGAACCTGAATACGCAAGCGGCAACGCAGACGCTCGCGCAACTGCCCGCCGCCGTGGAGAGCGCGGCGACGAATGAAGTGTTCATCGAGACGCTTGAACGCTACGCTCTGGAGAAATCCGACGCAGCGACAACGGATGCGGAGTGGGAGGCGTGGGACGATGTTCTCCTGTCGCTGGACCGCGCCCGTCTTCGCGCCGACATTTTCAAGCGTCCGGATATGCTGCGGTTCATTGAGGGCCTGCAGGAACATCTGCAATCGAGCGGGCTGGTTGGAAAATCCAACGGCTTGCCGGACATCGTCAAAACCGTTCACCGGGAGTTGTTCCTCGGGGAGGAGGACGCGTTTCGAATTCCCGATACGCCTGAGGCGGTCGCGCAAATTCTGATTACCTATCAAAACAGCCATCGACCGCAGGACCTCTTCAAGCTGGTGACGCCGGACTACCGGAAAGCCAATCTGTGGATTCAGTTGAAGAGCGGCGACAATATCGACATGAACGCGGTCATCGCCTCGGTGGATGCGTATATGACCGACAATGCCGCGCCGGTCGCCTTAACGCACAACTGGTTCGGGCTCACCTATATCAATGTTGTCTGGCAACAGAGAATGGTAACGGGGATGCTCGCGGCTTTCCTGGGCAGTTTCGTTATCGTCCTTATCCTGATGGCGTTTCTCTTCCGGTCGTTCGTCTGGGGGCTCCTCTCCATGGCGCCGCTTAGCGTTACCATTGCTGTCATATATGGCGTGATCGGGCTTATCGGAAAAGATTACGATATGCCGGTGGCGGTGCTGTCGGCGCTGAGCCTTGGGCTCGCCGTCGATTACGCGATCCACTTTAACGCGCGCAGCCGGCAGCTGTTTGAAGGGGCCGGCGCGTGGCGCGATACCGTGCGCGCCGCATTTGGCGAACCGGCCCGCGCGATCTTCCGCAATGTGATCGTCATCGGCGCCGGTTTCCTGCCGCTGCTGCTGGCGCCGCTCGTGCCGTATCAGACCGTCGGTATTTTTATCTCCGCAATTCTCGTTCTCGCCGGCGCCACGACACTGATCGCACTGCCGGCGTTGATCACCGTCTTTGAGAAACGTTTCTTCCCAAGTCAGACCGTGAAAGGAAAGCTCCATGTCCAGTCTGCGGAGTAAACTCATCGGCGCGGCGCTGCTGGCTGCCGCCGCGCTTCCGGCGTCAGCGCAAACCGAGATGACCGTGCAGAACATCGTCGATAAGGCTTCCGCCGCGGCGTATTATCAGGGGAAGGATGGAAAAGCCAAAGTGGCGATGACAATTTCTGATGTGCGCGGCCGTGAGCGATCCCGGGAGTTCGTTATCGTTCGCTCGGATATTGACGACGTAGACAACGGCGAACAGCGTTTTTACGTATTCTTCAACCGGCCCGCCGATGTTAATCGCACGGCCTTCATGGTCTGGAAACACGTTGAGGGTGACGACTATAGATGGATCTATCTCCCGGCGCTCGATCTCGTCAAGCGCATTGCAGTCAGCGACGAGCGCACGAGTTTTGTCGGGTCCCATTTTTTCTACGAAGATGTTTCCGGGCGGGCGCCGAATGAAGACAATCATCTTCTTCTGGAGGAAACCGACAACTACTTCATTGTTGAGAGTTCACCGAAGGACGCAAGTGGCGTCGAGTTCGCGAAGTATAAGAACTGGATCCACAAAGACACTTTTATTCCGGTGAAGACGGAATATTACGACGCCAACGGCGACGCCTATCGAACCTATTCCGCCGTCAGGGTTGAAACCGTCGCGGGTCATCCGACTATCGTCGAGTCGCGCATGGAGGATCATCAGATCGGCGGTGCCACAACCATGGTCTACAGCGCTGTCGAATACGACATCGGTCTCCCGGAGGGTATTTTTTCTGAGCGTTACCTACGCAATCCGCCGCGCAAATATCTGCGGTGATGCGCCATGTGGCGATGGGTTTTCTTCCTCTGCGTATTGATTGCAGCGCCCGCGGGCGCGCAGGAGCTCCCATTGCCAAGCGGCCTGGGCGAAACGCCGCAAGAGGAGGAAACAGAAAAAGCGGCAGACGAGCCGGGCTTGCCGTCAGGTCTGGAGACTGCCGAACCGGGCCTACCAAGTGGGCTGGCCACATCGGCGCCGGCGCCGCGTATTACGCAGGAACGCAGATCCGACTCCGACTTTCTACCGATCACCGGGTTTCTCGAAGGGCGCGTTGGACCGCGCTTGCAGAACGACCCTGACGAAGGCGCATTTACAATCGGCGAGGCGCGACTGCGCCTTGAGGCGCAGTGGGAGCCGGGCGACCTCGTGGTGCGCGTTGTTGGCGACGGCGTATTCGATCAGGTCGTCAAAACCCGCGAGCCCGATCTGGAGACAGGCGAGGGGGCTTTCGATCTTCGCGAGGCCAATATCGTTTGGCGGCCGTTGCCCTTCGCCGACCTCAAGGCCGGGCGCCAAATCCTGACGTGGGGCGTCGGCGATCTTATCTTCATCAACGACCTCTTCCCGAAAGATTTCAAGTCCTTCTTTATCGGTCGCGACGAAGAATACCTCAAAGCGCCATCCGACGCGGTAAGGCTTTCGCTGTTCCATGAGTTCGCGAATATCGATTTAGTTTACACGCCGCGTTTCGACGCCGACCGGTATATTGACGGTTCCAGGCTCTCTTATTTCAATCCGATCGCTGGCAGCGTTGTTGGTGAGAGTTTCATTCTGAGGCCGGTGACGCCGGATGACTGGTTTTCAGATGACGAGTTTGCAGGCCGTGCATATCGCCAGCTCGGCGCCTTTGAGGTCGCAGCCTATGGGTATATCGGTCGCTTCAAGGGTCCGGGCGGTGTGACGCCCACGGGCGATTTCTTCTTTCCGAAACTTGCTGTCTATGGCGCCAGCATGCGGGGGCCGTGGCGCGGCGGCGTCGTGACAGCGGAGTTCGGCCGCTACATCAGTCAAGACGATTCCCTCGGCGCCGATCCGCTGATTCCGAACGGCGATTTCCGCGTGCTTATCGGTTACGAAAAGGAAATCGCAGAGGAATTGACCGCCGGGGTGCAGTACTTCGCGCAAGTGCGTTCAGATCACGATGCGTTCCTCGCGGCGTTGCCTGCCGGCGCCGAACCCCGCGATCGGGTGCGGTATCTCTTCACACTGCGCCTGACCAAGCTTGCGCTTAATCAAAACCTGACGATCAGCGCTTTCAACTTCTGGAGCCCCAACGAGCATGACGGCCATCTGCGGCTGCGCGCCAGCTACAAGCTCAACGATGACTGGCTGGTCGAGGGCGGCGGCAACTTTTTTTACGGACCGCGAAACGACATTTTCTTCAGCCAGTTGAAAGACAATACAAATCTGTTTTTCGCCGCGCGACGGAGTTTTTGAGCCGCGGCGCACGGAGAGGTCCGCAATGCTGCATTCCTCATCATTGATCTGCATCAAGGCGCGGGACGAAATAGTCCGACAACGTCGGTTTTGCCTATCGATGATCTGTTACGAACGCTGGGAGGCTGGCGATGGGGGCTGCAAAAATTAGCCGTATCTTCGTTTTGGTCGGCGTCGCCGCTATTACCACCGCGTGTGACGGAGGTCCGAAATCAGGCCGCGGGTTTACACTGCCGGAAGGCGATCCCGTCGAAGGCGAGGCGGCCTTCAAGCGCTTTCAATGCGCCGATTGCCATTCGGTCGCTGGCCGCGCAGACCTTCGCGACAGTGTCGAACCGAGCATGACGGTAATGCTTGGTGGAGAAACGACTATCATCAAAACATATGGCCAGCTGGTGACCTCCGTTATCAACCCGTCACACCGTATATCACAGCGATACATGAAAACGTATGGAGCGTTGACAAGGCGCCGTTCTCATTCAGCGCGCCTTACGCGCCGGTTCTGCCGTCGGACCTCGCTGCGTTTGCATACGCCCCGTGGACGCCGCCGCCGCGTTATTAGGCCGATCCCGGTTTGAATACGGCCCCAGTCGCAAAGGCGTTTGGCTGTCTATATGCTCCGAAAGCCCGCGCGCGTCAGCGGCAACTCGCGTATGCGGGTTCCGGTGGCGGCGAAGATGGCGTTTGTCAGCGCGGGGGCGACCGGGGGCGTGCCCGGTTCGCCCAGCCCGCCGGGCGGAAGGTCGCTTTTGATGAACCGGACAGGTTGTTCCGGCGCATTGCGGAGGCGGATCATCTCGTAGTCCGGGAAGTTTTGCTGAATAACTTCGCCGTTCTGAAGCGTGATCTCGCCGAAGAAAACGGCGGACAACGCAAAGATTACCGATGAGTGGATCTGGGCTTCCGCCGCGTTCGGATTAATCACCTGGCCGCAATCGACAACCGAGGTAATGCGATGAATGCGCACCCGGTTGCCATCTTCGATGGTGATCTCCGCGACCTGTCCGACGATTGACGCGAAACTGTCGACGATAGCGACGCCCTGGCTGGCGCCGGGGGTTTCCGGCCGGCCCCAATTCGCCTCATCTGCGAGCCGTTCCAACACTGCGCGATGGCGCGGATCAGATTTGTGGGCGTGCCGAAATTCCAGCGGGTCGGCGCCGGCCGTGTGGGCGAGTTCGTCGATAAAGCTCTCGTTGAAAAAGCCCATTTGTGTGAAATCGACGCTGCGCCACGCGCCGACCGGGATCGGGCTCGGATAGGGATGGCGCGCAATGCGCTTGTTCGGAACGTCATATTGAAATGCAAATGGCCGCTCCGAATCAGGCATCCCGGCGTCGGAATAGACATAGGCGTGGGATATCGCGCTGATCTTGCCGTCTTCCACGAGACCGCTCATGCGTGAAACGACGGCGGGGCGGTAGAAGTCGTTGGTCATGTCCTGTTCGCGCGACCAGATCAGTTTCACCGGGGCGCCGATTTCCGCCGCGGCGCGCACGGCTTGTACGACGTTATCTGTCCTGCCGCGTCTGCCAAAACCGCCGCCAAGATATGTGTTGTGGACGGTGACGTCGCTTTTTTTCAGGCCCAGCGCGCTGGCGGCGTCGTCGCGCGCCTCAATCGGGTTTTGATGGCCGACCCACACGTCGCATTTGCCGTCGCGAACCGATGCGGTGCAGTTCATCGGCTCCATGGTTGCGTGGGCAAGATAGGGGACTGCATATTCAACCGAAATCGCGTCGGCCGCTTGCAACAATGTCGCCGCGTTCCCGGACTTATCCATAATTTCTTCATGCCGCGTTTCGCCGAGATGGGCGTTATGCATTGCGCGCAAGGCATCGCTTGTCAGCGTGGCGTCGCCGCCTTCCCATCGTATATCAAGCTGGCGGAGTGCGTTCGACGCCTCCCAATAGCTGTCGGAAGCGACAATGACGGCGTCTCCAAGATTGACAATTTTCTGCGCCGCGTTCCCGGGATCTTCAATGTTGATGGCGCGTGCGCCGAATACAGGCGCCTGCGCGATGGCGGCGTACTTCATCCCCGGCACGATCACGTCCATGCCGAATTGCGCCTCGCCGGTGACTTTCTCCGGCAAATCCAGACGGCGTTTGGGCGCGCCGACAATTTTGTAGTCCTTCGGCGCTTTCAGCGTCGGCTTCAGGTTGGGCGCAAAACGCGCGGCCGCCGCCGCAAAGGCGCCAAAAGGGGCCGAGCGGTCTGATGCATCGTGATAGAGACGGCTGTTTTCAGCGCGCAGTGAGTTTGCCGACACGCCCCATTCTTCCGCCGCCGCGCGCATCAGCATTTCGCGCGCCGCCGCGCCGGCGCGGCGCATGCCGTAATACCCAGTCAACCGGATGGCGGTGCTGCCGCCGGTTATTTGCCCGACGAGACCTTTCGAAATCTGCAGGAATGCAAAATCAAGCATCGGATAGACGAAACCGGGAATCTGTGCGCCTTCGCCAACGATGTATCCGCGACCGAGGTCGCTATTGATGTAGTTGTCGTCCGCCGGCGCCTGCTGGATCGCAACGGTGTCCCAGTCGGCTTCCATTTCCTCGGCCAGCATTTGCGCAAGGCCTGTGCCGACGCCCTGACCCATCTCCGAGTGCGGAATAATAACCGTGAGCTGATTGTCGGGCGTTAACTTCACCCATGTGTTGAGGATGACTTCATCGCCGGACGCTGCGTCATCGCGATGCATTTTCAGCCGGTTCGGCGAAAGCGTCAGACCAAGTGCGACGCCGCCGCCGACGACCCCGGTGGAAACAAGAAATGTGCGGCGTGCAATTTTTGCGACATTCGACGACGGCTTTGTATGATTGCTCATGGCTTAAGCCTCCCGCCGGGCGCGTGCAGCGGCGTGAATCGCCGTTCTCACCCGTTCGTAGGTTCCGCAGCGGCAAATGTTGGTGATGGCGTTGTCGATGTCTTCATCGCTCGGGTCGGGGTTCTGATCCAGTAGCGCTTCCGCCGCCATGATCATGCCGGACTGGCAATAGCCGCATTGCGGCGCCTGATGCTCAAGCCATGCCGATTGCACCGCCGACAATTCGCCGGGCGCGGGCGCAACGCCTTCAATCGTTTTGATTTCGGCGCCTTCGATGGCGGCGACAGGCATGACGCAGGTCCGCGTCGCGACGCCGTTTATGTGAACTGTGCAGGCGCCGCAGGCGGCGATGCCGCATCCGAATTTTGTGCCGGTCATCTCAAGTTTTTCGCGCAACACCCAAAGCAGCGGCATGTCCTGAGGCGCCTCGACGGCGGTCGCCTTGCCGTTTAGGGTAAAGGAAATTTTCATGATCTCACCTGTTTTCGGAATGAGCCGGCGCCGGCTGCATCAAAAAACTATAGAACAGTTTGTCGCGCCGCGTTAGAAAAATATCAGTGCACGCATGCAGATGTGAACGGGCCTTGTTGAATTTGTCGCCGCCCACGGGGCGTATGGAGAATGACTTGACAACGTCACAGCGAGCGCCGGGCATCCCGGGAACCATCTTGATCGCCGCTGCCGTCTTGCTGCTTGCCGTTCCGTTTGCTGCAAATGCGCAGGAACGTGCGCGCGATCTGGGTATTGTGCCTGGCATATTGGCGCCGGGGCCACTCAACGCCATTACCGATGTGGAGGGCGTGCGCGTCGGGCATGTAACGCTCAACAAGGGCTCCGACATACGCACAGGCGCGACGGCAATTGTTCCGCATGGGGGCAATCTTTATCAGGACAAGGTTCCGGCCGGCGTGGTTGTCGGCAACGGTTTTGGGAAGCTGATGGGCGCAACCCAAATTCAGGAGCTTGGAGAGATCGAAACTCCAATTATTCTTACGAATACGTTGAACGTCGCTGAAGGCGCGATCGCGGCGATAGAATGGACGCTGGATCAGCCGGGCAACGAACGTGTTCGGTCTGTGAACGCCGTTGTCGGCGAGACGAACGACTCTCGCCTCAACAATATTCGCAAGCGCGCGCTGACGGCGGACGTCATCCGACGGGCAATCGAAAATGCTGCATCGGGGCCTGTTGCCGAAGGCGCGGTCGGCGCCGGGCGCGGCACGGTTTCCTTCGGCTGGAAAGGCGGCATCGGCACGAGTTCGCGCGAGTTGCCCGCCGCGCTTGGCGGTTACACCGTTGGCGTTCTCGTGCAGTCAAATTATGGCGGCGTGCTCGTGGTG
The DNA here is from genome assembly GCA_028281665.1 of Hyphococcus sp. Classification (GTDB taxonomy): domain Bacteria; phylum Pseudomonadota; class Alphaproteobacteria; order Caulobacterales; family Parvularculaceae; genus Hyphococcus. The sequence goes on from JANQJK010000016.1 coordinate 177,235, forward strand.
GACGGGACGCCGGTGGGCGAGCGACTGGGCCGGTACTTTCTCAGCAATCATGTGGACAATGGCGACGCCGACGGCTCGATCATGATCGTCGTTGCGACCGATGCGCCGCTGTCCGACCGCAATCTTGAGCGGTTGGCGCGACGCGCTCTCGCGGGTCTGGCGCGGACCGGCGCGTCCTTGACCAATGGCTCCGGCGATTATGTCATCGCCTTCTCAACGGCGGAAACCGTGCGCAGGACGCCGGCGCGGCGGAGTGGCGTCGCCCGTTTGGAGGAACTCCCGAACGATCTCTTTTCGCCATTGTCCCAGGCGGTGATCGAGGCGACCGAAGAAGCCATCCTGAATTCGCTCTTCATGGCCGAAACGGTTGAGGGATATGATACCGCGCGCGATGCGCCCGCCCGCGTCGAAGCGCTGCCGCTGGACAAGGTTCGCGCAATCCTTGCGGATGAGCGGGGAACGGACGATTAACAGCCTGTCGGAAATGCGCGGCGAAAGCGCGGGCGTATCGCTATCCCCTTAGGGCGTATAATATGTCGGCGAGCCTGGTCCGACCGGCAGATTGAGTCCGAAGGTCCAGAGGACGAAGAATACCGACCAGGCAAATATAAAGAATATCGTGTAGGGCAGCATCATCGCGATTAGCGTGCCGACGCCGAGATTTTTGTCGTAGCGCGAAGCCCAGGCCAGGATCAGTCCGAAATAGCTCATCATGGGCGTAATGATATTGGTAGAGGAATCTCCAATCCGGTACGCCGCTTGAATCGCTTCCGGCGAGTATCCGATCAGCATCAGCATCGGCACGAAAATCGGCGCGGTGACCGCCCATTGCGCAGACGCCGAGCCAAGCGAGAGATTGATGACGGCGCATATCAGGATGAAGACGAAAAAGACGCCGGGGCCGGTCATGCCTGTGTCCTGCAGGAATTGCGCGCCCGTGACCGCGCTGATGGCGCCGAGATTGGTCCAGCCGAAGAAGGCCACAAACTGCGCCGCGAAAAAGACAAGCACAATATACAGGCCCAGCGAGGACAGCGCCGCAGCCATGGCGTTGATGATGTCGCGATCGGTTTTCATCGTACCGACGGCGCGCCCATAGGCGTATCCGGTGACAACGAAGAAAATCAGTATCCAGACGACAAAGCCGCGGAAGAAAGGCGAGTTGATGCGGTCGCCGGTTTCAGGATTGCGCAGAACGCCCCATTCCGGAATGAGCGTAAACGCCATAAACGCAAAGACGCTGAACACGGCGAGACCCGCCCAGAGAAGACCCTTCTTCTCCTCGCCGGTCAGTCGCTCCATCATGCGTTTGTCGAGGATCGTTGGATCCGCGCCGGAGGGATCGTATTTGCCGAGCTTTGGCTCGACGATGAAGATCGTAACGAGCGAGCCGATTATGGTGATGAGAAAGGTTGACGCGACCATGAAGTACCAGTTGGCGGTCGCCACGACGATATAGTCCGGGTCGATCAGCCGCGCGGCCTCCTGCGTAATGCCGGCGAGAAGCGGGTCGATCGTGCCGATCAGGAGATTGGCGCTGTAGCCGCCGGAGACGCCCGCGAACGCCGCCGCCATGCCGGCGAGGGGATGGCGGTCCAGCGCATAGAAGATTGCGGCCGCAAGGGGGATCAGCACGACATAGCCGACCTCCGAGGCGGTGTTCGAGACGATGCCCGCAAAAACGATGGCCACCGTCACCACATGGCGCGGCGCCGACAGCACCATGGCGCGCACGGCCGCGGACAGGAGCCCGGATTTTTCCGCAACGCCGACGCCGAGCATGGCGACCAGCACGACGCCGAGGGGCGCAAAGCCGGTAAAGTTTGTGACGAGGTTTGTGAAGATGCGCCTGACGCCGTCGCCGTTCATGAGGCTGACCGCGCGGATCATGCCGTCCTCTGCCACGCCGCGACCGCCGGCGGGCCGCGGGTCTTCAACCGCCAGCCCGATCCAGCCGAAAAAGCCCGACAGGAACACGATGCCCACAGCCAGAACGGCAAAGAGCGTCACCGGATGGGGCAACAGATTGCCCAGCCATTCTACGGTGTCGAGAAAACGGGTGAAGGCGTTGCGGCGGGGTGCGGCCGCCTGCGGCTGCCCAGTCGGCATATGGGTCTCCAATCGAGCGAGTCGCTGATGTCGCCGCAATTGGAGAGTGATCGGCCCGTATAATCAACCGGTAAGCGAATGCCGCCGCGCCGTTAGGCCGGCCGCACCAGCGTCGCCTGGCGCACATTCGTCGTATCGGCGCGGAAGCCGGCTTCGCAATAAGCGAGATAGAACCGCCAGAGTTTCTTGAACCGATCGTCAAAGCCAAGGGGCGCGATGTCGTCCCAGGCGCCCATGAACCGTCGATGCCACTCATTGAGCGTGCGGGCGTAGTCCTCGCCAAATTCCGCCACGGACTGGACGGTAAGGCCGGCCTTGTCGGACAGCTGTTTCAGGATGGCAGGGCTGGGCAGCACGCCGCCGGGGAACACATAGCGCTGGATGAAGTCCGTCGATCGCAGATAGTTTTCATAAAAACGGTCGGCGATGGTGATGATCTGGAGTCCGGCTGCGCCGCCGGGTTTCAGCGCGCTGCGCAGCTTGTCGAAATAGGCCGGCCAATATTCCTTGCCGACGGCTTCGAACATTTCGATCGAGGCGATCTTGTCAAAACGTTCTTCCACATCGCGATAATCTTGCAGCCTGAACGACACGCGTTCTGCAAGACCTTCTTCAAAAGCGCGCTTCTTTGCGTATTCGAGTTGCGACGGCGACAGCGTCAGTCCGGTCACTTTGGCGCCGCGCTCCTTCGCTGCATGCACGGCGAAGCCGCCCCAGCCCGATCCGATTTCGAGGACGGTTTCATCCGGTTTCAAGTCGATGGACTGGGCGAGCGTGCGATACTTTATTTCCTGCGCTGTTGAAAGGTCGACGTCCGGCGTCGGGTATCGCGCGGACGAATAAGTCATCGTCCGGTCAAGCCACTTTTCGTAAAACTCGTTACCGAGATCATAGTGCGCCATGATGTTCCGGCGCGCGCCGGAGCGCGTGTTTTTGTTCAGCGTGTGGCGGACATTGTTGATCCAGTCGATCAGGAAAGAGGCCTTGAACGCTTCCTGCACAAGATCGGCATTGCGGGCAAAGATATACAGGACGCCGGCGAGGTCCGGCGTTTCCCATTGTCCGTCTGCGTAGCTTTCGTAAAACCCGATATCCCCGCCGACGATTGAGCGCCAAGCAAACGCGAAATCGCGCACGACAATAAGCGCCTTTGCGTCGGTTTCTTCTACGCCAGAAAAGACAAGGCGGCGCCCGTCGGGCAGGAGAAAGGTCAGTTCGCCATATTGGATGCGCGCCGCAAGGCGGCAGGCCTGACGAAAGAAGAACGGCAATCCGTTAAGATCGGCTGGCGATGGCGTGCGTTTCGTTCCCATAGTCATAAGCGTGACCCGGCTTTGGCCTCATCATAGCGTTCAAGTGCGCGGCGGCGAGCCTGTCCGTGATCTAAAATAGGCATCGGATAGGTTTTTCCAAGGCTTACGCCCGCCCGCCGCAACACATCCTCTGGCGCTTCCCAGGGCGCGTGAATGTATTTTGACGGCATTTTTGCAAGTTCCGTGACAAATTCGCGGACATAATCCCCCTCCGGATCGAATTTTTTTCCCTGCGTCACGGGGTTGAAAATCCGGAAATATGGGGCGGCGTCAGCGCCGCAGCCGGCGACCCATTGCCAGCTCGCGGCGTTATTGGCGAGATCGGCGTCAACAAGCGTGTCCCAGAACCAGGCTTCGCCTTTCTGCCATGGAACAAGCAGGTCTTTTATCAGGAAGCTCGCCGCAATCATTCGCACGCGATTGTGCATCCACCCGGTGCGCCAAAGCTGCCTCATGCCCGCATCGACAATCGGATACCCGGTAAGGCCCTTTTCCCATGCCTTGAGTCCCGCGTTGTCTTTGCGCCAGGAAAAATTTGTGAACTCCTTGCGCAGGGGCGCCTCCGGCAGGTCGCCATGATGAAAAAGGAGATTGTAGGAAAACTCCCGCCAGGCGATCTCCGAGAGGAATTTCTCGCCGGCGCCGGGGGATATTTCGCCGGCGTCGATGCGCGCGTGCGTTTCCCGCCAGATCGTCAGAGGGCTGATTTCGCCGAACGCAAGGTGGGGAGACAGTCGGGACGTGTACTCACGATCCGGGCGGTCTCGCCCATCCGCATAATGATTAATGGCGCCGTTCAGAAAGCCGATAAGCCGGTCGCGCGCGCCCTTCTCGCCGGGCGACCAGACGGAACCGATTTCCTCCGCCCAATTCGGACTGGTCGGTAAAAGGTTCCAGTCCTCAACTGCGTCTGAAGCCGGATAGCGGGCTGGGCCGGCAATCTTTTTCAAGGCAGGGGCAGGGGTTGCGCGAGCGGGACCGGCCTTTTGCAATGCGCGCCAGAATGGCGTGAAGACTTTGAAGTGCCCACCGGTTTTGGTTTGCAGCTCCCACGGCTCGCGCAGCAGACCGCCATTGTATGACTTGACGACGACGCCCTCTGCGACGAGCGACGCTTTCAGGGCTTTGTCGGTCTCCACGTAAGCGGGATAATAACGCCGGTTCCAGTAAACGGCGCCAGCGCCGGTTTCCTCGATCAGCGCCTTTAAGACATCGGCCGTTGCGCCGCGCCGAAGGATTAACCTTGCGCCGGCAGCGGTCAGTGCGGCGTCGAGGGACGATAGCGAATGATGCAGCCACCAGCGCGATGCGGCGCCTGGCGCATGGGGCGCGCTTTCGTCGAGCACGAACACAGGCAGCACCGGCGCGCCGCTTTCGCGCGCATGAAAAAGGGCCGGGTTGTCGGCGATCCGGAGATCGTTCCGGAGCCAGACGAGCGCCGGCGCCGGGTGGGTTTTTTCGGACATAAATCAACTACGTAGCGCCCGGGTGGACCGGATTAACGATAATGGATAAAAAGGCCAGAGTTGTCTGCGGGGTGGGATTGATGAGTTTGGGTGATTTTATTGCTGCATTGCAATCGGTCGAGTTGCCGGTCGTCGGTATGTTGACGCCGGAGCTTGCGCTTTTTGCGTTGTCCGTTGCTTTTTTCGGCTTCGGGACGGCGATTTGTGCGATGGCGGTGAAAGCGTCGAACGGCGCGCGGGACGCCCGCGAGGACGCGCGGCTGATGATGCGAACCGTACAGGATTACGCTGTTGAAGTTCGCCAGCTCGCCGCACGCGCGGAGAAAGCCGATCTTTCCGGGCATGCGTCGAACAACGGCGCGCCGCAGGAAGGCCTCTCCGAACGCATTCAGGGGGTTCGCGTCGGTGCGCGCAACGACACCGAAGAAGCGAGCCTGACGGTTGAAGAAGCCGACGATGGCGTTCTCGCCGATGAGGCCGAACTAGAAGCGATTGTTGAAGATGAAGACGCCAATGCGCGCCTTGCTGACGCAACCCGCGCGGCTACGGAGCCACGCTCGCTTCTTTCCGGCATGTTGCGTCGCCGCTAGTGACTAAGAGATCTCTTTCAAATAGGCCCTGAATTCCGCGCCGAGTTCAGGGTGCGCTGCGCCGAGGGCGGCGTTGGCTTTCAGGAAGCCGAGCTTCGAGCCGCAATCGTAAATTCCGCCATCGCAAATCACGGCGTGAAAAGTCTGTGCGCCGTTAAGCGTGTTCATTGAATCCGTAAGCTGGATCTCGCCTCCGGCGCCGGCGCCCTGTTTTTCGAGCAGCTGGAAGATATCCGGCTGCAGAACGTATCGCCCGATAATGCGGAAGTTCGATGGCGCGTCAGCGGGCGCCGGTTTTTCAACCATGCCGGACATCTCAATGAGATTGTCCCGGCGCGACTTCGGCGCGATGACGCCGTACTTCGCCGTATCTTCCTTGGGCACTTCTTCGACAGCGACCAGATTGCCGCCGACCTCCTTGTAGGCGTCCACCATCTGACGCAGAAAACCGGGGCGGCGCGCCACGATTTCATCGGGAAGGGAGACCGCGAACGGCTCGTCGCCCACAAGCTCGCGGGCGCACCAGACCGCATGTCCAAGGCCGAGGGGCGCCTGTTGTCGCGTATAGGAGACGGCGCCGGCCGTCGGAACGGTTTTTTCCACTTCCTCAAGGATCGCCGTTTTTGATTTTTGCTTAAGCGTTGCTTCCAGCTCGAATGCGTGATCGAAATAATCCTCGATTGCGCCCTTGCCGCGCCCGGTGACGAGGACGACCTGCTCGATCCCCGCGTCGCGCGCTTCATCGACCACATAATCGATGAGCGGACGGTCGACGACGGTCAGGAGTTCCTTGGGAATCGATTTCGTTGCAGGCAGAACCCGCGTGCCGAGCCCGGCGACAGGGATGACAACTTTACGGATCGGTTTCATGAGGCGAACAAGCTCCCGGATTGGCAAAAATTCGCCGCCTTATCGGCGGGCCCGAAGCCAAGATCAACCGCTCGCCGGGCGCGCCCGTTAATTTCGCCTTAATTCTCGGTCAATCCGCCGAAAGACGCCAAAAAATGCCCGGTTAAAGCCTTTCAATAGACCAAACCAGCGGTCATATACTGGGATTGTTACTGGAACTTTCGTTGCGCGTTGATCATTTCATTAACCATGCCCTCTAGATTGGGCGGCGGCGAATGGAAGGCCTTACGAACGGAAGGCGGGAGAGGAAATGGACGACAAACGGGATCGCGACAATGAACGCCGCAGCGATGCGCCGTTGATTCAGCCCAAGCGACAGGGCGTGCTCGCGGACCTGCGTTCGAGTTTCCTCGCCGGGATTGTCGTCGCCGCGCCGATCGGCATCACGATTGCGCTGATCTACTGGTTCGTCACCGGGCCCATGGCGAAGCTTGACGCCTTCGTCAAACGGACGATTCCCGATCTTGGCGGCAACGCCGATACGTTCGTACAGGTCCTGCCGGGCGTCGGCGTTCTGATCGCCGTAATCGGATTGATCATTCTCGGAACGCTCGCCAAAAACTTTATCGGCCGCTCATTCATCCGCGCAGGCGAACGGCTTGTCGATTCCGTGCCGATTGTGCGCAACCTTTATCGCTTCTTCAAAAACGTTTTTGAAACGGCGCTGCAACAATCCGACCGGTCTTTCAAACAAGTTGCGCTCATTGAGTATCCGCGCAAGGGCGCATGGGTGATGGCGTTTGTCGTCGGCGACGGCAAGGGCGAGGTTGCAGCGAAGCTCGCGGACCAGGGCGAAGGGCTGACGGCGCTGTTCGTGCCGACCGTGCCGAACCCGACCTCCGGCTTTTTGATCTTCCTGCCGCGCGAAGACATTCGCGTCCTGTCAATGAGCGTCGAAGACGCCGCCAAAGTTGTCTTCTCTCTCGGTCTTGTTGTGCCGGAGTTCAACGACCCCGATAAGGCGGTTGATGCGCTGAACGAGGTCGTCGACAAACTGAAAGACGAAAAACCCAGACGACGCCTGTTTTCAATCGGCGGCAAATAATTATCCCGCGCTCAACAGTTTCACCGCATCGTCGCGGCTGAACAGGTAGAGCAGGGTCCTTAGCGCTTCGCCGCGCGGCGTTTTAAGGTCAGGGTCTTTTTCGACGATCATTTTTGCATCGTCCCGCGCTGCGGCGAGCAGTTCGCCGTGGGCGGCGATATCGGCGAGGCGAAAGCGGGGGAAGCCCGACTGCGCAGCGCCCAACAGATCGCCGGCGCCGCGCAGGCGCAAATCTTCTTCGGCGATCACAAACCCGTCTTCAGTATCGCGCAGGACCTTGATGCGCGCCTCCGCCGTCTCTCCCAGCGGCGCTTTGTAGAGGAGGATGCAGCTCGATGGTTTTTCGCCGCGGCCGACCCGCCCGCGCAGTTGATGGAGCTGGGCGAGCCCGAACCGTTCGGCGTGTTCGACGATCATGATTGTCGCGTTGGGCGCGTTAACGCCCACCTCGATCACGGTGGTCGCAATCAGGACGGCAAGCTCGCCCCGATGAAAGCGTTCCATGACGCGATCCTTGTCGCTGGCCGCCATGCGCCCGTGAATGAGGCCGACCCTGTCGCCGAAAACGGTCTTCAGGCTTTCGAACCGGTCCTCGGCGGCGGTGAGGTCGAGCATGTCCGACTCTTCAACCAGCGGGCACACCCAGTAGGCCTGGTCGCCCTTGCCGGTCGCCCGCTTGATGGCGGCCACGACCTCATCGAGGCGCGACAGGGGCGCGGCGCGCGTGTCCACGGGCCGGCGTCCGGGCGGTTTCTCCGTAATCTGACTAACATCCATGTCGCCGTAGGCGGTCAGCGCCAATGTCCGCGGGATGGGGGTTGCCGTCATCACAAGAAGATCGGGGCGGGGCCCTTTCTGCGTAAGCGCAATGCGCTGATGCACGCCGAAGCGATGTTGCTCGTCAATGACAACGAGCGCGAGGTCTTTGAACGCGACGTCTTCCTGAAAAACCGCATGGGTGCCCACGACAATATCGATGTCGCCTGCAGCGATTGCATCGAGCTTCGTCTGCCGCGCGGCGCCTTTATCGCGGCCGGTGAGGACATCCATGGTGACGCCCGCCGCCTTGAGAAACGGTGTCAGGGATTCAAGGTGCTGGCGTGCAAGGATTTCAGTCGGCGCCATAATCGCGGCCTGTGCGCCAGCCTCAACCGCGGCCAGCGCCGCGAAAAACGCGACAATGGTTTTGCCTGAACCCACGTCGCCTTGCAGCAGGCGCACCATCCGTTCTCCGGACGCCATGTCGTCGAGAATTTCCTTGAGCGCCTGACGCTGTGCATCCGTCATGGCAAAGGGCAGCGCTTTTGCAGCCGCTGCGCGTTTATCGCCGCCGCCTTTGATGACGCGGCCGCGCGAGCGCACCCGCGCCCGGCGGATCAGAAACAGCGCCAGCTGGTTCGCCAGCAGTTCATCATAGGCAAGGCGCTGACGCACCGGCGCAGACAAGGCGATATTGTCGGGCGTTTTCGGCCGATGGAGTTCGAGAACGGATCCTTTCCAGTCTCTCCAGCGTCGACGCTTCAGATATTCCGCATCCTGCCATTCCGGCAGGTCCGGCGCGCGCTTCAGCGCCTCGCCAACGGCCTTGCGCATAACATTGGCGGTGAGGCCGGCGGTCAGCGGATAGACCGTCTCGTAAAGCGGCATTTCACTCTCCGCCTCCGGATCGACGATATAATCCGGGTGAGCCATCTGACGCCCCCCTTTGTATTCCTCAACCCTGCCGCTGATGAGGCGTGTTTCTCCCTCGGGCAGAATTTTTTGAAGGTAGTCGGCGCGGGCGTGAAAGAAGACCAGGGTTACGAACCCTGTATCGTCGGAGCAGATCACCTTATAGGGCAGGCGCTTTCCCTTCGGCGGCGGATCGTGTCGGTCGATGCGCGCTCGCAGCGTCAGGATTTTGCCGGCCGGCGCGTCTGCGATTTTCGGCTGAAACGACCGGTCGACCACATTGATCGGCGCGGTGAGGATGAGATCGACGACGCGGGGACCCGCGACGCGGTTGATCAGCGCGGCGATCTTCGGGCCCACGCCGGCAAGCGCCGTGATATCGGCAAAGAGCGGGTTGAGAATCGCAGGGCGCATCGCCGCCGCTAGCCGGCTTTCGCCTGCAAATCCTTGGCGGAAGTCGTGTGTTGGAACTTCAGTTTCTTGTCGGGGAAAACATAATGAAACGCGCCGTGGGACATCAGCGCGGATTCATGAAAGCCGGAAAGGATCAGCTTCAGCTTGCCGGGATAATACGCCATGTCGCCGATGCAGAATATACCGGGTACAGAGCTTTCGAACTTTTCCGTGTCGACGGCGATGCGGTTTTCCTCAAGGTATAGCCCAAACTCCGCGATTGGGCCAAGCTTCATGGTGAGGCCGTAAAAAGCGAGCACCGTATCGCACGTGATATCGAGCTGCTCGCCTTCTTTTGTTTCCGTCTCCACGGCTTCGATCTGGCCGTTATCCCCCTTCAATCCTTTGATCTGCGTGATGCGGAGGTCGATTTTTCCCGCATCGGCGAGCGCCTGCATTTTCTCAACGCTGTCGGGCGCAGCGCGAAAGTCAGGCCGGCGATGAACGAGGGTGATTTTTTTTGCAATCGGTTCGAGGTTGATTGTCCAGTCCAGGGCGCTATCGCCGCCGCCGGCGATGACGATCGTCTTGTCACGGAATTTCTCCCGTTCGCGGACGGCAAAAAAGACGGACGATCCTTCATAGTCGTCGACACCGGGGATCGGCGGCTTTTTCGGCTGAAACGATCCGCCGCCCGCGGCAATGCATATGACCGGCGCGTCTATCGTCGTTCCCATGTCGGTGCTGATGCGCCATTTGCCCTCGTCGGTTTTGTCGACGCTGATCGCCATTTCGTTGAGGTGAAACTGTGCGCCGAACGGTTCGATCTGATCCAGCAGTTGACTCGTCAACTGTTCGCCGGAAATCGACTTGATGGCTGGAATATCGAGGATCGGCTTTTCAGGGTAAAGCTCGATGCATTGCCCGCCGGGGCGCTCAAGAATGTCAACTACCCGCGCCCTTATCCCCAACAGGCCCAGTTCAAAAACGGCGAACAGACCGACTGGCCCGGCGCCGATAATGATAACATCGGTTTCGTGCCGTCCGCCCGGCACCGCGGTCTCAACCATTTTTTCAGCCATCCGGTTCGCCTCGATCCGTTTCTTTGCTTTTTTAGCAAAGCGCAATTTGGCGATGACGGGAAGACGTTATGTGACGCCCGCAACCTCTTTCGGCGTTGCAAAAAGATCGAGCGCGGCGGCGCCCTTGCCGAAATCGGCCCAGGCGTCTGGCCCGGCGAAAGAGGCGATGGCGGCGGTGGGATACTTCTCGGCGATGCGCGCCAGGGCGCCGATGTCGGAACGTTCCGGATCGCAGAGCCGCATCGCCAGCATTTCGAGACCGGGATTATGCGCAATAATAAGGATATGCTTGGCGCGGGCGTCAGCCTGCCGGACCGCGCTCATCATCACGCTCGGGTCCGCGAGGTAGAAATCGTCGCGGAATTCAACCATGGGCTCCGCGCGCAGGCGCGGCAAAAGCAGCGCGAGAGTTTCGCGTGTCCGGGCCGCTGTGGAACAGAACACAAGATCGGGAACGAGATCGTTTTTCGCCATAAAGGCGCCCATGACCGGCGCCGCGTCGCGTCCGCGGGCGTTCAGCGGGCGGTCAAAATCGCGCTGGCCGGGGTCTCCCCAGCTTGATTTTGCGTGGCGAAGGAGGGTGAGGCGCTTCATGAAACCGTCAATACGACTTTGCCGAGAATTTTGCGATCCATCATCAGCTTTAGGGCTGCCGCCGCATTGTCAAGGGGAAATGAGGCCGTAATCCGTGGGCGGATTTTTCCGTCTGCATAAAACTCGAACAGCTCTTTTATGTAACCAGCGTTTTTGACCGGATCGCGCATGGTGAAGGCGCCCCAGAACACGCCGACAATCTGGCAGCTTTTCAGAAGCGTCAGATTAAGCGGGATCTTTGGAATGCCCGCGGGGAATCCGATGACGAGGTAGCGTCCTTCCCATGCCAGCGCTCGCACGGCGGGCTCGGCGTATGCGCCGCCGACGGCGTCGTAGACAACGTTCGCGCCTTCGCCGCCGCACTTGGCTTTAATCTCGTTTGACAAAGCCTTTTGGGCGTCGCGATCCAACTCACCGGTCGGATAAATGAGCGTTTCGTCCGCGCCGAGTTCTTTGCAGAATACCGCCTTTTCCTCTGATGAGACGCCGGCGACAACGCGCGCGCCCATGGCCTTGCCGAGTTCGATGGCAGCCGCACCGACGCCGCCGGCGGCGCCGAGAATGAAGAGCGACTCGCCGGGCTGAATATTGGCGCGGTCGCGCAGTGCGTAATGGGATGTGCCGTAAGTCAGCATGAACCCCGCCGCTTCATCGAACGGCATGGCGTCCGGCAGCTTGTTGATCTTTGACGCTTCGGCGATGAAATGGGTCGCGAAGCCGCCGTTTATTCCGCCGGCCATAACGCGGTCGCCGGCTTGAAAGCCGGCAACGCCATCGCCAACGGCGTCGATCACGCCGGCGACTTCGCCGCCTGGCGCGAAAGGGCGCGGCGGTTTGAACTGGTACATGTCGCGAATAATCAGCGTGTCGGGGAAGTTGACGCCGGCGGCCTTCACGGCGATGCGCACCATGCCGGGCCCCGGGTCCGGCGTCGGAACCTCGGTCAGCTTAAGCGTTTCCGGCCCACCCGGTTCATGGCTCATCATTGCTTTCATTGGATTTTTTGCGCCTCGTTCTTGCAGTTACCCGCTATCTTACGCATTGTGCCGGCAAGAATAAACGAACCGCAGCAGCGGCGTCAGGGAGGCTTTCCACAGATGAAATTGATTCAGACCGCCGGCATTATTGTGGCGTTATTGACGATCCTCGGCTGTGCAACCGCCATTCGCTACACCCTGCATGACCGGTTTCGCGCAATCGGGATCGGCGCCGAAACGGCCGATTGCATGGTCGGCGAGCTTGAGCAGCGATTGTCTCACGACGACCTTCAGGATCTCGCCCGTTACACGTTCGAGTTGTCGCGCGCCAGTTCGACACCCGCTGCTATTCGTTCGTTGATGACCATCGACAACCCGCGCGCCGTAACCGCCGTTGGAAAATCAGGCGTCACCTGCGTGACGGGCTTCCGGCTGTGAGCGATGTAAGCGCTGGCACCGCTGCGCCGAAACCCGGGATCAGCCGCGCGTATCGCATTTACGTGCTGGTCATTCTGACGATTGTCTACACGTTCAATTTTCTGGACCGGCAGATCATGGGCATTGTCGCCCCGGCGGTTCAGGCTGACCTCGGCCTCAGCGACTCCCAGCTCGGCGTTCTCGGCGGCATCGCATTCGCAGCGCTCTATACGACATTGGGTATTCCGTTTGCGCGTCTTGCCGATCGGTACAATCGGGTGACGATCATCACGCTGTCGCTGGCGGCGTGGTCGGGGTTCACAGCGCTTTGCGGCACGGCCCAGAACTTTACGCAACTGGTGCTGGCGCGCGTCGGCGTCGGCATCGGCGAGGCGGGCGGGTCGCCGCCGTCCCATTCGCTCATTTCGGATTTCTATCCGAAGGAGAAACGTGCGGGGGCGTTGGCGGTGTACGCGCTTGGCATACCAATCGGCGTTACCATGGCCTATCTCGGCGGCGGCTGGGTGTTACAGAATTTCGACTGGCGCACGACGTTTCTCGCGCTTGGCATACCGGGCGTCCTGTTTGCGATTTTCGTGAAGCTAACCATCAAGGAACCGGAACGCGGCGGCACTGAGGTGAGCGCCGCCGACGATGCTTTCAAGGGTCTGAAGATTACCGAACCGGTCGGCCCGGTTGAAAAAGTCCTGCGCACGCTGACGATTGCCTTCCCGTCAAAGATGCGCGGTTCCGTTTTCAGCGAGCTCGCATCTCTCTGGCGCGCTGCAAAGCACCTACTTTCCATTCCGAGCTATCGCGCCATCGTTATCGGCCTGACCGCTGGGTCCTTTGCGTCTTACGCCCTTGCGAACTGGATTGTCGTTTTCTTCAATCGGTCGCACCCCGATTTCGGCACGGGCGAGCTCTATTTCTGGCTCGGCCTAATCAACGGCACGGCCTATGTTCTGGGCGTATTCGTCGGCGGCAATCTCGTCGACAAGCTCGCCGTGAAAAACAAGGCCGCCTACGGATGGGTGCCGGTTGGCGCGCTGGCGCTTAACGTTCCCTTCTTTCTCGGCGCCATGTGGGTCGACGATCCAGTGTTGTCGCTCATCCTGTGGTGGCCGTCACACCTGTTAACGGGATTTTATCTGGGACCCTGTTTCGCGTTGGCGCAGACCCTGGCGCCGGTTTCGATCCGTGCGTTGTCGACAGCGATATTCTTTTTCATCCTGAACATGATCGCGCTCGGGTTCGGGCCGACTTATGTCGGGCTGTTGAGTGATATTCTGGCGTCCGGCGCCATGGACAATGAACGCTCACTGCGCATCGCTCTGTCGTCCGTCGTTTTCGCTGTCGTCATATCGATTTTTGGCTTTCTATATCTTGCCAAGAAGATTCCCGGCGACTGGGCGAAAGCAACCGGAGACAACGCCGGATGACAGTGAAGACTAAGGCGAAAAAAGCGGCGACGAAAAAGAAAACCGCGAAGAAAACGGCAAAAAACTCGTCCGACATGGTCACCGTGCCGACGCGGGCGAGCGTTGCGAAGTTTATCGGTGCGGTAGAGAACGAGACCCGCCGCAAGGACGCCAAGACGCTGCTGGCGATGATGAAGAAAATAACCGGCGACAAGCCGGTGATGTGGGGCCCGTCCATCGTCGGCTTCGGTGAGTATCACTATAAATATGACAGCGGCCGTGAAGGCGATTTCATGCTGGTGGGTTTCAGTCCACGCAAATCAAACATGGTGCTCTACGTGCTGGGCTCGCTCAAGGACGACGATCCGCTGCTTGGCAAGTTGGGCAAGTTCAAGCGCGGGCGTTCCTGCCTTTACGTCAACAAGCTCGGCGATGTTGATTCTGGCGTTCTCGAAAAGCTGATCAAGAAGTCATACAGCAACACGAAAAACTTCTGGGCGAAACGCGCAGGATAATTGCCGCTTCCTTCACAATTGCGTGCGGCGCCGTCTCGCCGCAATTCCGCCGGGAAAAACCCTCGCGGCGGGCCGACGCTTTTTACCTGTAACTTTCAGGAGAGAGCCTCATGGCGAGCATCGTTCACGGAAGGGGCGCACAATATGATGTAAGGCCGGCTGGCGAACATTCGGGCGTTCGCGGCCTTTTCGGCTTCTGCAAGGACAGCGTTCAGGGAGCGTGCGCCGGACTTCTCGGTTTGCTCGGCGCCACGCATATGACGAACGCGCCAGCCGGGTTTGCTGAGATTCACAGCAATGTCGCCTGGCTGGATACAATCTGGAGTTCCATTTCCGCCGGTGGGCTGGCGGGCCCGGTTGAGTTGCTCGGCGGCGTCGCCTTGTTTCTTGCAGCGCGCCGGACGGTCGCGCATGCTTGGTCTCCTGGCTTTTATTGGTTTCATCACCGCCTATGCGAATGGGTATACCGCCGCGGACATACTCGGTTTTCTCGCGACGGTGCTGTCGCAGGCGGCTGGCGCCCTTGAACCCGCGGGTCTCGGCGCAGGGTAACGGGCGCTGGACGAGACCTGAAATCCATGGCTTATTGCGCCTATGGATTTCTCCGTGCGGGAACAACAGGAGCATGACTGGCCGGCCCTTTGGTGCGTGCTGGCGCCGGTGTTTCGCGCTGGCGAAACCTATCCGCTGCCGCGCGACGTTTCTGAAGCCGACGCGAAGAGATACTGGATCACGTCCGACGGATATAACGGTGTCGCCATCGACGGCTCTGGAGAGATTGTCGGCGCCTACTATCTGCGTCCCGATCAGGGCGGGCCGGGCGCTCATGTTTGCAACGCCGGTTACGTGATTGCCAAAGCGGCGCGCGGTCGGGGGTTGGCGACGCCGCTTTGCCTGCAGTCGCAGGATCGAGCCCGCGCCATGGGCTTTCGCGCCATGAAGTTCAATCTTGTCGTGGCGGCGAATGCGGCGGCGATCCGCGCGTGGAAAAAAGCCGGCATGGACATCATCGGAACGACGCCGAACGCCTTTCTCCTGCCGGACGGCCATTTCGTCGACGCGCACATTATGTATAAGGCGCTTTGACGAATCGGCTCCAACCGCCTTCACCTTTCCCGCAAGACAAAATAGAAAAATCCGATGGGAAGAAAATTCCGGCGCGATTGTTTGCGTCGCGCAGCCCAACAAATTACGCCGTGCGCCGAATGCGTGTCGAAGCGGGAAGGTAGAACATGACGATTTCGGCATCGAACAGCGGCGGGCCGTCACAAACCGACGCCCTTGGCCGGGCCCGGAGCGCTGCGACGGCGTTTGTGGAACGGCCGGCCTTTGGTCATTTCATTGTCTTTGTCATCGCGATCAATGCGGTCACGCTCGGTCTCGAAACCTGGCCCAAGGCAATGGCGGCGGCGGGCGGCGCGCTCTCCATCATTGATCGGCTGGCGCTCGCAATCTTTGTGGTGGAAATCGGTCTCAAGCTCTTTGCCTATGGCCCGCGCTTTTTCAGAAGCGGCTGGAATGTCTTTGATTTTGTGATCGTCGCCATCGCGCTTGTGCCGGCGGCCGGCGCTTTCTCCGTTCTGCGCGCGTTCAGAATTCTGCGCGTGCTACGCCTTCTATCGGTTATTCCGCGGCTGAAATTTGTCGTCGGCGCGCTTCTCTCGGCCGTGCCGGGCATGAGCGCCATCATCGCCGTGCTCGCTCTCGTGTTTTACATCGCCGCCGTCATTGCGACGAAACTGTTCGGCGCCGCATTCCCTGACTGGTTCGGGTCCGTCGGCGCATCGATGTATTCGCTGTTCCAGATCATGACGCTGGAAAGCTGGTCCATGGGCATCGTCCGGCCCGTCATGGAAACCTATCCATGGGCGTGGGTATTCTTTGTGCCGTTCATTATCGTTACGAGCTTCGCGGTGCTGAACCTCTTTATCGCCTTGATCGTCAATTCCATGCAGACGATCCACGATGAGGAAATGCGCGACGAGCGCCAGGAGGCCGAAACGGAGGCCCATGACGAGCGAGCCGCGCTGTTGACGGAGCTGCGCGAGTTGAAGGCGGATATTCGCGCAATAAAGTCGAGAATCGGCGCCGCGCCCGATTGACCATGCGCGCCTTGCTCCCCGCGGCGGCATGGCTCTATAGACGGATCTTCAATCTGAAAGACCCCCCATGGCCCGCATCCTGATTACCTCCGCGCTTCCCTATATCAATGGAATCAAACACTTGGGGAACCTCGTCGGGTCCATGCTGCCGTCGGACGTCTATGCCCGGTTTCAGCGCCAGCGGGGGGCCGAGGTCCTTTTTATCTGCGCCACGGATGAGCACGGCACGCCCGCTGAACTCGCCGCCCGCGCGGCGGGGCAGAATGTCCGCGATTATTGCCGCGAGCAATATGAGATCCAGAAATCCGCCGGCGATGCGTTCGGCCTCTCCTGGGACCATTTCGGGCGCTCGTCCAACGCCCCGAACCATCGTCTGACGCAGCATTTCGCGCATGTCCTTGAACAGAATGGCCTCATTGAGGAGCGCGCCGACAAGCAGGTTTACTCCGTCGATGACCAGCGATTTCTGCCCGACAGATATGTTGAGGGAACGTGTCCCCACTGCGATTATGAAAAAGCGCGCGGCGATCAATGCGACAATTGCGGTCGCTTGCTCGATCCGACGGACCTGAAAGATCCGTACTCGTCGATTTCCGGCTCGCATAATGTGGAGCTTCGCGAGACGAAGCATCTCTATCTTCTGCAATCGAACATGCAGGACCGGATTGCGGGCTGGCTTGAAACGAAGACGGAGTTTCCCGCGCTGACCGTTTCCATCGCCCGGAAGTGGTTGAAGGAAGGATTGCGCGACCGTGCGATTACGCGCGATCTGAAATGGGGCGTGCCGGTCGCATATCAGGGCGAGGCACGTCCCGGCTTTGAAAACAAAGTTTTCTATGTCTGGTTCGACGCGCCGATCGAATATATTGGCGCGACCGAGGAATGGGCGATCGCCAACAACGACAACTGGGAGCGCTGGTGGCGCACCGACAAGGGCGCTGACGACGTGAAATACGTTCAGGTGATGGGCAAGGACAACGTCGCCTTTCACACGGTCAGTTTTCCCGCCACCATTCTAGGGTCGGAAGAACCGTGGAAGACGGTCGACGCGTTGAAATCGCTCAACTGGCTCACCTGGTATGGAGGCAAGTTCTCGACGAGCGAAAACCGCGGCATCTTCATGGACCAGGCGCTGGAGTTGTTGCCGCCGGACTATTGGCGCTGGGCGCTGATGGCCAATGCGCCGGAGTCCGATGACGCGTCCTTCACCCTTGAGCATTTCGCGTCGGTTGTGAACAAGGATCTCGCCGACGTCCTTGGCAATTTCGTCAATCGCGTCACGCGGTTTTGCAATGCGAGGTTCGGGCAGGCTGTGCCTGACGCGGGCGAGTACGGCGCGGCCGAGAAAGCGCTGATCGACGAACTCGACAAACGCCTTGCCGTTTACGCGAACCATCTGGAAGAGATGGAGTACCGCAAGGCGTTTGCAGAGTTGCGCGCGATATGGGTCGCCGGCAATGAGTATCTTCAGATTGCCGCGCCGTGGACGGTCATCAAGGAAAACCCGGAGAAGGCTGCTGCGGCGGTGCGCTGCGGACTGAATCTGATCTTGTTGTTCGCCGTATTGTCGCGACCGGTTATTCCGTTCACGTCCGATAAGATGTTCGCCGTATTCGGCGTCGATCCGAAATGGGGCACGCGCTGGCCTGAAAGCGCGGGGGCGGCGCTCACGACGCTGAAGGGCGGGGAGCCCTTTACGCTCCCGGACGTTCTGTTTGCAAAAATCGAAGATGAACAGGTCGAGGCGTGGCGAAAGCAGTTCGGGGCGGAATGAGGGGAGTGACAATGCGAATGGTAACATTGGCGGCGATTCTGGTCGCCGCAGCCTGTGCGCCTGACGCCGAGCGCAATGAGCCGGGCGACCCGAGCGGGCCCCAGGTTGAGGCGGTTAAGGGGTTGATGGCGGCCTTCAATAAGCACGACGCCGCCGCTATGCGGCGCTATTGGCATGACGATGTGGCGTGGCTTGAGATCAACGGCACGCAGTCAAGCGTCGTTACCGACAGCGCCGAGCAGCTTTATCAGGAACTGGTCGTATATTTCGAAAACTACCCCGAGGTGTCATCAAGCCTTGAATCGATTTCCGTCAACGGCGACTATCTGACAGCAATTGAACGCCCGGTCTGGGTCGAAGGCGGCGAAGAGAAATCCCAATCCTCGATCGTCGTCTATGAGTTCGACGACGGGAAGGTAAAACGTTTCTGGTATTATCCGCCGCAATAAGGAGGTGCGCCGTAATGATGAAAGACTTGTTCTCGCTTGAGGGCCGCGTTGCGGTGGTGACCGGCGGATCGCGCGGAATCGGCAAGATGATCGCGCAAGGCTTCGTGGAGCAGGGTGCAAAGGTCTATATCACGGCGCGTAAGGCTGAGGTCTGCAACGAAACGGCGGCGGAGCTGTCGAAGGTCGGCGAATGCGTCTCGTTTCCTTCCGATATTTCAACCGTCGACGGTTGTCGCGAGTTCGCCGCCAGGGTCACGGAGCAGGATGGGTCAATCGACATCCTTGTGAACAACGCGGGCGCCGCCTGGGGCGAGCCTTTTGAGACGTTTCCCGAGGCGGGATGGGACAAGACCATGAACCTCAACGTCAAGTCGCTGTTTTACCTGACCCAGGCGTTGCATGGCGCGCTTAAAGGTGCGGCGTCGGCGGACAGGCCGTCTAAAGTCATCAACATTGCGTCAATCGACGGGATCAAGATCAATCCCTGGGAGACGTATGCCTACCAAGCGTCGAAAGCGGCGGTAATACATTTGACGCGGCGACTGGCGGCTCGTCTGATCCAGGACGATATCTGCGTTTCAGGCATTGCTCCGGGCGCTTTTGCCTCGGAGATGAACAAGGCCACGCGCGATGCACCGGATCACGTCGCGACGTTGATCCCTGCAAAACGCGTTGGCCGCGACACCGACATGGCCGGGGCGGCGGTCTTTCTCGCGTCGCGCGCGGGGGATTATGTTGTCGGCGATACGCTGGCCGTCGATGGCGGCGTCGCATACTCGCAGATTGCGCAGTCATGGGGCTGACGCGGCGGCGTCACTCCATCCACGACGGCGTCGGCAAGTTCTTTGACTTCAGGAATTCGGGGTTGAAGAGTTTCGACGCGTAGCGATTGCCATAGTCGCATAATATCGTCACCACCGTATGACCGGGGCCGAGTTGCTTTGCGAGCCGCACTGCGCCGGCGACGTTGATGCCGGACGAGCCGCCAAGGCACAGCCCCTCCTCAATCGTCAGTTTAAAGACGACATCGAGCATCTCTTCGTCCGGGATGCGGAAGGCGTCGTCTATCTCCGCGCCCTCAAGGTTGGCGGTTACCCGGCCCTGGCCAATGCCTTCGGTGATGGAGCCCCCTTCGGTCTCCAATTCGCCCGTTTTCACCCATTGATAGATCTTTGAGCCGCCTGGATCGGATACGGCGCAGACAACATCCTTCTTGCGCGCTTTCAGGGCGGCGGCGACCCCGGCGATGGTGCCGCCGGTGCCGACGGCGCAGGTGAACCCGTCGACCTCACCGTCTGTCTGGTCCCAGATTTCAGGTCCGGTTGTTGCGATATGGATGTCCCGGTTTGCGACATTGTCGAACTGGTTGGCCCATACCGCGCCGTTTGGTTCGCTTTCGGCGAGTTCCTCGGCGAGGCGCCGCGAATAGTGAACGTAATTGCCGGGATTGGCGTATGGGACCGCATCCACCTCTATCAGCTCCGCGCCGAGCATGCGGATTGCGATCTTCTTTTCCTCGCTCTGGGTACGCGGCACGACGATCTTGACCCGGTATCCAAGGATGGCGCCCACCATGGCGAGCCCGATGCCGGTATTGCCGGCGGTGCCTTCGACGATCACGCCGCCGGGGCGCAGGGCGCCGCTTTTCTCCGCGTCCCTGATAATGCCGAGGGCGGCCCGGTCCTTGACGGACTGACCGGGGTTCAAAAACTCGGCCTTGCCGAGGATCGTGCAGCCCGTCTCCTCGGAGGCGCGTTTCAGACGGATCAGGGGCGTATTGCCGATCAATTCGATTGGGTTTTCGGAAAATTTCACCGGTTTCGTCCTCTTGGCGGCAATATCCACGAGATATTGTGTGTTTTGGCCTTCCGGGTGATCCGGCCGCGAGGCCTTCACGTAAGGGTAATGGGAAGCAATTTCAGGTCACAAGCATGCGAAGTTGGGTAATTGCGGGCGCTTTTTTGCTTGGCCTCACCATGCCAGCGGCCGCGCGCGATCTCGATGCAAAATTTCTAATCGAACGTAAAGGCAAGGTAATTGGATACCATGCCGTCGACGTAACGCCGACCAACGCCGGCGCCCGCGTGGACACGCGGATCGAGATGAAGGTCGGCCTCGGCCCGATCACGCTGTTTCGCTATGAGCACGACGCGACCGAGATCTGGCTTGGGGATCGCCTTGTTTCGCTGGTGAGCGAGACCAACAATAATGGCGACAAGGACTACGTCGACGCCAAACGCTATGGCAGCGAGCTGATAATCGACGCATCCGGCTACAAGGGTCCGGCGCCGGCGGGGGCCATGCCGTCGAGCTATTGGGACAAGGATCTTGTCCGGGCTGACGCCATGATCAACACCCAGACCGGCGAAATACTGGATGTTACGACCTCCCGCGTCGGCGAAACGCGCGCTCCTCACAACCGTACCGCCGAACAGTTCAGGCTGGTCGGCACCGTCGCGCTCAACCTCTGGTATGACGGCGAGCGCTGGGTCGGTTCGAACTTTACGATAGACGGTGAGGAATTGACCTATGTCCTCGTTGACGAACCGCAGGAGTTTGCAGCGCTTGAGAGCTTGGCACCCTAGCGCCTAACGCTGCTTGGCCTCCGTCCACAAGGCCTCCATTTCATCGAGACTGGCGTCAGCGATGCGGTCGCCAAGCTTTTCCTCAATATAGCGGAAGCGGCGGATAAACTTTTCGTTCGTGCGGCGCAGGGCTGCGTCCGGGTCGACTTTCAAATGTCGTGAGAGATTGGCGAGTACAAACAACAGATCGCCGAACTCGTCCTCAATTCTGTTCGGATCTTTCGTGTCGATTGCTTCGGCGAGTTCTGCCGTTTCCTCGCTGATCTTGGCGAGCACGTCTTTTGCCTGCGTCCAGTCGAAGCCGACCCGCGCCGCGCGCTTTTGCAGTTTGACGGCGCGCGCCAGCCCCGGCAGCCCTGCGGGCACGTCGTCAAGCAGGGATGCGTGTCCCCTGGCGGCGCGCTCCTCGGCTTTCTGGTCTTCCCACGCGGCGGTTTGTTCATCTGCGTTTCGAACGCCCGCGTCGCCAAAAACATGGGGGTGGCGCCGGATCATCTTGTCGGCAATGCCTTGCGCCACGTCGGCGAAGTCAAAAAGACCGGCTTCCTCCGCCATGCGCGCATGGAACACCGTCTGAAACAGGAGGTCGCCCAGCTCGTCTTTCAGCGCAGCCATGTCGCCGCGTTCGATGGCGTCGGCGACCTCATAGGCCTCCTCGATTGTGTAGGGCGCGATCGTCCGGAAATCCTGCTCTAGATCCCACGGGCAGCCGTCCGCTGGCGACCGCAATCGAGCCATGACGTCGATCAGCGCAATAATCGCGCGCGCCGCGTTCTCATTTTCGCCTTTCATGCCAGTCCTTTGTCTTGGAACCTTCAGGAGTTTTGCTATTTTGCTCGCCGCCGTCATATAAGCGCAGGCTCGGTTAAGGGCGCGCAAGAACTCAGGGAAGAACAATGCCGATTCAGGAAGTCAAACACATTTGGCGCAATGGCGAAATGATTCCATGGGCGGACGCCACGACCCACGTCCTGACCCATGCCATCCATTACGGCACATCGGTGTTTGAGGGCATGCGCGCCTACGACACCAAGCACAAGGGGGTCTGCGTCTTCCGCAATCGCGACCATATCGAGCGGTTTTTCTTCTCGGCCCGGGTATATCGGATCGGCATGCCCCATTCCGTTGAAGACATTATGCAGGCTTGCCGCGATGTCGTCCGCGAAAACGATCTCTCATCGGCCTATATCCGTCCGGTGGCGTTTCTCGGCTATGGCGAGATGGGGCCGTCCTCGCCTGACGTGAAGTCGGATATCGCTATCGCGGCGTTCCCCTGGGGCGCATATCTCGGTGAGGAAGGCCTGAACAAGGGCGTCGACGTTGCATTTTCAAGCTGGCGGCGGATGGCGCCCGGCACGGTGCCGGCGGGCGTTAAAGCGGGCGGCAATTACCTGTCTTCGCGTCTCGTCTCCATGGAAGCGAAGGATAATGGATACGCCGAAGGTCTCGGCCTCGCCCATGACGGCACCGTCTCTGAAGGCGCCGGCGAAAACCTGTTCGTCATCACCAAAGGCCGGATCGTTACGCCGCCGACTTCATCCTCCATCCTCAACGGCATCACCCGCGATACGGTGATAACGCTGGCGGCAAAGCTCGGTTACGAAGTTGTCGAGCAGTCGATCCCTCGCGAAGCGCTCTATGCCGCTGACGAAATCTTCATGACCGGCACGGCCGCCGAGGTGACGCCCGTGCGCTCGGTGGACAAGCTGCCCGTAAACCATCCGGAGTTTCCGATTACGAAGCAAATCCAGTCGGCGTTCTTCGGCCT
The DNA here is from genome assembly GCA_028281665.1 of Hyphococcus sp. Lineage (GTDB taxonomy): Bacteria > Pseudomonadota > Alphaproteobacteria > Caulobacterales > Parvularculaceae > Hyphococcus. Next base: position 200,415 of record JANQJK010000016.1, read on the forward strand.
TTTCAACGGTGAGACCGAAGACGAATGGGGCTGGCTTGATCCAGTCGCGTAATCCGGATCAAAGCCCCAGCGCGTCCGCCATGACGTGGTAGATGACGTTTTGTTCCATGACGCCGCTGACGAGATGGGCGTTCGGGCCGGAGGCGTAGACCGGTACGTCCTGTCCGCCATGGGTTTCGGAATGAAGAGGAATAAGGGCCTGCTGGCGGTGGTTTTTGTCCGCCGCGGCCTTGGGCTCGGGGCGGCCGCCGGATAAGTCGGCGTCCGGGGCGAAAACGGACCCCGGACCGTTAATGTAACCGAGGGTCGTGTAGGGTTTTTCGTCGGCGGCCAGCATTGGCGTGTCCGAGCCGTCGTCGCCCCTGTAGATGCTGAGGCCCAGAATATCGGCGCCGCGGCGGGAATAACCGGCGATGGCCATTGTGTGCCCGTGGTCGGCGGTGACGATGATCAGCGTGTCGTCCTCGCTTGTCATTTCGCGCGCCACCCGCACTGCTTCCGAATAAGCCTGCGTGTCCTTCAGCGCGCGAAACGCGTTGCCTCCGTGATGGGCGTGGTCGATGCGTCCCGCCTCGACCATCAGGAAGTAGCCTTTGTCGTTGGCGGATAGTGCGGCGATGGCCTTTGCGGTCATCGCGGCGAGCGACGGTTCGCCGGCGCCGTCGTCGGGCCGGTCGGCTTCGAACTGGAGGTGCCCGGGCTCAAACAGCCCGAGCAATTTCTTGTCGGCGCCGACGGCGTCGAAATCAGCGCGGTTCCATACATAGGCGTGGTCCGCGGACTTTGCGATCCATTCCGCCGTGAGGTTGCGGCCGTCAGCGCGCATCCCTTTGCGTTCCGGATATTCCGGATCCGCGGCGTCGGTCGGAAGGAAGTGTTCGCGTCCGCCGCCGAGAGCGATATCGATTCCGTCGCCGTGATCGAACTCGATGAGCTGGCGTGCAATGTCGCGGCAACCGGCGGCTTTTGCCCCGTCCGGCATATCCGCATCGACGCCCCAGCCCCGTTCGGCGCTGTGGGCGTATGCGCTGGCGGGCGTTGCATGGGTAATCTTGGCGGTTGAGACGACGCCCGTGGAAAGCCCCGCATCTTCGGCGCGTTCGGCGATGGTCGTGACGGCGCCGGCGAGGGCGGCGGCGCAATCCCCGCGTCGGACGTTTGCGTTCACCGCAATCACGCCGGAGCGTGTTTTGATGCCGGTGGTCATGGCCGAGGCAGTGCCGGCGGAATCGGAAACCTGAAAGTTGGTCGTGTAGGTTTTTGAAAAAGCCGTATATGGAAAGTTGTCAAACGAAAGGCTGTTTTCCTCGCCACTTTTTCCGCGTGCCTGGCCGTCATAGATACGCGCTGCGGTCACCGTATTGATGTCCATGCCGTCGCCGATGAAAAGAATGACGTTCTTTGCCCGGGTTGCGGGCGTCTTGCGGATCTTGCGCTGATAAACGGCCTGTTGTCCGGCGTCGAACCAGGCGTCGCCGGTCGCCGTCGGCGGCGCCGGCCGGTCGGGTTTCGGTTGCGACAGGCCAACCGATTCAATCGTCGAGCAGGCGGCGAGGAAAGGCAGGGCGGCGAGCGCCGCGAGGGCGGATTTTTTCAGCACGGGGGGCGGTATCCTTTGGTGACGGACGCTGTTCTAAAAGGCTGGCCTTCGGCGCGCAAACGGCGACAGACTGCCGCTATTGTGTAACGATAGAATGATGCTGAACGGGGCTTTTATGGGGAAAATGTTGTGGACCGCCCTCGGCGTCGCCGCCGCGGCCCTGCTCGGGGTTGGCGCCTGGCTTTGGACGCCTGCGCCCGCGCCATTCGACCGGGACGCAGCGATAGACGCGGCCCAGGCCTATGACGTGCGCGTCATCCGCGACCGCTTCGGCGTGCCGCATATCTACGGCGCTCGCGACGTGGACGTGGCGTTCGGCCTTGCCTACGCCCACGCCGAGGACGATTGGGCGACGATCGAGGAGGTGATTTTCTTTTCCCGCGGCGCTCTCGCGCAGCGGAAGGGAAGGGCGGCGGCGATCCCCGACTATTTAATCGCGGCGCTGGGCGTCTGGCCGGCGATTGATGAAAAGTACGAACGCGATCTCGTGCCGGCGACAAAAGCGCTTGTGGAGGCCTATGCCGACGGGATCAATCTCTTTTGCGCGGAACAATGCGGGCGCTGTGCGCCGGGCGCGGCGCCGGTCAGCGGCCGCGATGTGATTGCGGGCTTCGTTGCGCGCACGCCGTTCTTCTACGGCCTTGATGAAAACTTGACGGCGCTTTTCGAGGGCGATCTCGAAACGCAAACGGCCGCGCTTGCGGCGCGCCACGCGCTGCTTCGCATTCCGCCGGGCGCCGAGACCGGATCCAACGCCATGGCGGTTGCGCCATCGCGGTCGGCGGACCGTCACACGCGGCTGATGGTCAACTCCCATCAGCCCTATGAAGGCCCGGTCGCCTGGTACGAAGCGCGTGTGAAGTCCGACGAAGGCTGGGACATGATCGGCGGGCTTTTTCCCGGCGCGCCGATGATTCTGGTGGGCGCCGGCCCTGATCTCGGTTGGGCCCACACGGTCAACAAGCCCGACCTTTTTGACGCCTACGTCCTTACCGTCGATGACGCGAAACAGCCGACAAAATACGTGTTTGATGGCGCATGGCGCGATCTTGAGATCAGACATGCGAAGTTCCGCGTCAAACTGTTCGGCCCGTTCTCACTGCCGGTGACGCGCAAAACCTATCGATCCGTATACGGTCCGGTTTTTCCAACCGATCAAGGCGTCTACTCGGTTGCCTTTGGCGGCATGGGTGAAATCCGAGCGGCCGAGCAGTGGTATCGCATGAACAAGGCGACGACATTTGACGAATGGACTGTGGCGATGGAAATGAGCGCGATCCCGAGCCTCAACGCCATATATGCCGACGGCGCCGGCAACGCCGCCTACTACTATAACGTCGCGATCCCTGTTCGGGCGGAAGGGTACGACTGGGCTGGCGTCGTGCCCGGCGATACGTCGGAGACGCTCTGGAAAGGCATTCGGCCATTCTCGGACGCGCCGCAAGTGGTCAATCCTGCAAGCGGTTATGTCGTGAACGCCAATCACTCGCCTTTTGAGGCCTCGGGGGAGGGCGACAATCCCGATGCTGACAACTTTCCCGCCCATTACGGGATTGCGGCGCGTCGCACCAATCGCGGCCTCCGGATACAGGATCTTTACGGTTCCGATCCGTCCATCACCGAAGAAGAATTCCTGGCCTATAAAATGGACATTTCCTACGCACAGGGATCGCGTGTCATGGAAACCGTCGAGGCCTTGATCGACGAGCATATGCAGGGCGAACCTCTGATGGACCGGGCTGTCTCCGTGCTGCAACGCTGGGACAGAACGGCGGCGCCGGATAGCCGCGGCGCGGCGCTGGCGCTGCTGACGGCGCAACGTGCGCGCGGACATCTCTTGAACGACCAGGGCGAACGGGAAACCGACTACAGAACGGCGTTGCGGGAAATCGCCGGATCGCTGGAGAAAAACTTCGGGCGTGTCGATCCGGAATGGCGCGATGTCATGCGTTTCAAACGCGGCGACATCGATACGGAGATTGATGGCGGGCCCGACGCGTTGCGCGCCGTCTGGCCGACGGGCGATGTCGCTGACGGGCCGGTCCGCGCCGCAGGCGGCGATACCTATATTCTTTATGCGGACTGGCCGGAAAATGGCGGTGCGCCCGAAATCCGCACCATCCATCAATACGGGGCTGCAACGCTCGACGAGACGTCGCCTCACTACGCCGACCAGGCGCCGATCTTTCTCGCCGGCGGATGGAAAACGCCTCCCATGGATCTCGACGCGCTATTGGTTGAAGCAACGCGCGACTATCGTCCCGGAAAATAGACGTTCGGTCAGCTGGCCTCTTTTTTGGCCTTTCGTTCGAGCACGATCTTCTCTGCGTCCTTGCCGAAAAGCTCCTGATAATGGTCAAACTCGGCGGTGAACGTCGCTGCGCCCTGACTGAGCGAGCGCAGTTCGATGATCAGGTCCGCAAGGCCGGGCTCGGGCATCATTGCGGTCACCGTGTCCCAACCGGGCCAGCCCTTGCGGGCGTCGAAGCCCAGAATCTGGCCGCGCCGGCTGCTGATGACGCCATGCACCTTGCTCGTGTGTTCCGTCGGCGTGTGGATTTCGGTCTTGAAGATCGGCTCCAGCAAAACCGGGTCGCATTCCGGCAACGCTTCGCGCATGGCCTGCCGGCCCGCCAGCTTGAACGACATTTCGTTGGAATCGACCGGGTGATGCTGTCCGTCATGAAGCGTCACGGCCAGGTCGACGACGGGAAAGCCGAGCGGGCCTTCGCCCAAGCCCTCGGCAACGCCGGCCTCAACCGCCGGAATGAACTGTTTCGGCACGGAGCCCCCGTGAATGACTTCGTCAAAGGAGAACCCGGCGCCGCGCGCCGCGGGCGCAACTTTCACCTTGATATCGGCAAACTGTCCGTGTCCGCCGCTTTGTTTTTTGTGGCGTGCGTGATGGTCGGTCGCACCGCGGATCGTTTCCCGATAGGACGGTTTCGGCGGTGACGTTTCGATTTCGACGTTGTACTGGCTTTTCAGTTTGGCCGCTGCGAGGCGCAGATGAATATCGCCCTGGCCGCGCAGCAATAGTTCCGCCGTTTCCTGGCGCCGCTCCGCGGTAAGAGACGGGTCTTCCTCGGACAGTTTATGCAGGGCCGCGGAGAGCTTAACGTCGTCCTTGTTGTTTTTCGGCCGTATGGAAAGCGAATAGACAGGCTCCGGATTTTCGACACCGGCGTCGCCGGGATTGATTTTTCCGTCGACAATAAGATCGCCGGAATTCAGCTCATCCATGCGCGCGAGGCCGACGACGCCGCCCATTGACGCGGCGTCCACCTTGTCGCGTTTGTCGCCATTGAGCGCGAGGAGACCGGTGACGCGGCTGCCGTCTATGGTGTCTCCATTCTTGATGTCGCCGCTCCAGATGCGAAGGACAGACACCTTGCCCGTATGCGGCACGTGAGCGGTGCGGATGACGGACGCAGCGGTCGCGGCGCCGTTGAAACCCTGGCGGGCCGCAGTTGCCCCAACGGCCGGCGTCTCATGGCGCAACAGCTTCAGAAGGCGGGTGACCCCATTGCCGTGGGCCGCCGAGCCCAGCATCACCGGCACGACCATGTCGTCGCGCAGCTCTTCCGCCATCAGCCCGTAAATCTCCTCGCTCGGCGGCGTTTTATCTTCGAGAATCTGCTCCATGAGATTGTCGTCAAAATCCGCGACCGCATCGAGCATGACCTCGCGCGCTTCCGCTTCGCGCTCCTTCGCAGCTTCGGGAATCTCGATGAGTTCCGATTGCTCGCCCTCGCGATACTTCCAGGCGCGCTCCGAAACGAGATCGATGGCGCCGACCACCTGATCGCCGTCGCGGATCGGCGTTTGCCGCAGGACAAGCGGGCGGTCCGAAAAGCTCTGCAGGCTTTCTAGCAGGTCGCGCACGCGCGTTTGCGCCTCGTCTATCCGGTTAACGAAGAGGACATGCGGAATTTTGTGATCGTCGAGATATCGAAAGTATCCGCCGAGGCTTGCGGCGCGGTCGGCGTTCGGTTCGGCGACGAGGATGACAATATCGGCGGACGCCATGACCGGCAGGCTCGCTGAAAACAGTTCCGAAGACCCGGGACAGTCTATGAACGACCACTGGTCGCCCAGAAATTCGCATGTGGCGAAATTTGGCTCCGTCGTCATGTGAAATGATTTGGCCTCCGCAGATGCATCAAGGGCCGGCGATTTCGCGCCAGCCCTTTCCATCATTGCCTTCAATAGGGTTGTTTTGCCTGCTCCCTGGGGGCCGACAATGGCCGCGCAGCGTACAGTGCCAGATGGGGTACCCATTTTTTTGCACGTCTCCTTCCGTTGGCGAGGCGTTCGACCCGCCGGGGTCCGGAAGATTTCGCCGCCATCATGCGGGCGCAGCGGCGGCGGGAAGCCGCCATGCGGGCGCGAGGCGGCGCCGAATCGCCTCGTCTTTTTTAGCCCTGGTCGGGGCGTTTTTTTGTGTCACCCTCATCAAACCCCCTGAAGGGCCCGGCGGTCAATCCCGGGACGTCGGGGAGGCCGGCAAAAGCGCATGATTCCGTCGTTTTCCGGTCCCGCGCGCCTTGACGGTTTCGTGGCCGCAGCGTACACCGCGCGTCCTCGGCGGCCGGGCGGTGATGCGTCTCCCCGGCCGAAAGAGCGGGTGTAGCTCAGTTGGTTAGAGCGCCGGCCTGTCACGCCGGAGGTCGCGGGTTCGAGTCCCGTCACTCGCGCCATTTTCTGCAAGAAAATGAACGCGTTATCAGTTTTCAATTTGTTCGGAATTTTGCGGGGTACCACTGGGGTACCAAATTTTTCATGCAATTAAGTGGGGACAACTTTTCTGGTTTGTTCCCCTCGGAAAATCCTGCGGACCCGTTTGATCCGGGCAAGCTCAGAAACGCCGGTGATTGTGGATCTAGAGGTCCCAATTTCGAGGCGGGGGAGGCGGTATGCCGGTCGTATAGCGAACGTTTACTCGTCTTCCGGAATTTAACGCTAAAGCAACGTGCATCCAAAAACTTTGAGCGTTCGGAGTGCATTCATGGCGCTAGCAAATTGTTTACCCCATATTGAAGCATGCCTAAATTGGTCAACAAGAAACACATCGTTTCATAAATCAAGGGTACCTAGGCGCGGAATGATCATGCCATAATCATTTTTTAAATTTTGAGTCAGAACAAACTTAAACTTAGCTCCGCACCAACACTTGTTCACAATACTCGTAACACAAATAGGTAACACAGACATTGGTTAGGCATGCTCGCAAGGTCCAAACTGACGCTCAGACTGACTTGGCGGCACTGTCAAAACGCAACTCTCGCCTATGGACAGGCGCGCGACCTCTATTTCTACCAATTCAGGAAGTTCCGATTTCAAGACATTGGCTACCCATAGACAGATATTTTCGAGGGTAGGTACGGCCAAGCCTTTAATCTCATTCAAAAAATTATGATCGAGCTCCTCCTTCACCCGCATCAGAGCATCATTTATGGTAGCAAAATCCATCACCCAGCCCGTCCCGGAAACTATATGAAAAAGTGGCCTATGTGATTGGGGCTGGACAGGCTTCAAAGCCAATCATCTCAACTGGTTTGCCAAAACTGCGAATGCACTCCGCGACATCGTCGATCTCGCAGAGCAAGCTTCGTTCAAGTGCAATCTTGCCGTCAGCGTCAATTATGCAAAGCGCCAGAGAACGCAGTGCAACATCCAATCCAACATAGTATTTCATCTTCATCTCCCATACTACAGGTCAAAAACTGACCTTGCCACGGGAGCCTGACCACTGGGCACCAAGCCCGATTACTCATGCTTTGAGGATATTTCAGAATTCAGCATCCGTGTAAAAGCGACCATTCCACAATGCCCCCCGCACGACCGGACTTTTGTAAAGTGATCATTGGTTTCGTTTGAACATTCTTCTACGGTGTAAAATCGGCCGTGACCCAAATTGATTCCTATTTACTATCAAGGATGGATTCCCAGATCTCTAGTATGCCGAATTGGCTACTTGACTGAATTGAATATCTGAAACCCGCTGCTTAGCGGTTACATCTCGGCATTGAACAAGCAGCGTCATCCCGAAGGCATTCGAAAAGCCCCATAAACGGGAGTTATCGATAGTTTTCTATGGCGGATTATAGATTCGCGGCACCGAAGTCGTATCATGGCCTATTCCGGCACTACCAATCTTATTACGAACGTTTGTTGGCAATTATTGCTGACGCCACTGAGCTCAAGCCAAGCTACATTTTGGACTTAGCTTGCGGAACCGGTGAGTTTACCAACGCGCTTTCGCGCCGATTTTCAAAATCTAAAGTTTTGGGATTGGATATATCATCGCAATTCATCGACTTTGCGAAGGCGAACAAGGCCAATTTGGAAATCGAGTTTTATGTGGCGCCAGCGGACACCCTTCCAGGGCTACCATGGGCTAGAAACGTTGATACGATTTTCATTAAGGGCGCATACCATCTGTTCGAAACAGCGTTGCCGCTAGAGGTTTTTACGAAACCGCAGTTTCAGAATCTTCGTTGCATTGTTGTTATCGAGAAACTTCAACGCTCTTTGGAGAGTTACCCTGTACCTAAAACAGCAACAATGAATCGGCGCAAATACGTCTCGAACGATTTATCTATGAGACGGCTGAGTGTTCCACCAGGAGTATCAAACACGAGCATTTCATTTGGACAAGTTATTGCAATACCTGCAGAGGATTATTTTGAGGCAGTTCGACAGAGGCAGTTTTCCTACCTTCATAGCGTTGAAGACGTTGAGATGGACTCTTGGCTGCGCGAACACTCGTCGGACCAGGTCATTCGGATCTTTGAAGAGAATGTATGCAACATTTATCACATGTAAATCCGTTGAAACTTGCCGATAAGTAGAGGCAAAGAGCTGATGGACCACTGAATATCTGCAATTAGACCCGTCTCGGCTTTGGCCTCATGATCAAGGCGCAATTCTGCGAGCGGAAAAAGCTTTTCGCGAATGGAATTGCCTTCTTCTAATAGCCCCTTATTTCTCAAATACTCGATTTCCTGATCGATGAATTGTCCAATCGGACTCGGCAATTCACTAACGGATTTTCTCCCGCCCAACGCGAAATCAAACGCACCAAGCCCCTGCAGAATTTCATTGGGCTCAACAGCGAGTTGCTCGGCCAGCAGGGCCGACCATTTCCTTTTATGGTTTTGAGCATCTACGCAAATGCGTGAGAACGCATTCACAGCACGATGGGCTTGTTCCATTTCCTGCTGAGTTCGAGGCGTTCGTCCGATCAGCATACAAATCGTATGCCGGTGATCCGCAGACGAAAAGCGCTTCGCGTAGCGGTTCAGATCGACATCAACCAATCCAGGATACCACAACACGGTTGCATCAATTACGTTTTGCTCGAGAGCGATTTTCACCTCGCTTGTATCAAGTTCAATAAAGGAACACCGATCTGCTCCAATACCGATTTCTTCAATTATCTTTCGAGCAAAAACGCTGCTTCCTGTAGCGCCCGGAACAGCAATCCTGATCAATCGACCTTCACTCAGTTCGACTAAATCCAAGCCTTTTTCGTAAATTAGCGCCTCGCTGTCTTTACATTCGCACGCAAAGGCGAGTGCGGACGTGTCCGTTTGTTGGCATGACATGAGGAAGCTATGAATACTACTGATATGAAGGGAGGCCCTGCCTGAAAATGTCGATGTCGCAGCTGTTCTTCCGCCCGATCGGATGGCACTCACTTTCCAGCTGTCATCATCTCGAAGCAGCAAATCAGGATCACCAAAAAGTGCGTAGCCCAGCCAGTATGGGATCTCGACATCGGGTTTAGAGGCTTTTCTTGCTCGGTTAAGGGCGTCCCCGACTGGCGCGCCGCTGCCGATGCAAGAGTAGAAGTCACGGGCAATCTGAACGGCGGTCACATCGATCACAGGCCAGGCGGCTCCAAGTACAGCACGCACCCCAACCCTTAGGAGATTTGGTGCCAATCCGATTAGATCGTCGAATAGCAAATCTGATCCGGCCACCACTCCGGAGCTGCACGAGTTCAGAAAGACGAACTCGGGAGGATTACGATCAAAAAGCTTCGCTAGATACTGACCATTAACTGGACCATCGTGGAGCAGCAGCTCACCGTGTTTTTCGTCGGCCGTATCGGAGTGGCCGGCATAGTGTATAATGTCAAAATCACTTGAATTCCAAACGCGCGTTAGGTTCTCTAATGTTACTTCGCTGCCTGACAGTGTCTCAAACTCGAAAAATGGTGAATTCGAGAACAGATCTTCCAGCGCGTGCTTTTCGTCATCTGCACCGACCAAATCTAAGGTGGGATTCACCAACAAGAGAATACGGTTGATTCTTTTTGGTTTTCTGGTGATCGATCTTCGCAAAGGACGCTGCGTTACGAGGCCTCGACCGGTTGGCAATTTCAACCCGAGGATATCACCATTAATCCGCGAAAGTTCCCAAGGGATTTCAGGACAATTGGTCCGAATAAGAAGTGACGTTGGTGAAAAATCTCGGACATGTGCGAGCAGTTCGTCAGGGAACAATGCCGATCGAACATCATCCGAAAGCGCGTATATAGCCTCGGTAACATCGCTATGCGATTCATAGATACCGCCATGAGAGATTCCGCCGCTGCGGGCGATACGATTGCTGACATCGTTTAAAATTGCGCGGTGCCGGCTCGCAATTTGTCCAAGAACAGCTGGGGGTACTGAGAGCGATTGCTCGAAGCTAAGAGAAGGCCTTGAGCGATCAAGAAACGTAAACCGCAGAAGGTCGCCGTTTCGTATGACTTCGAGAAAAGCGTCTCGGTTATAGCTCACGCCTCTATTGGCACCCATAACTCCCGTTTATCCTTCATTGTCGGCCATCTTGCGACGGCATGGCATCGCCCGATCTCTCAAAAAGTATCAAGAAAATCAACCATTTTGTGCTTTTTCCCAGCGGTCAATAAAGGGAAACGGCAATGACGGTGCAAAAGATTATCGACGAGTATTTGTTTTATTGTGACGTGGAGCGCGGTTTCTCGCAACACACATTGGACGCCTACCGCAGCGATCTTGATTATTATTTTCGATTCATCGGCCATGCGTCGCTAAAAAAGGCCCTTACAGTCGATAAACTTAAGTCGTTCCTCGCATATATGCTGAAGGATCGCGCTTTATCGCTCGCGACGGCTCGTCGGCGGATAGCCTCTCTAAGAGGCTTCCGCCGATACCTGGAAAAACATGGTATTGAAAACGATCCTTTCCGACACTGGTCACCTTCCTTGAAGCGTCCGAAGCGCTTACCGCGAGCATTGTCACGGAAGGTTGTGAAAAAACTCGTGCAGAGCAATGAGAACTCAGACGCCATCGATGGCGAGACGGTTTTTTGCATGTTGATTCTCGGCGCTACGGGCATTCGCGTGTCCGAGCTTTGCGCATTAAGAGTCAGGGATGTTTCAGCCGATGGCGCCAGCATACATATTGCCGGTAAGGGAGCGAAAGACCGGATCGTTTACGTTGGGAACAAAGACTTATGTTCTCGAATAGCTAACCGAAGAAATCAGCGTGCGAAGCAGGCGGGCTTGGACGAGCCGTTTTTGCTTAACTCTCGAAACATGCCCCTCAAGCCGCAGACGATGAGACGTCGTTTGCATCGCGTCGCAGCGGCGTGTGGATTGAAAGATCCTGTGACGCCTCATCGTTTTAGGCATACGGCTGCCACCATGTTGTTGGAAAGAGGAACCGATATTCGATTTGTTCAGAGGCAGCTCGGTCATTCTTCGATTTCGACAACCGAACTCTACACTCATGTCACTGACGCGGCGCTCAAAAAAGCGATATCGAAAGCCGATCCGATTGCTGGCCTCGTTGCCTAGACTCACTTACAATACTGAATTTGAGTCGCAGTGGGACACATGTCATTCGCTAATCATGAGAATCTCAACCACTAGATTGTGGTTGAGATTCTCATGATAGCAAAAAAGTATCGCCCGCTGACGTAATGTCCATTTTCTTCGTGGAGTGGAAATGCGAGTATGTTTACGTTAAGTCGGCTTTGGAGATCTTGGCGACCTCAGGTGATGTCTTCAATATAACCACTCCTCCTCGATTATTATCTGGTTTGTGCGCAATCGTTTTTGGCCATTAATCCTTCCAGAAAACTCGACCACCAGTTCATCATCTTCATGCGCTCGGCCCAGTGCTCGCCGCGGGCGTAGGCTCTACGCACTTCATTCTTTTCGACATGGGCTAATTGTCTTTCGATCGCATCCGGATGCCACTTGCCGGATTCATTGAGAAGTGTGGATGCGGTTGCGCGAAACCCATGGGGAACGATTTCATCTTTTGTGTACCCCATATTGCGCAAGGCTGAGGTCATTGCGTTATCGGATATCGGTCGCTTCGCGGAACGGACGCTTGGGAAGACCAGTTTTCCGTATCCCGTATAAGGTTGAAGACGGAGTAGCAGATCGATTGCTTGCGGCGAGAGCGGCGTTCTATGAGGGCGCCGCATTTTTGTGCGTTCCTCGGGAATGGACCAGATGCATCTTTCGAGATCAAACTCGGACCACGTCGCTTGTCTAAGTTCACCGGGCCTCGGAAAAAGATGCGCCATCAGGAGGAGAGCGATATTGGTGGTGCGTTGACCTTTGTATCCGTTGATGGACCTTAGAAGACCGGCGAGAGCGTCTGGCTCAATGATGGCAGCGCGCGGTTTTGGCTTCGGTGTCGCCAGGGCGCGTTGAAGAGCAAATGTCGGATCGTGCTCGGCGCGGCCGGTTGCGATTGCATACCGGAAGACGGACCCGATTGTGGAACGCAGCCTGCGCGCCGACTCCAGCCGGCCGCTCTTCTCAATTCGCTGCAGTGGGACAAGCGCATCGGGCGCTTTGATCGTCTTGATGGGCATGTCGCCGATGTCGGGATAGGCGAGGGACAACAGCCATTCCAGCTTAGAGAGGGTCGATGCGGCTCGACCTTCACGTTTCTGCTTTTCTACATATTCTTCAGAGAGCACTCGAAAGGTGATGAGTTCGGCGGCTCGCGCCCGTTTCCTTTCTCGTTTGAGCGCGGCCGGGTCTTTCCCTTCGAGCCATTGCTTTTTTGCTTCACGTGCGGCGGAGCGTGCTTCCTTAAGAGTCACCAACGGGTAGGCGTCGGGACGGAGCTTTCCTTTGACGACTCTGAAAGCGACATTGTCGAAGCGTTGCGGGAGTCGGCGCAGTTCTCGGCGAACCAGGCGGGCCAGCAGATTGTCGAACGCAATCTCAATATTCAGCCGACGATCAAGATCCGCCCCGGATGGCCGCTCAGGATAATTGTCCACAAGGATCTGGTATTGAGGCCCTACAACGTTGACGGGGTGCAGCGATGACCTTGAAACTCGGTCCCATCCCCGATCGCAGTCCCGTCAAGCTGAGTCTGGCCCTGGCGCCGGAAACCCATGACGCCTTGTCCGACTATGCAGCGCTCTATGCGCAGACCTACGGCAAGGAAGCCGCGCTCCCGGAGCTCGCCGCACTGATGATTGAGCAGTTCCTCGACGGCGACCGGAAATTCAAACGCGCGCGCAAAGCCTTGCGCACGCCGCCGGCGAAAGAGGAAAGCGCAGCATCGCGCTAACACAAGCCATGGTCAGTAGGAGTTTCCCATGAATAAGCCATTTTTATCGCATTTGGTTGAGCCTGTGCGATTCCCTCAAGCTACTGTTCGTGCTAATGTTTTACCAACGAATTTGCCGCCGAGAGGGCTTTGCCGGGAACACGCCGCGGCCTATGTGGGCGTCGGTTATTCGAAGTTTGATGAGATGGTGAAGGGCGGGCTAATGCCTCCACCAAAATTGGTCGGATCGCGAAAGGTGTGGGACCGAATGGCGATAGACAAGGCGTTCGCCAAGCTTCCCGACAGTGACGGGAAAACGTCTAAAATGAATAATCCGTGGGATGACATTTCGGCTTGAAGGTTCAGATTAAATATGTGACCGAGGATAGAGACCGGCATGGGACCGTGCGGCTCTATTTTCGAAAACCGGGCGCGCTCAAAATCCGTTTGCCGTCGCCTGTGGGATCGCCGGAATTTTGGGATGCTTATCGTCGCGCCGCCAACGGCGATCCGACGCGCACAAATGGCGGCGTCACCGCCGAATGGGATGGCGATCCGATCAGATATGTTGTCGAGGACAAAGATCGCCACGGGAATGTGCGGATTTATTATCGCAAGCCAGGCCAGGGCAAGATCAGATTGCCGGGGCCGATTGGCTCCGACGATTTTTGGGAAGTCTATTACAAGGCTATCAGCGGAGAGCTTAAACCGAACCAGACCAAGGCGCAGGAGCGCTCAAAACGAACCGGCACGTTTGAGTGGCTGTGTAACGAATATTATGGGTCGGCGGCTTTTAAACAGCTTGATGAGCGCACGCAGTATGTGCGCCGGAACATTCTTAAGAAAATCTGCGAGGTGGGCGGCGCATTGCCGGCGGCGGAGTTGAGTGCGCGCCATATCCGACAGTGGCGCGATGCGCGGGCCGAGACGCCGGAATCGGCCAACTCAATCATTAAAGCGCTGCGCCAGGTGTTCAAATACGCCGTTGAATATGAGCTGACGCCTTCGAACCCCGCGCGGGAAGTCGACTATCTTTCCTCTGATTCAGAGGGTTTTCATGCCTGGACAATTGAAGAAGTCCGCCAATACGAAGCCGCGCATCCTGTAGGCACGAAGGCGCGTCTCGCGCTCGCCTTGTTGCTCTACACCGGACAGCGGCGCTCGGACATTGTGTGTTTCGGCAAACAGCATGTGAAGGACGGCTGGCTCGTCTTTACCCAGAAGAAAAACAGGAAACGCAAACCCGTCACCGTTGAGATACCCGTATTCGCGGAGTTGCAGCGTATCATCGACGCTTCGCCCACAGGGGATCTCACATTTTTGACGACGGCGTTCGATCAGCCGTTCACCAGCAACGGGTTCGGCAACCGGTTTCGCAAGTGGTGCGATGAAGCAAAGCTGCCGCATTGTTCAGCCCATGGGCTGCGCAAAGCCGCCGCTTCGCGCCTTGCGGAGCTAGGCTGCACTGAACATGAGATCATGGCGGTGACCGGCCACAAGACCTCTAAGGAAGTCGAGCGTTATACGCGCGCGGCGCGTCGGCGCGTGCTGGCCGGTCGGGCGATGAAGAAACTCGCCAACGGCGAGGATTAGCTTCTCTCGATTGCCGGCGTTCAATTCGCTTCCTGGGGAAAGGGGGAGCGTCCCGTCACTTAGAATAATTTAGACGTCGCGAGCACCGAAAATTCGCCCTTGGGCCTGCCGGCGGCACTGCGGGTTCGCGCTCTGTTCATACCGCGTGAAAAAGCACCCGCAGACGCGCAAATCGCACCGCTTTTAATCAGTTTAAGGACGAAATTCGCGGACAAAATCAGAACAAAAGTGTCCCACTTTGTCCCACTTTCTCCGGCGGTGGGACAAAGTGGGACGATTTCGCCCCGTAAGTCTTTGATTTCTTTCAAGGGAGAACATTGAATGGTGCCCAGGGGCGGAATCGAACCACCGACACGCGGATTTTCAGTCCGCTGCTCTACCAACTGAGCTACCTGGGCGTTTCGCGCCGGCGACCCGACCCGAAAGACGCGGCTTATAGGCGATGCCATGGTCGATTGTCCATGGCCAATTGCGCACAGTCCGGCGGGAGGAAAAGCGCCCTCGGCGCAAGGATTTACCTGCCGTGGCGATGGCGCTTTGCGGGCTGCCGCGGAGCCCCTTATGAACGTCGCTGACAAAGGAGCAGCCATGGCAACGAAACGACGTAGCGGGTCGAAGGGGACGCGGGGAACCGCGCGCGCCGGCGCCGCACGGAAGAAAAGCAAGCCGGCCTCGCTGACCCAGCTGGGGGCGAGCGTCGAAACCCCGGCCTCGCCGGAAAAGGCCCGGCTGGAGACCGCCCCAAACCCCCATACGGACGCGCTTTACGTCGCGCGGTTCACGGCGCCTGAGTTCACGTCGCTTTGCCCGGTCACGGGCCAGCCGGACTTCGCCCATCTCGTCGTCGACTACGCGCCGAACAAGCTGATCGTCGAGTCAAAGTCGTTCAAGCTGTTCCTGACGTCGTTCCGCAATCACGGCGCGTTTCACGAAGACTGCACCGTGGCCATCGCCAAGGCGATCATCGACGCCGCGGCGCCGCGCTGGCTGCGCATTGGCGGCTACTGGTATCCCCGCGGCGGCATCCCGATTGACGTGTTCTACCAGACGGGCGCGCCGCCTAAAGGGGTCTATGTTCCCGATCCCGGCGTCGCCGCGTATCGGGGGAGGGGGTGACATGAAACTGATTTGGGTTTTGCTGCCGGCGGCGGCGCTGCTTTCGCCGGGCGCGGTTCTGGCCGACAGTTCGGAGGAAAAGAGAACGGCCGCGGAAATCGTGGAGCAGGCGGCGCCGGAGGATTGGCGCGTGCTGGACCAGAAAGATCTCCTCTATATCGAACTCGACCGGGGAACGGTCATCGTCGCGCTGTCGCCAAGCCTGGCGCAGGCCCATGTGAAACAGATGCGTGCGCTTGCGCGTGAGAAATTCTATGACGGATTGTCCTTTTATCGCGTGATCGACGGATTTGTCGCTCAGGGCGGCGACGTTTTTGAGACGCGCTCCCTCAAAACGGCCAAAAAGACGCTTGAAGCGGAATTTGACGAGCCCATGCGCGACGGCGTCTCGTTTTCGCCACTGCGCGACGCTGACGGCTATGCGGACGAGGTCGGCTTTGTCGGCAGTCTTCCGGCGGGAACCGACAAAACCGGGAACAGGATCTGGCATCTGCACTGCGCCGGCGCTGTCGCCATGGCCCGGGATGTGGAGAAGAATACCGGCGGCACGGAGATTTATGTAACGTTACAGCCGCAACGCTACCTTGACCGCAATCTTTCCGTCTTCGGGCGCGTCGTATCGGGCATGGAGCACTTGCAGGCGCTTCGCCGCGTCGAGCCCGCGCAGTCGGAGGACGATGATCTCGGCGAGAGAATCCTGTCGATCCGGGTCGGGTCCGATTTGCCCGCCGGCGAACAGCAACAGCTTCGCATCATGAGAGCAGGGACGGCGTCGTTTGAAGACTATGTCGACGCGCGCCGGAACCGGCGCACGGCGTTCTTTTATCACCGACCCGATTACGTCGATATCTGCCAGTTGCCGATACCGGTGGAGAGGGTACCCGCGCCGACCGATGCGGAAAGCGATCCGGCGTGAGCAATCGGAAGAATGGTCCGTGGACGGTAAAAGCGGAACGGATCGTATTCGAGAATCCGTGGATTACCGTTGAAGACCACGCCGTCGCGCATCCGGACGGATCGGACGGCGAGTACGGCGTGGTGCGCTTCAAAAACCTTGCGGTTGGTGTCTTGCCGGTCGCTGACAATGGCGACGTCTGGCTTGTCGGGCAGCACCGCTATCCCCAAGAGAAATACAGCTGGGAACTGCCTGAAGGCGGCGGGCCCATCGGCGCGGATCCGATGGCGTCCGCGCAGCGCGAGTTGAAAGAGGAAACAGGCATGACCGCGCGTCACTGGCGCAGCCTTGCCGCCTGCGATTTGTCGAACTCCGTAACCGATGAGCGCGCGGTTTGTTTTCTGGCATGGGGTCTTGCGCCCGGCGCCGCGTCTCCTGAACCTTCCGAAGCGTTAACCATAAAGCGAATAAAATTCGCATCCCTGTTAGAAATGGTAATGAACGGCGAAATTTCTGACAGTCTTACCATTTTGATGACGATGTCGGCGCATATTCTCGCCTTGCGCGGGCAGGCGCCCGAGCCTATTTCTAGGCACCTCGAAGCTGTTGCGGGCGCGCGCGTAAGGAGCGAACCTCATGTCGAGCAGTCAGGCTGACGTCCAGAATGTTGTCGCGTTGAATGGAGATCAGACGTGGGCGCGTATGCGCGTCGAAGCGGCGACCGCTGCCGCTGAGGAGCCGGCGCTCGCGAGCTATCTCCACGCGACAATTCTTAATCATGACTCCTATGCCGCTGCACTCTCGTTTCGTCTGGCGCAAAAATTTTCCGACCGGGAAATGAACTCGATGCTATGGCGGGAGATCTGCAACGATGCGTTCGACGACGAACCGTCTATTGTCGAGGCGGCGTTAATTGATCTCCGCGCAGTCTATGCGCGAGATCCGGCGTGCGACGAAGTCATGCAGCCGTTTCTCTATTTCAAAGGATATCTGTCGCTTGAGGCGCAGCGCGTCGCGAACTGGCTCTGGCGTCATGAGCGGTGCCAGCTCGCCCTGTTTCTGCAAAGCCGGATGTCCGAAATGTTCGCGGTGGACATTCACCCGGCCGTGCCCATGGGCAAGGGTGTTTTTATCGATCACGCGACCGGCATCGTCATCGGCGAGACTGCCGTCGTGGAAGATGACGTTTCCATTCTGCAAAACGTCACCCTTGGCGGGACCGGCAAGGAAGACGGCGACCGCCACCCGAAAATCCGCCGCGGCGCCCTGATCAGCGTCGGCGCAAAAGTTCTCGGCAATATTGAGGTGGGCGAGCGCGCCAAGGTCGCCGCGGGCAGCGTGGTGCTGCAAGCGGTGGAGCCGGGCTGCACGGTTGCCGGCGTTCCGGCGAAGCCGGTTGGGAAATGCGCCGAAACCAATCCCGCCGAAACGATGGACCAGACGTTCTACTACGACACCTATTCCATTTGACGATGCGCCGCCGGCGCGGCAAAAGCGCCGTTCCATGCGTGTTGATCATTTCGACTTTGACTTGCCGCAAGAACGCATAGCGCTTGAGCCTGCGCGTCCGCGCGATTCTGCGCGGCTTCTGCATGTCGCCGGCGACAGCCTGAACGATCTTGTGGTGCGCGATTTACCGTCGCTGCTGAGGCCGGGCGATGTGCTTGTCGTCAACGACACGAAAGTGATACCGGCGCAATTGTTCGGAACCCGTACGGCGCGGGGCGAGGGTGGCGACGTCGCCGTGGACGTCACGCTGCACAAACGCGAACGCCGGCCATCGGATGACGCGGTTTACTGGCGCGCTTTTGTGCGGCCGGCAAAAAGGCTGCGGGCCGGCGACGATATTGTTTTCAGCGACGGGTTTGCCGCTCGGGTCGAGGCCCGCGACGGGGCTGAGTGCCTGTTGCGCTTTGAAATGTCGCCGCAGGCTTTCGATGCGGCGCTTGCGACGTTCGGCGTCGCGCCGCTGCCCCCCTATATCGCGCGTAACCGGTCGGCGACGTCGCAGGATCTTGAAGATTACCAGACAACCTACGCCGCGGAGTCCGGCTCCGCGGCGGCGCCGACCGCCGGTCTGCATTTCACCGAGGAGCTGCTTGCCGCGCTGCGCGGCGCCGGCGTGGGGATAGAAACCATCACCCTGCATGTGGGCGCCGGCACGTTTCTGCCTGTTACCACCGATGAAACGGCGGATCATAAAATGCACGCTGAGTGGGGCGAGATTACCGAGGAACAGGCGCGCGCAATTAACGAAGCGCGCGCGAAAGGCGGCCGCATCGTTGCCGTCGGGACGACGTCGCTTCGACTGCTTGAGAGCGCCGTCGATGAAAACGGCGTCATCAAACCATTTCAGGACGAAACGGATATTTTCATCACGCCCGGCTATCGCTTCAAAGCCATCGACATGCTGATGACGAATTTTCACCTGCCGCGGTCGACCCTTTTTATGCTGGTGTGCGCCTTCGCAGGAACGGAAGCGATGAAAGCGGCGTATGCATACGCGATCGCTCAAGGATACCGCTTTTACTCCTACGGCGATGCGTGCCTGCTGGAGCCGGCGCAGCCGTGACCCGCATCACCGCATTCTCGTGCGGGCTGTCAGCATCAAAGACAGCGGAAAAGGCGAACCGTATCCTTGAGGTGGACAAAACTGCTCACAACTGGAACACGGTCCGTGCGCTTGTCGCGCTGGCGAGGGATGAATAATGAGCGACATATCGATTGACGACTTTCTGAAGGTCGACATTCGCGTCGGCACGGTGGTCGACGTTCAGCCTTTCGAAAAGGCCCGCAAACCCGCCTGGAAACTGTGGGTCGATTTCGGGCCGGAGATTGGCGTCAAGAAATCCTCCGCGCAGGTGACAATCCATTATTCGAAAGAGGACCTTATGGGTCGGCAAGTCGCCGCGGTCGTGAATTTCCGGCCGCGCCAGGTCGCCGACTTCATGTCGGAAATTCTGGTGCTTGGCTTTTCCGACGCCGATGGCGCGATCGTGTTGATCGGCCCGGAGCGTGCCGTCCCGGATGGAGGGCGGCTGCATTGACGGCGCAATTCACCTTCTCAGTCGATGCGGCGGATGGGCCGGCGCGCCGCGGCGTAATTTCTACGTCGAAAGGCGATATCGCGACGCCCGCATTCATGCCGGTCGGCACGGCCGGCACGGTAAAAGCGATGCTGCCGGAGCATGTGCGCGCGACGGGCGCCGATATTGTTCTTGGCAACACGTATCATTTGATGCTGCGTCCAGGCGCCGAGCGCGTCGCCGCCCTTGGCGGTCTTCACCGTTTCATGAACTGGCCGCACCCGATCCTGACCGATTCCGGCGGCTTTCAGGTCATGTCGCTGTCAAAACTCCGTAAACTGACGGAAGACGGCGTTTCCTTTCAGTCCCATATTGACGGCTCCAGACATATGCTGACGCCGGAGCGCTCGATCGAGATCCAGTGTCTCCTGGGCGCCGACATCCAGATGCAGCTTGACGAGTGTCCGGCGATCCCGATTGCCGAGGACGACGCGCGCGAGTCGATGCTGCTTTCCGTGCGCTGGGCGGAGCGCTCAAAACGGGCCTTTGAGGAGAAGTCCGCGCCCGGCCAGGCGCTGTTCGGAATTGTTCAGGGGGCGAATTATGAAACGCTGCGCCGGGAAAGCCTCGACCGGCTCATGGAGATCGGGTTTCCGGGATACTCCATCGGCGGGCTGGCGGTCGGCGAGGGGCGCGGGGAGATGTTCCGCGTTCTTGAATTCACATGTCCCCATATGCCCGCCGACCGGCCGCGCTATCTGATGGGCGTCGGCAAGCCGGCCGACATTGTCGGCGCCGTGGCCCGGGGCGTCGACATGTTCGATTGCGTCGCGCCGACGCGATCCGGCCGCCACGGTCAGGCCTGGACAAAATCGGGGCCGGTCAACATCAAGAACGCGAAATATGCCGACGATCCGGAGCCGCTGGATCCGGCGAGCCCCTGCCCGGCAAGCCGGGATTACTCCAAGGCGTATCTGCACCACCTCTTCCGGGCCGGCGAGTATCTGGGGCCGATGCTGCTCACCTGGCATAATCTCCAATATTATCAGGATCTTATGGAGGGTCTCCGGGCAGCAATCGCGGCGGGGCGGCTCGGCGAACACATCGCCGCGTTCAAGGCCGCCACCGGTGAGACACTGGTTTAATCGGCCGGGCGCCGAGCGCCCGGAAATCGGTTGACCGAAACGGGCGGCGTCCCTATGTTCCGCCGCCTCAAAGCCGGACCGCCGCTTCCATTGGCGAAGCGGCGTTCGCATGTTAAGCGCCGGGCGCCGGCGCGATCCCGACGTCCCGTGGGCCCATAGCTCAGTTGGTAGAGCAACTGACTTTTAATCAGTAGGTCGAAGGTTCGAATCCTTCTGGGCTCACCATTAAAATCAATAAGGTAGCGGAAATTTTCGATTCCGCAGAAGTTCTCTAGCTAGCAATTAGCAAGCGAATTTTCTCGAATACTCGATGATAACAACGTCTTTCGGGGCTGGACAGTGCCGCCGCGCCATTGCCTTCGCTTTGGTGATGTACGCTACCCTGCGTTTGTCCTCCGGGAACGGATGGAAATTTACAAGGGCCCGCAGAAAATCCGTGTCGTCCAGCCCGCCCGCGTCGTCGAACATGTTCCGCGCTGCGACGCTCTCACAGTCAAAGGCCGCATCCGCTACCAGCGCACCAACGGCGTCTTCATCGACGCCCCTGTCGATGATCGCGTCACCCTCCCGATCGCCCTCATCGCAAGAGAGGCGGGCTGACGCGGGGGGCTTAGTTGCCTCCTGGCGGCCCTAGGCCGCCCCGATGAAGGCTCGTCGAAGTCACTATAACGTTTGAGGCACGGGTTCCGGAAAGGCCGGCGCAAAAAAACGCATCGCCTGTGTACCACTTTCGAGCAATCAGTCCATCCGGTCACCGCGCCAATCTCTGCATTTAAACACTGTCGGCGCACATTTCTTTGCATTCGGGTCGCTGAAATCGTCCGTTGAATGGACGCGGGAGGGGCCGCGGCTGTCGCTTTCATTTGTCAGGCCGCCCGATTTCGACTGGAGCGCCGGGGCAAATTGTGACAATCCGTCCGGCGAGAAAGCCGATTGAGCGCGCTTCGCGCCAAGCGGGAAAACGAGACCGAAGGTATTGAAGAAGGCCGCCTGTTATGAGCGATCCGATGATTTTGACTCTATCTTGCGCTGATCGCCCTGGCATTGTCGCGGCCGTTTCCGGATTGGTCGCCGAGCATGGCGCTAACATTATCGAGGCGAGACAATTCGAGGCGGCGGATACAAATCGTTTTTTTATGCGGATTGTATTTGAGGGGGGTAACGACGCATGGTCGTCCGCAGCGTTTGAAACCGCTTTTGCGGAGCTGGCGATTCAATATGGCATGGGCTGGGCAATGCGGCCCAGGAGCGCGCGCAAAAAAGTTGTCATTCTTGTTTCAAAGTTCGATCACTGCCTTGGCGATCTTCTCTATCACATGAGGATTGGCGGTCTGCCGATGGATGTGTGCGCTATCGTCTCCAACCATCCGCAGGAAGCGTTGAATCTCACAACCTTCGGGAGTATTCCGTATCACTACTTTCCGGTCAGTGCGAAAACAAAAATCGAGCAGGAGGCGCAAATTCGAAGCGTCCTCGATGAGCATAAACCTGACATTGTCGTGCTTGCGCGATACATGCAGATATTATCGAATGATCTCTCACAGGATCTGTATGGGCGGTGTGTTAACATTCACCACAGCTTTCTTCCGGGCTTCAAGGGCGGCAAGCCCTATCATCAGGCGTATGAGCGCGGCGTAAAAATGATCGGGGCGACAGCGCATTTCGTAACGCCCGATCTCGACGAGGGGCCGATCATCGCGCAGGACGTTGAAGCGATTACACATGCGGACGCGCCTTCTGATCTGATCCGGAAGGGTCGCGACATCGAGCGGCGCGTGCTTTCGCGCACAGTTCGTTACCTGCTGGAAGACCGTGTTTTTTTAAACGGTTCAAAAACGGTTGTGTTTGAAGCGTAACAACGCACCACAGGCGATAGCAAGACACGCGCCTCAGCGTTGCCTGTTGCCCTCTTGGAGGTCAGAGGCCTGTCGAGGCGCGGATCAACGTTCGGTGAAAGCCTGGTCAAGCGATCGCGAGACGGGCTTCAGGATGTACTGCATGAGCGTCCGTGACTGGGTAATAATATCCACGCGCACCTGCATGCCCGGGGCGAGAGGGCGAGCGCGGGAGCCGGCGCCGACCTCCTGCTCGGGGAGGCTGATATACGCGATGTAATACGCATCGCCCGTGCGCTCGTCGGTAAAACTATCGGCGGAAATATGCGCGACCTCTCCCTCAAGCTTGCCGTAGCGATTGGGGTCGAACGTCGTAACTGTAACATCCGTTTTCATGCCGATGGTGATGTGCCCGATATCTTTTGGGTCGACGCGCACCTCCGCTATCAGCGTCGCGCCGACGGGCGTGATCTCCGCCACAACGCCGCTGGGCGAAACCACGTCTCCGCGTCCGTTGACGAGCAAGTCGTTGACGACGCCAGCGACAGGGGCGCGAACGGTTAGCCGGTCCGACCGGTCTTTGAGCGAGGCGATCGGTTCTTCCAGTTCGGCAAGCTGCGCGACGGCCGCCGAGCGTTCCTCGGCGATACGGGATTGGTACTCCGCAGCGGCGCCTTCGCGGTCGGCTCGGGCGCTGGCGTGCGCACGGCGCGCCTGGTCGAGCCGCGATCGGGCGCCGGCGGCCTTCGCCTTTGCGGAGGCGACCGATGCTTTTGCTTCGAGATAGGACTGCTTCGACGTGAAGCCTTCATCGATCAGCTCGTCCTGTATCTCAAGCTGCTGCTCTGCAAAATCGAGGAGATCGGTTTCGGCCACAAGTTCGGCCTCGGTTTTTTTGACCTCCGATTTCGCCGAGGCTTCCCGCTCCGTAAATGTCGCCATCACGGCGCGGTGTTGCTGAGTGGCGGATGCAAAAACAGTGATTTGCTCGGCGACCATGGTTGGCCAGGCGTCAATGAAGTTCCCGAAGTCCGGTTCGCGCCCTTCGGCCTGCGCCGCCAGTCGCTCCAGCCGAAGTTCAAGATCGGCGCGGCGCGCTTCGAAGCGGTCGAATTCGCCGCCGGCGTTCTCCGTACGCAGACGAACAAGCGGCTGGCCCTCGGCGACGCTTTCTCCCGGCGCGACCAGCACCTCGTCAATAATTCCGCCTTCGAGGTGCGCGGCCTCGCGGGTCGATCCAAACGGCGCGATTTCGCCCATGGCGACAGAAAGTTCGCGCACGGTTGCGATATTCGCCCAGACGAGCAACACGATCACCAGCCCGCTGATGATAGCCATTGTCGCGCGCGCGAGAAACGGCGGCGCCCCTTCCTCCAGCTCGATGGGCAGCGCCAGACCATGACGTTCGCCGACATTCTCGTGCTTTTGTTCTGTTTTCTGCACAGTGTTTGTCATCGTTCCGCTCTCAACTCGGTATCCATGATTTTTGGCACGACTTCATCGGGCGTTCCGACATCGCGCACGCTGCCGCGATCGAGCCAGACGATGCGATCGGCAAGACGCATATGGCTCGGGCGCTGCGTTGTCATAATGATGGCGCTCGTGCGCCGTTTCTCCTCAAGGATCGAAAGCAGCGCCTTCTCGCCGGAGGCGTCGAGGGTCGCCGCGGGTTCGTCCAGAATGTAGATCGGCGCGTTCTTGATAAAGGCGCGCGCGAGGATGATCCGGCTCTTGAGCGCGTCGGACCAAGTGGATCGCGCCATGACCGTACATTTTGTCTCAAGGCCCTCGGCGAGGGCGCTGCCGAAATAATCGTCTATCCCGAGTTTGCGAATGACCGCATCGATCTCGGCGTCCGTGGCGTCCGGGCGCGCAAGGCGAATATTTTGCGCCACTGTCCCGTGAAACAGGTCCGGCGCCTGGAGCCCGACGCCAAGGGCGTGTCGCCACTCGCCCTTGTCGAGCTGGCGCAGGTCAAGACCGTCAATAAAGATGGATCCCGCCTGCTGCTGATAAAGTCCCATCAGCATGCGCAAGGCGGTCGACGTGCCTGACACGCTTTGGCCGTAGAGACATACGATCTCGCCGGGCTTCACCTCGAAGGAGACGCCGCGAAGCGACGGTTCGCGAGCGCCCGGATAGCGGAAAGAGATTTTGTCGAAGGCGACATGGCCCTTAAATGTCCGCGGAATGGAGGGCCCCGCATTCGGTTCGCGCTCCAGCGGCATTTTCACCAGACGGTCGACCTGCTGAATGCTTTGCAGCGTCTGCCCGAGCGTCAGCCCGCTTAGAAAGATGTTTCTGATCGGGCCGAGCACGCGCCAGGAAAGCGCCATCACGGCGATGAGCGCGCCGGCGCTGAGATCGCCCGAAATGACCATACCCGCGCCGCCGGTCAAAATCGCGACGCCGGCGATGGCGACCATCGATTGCGAAAACGTTTGAATAAGAAAATTGAGCTCGCGCGCTTTCTTGTTGGCGATTGCCGCGTCAGCGGACATGCGACGCTGTCGGCGCAACCAGACATGCTCTGCGCCAAGATCGCGTATCGCTCGCTGCGACGACACGGCTTCAACGGTCAGATTGTTCAGTTGCGCGCGCGCGTTTCCGGCCTTGCGGACATGTTCGGCCGTTCGCGGCAGCGCCCACGCCGCCACGACCGCATAAACGCCGACAAGCGCGATCGGAATCCAGACAAGGGGTCCGCCGATAAATGCGATGACAATGATGAAAAGCAGAAGGAACGGCAGGTCGAACAGGGCGTTCGCCAGGGGACCGGTAAACGCCTCGTGCAACGACGTCATCTGTTTCAAACGGGTCAGCTGCGACCCGATCGGCGCGTCTTCCGTATGTGACAGGGACAGGTGAATGAGATGCCGGAACGCCGTTTCGTTCAACTGTTCGTCGAGCCGCGCGCCGAGATAGGACTGGAGCCGTACGCGAACCTGGCGCATGGCGAAGTCCGCAGCCGCGATGACGATCACCCCGATTGTCAATCCGATCAGCACATCGACGGACTTTGCACCGACCGCCTTGTCATAGACGGTCATGACATAAAGGGGCGGCGCCAGGGCGAAGAGATTGACAATAAAGCTGATCAGAAAGATCTGGCGGATGACCGGTTTGAAAACGCCAAACGTTGTCGCGGACCAGCTCGGCGCCGCTGCGCCCGTCTGCTCGGATTTCTCAATCGCTTCAGGGAAAATGCAAAGGCCGGAGATCTCGTCCGCGGCGACTTTGTTGGGCGCTTCCATCGCCGGATCGAAAAGGATTACTGAGTTTTCCTCGTCGACCTTCTCCGCAAGGACGACGCAGCCGTCGTCGCGACGGATGAAGCAGGGGAGGTATTCCTCGCGGAGTTTTTCCAGGGTCGCCGGCTCTACGGTCGTTTGATAACCGAGGCGAAAGAGAACTGATCGAAACGCCGCGACAGTCGCCAGCGTGTCGGCGTGAGGCATCGCTTCGAATATGCGGCGCGGCCCTTGCGCCCAGCCGGTGAGCTTCAGGAAGCGATTGATGACGACAATGCATTCGGAGTTGACCGCTTGCTGAATGGTCGGCGGTGCCATGAAGGCGGATTTAAGGCGCTGCTGCATCGCCAGCACCGGATTTTCACCGGCGGCGGCGTTCAGTCGGTCAAAAAAGGTGTCGTTGCTATGTTTCAGCAGGTTCATCATGACGCAACAGCCCTTGCGTCATGGGCGTTGCGGTCAATGCGCTTCACTTGCCGGTCTGAAATTTCATAGGCGTCGTCGGCCATTTTGATCAGCGATGGCCGGTGCGTTGCCAGGATGATGGTGATTTTCCCGCGCAGATGCCGCAAGGCCTCGACGAATCGTTGTTCACCGGCGAGGTCGAGATGGGTGTTCGCCTCGTCGAGAATGATAACGGACGGCATTGTTGCAAGAGCCCGCGCGATGGTGAGGCGCTGGGCCGTCGGCGCCGGAATGTCACGGCCGGCGGAACTTTTGAGCATCGTGTCGTAACCGAGCGGCATGCGGACGACTTCATCGTCGAGACCGACGATGCGGGAGGCCGACAGGGCGGCGTTGGTGGGAAGCTCGCCGAACAGGGTCAAATTCTCGAGAATTGTGCCGCGGAAAATCGTAGGGGTCTGTCCGACATAACGAACGGCGCTGCGCGCGACGGACATGTCCTTGCTGTCGCCAACCTGGACGACGCCGCGGGCGACAGGCGTGTCGTCCATCAACAGGCGCAAGAGGGACGATCGGCCGGATCCGTCCGCGCCCTTGATTGCGACAAGCGCGCCCTTGGGAATCTCCAGATCGAGATTCTCAAAAAGCGGCTCGGCGCCGGCGTACTGGACCGTTACGTTTTTCAGGACGACTTGTCTGGGCTGGAACCGTTCGTGATACTCTACCGCAACGGGCGCCGCTTCACTGGCGCCTTCGAAAATCTTCGACACCCGTCCGCGCCGGTGTCTGGCAAGCTGAATTTCGTTCCAGCTTGCGAGCGAGCGCATCAGCGGTTGCAGAAGCTGCGACGACAGCAGCATGCAGCAGGCGAGCGCGCCGAGGGTCAGCCTGCCGTTTAATACGAGGACGGCGCCGACGCCGACAATCGCAATGACCGACAGTGCCGCATACATGACGCTGTAGGTCTGCGCTTCGCCGGTCAATCTGATGATCCGCTGCGTGATCATGCTCGCCGAAGACTGGAGGCGTTCAAACCGGCGCATCATCAACGGCTCCATGGCCGTCGATTTCACGGTCTGCATGGTTCGCAGCACTTCAATGATGAAGTCGTGCTTGCGCGCTTCATGGGTTTCGCTTTCGGCGATCGCCGTATTCAGTGAATTTGTGCGGCGCAGGGCGAGATAACCGAACATGCCGAAGAGGCCGAGAACGACAAAAAAGATCGGTCCGCCAACCAGAACAATAACCGCGGCGAAAACCGGAATAAAAAGGATGTCGACGGCGACAAGACGCGACTGGCCGCCCAGATGTCCGCCAAGGCCTGTAACCGCCGTCAGTCTTTCGAGATGCTCGCTCGCCATGGTGCGGCTGTACTGGGACGGGCGGGCCGCCAGCATCGTCGACAGCGCTTTCATCGACAGTTTGTGCGTAAATGACGCTGCGGACCAGTTCACAAGCGACGCGCGAAGGTACTTTAAGATGGCGTCAACCACAACGACGCCGACCAGCAGGGTGACGAGCGCAGTCAGCGTGTCAAAGGATGCATTCGGCAGCACGCGATCGTAAATCTGAAGGATCGTAAAAGGCAGCGCCAGAGCGAGCAGATTAACTATAGCGGACGCGATATAGGTCGACGTGCTTACGGCCGGCTCGGGCATGATGGTGTCGTCAGACGCCTCAGTCCGCACCAGCTCGGCAAAATTGGTCAGCGCATCCCGCAACATGGAAAATGGCAACTCGTAAACAAAAAACTTCGACTATCGGTCTATGGTTAAATCCTTTCGGAATGATAATCGGCGCTGAACTGCGATAGTGATTTACGTAGGATTAACTAGATTGATAAGTTTCTGATTAATTCCTTGCGCATAAAATTCGCCATGTTGCGCAATGTATAGAGTGCCCTTATGGCGGAAAATGTAGAAAAAACGCCGGTTGACGGAAAACAGTCAAACGCGGCGGATGAGGCTGCCTCTAAGCAATCGCAAGAGGATTTGCTCCTCCAGAGCGAACGCGAGGCGCTGAAAAAGGCGCAAAATGCCGACCCAATGCAGGCGGATGCGGGCGACAGCTCCGATGCAAACGCAAATCTCCATTTCGGCGATCAGCAAAATGGCGAGTTTAAAGCGGCTCAGGACGGACTCGACGGCGGCGATGGCGATCCCGCGCTTGCCGGCGCTGATCCGGCTGCGGCCGATGGCCAACCGCACGACAATGTGAACTACGAAACAGAAGGCGACACCGGTAACGAGTCATTAACCAACGAAAATGCCGGTGCGGAAAACGCCGGTGCGGCGGTCGGCGCGACGACGCCGCAAAATGCCGGGCCTGCGTCGGTGCCCGTTCAGAACGGCCCGCAACCGCAGGGCGATGGCGCGACGCTTCCGAATACGGCGAAAACAAATAGCGGCGAGCCCGAAGACGCCGACCCGACCGATGACCGAACGCCGGTCAACGAAGCGCCGACCGACATTGAGTTGTCCAGCGACGTGGTCGCGGAAAACGAGGCGGGCGCGGTTGTCGCGACGCTGTCAGCGGTTGATCCCGATGCGGACGACACCGCGGCTTTCTCCATCGCGGAAGATCCCTCCGGTCTGTTTGAGGTTGTAGGGAACGAGCTAAGGCTGCGCGACGGCGTTTCGCTCGATCATGAGGCCCAGGACTCCTACGAAATCACGCTGCAGGTCGAGGACAGCGAAGGCAACGTCTATACTGAAACGGTGACGATCAACGTCGCCGATGTAAACGAAGGCCCGACCGACATTGCGTTGTCCGGCAATGTTGTTGACGAAAACGACGCAGACGCGGTTGTCGCCACGCTGTCGTCAACCGATCCCGATGTTGACGACACGGCGACCTATTCGATTGCGGAAGACCCCTCCGGCCTGTTTGAGGTTGTGGGGAATGAACTGAGATTACGCGACGGCGTTTCGCTCGATCATGAGGCGCAGGATTCCTACGAGATCACGTTGCAGGTCGCAGACGGCGACGGCGCGGTGTATACCGAAACCGTCACCATCAATGTCGCGGACCTCAACGAGGGACCGACCGACATTGCGCTTTCCGGCGATGTTGTCAACGAAAACGAAGCCGGCGCGGTTGTCGGAACGCTGTCTGCATTCGATCCGGACGCCGGCGATACGCTTGAGTTTGTTGTTTCGGACGACCGTTTCGAAATCGTCGGGAATGAGCTGCGCGTGAAGGAAGGCGTGGCCTTCGATCACGAAGATGCAGACGCCATTGACGTCACGATTACCGCCGTCGATCAGGGCGGTCTTGAAACGACTGAGACATTTACGGTCAACATTGCCGACGTCAATGAGGCGCCGACTGACATCGATCTGGACAACGCTTCGGTCGAAGAAAATGCCGTGGGCGCGACGATTGCGATGCTTTCGTCCTCCGACGAAGACGCCGGCGATACGGCAATCTATACGATTGCAGAGGACGATTCCGGCCTGTTCGAAGTTGTCGGCAATGAACTGCGTTTAAGAGACGGCGCATCGCTCGATCACGAAGCGCAGGACTCTTACGAGATCACGTTGCAGGTCGAGGACAGCGCGGGAAACACCTATTCCGAAACGGTAACGATCGATGTCGCGGACCTCAACGAGGGCCCGGCGGATATTCAGCTGTCTAACACCAGCATTGACGAAAATGATGCTGGCGCGGTCGTCGGAACCGTATCGGCATTCGACCCGGATGCCGGCGACGCTCTCACTTTCACGGTATCGGATGATCGCTTCGAAGTTGTCGACGATCAATTGCGCGTGAAGGAGGGCGTCTCTTTCGATCATGAAACCGTCGACGCTATAGGCGTGACCGTCACGGCGACGGACGAGGGCGGTTTGTCGACGTCGCAGTCCTTCGTCATCGAAGTCAGCGATCTTAATGAGCGCCCGACAGATATCGAGTTGAGCGGCGATACGCTGAATGAGAATGACGCCGGCGCGACGGTGGCGATATTGTCTGCCGTCGATGAGGACGAAGGCGACATTGCGACGTTTTCGATTGCCGAAGATCCGTCGGGCAATTTTGAAATCGTTGGCGACGAGCTGCGCCTCAAGGATGGCGTCGCTCTCGATCATGAAGCGCAGGATACTTACGAAATCACGATCGAGGTCGAGGATTCCGGCGGCGCGACATACACCGAAACCGTCACCATCAATGTCGCCGATCTGAATGAAGGACCGACCGACATTCAGCTCTCCGGTGCAAGCGTCGACGAACACGATGTCGGCGCGGTCGTCGGCACGCTGACGGCGTTTGACCCGGATGAGGGCGATACGCTGGAGTTCACGGTCTCCGACGACCGCTTCGAGGTTGTCGGCGATGAACTGAAGCTCAGAGACGGCGTTGAGCTGGACTTCGACGAGGTTGAGTCCATCGACGTCGTGGTCACCGCGACAGACTCGCAAGGCGCGTCCACGTCCCAGTCGTTTTCCATCAGCGTCGATGATGTCAATGAGGGTCCGACCCTCGGCCTTGCATCCAGCAACGGACTGCAGGCGTCATATTTCAACATCGGACATTCACTCAGCAGTCTCGACCAGGTAGACTTCGATGCGGTGCCCGACGCCGTCGATATCGTTGACAGCCTCGACTATCTCGCGGGCAATGATTCCTTCTGGGACGGCGCGCCCGGCGATTTCTTCGCTGCGCAGTATGAGGGCCAGCTCGTCGTCAACGAAGGCGGTACCTACACGTTCTCGCTTGCGTCGGACGACGGCTCGATGCTGTTCATCAATGGCGAGCCGGTGCTCGACAATGACGGGTTGCACAGCACGCGCACGCGCACGGTCACCCTCGACCTAGAGGAAGGCGCCCACGACATCGAGGTCCGCTATTTCGAAAACGGCGGCAGCCAGACCCTGCAGCTCGCTTGGAGCGGACCGGACACCGGCGGCGCCCAGGAAGTCATCGGCGGCGATTCATTCCTGAACGGTTACGACGCGGACGCGCTCTCGGTTGCGGAAGACGAAGACGGCGCCATCGTTGCCGAATTGACGGTATCCGATCCCGACGTGGGCGACACCCATGGCTTTACGGTCGACGATGACCGCTTTGAAGTCGTCGAAGAGGACGGCGCCTATCTTCTGAAATTGAAGGACGGCGTGAGCCTCGATCATGAAACGGAGGACGCCGTCGAGGTGTCCGTCACCGTGACAGACGCCGCCGGCGCCAGCGATACGGTCGTCTATTCCGTTGCCGTTGATGATGCCAACTCTGCGCCGGAGATCGATCTTGTCGGCGGCGAGGGGCTGCAGGCGTCCTATTACAACATCGGACACTCGCTCAGCAGTCTTGATCAGGTGGACTTCGATGCGCCGCCGGACGCCGAAGCTGTCGTTGGCAGCCTCGACTACATGCAAGGCCGAGAAGAATTCTGGGACGGCGGCCCGGGCGATTTCTTCGCCGCGCAATATGAAGGCCAGCTCGTCGTCAATGAGGGCGGGACCTACACGTTCTCGCTTGCGTCGGACGACGGCTCGATGCTGTTTATCGATGGCGAGCCGGTGCTCGACAATGACGGGCTGCACAGCACGCGCACGCGCACGGTTACCATTGACCTTGAGGAAGGCGCCCACGACATCGAAGTCCGTTACTTCGAGAACGGCGGCAACCAGACATTACAACTTGCGTGGAGCGGGCCGGATACCGGCGGCGCGCAGGAAGTCATTGGCGGCGATTCATACCGGCTGCCGGGCTACGATCCCGACGACCAGCTTGGCCTTACGGAAAACGTCAGCGGCGATGTTGCGGCGGTGCTCGCGATAACCGACCCCGACGGCGACGCCATGACGTATGCCGTCAGCGACGATCGCTTTGAACTTGTCGAAACCGATGACGGTTTTGCGCTCCAGTTGAAGGATGGCGTCAGCGTCGATCACGAAGCTGCCGACACGATCAGCATCACCGTTACGGCGACGGACGAACACGGTGAAAGCGCCTCCACGGAACTTTCAATACCGGTGGCCGACGTCAATGAGGGCCCGACGGATATCTCCTTCGACAACGACACTGTTGCCGAAAACGAGGCCGGCGCGGTTGTGGGCACGCTCTCGGCGACGGACCCGGACAGCGGCGAACCGGTTTCGAACTTCGCAATTTCCGACGATCCGTCCGGCCTGTTCGAAGTCGTTGGCAACGAACTCAAGCTCAAGGACGACGTCTCGCTCGACCATGAGGCGCAGGATGCCTACGAAATCACGATCGAGGCGATTGACGACGCCGGTGCGGTCACGCAGCAGACCGTGACCATCAACGTTGCGGATGTGGCCGAAGCGCCCATCAATGTTGAATTCGATCCGGCAACGGGCAATGGCGTCCTTTCGCTGAACCAGGACGGCGGCAACGATGACTATGCGGTCGCTTCCAATATCGAAGGCTTCCCGACTGACGCTCTGACAGTCGAAGTCTCTTTTACTTCGTCGCAATCGGACGTCGGCAGCGGCGTTCCGCTGTTCTCTTATGCGGCGAATGACGGTTCGAACAACGAAGCGCTGATCTGGCTCGAAGGTTCGAGCGGCAATGTCCATGTCTTCCTGGCGGGGCAAAAAATCAACACAGGCATAGCCAACTCCGCGCTGCTTGACGGCGAGCCGCATCAGGTCTCGTTCTCATGGGATCAGGCCACGAACGAACTGAAGTTCTATGTGGACGGCGAGGAGGAGTTCTCCACCAGCATCGATATTCGCGACTTGCGCGCTGACGGAACGCTGGTGCTCGGCCAGGAACAGGACACTGAGGGCGGCGCGTTCGACACGAACCAGATCTTTGAAGGCGAGATCGCGGAAGTGCGCATCTTCGATTATGCCCGAAGCGATCAGGAAATTGCCGACAATGTCGGTCAACCGTTCGACGATCCGGAAACGGAACCGGGTCTTGTGAACAACTGGGTGATGGACGAAGAACAGGGCGGCCTGATCGAAGACCTTGTCGGCGTTAATCATCTGGAACTCAATGGCGACGCCGGCGTTGTCGACAGCGACTTCAGCGGCGCGCCGACAGTGGTCGAAAACGTGGAAGGCGCGGTTGTCGGCACGATCTCCGCGACCGATCCGCAGACGGGCGAGCCGGTGACAGAGTTTGTCATTGCAAATGATCCTTCCGGTCTGTTCGAGCTGGTGGGCGACCAGCTGAAGCTGAAAGACGGCGCCTCGCTGGATTACGAAGCGCAAGGGTCTTACGACGTTGCAATCGAGGCGGTCGGCGCCGGCGGTGAAACGACCATGCATGTCGTAACCGTCAATGTCGCTGACGTTGATGAAACGAACCTGATCCTTGGTACGGAACGCGGCGATACGCTTAACGGCACGGGCGGCGCCGACGAGATCCAGGGTCTTGGCGGCAATGACCGGATCAACGGTCGCGGCGGCGATGACATGCTCTTTGGCGGCGCTGGTCGCGATACGGTGAACGGCGGCGCCGGAAACGACACCGTTGACGGCGGCGACGGCCGGGACAATCTCCGCGGCGGCGCCGGCGATGACATTGTTGAGGGCGGCGCCGGAAACGACACGATTCGCGGCGATGCGGGCGCTGACGAACTGCGCGGCGGCGCAGGGAACGACCGCATCTTTGCCGACAGCGACGACACCGTCGTTGAAGGCGGCGACGGTAATGACCGCGTGATTGTTCAGGGCGACGGCGATTTCTCCATCGATATGACGGGTGCCGGCGTTGAACGGGTTGACGGCGGTGGCGGCAACGACACGCTCGACGCCACCGGCATGTCGGGACGCGCGCAGCAATTTGGCAACGACGGCGACGATACGCTGATCGGCGGCGACGGCCGCGACACCCAGCGCGGCGGCGACGGCGATGACATCATTTTCGGCGGCGGGGATCGCGACAATATTCGCGGCGGCGACGGCAATGATGTTATCGATGGCGGTGATGGCAACGACAATATTCGTGGCGACGGGGGCGCAGACGAATTGCGGGGCGGTGCGGGCAATGACTTGATTTATGCCGATGGCGATGACACCGTCGTCGAAGGCGGCGAAGGCAACGACCGTGTGATTGTTCAGGGCGACGGCGATTTCTCCATCGACATGACGACCGCCGGCGTTGAGCGGGTTGACGGCGGCGGCGGCAACGACACGCTCGACGCCACCGGCATGTCCGACCGCGTGCGACAGTTCGGTAATGACGGCGACGACACGCTGATCGGTGGCGATGGGCGCGATACCCAGCGCGGCGGCGACGGCGATGATATCATTTTCGGCGGCGGGGATCGCGACAATATTCGCGGCGGCGAAGGCGACGATACGCTTTCCGGCGATGACGGCGCGGACAGGATCTACGGCGACGCCGGCGACGACACCATTATCGGGGGCGCGGGCAACGACCGTCTTGAAGGCGGTGACGGGTCGGATGTCTTTGTGTACGAATTAGGCGACGGTTCCGATCGCATCAGCGGCGGCGCGGGCGACTGGACGGACACGATTCAGCTCAACGCGGAAGACGGTTCGCTCGGGGAATTCGGCGTCGATTGGACAATCGAGTTGACCGAAGGGTCAATTGTCTCCGCGGATGAGGACGGCTTCGTCTTCAGCGACGACGCAGATGGCGTCATCACGCTGAGCGACGGGTCGACGATCAACTTCACCGACATTGAAGGCGTGTTGATTTAGAAAGCCGGCTATTTCTCGTCGATGCCGAGGGCTTCGAAAATGGAGCCCGTGGCGGCGGCCAGCTCATATTGGCTGACGCGCACATCGAATTCAGACTGGGAAAGGCTGATCTGCGCCTGGACGAGATCGCGCTGACCATCGAGGACATCGATGACCGTGCGTTGCCCGGCCTCATACTCCATTTGCAGCCCTTTCACTGACTGTTCCGCCGCCGCAATTCCCTGCTCGGCGGCGACGCGCCGGATTTCCGCTTCGGCAAGCTGGCGCCAGCTGCGCATGACGATTTCGTCGACGGTAAGTTGGGTGCTGTTGAGTTCCGCGCGGGCCTGCCTTGCTGCGGCTCGCGCTGACCTCAGATCCGCAATGTTTCGGCCCTGGTTGAAAATCGGCATGCGCAGGCGCGCGACGAGTTGATATTCCTCGTCTTCCTGCGTCAGTGTCGGATCGGCGCCAAACCGTTTGAAATAGCTTCCTTCCAAAGTCACTTTCGGTGCGAAGTCGCCGAGCGCGGCGCCTTTGGAATACTCCGCCGCCTTAAAGCCCGCCTTCGATGCGTTGACCGCCGGGTTGTATTCCCGCGCGAGATCAATCGATCCGTCCAGCGTCGATGGCGTGCGGTCGCGATGATAATGATCGGGCACAAACTCTGCGGGCGTCTCGCGGCCCGTAATCCGTTGATAGGCTGCCTCGCTCTGAGCGAGCGATGCGCGCGCGGCGCCAAGGTCGACCTGCGCTTGGGCGCGACGCACCTTTGCCTGCTCAACGCCCGTGCGCCCCTGTGCGCCGGCTTCGGCCCGCTTGCTGACGATTTCTAACTGCCGGCTGAGCAATCCCAGATTGCTGATCCGGTGCTCAACGATTTCTCGTGCAAGCACGACGCCGGCGTGAGCGCGCGCTGCATTGAACGCGACCTGCTGGCGGACAGAGAGGAACGAGAGGTTAGCCTGGTTGGCTCGGGCGCGCGCGCTGCGATATCGGTTGAAAGTCGAAAGGCCCTGAGACAGCGGCTGCACCGCCGTTACGCCGAATGTCGTGCCGTCGCGGTCCTGCAACGTTTGCAGGGAGCTGCTGCGCCAGTTGTCGTCAGCGTATGCAGCGGACACCTCGATATCGGGCAGGAACTGACCGAGCGCTGCGAACCGGTCGGCTTTCGCCGCGTCCAGTTGGGATTTTGATACTTCGATCTGCGGATTGTTTGCGAGCGCTGTCTCAATCGCGTTGACGACCGTTTCGCCGGTCGCGCGTTCTGCCGATGCGCCGCCAGCTTCTGTAGCGGCCGCGGAAGCGTAGCTTTCCGTCACATCGTATATCGGTTCCGGCAGATACGCGTTCAGATATTCGATGGGATAAACGGCGCCCGGATACTGAACCGCGTCATCGTCCTGCGCCAGCCCGGCGCTTGCCCAGCCGAGGGTCGCCGCAACGCCTATGGTTTGAAAAACTCTGAATGTCACTTTCGGAAACCGCATAAGCTGATGGTCAATCTATAGGCGTTTTATGGTTAACGCGGCGTTGCGTATCGCCGGCCCGGTCAAGCGCAGAGCCGCTGTTTCATTAATGTGCTGTGAGGAAGGTAACCGAAATATTAACGCTGTTTCGGAGCTGGGCGCCCGGCGTGTCGCGCGGCGCCGGTCAGTTGTCGGCAAGCCCGAACGGCGCTGACGATCGACGGTATTCGTCCGCGAGGATCTGCCGTCCAATGGGCGGTTCCGATCGCGCGATGCAGCCCATGCGATGGCAGAGTTTGCAGTTGACGCCGATGGGCGTCGCCTGGTCCGGCGATAGCGTGCGCTCCTGGCTGTAAATGAGACGGCGGGCGTTTTCTTCCGAACAGCCGAGTGCAATCGCCCGTTCGACCTTTGGCGCGCCATGGGCGCCGCCGCCGGCGGTCACGGTGCGGACAATGGTGAAAAACCGTTCGCCGTCCGGAAGGCTGACCCATTCGGCGATAATCTCGCGCGGTCGACGAAACGCCTGATGGAGGGACCAAAGCGGGCAGGAGCCCCCGTGACGGGCGAACGGAAACCCGGCGCCGTCGAGGCGTTTTGAGACATTTCCCGCGGCGTCCACGCGAATGAAGAAAAACGGAACGCCTTCTTCGCCGGAGCGCTGCAACGTGGTCAGGCGATGCGCAATCTGTTCGAAACTGACGCCGAATTGCTGCCCCAGCGCTTCCATGTCGTATTGCCGCTTTTCCGCCGCGCGCATGAATGCGCGATAGGGCATCAGCAATGCGCCGGCCGAATAGTTGGCGAGGGCGCGGCGCGTCAGGCGGCGCCCGTTTTCAGTCTGAAACTGCGCTTGTTGCAGTTCGCTGTCGATTGTATCGCCCATCTCAAGATAAACGATTTGCAGGGAAAGTTGGAATGCGGCGCTTGCCTTGTCGAGACTTTCGTCGATGACAATTTCGTTCCGATGCTGATCAAGCCGGCGCAATGAATCGGTCATAACGTCGGACGGAAGGCACCGCACGCCGAATCCGCGTTGTCTCAGATAACCCTCTGGACCGCCCGCATCGGCGGTTTTTCGCGCAAGGGTCTCCGCGGCGTCGTCAAGCGCCGGAAACGAATTTCGGCGCGCTGAAAGAAACCGGCGCGCTTCCGCAACCGGGTCGGGCGCGGCGGAACCGCCGTCACCCTGATCGGCGAGGGCGAGCTGGCTTTCCTGATAGGCAGTGTAAAGACGAAGCAAAGCGTCCGCGGCGCCGGGAAATGAGTTTCCGAAGTCCTCGATCTCCATGGACGCGATTTCGAGGTCGTCGAACAGGGGATCGCGCAGCGCCGCACGGAGCCGCGCCGCGAAATCGTCTTCCCGCGCGGCGGCGAGGGTCGCCACGTCGAGGCGGTAGGTCTTCGCGAGCCGCAGGAGGACGTCCGCCGTGACCGGACGCTGATTGCGCTCCATCAGGGCGATGTAGGAGGGCGACACTTCCAGATCGCTGGCCATGGCGGCCTGCGTGACGCCCAGCTCGCGCCGGAGCCGGCGCAGCCTGGGGCCAAGGAAAACGCTGCGTTCTCGGGCCACAATTGCCTCGCTAAACTGCTGATTTCAATATAATTACAACATTACAACATAAATTTGTAAAGTATTACAAAATGACTTTTTCGCAGATGCAATATGGCCCGCGCGCTGATATCTCGTGAACCATCGGATCCGGGCGTCGCCCCAACGGGCTCGTCAGGCGTTTCACGCAAAGCGGAAAAGAAAAGGCGAACGATGATGACCTATAACCAGAACATCGATTCCATTCGGGGACTGATCAAAGACAATCTTGGCGCCTGGGACGGCATTGACGAGGAGGCGGTGGTTCGCATGCGCGCCCAGAACCGCTTCAAAACCGGCCTCGATATCGCGAAATACTGCGCAAAGATCCTGCGTAACGACATGGCGGCTTACGACGCTGATCCGGCGAGTTACACGCAGTCCCTCGGATGCTGGCATGGTTTCATCGCCCAGCAGAAAATGATTTCCATCAAGAAGCATTTCGGTTCGACCAAGGGCCGATACCTTTACCTCTCGGGATGGATGGTTGCAGCGCTGCGTTCGGAGTTCGGTCCGCTTCCGGATCAGTCCATGCATGAAAAGACGTCCGTGCCGGCGCTCATTGAGGAGCTGTATACATTCCTCAAACAGGCCGATGCGCGCGAGCTTGGCCTTCTGTTTCGCGATCTCGATGCGGCGCGCACGGCCGGCGACAGCGCAAGGGAGAAAGAGCTTCTCGACGCCATTGAGAATCACGAAACCCACGTCGTGCCGATCATCGCCGATATCGACGCCGGTTTCGGCAACGCGGAAGCGACCTATCTGCTCGCCAAGAAGATGATTGAGGCTGGCGCCTGCGCCCTTCAGATAGAAAATCAGGTGTCCGATGAAAAGCAGTGCGGCCACCAGGACGGGAAGGTTACCGTTCCCCACGAAGACTTCCTCGCGAAGATCCGCGCCTGCCGCTACGCATTCCTCGAACTTGGCGTTGAAGATGGCGTTATCGTCGCGCGAACGGACTCCCTCGGCGCCGGACTTACGAAACAGATCGCCTATTCCCGTGAGGCGGGCGATCTCGGCGATCAGTATAACGCCTTTCTCGACTGCGATGAGGTGACGCTGGACGATACCGCGAATGGCGACGTTCTCATTAATCGCGGCGGCAAATTGCTGCGTCCGAAGCGGTTGCAGTCCAATCTGTTCCAGTTCCGATCCGGTACCGGCGAAGATCGCTGCGTTCTTGACTGCATTACCTCGCTGCAAAATGGCGCCGATCTCCTGTGGATCGAAACCGAGAAACCCCATGTTGAACAGATCGCGGGCATGGTCGATCGCGTCCGGGAAGTCATTCCGAACGCCAAGCTCGTCTACAACAACTCCCCGTCCTTCAACTGGACGCTGAACTTCCGCCAGCAGGTTTTCGATGCGTGGGAGCAGGAAGGCAAAGACGTTTCCGCATATGATCGCGCGAAACTGATGAGCGTCGACTATGACAACACGCCGGTCGCC
The DNA here is from genome assembly GCA_028281665.1 of Hyphococcus sp. Lineage (GTDB taxonomy): Bacteria > Pseudomonadota > Alphaproteobacteria > Caulobacterales > Parvularculaceae > Hyphococcus. The sequence continues at coordinate 239,966 of JANQJK010000016.1, forward strand.
GCTGAGGCGGACGACCGGATCCGCAGTTTTCAGGCGGACGCTTCGAAGCGCGCGGGAATTTTCCACCACTTGATCACGCTTCCCACCTATCACACGGCGGCGCTGTCGACCGACAATCTGTCCAAGCTCTATTTCGGCGACGAAGCCATGCTTGGCTACGTGAAGAACGTGCAGCGCGAGGAGATCCGCCAGGGCATTGCGTGCGTGAAGCACCAGAACATGGCGGGATCGGATATCGGCGATGACCACAAAGAGTACTTCGCCGGCGACGCCGCGCTGAAAGCGGGCGGCAAGGACAACACCATGAATCAGTTCTAGTCCTGCTGTTCTTTGGCGCAATTCTTTGCCATAAGCGGCGGTCCCGTAGGGCGGCCGCATTTTTTCCAGAAGCAGAGCTGATGAACCATGACTGAATATGTTGAACGCGCGTCTTTGCGCGTCGCGAAGGAATTGGCCGACTTTGTCGAGAAGGAGGCGTTGCCCGGTCTTGCGGTCGAGGCCGGCGCATTCTGGCAGGGCGCCAGCGATCTCATCGAAACGTTTGCGCCTGAGAACAAAGCGCTTCTCGCCAAACGCGATAGATTGCAGCAGCAGATTGACGACTGGTGCGAGGCGCGAAAGGGCGCGGAGATTCCGGCGGACGAATACCAGGCCTTTCTGCGCGAAATCGGTTATCTTGTTGAGGAGCCGGCGCCCTTCGCGGTCGGAACGTCAAATGTCGATGACGAACTCGCCCGACTGGCCGGACCTCAGCTTGTTGTTCCGGTTCTTAACGCGCGCTATGCGTTGAACGCCGCCAACGCCCGGTGGGGCAGTCTTTACGATGCGCTTTATGGAACGGATGCGATTGCGCGCTCCGGGACAGAGAAGCCGGGATACGATCCGGCGCGCGGCGCCAAGGTCATCGCCAGGGCAAAAGCGTTTCTCGATGACGCGGTTCCGCTGGCCGCGGGGTCCCACGGGGACGCGACGGCCTATTCGGTGAAGGGCGGGGCGCTTCTCCCGGCGTTAGAGAACCCGGATGCCTTCGCCGGCCATGACGGACCGCCGGACGCCCCGACAGCTATTCTGCTGAAGCACAACAGTCTGCATATCGTCATCAATATTGACCGCAATCACCCGATCGGACGGGACGATCCCGCCGGCGTTTCCGACATTACGATGGAAGCGGCCTTGTCCACGATCGTCGACCTTGAAGATTCCGTTGCGGCGGTGGATGCCGAGGACAAGACAACGGCGTACCGAAACTGGCTCGGTCTGATGAAGGGCGATCTTACGGCGCGTTTCATGAAGGGCGGCGACACCGTTGATCGCGGCCTCAATGCCGACAGAACCTTCACGGCGCCGAGCAGCGACACGCTCTCGCTGAAAGGTCGATCGCTTTTGCTGGTGCGCAATGTCGGCCACCTGATGACGAACTCGGCGGTGATGATCGGCGACGCCGAAGCGCCGGAGGGCATCCTCGACGCGATTTTCACAAGCCTTATCTCCATGCATGATCTCGCCCGCAGCGGTGCGTTCTCGAACTCCGAAGCCGGCTCGATCTATATCGTCAAACCGAAAATGCATGGACCCGAAGAGTGCGCCTTCACGAACAGGCTGTTCGACGCTGTCGAGGATCTGCTCGGACTTGAGCGTCATACCGTCAAGGTTGGCGTCATGGACGAGGAACGCCGAACCTCTGCCAACCTCGCCGCCTGCATTGAAGCGGTCAAAGACCGCATCGTCTTTATCAATACCGGCTTCCTCGACCGCACTGGCGATGAAATCCATACGTCCATGCGCGCCGGCGCCATGGTCCGCAAAAATGAAATGAAATCGACGGACTGGATTGGCGCCTATGAAGCGCGCAATGTGGCGATCGGTCTTCAGTGTGGGCTGTCCGGAAAGGCGCAGATCGGCAAGGGCATGTGGGCTGCGCCGGACCGCATGGCCGACATGCTGGAACAGAAAATCGGCCACCCGAAAACCGGCGCCAACACCGCCTGGGTGCCGAGCCCGACGGCGGCGGTTCTGCACGCGCTCCATTATCATCAGCTGGACGTGTTCGCCCGCCAGCAGGAAGTCGCGAAAGAACCGGTTCCCGGTCTCGAAAAGCTGCTGACCATTCCGCTCGCCGGCGGAACGAACTGGTCCGAACAGGAAGTGCGCGACGAACTCGATAACAACGCCCAAGGCATTCTCGGATATGTAGTGCGGTGGATCGATCAGGGCGTCGGTTGTTCGAAGGTGCCGGATATCAACGATATAGGCCTCATGGAAGACCGCGCGACCTTGCGCATCTCATCGCAACACATGGCGAACTGGCTTCTCCACGGCGTCTGCACTGAGGCGCAGATTGACGATGCGTTCCGGCGCATGGCGGAAAAGGTTGATTCTCAAAACGAGGGCGATCCCGATTACGTCCCGATGGCGCCGGGATTTGACGGGGTTGCTTACCGCGCCGCGCGCGCTCTCGTTTTTGAAGGGGTTGCGCAGCCGAGCGGTTACACCGAGCCGCTGCTGCACAAGCACCGTCTTGAGGCGAAGGCGCGCTGACGGTTGAATCGCGCCGTCGCACGTCGATATGATGCTTTGGAGCAAACCGGAGCAGGACGGCCCATGACCCATTTGAGCGAGCAGGAACAGGAAAAACTCGATGCGGCCGTCATGCGACGCCTGATCGACCATCTGGACTCAAACAAGGACGCTCAGAACATCGATCTGATGATTCTCGCCGGCTTCTGCCGCAACTGTCTTGGCAAGTGGTACAAGGCGGCGGCTGACGAACTCGGCCTTGATGTTTCCGACAACGAGGCGCGCGAACGCATCTACGGCATGCCCTACGACGAGTGGAAAGAAAAATACCAGACGCCAGCGACGCCGGAACAGCTCGCGGCAATGGAAGCGCGCGCCCAGGCTGGTAAATAAGGCTGGGAAATAAAGGAGACTACAAGCCCGGTACGAGCGATAGCCTGCGCTCTCCTAGCGTGGTAGACCAACGCCATGAGTGACAATGCACTGACCGACAGCTTTGGGCGTCAAATCACCTATCTGCGGCTTTCCGTAACGGATCGCTGCGATCTGCGATGCCGTTATTGCATGGCGGAACACATGACGTTTCTGCCGAAGCGCGATGTTCTGAGCCTCGAAGAACTCGAATCCGTCGCCGGGGCCTTTATCGATCGCGGCGTTCGTAAAATCCGGATCACCGGGGGCGAACCCCTGGTCAGACGGGATATTGCGACGTTGCTGGCGCGGCTGTCGCGGCGTCTCAAAAGCGGTGACCTTGATGAGTTAACGCTTACGACAAACGGAACGCAGCTTGTTCACCATGCTGACGTTTTGCGTGAACTCGGCGTCAAGCGGATCAATGTGTCGCTGGACACGCTCGACGATAAAAAGTTCGAACGCCTCACTCGGCGAAACGTTCTCTCAAAGGTTTTGCGGGGGCTTGATGCGGCGCAATCGGCCGGGCTGAAAATCAAGATCAACGTCGTGGCGTTGAAGGGCGTGAACGATCAGGAACTTCCATCGCTCATTGAATGGGCTCATGGCCGCGGCATGGACGTGACGCTTATCGAGGTCATGCCCCTCGGCGAGATCGACGAAGACCGGACGGATCAGTATTTGCCGCTGACGGCGGTGCGCGACGCCCTTGAGACGCAGTGGACGCTGACGCCAATGACCATGCGCACAGGCGGCCCTTCGAGATATGTTCGTGTTGAAGAAACCGGCGGCGTCCTCGGTTTCATCACGCCGCTGACACAGAATTTCTGCGAAGGCTGCAATCGCGTTCGGGTCACCTGCACCGGACGGATTTATACCTGCCTTGGCCATGATGATTTCATCGATCTGCGCGCCGCTCTGCGCGGCCCGGCGCCGGAGGCTGCGTTGGCGACGGCGCTCGATCGCGCAATGGCGACGAAACCTGAACGCCATGGGTTTCAAATCAAGACGCCGGGCGCGGCGCCGGCGGTGGCGCGTCATATGTCTGTAACGGGCGGCTGACATGGCGCGTCTCATGTTTTTCGGAAAGCTCGGCGATATTGCGCAGGCCCGCTCGCGGGAGTTTCCCCTGGGTAATGCGGAAACGGTGTCTGCGTTGAAAGCGGCGATTGCCGGAAGCGACGAAGCGCTCGGCGCGGCGCTTGCGGATCCGTCGGTGCGTTGCATCGTCAATGAGGTGCTGACCCAAGGAGACGCCGCAATCTCGGACAAGGACGAGATCGCATTTATCCCGCCCGTTAGCGGCGGTTAGTCCTGTGGTCAGAGTTTTGGAAACGCCCTTCGATCTGAATGCGGAAATCGCCGCATTCAATGATCGCGCCGGCGCCCCCGGCGCCGTTGTGACATTCTCAGGCGTCGTGCGCGGACAGGCTGGCGAAAACGCCGTCACGGCGCTGGAACTGGATCATTTCCCCGGCGTGACCGAACGCTCGATTACCGAGATAGAAGCCGAAGCGCGTGCGCGGTGGCCCGTATCAGATATTGAAATCATCCACCGTGTTGGGCGCCTTGGGCCAGAGGAGCCGATCGTTCTTGTTTGTGTTGCAGCGGCCCATCGCCGGGAAGCCTTCGAGGCGGCGGATTTTTTGATGGACTATCTGAAAACAAAGGCCATGTTCTGGAAGAAGGAACATCGCGCCGACGGAGCGACATGGATCGAGCCCCGTGCGGAAGACTACAAAGATGCGGCGCGATGGGAAGAAAGCGGTTAAATGGGAAAGCGCAAGGACAACGCAGAATTCAAACCGGTCAGGATCGCGATCCTCACTGTATCCGATACCCGCGATGCGTCCACCGACACGTCCGGCGATATCCTTGCGGCGCGCATCGCCGACGCGGATCACGAGCTGGCAGGGCGTATGATCGTGCGCGACGACATTGCGAAGATCCGAGAAACGGTCACCGCGTGGATTGACGATCCGGAAGTCGATGTTGTGATCACCACGGGCGGCACGGGGCTGACCGGGCGCGACGTCACCGTGGAAGCAGTAACGCCGCTATTTGAAAAAACCATCGACGGGTTTTCGGTCATATTTCACAAGGTGAGCTACGAAAGCATCGGCTTGTCGACCCTTCAGTCTCGCGCGACCGCGGGGCTTGCGCGCGGCACGTTTGTTTTCGCACTGCCGGGGTCGAACGGCGCGGTGAAAGATGGTTGGGACAAGGTTATCTCCCATCAGCTTGATGCTCGTTACGGGCCCTGCAACCTTGTCGAATTGATGCCGCGCCTCATGGAACAATAAATGTCCGATTTGACCCACTTCGACAAAGACGGTCGCGCGCACATGGTCGACGTGTCCTCGAAGGCCGAAACCGCGCGCCGCGCCGTCGCCGAAGGGCGCGTTGTGTTTTCGAAGGAAACTTACGCAGCCGTGCGCGAAGGCGACGTGAAAAAGGGCGACATTGGCGCGATAGCGGAGCTGGCGGGCATCATGGGGGCCAAGCGCACCAGCGACCTGATCCCGCTGTGCCACCCGCTGCCGATCGACAAGATCAGCCTGCGTATCGAGCCTGACGATGCCGTGGGCGCATTCGTCGTGACCGCGGACGTCAAAACGTCGGGCAAGACCGGCGTTGAGATGGAAGCGCTGACGGCGGTCAGCGTCGCCTGCCTCACCATCTACGACATGGCCAAAGCGATCGATAAGGCGATTACCATCGAGCGCATCTGCCTAGTTGAAAAATCCGGCGGCAAGTCGGGCGATTATCGGCGAACAGTTTAGATCATGATCAGCGTCGCCGAAGCGCTTGCGATTATCCTGAACGGTGTCGATGCTTTAGACGCCGAACTTGTCGCGCTTGAAGACTGCGCGGGCCGCATCGCTGCGCGCGATGTCAAGGCGCGGATAACCCAGCCGCCATTCGCCGCCTCGGCCATGGACGGCTACGCTGCGCGCTTCGATGACGCAAAAAAAGGCGCCACGCTGCGTGTTATTGGCGAAGCGCCGGCGGGCGCCCCGTTTGAGAGACCGATCGGGGCGGGGGAGGCGGTGCGGATCTTTACGGGCGCCTGCGTGCCCGACGGCGCCGATCACATTATTATTCAGGAAGATGTTTCGCGGGACGGCGATGCAATTGTCGTTAAAGAAGCGCAATCGGCGCCGCGCCACATTCGCGCCGCCGGCATTGATTTTCTTGAAGGGAAAATCCTTGCGGAAAACGGCGAGGTTTTGAACGAAGTGCACGGCGCCTTGTTTGCGGCGGCGAATATCGATCGGGTTCCCGTCTATCGCCGCCCGCGCGTTGCGATCTTTTCGAATGGCGACGAATTGATGGAGCCGGGCGGCGATCTGAAGCCCGGTCAGATCATCAATTCCAATCATTACGCACTGTCGGCGCTCGTAAAAAGCTGGGGCGGCGAGGCGAGCTATCTCGGCTGCGCGCGCGATACGGAAGCGGACATTGTTACCAAGTTTGAAGAGGCGCGCGGGACCGATGTCATCGTACCTGTCGGCGGCGCTTCGGTGGGCGACTATGATTTCGTGAAAACTGCATTTCTCAACTGCGGCGGTGAAATCGCGTTCGAAAAAGTCGCCGTGCGTCCGGGCAAACCCACATGGTTCGGCCGACTGGGCGACGCGCGCATTGTCGGCCTGCCGGGCAATCCGGCGTCGGCTATTGTCACGGCGACGCTGTTCGTCCGCCCCCTTGTCGCCGCGCTTGGCGGGCGCGACCGGGAAGCGTTGGAAAGCGCGGCGCCAATGGCGGCGCCCGTTCCCGCAAATGGCGGCCGCGAGGCGTATCTGCGCGCGACATTCGACGGCGACAAGCTCACGCCCGCGTCAAACCAGGACAGCTCGTTATTGCGTCCGTTTGCCGAGGCCAATGCGCTGATCAGGCGCCCGCCACATGCAGACCCGTTGAACGTTGGCGACACGGCCCGTTTCGTCAGGTTGCGGTGATGGACCGCGCGCCGTTAGCGGGCGTTATCCTGGCCGGCGGCGGCGCCCGGCGCCTTGGGGGCGTCGACAAAGGCGCGGCGTTGGTGGCGGGCAAGCGACTCTTCGATCATGTTTATGAACGGTTGGCGCCCCAGGTTGATCGCGTGCTTGTCGCCGGGCCCAATGATTATGGCGTGGACGCCGTTGCGACGCCGGATCGGCCGGACGGGCCAAGGGGGCCGGCCGCCGGCCTCTTTGCGGCGCTGCACTGGCTGAGTGCGAATGCGCCCGACGTTTGCGCTTTTGTTACGGCGCCGGTCGATGCGCCCCTGTTGCCGCGAGACTTTGTGGGCCGTTTGCACGAGGCGCCGTCGTCAGCCATCGTCCGTTGCGGCGGACGCCGTCACCCGACATTTGCACGTTGGGAAACGGGCGCGCTTTCCGCGTATTTTCAATCAGCTGAGTGCGGAGAAGCGCCGGCGCTTCATGAGATCGCCGCGGGGCTCAATGCGCGCGACGCGGCGTTCGATGACGACGCCGCTTTCTTTAACGTGAATACGCCGGAAGATGTTGCCAAGGCGGAAGCGCTGATTGCTTCGCGCGGATAGAAGACGTCACTCCATGATGTCTTCGTTCCACAGGGCCGGCTTCTCTGCGATAAACGCGGCCATCTGTTCGATTGAAGGCTTGTGCGCGGCGTCGATCACATCAACGCCGCGTTCGCGCAGAAACGCTTCATTGCCGCCGAATGTCTCCGTATCGTTGATGACAAGGCGCGGTATCTTGAACTGAACGATCGTGCCCGAGCACATCATGCAGGGGCTGAGCGATGTATAGAGCGTCGTGTCCTTGTAGGTCTTTTGCCGGCCCGCATTCCTCAGCGCATCCATCTCGCCATGGGCGATCGGGTCGCCTTTCTGTACGCGCTGATTATGGCCGACGCCGAGAATGGCGTCGCCGCGCGCGAGAACGGAACCGATGGGCAACCCGCCCGCGTCGGCGCTGATCTTCGCCTGAAGATAGGCCAGCTCAATCATCTCGCGGTCAAAATCCGTCAGCATGCGTAATTCCGTAAGTCGGTGCGATGGACAGCGGCTGCGCCATCGCCGATAAACCGGTGCGCCAGACTAGGGTCTCTTATGACAGCCGACAATCTCACGCTCGTCGAGCATCCGTTGATCCAGCACAAGCTGACGATCCTGCGCAATCGGGAGACGCCGACGGCCCAGTTTCGGCAGGTCTTTCGGGAAATCGCGTTCGTGCTCGGCTGCGAGGCGACGCGGGATCTGGCTCTCGGGCAGGTGGAGATCGACACGCCGCTGGAGCGGGGGGCCTTCCCGTATCTCGAAGGCAAGAAGCTTTGTTTCGTGTCGATTCTGCGGGCCGGCAACGGATTTCTCGATGGGCTCCTGGATCTCGTCCCGTCCGCCCGCGTCGGCCATATCGGGATTGAGCGCGACGAGGCGACCCTTGAGCCGAGGCCCTACTATTTCAAGACGCCGGATAATCTGGGCGAGCGTCAGGTCATTTTGCTCGATCCCATGCTCGCCACCGGCGGGACCGCCATAGAGGCCGCCGCCGAACTCAAGAAAGCAGGCGCGGGCAGGATTAAATTCCTGTGCCTCGTTGCAGCTCCGGAAGGGGTATCCGCGTTCTCCGAGGCTCACCCTGACATTCCGATTATCGCGGCGGCCCTCGATCAGCGGCTCAATGATGTCGGGTACATACTTCCCGGCCTTGGCGACGCCGGGGATCGAATTTACGGCACAAAAGGCTGAATTTCGGGCATTTTTTGCCAAATCGCGGCGATTCCGCGCTGGGATTGCCTATTCCAATTCTGCTCGCCAGGCGCTATTTTCTGTCGCTTATTGCCGGCCCCGTAGCATCGCCGTTCCGCGAAATCCGGCCCGCGTTTCAGGAAAGAGAATTCGCCTTGAATATGGCCGTCACTCCGCCGTTCGACCTCAACACCCACGCGCTGAAATATGCGCCGGAATACGGGGAGCATGATTTTTCCGACCATCTGCCCATGGCCGTGACGGCCTTGCGCGAACTGGGCGCCTCGCCGGAGCGGGTGGAGGCGTTCGCCAAGACCTATCGCAAGAAGCTGAAGCGGAAAAAAGTCGGGAAATCAACGATCGACGGGCTTCTCCTTTCCGCGCGTCTCGGCGACCCTACTGTCTATCCGGCGGCGCTCAACTACTTCCTGCACTCGATTGAGAGCGAAGGGCGCGCGCAGACGCTGGGCGAGCATCTGCCGGAATTGACCGGCGCCATCGCAGCGGCGGCGTTCCACGGCGTGATCCGTGTGTCTTTCGGGCTGATCGCCAATAATGATGTCGAAATCGCCGCCGGGCTCGCTTACTGGCACGCTCATGCGACGCCGGTCAAATTCGCCCGGTCTATCGGCGCCGCCAATAATGACGCTCAGACGCTGCTCGACGACATAACCACAACCTTCGCCAAGCATCGGCGCAAACTGAAACTGGATCAGCCGACGATTTCCGAGCGCATCGCCGAGATCGTTTCCAGCCCCCAGATGGGCGCCGTTCTGACCCGCGCCGCGGCGGCGGACGTTCCGTTCGAGCAGATCGCCGCGACCGCCCTGCGGATCTACATCGCGTCGCTGGATTTCACCGCACTGCATTGCGTAACGGGCGTGCATGCGACCCGCGTTCTTGCCGAGCATGTGGTGATGGACGATCGGCAACTGCGCAAAGCGCTGTGGTCGAGCCTGCTTGCGGCCTATGCATCCATTGGCGCGCCGGCTCTGGAGCCCCTGGCGCCGCCGCCGACGGGTGCGCCCGATTGGCACGTGATTGCGTCCGCGGCGCAGTCGTCGGACGACGAGCACGACATCAAATTCGCCTATTCCTGTCAGGAAGAAGCCCGCCATTACGGTCGGGACGCCCATTACCGCTTCGCGGCGGCCAAGCGGCTGGGATTGATCCGGGGGTAGGCGCGCAGCCGGTCAGTTTGCCGCCGCTCTGGCGTCCTCGATTGATTCGATCAGCTCCCGCGTATCGAAGCCCTGCACGACATTTACGTATTCCCCGTCGAGGGACGCCACGACAAACGCGGGCGTGCCGTCAACGCCCATCTCGCGAACAATGTTGAGCGTTTCAACAATCGACTCCCGGACATTCGGGTCTTCGCGTCCTTTTTCGAGTCTCGAAAAATCGACGCCGTTCTTCTTTGCAATCGTCCGGATGCGGTCTTTCGTAAGGTCGCCTGACGCTTCCATCATGGCGAAATGCAAATCGAGAAACTTGCCCTGTTCGCGCGCGGCCAGCGACATTTCTGCGGCGAGTTCCGACTTTTCGCCGAAGATTGGATACTCCCGGTAAACGACTTTCACGTCCTTTTCGTTTTTCATGAGCGATTTCATCAACGGCGCTGCGCGCTTGCAGTAGCCGCAGTGGTAATCAAACAGTTCGATGACGGCGACCTTGGCTTTTTCCGGATTGTCCACAGCGACAAACCCGTGTTCTGGATCGAGGAGCCTGGAAAGGTTCTCCCTGGCGCCGTCGACGGCGCGCTGTTGCGAGCGGACGTGTTGAAGCCGGCTGAATTCGTTGACGGACTCGATGATGACTTCCGGGTTGGTCATCAGATATTCGCGAACGAGGGCGCGGATTTCGTCTTCCTGCCGATCTGAAAACGACGTTTCGACGGGTGCGCGGTCGGAGACGCGAACCGGAACGCTCACCCGTTCGCCTGCATCCGGCGCGGCTTCGCCTGCGCCATTCGCCGAAGACGGTTGCGCCGTGGAGAATGTGACCATCGATATGCCGCCGAGAGTAAACGCGCCGAAAAGCGCCGCGCCGATGCCCCATTTCGTTTTACTGTCCACCGATCATTCTCCGCGTTGGCGCCGCGCCCGGCGCATGACTGACGCCTTTTAGAGCTAAAAAGTTATTCCGGTGCAAATGTCGGATCCGGCACGTCCGGCGCCTTTTCCGGCTCCGGCTCGGGCCTGCGGGTTGTCGGCGCCGGCTGTTCCACGCCGGACGGCAGCGGCAACGCCTGTCCCTCCGGCTGGGTCGCAAGGATAATGTCCGTGGCCTGGCGCCATTCCGGCGTGCCGCGGGCAAGCCCCGCCATCGCCCGCCGGGCGAAGCTGTTTGCATCGGCTTCGGCGCCGGCGTGATAGCGCGACTCAGCGGTCGCCAGCAGCGCCAGCGATTCCTGATCGAGGGCGCCATAGGCGCGCGCGAGTTCAAACCAGCCGAAGCTGTTATCCGGCTCCAGCAGCAACGCGCGCTTGAATTCGGCCGTCGATTCCTCGATCAGCACGGGCTCGTTCGACGCCAGCAAAGACCGGCCAAGTCCGATCCGCAACAGTGCATTGTCCGGCAGCAGGCTGATTGCGGTGCGGTTCGGCTCGATTGATTCATTTGTGCGCCCGAACTCAAACAGCATCTGCCCCTCAAGCTCATGGAAATAGGGATTGTTCGGATCCTGGTCCGTCAACGTGCGGATTTCGGAGAGGGCCTCGTCAATCTTCGCAACGCGGAAATATGCGACGGCGCGCGCGTAATGCGCGGGTCCCGACTGATCGGTCAGGGGAAACTTGCGCAGCGTCGCGTTCGGATCGTGCAGAAACCCGTAAATCTTCGCCTGAATGTATCTGAGCCGTTCGATTTCTTCCGGTGAATCCACAACATCGACGTAAGGTGATGCTTCGACGCGGGACTGGAGCGCGGTCAGACGTTCGTTGGCCAGCGGGTGCGTCAGGAAATAGGGGTTGATGTTATCGCCGCGAATGATCTGGCTGTTGCGCAGCTTGCGCCAGATTTCGAGGGCGCCGATGCTCGAACGGCCGATGCGGTCCATATAGGTGATTGACGCCTGGTCTGCCGACGCTTCCTGGCCGCGGCTGTATTTCAGGAAATTCGCCTGACCGACGGTTTGCCCGAGGGACAATATGCCGAGGCCTGCATCGGGCGCGCCGGCTGCGATGGCCGCGGCGCCGAGGAGCAAGCCGAGAATCATCGGACGGGAGGCCGAGGCGAGGGCGTCGCCCCTTCGCGCCGTATGCCCGCCGGCGAGGTGGCCGGCTTCGTGCGCAATCACCGCCTGAACCTGGTTCGGCGTGTCGGCGATCGTCAAAAGGCCGGTGTTGACGCCCATATACCGGCCCCCGGCAAAGGCGTTGAACGACCCGTCATTGACGATCAGGATCTGGATGGAATCCGGAGACAGTCCAGCGGCGGCGAATATGGGTCTTGAGTAGTCGTCGAGGAATTTCTCGATCTCCGCATCGCGCAACAGGCTGATGCCCTGGGCCTGCGCCGCAGCGCCGCTAAACGCGAATACGGGCGCGGCCAGGGCCGCGACGGCTTTGCGCCAGGAAAACGCGGCGCGTTTGAGCAACGAAAATCTCTTCAACATACCTTTAAAACTTTAGCGGCGAACCGCGGCGATTTCGAGGCGGCGCCGGTATCCTGCGTTACCGGGCGCCGCAATCGTGATCCTGTTTAACGCGCCGGATTGCTCAATCCGTCGCAATGGGTCGCGATCAGGAGGCTGACCGATGCCACCAGCCGCGTCGCGCAGGCTTTTGCGGCGCGGTCGGACCGTCTTCCGGGTTGGATTCGCCGGCGGAAGCGTCCGGTTGTACGTCGTCTTCCTTTTCGTGCGCGCCTGCGTCGTCGCCGTTTTGTTGTGCGCCGTTGGAGCCGGCAGAAGGCATTGCATCATCCGGTGCGGCGTCTGGCTGTGTTTCTTCCGCAGCGGTGGGTGCCGGGCCGGCGTTGTCCGCTGCATCGCCGGCGGCGTTTGCTTCGTCTTGCTCCGTCGCAGGATCGGCACTCTTTTCTGCGTCGTCTCCGGCCGCGTCCGCATTGTCGCCCTCGGCAGACTCGGACGCCTCTGCGCTCGTCGTCTCCTTGCGGTTGCGGCGCCCGCCGCGGCGCCCGCGGCGCCGACGTTTTTTCGGCTTGTCTTCGGACTCTTCGTCACTTGACGGAGCGTCCGCCGACTGCGTCTCCGATGCGGCGTCGTCGCCGTCGCCGGCGGTTTCGCGCTGATCGCCGTCGTCCCGGTCGCGCCGCGGGCGCCGTCGCCGGCGTCGCTTTTTCGGCTTCTCTTCAGAGTCAGCGCTTTGCTCCGCTCCGGCGTCGTCGTCTGTGACGTCCGCATCATCCATGTCGAGCGGCTCGGTCTGATCGGCCCGGACGACGGGCTGGTCCTTTCGCCGTTCCCGCGGCGCGCCGCTCGTCTCCAGTTCGTAGTCGTCCCCGTGCTTGTCGGAATCGGCGATGATCTCGACGCTGACGCCGTTGGCCTGCTCAATCCGGTTTATCCAGTCCCGATGATGATTGAGCACGTGGAGGGATACGTCGATCGAACTGCGCACGGCGATTGTCCCCACCTTGCCGGCAATCGCTTCCCCTTCGATGGCGCGCAGAATTCGGAGCGCCGCCATGTTGTGCGAGCGAATAACGCCGGCGCCGGAGCACGTCGGACAGGTTTGAGTCGTGCCGTCGACGATGCCTGAACGCCGCCGTTGCCGAGACAATTCCAGAAGTCCGAACGGCGAAATACGTCCGATCTGAACGCGCGCGCGGTCGGCCTTCATCGCGTCTTTGAGGGCGCGCTCAACCTTGCGGTTATTGCGCGGCTCTTCCATGTCGATGAAATCGATGACGATGAGACCTGCAAGGTCGCGCAGGCGGAATTGGCGCGCCGCTTCTTCGGCGGCCTCGATATTTGTCTTCAGCGCCGTCTGCTCGATATTGCGTTCGCGCGTGGCCCGGCCCGAGTTGACGTCGATTGCAACAAGCGCCTCGGTCTGGTGGATCACGATGTAACCGCCGGACTTTAAGCGAACCGACGGTTGATACATGCCGTCAAGTTGCGTTTCGACGCCGTGCTTCAAAAATATCGGCGCGCGTTCCTTGTAAGGCTGCACGTTTTTGGCGTGGCTCGGCATCAGCATTTTCATGAAGTCTTTCGCTTCACGATAGCCTTCCTCGCCCTCCACATAGACCTTGGAGATATCCTTGTCGTAAAGGTCGCGAATGGCGCGCTTGATGAGGCTCGCCTCCTCGTAAATTAGGCAGGGCGCGATCGACTTTAACGTCAGGGAACGGATGTTTTCCCAAAGACGCAGCAGATAATCGTAGTCGCGCTTAATCTCGGTCTTCGTGCGTTTTGCGCCGGCAGTGCGGATGATCAGCCCCATGCCGCGCGGCACCTCAAGGCTGTCGACGACGCGGCGCAATCGGCGCCGGTCTGAGCCGTTGGCGATCTTGCGGGAAATGCCGCCGCCCCGCGCCGTGTTCGGCATCAGGACGCAGTAGCGGCCGGCGAGCGAAAGATAGGTGGTCAGCGCTGCGCCTTTGTTGCCGCGTTCTTCTTTGACGACCTGGATCAACAGGATCTGGCGGCGCTTGATGACTTCCTGAATTTTGTAGTTGCGGAGCAGGTTTGCGCGTTTGCGCTTGGCGTTTTTGTAGCGCTCGAAAAGCGCGTTGCGCGCGGCGCGCGCGCTCTTGGCCGCGTCGTTCTTGCTGTCGCGGACTGTTTCCTCGTCCCCATCATCACTTTCATCGTCATCGGCGGAAACATCGTCGCCCGCGGCGTCGTCACTTGCTTCGGCCTGGTCCGCCGCGGCTTCAGCATCGTCATGGTCGTTTTCCGCATCGGTTTCGTCTGACGCCGCGTCTTCGGCTGCGTCCTCAGATGTCGCTTCCGGCTGCGCGTCGGCTTTCAGCGACGGCTCTTCGCCGTCTTCGTCGATTTCATCGCCGACGTCCGGTTGTGGTTCGGACCGTTCGCCCGCCGCTTCGTCATCGTCTGACGCCTTCGTCTTTTTGTCTTCTTCCTCTTCTTCTTCCGTTTCGCGGCGCTCTATTCGCTGGTCGTCGGGGGAGGCCGCCTCGTCATCGGTCTCGCTGTCGGACTGGGCGCGGACATTGTCCTCATCGTCGGCGTCATTGTCGCTGTCTTCCGAGGCTTCATCGTCGCCGACGTCGGAAAGGGCTTCGGCGAAGCTTTCGTCCTGTTCGTCCTCACCCTCATCGTCGGAGCCTGCGGCGGAGGGCCCGGCGTCCTCATCGTCTTCGTCGTCGCCGCGCTGCGACAGTTCCAGTTCGGCGGCGAGCTCAGCGACTTCCTGCTCCGCTTCCTGCAGAAGATTACGGTCGGAAACCGGTATCTGGTAATAGTCGGGGTGGATCTCGCTGAACGCCAGAAAGCCGTGGCGATTGCCGCCGTAGTCGACGAAGGCGGCTTGCAGAGATGGTTCGACGCGGGTGACCCGCGCCAGAAAGATGTTACCGCGTAATGGCTTGCGCGCCGCGGATTCGAAGTCGAAGTCTTCGATTTTGTTCTGGGATACGACCGCCACGCGCACCTCTTCCGGGTGGGCGGCGTCGATTAACATTTTTTTGGACATTGAATTGGGCTCCGCGGCGCGCGCGATTCCCGAAGGACCCGCAGCCGGCGCCGCCTGTGTTGGTTCGCAGATCTGCGGACGCGATTGCGCGGGCGGCCCGGGAACGGGCACCGTCGCAAGTCGAAGTCGTGTTATGCAGCATCGGCGATGTTTCTTTAATAAGCCGGCGGGGCCGGCGCGTTGATTTTCCGGCGCTCAAAAAAACTCCAGCGCCTGCTTTTCGCTCCTCGCGTCGTCCTTTCCGACGCGGGCCGGCATTCATGGAGCTGCCGGCGCTGATACCGGGACCGGTGAAGGTCCGGAATTTCGCTGGCGGCCGCGAGCGCTGGGCGTCCGCTAAACCGCCGATTTTCATCATCTGCGATGTGGCGAAATACTGCCGGAATCGCAAGTCATTTTTACCATGCCGGAGCCGGTGGAAAAAGAAAAGGCGGCTCACGGCGCGACTCAATCTCCCATGTGTTTCTGGACGAACTCTTAATTGCGCATTAACGGTGTGGCAGGAAAATTGGGGTCTCCGGAGTGTCTTGCGCAATCGGCCTCGAACCGGTCGAATGCGGCGTGCGTCGGCGTGGCCGCGCGAGGAAGTATGTTGAGGCCATGAAAAACGCCTTCGTCACCGTTATTTTCGGGCTCGCCGCGCTTCTCGCGACGGCCATGCAGGCTGAGGCGGCGGACCTGAAATCCGTGCGATTCGGCCCGGAAGCTGGCAAGACGCGCATCGTTTTCGACATCGCCGGCGCGCCGACTTATGCGCTGGCCGGCGACGATCTGGGAAATGGGCGCTTATTCGTTGATTTTAAAGAGCTTTCCATTCCGCCATCGGCGCTGGCGCTGCAACCGGCGATGGGGCATGTGGCGAACTACCAGTTCGTCAAACAGAGCGACGGCCGCCTGCGCGCTGTGCTGACCCTGAAGAAAACGGCGAAAATCGGCGAAAGCTTCATTATTGAGCCCTCCGAGAAGGTCGCCAACCACCGGCTGGTGATCGATCTCGTGAAGGGGGATAAGGCGGCGTTTCTCGCCAGCTTGCCCGCCCAGTATCCTGACCTCGGGCCCGTTATCGAGCGGGCCACGGCGGCCGGCGATGACGAAATGCCCGCGCCCGCCCTGAAACGCGAGGTCGCCGCGCCACCGGCAAAACGCGTTATCGTTGTCGATGCAGGCCATGGCGGCGTCGACCCCGGCGCGATCGGGCAGGGCGGCACGCTGGAAAAGACCGTCACCTTGAAGGCCGCTTTAAAGCTGAAAGAAATTCTTGAAAAAACAGGCCGTTACGACGTTGTTCTCACGCGGATGTCAGCAAGGGACGTGCGCCTGATCCCCAATCAGGCCAAGGAGCTTGCGCGCCGCGAGACGCTGGCGCGCGACAGCAATGCGGCGTTGTTTATCTCGCTCCATGCGGACGCCCTCGGCGACAAATCGATTCGCGGGGCGTCTGTCTACACTCTGTCGGACAAAGGCACGGAGCGTTCGGCTCGGATGGCCAAGTCGCAGGGCAATTACACGGTATACCGGCTGGATACCCGTGAGTTCCAGGACGATGCGTATGTGGGCGATATCCTGTTCGACATTGCGCAGGGCAAGACCAATACGGCTTCGTCGCGGTTTGCGGACAAGCTTTTGAAGGAGCTTTCGGGGAAAATTCCGCTGCTCAACAAGTCTCACCGCAAGGCGGACCTGCGGGTGCTGCTTGCGCCGGATGTGCCGGCGGTGCTGTTTGAAATGGCTTTTATCTCCAACGCCAAGGACGAAGTGAACCTGAAATCAGCCGCCTGGCGAAATCGCACCATGGGAGCGGTCGCCAGAGCCATCGATAAGTATTTTGAGGAAAACCCGCAGCAATTCGCGCAGACCGGGGCCGCCGGCGGGAACTGACCAATGGTCGGCGGTGTACGCAAATCAGCCGATATTTAACAAAAATGGGCATGATTGCGCCTCGCTGCCGCCGATATTATGCGGTAGCAATTCAGTCCCGGCGCGGGGGTTTGGGCCGCGCCGGTCTCAAAGTCAGGCGGGGCGCCCATCGGCGATGCGGTGAGAAACGATGAGTAACGATGACACAAAGAACGGTTCGAAGGGGCGGGACGACGCGCCAATCGAACACGATATGTTCGCGCCCGGTGAAACGAAAAAACCCGCTGTCGACGCCGCAGGCGAGAACGGGGCTGACGACGTTATTGAACTTGGACCGTCCGACCGCACGCGACCTCGCGCGCAGGACGAGATGACCGCCCCGAAACGCGCCGAAGAAAATCCTGAACGGGACCAGATCGACAAACCGGGCGGGTTTGTTTCAACGGCGGTGAAAGTCGTCGGGATCGGCTTTGCAGCCGGCGCTTTCGCCATCATCGGGGCGGCGATATTCGTTGCGAGTTATCTTGGCCGGCTCGCGGAAGATTTGCCGCCCTATGGTCAGCTTGCGGAATATGCGCCGCCTGTGACGACGCGGGTCTACGCCGGCGACGGCTCACTCGTTGCGGAATTTGCCCGGGAGCGGCGCCTGTTCGTGCCCATCGAACAGATCCCCGACCACGTCAAAGGCGCATTCGTCTCCGCTGAAGACAAAACTTTTTATGAGCACACCGGGCTTGATATGCGCGGGCTCATCCGCGCGCAGATTTCGAACATTTCCAACATTCTCCAGGGACGGCGCCTCGAAGGCGGTTCGACCATCACCCAGCAGGTCGCGAAGAACTTTCTTCTGACAAGTGAGCAAAAGATCGACCGCAAGCTGCGGGAGATGATGATCTCGCGAAAAATGGAAGCGGCGTTCACCAAGGATCATATCCTTGAGCTGTATCTGAACGAGATTTACCTCGGCAACCGCTCCTACGGGGTTGCGGCGGCGGCGCTCAACTACTTCGACAAGGCCTTGAGCGATCTCTCCGTCGCCGAGGCCGCCTATCTTGCTGCAATCACCAAAGGCCCATCCAATTACCACCCCATCGAAAACGAAAAACGCGCCGTCGCGCGGCGGAACTGGGTGATCGGCCGGATGCTGGAAGACGGACGAATTGAGCAGGCGGACGCGGACGAGGCGAGGGAGTTGCCCCTCGGGGCGCAGATGGCGGATCCGCTGGGTGCGCGCGAATGGACGATGGAATACTTTGCCGAGGAAGTTCGTAAACAGATCGTCGATCTTTACGGCGTCGAGGCGCTTTATGATGGCGGGCTTTCCGTGCGGACGTCGGTTGATCCGCATTTGCAGCGGGCTGCGGGAACGGCCCTTCGCCGGTGGCTTGTCGAATACGATCAGCGGCACGGATGGCGCGGCCCGCTTGCGACCATGGAGTTCGACGCCGGCGCCGACTGGAACGAGGCGTTTACGGCGCAGGTCGCCGACATGGTGGAGACGCGCGCCGTATCGGAAGATCTGGCGCCATGGCGCCCGGCGCTGGTTCTTGCTGTCGAGGACACTGAGGCGCGGATCGGCTTCGGCGACGGAACCGAGGGGATTATTCCCGTCGACCAACTCTACTGGGCGCGCGAGTACATCTCCGCGAACGAGCGCGGCCCGGCCGTTGAGAGCGCCGGACAAGTCTTTTCCGAGGGCGACATCGTTTATGTCGATGCGGCGCGCGAAGTTACAAAAGACGACAATGGCGTGCGAACGGTCGCCGCGGACGCGCCGGTCATTGACGGCGCCTATGCGCTGCGTCAGCCGCCGGCGGTTAATGGCGGGCTGATCGCAATCGATCCGCATACGGGACGCGTGCTCGCCATGGTTGGCGGATTTTCCTTCCGCATGTCCGAATTCAATCGGGCCGTGCAGGCGGAGCGCCAGCCCGGCTCCACATTTAAACCGTTCGTTTATTCAGTGGCGCTCGATAATGGCTATACGCCGTCATCGACCGTGCTGGATGCGCCCTTTGTCGCGCCGGGCGAAGACAGCTGGTACAAGCCGGGCAATTATATTGAGGGCCGCTTCGGCGGCGAGTCGACGCTCCGTACAGGGATTGAAAAATCGCGCAACACCATGACTGCGCGCCTCGCGCAGGATCTCGGCATCGGCCCGATCATGGAGTACATCGAACGGTTCAAACTGTCCGACCGGCTGCCCCGCGAACTCGCAATCTCCCTTGGGTCGGGCGAGACCACGCTGATGAGAATCACCGCCGCCTATTCGATTTTCGTCAATGGCGGCAAACGCGTTGACCCTGCGATTATCGACCGCATTCAGGATCGCGCCGGCGAAACGATTTACACGCGTGACAACCGCGTGTGCTCCGCTTGCGACGCGCCGTTCTGGTACGGCCAGGCCGAACCGCAATTGACCGACCCGCGTGAGCAGGTGCTTGATCCGCGCACCGCCTATCAGATTACCTCGATCCTCGAAGGCGTGGTCGTGCGCGGCACGGGAAGCGCTGTGCGTAAAGCGTCAAACAAACCGCTCGCAGGCAAAACCGGCACCACCAATGACTACAAAGATGCATGGTTCGTCGGCTTTTCGCCGGACCTCGCCGCTGGCGTTTTCGTCGGCTTCGATCTCCCTCAGACGCTCGGCCGGAACGAAGCGGGCGGTACGGTAGCGGCTCCGATCTTTGCGGACTTCATGGTTGAAGCCTTGAAAGACGAACCCGGCATTCCCTTCCGGGTGCCGTCCGGCATTCGACTTGTTCGCGTCAACGCAGAAACCGGTAAGCCGGCGTCAAGCGGGCGGGTCATTCTCGAAGCGTTCAAGGCGGACGATATCATCGGCGGCGGCCCGTCGTCGGAGGAGCTGATTCTCGATCCGCTGTCGTCAGCGGGCCTTGCCGACGAGACGCCGGAAGAGGAAGACCTCAACGGTCTTTACTAGACCGGCGGGCCTTATTACCAATCCGCGTCTTTCAATTTTGACCGGAGTTTTCCATGCGCGCGGAAATCGAGGCGCTCATCACCGAAACGAGGCAGTCTGCTGAACTGCTGAGGAGGCGTCTTTGACTGGGATAAAGCCCGGCGAGACCTCGACGAACTGAACGCGCGCGCAGAAGACCCGAAACTCTGGGACAATCCGGAAGAGGCGCAAGCGCTCATGCAGCGCCGCAATGCGCTTGAAGCGCAGATGAACGCTGTATCGGAGATCGACGGCGAACTGAGCGATATCTCGGAACTTGCCGAACTCGCTGACGCAGAGAGCGACGAGGCGAGCCTTGATGAGGCGCAGGAGATGTTGAAGGCCCTGCGCGACCGTGCGGCGAAAGCGGAGATCGAGGCGCTGCTTTCCGGCGAGGCCGACGCCAACAATGCGTTCGTTGAGATTCATCCGGGCGCGGGCGGCACGGAATCAAATGACTGGGCGGCGATGCTCCTGCGCATGTATGTGCGCTGGGCGGAGCAGCACGGCTATAAAGTCGATGTGATTGAGCAGCAGGCCGGCGACGAGGCGGGCATCAAGTCGGCGACCATCCATGTCAAAGGCCACAATGCGTATGGATGGCTGAAAACTGAATCCGGCGTGCATCGCCTCGTGCGCATCTCGCCATACGATTCCAATGCGCGGCGCCACACGTCGTTTTCTTCCGTCTGGGTCTATCCGGAGATCGACGACCGCATTGAGATCGAAATCAACGAATCGGATTGCCGGGTCGATACGTTTCGCGCCTCCGGCGCCGGCGGTCAGCATGTGAACAAGACCGACTCGGCGGTGCGCATAACCCATGAGCCGACCGGCATCGTGGTGCAGTCGCAGAACGAGCGCTCCCAGCATAAAAACCGGGCGACGTGCTGGAACCTTTTGCGCGCGCGCCTTTACGAACGGGAATTGCAGATCCGGGAGGAAGCGGCCGCCGCAACGGAGGCGGCGAAATCCGATATCGGCTGGGGCCACCAGATCCGCTCCTATGTGTTGCAGCCCTATCAGATGGTGAAGGATCTGCGCACCCAGGTGGAAAGCCCGAGCCCTGATGCAGTGCTCGACGGCGATCTCGATCCGTTCATGTCGGCGGCGCTTGCAGCGCGCATCGCCGGGGAGGCGGGCGAGGGCGCGGAGGCCTAAATGAAACTTGTCGTTCCGCCGCCGATACAGGGCGTCATCATTGCACTGTTGATGTGGGCGCTGGCGCGCTGGACGCCGCAATATTCGGTAGACTTCCAGGGACGTGCGTTGCTGGTTTACTTATTTGGTGTCGTCGGGGTCGTCATGGAAATTGTCGCGGGCGCGATCTTCCTGCGCGCGAAAACCACCGTCAATCCGATGAAGCCAGAAAACGCGAATAGGCTGGTGACGACCGGCCTTTACCGTATCAGCCGCAATCCGATGTATCTGGCGCTACTGTTTATTCTGATGGCTTGGGGCGCTCATCTTGCGAATCCGTTGAACATTATAATGCTAACCGCGTGGGTGCTCTACATTACGGAAATGCAGATCAAACCCGAGGAGGTGGCGCTTCGCGACAAATTCGGCAAGGAGTACAAAGCTTATTGCCGGCGGGTGAGGCGGTGGATTTGACGGCGCTCCGCGTATTCGCCGCGATGTTAGCTGGCGTCGTCGCTATGGCCGCATGTGGCGACGGACATTCCGTTTCCGATAGAGCTGAGGGCCGCGGCATGGATGATCGTGAACTGATCGTGATGGCCGCGCCTCGGGACGGCGATTCCTATTACGCGGATGTTGCGGGTACCATACGCGATTTTCATGTTGCCTATGCACAAGCGATTATAGAAAGTGGCGACGACGTCGTGATCTTTGTCGATCAGGCGTCTTATCCGCGTTACGCCGAAACGCTTGACCCGCGCTATCTCGCCATTGCGCCGATGGACGACATCTGGATGCGGGACTTTTCCCTTTCCAACGCTGAAGCCCCGGTGATGTTTCGTTACACTGCCGAAGGGCAGGGAGGAGGACGAAGGGGGCAGGCGGACGCCGACGCCGTGCAGGAGACGCTTGCCGCCTATCTCGAAGACGCCGGGTTGGCCTTCGAAGAAAGCGATCTGCTCAATGATGGCGGCAATCTTGTTGACGATTATGCGGGCCGCGCCGTCGTCAGCCGCAAGTTTCTCCGCGACAATGATTTATCGGACGAAGAGGGCCGGGCGCTGTTGCGCAGCGCGGCCGGGCTTGACTACGTCGCGTTCATTGAAGCTGACGAGCAAGGAGGGCTTGAACACGCCGACGGGGGCGTCGCGTTCACCGACCCGAATCGAGTCGTGATCAACAGTTACCCGGAAGATCCGGATTACGCCGCCGAACTGAAGGCTGATCTTGGGGCCGGTCTTCCCGGGGTTGAGATTCTCGAAATCGTAACGCCCTACGACGGGTCGGCCGTTCACGACGAGCGCTTTGGCTCGGCCTGCGGGCTCTACACCAACATGCTGGTTACGCCGACGCGAATCTATTTCCCGCAATTCGGCGTCCCGGAAGACGTTGCGGCGCTTGAGGCGATGCGGTCATGGACCGACAAGGAAGTCATACCGGTTCAGTCAGCAGGGGTCTGTCATATGGGAGGCGGCGTTCGCTGCATGTCCTGGCAGTTGCGTGGGGAAAACGCGAAGAGACTTCGCCACTGGGCCGAGAGCCGCCGTTAAAAAAGGCCGTGTTTCAGGCGCTGCGCCCCTTTGCATTACGTCGCGGAGCCCGCTAAAACCCGCCGGAATTTGGGGCCTTAAGGTCGTTTCGTCGCATTGCGGGGAGGCCGCGGGCCCGTCCATCACACCTGTCGGCCGGCCTCAGTCTTTGGGTCTGGTTTGTAGCCAAGAGTTTTATCAACGCCCTGCGCGAATAGCGGGAAATGACGCCGGACCGGACATGATCGGAGCCTTTGCTTTTTATCTATTCGCCGCTGCGGCCGTGGGGTGCGGGTTTATGGTGATTGCCGCGCGCAATCCGGTGCACTCGGTCCTGTTTCTCATTAGCGCATTCCTGTCGGTTGCAGGGCTTTTCGTTCTGATGGGCGCGGAATATCTCGCGATGCTGCTGGTCGTCGTTTATGTGGGCGCCGTTGCGGTCCTGTTCCTGTTCGTCGTGATGATGCTCGATGTGGATTTCGTCGAGATGAAACAGGGCTTCCTGCAATACATGCCCATCGGTTTTGCCCTGGCGGCGCTGGTGGTGATCGAGTTGATCATGATCGTCGCGGTCTGGGCGTTTCCCCCCGAGGCGGAGATGGCGAGGGCGCACCCGATACCGACCGCGGCGGAAACCGTCTCCGACCCGAACGGGCCGACGAATATCGAGGCGCTGGGGCTCGTTCTCTACACAGACTACGTTCATCTTTTCCAGATTGCGGGCATGGTGCTGCTTGTCGCCATGATCGGCGCCATCGTTCTTACCTTCCGGACGCGCGAAGGCGTCAAGAAGCAGGATCCCGCAGAGCAGGTCGCCCGCGGGCGCGATGTGGAACTGGTCGATATCCAGTCCGGTCAGGGACTACGTTAGGGGCGGTTGATGCTGGACATCGGATTAGGACATTACCTTGCCGTCGCCGCGATCCTTTTTTCGATCGGCATGGCCGGCATTTTTCTCAACCGGAAAAACGTCATCGTGATCCTGATGTCGATCGAGCTTATGCTGCTGGCCGTCAACATCAACCTTGTCGCGTTCTCCCAGTTCCTCGGGGATCTGGCCGGTCAGGTGTTCGCCTTCATGGTGCTGACTGTCGCCGCCGCCGAGGCCGCCATCGGTCTCGCCATTCTTGTCGCATTCTTCCGTAATCGCGGCGACATTGCCGTCGATGACGCCAACCTGATGAAGAACTAGGAGCGGCGCCGGATATGGGGCAACTCGTCGTTTTATTGCCGCTCTTCGGGGCGATGCTGTCGATGCCGGTCGGTCGCACATTCGGACCGAAGGCGTCGGAATATGTGACGACCGGGCTCATGCTGATCGCTGCGGTGCTGTCGTGGATCCTGTTCTTCGACGTCGCCATCGGCAACAATGCCCGAACGATCGAGCTCTTTACATGGATTGCGTCGGGCGGGTTTGAAGCGAACTGGGCCGTGCGCCTGGACACCATGTCGGCGGTGATGCTCGTCGTCGTGAATTCGGTGTCCTTCCTCGTCCATCTTTATTCCATGGGCTACATGAAGGAATACGGCGAACAGTCACGCTTCTTTGCATATCTGTCGCTCTTTACCTTCGCCATGCTGACGCTGGTGACGGCGGACAATTTCCTCCAGCTTTTCTTCGGCTGGGAGGGTGTGGGGCTTGCCTCTTATTTGCTCATCGGCTTCTGGTTTAAGAAAAAGTCGGCGAACGATGCGGCGATCAAGGCCTTTATCGTCAACCGGGTCGGGGACTTTGGCTTCGCCCTCGGCATCATGTGCATTTTCTATGTCTTCGGTTCGATTGAGTTCGACGCCGTGTTCGAGGCGGTTCGCAATAACGCCGTCGTCGATCCTTACGGCGCGGTCGCCGCGGCGCCGATCCGCGAGTTACAGATCAATTTCCTCGACAATGACTGGCATGCGCTGACCGTTATCGCCGTTCTTCTCTTCATTGGCGCCATGGGCAAGTCGGCGCAGTTCCTCCTGCACACCTGGCTGCCGGACGCCATGGAAGGTCCGACGCCAGTTTCCGCCCTTATCCATGCGGCAACCATGGTGACGGCCGGGGTTTTCCTCGTTTGCCGCTGCTCGGTGATCTTTGAATACGCCCCGAGCGCCGCGGCGCTGGTTACCATCGTCGGCGCGGTCACGGCTTTTTTCGCAGCGACCGTCGGTCTCTTGCAGGACGACATCAAAAGGGTCGTCGCCTATTCGACCTGCTCCCAGCTCGGTTATATGTTCTTCGCCGCCGGCGTCGGCGCCTATGACGCGGCGATGTTCCATCTCTTTACCCACGCTTTCTTTAAAGCGCTCCTGTTCCTTGGCTCGGGCGCGGTCATCATCGCCATGCATCATGAGCAGGACATGAAGAAGATGGGCGGCGTTAAAGACATCCTGCCGCTGACGCACATATTGATGGTGATCGGCACTATCGGCATCACCGGCGTGGGGATTCCCGGATTTTATCTCTTCGGCGCGCCGTTCGGCACGGCTGGGTTTGTTTCAAAAGACGTTATTATCGAAGGCGCCTTTGCGGCAGGCGAGGTCGGGCGCGCCTTCGCCAATTTTGCCTTCGTGATGGGGCTTCTCGCCGCGGTGATGACGGCGTTCTATTCATGGCGGCTTATCTTCCTGACCTTCTGGGGCAAGTCGCGGGCGCCGGAATCTGTGCGCAAACATCCGCACGCCGTGCCCGACACCATGATGGCGCCGCTCATTCCGCTGGCGCTCGGCGCCATGGCCGCCGGCATGGCGTTTTACGGCGATTTCGTTGGTAAGGAGAAAGAGGCGTTCTGGAACGGTGCGCTGTATTTTTCCGATGCGCATCATGAAGAAACAGCGTCGACAGACCATCACAAGGAAGATGCGTCGCATGGCGCTGCTGAAGGCGATCACGGCGCGGCCAAGGAAGGCGGATATGAAGACAGCGGGCACCACGTCCCGGCATGGGTTTTGTGGTCGCCGTTTATCGCCATGCTCGCCGGCTCCCTGACCGCCGCGTTCCACTATCTTCGCGGCGATCCGTTGCGGCCGGGACTCCTGCGGCCGGGCGGCATGATCTACGCGTTCCTGAAAAACAAGTGGTACTTTGACGAGCTTTACGACTTCATTCTGGTTAAGCCGGCGCTTGCGATCGGACGGTTCCTTTGGATCGACGGGGACGGCAAGACGATTGACCGCGTCGGTCCCGACGGCATCGCCGCCGTCGTCGCCGCAAACGCCAAACGCATCGTCAAGCTGCAATCGGGATATCTCTATCACTACGCGTTCGCCATGCTGATCGGCATCGCCGTGCTCGTGACATTCGTTTTGATCCGGCTGGGGGGCGGTTAGATGATCGAGAGCTTTGCGTCGCAACCCTGGCTGACCATGGTGACATTCGCGCCGCTTGTGGGCGCCTTGTTTATCGTCGCCGCGCGCCTGGTCGCGAAGAAGAACGCTGACGGCGTTATCGAGGGCGAGGCGCTGACGCAACTGGAGCGCAGCTCGAAAGTCATCGCGCTCGGCGCAACGTTGGTCACGTTCGCAATCTCGCTTCTGGTCTATTCGCTGTTCGATCCGTCGCTCGCCGGTTTCCAGCTCGTTGAAGAGGTTGCGTGGATCGGCGGCGGCGTCTCCTACAAGATGGGCGTCGACGGCATATCGATTCTGTTCGTGCTGCTCACGACATTCATCATGCCGATCTGCATTCTGGCGTCATGGGACTCGATCAAAAATCGCGTCGCCGATTACATGATTGCGTTTCTGGTTCTTGAAACGCTGATGATCGGCGTTTTCTGCGCGCTCGATCTCTTCCTCTTCTACGTCTTTTTCGAGGGCAGCCTGATCCCGATGTTCCTCATCATCGGCGTTTGGGGATCGAAGGGCGTGAAAGAGTTCGCCGGGTTTCAAATGTCGTCGAAAGTCTATGCGGCGCTCAAATTCTTCCTCTACACGCTCGTCGGATCGCTCCTGCTGTTGATCGCCATGGCGTGGATGTACGCCACTGTCGGCACGACGGATATCGTGGCGCTCCAGCAGTTCGACTTCCCCGCGGGCGCGCAGAAATGGTTGTGGCTTGCGTTCTTCGCTTCTTTCGCCGTCAAAATGCCCATGTGGCCGGTGCATACCTGGTTGCCGGATGCGCACGTGCAGGCGCCAACGGCCGGATCCGTCGTGCTGGCGGCGATCCTCCTGAAAATGGGCGGCTACGGGTTTTTGCGTTTCTCCCTGCCCATGTTCCCCGACGCGTCGATGGATTTCTCGCCGCTGATTTTCGCGCTCTCGATTGTCGCGATCATCTACACGTCCCTTGTGGCGCTCGCCCAGGAAGACATGAAGAAACTGATCGCCTATTCGTCCGTCGCCCATATGGGTTTCGTGACCATGGGTATTTTCACGGGAACGAAGCAGGGGATCGAAGGCGGTCTCTTCCAGATGTTGAGCCACGGCTTTATCTCCGGCGCGCTCTTTTTATGCGTCGGGGTCGTTTATGACCGGATGCATACGCGGGAGATCGCCGCCTATGGCGGACTGGTCCACCGCATGCCGCTTTATGCGTTCTTCTTCCTCTTCTTTACGCTGGGCAATGTCGGTCTGCCGGGCACGTCCGGTTTCGTCGGCGAGATCCTGGCGATGACGGGCGCGTTCAAGGTGAATTCGTGGATTGCGTTCTTCGCGGCGTTCGGCGTCATTCTCTCTGCGGCGTACGCGCTGCGGCTTTACCGTCAGGTGATTTACGGCGATCTCACCAAAGAAGCGCTGATGGGCATTCCCGACCTCAACAAGCGCGAGCTGTTTTTGCTGCTCGCGCCGCTGATGTTCTTTGCGTTGTTCCTGGGTTTCAATCCGGGGCCGGTGCTTAACGTCTTTGCGCCGTCGGTTGACCTCCTTATGGACAATATGAACGCCGCGCTTGGGAGCGCGCTTTAAGTCATGGGCATATTTGAAACCCTTACCTACGCGCTTCCCGAACTTGCGCTCGCAATCGGTTCGATGGTCCTGCTCATTGTCGGCGTCTTTCTCGGCGACAAGTCCGCGCGCCAGATCGCCTATGCCAGCGTCGGGCTGCTGCTCGTGGCGCTCTTGCTGGTTGTGGTTGGTCCATCGGCCGGGCGCGCGTCGCTTTTCGACGGCGCCTTTGAAATCGACGCCTTCGCCGCTTTCGCCAAGGTGATCATCTTCGCCGCCGCCGCCATCGCGATCTTGATGTCGCAGCAGCTGATCGACGGCAAGGCCGGCGGCCGCTTCGAATACTCCGTGCTCATCGTCCTTGCGGCCTTCGGCATGGCGTTGATGGTCTCGGCGAACGATCTCATCTCGCTTTACATGGGCATCGAGATGCAGAGCCTCGCGCTTTACATTCTCGCCTCATTCAACCGCGACAGTCGTCGTTCGACGGAAGCGGGCCTGAAATATTTCGTCCTCGGCGCGCTTTCGTCGGGGCTGCTGCTTTATGGCGCGTCACTGGTGTACGGCTTTTCCGGCTCGACGTCGTTTGACGAAATCGCGCGGGTCGCCGCCGCCGATCCGGACAATGCCGGGTTGATCGTCGGGCTGGTGTTCATGATCTGCGGGCTGGCCTTCAAGGTTTCCGCCGCGCCGTTCCATATGTGGACACCCGACGTTTATGAAGGCGCGCCGACGCCTGTGACGGCGTTCTTCGCCGCCGCGCCGAAACTCGCCGCAATGGCGCTCTTTGCCCGCGCGCTCGTCGTTTCCTTTCCCGGCGTTCTTCAGGACTGGCAGCCGGTGATCGCCATGATCGCCGTCGCGTCCATGGTTGTCGGCG
Organism: Hyphococcus sp.; assembly: GCA_028281665.1. Classification (GTDB taxonomy): domain Bacteria; phylum Pseudomonadota; class Alphaproteobacteria; order Caulobacterales; family Parvularculaceae; genus Hyphococcus. The sequence continues at coordinate 268,476 of JANQJK010000016.1, forward strand.
CCTTCTCCGCGATTGCACAGACAAACATCAAACGCCTGATGGCGTATTCGTCGATCGGCCATATGGGGTACGCGCTTGTCGGCCTCGCCGCGGGGACGCGCGAGGGCGTGACGGCGGTGCTGATCTATATGGCGATTTACGTCGCCATGACTATTGGCGCGTTCGCCTGCATCCTGATGATGCGACGGCGCGGCGGCATGACCGAGAACATCGACGATCTGGCCGGCCTGACGAAGACCAACATGCCCCTGGCCGTCGTTCTGACGATCCTCCTGTTTTCGCTTGCCGGCGTCCCGCCGCTCGCCGGCTTCTTCGGCAAGTGGTTTGTCTTCTTTGCCGCTGTGGAGGCGGACCTCGTATGGCTCGCTGTTGTCGGCGTGCTGGCGAGCGCCGTATCGGCGTTCTACTATCTGCGCATCGTCTGGTTCATGTGGTTCGACGAGCCGGCGCCGGCTTTCGAACGCGACGCGGGGCCAACGCTGCGGTTTGCCGCATGGGGTTCGGCGCTTTTGATGATTCCGCTGCTGCCGATTTTCATCGGCCAGTTGCGACGGGTCGCCGAAACCGCTGCGGCGGCGCTGTTCTAAGGCCGTGCAGCGCTTACCCACCGGCGCCCGTCTCGAAACGTTCGACACAATCGATTCGACGAGCGCCGAGGCAAAACGGCGCGCCGCAGCGCGCGAAGCAGGGCCCTTATGGATTCTCGCCGGCGAACAGACCGCCGGTTACGGGCGGCGCGGCCGCGAATGGGACATGGGCGCAGGCAATTTCGCCGGCACATTTCTCTTCTCGCCGGAAGGCGATCCGGCTTCATTCGGACAGCTATCCTTTGTCGCGGCGATCGCCGTTCTCTTTGCGCTCAGCGAATATGCGCGCGACGGCGTTCTCGCACTCAAATGGCCCAACGACATTCTGTGCGGGGGCGCGAAAATCAGCGGTTTGCTCCTGGAGCGGATCGATCACGACGACAAGGCGCTGGTGGCTCTTGGCATCGGCGTCAACATTGCCGCTGCGCCGGACGACTTGCCTTACCCGGCGGCGAAACTGATTGACGCAATGGATGGAGCCCCGCCGACGCCCGAAGAACTGGTCGTGCGAATCGATCATCACTTCTGGAATATGTATATGGCGTGGGGCAAACTCGGCTTCGCGCAGATCCGTGAAACATGGTTAAAGCACGCCCGGGGCGTCGGCGAGCCGATTGTCGTGCGTCTGCCCGGCGAAGAGCTGCGCGGTTATTTCGAAGGGCTCGACGAGACGGGCGCGCTTATCCTGCGACAGGGCGATGCCTGTCGCTATATCACCGCCGGCGAGATCATGTTTGGCGATTGAGCGGCGCGCCCGCTATAATCGCCAAACGAACAAAAGGCTCCCGCATGCTGCTTGCCATCGATGTCGGTAATACGAATTCAGTGATCGCGCTGTTTGAGGGCGATACGCCCGCATCGGTCTGGCGAACCTCCACGTCGTCGACCCGAACGGCGGATGAATACGCAGTCTGGCTGTCCGGTCTGATGGCCATGTCCGGCCGGCGGTTCGAAGACGTCAGCGAATGCATCATTTCCAACGTTGTGCCCCAGTCGATGTTTCACTTACGCAATCTGTCGCGTCGCTATTTCGGGTGTGAGCCTTTCGTCATCGCTCATGACAATATTCCGGGCGTTGCCGTGCGCATTCCGAAACCGTCCGAGGCCGGCGCGGACAGGCTCGTCAATTCCGTAGGCGCGTTTGTCGCCCATGGCGGACCGCTGATCGTGGTCGACAGCGGCACCGCCACGAACTTCGATGTTGTCGGCGCAGACGGTGCCTTTGAAGGGGGCGTTATCGCGCCGGGCATCAATCTTTCGATGCAGGCCCTCCATGACGCCGCGGCGCGGCTGCCGCGCGTTGCGATCCAGCGCCCGCCGAAAGTGATCGGCACCGATACGGTCGGCGCCATGCAGACTGGCGTTTTCTGGGGCTATGTCAGTCTGATAGAGGGCGTGATCGACCGCATCCGGGCCGAGTACGCAACACCCATGAAGGTTGTGGCCACGGGAGGCATCGCTTCATTGTTTCAGGGCGCGACCGATCGCGTCGACATCTTCGATTCCGATCTGACCATTCGCGGTCTTAAGGAAATCCATAAGCGCGTGAAGGCGCAAAACTAATGTCGCGTAAAGAGTTAGTGTTTCTGCCGCTCGGCGGGTCCGGCGAGATCGGCATGAATATGAACCTGTATGGCTTCGGCACGGAAGCGAACCGCCAATGGATCATGATCGATTGCGGCGTCATGTTCGGCGATCTTGCGACGCCCGGCGTTGACCTGGTTTGTCCGGACCCGACCTATATTCTTGAAGAACGCGAAGCGCTTCACGGGCTCTTGCTGACGCACGGTCATGAGGATCATATCGGCGCCGTTGCGCTCCTCGCGCCCAAACTCGGCTGCCCGATTTACGCAACCCCCTTCACCGCGGCGCTCGTTCGCCGCAAGCTTGACGAGTACGGTGTCAACGACGCGCCGCTTCGCGTGATCGATATGAACTCTACGCTGTCTCTCGGGCCCTTCGACCTTGAATATGTGACGCTGACGCATTCGATCCCCGAACCCTCGGCGATTGTGATTCGCACCGAACTCGGAGCGGTGCTGCACACCGGCGACTGGAAGATCGATCCGTCCCCGACGCTAGGTCCGACCGCCGACGATGCGGCCATTCGCAAGCTTGGCGATGAGGGGCTGCTCGCCATGGTGTGCGATTCGACAAACGTCTTTTCGAAAGGGGAATCCGGGTCGGAATCGAAGGTCCGAAAAAATCTTGTCGAACTCATCGGCAGGCAGGAGGGCCGCGTTGCCGTAACGACCTTCGCGTCGAATGTGTCGCGCGTCGTTTCCATTTGCGAGGCTGCGGCGGCGACCGACCGCAGCGTTTGCCTGCTCGGGCGGTCGATGCTGCGCATTGTCGACGCCGCCCGTGAAGTCGGCATTCTTCCCGAGACGCTTTCATTCGTCGATCCTAAGGACGCCGGTCATCTGCCGCGCCAGCATGTCCTTTATCTTTGCACCGGCAGTCAGGGCGAACCGCGCGCCGCGCTCGCGCGCATCGCACGGGACGATCATCGCGATCTTGTGCTCGGGGACGGGGACACGGTGATCTTTTCGTCAAAGATCATTCCGGGCAATGACCGGGAAATCTACAATCTGCAAAACGATCTCGTGGATCGCGGCGTCCATATCGTCACGGAAAAAGACGAATTCATCCACGTATCGGGCCATCCCTGTCGCGACGAACTGAAGGCGATGTATGAGTGGGCCCGTCCGCATATCGCGATCCCCGTTCATGGCGAGGCGCGCCATTTGGAAGAACACGCGGACTTTGCGTCTTCTTTGGGCGTCGCTGAAACGCTGGCGCCGCGCAATGGCGATCTGATCCGGCTGGCGCCGGAAGGACCGGAAATCATCGAAGAGGCGCCCGCCGGCCGCATGTATCTTGACGGCGACGCGCTGCTGCCGGACGGCGCTGCGCCAATGCGCGAGCGGCGAAAACTTGGCTATGCGGGCGTTGTCGTCGTGTCGCTGCTGCTGGATCGGTCGGGGGCGTCCGAGGGAGCGCCCCGGATTTTTTGCAAGGGCGTTTTTGCCGGCGACGCGCTGGCTGACCTGGCGGACGACATCGCCGTCGCGGTCGACGAACTGCCGAAGAAAAAGCGCCGGGACGATGACGCTGTTGAGATTGCGATCCGCCGTGCAGCGCGCGAGTTCTTCGACGATGTCTGGGGCAAGCGGCCCCTTATCGAAACGCACATTCTTCGGAGCAGCTCATGAATATCGCGGCCGTCATCGTCGTTTTTATCATCTGGTGGTGGATTGTTTTTCTCGCCGTATTGCCCATGGGCGTTCAAAGCCGCTGGGAGACGGGCGACGATGGCGTCGAGGGTGCGGACCCGGGCGCGCCGAACGATCCGCAACTGAAAAAAAAGGCGATCCGCGCGACGGTGATCGCGTTCGCGCTGACGGTGGTTACGGCGGCGATCATCGCCAGCGGCCTCGTTAGCTTTCGCGACTAGCGCACGCCGTCTTGCCAAGGCCGCCGGGCTGGAATAGCAACGCCTCCATCAGCGCTCTCGGACGGGGCGCATGGGAGCGGCCATGAGTGATACACCGCACACGGATGAAGCGGAGGACGGCGTCGACGCGATTGTCGAGGACGCCCAGTTCGCTGAAGACAGAACGCTCAGCCCGGATTTTGTCGATGCGGTGGTTGTCGCAATTGAAAAAGGCGATCCGCTTGAATTTGAATATCTGACGCGCGAACTCCATCCTGCAGACATAGCCGATCTGATCGGCCTGTTGAGCGACGACGACCGGACGCGCCTTATCGAGATGAAAAGCGGCGCCCTGGCGGCGGACGTTCTGGCTGAACTCGACAATGATTTGCGCGAAGATGTCGTTGAGGCGATGGACCCCGCAAAGGTCGCAGAAGCGGTCGTCGAACTCGACACCGATGACGCGGCCTTCGTGCTGGAAGACCTGGACGAGGAAAAACGCTCGGAAATCCTTGCCGAGGTGCCGCTTGAAGAGCGGCTCGCGGTGCGGGCGGCGCTTGAATATGAGGAAGAGAGCGCCGGGCGCGTCATGCAGCGCGAGTTTTTCGCCGCGCCCGGCTATTGGACGGTGGGCCAGATCATTGATCGCCTGCGGTCGACGGAGGATTTGCCCGACCGGTTTTATGAAGTCTTTGTGGTCGATCCGGCGTTCAAGCCCATCGGCGAGGTGCCGCTGTCTACGCTCCTGAAGTGTCCGCGCGAAACGCGTATTGACGACATCATGCTGACGACCGCGCAGAAGATCCCGGTCACCATGGACCAGGAAGAAGTCGCCTATCTTTTCGAGCAGTACAACCTGATCTCGTCGCCCGTCGTTGACGCTGCGGATCGCCTCGTCGGTATGATCACGGTGGACGATGTCGTGGAGATGGTGCGGGAGGAAACGCAGGAAGACATGCTCGCGCTCGGCGGCGTCGAGGCTGATACGGGTCTTTCCGATACGGTCATGGAGACCGTGCAGTCGCGATTCTCATGGCTTGCGGTCAACCTTGCAACGGCGATCCTTGCGTCTCTGGTCATTGCTTTCTTTGACGGGGCGATCGAACAGGTTGTTGCGCTTGCCGTGTTGATGCCGATCGTGGCGTCCATGGGCGGCAATGCGGGAACCCAGACGCTGACCGTCGCCGTGCGCTCCATTGCAACGAAGGATTTAACGCCCTCCAACGCCGCGCGGATCATCTGGCGCGAAGCGTTGGTCGGGCTCGCCAACGGCGTATTGTTCGCGGTGATTATGGGCGCTTTGGCGGCTCTCTGGTATTATCTTTCCGGTTGGGGCGAGCGGGGCGACGCCATCGGTCTCGGCGCCGTTGTCGGCGCGGCCATGATTATCAATCTTCTTTGCGCGGGGCTTGCCGGCATACTCGTGCCGTTGGGCCTCCAGCGCGCCGGACAGGATCCGGCCGTCTCTTCCGCTGTCTTCGTTACAACGGTCACGGATATTGTCGGCTTTTTTGTCTTTCTCGGCCTTGCGGCGGTCGTGCTGCTCTAAGACGCGGCGAGGCCGGCGAAAGAACCCATTGGTCCTTCGCCGGCCTTAACTCATCGCTCCGTTAGCGAAGCGCGGGTCTCAGAATGCGCCAGTAGACGAGGGCGCCCGCGATCAAAATGATCAGCATTCCCGGTTCCGGAACGTCGACCGGCGGTTCTTCCGGCGGAATGACCGGCGGCACGTGAATCGGCGGCGGGCCAAATGTCGGCGGTAGTGACGGCACAGGCAGTTCCGGCGGATAAGCTCGCGGCTCATCTTTTGGCGCCTGCGGCGTTGCTGGCGGAACCCGCCCGGTTTCGATCACTGGCGCCGGGCTATAGCCGGCGAGGCGCGTCGGAACGGGGCGGGGCGTCAAAAAGAACGGCTGGCGGCCCTCCGCTGGCCTTCTTCTTCGCCTTCGCCGCAACAACCGCAATTGACGACAATGTCGTTGCGGATGTCGCCCACGGCGCGCGCTAACCAATCGGCGTACTCGTCGTCGGCGACGGCGCTTGCGCCGCCATTGCCGCCGAAGCCGCCGGTCCAAATGATCGCGCCCGCAAGAATCAGGGCGGCGATGATGTTTGCGATCCCATTGCTGCCAAGCATGACAATCCTCTGTTGCCCCGAACTTCCCCACTGAGCGCCCGCCATGATAACGGCCGTCCCGAGCCAATGGCCGAAGCAATCGCCATTCGCACGGGGTCAGACTTCACAAGTCCCGTGCCAAGCGGCCCGATCCGGCCGAAAACGCGAAATTGACCGGTAATCAACGCGTTACCGCGGGGCGTGTGCAGTTTTTGGGGGAATCGCGAGCGGGTTTTCTAACGGCAATTGTCCCAAAACCGGCCAGAATCAGCGCATGTGCAGAATTGACACAGAATTGCGGCCCGAACCGGCGCGGCAGGCGGTCCGTCTACCCAAGCCCGGGGCCATGTGTTACGTAAAGGTTAATGCGGCGCGCCGGGGGCGTTGCAGCATAGTTCGGATTTGCCTTGCGCGGCGTGGCTTCGTGAGGGTGGTGAAGAGGGGCAGCAGGTCTGATGCGGACGGGTGATACCGGTCTCAATCTGATCAAGGGATATGAAGGGCTGCGCATGGCGGCCCATTATGCGCCCAATGAGCAGTGGACCGTTGGGTACGGTCACACCACGACGGCGCGACACGGCATGTCGGTCACCGAGGGCGACGCGGAAAGGCTGCTCCGCGAAGATGTCAAACCGATCGAGCAACTGATTTCGGACACGGTTCGCGCACCCCTTAACCAGAACGAGCATGACGCCCTGACGTCGCTGATTTTCAACATCGGCGAGGAGAACTGGAATCGGTCAACCGTGCTGCGCAAGCTGAACGCCGGGGACAAGATCGGCGCCGCCGACGCTTTCGAGATGTGGACCAAGGCGTTTGTCAACAATGAGCTGGTCTCCCTCGACGGCCTGGTGCGTCGCCGTGCGGCGGAGAAGTCGCTGTTCCTGATGCCGACGGATGCGTCGCTGGTTGTTCCGAGTTCGGATGTTTCGCCGGCTGCTGAATGCGAGCCGGAATTTATCTCGGACAAGGTTCTGGCTGCGAAGCCCGCTGTTGATTTCCACCAGATTCGCGAGAACCGGAAAAAGGCGCTGTCCCCGGAGGAACGGGCCGCGCGGACGCGGGCCCTGTTTGCGGCGACCCAGGCGCTTTCCGGCGATCCCACCAAGATGATTATTTCCAAGGAAGAAGAATACGCGGATATGGGAATAACGGTCGGCGCCGTGCTTGCGGGGCTGCTGGCGCTCGTGATGACGGTGATGGGCGCGGTTCTTCTGCTGGGGCAGGAGGCCCCGGGCGTTGCCGAGAGGCTCGGGCTCTCCTATGAGCGCTTTGCAACGATATTTGAGAACCTGCCAATGTGGCTCGCCGCGATCGGCGCAGCCATGTGTTACTTCATCCTTTACATTCTCGTGAAACGGCTCTCCCGCCATGACCTGAAACGTCAGCGCGCACAGGATGTCGCGCGGCTGCGAATTGCTGAATAAGTCTCACCGAATGCCGCCAAAAGACTTTTGATGGCTTTGCATCTCCTAAAGCTGTGCGTCGGCGCAGCATCTGTTGACGATCAGAAAGCCTGGATCAGAAAACGCGTCGCGCAGAACGAAAGCGACGGTCGCGGGCGCGTCCATGACTGCGTGACGCGGATGCGGCCGCGGCGCGCTGATGAGTTGGTTGACGGCGGCTCGCTTTACTGGGTCATCAAGGGCGTTGTGCTCGCGCGTCAGCGTATCCTCAAGCTGGAGCCCCGACCGGGCGGCGACGGCGTCGAGCGGACGGCAATTATCCTTCAGCCCCGGCTGCACCTTACGGAACCCCAGCCGCGTCGCGCATTTCAGGGTTGGCGCTATCTCAAGCCGGAAGATGCGCCTGCCGATATCGCGGTCCGTGGCGGCAAGCCGCCGCCGCCGGAACTCTCGTCAGCGCTGGCCGACCTCGGTCTCCTTTAGGAACAATTGTCGATGTCCTGGGGAATAAAGGCTCCCCTGCGGCGCTGCGAATTTCCGCAAAAAACCGAAAAAATCGACCGATTGCCAAGGCCGGCGATGATTTGCCTCCTTGGCGGGCCAGACGCGGAGCGATATGGTGTATCATGCCAATCGATTCCGGCCCCGTTGGCGTATCTGAACAGGAGACTGCGATTTGCGTGCGTTGAAGGTCGTATTGCTGGTGTTCGCAGCCGGTACGCTTGCCGCCTGTTCAACCCTTTCCGGCGGCGCGGAGACCGCGAGCGGCGCTGACGACGCTTACTCGAACCCGCGGGAAATAGAGGCGCAGACCAAGCTGGCGCGTTTGCAGACGGAAAATGCGCGGCTTGCAAATCGCGTCCTGGAGCTGCAACGCGAAAACGACCAGCTGAGGAAGGCGAAGGCTGCTGCGGCGGCGGTCGATAACGCGGCGCAGACAGCCGAAGCCGAGCCGGCTTCGGAGCCCGCCGAAACCGTTGTGGCGCTGCGTGAGCCCGAAGTTCTCAAACAGCCTGTTGTCGACAATCCTGAAACGCCGGAAATGACGAGTACGGAAGTGCCGGTGGAGCCGGCGCCCCGACTGACGCAGCCGACCTTTGAGTCGACGGATGCGGTGTTTGAAAACGAAGCGGGTTCAGAGGCGCGCACGCCGGCAATGCTGTTTGGCGTTCACCTTGCGTCTTACCGTCAGGAAGACGAGGCGCGCGAAGGCTGGCGCAAATTGCAACGGGAGAATCCCGACGAACTCGGATTGCTGGAGCCGCGGCTGGAGACAGTGGATGTGCCTGAACGCGGATCGTTCCTGCGTCTGATTGGCGGCGGTCTTTCTTCGCGCGAAAAGGCCGAGGCGCTTTGCTCCAATCTCAAAACCAAGGGACTCTATTGTTCGGTGTCGGATTTCTCCGGAGAGCGCCTCTCCCTGGTTGAAAATACTGGATGACCCTCAGTCCGGCGGCGCGATTGCAAAGCGCCGTTCATCGAACAACTGGCCATCGTATTCCGCGGCGCCCTCGTAGCGCAGGGTGAGTTGGCCTGCGCCGAGGGAAAAGAACCCGAGAGGCAATTCGAACAGGCGCATCTCCGCGTCGGGATAGCCGACCACATTCTCGGCGACCGCGAGGAGCTGGCGGCCCCCATCACCGTCCGGATCGAAAGTCGCGGTCAGCCGCCCGAAAGTTGAGTGATCTCCCTCAGGGACGATTGCGGTCGACAGGAGCAGGAGGCCGTCGCTGTCCCGCAGCAATTTGGTTTCGGCGATGCTGGCGCGCGCCGAGCCGGGACCGCGCAGGATGACGGGGACGGAGACGCCCGCATCGATATCGACCTGAAGCCCGGAGTCCTTTGCCTTTCGCATTAACGATCGGGTCGCCGCCGTTTCGATCAGGAGATGAGAACGACGCTCGCCCGTTGGCGGCGTGGCGTCGTCTCTGAGGCTGATGGTAATTTCGATCCGCGCGCCTGGCTCAAGCCTGAAGTGAGAGGGACGCACCGTAAACCAGGGTGCGGCGCTCAACGCCTGTCGCGTCGCAATATCGGCGTTTTCGTAGCCCAGCGTTGTGGCCGCAAGGTCGATCCAGCCGGCGCGCCCTTCCAGAATGCGCGGCGTCGGGTTCGAGACCACAAAGCGCGCCTCCCGCCGGTCGGCATCCAGAACCTGGCGCAGCGGGCTGACGGCCATATCCGCCGTGGCGGACGAGATCGTCGCGAGGATGGCAAAAAAGCTGAAAAACGCTATTCGCATAACCCTCGCCCATTGCAAGAATCGGATCACCATATTCGTTAACGCGAGACTGGTTTCGGTTAAGTAACCAAACGGCGTTAACTCGGCCCCATAGGAGGGCGTTGGCAAAGGGCGCCGCAGTGACACACGTCATCGTTCTTGGAAATGAAAAGGGCGGATCCGGTAAAACAACCACGGCGATGCACCTCGTTGTGGCCCTCTTGAAGAGTGGTCGGCGCGTCGGCGCAATAGATCTCGACCTGCGGCAGCGCAGTCTGACGCGATACTTTGAGAACCGTCGAAAGTTCAGCGAACTCAACGGTAAGGATCTTTGCTTTCCTGTGATTTCGGAGGTTGAGCCTTGCGCCGTTGACAGCCGCGAGGAGTCGACGCGACGGGAAACGGAGAACTTGGCTACGGCGCTATCGGCGCTTGAAGGGTGCGATTTCGCGGTGATCGATTGCCCGGGCGCCGACACGCATCTCTCACGTCTTGCCCATATCCACGCCGACACTATCGTCACACCGCTCAATGATAGCTTCGTCGACTTCGATCTGCTCGCGCGCATCGATCCCGAAACCGGACGCATTGCCGGGCCAAGCCTTTACAGCGAGATGGTCTGGGATGCGCGCAAGCGCCGCGCGATGACCGGTGTTCCGGGATCGATCGACTGGGTGGTGCTGCGTAATCGTCTGTCCGCGACCCGGGCCAACAACAAAAAACGCATGGGTGAAGAACTCGAAGATTTGTCGGCACGAATTGGCTTCCGGCTGGCGCGCGGGTTCGGCGACCGTGTGATTTACCGCGAGCTGTTTCCGACCGGGCTGACGCTGCTGGATCTCGGCGGCAAGGGCGCGCCCGTCCGCCTGTCGACCATGAGCCACGTGACCGCGCGCCTTGAGATTCGCTCCCTTGTCGCATCGCTGAACCTGCCCGGTGCCGCTGCCGCCGGTCCGACGGAGGAAGCGGCGGCCGCAGCGGCCGCATAGTGCGCGCGGATCGGTCGTTCATAATCCTGCCCATCGCTCCGTGTCCGTGCTACGACCGTCATAGATTTTCTGAACCCGCCCGCGCGTTAGGAACCGATGTCGCTTGGATTTCTCGCCTTGTTGTTGGCCGGCGTCGGCGCCGGATGGCTCCTGTGGCGGCTCGCGCGCAGCCAGGCCGGCGGGCGGTCTGAGGGCGGCGCGCGCAATGTCACCATGCTGAAAGCGATCGTCTGGTTCGGCCTTGCCGCCGTGCTCTTTGCCGCAAAGCTCTGGCCGCTCGCCTTCATGGTGTTGATTGCGGCCGGCGGCGTCAGCGCCATCGAGATGTGGCGCGACCGCGCGGTGAAGGAAGACGAGGCGGCAAACGCGGTTTCGAAGCCGCCCTCGCGTATCATGGATCTTGCCGAGGCGGCGAGCGTTCTCGGTGTCGCCGAAAACGCGAACGCCGCCGACATCCGCGCCGCGCACAAGAAACTGATCGCGCAAACCCATCCCGACAAAGGCGGCACGGACTATCTCGCCGCGAAGATCAACGAAGCGCGGGACGTGATGCTGCGTGGTCAGCCTGCCTTGGATTCAGATGAATAATCACATAGCCGACGATATCTACGACCCTGCGTTCGTCAAGGAAGTGTTTGACCGGTGTTCCGAAAAATACATTGCATTCAGTTATGTTTGCTCGATGGGGTTCACTGAGCGGTGGCGCAAGCAATGCGTTGCGTCATTGCCCCAGCCAAACAAGAATCTTACCCAAGGTTATGACCTGATGGCTGGCGCCGGAGAAGTATGGCCCCATCTGCTCCGGCGACATCCAGAAATCCGAAGAATTACGGCGGTCGATATTTCATCGGGAATGCATCAGCAAGCGTTAAAGAGGCTTCACAGGCACCGCGCGCACAAAATCGACTTCATTGAGGACGACGTGTTTGCGAACGGTCTTCCGCCAGAAAGCGCCGACTTCGTTGTGTCGACTTTTGGACTAAAAACGTTCAACGATGAGCAACATCGAAAACTGGCGGAGCTGATTGCACGCGTTCTGAAGCCAGGCGGCGTATTTTCGCTGATCGAAGCGTCGGATCCAACAGGCTGGATGTTCAGGCCAGTCTATCGTTTTCATCTTATGCGCGTCTTGCCGGCGGTCGAACGTCTTTTTCTGAACGGAGCGCAGGACTTTGCGATGATCGGCCAATACAGTACGAAATTCGGGGATGCGAAGCGCTTTGGAGAATACCTCGCCAGTTGTGATCTTGAATCGGAATTCCGGCAATACTTCTTTGGCTGTGCGACCGGTGTCGTCGGGCGTAAACCGGTCTAAGAAAACAACTCCTCCAGAAAATTCGTCATGGCCTGCCATGACCGCCGGTCCGCATCGGCGTTGTAGACCGTTCCGAAATCCGGATCGTTGGCGGCGGGGTTGGTGAAGGAATGCATGGTCCCGCCATAGGCGTGGAGTTGCCAGTCGGCGTTCGCCTTGTTCATTTCCGCGCCGAACGCTTCGACATCCGACGGCGGCGCCATAGGATCGTCCCAGCCATGAAGCGCGAGCACTTTTGCGTTGATATTGTCTTTTGTGTTGCCGGGCGCCCCGAGCAGGCCGTGGAAACTGGCGACGCCGGCGACGTCGCCGCCGGCGCGCGCAATATCCAGGACGCACAGGCCGCCGAAACAAAAACCGATTGCGGCGAGCTTCGATCCGTCGACCTCCGGCAAATCCTTCGCCATGGCGATGTTATCGAGAAGCCGTTTCTGAAGCAGCGGTCGGTCTGACGCCAGGGGCGTCATCAACGCTTCATTCTCTTCGTTCGATGTTCCAAGGACGCCCTTGCCGTAAAGATCGCAGGCAATCCCCGTATAACCGAGACCCGCGAGCGCGGTCGCCTTGTTGTTTTCAAAGTCGGACCTGCCGGCCCATGCGTGAAAGACGAGAACGCCCGGCGCGGGCTTGCCGCTGCTGGCGACGAACGCTTCGTAGGTCTTGCCCTCGATGTCGTAGTCATGGGCGCGTGTTTCAGTCATGGGAACTCTCTCTCCTTGCCTCAAGATGAGCGGAAATTTGTGCAGACAGGCGTCAGCTTTCAAGGGCGCCGATGCGGCTGATTTTCAGCGTATTGGTTTTGCCGGGGCGCCCGAACGGATAGCCCGCGAGGATGATGATGCGGTCGCCGTCCTGGCCCCCATGATCGACGGCCAGTCGGTCTGCTTTTTCGATCATCTCGTGGAAGTGCGAGATGTCTTCCGTGACGACGGGCATGACGCCCCAATAAAGCGAGAGGTTGCGCGCGACCCTTGCGTCCGGGGTCGCAGCGATGACCGGGCAGTGAGGTCGGTCGCGGGACAGGCGCCGGGCGGTCGATCCTGTTTTCGTGTAGGCGACGGCGTACCGGCAATGGAGTACCTCCGCGATGCGCCGGGCCGACAGGGTCATGGCGTCGGCGGTGGTGTAATCCTCGTCGTCGCGCCGGTCGCTCTTGTAGCTGCCGGACTCATCGTCCTTTTCCGTGGCGATGATAATCCGGTCCATGATGGCGACGGCGGTGGGCGGGTGTCGGCCGACGGCGGTTTCGGCGGACAGCATCACCGCGTCCGCGCCCTGGTAGACCGCGGTGGAAACGTCCGACGCCTCGGCGCGGGTCGGCGCAATCGACTCCACCATGGATTCCAGCATGTGGGTCGCGACGATCACCGGTTTGCCGGCGCGTCGGCATGCGCGGATGATCCGGCGCTGGATCAGCGGCACGTCCTCCGGCGCGCACTCGACGCCGAGATCGCCGCGGGCGACCATAATGGCGTCCGCTCTTTCGATGATTTCGTCGAGGAAATCGACGGCCTGCGGTTTTTCGATCTTTGCGATGACGCCGGCGCGCCCGTTGATCAGCGCCTTCGCCTCGTCGACGTCCTCAGGCTTCTGGACGAAGGACAACGCGACGTAATCGACGCCGAGGCCAAGGGCGAATTCGAGGTCTTCGCGATCCTTTTCGGTGAGCGCGGAGATGGGCAGGGCGCGGCCCGGCACGTTGATGCCCTTGCGGTCTTTCAACTCGCCCGGCGTGTCGGCCTTGACGGAAATGTCGTCGCCATGACGCGCCGACACCGTGACCTGTAGCTTTCCATCGTCGAGTTTAAGGATGTCGCCGGGCTCAAGAATATCGAGCAACTCCTTGTGCGGGATGGGAATAACGTCCGGTTCCTTTGTCTCCGCCGCATGAACGATTTTGTAGTCGGCGCCGTATTTCAGCGTAATCTGTCCGCCCTCGAACGCGCCGGTGCGGATTTTCGGGCCCTGTAGATCCGCAAAGACTGCGAGCGGCGTTCCCGTCTCCTTTTCGATGCGCCGGATCGCTTCCGACACCAGCGCCAGCTTCTCGTGCTGGCCGTGGCTCATATTGAGGCGAAAGATATCGACGCCGGCGTCGTGGATAAGGCGGAGCATGGAGGGCGAGGAACTCGCCGGCCCGATGGTCGCCACGATCTTTGCCAGCCGTTTGCGCATCCGGGGACGATATGGCTGTTTCGCCCCGTATGAAAGCGGCGGCCTTGCCCTTTTTCGGCGCGGCGGCAGGCGATGAGAAATCTGCGTGTATTTCCATGGCGCCAGTTTAGGGCGCCTGTGGAGGGCGCCGAAAAATTCCGCTCGCCGGCGCCCTCGGTCATAGCGAAAAACCGCTGAACCGCCCGCCGGCGCTCAAAACGCCCGTTGATAAGTTTTGTGGTTTGTAACGTGCGGCGTGACAATGGGTGGTATCGACGATCCGGAAAATTCGGTGCTCCGAGCCCGCCGACCCGGCATTGCTGCGCGCCGCCTCAGCGTTGTTCCTCGTCCAGCGTCAGGCCGCCGCGCCGCATGATCAGGCGGATTGCGATGTAGAGCACGAGGCCGACCGGGCCGAACATCAGGGTAAAGAACAAGCACGGGACGACCAGAAGGTGCGGAATTCGCCGCGCCTGGGCGTCTCGCCCGATCCATGCGCCGACGAACAGGTCGAAAGCGAGGTAATGGGTCCAGCCCGTCAAAACGCCGACGGGACTGGAAAACAGCGCCGAGACGCCGCTTATGCTGGTCATGCTGGCGTTCTCAGCGCCTGCGCTGAAAAAAATCGCCGCAATAAGAAACGCCGCGTATATTCCGCCATAGACAAGCGGGTACAGGAAACTGTGGACCCCGCGCCGCGTGACGCTCCAGCGCGGCGCCAGCGCCAGCAACGCCCATGCGGGCATGACGCCCAGATTGATCGCCGTGTAGAGCGTCTCGTAGTTCACAGCGTTCAGCCGCAGATGGCGGCCTTTGCGGCGAGATACTCCTTTTCGAGCCGGTCGACATATTCGGCCGTGGTCATGCGCTTCTTGATCGCGCCGATGCCCTGACCGCAGCCCCAGATATCTTTCCAGGCTTTCTTGTCGGTATTGCCGCCGGAGCCGAAATTCATTTTCGACGGATCGCTCTCTGGCAGGTTTTCCGGATCGAGGCCGGCCGCCTTGATCGACGGAATGAGATAATTGCCGTGCACGCCGGTGAATAAGTTCGTATAAAGAATATCTTCGGCTCTGTAGTCGACAATCGCCTGTTTGTAGCCTTCCGCGGCGTTCGCTTCCTCGACGGAAATAAACGCCGAACCGATATAGCCGAAATCCGCGCCCATGGCTTCGGCGGCGAGAACGGCGCGGCCGGTGGCGATGGAGCCGGAAAGCGCGATCGGCCCGTCAAACCATTCGCGGATTTCCTGCACCAGCGCGAAAGGCGAGGTGACGCCCGCATGGCCGCCGGCGCCCGCCGCAACGGGGATCAGACCGTCGGCGCCCTTCGAAATCGCCTTCTTTGCAAAAAAGTCGTTGATAACGTCGTGCAGCACGATCCCGCCATAGGAGTGCACCGCCTCATACACGTCTTCGCGCGCGCCGAGGGAGCAGATCACGATGGGAACCTCATGCTTCACGCAAGCCTCAAGGTCGTGCATCAGCCGGTCGTTGGAGCGATGAACGATCTGGTTGACGGCGTAGGGCGCGGACGGCCGGTCGGGGTTTTCGTCGTCATGCCGGGCGAGCGCTTCCTTGATCTCCACGAGCCAGCCGTCGAGCGCTTCGGCGGGCCTGGCGTTGAGAGACGGAAACGAGCCGACGATCCCGGCCTTGCACTGGGCGATTACGAGTTTGGGGTTGGAAACGATAAACATCGGCGAGCCAATGACCGGCAGGCGCAGACGCGATTTGATCTCGGCGATGGCGGGCATGGGCGGTTCCTTTCACGCTGGGCGCTCGCGAAGCTACGGCGTCCGCCGCCGGGCGCAACTTGAAATTGCAGTCCATTTTGCCGCGGCGCGCGTAATCAGCCATAATCGCAAAAACGCAGGGAGAATAAGGGATATGGCGGAATCCGAGATCCTGACGCCGGCGCTGATCGGCGATCTGGTGGAAGAGCAGGCGGCGCGTGCGCCTGAAAAAATCGGACTGGTCTTTGAGGGACGTGAATTCACCTATGCGGAGATGAACGAGCGCGCCAACAAAGCGGCGGCGGCGCTACGGCATCTGGGGGTCAGCCGGGGGGACCGGGTCGCCTGGCTCGCACGCAACGTTGCTGTGTTCTGGGACGCCTTGTTCGGCGCGGCGAAAATCGGCGCCGTGATGACGCCGATCAACTGGCGCCTTGCGCCGGCGGAGATCGCGCAGATCCTTGAAGATTCCAAGGCGACGATTTTTGTCGGCGAGAAGGATTTCATCGATCCGTTAAACGCCATCGGCGCCGCGACGCCGGAGACGACGTTGACGCTCGAAACCGGCGCGGGATCATTCGATGCGCTGGTCGACGAACAGAACGCGGTGGCGCCGGCGCATAAGCCGTCGCTCGATGACGCGTTTATTCAACTCTACACCAGCGGCACGACGGGTCTGCCGAAAGGCGTCGTCCTCTCCAACCGCGCCTACAAAATGAATGGCGAACTCGGCGCCGAGCAACGAATACTGGCGCCGAAGAGCGCCGATGAAGTGGCGCTCCACGCGCTGCCGCATTTTCACGTCGCCGGCGTCAATTTCGGGCTGATGGCGATGGCGCGGTCTATGCCGATCCTGCAATTGCGTCAGTTCGATCCCGTGGGAATCGTCGAGGCCGCGAAAGGCGCCGCGCCGCTCAATTCGTTTCTCGTGCCCGCGATGATCATGATGATCCTCGAAGCGGCGAAACAGATGCAAACGCCCCTCGGCAAATTCGCCAATGTTTCTTACGGCGCCGCGCCGATGCCGGAGGCGTTGCTCGATGCGGCGATGGCGGCGATGCCCAACGCGACCTTCACGCAGTTTTACGGGGCGACCGAGAATTGCGGCGCGGTGACGTTCCTCGCCCATGGCGACCACGCCAGGGGCAAGAAACAGCGCGTCGCCGCAGGCAGGCCGTGGCCGGGTACCGAAGTTAAAGTCTGCGATCCGGAAAGCGGCGATACGGTCGGCGCCGGCGAAACGGGCGAAGTCTGGATGCGCTCCGGCGCTGTCATGGACGGCTATTGGGGCCGTGACGACGCTACGGCGGAAGCGCTCGTCGACGGCTGGTACCGCACCGGCGACGCCGGGTATTTCGACGAAAACGGCTTTTTGTATGTGTGCGATCGCGTCAAGGACATGATCATTTCCGGCGGCGAAAATATTTACCCGGCGGAAATCGAAAATGCGCTCGCCCAGCACCCCGCCGTTTTGGAGGCAGCGATTATCGGCGTGCCTGACGAGAAATGGGGCGAGATCGTCAAGGCGTTCATCGTCAAGCGCGCAGGGACGGAACTGTCCGAGGACGATGTCATTGCGCATCTCGCCGATCGTATCGCCAAATTCAAACTGCCGCGGGAGGTTTCGTTTATCGGCGCCCTTCCGCGCAATCCGTCAGGCAAGATCTTGAAAACCGAGTTGCGCAAGGGGCAGGGCGAATAAGTCACGCCGTTCCGTCCATGACGGATTGAACCGTATCGTATCCGGATGATTTCAGGGCCGCGTGCGCAGCATCGCGATATCGGCAGGCGTTGCGGATGTCGCTTTCATATGGATGCGTGAGCAGCCGCCCAACGTAATCGTCGACCAGCTTGTGCTCGCGCGCGCCGGCGATCATGAGCGCGAGATACCAGTCATAGGGTGCAAGGCCCGCTTTCGGCGTTTGTGCAATATACGTCATGGCGCGCCGCGGCGCCGCACCGTCGTCAATCTCAAAATCGTCAATGCGGTCGTATCCGGTCTCGGCCCGGTCGAGCACGGGCGCCTCGGTCCGGTCGATCTCGTACAAGACCCCCTGAATGGCCGCGCGTTGCGACGCGACAAGCGTCGCCTTGCCGGATCCGTCAGCGCCGGGTTTGGCGAAGGCAAGCCTGAATCCACGCGCCACCGCAAGGCCGGCCGGGCGTGCCGAGGGGCATCGCGCGCGAATGCGCGCTGTCAGGAGATTTGACCCATAGGCGAAGTAAAGCATTGATCCTAAGTCCTGATTTCACGTTTCGCGGATGCCTTTCGGGCGCCGGCCCGAATTTGCTACAAAAAAGTCATCCGGCGAGGCGGCGAAAGCGTAACCCTTACGTCTCTCCAACGCATTTCCTATTCTCCCCCCTGGAAATGCTATGGAACCGCCGCCCGGATGTCCTTCCCTCGGGCGGCGGTTTTGGTTTCGAAACATGTCCTGTGGCGCCGGGCGCGATGGCGCTATTTGTTCGCGGCGCCGAAGGAGGCGCGCCACGCATCTTCGAACGCATTTTCCGCGGCGTGCGCATGAACGAGCAGGCGAATATCGGAGCGATCGGTCAGCGCACGGAAGGTGCTTTTTTTCCGGTCCTCGATAAAGCCAAGTTCGTAAAGCCAGTCCGCCGACCGTCCGGTGAACACCCAGGAGCGATGCCACGGCAGCGCTTTCGGAAAGGCTTCGTTGACGGCCTTGGCCAACTCGTTGGTGCAGTTGGAGTGGAGCGTATTGTAAAATCGCGGCCGCTCTGCGAGTTCGTTCGTGCGGCGGACAAAATACTCGAATAAACGGCGCATCTGGTCCGGCTCCAGTCGAAGCTTGTAGGCGTAAAGCGTATGGTCGAGGCCAACGGCGATACGGGTCAGAATATCGCGCTCCGTTGACCAGACATACATGAGCTCGTAATTGCGCAGCGCGCCGTCAACGGGCGAATACTGCTCGTCCGTTTCCATGCGCGCCTCAATCGATACGGACATGGTTTTGCGCCGTCCGCTATCGTCCTTGAAGACAAAAGACAGGAAACTGTGCGCGAAGAGGGGATTGTCCGGGAAGGGTTCGATGAAGAACCACATTTCCGCGATATCCGCAGCGTTCACTTCAGCGGGCCGCCATCCCGGCGTATTTTCGCCCCCGGCTGTAAATTCGTAATCGCGCAATTGGGGCAGGCGGTAGCGGCCGGGCGCCGCTTCCTCAAAGGCTGCGACTTTTGAAAAGAGCGGCTTCCAGTTCCGGTCTGACTGCGGCGTTTTCGACAGAACGAGGGCCGCAAACATCAGCCCGAAAAGCATTGCGAACAGAATGACCAGGTTAGTGAAATCACGCGGCGTCAATGTGCAGCTCCATTGGCTGGAAGGCGGCGCGCCGGTCTAGTCGCTCGCCGCCGCAAGCGCTGTGCGGTGACGGCGCGCTTCCTCAACATAATGGGCCGAACCCATGAGCGCCATTTTGTCCTCGCCTTCCTTGAGATCCCGAAATTTTTTCGCCGGCATGCCGGCCCACATCTCGCCGGCGGGCACGACCTTGCGCGCGGTGAGAAAGGCGCCCGCGGCGAGCATCGCCCCGGTTTCGACGGTTGAGCCGTCAAGCATGGTCGCGCCCATGCCCACAAAGCCGCCATTGCCAACCCGCGCCCCGTGCAGCATTGCCTTGTGGCCGATCAGCGCGTTCTCGCCGATCAAGGTGGGCACGCCGCCGATTTCGGGATTGTCGACATGGATCACCGTGCCGTCCTGCACGTTCGCCCCCGCGCCGACGACGATCCGGTTTTCGTCGCCGCGCAATACGCATCCATACCAGACCGACGCGTTCTCGCCGATCTCCACATCGCCGCAGACAACGGCGCCCGGCGCGATAAACGCGGTTTCATGAATTTTCGGCGTTTTGTCGCCGATGGCGAAAATTATGGGTTTCATCAGGCGCCTTTCACTGCATCGGGCTGATTGTCGGGATGCGCTTTCTCGAAAACGGGGAGTTTGATGCACGCATCGTATATTTCGTTGAGCCGCGGTAATGCGGAGACGTCGACGCCGAACCGCTGTGCGCCGTACATCTGCGGTACGAGATAGCAATCGGCGATGGTCGGCGCATCGCCAATACAGAACGCGCCGCCATGGGCAGCAACTATTTTTTCAGCCGCCGCCATGGCGCCGCCGGGCCAGCGATTAAGCCATGCAGTCACCGCATCGGCATCGAGCTTCAGCGTCTTTTTCAGATAACTCTGTATGCGAAGATTCATAAAGGGCTGCGCTTCGCAGGCGAGGGTCGCCGCAATGGCGCGGGCGTGTCCGCGCGCCGCCAGATCGTCCGGCAGGATGGACGGCGTCGGATGCGCGTCTTCAAGATATTCCATGATCGCCAGCGATTGGGTGATGACGGCGCCGTCGTCTGTTTCGAGCGCAGGAACGAGTCCTGCGGGGTTTTTTTCAAGATAGGCCGGCTCGCGCTGCTCGCCCTCAAGCAGATTGACGGGCTGGTACGCCCAGTCGAGGCCTTTCAGCGCCAGCGCCATACGGACCCGATAGGTGGCGCTTGATCGCCAGTATCCGAACAGTTTCATCTCGTTGCCCTGCCTTGGAACAATTTGATGTAATTGCTTGTCATATTGTTCGCAAATTTTTTGGCGCGGGACGGCAGATTTCCCCCAAACGCATTTATTCGGGGTCGCCGCGCCATGCTATCAGAAGAACAAGTAGACGCTGTCGAAGAGGCAGCCGCCGAGTTAAAGCGTCGACGCGACAACCGGCCGCCGACCGGCGCCAGGAAGAAACCGAACCCTGCTGCTGGGGCCTCAAGCCCGAAAGACGAAGATCGGGTCTGGGCGAGGGCGAATCTGCGCTTCAAGAGCGGCGGGCCGTATCTCGACAGCGCCAACGCTCTGCGTGTTTTTGAGCGGCATCCGGCATTTGCGGGCCGTTTCAAATTCAACGAGACCCTGAACAAGGTGATGGACAAGGGCACGGTCATGCTCGACTGGCGGGTCTGTGAAGTGGTCGCGGTGATCCAGGAGCGGTTCCTGCCCGAGATTTCCCCCGATGCGGTGGAAAAGGCCCTGATCGTCCACGCCAACCGCGTCATTCAAAAGAAATAGCATCGCCTGCGCTTTTCCAAGAGAGGCTCTTGCGCAAAAATAGTAACATATGTTACCAATTAGGGCAGAAGGGCGGCGTGGGCGCCGCACGAACCATGGGAGGGAGCATCATGGCCGACCTTTTTGAAAACCCGATCGGCACAGACGGGTTCGAATTTGTAGAATATACAAGCGAAAACCCTGACGAGCTGGCCGCGCTGTTCGAGCGCCTCGGGTTTACGGCCGTCGGCCGACATCGCTCCAAGGACGTGGTCCATTACCGGCAAGGCGACATCAACTTTCTCTTGAATCGGGAAGATGCGGGCCAGCCGGATGTTTTCCGCAACCAGCACGGCGCCGGCGCCAACGCTATGGCGTTTCGCGTCAAGGACGCCGCCCATGCGTTCAAGGAAGCGGTGAAACGCGGCGCCAAGCCGATTGACGCGAAAACGGGTCCGATGGAACTCAACATCCCGGGCATTGAAGGCATCGGCGGTCTTAACGTCTATCTGGTGGACCGCTACGGCGCGAACACCATTTACGATGTCGATTTCGAACCGATTGCCGGCGCCGATCCGTCAAAGAACAGCATGGGGCTTACCTATATCGATCACCTGACCCACAATCTCCATCGCGGCAATATGGATAAATGGGCCGCGTACTACGAAGACATCTTCAACTTCCGGGAGATTCGGTATTTCGATATCGAAGGAAAACTGACGGGCCTTGTCTCAAAGGCGATGACAAGCCCGTGCGGAAAAATCCGTATACCGCTTAATGAAAGCCAGGACGAGAAATCCCAGATCGAGGAGTTCCTTGAGCGCTATAATGGCGAAGGCATCCAGCATATCGCGCTGGGCACGGACGATATCTACGACACGGTGGAGCGTCTCGCGGGCCGAGGCGTGCCGTTTCAGGATACGCCCGACACCTATTACGGCAAGGTCGACGAACGCGTGGGCGACCATGGCGAGGATCTTGAGCGCCTGAAAAAGAACCGGATCCTGATTGACGGCGCCCCGACGGAGGGGCAGGGACTGTTGCTCCAGATTTTCACGCAGGACGCCATCGGCCCGATTTTCTATGAAATCATTCAGCGAAAAGGCAATGAAGGTTTCGGCGAAGGCAACTTCAAGGCCCTGTTCGAGTCGATCGAGGAAGACCAGATCCGACGCGGCGTCCTGAAAGAGTCCGCCTGACCGGGGTCGGCGGTGAGCGCATCGAACCGTAAGGAAAAACCGGCGGCGCGCGACCGAACGCTTGTTCTTAATCGGTTCGCGCCGTACCGGATCGTTGCGCTCGGTCACGCCATAGGCGACCGGCTTCGGCGCGCCTATGCGGATGAGAATGTGACGATCAATGAGTGGCGGGTGCTTGCGGTGATCGCCCAGGCCGACGCCGTCGCCGCCCGCGACGTGGTTCGCCTGACGCCCATGGACAAGATGACGGTGAGCCGCGCCGTCGCTAGTCTGGAAGCTAAAGGCATTGCCGAAAGATCTGTCGATGCGCGCGACCGGCGGGTCAATACGGTGTCGCTGACGGCAGACGGGCGCGTCCTGTTCGCCCGCATATCCACTCTTGCGCTTGACTACGAAGATGAGATCATGGGCGTGTTGACCAGCGAGGAGCGCGACAGCTTTGATCGAATTCTTGCCAAGCTCTCACGGCTAACCGGCGCGGCTGGATGCGATACGCCCTCGCGGTAGTCTCCCTTGCGCTCGGTTTGTTTGCGTCGGCCTGCGTAACGTTTCCCGGCGCGCCCGCGGCGGTCGCGCCGCCGGTGCTCGCAGCCAATGCTCTGCAAACGACGGATGGCCGTTATCTGCCCGTCGCCGCATGGCCGGCAGAGTCGCCCGGCGCCGTCGTGCTCGCTCTCCACGGCATGAACGATTACTCAAACGCCTTCGCCATGCCGGGCGCCTGGTGGGCTGAACATGCGGCGATCACGACCTATGCGATCGACCAGCGCGGGTTTGGCGCCGCGCCGGGCGCCGGCTTCTGGGCCGGGGCTGAGGCGATGAAGGCGGATTTGCGCGCCGCCGTCGCCGCCGTTCGCGACGCCCATCCCGGCGTTCCGGTTTACGTCGTAGGCCATTCCATGGGCGCCGCGGTGGTGATGGCGGCATCCGCGGACGCCTCCCTCCACGTTGACGGCGTGATCCTCGCGGCGCCCGGCGTTTGGGGCGGTTCGGCGCTGCCGCTGACGCACCGATTGTCCGCTAATCTCGCCGCCGTCATCGCGCCCGGAAAAACGCTGACCGGGGAACGCGCCGGCCGTCAGGCCTCCGACAACATAGACGTCCTGCGCGCCATGGGCGCCGACCCCAAGGTCATCAAGGCAACCCGTATCGATGCGGTGCTCGGCGTTGTAAGGCTGATGGGCGAAGCGTTCGATAACGCCGACGGGGTTTGCAATGACGCGCTGGTGCTGATGGGCCGCAAGGACGACATCATTCCCCTGTCGGCAATGGAGCACGTCGCGGAAAACCTCTGCGGCGACGTTGACGTCAGGCGCTACCCCGATGGCTGGCATCTCCTGTTTCGCGATCTCCAGCGCGAGCGCGTCTGGCGCGACGTCGCGGCCTGGATCGACATGCGCGAAGCCGACCACGCGGAACAGTGAACGCCGCGGACCGTGGGAACATGGGCGGACGGTCCGCAGCGTTCGACTAATGAGCGCTTACTGTTACATGATGGCGCGCCAACCAGTGTGCATTGCGGCGTGCTGACCGAGCCGGCATGAGTGACGGGCGGACCCGGGGGCGTTTCAGAAGCGCCGCAATAGCCCGATTGTAAGCGCGCGGTCTTAACAATAGGTTGCAAAAAATAGTACATGCAACTTTTAATTGTATCCCGAAATGTGCTATTTTTTGCCGGTGGCGCCGCCGATCCACTCAAGAAACGGCGCAAATGAGGCGCGTTCGTCGACCGGAAGCGCAAGAACGCACGGGCAATCATAAGGGTGCATGGCGACGATCCGGTCGCGCGCGGCGTCAGCAGCGGCTGTGGCCGTCTTGACGAGAAACGGGGTTTCCTCGGCGCGCTCGGCGACGCCGTCCCATTCGTAAACGGACGTCATCGGTGAAAAGATATTGACGCAGGCGGCGAGCTTCTCGGCGATGAGTGCAGCGGCGATCGCCTGCGCCAGTTCCTTATCCGGCGCCGTTGAATAAAGTAACGTGACGTCCGTCATGTTGCAGGCTCCATCGGCGCAGCCTATGAAAAAACCGGCACGCCGCGATGCAATTCTGCGTGCGGAAAGGCCTATGCGCAAGCTCGATCATAAACAGGCGCTCGTTCTTTTTTCGGGCGGTCAGGACTCTTCCATCGCGCTCGTCTGGGCGCTTGACCGATTTGAAACCGTGGAAACCGTCGGGTTCGATTACGGTCAGCGCCATGTGGTGGAACTTGGCGCGCGCCAGGCGGTGAAACGCGAAGTGGGCGCAGCCTTTCCTGCCTGGGCGCCGAAGCTCGGACCCGATCACATGATTTCCGCCCGCGGCCTGAAAGACATCGGCGATACGGCGATGACGGCGGAACAGGACATTGTCATGGGCGACGACAACCTGCCGACGACATTCGTGCCCGGTCGAAATCTGGTGTTCCTGTCGCTCGCGGCGGGGCTTGCTTATCGGCGCGGCGCGGGCGTGCTGGTTGCGGGCATGTGTGAAACGGATTTTTCCGGCTACCCCGATTGCCGCGAGACGGCGCTCAATGCGCAGATGGAAGCCATTCGTCTCGGTATGGAATGCGACGTGCGTCTTGAAACGCCGTTGATGCGCCTCACCAAGGCGGCGAGCTGGCGCCTTGCGGAAGATGTGGGCGGCGAGACCGCCGTGTCCCTGATCAATGAGCACAGCCATTCCTGTTATCGCGGCGTGCGTTCGACGCGCCATGATTGGGGCTATGGGTGCGGCGATTGCCCGGCCTGCGATTTGCGCGCAAAAGGATGGGCCGAATACAAGTCGGCCTGACGGGACTGCGGCGAAGAATGACCTATTCCGTAAAGGAACTGTTTTACACCTTGCAGGGCGAGGGCGCGCAGACCGGCCGGCCGGCTGTCTTTCTTCGCTTCGCCGGTTGCAATCTCTGGTCCGGTCTTGAACGCGACAGGGCCGGCGCTGTCTGCAACTTTTGCGACACGGAATTTGTCGGCGTAGACGGCGAGGGGGGCGGCAAGTTTCCGTCGCCGGACGCGTTGGCGGACGCCGTCGCGCGGGCCTGGCCCCGGGACGGATCGGGCGTGCCTTACGTTGTTTGTACCGGCGGGGAGCCCCTGCTTCAGCTCGACGATGCGCTGATCGACGCGCTGCACCGGCGCGGATTCGAAGTCGCCGTTGAAACCAACGGCACGATCGCGGCGCCGGCGGGGCTCGACTGGATCTGCGTTTCGCCGAAAGCCGATGCGCCCCTTGCGCAAATCCGCGGGGACGAGTTGAAGCTTGTCTATCCGCAGGAAAAGGCGATGCCGGATCGCTTCGAGGACCTCGCATTTGACTTTTTCTTTTTGCAGCCTATGGACGGCCCCTCGCTCGCCGACAACACCGCGGCGGCGATAGCGTTTTGCAAGCGCCGCCCGAAATGGCGCCTGTCGGTGCAGTCCCACAAAATGCTGGGCATACCCTGATAGGCGCTGAACGCAGGCGGCCCGAGAAAGGCTGACCCATGCGGATCGTCAAGTCGATCAGTTTCGACGCCGCACACTTTCTGGATCACGACCCGCAAGCGCGGCCTTATGCGCGCCTGCACGGCCATTCCTTCGTGATGGAGGTCGAGATCGCCGGCGATCCGGACCCGGAAGCGGGGTGGGTTGTCGATTTCGGCGACGTCGAGGAGGCGTTGCAGAAGCTTCGCGACAAGCTTGATCATCGGTTGCTGAACGAGGTCGAGGGCCTTGAGCGGCCGACGCTGGAAAACATATGCCAGTGGGCGGCGGCGCGCCTTCAGGCGGACTTTCCGGGGCTTACGGCGGTCAGGGTGTCGCGGCCGTCAAACGGCGAAACCTGCATCCACGAACTCTAGCCTGACGGCTTATTCGAACGCGCCGTTCATGCGCGCAATCAGATATTGGGCGTCGCGGCAATAGCCGGCGGCCGACCGGTCTGCGCGCAGCAACGCGGTGTCGAGTTCGCCGAGAATGCGGTCTATCTCTTCATCTGTCGCGAACGCTTCGCCCGGCGGGGTGAGGTTCAGTCCCTGGTCGGACGTATCGAGCCTCGCCGGTGAAATCGAATAGCGGGCCTTTCCGCCAAGCGCGACGTCAAAGTGCCGTTGCCCCGATCCGATCAGCACGGCGGCGCGGGGGTCCGCATTGTTCAGTATGCTGTCGACGCCGAGCCGAAGCTCGTCGTAGCGTTCCGCAAGGAGGGCGCGCCCGCCCGGATCGTCGATGTCCTTGGCGGAAACGGCGACTTCGCAGGCCTGCTCCAGCGTGTCGCGAATCCGATCGATAGCGTAGAGCGCCGCCTCGATGGCGCCCAGCGCATCGCGCACATGATTCTGCGGGTCCTTGTCCTCGTTTTTTTCCTCCGGGAGACCGGTCTTTTTCAATGCGCGATTGACGCCGGCGTCGATGTCGATTTCCGGCAGCGCGTCATCGTCCGATTTCGACTTTTTGCCGAGCCAGCCAGCGAGCGGGCTTCTCTTCGATGATTTCTTTTCAGCGGTTTTTTGTAATGCAAACGCCATGGGCGCCGTTTTCCTTCGCGCAATTGATGAGTATCAACCTATAGGTCATGCACTTTGAGGCGCGGTTAAGGAATTGGCTAAATTTTATCGGTCGGCTTTGACGGCGCACGCCGCAAACGCCCGCTTTCTATGAGCCATGCGGTTAACAGGGCCGACGCAATCAGGATCAACCAGGCGACGGGGGGCGCCGCCGGCGTGTCGCGAACGGCGTCGATCCGCGCCGCGCCGCGCTTTACGACGCCGGCCCAGCTTTCGCCCGCCCGGACGCCTGTCGGGGCGACCCGTTTGAGATCCGGCACGCGGCCGCTGGCGTTCGTTCGGAAGACGCCCGCGCGGGTCGCTTCGGCAAGGGGGCGCAGTTTGAGCGACGTCGAAACGACGTCCTGCATCTCCGGCGCGGCGGCGAGGCCAACGGCGCCGATGGCGAACAGCTGGCCCGACCGCGCGCGATAAAGGCCCCGGGGCGCGTTGTCGATGCGCATGGTGAAAAGCCCCGGCTCCGATTGCGTCGGCGAAATCTCTTCGACATCGCCGTTCGGATATTCGAGTTCGACGGGGTCCGGCGTTTCTCCCACCGAGCGGCGCTGGACGATCAGCGCGCCGTTGTCTTCCACGAGCGACAGCGCCTCTTCTTCCAACTCCGGCTCTTTCATCAGCCAGTGGGCGATGCGACGCAACAACTCCGCATGGGGACCGCCGCCGTCAAAGCCGCGGGCCCACAGCCAGACATGGTCCGACAACAGGAGGCCGACCCGGCCTTCCTCCACCCGGTCGAGAATGAGCAGCGGCGCATCGTTCGGCCCCGCCATCAGCGATTGTCCGCGCCGTTGATCGACCGGCATGATCCGCAGCCACCGGCCCCAGTAATCTTCCTCGCTGAGACCGGCGGTGACCGGGTGGCGCTCGCCAAGTTCGGTGACCTTCGGCCGAAAGGCGCTTTCGATTGCTGGGCCCGTCGGCGCGGCGGGCAGCACGAAAGAGAGGTTGCGCCGTGCGGCGAGGGATCGCCGACCGGCATATTCCGGCCCCGCCGCAATGAGGACCGCGCCGCCGCCTTCAACGTAACGGGCGATGTTGTCGAAATGGAAACTGTCGAGCACGGCCCGGTATGTGTAGCGATCAAAAATAAGCAGATCGAACTCGGTGAGTTTCTGGATAAAAAGCTCGTCTTGCGGAAACTGGATGAGCGCAAGTTCCTGCGTCTTTGCGACGCCGTCGCTTTTCTCAATAGGACGCAAAATGGTGAAGTGGACAAGGTCCACCGCCGGGTCTGACTTCAAAAGGTTGCGCCAGACCCGCTCGCCGGGATGAGGCTCGCCGGAAATCAAGAGTACGCGCAGGCGATCGCGGATGGCGGAAATGGGCAGCACCGCAATGTTGTTACGCGTCGTCAGCTCGCCGTCGCGGGGTTCGACTTCCAGTTCGATAACCGTCGATCCCGGTCGGGTCAGCGGTGCATCGAATCCCGCCTCGACGCCAAGGGGCACGGGCTCGCTCAACACCTGCTTGCCGTTTACCCGTAACGTTACCTTGACCGGCGGGCCGTCATTGGTCGTTTTTTCGTCCGTACCCAGATCATCGACACGGAATGAAACCCGCACGGACTGGTCGACAATGCCGTAGCGCGGGGCGTTCGTCAGCGTCACTTTCCGGTCGATTTCGTCATCGTTCCCGGCGATGACGAGATGGGTCGGCGCGTTAAGTCCGGCAATCGTCTGGTCCGCGTCTGTCGCCTGACCATCGGTCACGATGAACACGGCGCCAAGGCGTGATCTCGGAATATCGGCAAGCGCGCCTTGCAGTGCTGCAATCGTTTGCGTCTCTTCCGTACCGGTGATCTCAGCGAGCCGGCTTTCAACGCCGTCGAGTTTGCCCAGGCCGTCGATCAGGGCGTCGGCGGCGCGGCTGGCACCGCTGTCGCGGCCGCCAAGCTCTTGACTTGCGCTTTTGTCGAGCAACACCAGCGCCACGTCATCGAGGCCCGAACGCTCTGCGTTCCTCATCAGCGGATTGGCCAGCAGCGCAAGCAACGCCAGGAGCGCAACCGTGCGGAAGAGGCCGCTTTTCCAGTTTCGCCACAGGCTGATCGCGGCGATCGTCAGGCATGCGCCGGCGACGAGGGCGAAAGCCCAGCCGGATAGCCAAGGATCGAACACCAGCGTCACCGGCCGAGCCTTTCAAGAAGCACAGGCGTGTGCACCTGATCGGATTTGTAATTGCCCGTGAAAGCCACCATCACGATATTGACGCCGGCGCGATAGGCGCATTCGCGCTTGCCGCCGGAACAGACCGCGGCGGGCCGGCTCCACTGGCCCATCTGCCGGACTTCACGCCCGAACTGATCCGTCGCCCAGGCGCCCGCCCAGTCACGCCCGCCGATGATGACCGGCGTAACGCCGTCATTCGATCCGGCGGTGTCTGACGCCACCCAGACGGGGTTATGGCCAACGCGCCCGTGAAGGTCCGACAACAGATAAAACGACCGGGAGAGAACGTGGTTCCGATCGACCGGCGTCAGCGGCGGAATATTCAATTGCGATAATACGCGTTGCAGGGCCGCGCCTTCCGGCGTTGTCTGCGCACCGATGGCGCGTTCGTCGTCGCGCGTATCGAAGAGGATCAGTCCGCCGAAGCGCATGAAATTTTCGATATTGGCGAGCGCCGCGTCGGACGGCGCCTCCGCATCGGGGGCGATGGGCCAGTAAAGAAAGGAATAAACCGACAGATCGTCCGCAGCCGGATCAACGCCGGCGGGCGGGCCGGGTTCCAGGGCGGTGCGTCGATAAAGCTCCCGCGACAATCCGGCGAGCGCCTGCGCGGAGAGACGGTCAAGGGTCGGGTCGCCGGTTTTCACATAGGCAAGGCGTGTCAGGAGCGCGGCGTCCGCGGTGGACGTCTCGATCTCGGGGTCGAGGGGCTGGGCGCTTGCGGGGCTGTTATTGGCCGACGCGACAACGCCGACAAGAACCGCCGTCGCCGCTGTAGAGAGACGCGGCAGACGCAGCTTGCCCGCGAGCATCAGCGCCGCCAGCGCATCAAGCACAAGGAGCGCAAGGGCCGCGGCGAACAGCGGCGGCGCAAGGCGCCGGGGCGGGGCGGCTTCATATGGATTGACGCTTACGCCTTTGACGGAGAGCGGCGCGTAAACCGTATCCTCGCGCATCACATTGAGCGCCAGCGGCGCGTCCGGCGATCCGTAAAAGCCGGGCGGACGCAGCGGCCCGACCGTCTTTGCGAGGTCTTCGGTGGAGAGCGCCGGATCGCCGTCCGCAGGGCGGCGAAAGCGGCCATAGCCGTCCAGCAACCGCAAGGGCTGGTATTCGCGCGCGGCGTCTGCGTCGGCGCTTTCCGGTCCAAGCGCCGAAAGGAATACGAGCCGGCGCAGCATGTCGACGAAGAGGCCGGAAATTGGAAGATCGGACCATTGCGGCGTTGCCGTGACGTGGAACAGGGCGATGACGCCGTCCCCCTCGCGGGCGCCGGTGACGAGGGGGGTTCCGTCTTCAAGGCGCGCCCAGCTGCGCAAGGTGGTCTCGCCGCCGGGTTCGGCCAGAACCTGACGGCGCACTTTGGCGTCGGATTGCGGCGAGAGACCGGCGAAAGGGCTCTCCGCCGGAAAGCCGTCAATCGATTGCGGCGTCTCCCAGGTCAGCGCGCCGCCGAAAGCGCGACCGCCGCCGCGGAGTTGAACGGGCAGGAGCGGCGGGTCGCGATCCTGCGCGGCTTCGGCGAGGATCGGCCCGGCGAAGCGGATCAGGACGCCGCCTTTTTCGATCCACGCGGTCAGCTTTTCGATATCGCCCGCGCGCACGGCGCCAACATCGTCAAGGATGATCACCGAGACGCCGGCATCAACCACTTCCGTCAGTGAGTCTTCAATAAGTTCTGCATACGGACCGAGCGCCTCGCGCAAATAATGGGCGCCAGAAAGGAGGCGGTCGCCCGCGGGTGCAGCGTCTGCGATGACGCCAATAAGCGCGCGCCGGTCCCGCGCGTCGATCAACTGCACGGCGCCGGCGCTCGTTGCATTCTCGATCCGCACGGCGGCGATGTCGTTTCGCAGGGCGAGCGGCAGTTCAACGCCGACTTCGGCCGCGGTTTCTCCTTCGCCGACATAAACGCCGATGCGCGCCAGTTCGCGTCCGTCCTGCGCCGTCGCTAGCAGCGTTCCCTCCCAGTCGCCGGCGCCGGAAAGCCGTTCGACGCGAAAGACCGGTCCCGTCCCGTCGCCCGGAGAGGGACGCAGCGCCGGCTTCGGTGATCGCCGGTCGACAAAGAGGGAGAGAGCGCCGCGCGCCGATAACGCATCGACGAATGCCTGATCGTCGGGCCCGGCAAGGCCGTCGGCAAGCCAGCGGATGTCGTATGACGCCTCGGCGCCGAGACCGTTTAGCAGGTCCGCCGCAGCGTTGCGGTCCGCGGCGAACGGTTTTGGCCGCAGTTTTTCCGCGGCCTCGCGAGCGGACTTGCCGGTCATCGGCTGCGGGGCGTCGTCGGCGCCGGGCGCCGTGGTCAGCAGGTAAACGGGCCTGTCGGCCTGTTCCGCTTCCGCCGCCGCCGTCAGCATCGCGTCCTTTCGCGCGCGCCAGTGATGGGCGGCCGAATAGGTGTCGTCCACAACAAGAAGTATCGGGTTGCTTGCCGGCGTTTTCGGCGGCGCGTTCAGGATCGGACCGGCCAGTGCGGTAATCACGAGGGCGACCAGCGCCATGCGCATGAGCAACAGCCACCAGGGCGTGCGATCCGGGGTTTCCCGCGGATTGGTCAGCTTGCGGAGAATAATGAACGCCGGGAAGGGCTGCTCTTTCGGCGCCGGCGGCGTTGCGCGCAACAGCCACCAGATGGCGGGCAACGCAATCAGCGCGGCAAGCATCAGCGGCGTGGTGAAGGAGAGGGCGCCCAGCATTTACGCCGTCCACTGACGCATGTCGCCCAGCGCGGTGAAGAGCGCGAGCAGCGCGTGATGGGCCGGCCGATCCGTGCGGTGGGCGAGAAAGGTCCATCCGGCGCCCTGGGCAAGCGTTTCAAGCGCGCGCCGATGTGTGGCGAATTGCGATTTGTAGGACGCGGCGAGGGCGCCCGTGTCGCCGAAGGTCAGGCGGTCGCGGCTTTCGAGGTCGCGGAACTCGACGCGGCCGCGATAAGGAAACTCTTCCTCGGCGGGATCGCATATCTGCACCAGCGCGCCGGTGGCGCCGCCGGCCGCAAGCGTGCGAACGGAACTCGCAACGGCGTCAATGTCCGAATAGAAGTCGCTGAACATAACGACGCGGGCGCCCGGCCGGGGATGCGCCGGCGGCGGCGCCGATCCGGTCTGGTCTGTCGCCATCAGCGCTTCGAGAATGCGCGCCGGCGCGCCGCGTCCGTGAAACGGGCGGCGTTCCTCGCCGAGAAGGCCGATGCGTTCGCCGGCCTGGCTGAGAAGGATGGAAAGGGCGACGGCGAGGATGTCCGCGCGGCGGCCCTTTTGCGGAATGCTCCCAAGCGAAGCGAAATCGAGAGACGCTGACGGGTCGCGCCAGAGGAAAACCGCGGCCGCCGCTTCCCACTCGTTTTCGCGCACGTAAAGCCGACTGGCCTCCCGTGCGGACTGGCGCCAGTCGATGGCGGAAACCGGGTCGCCGAAGGAATAGGGCCGGTGCTGCCAGAAAGTCTCGCCCGGTCCCGCGCGCCGGCGGCCATGCAACCCTGCGGCGACCGTCTGCGCGATGCGCTCCGCTTCCACCAGCAACGCAGGAAACGTCGCGGCGGCGGCTTCCGCGTCGCGGCGAATATCAATGGCGGCGGTGTTTTCGTTCATCAGGCTTGGCGCTCGTCGGTTATGCGTCCTTCGCCCCGTCCACTAATTCATCGATAAATTGATCCGTATCCACCCCTTCGGACCGTGCGGCGAAATTCAGCGCCATGCGATGTCGCAATACGGGCTTCGCCAGTCGCTTGACGTCGTCGAGGGAGGGCGCGTGTCGCCCTTCGATCAGCGCAAGCGCTCTGGCGGCGAGGGAAAAGGCCTGGCTCGCCCGCGGGCCCGGCCCCCAGGCCACCAGCGCGCGCACGCGCTCGCTGGCCTGTTCGTCCGGCCGCGCGGCGCGCACAAGCTGCAAGATCTTTTCGACCACCTGCTCGCCGATGGGCATTTCGCGCACCAGCTTCTGTGCTGCTTTCAGGTCGTCCGCGGACATAACCGCTTTTACGTCTGCGTTTGCAACGCCCGTCGTTTCCGCAAGCATGCGCTTTTCAGCATCAAGGTCCGGATAGCCGACATTGATTTGCAAGAGGAAGCGATCGAGCTGCGCCTCGGGCAGCGGATACGTCCCTTCCTGCTCAATCGGGTTTTGCGTCGCCAGAACATGGAAGGGCGTCGGCAGATCATGTCGCGCGCCGGCGACCGTCACATGCTGCTCCTGCATCGCCTGCAACAGCGCCGATTGGGTGCGCGGAGAGGCGCGGTTGATCTCGTCAGCCATGAGAAGCTGGCAGAACACCGGTCCCGGAATGAAACGGAATTCACGCCGGCCGTCGGCGCTTTCCTCCAGCACTTCCGAACCCAGAATGTCGCCGGGCATCAAGTCCGGCGTAAACTGAACGCGCTTTTCCGACAGGCCCAGAAGGTCTGCGACAGATGTCACAAGCAAGGTCTTGGCAAGCCCGGGCGCACCGACCAGAAGGCCGTGCCCGCCAGCCGCCAGGGTCGCCAGGGTCAGGTCAATCACTTCCGTCTGGCCGAAAACCACGTCGCCAAGCGCCGCCCGCGCCCGATTCATGCGCCCGGCAATGTCTTCAAATCTCTGTAACAATGCGTCGTCGTCGGAGCGGGCGTCGTCTTCGATCATGAATGCAACTTCTTCTTTCGGCGCGGAAAACGGGTGATACCACGGCTCTGTGCCGGTTGTCGGTCCCTTTGGCAAGGAATCGGCACGCGTCGTCGCAAATCTCTTGCCTCTTGCCGGCGCGCGCACAATTTCTTTACGATACACCGGCAGGTTTCAGGCAGGCGCCGCCTCCCGTCCTGCGAGGGGTATCACGAGAATGCGCGGATCGGCGACGGCTGTTCGGTTTGCGCGCCGGAAAAGGCAAAAAGCCAGAATACAGGGGTTTGTTTAGTGTCGGATCATTCAGGGTTTTCGGTTTGGGGGTTTATCAAGGGGTTCGGCAAGCTGGTGATCGGCGTGCTGCTGCTGCTTCAGGGCCTTATTGGTCTCGTTGTGCTGCTCCTGTTTGTTGGTGTTCTGGTCAGCGTCGCGAACGGCGTCGCCGGCAATGCGGATAAGCCGCAGGTGACGATCCCGGACGAGGCGGCGCTCGTCATTAATCCTAACGGCGTCCTTGTCGAGCAGGCGGCTGAAGTCGATCCTTTTGAGGCCGTTGTCGAGGAGGCGTTCGGCGCCGACCAGCCGACCCAGATCGAGGTGCACGACCTCGTTCGCGTCGTTCGCAAGGCGACGGACGATGAACGCATCAAGGGCATCGTCCTCGATCTCGGCAATCTACAGATTCCGTCCTCAAGCGCGTCAAAAGCTCATTACCTCGCCGGCGAACTGAAAAAGTTCCGTGCAAGCGGCAAAAAAGTTATCGCGGTCGGCGACTCTTACGGTCAGGATCAATATCTGCTGGCGGCGACCGCCGACGAAATTCACATGAACGATTACGGCAATGTCTTCATTTACGGTTATGGCCGGTACGGGCTTTACCTGAAGTCCTTTCTCGAAAAACTGAAGATTACGAGCCACGTGTTCCGTGTCGGGACGTTCAAGTCCGCCGTTGAGCCCTTTATCCGCGATGACATGTCGCCGGAGGCGGAGGAAGCGAACCGGGCCTATCTCGACGTGCTGTGGCGCGAATACATGTCTACGGTCGAGACCGCCCGCGGCTTGGATCAGGGAACGATCAGCAATTACGCGAATAATCTCGGCGACGTATTGCGGGCCGCAAACGGCGATTTCGCGCAGGCGGCGTTGCAGACCGGCCTCGTAGACAAGTTGAATTCGCGCGCCGAACAGCGCGAACATCTCATGACGCTTTTCGGCAAGGACAAGGACGAGAAATCCTACAATCAAGTCGGCTTCCGTCGTTACCTGTCGGCGCTCGAAGGGCGTAAAGACGGCGACAGTCCGAATATTGCCGTGGTGACAGCGTCGGGCGCGATTGTCGATGGCGAAGCGCCGCTCGGCGAAGCGGCGGGCGGCGACACCATTGCCGCGCTCCTGCGCAAGGCTCGCGAGGACGAGAATGTCAAAGCCGTCGTTCTGCGCGTTGACAGCCCCGGCGGGTCAGCTTTCGCGTCGGACGTCATTCGCGACGAACTGCTCGCCATCAAGGCGAGCGGCAAGCCGGTCGTCGCGTCGATGGGGTCGCTCGCAGCGTCGGGCGGCTACTGGATATCTGCGGCCGCAGACGAAATCTGGGCCGCGCCGACGACAATAACCGGTTCGATCGGGATCTTCGGTTACTTCAATACGTTTGAGGAAGCCGCCGCCCATTGGGGCATTTACGCAGATGGTGTCGGCACCACGGAGCTTTCGCCGCTCATGGCGACGGGCATCGGTCCGCTTCCCGAGAATGTTGCAGACATCATTCAGCAGTCGGTTGAGCACGGTTATGACCGGTTCCTGACCATCGTCAGCGAAGGCCGCGACCTCGATAAAGAATATATCAATTCCATCGGTCAGGGCCGCGTATGGATTGGCGAGAAAGCGATCGAACTGAAGCTTGTCGACAGTATCGGCGGCCTTGATGAGTCGATTGATGCGGCGGCGCGGCTGGCGAAGCTTGAGGATTTCGACGTTGTCGAAATGACCGACAAGAAGACGCCGTTCGAGCAATTGCTCTCAGGCTTTTCCGTCGAGGCGGTTCGCTTTGTCGGCGCCGACCGCATTGCGTCCACGCGCAAAACGCCGACGCTCGCAAAGATCGCCGGCAAGGTGGAGGAGCAGATTGAGTTCTTTGCCGAGTTCAACGATCCGAACGCCGCCTATGCGCGATGTCTCGCCTGCGAATAGGGCGATCCCGGCAACAAGATGACAAAGGGCCGGCGCTGCACATACTGTGCGGCGCCGGTTTTCGTTCATGGCTGATTTGATGCGATATGCGGCGGCGCTGGAAGGGCTTGATCGGCGCGCCCTGCCGCCCGTTGAGAAATGGGACCCGCCCCGTAGCGGCGAGATCGACATTGTCATCAAGTCTGACGGAACCTGGTTCCACGAGGGAGGGCCGATCAACCGCGCCCGCCTTGTGCGCCAGTTCTCGACAATTCTACGGCGGGAGGGCGAGGATCACTTCCTCGTGACGCCCGCTGAAAAACTGAAAATCACCGTCGAAGACGCCCCCTTTCTCGCAGTCCGGATGAACGTTGAAGGAGAGGGCGAGGGCCGCCGCATCGAATTTACGACAAATCTGGGCGACGCCGTCGTCGCCGGCCCCGGCTGCCGGCTCGAATTTCGCCCGTCGCCCGCCGGCGATATTGCACCCTATATTGACGTTCGGCGCAGCCTTGAGGCGCGAATTGGGCGTGCGGTCTATTATGACCTTGTGGCGCTCGGCGAGCGGCGCCACATGGGGGACGTCGAGGTCTTCGGCGCGTGGTCGAATGGCGAGTTTTTTCCCTTCGCCGACGCCGGCGACATAGACGACTGAAGAAACTCCGCCCCGCGAGCCGCGCCAGCGAGCGAGCCGGAAAAATGGTGCTGGCGATTGTATGGCGGAAAGCGTGTTTGACGGACAGGAATCAACAGCGGCTTTGCGAGCGCGAATCGAGGCGAACCTCCATCGCGCGTCGGCGCAGCATGTGCGCGATCACTTTCGAAGCCTGAACCCGCATCTCGTCGGCGACAAGCTTTTCGAAAGCCGCTGGAGCGACATTCGCAGGGATGCGGCGGTGCTGGTGCCGATCATTCCCCGTGCGAGCGGCGCGACCGTATTGTTTACGGTTCGCTCGAACGACATGCCCTCCCACGCCGGACAAATCAGCTTTCCTGGCGGCAAGGTCGAGAAGTCCGACGCCAACCGCGAGGCGACGGCGCTGCGCGAAGCCCATGAGGAAGTGAACATTGCGCCCGATGCGGTCGATATTGTCGGGCGCCTCGGCGTGCATCAGGGCGGGCTCGGATTTTCCGTAACGCCGGTGGTCGGCATCGTCGATCCGGCGGCGGATATCCGGCCATGCCCGCGCGAAGTGGATGAGGTGTTTGAGGCGCCGCTGGCGCATTTCGCAAATCCGGATAATCATCGCACGGAACAACGCACCCATAAGGACGTCACCTACAATATGTTCGCCGCGCCGTATGACCGGTTTCATATCTGGGGTCTGACGGCTGGCATTCTCCGAACGCTGCTGGATGTCTTGCAGGAAGAGGATATGCCGTCGTGAGCGCCGCGGCCGGGTCGCTTGTTCCGTTAAGCGAGGCACAGCGAGCAGCGTTTGCCTGGCTTGAAAAGCCGCATTTGAAAACCGTCGTTGCGGCGCTTGACCGGGCGGCGCCGGGCGGCGCGCGTTTCGTCGGCGGATGCGTGCGCGATGCGCTGCTGGGGGAGGCGCCGAAGGATTTCGATATCGCAACGACGCTGACGCCGGCGGAAACGATCGCCGCCGTAAAGGCCGCCGGGCTGCGCGCGGCGCCGACCGGGATCGATCACGGCACCGTCACGGTCATCGTCGATCATCAGGGCGTTGAAGTGACGACCCTTCGCGCCGACGTGTCGACCGACGGGCGCCGCGCAAGCGTTGCCTTTACGGATGACTGGGCGGTCGACGCGGCGCGGCGCGATTTCACCGTCAACGCGATTTATCTGACCCCGGATGGTTTCCTGTTCGACCCGGAGAACGGGCTGGGGGATATCGAGTCCAGGACCGTGCGATTCATCGGCGACGCGGAACAGCGCATACGCGAGGACTATCTGCGGATCCTGCGGTTCTTCCGTTTCAGCGCGCGGTTCGCCCCCACCTTCGACAAGGTGGGGCTGGCGGCGGCGACAAAGCTGAAAGACGGCGTATCGATCCTCTCGGCGGAGCGGATCGGCGCGGAGTTTATGGCGATACTTTCCCTGCCGCGCGCCGTTTTCGCCCTTGACGGGATGGCGCAGACCGGCGTGCTGACGAAAATCTGGCCATCGCCAGCGCGGATCGACGCCGTTGGCCGGCTGAAGGAGCTGGCGCCGCAGGCTGCGCCGCCGGTTGTGCTTGCGGCGTTGTTCGGCACTGCGGGCGACGGCGTGGGCGGCGCATTGCGTTTGTCGAACGCCGAAAAAGCGATGCGGGCGGCGGCGCTCAGGGGCGCGGCGGCGGTCACGCCGGGACTTGAGGAAAAATCCGTTCGTGTCCTGATCTATGAGCTTGGCCGCGACGTATTCTTCGATGCGGTGGCGGTCGCGGCGGCGACTGGCGCGATAGACGCGGACGAATTTTCGCGCCTTTCCGCGCTTGGCGACGGCTGGACGCCTCCGACGCAGCCTCTTTCCGGCAAGGACGTTGTCGCCTTCGGCGTCCGGCCGGGGGCGGAGGTTGCTGAAATTCTGGCGGCCGCCGAGGCCGCCTGGATTGCGGAGGACTTCCCGCCCGAGCCGCGGCCCAGCGCCATCCTCGCGGAAATTATCGCAAACCGTTGACGTTTCGGTTTGACGCGCCGGCCCTGACAGGATTTGATAAGCAAAACAATCATATCCGACAGGGAGGACTACACGCGATGATGGGACTGATGATGGATCGGCCGCTTTTGACGACCGATATCCTGAAACATGCGGTGCGGAACTACGCTCATGTCCCGATCGTGACGAGAACGGTGGAAGGGCCGACCCACCGTTATACGATAGCAGACTCCGCCAGGCGCATTGCGCAACTTGCCAACGCACTCGCGAAAATCGGCGTCAAACGCGGCGACCGCATCGGTGTGATCGGCTGGAACACCTACCGCCAGTTCGAAATGTATTACGCCGTGGGCGGTCTCGGCGCCGTTCTGCATACGGTCAATCCCCGTCTTGGACCGGAGAACGCAACGTTCGTGATCAATCACGCGGAAGATGACTATCTCTTTTACGATACGACCTTCGCGCCGCTCGTTGCGGCGATGCGTCCGCACCTGAAATCCGTCAAGGACTATTTCGTTCTTTCGGACGAGGCCGGCGCGGGCGAAGCGGCAAAGGGCGCGAAGCTCTATGAAGAGTTCATCGCCGGGGAGGCGGAGACCATCGACTGGCCGGAGTTTGACGAAAACACCGCCGTCACCATGTGTTACACCTCGGGCACGACCGGCGACCCGAAAGGCGTCGTGTACTCTCATCGCGCTTTGGTGTTGCAGGCGTTCGCCAGTGGCCTGCCGTCTGCCCTTGGCCTCAACGAAGGCGATGTGTTTCTGCCGGTTGTCCCGATGTTTCATGTCAATGCGTGGAATACGCCGTATACGTGCCTTTTAACCGGCGTCACGCAGGTGTTCCCGGGGCCGCGTCTCGACGGTGAAGGGCTGTACGAGTTGTTCGAAAGCGAGAAGGTGGTCTATTCCGCCGGCGTCCCCACCGTTTGGCTCGGTCTTTTGCAGTATCTTGAAAAAACCGGCAATAAACTGTCGACCCTGAAAGCCGGATTGTCCGGCGGGTCGGCGCTGCCGGAATCCCTTATTCGCGGCTTTGAAAAATATGGCGTCAATCTGGTGCAGGGATGGGGCATGACGGAAATGTCCCCGGTCGGCACCGTCGGAAAGTTGCCGCCGCATCTTGAAAACCTGCCGCTTGACGAGCGTGTTCCCTATCAGCTGTTCGCCGGCCGCCCCATTCCATATGTGGATATGCGCGTTGTCGGCGAGGATGGCGCTGTGCTGCCGAATGACGGAGAGTCCGACGGAAACCTCCAGGTGCGCGGCCCGTCAATCGTCAGTTCCTATTACAAAGCGACGGAGCCGACGCTGACTGAAGACGGCTGGTTCGACACCGGCGACGTCGCCATCATTCATCCGGAAGGCTTCCTGCAAATCACCGACCGTTCGAAGGACGTCATCAAGACCGGCGGCGAGTGGGTGTCGTCGATCGACATCGAAAACGCCGCCATGATGCATCCGGGCGTCGCTCAGGCAGGCGTCATCGGCGTTCATCATCCGCGCTGGCAGGAACGTCCGCTTCTCATTGTCGTCAAGAGCGACGGCGCCGATCCGTCGTCCGAGGAAATCATCGAGTTCGTCAAACCGAAGCTGGACAAGATCGCCTGGCCCGACGCGGTTGAGTTCGTTGACGCGATCCCCCTTGGCGCGACGGGCAAGGTTCTGAAAACCGAGCTTCGCAAGATGTTCAAGGATTACAAGCTCGCCGGATAAAGCGCCTTAACGGGCCAGTCCGTTTTTCACGGCGTAAAGCGCGGCCTGGGTCCGGTCGTTGACGCCGAGTTTTGACAGGACGGTGGAAACGTACCCCTTCACCGTCCCCTCGGTGAGGCCGAGTTCGCAGGCGATCGACTTGTTGGATTTGCCCGCGGCGATCTCTTTCAGAATGTCCAGTTCCCGAGGCGTCAGGTCTTCATGAGCCAGGCGTTCGCCCGTGGCGCGACGCAATAATTGTTTCTGTACGGACGGGTGAAAGGCGGGCGCGCCGCCATGGGCGGATCGGATTGCGCGCGTGAGTTCGTCGCGCGAAACGTCTTTCAAAAGGTAGCCCATAACGCCGGCGTCCAGCGCCTCCTGCAAGCGCAGATCATCGCCGATGGCGCTGGTCAGGAGCACGACCCTTGTCGGCAATCCGGCCTTGCCGATGCGGTCGGCGGCGGCGATGCCGTCAAGTTCGGGCATGGCGACGTCCATCAGAACGATGTCCGGCGTCTCGCGCGCAACCAGCGACACGGCGTCCTCGCCGTCGACGGCTTCGCCGATGAGTTCAATGTCAGGCTGGTCGGACAGAAGCGTGCGGAGCCCCTCCCGGACGATGGCGTGATCGTCCGCGATTGCGACGCGAATCGGCCTCGATCCCCGGGTCATGCCTGTCTCCCGCGAAGCAGCTTACGCCACCGGCAGAGTGACCTCAACGCATACGCCGCCGCTCGAACGATTTTCGATGGTGAGCGTTCCGCCAGCGGCGCCGGCGCGGGTTCTTGCCGATCGGCGCCGGTCAACCCATGGCGCCCGCCGCACCGGGCGTTTTTCCAATCTTCCCATGGCCGGGCTCTGGCAAAATGGTATAACAAATTTGGAGCATGAACGGCGCCCCGAAATCCGGTCGCCATAATCTTTGAAAAACGATCCTATTCGGAGGCGATGATGCGCTGTGAGTATGTCGACGGTCCCCATGGGCAGGTTCACTTGCGGCGTTGGGCGCCAGACGGCGCATCGCTGCCGCCGTTGTTGTGCTTCCATCCCGCGCCGTTCAGCGGCTGCGCGTTCGAAGGGATAGCGCCCTTTCTCGCGCAGGACCGCGTCGTGATTGCGCCCGACTATCCCGGATATGGCGGATCGAGCGCCATGAAGGGGGCGCCGGCCATCGGCGATTATGCGGACGCGATGATCGCAGTCGCCGAAGCTGCGGCGGGCGGCGGGCCCGTGGACGTCCTCGGGTTCCATACCGGGTGCCTTGTTGCGGCTGAAGTTGCGTTGCGCCGCCCGGAAGGCGTTCGCAAAGCCTGTCTCATCGATCTGCCGGCATTTCCGCCCGATCAAAGCGCGCAAATGGCGGAAAAGTTTGCGGGCCCCGTCGAGATTACGCCGGACCTCGACTGCCTCGCGGCTGCGTGGAAGATGGGCTTTCTTTCGCGCATCGAGAGTCAGTCCGTCGATCGCGCTTTCCAGATGTTTTCCGAACAGCTGCGGCCGGGACGCGCAATGAATGCCGCCTTTCACGCTGCCTTTACATATCCCTGGGCCGAACAACTTTCAAAGATTCGTGTAGAGACGCTCGTGCTGGCGACAAACTCCTCATTGCTGGAAGGCTCGCGCGCAGGGAGCAAGGTTATTCCATCTGCACAACTGCTGGAGCGCCTCGATGTCAAACGCGCGGTTCTTGACGAAGCGGCGCAGACAATTGCGGCAGACCTCAACAATTTTCTGACAGGTTAGGTGAACAACCGATTGGCGGCGCAACTGCCGATCTTCGGGGATCAGCGACGCCGCCTGTTATGCCCTGCGCAAAAAGTACGGGGTGTGGCCCCCAACCGCGATCGGAAGTGCTGGTTGACTGATAAAGCCGCACTCCAGAGGGAAACGGGGTTCAAAGGTGAGATCAAACGCTCAAAGATCTATGATCCGCCAGAATGGGGTCCGCTGCGTTTCAAGACTTCTAATCGGCATTGAGAAATCTACAACCACCTCATTGATACCTGCATTGAATTCGGTGAGTCCGTGGAGACGGCTATCGAGCGGGCGGGACGACGCATCCTGAGCATCGAAGACGAGATATTGTCGTTGGTGAAGACACCGCATCAAGGGACTCTAAGACCGGAATTCATGGATGGCCTGCGGAACGTCACCAAAAATAAGGCGGTGTTTTACTTTGTCGTCGATGAAGCGCAGGAAACCGTTCGGCTTCTAGCTGCCTTTTTCGGCGGGCAGGACCATCAGCGACATATGTTGTCCCGATTGCTCAATCCCTGGAGATAGAGAGGGCATTTTACTAACACGGTGAATTCGACCGCCTCTTCACACCAGACGAATGCTGGAACTCCTTCAAGGCGCAAAACTATGTTGCAGTTTAATCGCCCGAGACTCTAAATGGCTTTGCCTTGAGCACCGATCTTTGAAAAACTGAAACATGCAGCCTCTCATCGCAAATGAATAGGAATATTAGCGGGCGCAGGTGTGACTCGCCTGTAAAAGTCGGTCACCATTTGTCACCGAAGTGTACGGATATTGGTGACATACAGTGACAGGAGCGGACAGGCCCCTGACGTCAATGCAGCCTTGCGCCAGCTAGATAGATACTACCAAAAGCTTCGAATAATCAGCCTTCTTAGGAGGCGGATTGTACAGCTTTTCTATATCCAGAAGCCTGTTCCAGTCTGAAATCACCTCTAAAAACCGGTTCAAGGCATCTCCCGCAAGTGACGCCAGAACCAGCGGCTGTTTTCAGATCGAACGCAGCGCGGCGTGGGCCGACCCTAAAGGAACCGCGCCACGACATCCTTGTAGGATCGCGACAGTTTCAATTCCTGGCCGTTGTCGAGGATGAGGAAGTATTCGCCATTGGAATGGGGGTGGAGTTCCTTGACCTTGCTGACGTTGACGATGGCGGAACGATGCACCCGCTGGAACCGGGACGGATCAAGGCGCTGCGTCAACGCTTTCATGGTTTCACGAATGATGTGTGTCTTGCCGCCGGCGTGAATGCACATATAGTCGCCTGCCGCATCGATCCATTCTATTTCATCCGCATCAAGAACAACTACTTTGGAGCCGTCCTTAAAGGAAAGACGCTCCGAATACCGTTCTTTCTCCGCCCAGTCCGGGTCCGCGATCAGTTCCTTGATCCGGTCCTGTTCGTCCTCGGAAAGCGAGGCGAGAAGCTCGACAAGTTTTGATTCGCGCGTGAGCGCCGCTTTTGAGTGAAGCGCTTCCCTGATCCGGTGGATCGCGTC
This sequence comes from Hyphococcus sp., assembly GCA_028281665.1. Taxonomy (GTDB): domain Bacteria; phylum Pseudomonadota; class Alphaproteobacteria; order Caulobacterales; family Parvularculaceae; genus Hyphococcus. Next base: position 311,715 of record JANQJK010000016.1, read on the forward strand.
TTTGAGGCGCTCCTCTTCAACGGGCTTGACGATATAGTCGAGCGCGTTCGCTTCGAAAGCGTCGATTGCGAACTTGTCGTAAGCGGTCACGAAAATGAACAGCGGCGCCGGCGCGCCGATCAACGCACGCACCACGCCGAACCCGTCAAGGCCGGGCATCTGGATATCAAGAAACACAACGTCCGGCGTCCTTGCGCGAATCTCCTTGACGGCTTCGCGGCCGTTGGCGCATTCGCCGACAATGTCGACTTCCGGAAACTCGGCAAGCCTCATTTTCAGGCCGCGCAAGGCAAGCGGCTCATCATCAACGAGGATCGCCCTAATCTTCTCGTCGGTCATTATATTTTCCCCGTCTTCTTCCTTCTAGTCTTTCGTTTCAAATGGGATGCGGATCGACACACACAGTCCCTGCGGGTCCACATTACAAAGGCGGAACTCACACCGGTCCTGATAAAGATAGGCAAGCCGATCGCGCATATTGACGAGGCCGACGCCCGCTTTTGCATCGCGCAACAGGGACGCAGGATCTTCGGGCGCATTGGGTCCGTTGTCGCAGACCTTCATGACAAGCGACTTGCCGTCCCGCTCGGCGGAAACGGAAATCTCGCCGCCGGATTCCATGTGCGCAATCGCATATTTTATGGCGTTCTCAATCGCCGGCTGCAAAATCAGGGACGGCACACGGGCATCAAGCAGGCTGTCGTCAATCTCAAAGTTGAGCTTCAGCCGGTCCGCGAAGCGCGTTTTCTCGATCTCAAGATACAGCTTCAGTGCACGGACTTCCTCCGCGAGGGACGTCTTCAACAACGGGTCGCTATCAAGTGAATAGCGCAGAAACGCAGATAGCTGCGAAATCATCTTGTTTGCCTGCTTGCCGTCCTGCTCCAGCACCAGCGTGGAAATGGCGTTCAGCGTATTGAAAAGGAAATGGGGATTGAGCTGATAGCGTAGCATCTTGAGCTGTGCCTGATCGGCAAGGCGCGCGGACAGAACAACGCGCTCCATCTCATTGCGCAGGTTCAGGTAATAGTTGATGCCGAAATAGAAACCGGCCCACGAACCCAGAAGAAACAGATTGGCCTGAATATCCGGCAGCAGCAGGAGGAGCTGATTGCCGACCCCGAACGGCATGTTCCGGGTGTCGAGCCATTCCGGACCGAAGATGTAGCTGAAGATCTTCGTCTTCATTGCGGCCATCGCCACCGCCATTAGAATGGTCGACGGGATGGCGATCAGAAAGATGTATATCGGCTTCTGGCCGCGCGCATAGTGATATATCGGCCGGGCGAGAATGCTTGTCGTCAGGAAGCCGACCAGGGATGAGGCGAGGGAGTAAAGCAGCGCCTCCGGCGTACGGCCGGCCACGAACGTCGATACGCTTGAGACGTGCAGGATAAAGAAGCCGAGCCAGCCGGCGGTCTGGAGCACCCAGAACATCCGGTTCTTGTCGGCAAAAAGCCAGTTCATCCAATGCCGGGAGCGCCCAGGGGCATCAATGAAGGGTCCGCCTCTCGGCCGCGATACCTCGGCCGTCGTCATTTGCGTTTGTCGCGAGTCATCCATGGTTATCAACGCGGCTCCTTCGCATTGTGCAACCGCACTTGCGGTGAAGCGAGCCCCGCTCGCGACAAACATTGCGTCAGTTGCCGTGCGCCGCTCATTCGCTGAGCGACAGGAGGCGAACGTCGCCGCCCGCCGCCGTTGTATTGATGGTTAACGTGCGTTCCGCGCAGTATCGCCACGGAGCATCGTTTGCGGAAACGATCGGGATGATTGAGCCCGGTCTTTCCGCCAGCGCTTTCTCAATCATCGCCAGTCCCTCGTTCCCGCCGTCGAAACAGACGAGGCGAACGGCGTCATCCATCAACGCGGCGCGCGGCAGCGGGCCATCGTGTACATACAATACGCCGCGCGGCGCACCGCCGGCGTCCAGCGCCTCTTCGAGCACGCTGACGTCTTCTGATCGTTCGCATACGGCAAGATTTCCCGCCGCGATGGCCTTTAACGCCTGTATTGCGCCGTCGTTGTCGTCGCCAAGGCAAAGAGCGACGCCGCGCCCGCGCAGCTTCAGCGTATTCGCTTCGCCCGTTGGTCCCGGCAATTCCGAATTGCCGGCGGCGAGCTTTGTGATTTCCCTGACTTCCTCGCGAACATCGCCGGATGCAAAGTCGACGGTTTTCAGCGCGGCGTTGACGACATCAACGCGATTGCATTCGTTCCAGGCCGCGTAAACGCCAGCGCTCTCCGTCAGGTGCTGCGCAAGCTCGCTATCGATGGCGCCGTCAACAAGGGTTGGCGTCGTCTCAGAGTCTTCTCGCGGCCGTTGCACGAGCGCTTTCAGATAGTGGGGTCCGCCGGCCTTCGGCCCTGTGCCCGAAAGGCCTTCGCCGCCAAATGGCTGAACGCCGACGACGGCGCCGATCTGGTTTCGGTTGACATAAATGTTTCCGATGCGCGCGCGACGGGCGATCGTGTTCATCGTTTCGTCGATCCGCGTGTGAACGCCCATGGTCAACCCATAGCCGAGTTTGTTGATGGAATCGATCAAAGAGGTTAATTCGTCTGCGGAATAGCGCAGCACATGCAGCACCGGCCCGAAAATTTCCTGTTTGAGGTCGGCGAGGGCGTCGATTTCGAAGGCCGCCGGCGGCACGAATGTGCCGTCGCCGTCGCTTACAGGGGGAGCGTGCGCGATGACGCGCGCTTCTTTTTCCAGGATTGAAAGATGCCTGTCGATATTGGCCCGGGCCTCTTCGTCGATCACCGGCCCGACATCCGTATCGAGCCTTGCCGGATCGCCAAGGCGCAATTCCGCCATGGCGCCGGAGAGCATCTCTTCAAACCGGTCGAACACATCGTTCTGCACGCAGACAACGCGGCAGGCGGAGCAGCGCTGACCCGCGCTTTGAAACGCCGATGCGACCGTATCCGTCACGGCCTGTTCCAGAAGCGCGGTTGAATCGACAATCATGGCGTTGATCCCGCCGGTTTCGGCAATCAGCGCGACGTCGCCCCGGTCTGTATCGACGAGGGTCTTTTTGATGGCTTTTGCGGTCGCCGTAGACCCGGTGAACACAACACCGTTCACATGGTCGTTTGAGACGAGCGGTGCGCCGACGGTCGGGCCGTCGCCCGGAACAAAATGCAGGGCGCCCGCCGGGATTCCGGCGTCATGTAACAGTCTGATGGCTTCGAAAGCGATGAGCGGCGTTTGCTCGGCGGGCTTGGCGACGACGCAGTTTCCGGCGGCGAGCGCGGCGCTCACTTGTCCCAGGAAGATTGCGAGGGGAAAGTTCCACGGAGAAATGCATGCAACAACGCCTAAGGGCGCGCCATCGAGGGTTTCGCACTCATCGGCATAGTAACGAAGAAAGTCGACCGCTTCGCGGATCTCCGCGATTGCATCGGGCCAGGTCTTGCCCGCTTCTGCGACCGCAAGCGCCATGAATTCTTCGCCGCGTTCCTCAAGGAGCGTTGCCGCTTTACGGAGGGTGTAGGCGCGCGTTCCCGCCGGCGTCGCCGCCCATTTCGCCGCAAACTTTGCGGCCGTCTTGCAGGCCGTTTCCACATCGCTTTCGGATCCGCTGACAACGGCGCCCGCCGTGGCGTCGACAAATGCCGGATTGGCAACCGGTTGTTCGTCGCCATCGATTGCCTCCCCATTGACGATAGGCGTTGCGACACAGTCCGGCGCGCGGGTCGACGTCAATCGCGCTGCGGTTTCGGGATCCGTTTCGTCCCAGCCCTTTGCGGCCATTCTGCCGCCAAGGTGGTTGCGAGGGGCAGGGATATGGGGATTTGAAACCGTCTCCAGCGTTTCGATTTCATGAAACGGGTCGGCGACGATGTCGTCGACGGACAAATCCGGATCGATCAACTGATTGACGAAGGAAGAGTTGGCGCCGTTTTCTAAAAGCCTGCGGACGAGATAGGGCAGCAATTCCTTGTGGCCGCCCACAGGCGCATAGATGCGCGATACGGCGCCTTTTTCGATGAGGCTATCATGCAGCGACTCGCCCATCCCGTGCAGCCGCTGAAATTCGTAATCTGAATAATCGCCCGCCATCTCCATCACGGTCGTCGCCGTTAACGCGTTATGGGTTGCAAATTGCGGATAGAAGGCGTCCGTCGACGACAGGATTTTGCGTGCGCAGGCTATATAAGAAAGATCGGTCAGCGTCTTGCGTGTGAAGACAGGATAGCTTTCCAGCCCCATCACCTGCGCGCGTTTGATTTCGGCGTCCCAGTAGGCGCCCTTGACGAGCCGCACCATGATTCGCCGCCCCGTCTCGCGTGAGAGTGCGGCCAGCCAATCCAGAACGTGCATGGCCCGGCGCTGATAGGCCTGAACGACGACGCCGAAACCGCGCCAGTCGGCGAGCGCGGGATCGCGCATCAACTGCTCAATAATATCGAGGGACAAATCGAGCCGGTCGGCTTCTTCCGCATCGATATTGAAGCCCATGTTGGCTGCCTTCGCCTGACGCGCCAGCCTGGCGACCCGTGCGCCAAGCTCGGTCAGGACGCGCTCTTTCTTGCCGTATTCATAGCGCGGGTGGAGCGCTGAGAGCTTGACGGAGATGCCGGGATTGTCGACCGCGCGTTTCGCCGTCGCATGACTGGCGATTGCGGCAATCGCGGCTTCGTATTCGTTGAAATATCGGTCGGCGTCCGCGGCCGTATGGGCGGCCTCTCCCAGCATGTCGAACGAGAAGAGATACCCGTTGGCTCCGAATTTGCGCCCGCGGCGCATGGCCTCGTCTATGGTTTCGCCGAGGACGAAGTGCTCGCCCATGATGCGCATCGCCTGGGCGACCGAGGCGCGAATGACCGGCTCGCCCAGCCGGTCGAGAGCACCTTTCGTTGCTTTCGCCATTTGCCCAAGCGGATCCTTCGCCTCAACGTCGTCGAGCCAGGCCGCCGTCAGCATCAGCGCGCGGGTGGAGAAGTTGACCAGCGGGAAGGGGCTTTTGCCTTTGTGGGCGCCCCAGTCGCCAGCCTCGATCTTGTCCTCGATCAATGAATTGGCCGTCGCCGCGTCCGGCGTGCGCAACAGCGCTTCGGCAAGGCGCATCAGGGTGACGCCCTCGGCGGTCGAAAGCCCGTATTCCTGCAAAAACTTGTCGATCAGGCCGGAGCGCATGGCGCCGGCGCGCGCCAGCGCCACGAACTCGCCAGCCCGCGTCTGCGCTCGTTCTCGTGCGCCGGCGTCGAGGTTGGCGAACGAAATCAACGCTTTCACATGGGTCTCTTCGTGCACAAGAGTGTGATGTCGGATCATGCCGCGCAGAGATGTCAGGTTGTGGTCTTCGCCGCTCATTCGATTTCTCACGCAAGTGTTTGAACAATCGTCGCAATAGCCGTTTCGGCTGGGGCTGTCATCCGGTTTCGCCAAGGTTCACATTGACATTCTAACAGGGCCGCTCGGCACTGCATTGCGGCATTGCGAAAGGCCTTCCGAGAGAATACCTAACAGCCTGAAATCGCCGCGCCGGAGCGGCCCGAACTCCCAGCCGGAATAACGCCGAAAGGACCGAATTTCATGACTGACGCATTTATTTATGACGCGGTGCGAACCCCCCGGGGGAAAGGCAAGGCGGACGGGTCTCTGCATGAGATCACGCCGGTGTCTCTGGCGACACAGGTGCTTGGCGCGATCCGCGACCGAAACGAAATCGACACCGCGGAAATCGACGATGTGGCATTCGGCTGCGTCTCGCCGGTTGGGGAGCAGGGCGCCGTGATCACGCGCTCGGCGATCCTGAACGCCGGATTCTCCGAGATGACCGCAGGCATTCACGTCAACCGGTTTTGCGCATCCGGACTTGAATCGATCAACATCGCGGCTTCCAAAGTGAAGGCCGGCGAGGCGGACCTGACCATTGGCGGCGGCGTTGAATCCATGAGCCGCGTGCCCATGGGTTCTGACGGCGGCGCCATGGCGACTGATCCGGCGGTTGCGTTCAAATCCTATTTCGTGCCGCAGGGGATTTCCGCAGACCTTATCGCCACGAAATACGGCTTCTCCCGCGACGACGCCGACGCTTACGCCGTCGAAAGCCAGAAGCGCGCCGCGAAATCCTGGGAAGAAAACCGGTTTGAAAAGTCGATCGTTCCGGTCAAGGACGTCATGGGCGAGCCGGTGCTCGCCCATGACGAAACCGTTCGCGCGAATGCAGATATGCAGAGTCTCGGTGCGCTCAACCCGTCATTTGCGATGATGGGCGAACAGTTCGGGTTTGATGCAGTGGCGATCCAGAAATATCCGGACGTCGAACGCATTAATCACATTCATCACGCCGGCAACTCATCGGGCATTGTTGACGGCGCCGCGGCCGTGCTGATCGGCAATGAAGAGATTGGCAAGAAACTCGGGTTGAAACCGCGTGCGCGCATCCGTGCGGCGGCTTCCATCGGGTCGGAGCCGACCATCATGCTCACCGGGCCGGAATTTGCGGCGAAAAAAGTGCTCGCCCGCGCGGGCATGGACAAGAAAGACATCGACCTCTGGGAATTGAACGAAGCATTTGCATCGGTCGTTATGCGTTTCATGCAGGCGCTCGACATCGATCACAATGAAATCAACGTGAACGGCGGCGCCATCGCCATGGGCCATCCCCTCGGCGCCACCGGCGCCATGATCCTCGGCACAATGGTCGACGAGCTGGAACGCTCGAACAAGGAAACTGCGCTTGTGACACTCTGCATCGGTGGCGGCATGGGCACGGCGACCATCATCGAACGCGTGAATTAATCAGGGGCGATTGAACATTATGACCTACAAGACACTTTCATTTGAAGTCGACAGCGACGGCATCGCCCTCGTGACCATCGATGTTCCGGGCGAGACCATGAATGTCTGGAACGCCGACCTCATTGAAGACTTTGCCGGGGTTGTTGACCGGATAGTCGAAGACGACGGCGTTAAAGGCGCGGTCATTACCTCGGGCAAGACGACCGGCTTTATGGCGGGCGCCGATCTCAACATGCTGGGCGGCATTGAAGCGGCGTCCATGAAGGAAGCATTCGAAGGCGCGTTCCGCCTGAACGCAATGCTGCGCAAGCTGGAAACCGGCGGCAAGTCAGCGAAAGAGCTGAAGAAGGGGCTTGCCCACGCCAAACCGATTGCGGCGGCGGTAAACGGCCTCGCGCTCGGCGGCGGACTCGAACTGGTGCTCGCCTGTCATTATCGCGTCGTTTCCGATCATCCGAAAGTGCAACTGGGCGTGCCGGAATCCATGGTGGGCTTGCTGCCGGGCGGCGGCGGCACGCAGCGTATTCCGCGTCTTATCGGTCTCCAGAATGCGGCGATGATGGCGACGACCGGGAAACCGACGGATCCTGCAACGGCAAAATCGCAAGGCTTGATCCATGATGTAGCGCCCGCAGACGAGCTGGTCGCCAAGGCAAAGGAATGGGTGAAAGCCAACCCGAAAACCGCCCAGCCCTGGGACAAGCAGGGCTTCAAGTTTCCGGGCGGCGGCGGCGCCATGGACCCGCGCAGCGTTCAGTTCTTTATCGCGGCGAACGCCATGGCCCAGAAACAGTCGAAGCATAATTACCCGGCGATCCGATACATTCTGTCCTGCATGTATGAAGGCTCGATTGTGCCTATCGACACGGCGCTGCGCATTGAGTCGAAATACTTCACAAAGCTGCTTGCGAGCGATCAGACCCGCAACATGATCCGCACCCTGTTCGTCAACAAGCAGGCGGCGGAAAAAGGCGCGGCGCGCCCGAAGGATGTTCCAGCGTCCGACATCAAAACCGTCGGTGTCCTTGGCGCCGGCCTGATGGGCTCCGGCATTACGCATGTTTCGGTGCAGGGCGGCATGAATGTGATCGTGCTTGATCGCGACATGGATGCGGCGGAAGGCGCCGTCGCTTACTCCAGGAAAATTCTCGACAAGAAAGTCTCCCGTGGAAAGATGACGCAGGAAAAGGCTGACGCCTTCCTTGCGAAGATCAAACCGACGGCTGACTATAATGACCTGAAAGACGTCGACCTCATCATCGAGGCCGTATTCGAAGACCCGGACGTCAAGGCCGACGTCATTAAAAAGACCGAAGCGGTTATTGGCGAGGACATTATCTTTGCGTCGAATACGTCGACCCTGCCGATTACCGGTCTTGCAAAGCACTCCAAACGTCCGGAACAGTTCATCGGCATGCACTTTTTCTCGCCGGTTGAAAAAATGCCGCTGCTTGAAATTATCCCGGGCGAAAAATCCGGCGACAAGGCGCTCGCGGTTGCGCTTGATTACAACAAGAAAATCCGCAAGACGCCGATTGTCGTCAAAGACGTCCGCGGCTTTTACACCAATCGGGTCGTGCCGCCCTATCTCAATGAGGCGATGCTGCTCGTTAAAGAGGGCGTCAAACCCGCGCTGATCGAGAACGCAGCGGCCAATCTCGGCATGCCGGTGGGTCCGCTGGCGCTGACCGATGAAACCTCGCTGTCGCTGGGCTGGATGCTGGTTCAATCGACAAAGAAAGAACTCGGCGACGAGTACAAGCCTACCGGCGTTGAAGACCTGCTTGAAACCATGGTCGAGAAACTGGGCCGGCACGGGCGCAAATCCGGCGGCGGTTTCTACGACTATCCGGAAGGCGGCAAGAAACATCTCTGGCCGGGCCTGTCTGAGTATTTTCCGCTGGCGGACGATCAGCCGTCGGTCGACGACGTCAAGGACCGGCTGCTTTATGCGCAGCTTATTCCCGCCGCGCATTGCCTTGCCGACGGCATTGTGCCCGATGCGAAGTCCGCCGACCTCGGCGCCATTTTCGGCTGGGGCTTCGCCCCGTGGAGCGGCGGTCCGGCGAGCTACATCGATACGGTCGGTCTCGACGAGTTTGTTTCCAGGGCCGACAGCCTCGCCCAGCGTTTCGGCGAGCGGTTCCATCCGCCGGCGGCCTTCCGCGACAAGGCGAAGTCCGGCGAAAAACTCTACGCCAAAGCAGCGTAGCCGCCTTACAAGGGGCGGCGCTTGCGCCGCCGCCTCTGTGGGACCAGTCTTGTCTTTGCCATGATGCAAAGACTGTTCAGGACCGCCATTCTGTTTGGCGCGGCTGCCTTGGCGATACTAATCGCCGCCGCATATGCGGAAGACGCGAACTCGGCCGAGGCGCCCGCACTGTCGCCCATCACAACTGAGCCCTGGCTCATGGCGACCGCGAGCGTCAGCGACATAGATCGTACGGCGCGCTTTTTCACAGAGATCGACGGGCTCGACGGCCGTGACTTTGAAGATCGCTGCAAAGCGCCAAACCTCGGCTGGTTATCCGTTACATATCCTGTCGCGGACGCGGATCTCGCAAAAGCGCAGATTGAAACGCGCGGCTGGGAGATCGAAACCGAACCCTGCCAAACAAAACGCGGCGGGGCGGGGAGTTGAAGATATTCACCATCAAGGCGCCGGATGGGGCCTCGGTTGAGTTTTCAGAAGCAAAGTGATGGCTTGAGGTCTTGTGCGTTAAGTCTGGCGAAAGCGGCGTGCTTAGTTGCGGGCGCCGCCAATAACGGCCATTCACTCGAAACGTTAATGGTGCGGCGAGGTGGTGAAACCCGTTTCTACTCTTTCTGCGCGACTATTGTTCGCGAAACTCTATCGCTCAAGGCGCCGATGTCGGTCGTGGTGTATTCAGCGATAACGGCACGCGCCTCCTCAACCGCCTCCTTTGTCGACATTTCGCCATCAGCGACGAAGTTCGCAAACCCGAGGATTTGATTGTAGACCTCTTCCGGTTCCCCCTGGACGGTTAAACCAAAGCGGTCATTTTCCGATTCGACTCGCGTCCATTCTGCGCGGACGCCTTTCCAGAATTCTTCCGTCGCTGTCCAATAGTCATTGCCAATGCTGACTTCGAAGTCGTCAACGTGTTTGTAGGTATTGATAGCGATTTCGCGCACGAGCGTTTGCGGCTCGCCGGTAAGAATCAGCTTCGAATTGTCCTGCTCGTGAACCCATCCAAACGGCGTTATAGCATGGCGGTTAACGGCATTTACGACTTGATAGTCGTCGCGTGTCGTTGCGTCTCGGCGGGGAAGGGGGCGCCACTCAGCCGGCGGCGTCCACTGAGATACGCCGTCATCATGCGTCCAAGCGCCTAAGGCGCCATACCGTGGCGCGTCATCGACTTGATATACAACTTGTGACCACTTGCCCTTTGCTTTGGCGGGGTCGACCGCCCGTTTTTCCCAGGCGTTGCCGCCAATATAAACAAGCACGCTCTCCGGTTCGTAATACCAGTCCTGACGCCAATGTTTGACCGGAAACTTATCGTCGCCGCCGACAACCAGAATGTGTTGCAGGCTGATATAGTTTCCACGGTCTTCGAGTATGCGGACAATTTCGTCGCCGCCGCTGAGCTTTCGATCTTTCAGCTCATAGCTGTCAACGAAGGAAACTGATTCAATAAAGTCAAACGTGACTCGATAATTGCCGGCCATCGCCAGAATTGCCTGTCGGTCCTGTTCGAACTTTTCTTGAGATACGTCATTCATTTGCTGGGGGCCTTCCGCGACCTCTACGGCGGTGACGCACCCGCCCAGAGCGATAAGTCCGGCGGCGGCCAAAGAGCGGAAATAAGCAGCATTCAGTTTCATTGTGCGTCCCCACGGGATTGGCGAGGGGCGCTGCGCCCACCCGCATCATTGAAGTCAAAAAATTTCATAATGCGAATAATTCTGAGTTGCAATCGCAAAAGTGTCGCGCTAAGCATATTGCTATTGCAAATCATTCGCAAATTTTGGAGGGGTTCTGTGAGGCGGTTTTTGATGGGTTGCGCGGCTTTGGCGGCGATTAACGGCGGAGCTTTTGCGCAAGAGGAAGGCGAAAATGTCGCCACGGACACGCTTCTATTGGCCGGGATCGATACAATCACGGTCTATGCGACTCGTAATCCGATTGAGGCGTTTGATTATCCCGGTCAGGTGACGGTCATCGAAAAGGACGTCATCGACGACTTCAATCCGTCGACACTGGCAGACATTTTTGACGCCGTTCCGGGCTCAAACATTGGGGGCGGTCCCCGCCGCGCCGGCCAGACACCGGATGTCCGCGGGCTCTCCGGCGAGGGAGTTCTGGTCCTGTTTGACGGCGCTCGGCAGAGCTTCCTGTCGGGACATGACGGACGCTTCTTTGTCGATCCCGATCTTGTGCAAGCGGTGGAAGTTGTCCGCGGGCCAACCTCGGCGCTTTATGGTTCCGGCGCCCTTGGCGGCGTTATCGCGTTGCGAACTGTAACAGCGGCGGACCTCCTGAACGACGATGAAACCGCCAGCGTCAAAGTTGGCGGCGGGTTTCAGAGCGTCAATGATGAATGGCGCATCACCAGCACGGGCGCGTGGCGCAGCGACGACAACCGTTTTGATGTTGTCGGTAATTTCACACTGCGAAATTCGGATGACATCGATCTTGGGAGCGGCTTGACGCTCCCATCCGAAGACGAAGTGCTCTCGTCGCTCCTTAAAACGACGTTCCGGCCGTCACAGGATTTAACACTGTCCGCATCATGGATTCGGTTCGCCGGGGACAGTATCGACCCGAACAACCCGCAAGGGAACAATATCGCCGGGCCGGGCAACGGAGAAGTCTTCCGTGACATTGACAGCAATACGGTGCGGGGCGCGATCAATTATGCGCCCGTAGAATCAAACCTCATCGACGCCAATCTCGTTGGCTACTACACGCGCAACATTGTTGAAGAAGACGAAGTTGATACGACACGGCTAATCTCGCGGGAAGTCGAAACCATCGGGGTATCGCTCGACAACCGCTCTAGATTCGCGCTCGGATCATTCGCTGACCTTACGCTGACCTATGGCGGCGAGTTTTATCGCGACGAACAGGTCGGCCTGGACAATACGACGGTGGATGGAACGCGCGGCGGCGTGCCCGATGCAACAGGTAAATTTTACGGACTCTTCGCACAGGCGGAACTGGCGCTGAATAATCCCTTAGGCGCGCCCGGCGTATTGACGATTATTCCCGGCGTGCGTTGGGACAAGTTCGAGAACGAAGCCGTCAGCGACGCGCCGACCGACGATCAGGCGACATCTCCCAAAATCGGTATTTCATATAAGCCAATTGAGGAACTGATTTTCTTCGGCAATTGGGCGGAAGCGTTTCGTGCGCCGTCGTTCAATGAAATCTACGCCGACAATATCCACTTTCAGATTCCGAATCTCTCTGTTCCGGGGCCGTTCGGTCCCTTCGGTCCTCCCGCCTTCGTGACGAACTTTTTCGTGCCGAACCCTGATCTTGTGCCGGAAGAATCGGAGACCTGGGAAGTGGGCGCCGGGATAGACCTCGCCAACGTTCTCTTCGACGGCGATACGCTGACGGCGAAGGGTTCTTACTATCGGTCTGATGTCACCAACCTCATCGATCTTGAGGTCAATATTCCCTTCACGTGTTTCCTGACGCCAGCCCAGCTTCCGCCTTTCGCGCCGCCTTGTGGCTCCGGCGAAGCGTTCGGCAACTTCAGCCGAAACGTTAATGTCACGAACGCTGAACTCGATGGCGTCGAAGCGGAGGCGTATTACGACTCCGAATATTTCTACACGCGCGCCAATTTTTCCGCCATTGACGGGCGCGATGTGGACAGCAACGACTTTGTTGGCGTGCTGTCCCCAAACACGATCTTTATCGATGCGGGCGTGAAGTGGCCGGCGGCGGATATCCGACTCGGCGGGCGCGTCACAATCGCCGACGATTTTGACGAAGTGAATGACCCGGTAAACGCACGCGACAGCTATACGATTGGCGACGTTTATCTCGTGTGGGAGCCAATGCGCGGCAGTCTCGAAGGTCTGCGTGTAGACCTCGGCGTCGATAACATCTCGGACGCGGACTATGAAGTCGTCGCTGCGGGCGTCAGCCAGCCGGGCCGAAACTTCAAAGCAGCGGTTAGCTGGAGAAAAGGATTCTGATCCATATGTCGTTTGTCAACGCAATGACGTTGTTTGATCTTGGCCATGGAGCGAGCTTCGCTTTGTGGTCGTTCCGAGCAATCGCAACTGGCGTCGGTCAGTGTTTGTGCCCTGTTAGGCGCGGTTTCGACGCAACGTTCGGGTCCGACAGTCAGGCGACGTTAGAAGCGATGGCGACCCTGGCACACTGCCTGGGCAACGCCGGCGGTCGAAAGATAACACTCGCGCCATCTGGTTGCTGCCGCGTTACCTGCGACGAAGTCAGCATCATTGCTGTTCTCGCCGCCGGCCAAAAGCGCGACGCAACGCTCTTTGAGGCGCATCTCGCTTGGCTGATGTGCGGCAAGGGAAAAGAACATGCGCGGCATGCGGCCATAGCGGTTGCTGAACTCTTTCAATGCGCCGGTCTCGAAATCGATTCGCCCGCCGCGGAAATCTCGCTTCCGCGTGACGCAAGGCGTCTGCGGGTTTTTCACGCCGCCGGGCGCGCATAACGCAGGAAAAGGAAGCGAAAAAGCATGATGATTACTCATGGCGAGCAGCACTCCCTTATTTCGTGGCTGATCAGTCAAGAGAGAGTTTTGCGCTTATGGATCGACGAAGTCGTTGGAAGCGCCAGTTCCGATGTAGAGTTTGTGCGCAAGCTCGAAGAACATCGAACCTGGCTTTCCGACCGCATTGATGAGCTGCGCGAGCAAGCGGCATGAGCCAGGACAAGACAAGCTCAATATCGGCAAACGTTGTAACCATTATTTTGATAGTCATCGGTGTAGCGACAATCGGGTGGATATTTTGGACAGGCCGCGAAATCGGCGTTCAGACCGAACGAACGGAGCTCATTGCAGCGATATGGCGGCATGTCGGATACGGCGTAGTCCTGGCGCCGTTGTCGATAGCGTACTTATGGATTCGAGTGAAAACCTGCGATATTGTGCGTTGGGGGTGGTTTTCGAATACCGTATTTTGCTTTCTGCTTATTTGTGTCTTGTTTCTTTTGTTGAGTGGTCCCGTCGTGGTCTGGACATACGGATCGGACCTGAAAGTCTTTGATTGGTTCACAATACCGAACCCGATTGGAGCTATGTCCGGTTTGCACGATGGACTGGAAGCGGCGCATGTTATCGTAGCGAAAGTAACGCCATGGGTGCTTGCAACAGATTCCTTATTGGCTTTGACCGCCATGCTGCGCCCGCGCCCGATTGGGCCGCTGTCCACGCCCTAATCAGTGACGTACCCGTAAGCGATAACGAAGTGCGGATTTCACGGCCGAAAGCGACGCTATTGCATCAAACAGCTATGTTTGCCGCCAAGGGAGAATTGGCGCCAAGTTTTGCCCGGCAATGGCGTCCCCGAGAGGATTCGAACCTCTGGCCCTCAGATTAGGAATCTGATGCTCTATCCTGCTGAGCTACGGGGACGGCTTGCAATCGGCCAACATTAGCCAATTTGGCGCTGCGTCAAAACCCGGGGGCGGGTCTGCCGTTCAAAATTCGTGAAAATTCCCCAGAATTGTTTCGCGAGCGCTGTCGAACAGCCATAATTGCACGCAAAGAGGCATCAACCGCGGCGGCGAACTTCGACGCGGCAGCAAGGGAGGAGGCGCATATGGATCGGCGCAGTATCATCGTCTTGGGTGGAGCGGTCGTTTCGGCGTTCGTGATCGGGCTCATTCTTGGGCGCGCCATCGCGCCGGATTCCGGTTCGACCATCGAGCCGAACAGCCAGGACGTCATCGTATCGACGCCGCGCGGTCAGGAAGGGAAGCTCGGTCACGCGTTCAGCCGACTGCGCAGCGCCGACGCGGAACGCCCGCAAGCGGAAATCTATGATGGCTTTGCCTTCAAGCGCGTGTTTCTCGACACTGGTGACGATTTTCCGAAGGCCTGTTTTCAGTTTACCGCCGATCTCGATGCAAGCGGCGGCGCCAACTATGGCGACTTCGTTCGTCTTGATCCGGACGTTAAAGGCGCGCTGACCGTTGATGGATCGTCTCTGTGCCTGACCGGGCTTGAGTTTGATAAGGATTACTCTGCGACGTTGCGCGCCGGCCTCCCTGCGAAAGATGGCGAAACGCTGGAACGCGCCGAGCGCGTTGCGATCGCATTCGGCGATAAGCCGGCCTATGTCGGCTTTGCCGGCGACGGCGTTATCCTGCCGCGTCTTGAGGCCGATGGAATCGGCATTGAGACGGTCAATGTAGACAAAATCAATATTGAAGTGTGGCGGGTGTCCGACCGATCGCTTGCGCGCAAGAACATCGTAGAAGGCGATGCGTCGGGCGAGAACCAATACGTCTACGTCTGGGAGCAGAATAACGGCGCCGATATCGGGATAAAGGTTTTCGAGGGTGCGCTTGAAACCCCGGGCGAGCGCAATGAAACAGCGTCGACCGTGTTCGGTCTTGGCGCCGCGCTTGAGACATTGAAGCCCGGCGCCTATTTCGTCCGTGTAACAGACAAATCAGCCGGCGCCGACGAATATCGTGCGGCAAGCGCCTGGCGCTGGATCCTCTTCACGGATATGGCGTTGACGAGTTTTTCGGCCAGCGACGCCGTCGACATTTTTGTGCGTTCCATTTCCTCGGCGAAGCCGGTGGCCGGCGTTGAGTTGACGCTGGTTGCGCAGAACAATGACGTGCTTGGTAAGGCTGTTACGAATGCGGACGGCCGTGCTCGGTTTGATCGCGCGTTGATCAGCGGCGACTATCCGCTGACGCCGAAGATGATCATGGCGAATGGACCGCAGGACGATTTCGCGGCGCTTGATCTCAGTCGCTCCCCGCTGGATTTGTCTGATCGCGACATCGCCGGGCGGGCTGCCCCGCCGCGCATTGACGGCTATATGTGGTTCGATCGCGGCATCTACCGGCCGGGCGAGACCGTGCATGTAACCGGCATGCTGCGCGACAGTAAGGGGCACGCGATCGGCTCGCGCCCGCTTACGGTGACGATACGCCGTCCCAACAATACGGTTGCGGAAACCCGCCGCGTTGAGGAATTGCAGGTCGGCGGATTTTCGCTTGATTATGCAGTCCCGGATTCCGCGCCTCGTGGTCGCTGGAGCGTCGTCGTCAACGCCGATGGCGAAAAAGAGAACGTCGCGTATGAACGGTTTTCAGTTGAGGATTTCGTTCCCCAGCGGCTCGAAGTCGCAATCGAGATGGACGAGAAAACGCCTGTTCGCCCGGGCGAAACGCGGTCCGTGGCGATCGAAAGCCGATATCTTTATGGCGCGCCGGCAAGCGCCCTGCCGGTAGAGGCCGAAGCGCGGTTGCGTCTTGACCCCAATCCGTTCCCCGATTTTTCCGGTTACCGCTTCGGTCCCACCGACAAGCGATTCACGGAACGCTTCATAAAGCTCCCGAACACGACAACCGACGCGGAAGGTAAGGCTTCAGTTGCACTGAACGCAGACGACGCCGAAAAAGGGTATGGCGCGCCCATGCGCGCTGATGTCGTGGTCGGTGTGGTCGAGCCCGGCGGGCGCCCGGTGCGCGAGTCTGCGCGCATTCCAGTGCGCCCGGACGACTTTTATGTGGGCCTGAAGCTGCCTGACGGGCGTTACAGTTTCGGCGTTGACGATACGGTGGAAATCGGCGCCGTTCTCATCGACTGGCAAGGCCAGGTCGCGGACGGTGAGATTGAGTGGAAACTGTATCAACAGGACTATTGGTTTGACTGGTATCGTGACGGCGGACAGTGGAAATGGCGCCGGCAATGGCGCGACATTGTCGTGCTTGAAGGTCGCGCCGCCACGGGTCGCTTTGCCTTCGCAAAGCTTGTCTCGCAGCGTCTCGATCAGGGATCCTACCGCCTGACGGCGACGCGCGCCGGCGGCAATGAAAAAAGCGATATCAAATTCTATGTGGGCTGGCGGTCCTACGCAGCCGGGGCGCAGTCGCCGGACCAGGCGACGCTCACCTTGCAGAATGAGAAGCTTAGTCCCGGCGCGCGCGCGCGGCTCGTACTCAACCCGCCCTATGAAGGCGAAGCGATCATCGCCATCGCGACGGACCGCGTCCATCAGGTGCGCCGGATCAAAGTCGATGGCAAGGCGGAGGAGATTACCATCGAGACCGACCCCAGTTGGGGCGCGGGCTTCTACGTGCTCGCGACGATTGTGACACCGCGCGATCCCGGTGAACGACCGGTTCCGCGCCGCGCCATGGGTGTCGCCTATGTGCCGTTCGATATGTCATCGCGTAAACTGGAAGTCGCGCTGGACGCGCCGGATGTTTTCCGTCCGCGTCAAAACCTCGACCTTCCCGTTACCGTGACGGGCGCGGCGTCCGGCGAGCAGGTGAATCTCACCCTTGCGGCGGTGGACGAAGGCATTCTGCGTTTGACGAAATTTAAATCGCCCGATCCGGCTAAGCATTACTATGGCAAGAAGCGCCTTGGCGTCGCCATACGCGACGACTACGGACGAATTCTGAACGCCAACCTTGGGGCGCCGGCGCGGTTTGGCGGCGACCAGCTTGGCGGCGAGGGACTGACCGTCGTGCCGACGAAGTCCGTTGCCCTGTTTTCGGGGCTGGTCACGCTCGACGCTGGCGGTAAGACATCCGTTCCAATCGAAATTCCAGACTTCAACGGCGAGCTGCGGCTGATGGCGGTGGCGTGGACCGCTGAAAAAGTCGGCAGTCATGCGGAGCCGTTGACGGTGCGTGATCCCGTGCCGGCCGAACTCGCCCTGCCGCGGTTTGTGGCGCCGGGCGATGCCGCCACCGCGACGCTATTGATTGATAATGTTGACGGCGCCGCCGGGGACTATCAGGTCTCGATCACCGGCGACGGCCCCATTGAGCTAAATTCAAACGCCACATACGCACTGGCGAAAGGCCAGAAAGAGACGGCGGCGTTTTCGTTCCAGACCGGCGAAGTTGGAATCGGCGCCGTTAATCTCAGCGTTTCGGGGCCGGGCGGTTTCAATGTGTCGCGGTCCTATCCGATCCAGTCGCGCACGCCCTATTTCCAGGTAACGGAGGTCAAAACGGAGCCGCTTGATCCAGGAACGAGTTTCGAGGTTTCCGCGGCGGTGCTGGACGGTTTCGCCCCGGGCTCGTCGGAGGCGGCGGTTTCGTTCTCGCGTACTCGCGGTGTTGAGCCGGGGCCGCTTCTCGATTCCCTTTATCGGTATCCGTGGGGGTGTACGGAGCAATTGACGAGTTCGGCGATGCCGCTTCTCTTTGTCGATGTGCTCGGCGGGGAGCTTGACCGCGATCCGGAGCGCGCGGTTCGGCCACGCGTGCAGAAAACGGTCAACAAGCTTCTTAACCGTCAGGGCCCTGACGGCGCCTTCGGTCTTTGGCGCGTGGGCGACCGATATGCAAACGCATGGCTGGGCCCCTATGTCACTGACTTTATCTACCGCGCGAAGGCGGAGGGCTACGGCGTGCCGGACGAAGCCCTGGAGGCCGCTTACGGTTCCTTACAACAGATCGCACGCCTCGATCGGTGGTACGCCGCCGGCTACCAGACCCGCGCCGATGAAACGGAAGGGTCTAACGACACGACCGAGCACCTGCGCCGTCGCTCGGCGGCTTACGCCATGTATGTGCTGGCGCGTGCCGGCCGCGCAGATCTTTCGGATCTGCGCTATTTTCACGATGCGTTGCTTGGCGATACGCCGAGTCCGTTGGCGCGCGCCCATGTCGGCGCGGCGCTCGCCATGATGGGTGACCGCGCCCGCGCGAACAGCGCCTTTGAAAAGGCCTATGAAGCGCTCGGGTGGGACAATCGCGGCGACTATTATCAGACGACGCTGAGAGATGCGGCGGGCGTTGTGGCGCTGGCGGCGGAGGCGGGCCAGAAAGAGCGGCTGGAGCCGATCACGGACCGGTTCATCGCGCTGATGAAGGATCCGAACGCCATGCACACGCAGGAGAAAGCCTATGTGCTGCTTGCGGCCCAGGCGTTGCTGCGGGCGGGCGGAAAGGTCGAGCTTTCGCAAGACGGTGTCGCGCTCACTGACTTGCCCGCGGCGCCATCGTTTACGCCGACCGCTGACGATTTGGTCGACGGCATTGTCTGGCGCAACGAGGGCGAGGGCCGGATTTATCGCTCACTGACGGTGTCCGGCGCGCCGTTGTCTGCGCCGCCGGCGGTTGCGCAGGGTTTGGAAATCACAAAACGCCTCGCGACGCGCGACGGCCGTGCGGTCGACCTCAACGCCGTCCGCCAAAACGACAGGCTTGTTGTCGTGATTTCGGGTAGGGCGCAGAACAACAGGCTGCATCCGGTAATTGTTGCAGATCTTTTGCCCGCGGGATTTGAAATCGAGACCATCCTCCAACCGGCTGACGCCAACAATGGAGGACAGTCCAGCGGGCCATACAAATGGGCGGGCGCGCTGTCCCGTCCGAGGGTTGCCGAGGCGCGCGACGACCGCTTTATCGCCGCTGTGGACGTGCGCGGGCGAAACCGTTTCACGCTCGCCTATGTCGTGCGCGCTGTAACGCCGGGCACGTTTGCTGCGCCGGGAGCGGTGGTAGAAGACATGTATCGGCCGGGCGTTTTTGCGCGCACGGCCAACCAGGAGATCGTCATTGGTCCGGCGCCGTGAAGATAGGGCGCTCATTACAAAAGCTGACAATCGGCGTCGTCGCGGCTTGCGTCGCCGCTTTATGCGTCGACATCTTGTTACCGCCGCCGCTTGAAAAAGCGGAAGCCCTGTCGCCGCTTGCCGTCGATCGGAACGGCGAATGGTTGCATGCTTTTTCGACACCGGAAGGCAGATGGCGCTTCGCCGCTGACCTCGACCATATTGACCCGGTATTCGTCGAGCGCCTGATTGCAGTTGAAGACAAGCGCTTTTTCTCGCATCCGGGCGTTGATCCGATCGCGGTCGTTCGCGCCGCTACGACGTCGGCGCGTGCCGGGCGTATTGTCTCCGGGGCCTCCACGATCACCATGCAAACTGCGCGACTGCTCGAGCCGCGTCCGCGCCATATCGGGTCGAAGATCATCGAGGTGTTGCGTGCCCTCCAAATCGAGCGGCGTTTGTCGAAGCGCGAGGTTTTGGAGCTGTATCTGACGCTTGCGCCCTACGGCGGCAACCTTGAGGGGGTGCGTGCAGCAAGTCTTTCTTATTACGGGAAAGAACCGGTGCGACTGACTGATGCCGAGCAGGCGCTCCTGATCGCATTGCCCCAGGCGCCCGAATCCCGCCGTCCGGATCTGCGGTTCGATAACGCAAAGAATGCGCGCACCGAGATGTTGCAAAAACTTGCCGCGATCGGTGCGCTGGACGATTTGCGCGCAGCGGAAGCAGACGAAGCGCGCATGCCGAACGCACGCCAATCATTCCCGCGCCTTGGCTATCATGCCGCATCGCGGCTTGCGGCAAACCGGAAAACCATCCGCACCACTATTGATGCTACGCTTCAGGCAAGAGCTGAGGTGCTTGTATCGCGTTATGCGTCGTCCTTCGATGACGGGGCGACGGCCTCCCTTCTGATCATCGACAACGATACGAATGAAGTGCGCGCGAGTATCGGGTCTTCGGGCCTCGATGCGCCGGGCGGTTGGATCGACCTGACCGCTGCAACGCGTTCACCGGGGTCGACGCTGAAACCCTTCATCTACGCTTTGGCGTTTGACGACGGGCGTCTGGCGCCATCGACTATTGTCGATGACATGCCGCGCGCTTTTGGAGATTATTCGCCGGAAAATTTTGACCGGTCGTTTCGCGGCGAAGTTCGGGCCAAGGAGGCGTTGCAGCATTCACTGAACTTGCCCGCGGTCGCCGCCTTGAGCGCTATCGGCGTTGACCGTTTCCTTGCGTCGGTCAGTGCGGCGGGTGTTGACGTCAAGACAACGCAAGCGGCTGAGGCTCGGCCGGGCCTCGCTGTTGCGCTGGGCGGCGCCGGCGTCACGGGCCATGATCTTGGACGCCTTTATTCGGGACTGGCCAATGACGGCCTTGCCCGCCCTCTGGTCTGGCGGGATGGCGATGCGCAAACCAGAACGCACAGACTTTTCAGTGCGCCCGCGGCGCAGAGCATTAATGCGATACTCGCCGAGTCGCCGGCGCTGGAAGGGCGGGCGCCAGCGGATTTGTCGAAGGGTGCGGCGCGGATCGCGTTCAAGACCGGCACATCATACGGCTACTGCGATGCCTGGGCGGCGGGTCATAACGGCAATGCGAGCGACGGAGGATTCACGATCATTGCCTGGGTTGGACGGGCCGATGGCGCGCCGCGCCCGGATCAGACAGGTCGCAAGGCTGCGGCGCCATTGCTGTTCGATGCATTTGATCTTGTTGCTGAGGTATTCGGTGTCGGGTCTGGCGTCGACGAGCTGGTTGACGACGACGCGGCGCCGGCGATTGCGCGGTTAAACGCAGCGCCGTCTGAGGCGCCGCCAACCATCGTTTTTCCCCGCGAAGGCATTGAACTTTTTATTGATGACGCCTCTCGCGGGTTTTCGCTGGCCGCGCGCGGCGGGGCAGGCGAGTATCGCTGGTACGCCGATGGAGCGGCCATTGATACGGAGGACGGTCGCGCAATCTGGTCGCCGGCGGCGCCGGGGTTTTATGATGTGACCGTTGTCGACGGCGCCGGACGGTCCGCCAGTTCGAAAGTGCGTGTGCGCGCGATCGATGCGAGACCCGGATGAAACGGCGTATCTTTCTGACCGGTGCGCTTTCGGCAACTGTCTTCCCGGCCACGGCTTCTGAAGAGATCGATAATGCTGAGGCGATCGCGGGCGATCGGTTTCGCGCCGGCGACGAAGAACTCCATTTGACCGATATCGTTGCGCCGTCCGAATACGATCTGCATCGAGATGCGCAGCCTTTTTTCTACGAAGCGAAAACTGCGCTCAGGGATCTCCTGACCGGCGCCCGCCTGGACGTCGTTGACAGCGGCGAACAAAACCGCTGGGGCGCGCGGCTCGTTTCGGCGCGCCTTTCGGGCGATGCGCTGACGCTTCAGGAGCGGCTTGTTGCCGCCGGCGCGGCTCGGGTCGACCCGAAGACCGACGATCATAACCTGATCGACAGATTGCTCGCCTTTGAGCGCGAAGCGCGGCGCAACCGGACTGGGCTTTGGGCGCTCAGGGCTTACCGCGTATTCGATGCGGCGAGCGCCGATGGCGCCATTGGAGGCTTTCACCTCGTCGAAGGCGTTGTGCAGTCGGCTCGCGGCGCACGCGGGCGGGTTTATCTGAATTTCGGCGCCGACTATCGCGAGGACTTTACGGCGTCAACGCCGTCGCGCCGCGCCAGAAAGTGGGCGCGCGCGGGGACCAGTCTTGAGGCGCTGAAAGACGCGCGCATCCGCGTGCGTGGTTTCGTTGAGGAGATAAACGGGCCGTCCATAGAGATCGGTCACATCAAGGCGATCGAACGTCTCGATTAAACGGCCTTTTTCTGCTTCAGCGAGGCGTCGAGTTCCTCGATCGCTTTTTCGAGCCCGAACTTGCGCACGGCGGCGACTTCGCGCGCCATCCTGTCCAGGGCCGCCTCAAAGAGCTGGCGTTCCGAATAGCTTTGTTCGGGCTGTTCCTCGGAACGATACAGATCACGCACGACTTCAGCCACGAGTTTGATGTCGCCCGAGTTGATCTTGGCGTCGTATTCCTGCGCGCGACGGCTCCACATCGTTCGCTTGATCCTTGCGCGCCCCTTTAACAGCTCGACCGCATTCTTGATCGATTTCTCATCGGACAGCGCCCGCATGCCCGCCGCCTTTGCTTTACCGGTGGGCACGCGCAACCGCATTTTCTCCTGATCAAAATTGATCACAAAGAGTTCGATCGTGATGCCGGCGACTTCCTGTTTTTCGAGCGCGACGATCTTGCCAACGCCGTGCGCCGGATAAACGATCTGGTCGTTGACTTTGAAATCGAGTTTCGCTGCGCCGGACGCCTCCTTGTCGATGGACGCTTTTGCGTCCGCCTGCGGCGCCTCGCGCACCGGCGACTGAGACGGCACCGGAATGGACGCAGCGAGGGATGTCTTCCGCGGCGCCTGGCCGACCCGCAGTTTGACCTTTTTCGCCGGCTTTGGCGCGGCCGCCTTGGCGGCGACTTTTTTCGCAGGCGCCTTCTTCGCGGGTGCTTTCTTCGCCGCTGTTTTCTTGGCAGGCGCCTTCTTTGCGGCGGCCTTCTTCGCCGGGGCTTTTTTGGCAGGCGCTTTCTTCTTCGCCGCCGTTTTCTTCGCTGGAGCAGCCTTGGCCGCCTTTTTCGCCGGGGCTTTTTTCGCGGCGGTTTTCTTGGCAGGCGCTTTTTTTGCCGCGGTCTTTTTCGCGGGGGCCTTCTTTTTTGCGGTCGTTTTCGCGGCGGTTTTCTTTTTCGCTGCCGCTTTGGTGGATTTTGCTGTGGTCTTCTTCTTGGTCGCCATTCTTTGTCTTTCCAACGGATCGTCGCGCATCGGCGAGCATGAAGCCCTGAGCGCGAGCCTTGATTTTTTTGGACGGTTGAGTCGCTCTCGCACGCCGCGACGAATGCGCTTCGCCTGTTTGCCTGTCAGGCAACTTCATATTTAATTTCAAAGGGTTGGCGCTTATCCTCAATGCAGTGGCGGAACACGCCCTGACGCCGGTACAACCGTCATTCAGCTATCAGAATAGCATAAAATTGCGGCATTTTCCACGGCCGCGAGATGCGACGGATCGGCGGCGCTTCAGGCGAGGCGTCAGGACCCTTCGCCGGGCTTGTCGGAGAAGTATTTGTCGTACTTGCCCTCTTCTTCCGCCAGCTTGTCCGCATCGGGCAGGGGATCGAGTTTTTGCGTGATATTTGGCCACGCGGCGGCGAACTTGGTGTTCAGCTCAAGCCATTTCTCGGCTTCGGGCTCCGTATCGGGGATAATGGCCTCGGCCGGGCATTCGGGCTCACATACGCCGCAGTCGATGCATTCGTCCGGATGGATGACAAGCATGTTTTCGCCCTCATAAAAGCAATCCACCGGACAGACTTCCACGCAGTCCGTATATTTGCATTTGATGCAGGCTTCTGTGACGACATAAGTCATGGCGAATACTGGCTCCTTGCCCCTCAGCTTTCTTTCTTTACCCGCTCCGGGCCCCGACGCAACATTGTTGATGGTCAGAAATCCTCAACGCTGTTCGAGACGCGCTGCGACTCTGGCGCGCGCGGCGCCGCTTTCCCTGTCCTCCAGATAGATGAGGCCGCAGATGCGGCGGATCAGGGCGTCTTCATACGGATCGCGGATCGCATCAGAGAGCGCGATCTCCCAGAGCTGTTCGACGAAGGCGACTTTTTCCTCCGGATTCAACTGCTTCGCTACGCGGGTGAACCGTTGTATATCGAGCGCGTCTTGCTGCGCGGTTTCTCCATCGGCGCGCAAGGCCTCAGCGTCGTTTATGGAAAGGTCGAATGTTGCGGCGAGAGCGCCGTCTATCAGCGACTTCTCGCTCTCTTCGTAGTGATCGTCCGCGCGCGCGGCTTCAACGAGCAAAGCCGCGACGGCAAGGCGTATATCGCTTTCCTGCGATACGCCGTCGTCCTCCGTTTTGTTTCGCGAAAACAATTTTTCGAACATAGTGATATCGCCTCAGATTATCATTCAGGATTTGAGCGCATCAAGGGCGCGACGGTCTTTTTTGGTTGGCCGCCCAAGGCCTTTGTCGCGCAGGAACGGAGATGCGGGCGGCTTTGGGCTTCGCTCTTGAGGAGGGGATTGATCCGTATAAAGCGCTTGCGCTTCGGCGGCGGGCCCGCGCCGGGTCGCGAGGCGCTCGACAACAATGATGCGCAGCCGGTCCGCCCGCGAAAAAGATATTACGTCACCCGGCAAGGCTGAAAAGCTCGGCTTTTCGACGCGGCTGGTTTCGCCGTTTCGGGTTACGCGCACGTGACCGTCGGACACAAACTTTGAGGCCAGCGTGCGTGTTTTGAACAATCGCGCATGCCACAACCATTGATCGAGCCGCTGCGTCGTAACCGTATCGGCAGCGTCGCCGGCGGCGTCGCTCATTCAGCTTTCTCAGGTTGCTTCGCGCCGTCTTTTGGCTTTTCGTCCGACAATTGCGTTTTGAGGCCGGCGAGGACCGCAAAGGGCGAATTTGGATCGGCCGTCTTGCGATGCCGTGGCTCGTGCATCATCGCGGGTTCTTTGCGGCGTTGCCCGCGATCGTTTCGGCGGTCGCCCTTATGAGGTTTGCCCCGCTTGCCTTTGCCGGCAGCCCCGGTCTTCGCGTCGGTCTTCTGATCCCGTTTCGGTTTCGGATGAGCCTTGCGCGGCGCCGGCCGCCAGAGCGTGACTTCTACTTCCCCGGCGGCTTGCGGGCTTTCTTGAGAGGCGAGGGCCTGGTCTGCTTCCGGCGCGGGCGCGGCAGCGCTTTCCGCCGCTTCGGGATTCGTCTGTGCAGGGGGATTACCTGCATCCGGCGCAGTCTCCGCGGGCGTGGCGCTTTCTGAAGGCGCCGCCTCGGCGGTGGCGGCTTCCGCAACAGGATCGGCCTGTATTTCCGGCGGCGCGGTCTCGCCGGGCGGCGCGGCGTTCGCACCGTTGGGTGGCGCTGCTTCCGGTTGCGGGGTTCCGGGTTCCGATTGTTCGCCGGAGGACGGCTCAACCGGTTTCGGTTCGACTTTTCTCTTTACGACATTCTTGCGGAATCCAAGCGACCGCATAATGCCTTCGAAGTCGTCGCCTGAACACCCGACGATCGACATCATCTGGGAGCCGGCTTCAAATCCTTCCCGCATATTCGCCTCGCCGCGTGCGGAACGAATGAGATTGGCGAGCCGTTCCAGCATATCGATGCGAACGGCGCGCGTTCCGGAAGGACGATATCCGGCGGCGTAATAATAGGCGTGCGGAAGATTTTCATTGACCTCAAGCGAAACGAGACCCGCTTTCGGCGGCGGCGCGGTCGACGGGTCTCGGTCAATCCACAAGGCCCAAAGCAAAAGAAGCATGCGCGCCGGCGCCGGTTTCAGCAGAGCCGGAACGAACAGCGTGTACTCGCCGAACCGCATGCCGGCTTCGCGAAGCTTCCCGCGTTCGTTCTGGTCAATCTGCTTTAACTCGTCGCCAAACTGCGCGCGCGACGTGGCGCCGAAATTCTCAACCAGCCGATATGCGACGCCCTTCGTCGCGCCCTTCAAGGCTTCGTCCCCGGCTGCATTTGCGAGGTTCTGCAATGCGATGAGCGGGCCGAGCAGCCCTTCAATTTTGGCGGCGACGAATTCTTTCAGACGGTCTTCGACGCGCCCGCGCATGTTCGGAGAAATCTGGTCGAGACCGCGAATGACAAGATCGGGACGCAACGGCGCCGGTCCCTTGGCGAGCTTGGCGACGATTGCGGAGCGCCAGACGATTGAGCCGTCATCGTCAAGCGACAGCTCGTCAGCATCGGCGTTGGCGAGCGCGGCGGCGCGTGCGGCGAGGACGGGGCGCAACGCGCGCTCGCCAGCGGCGCGCAACGATTTCGCCTCCGCGCCGCTGGCGCGCGGATCAACGATAAAATCGAACCCCAAAAGGCGGCCGACAAATTGGCCTTCCACGATCACTTCTCCGTCTTCCGTGACGCCGGCCATGAGCGGCGCCTCGTCTTTCAACCGCCGCATAAGCGCCGATGTGCGCCGATCGACGAAACGCTGCGTCAGCTTCTCATGCAGCGCGTCAGAAAGCCTGTCTTCTATAGCGCGCGCCCGCTCTTGCCAATAACCGGCGTTTTCAAGCCATTGCGGACGATGAGAAAGAAACGTCCATGTTCTGACATGCGAAATGCGCGCCGAGATCGCATCGATGTCGCCGTCGATCCGATCGAGACGTTCAAGGCGCGGGCGCAGCCAGTCGTCCGAAAGGCGCGCGCGATCCATCAATATCGAATAGACTTCACCGAGAAGGCGCGCGTGATCGTCGATGGCGATTTTCCGGAAATCCGGGATCTGACAGACATCCCACAGGGTTGCGAGGCCGGCGCCGCCGCGGGCAAAGCGTCGAATGGCGTCCTGTTGGATGAGGCGTCTAAAGACATCCTCGTCGGATTCCATGCGTGATCGGACAAATTCCGGCCTGGGCGCCGGCTTCTCCAGAGATCTGAGCAGCGCCGAGGGCGATGAGAGGTCGATCGCCTCCGAACGCCATTGGAGCGCGCGGATCGGATCAAATGTATGTTCCTCGATGGCCGAGACAATTTCCTCGTCCGGCGGCGGACAATCGGATGTCACGCCAAACGTGCCGTCGCGGATATGGCGGCCGGCGCGCCCCGCGATCTGTGCCATTTCAGCCGGCGTCAGATTGCGCGAGGTGCGCCCGTCGAACTTCCTTTGCGCGGCGAAAGCCACATGGTCGATGTCCATGTTGAGGCCCATGCCGATGGCGTCTGTGGCGACCAGGAAGTCCACCTCGCCGGACTGATAGAGTTCGGCCTGTGCGTTGCGCGTTCGCGGGGAGAGAGCGCCAAGAACAACAGCGGCGCCGCCTCTCTGCCGTCGGATCAACTCCGCGATGCCGTATACTGTGTCGGAGGAGAAGCCGACGATCGCCGTGCGTCGCGGCAGGCGGGATACTTTCTTCTGGCCTGCGTAGGTTAGCTGTGAGAGCCGGTCGCGCGTCAGAAACTGAATATTGCGAAACAGGCGTGCGAGGATCGGCCGCATCGTGTCGGAACCCAGAAACAGCGTTTCCGACCTGCCGCGTGCGTGAAGCAGCCGCGAGGTAAAGATTCGGCCTCGCTCCCGGTCGGCTGCAAGCTGGATTTCGTCAATGGCGAGAAAGTCGACCTGGCGTTCGAGCGGCATCGCCTCGACGGTGGCGACCCAGTATCGGGCGTTCGGCGGAATGATTTTTTCCTCGCCCGTCACCAGCGCGACGTCCCGCGCGCCGCGCGCTTTAACGATGCGGTCGTAAATCTCTCTGGCGAGCAGGCGGAGCGGCAGGCCAATCATGCCGGAGCGGTGGGCGAGCATCCGCTCCAGGGCATAATGGGTCTTGCCGGTATTGGTCGGCCCCAGCACTGCGGTGACGCGGCCGCCGCCGGCTGGCGCGATATCATCAAAGGCGGAGGTCATGGCCAAATTTCGCCGGCGATCCCGGTTTCAGTGGGTTAGCGGAAGCATCTGACAATATAGGAGTTCGATCCGCCGCCCCAAAGGGCCGGAAAAAGGGTGTTCTTACCATCGCCATGCTTGACGGGGCCGGGGCCCGCCGTTAAACGACGCCGCTTTCCGAAGGATTGCCTTCTCGGGGCGCCAGGCCGCGCCCGCTGACCAATTAAGGGCTATTGTCATGGCGCGCCGATGCGAATTAACGGGACTGGGTCCGCAATCCGGACACAATGTCTCCCACGCGAAAAACCGAACGAAACGCCGGTTTTTGCCCAATCTGTGCAATGTGACGCTGCATTCGGACAAGTTGGGTGAAGGCCACAAATTCAAGGTCGCCGCCTCGACGCTGCGGACAATCGATCATGTGGGCGGCCTAGACGCGTTTCTGGCGAAAGCGGACGACGACAAGCTGTCGCCCAGCGCGCTGAAGCTCAAGAAAAAGCTCGCCAAGGCATCATAATCAGCCATTTACGGCGACTTCTTCCAACCAAATTGCAACTGGAGACTGCCCTGACTCGCGCTATTATAGCGCGTTGCTGAGAGGAATCCGCCGGCTGCAATGACGACGGTGACGGAACGCCACACGCCGCGGGAAACCGCAATGCAGCGCCTGGGGCGCCATGCGGTTGAGTTATCTGCTGCGCTCGCCCGTGTGCTGGTCCTTGCCGGCATCCTGGCGCTGATCATCGTCGCCGCGTTCCTGACCGTTGATCTGCCGTTCCGGCCCTTTGACCGGTTTTTTGGCGGCGCCGAGGCGGTGCAGCCTTCAAACTGGCTCACCGCAGGCGGGTTGATCATGGGCGCGGGGCCGCTCGTAGCAATACTGTTTGCGCGCAAATTCGGCGGGGAAGAGGCCAATCGCGCCGTTACGGCCGCATGGGCGCTGGCGGCCTTCGCGGTGTTCGCCGAGCTTTCCTATCTCGCGCCGATGCTGGAGGAGGGGGATTTTCCGTCGATACGGTTTGTTGTCGGTTTTGTCGCGAGCGCCATGGCGTCTCAATATATGGCGGCGAGCGTTTACGATGTCGCCCGTGGCGGCGGCGCCTGGTGGCGCGCGCCGCTTTTCGGCGCCATTGGCGGCTATCTCGTGCTCGCGATTGTCTACTTCCCGTATGTTTACTGGGGCGCGAACGTTCCGTGGGCGAATTGGATGGTCACGGATTTCGCTATTCGCATGGGGCTGGCAATCGTGTTCTTCCTTCCGGTCTATGCGATGCTCAGGAAATCCCTGCGGCCCAAAGGCGGGTACGGGGGGCGGTAGCGCTCTCAGGCGTTAGAATTGAGAAATCGCCCCTGGCGACTTAGCTCGCGTTCCGCAGCACCTTCGCTGCATCGGCCGCAAAATACGTAATAATCCCGTTCGCCCCGGCGCGTTTAAACGCCATGAGCGATTCCATCATCGCCCGGTCCCCGTCGAACCAGCCATTAGCGCTGGCGGCCTTGATCATCGCGTACTCACCCGACACCTGAAAGACAAAGGTCGGCGCGCCGTATTCTTCTTTCACGCGGCGCACGATATCGAGATAGGGCAGGCCCGGCTTGACCATGACGCTGTCGGCGCCTTCCGCCAGGTCAAGGCCCACTTCACGCAAGGCTTCGTCCGTATTCGCCGGGTCCATCTGGTAGGTGCGTTTATCCCCTTGCAGGACGCCCGCCGAGCCGATTGCTTCGCGATAAGGCCCGTAAAACGCCGATGCGTATTTCGCCGCATACGCCATGATCTGAACGTTCTGGTAACCGGCCTTATCAAGACCTTGCCGGATGGCCCCGACGCGCCCGTCCATCATGTCCGACGGCGCCACAATATCGAAGCCCGCAGCCGCCTCGACGACGGCCTGTTTTACTAGGATCTCGACCGTCTCGTCATTCAGGACTACGCCGTCGGCCAATAGCCCGTCATGACCATGATCGGTGTAGGGATCGAGGGCGACATCCGCCATCAGTCCTATTTCGGGAACCTGCTCTTTGATGGCGCGCGCCGTGCGGCACATCAAATTGTCTGGATTAAACGCTTCTTCTCCGCCGGACGTCCGCGCCGTTGCGTCTGTATAAGGGAACAAGGCAAGCGCCGGAATGCCAAGATCGCGCGCCACAACCGCCGCGTTAACGGCTTCATCCGGTGAAAGGCGGCAAACTCCGGGCATTGCGTCGACCGGTTCGCGCAGCGCTTTGCCGTCTTTCAGCACAATCGCCCAGATTAAATCGTCGCAAGTGAGTGTCGTTTCGGAAATCAGCCGCCGCGACCAGTCAGCGCTGCGCGCGCGCCTGAGTCTCAAAGCGGGATAGCGACCGAGGGGCGTTTTATTCATGTTCTATTAGCAGCCTGTATCATCAATGAACGCCGATTACGGCTCCGTATAAAGTTTGATTTCAAATTGAACATTTGGACTTAACGACGCCTTTAGACCTCTGCGTTACTTTTCATCAAACCAACAGTTTTGAGTGAGTAAGATTATGGCGCTGAACGGGGCAATGCAATCGCCGGTTATCGGTCAGGGACAGGAAGCTTCCGGGACCGATCCCGACGCGCTGGAAACAAGCTATCTGCAATTGCTGCATCTCGTGGAGCGACTGCATCGTCAGCTCCTCGACGTCATCAAGGATGAGCTGGAGCGCATCGGCCAGACAGATATTAACTCCGTTCAGGCGCTGCTTCTTTACAATATCGGCGACGCCGAGCTGACGCCGGGCGAGTTGCGCTCGCGTGGCCATTACCTCGGCTCAAACGTGTCCTACAACCTGAAGCAGCTTGTCGAGAAGGGGTACATCAAAGACGAACGGTCTTCGACGGATCGCCGCTCCAAGCGCGTCTCGCTTACCGACACTGGGCTCGAAATCCGCGACAGCCTTGCGAATCTTTTCGAGCGCCAATTGTCGTCGGTCGAGCAGGTGGGCGGCGTTGATTTCGCCCTCATGGAAAACACCAACAAAGCGCTACAGCGTCTCGAACGGTTCTGGGCCGATCAAGTTCGCTTCCGTCTGTAAAAGACATAACGCCTCAAACAGAAAAAGCGCCCCCTTTGCAGGGCGCTTTTGTTATTCAGCCGCTGGTTCTGCGCTTCCTGGTTGTCCTCTTCTTCACTGTTCGTCGTTTGATCGATGATTTGCCGAGGCCGGTGGTCTTGGCAACCTTCGAGCGCTGTTTGCTGTAGTTTGGCGCCGTCAACGGATAGTCGGCGGGCAGGCCCCATTTGCGTCTGTAATCTTCCGGCGACATATCGAAGTGCGTACGCAGGTAACGCTTCAGCATTTTCAGCTTCTTGCCGTCCTCCAGACAGATGATGTAGTCCGGGGTAATCGACTTCTTAATCGGTACGGCGGGCTCGCCCGCATTTGAAAATCGTGCGTCGCTCTCGCGAAGACCCGCGATCGCATCATATGTGTTGCTGATGAGCGTCGGCACTTCAGACGCGTTGATTTTGTTATTGCTGACATAGGCAGCCACAATATCGCTCGCCAACGATATCGAATCGCTCGCCCCTCCGTCGGCGCTTTTTTCTGGCATTCTAAGATACTCCGTAAATAGACCGGCGGTTGAACCGCGCGGAACGCTGAGGCTCCTCAACACACACCCTATACGCCGTCGGAGCCGCACTGGATTTTGTTGGCTAGCCTTGAGGCGGGGCAAAATCAACCGCGCGGGACAGGCCGTCCACGCGGCCGCTTGCCGACTTTTGGGGGCCTGGCGCTCCCGCCGCCCTATGGCGCTTGGCGTGAAAACCCGGTAATGACCGGCGCAATCTTCCGGCCTCGCTGCTTCCTGGACGCGTGGCTGAGGGACGCGGTATCAAGTAGTCACGAAATTTTGAACGGTCGAAACATTATGAGTGCAACTCAAAAGGAAATGATCCCGGAGGGATTCTTCACGGACGATCTTGCGGTTGTTGACGACGAGGTATTTTCCGCCATCAACCGTGAGTATGGTCGCCAGCAGGATCAGATCGAACTCATCGCGTCGGAGAACATTGTGTCTCGGGCCGTGCTGGAGGCTCAGGGGTCGGTCCTGACCAACAAATATGCCGAGGGCTATCCCGGTCGTCGCTATTATGGTGGGTGCGAGTTCGTCGATGAAGTGGAAGCGATCGCAATCGATCGCGCGTGTCGTCTCTTTAACTGCAAGGAGGCGGTCGTTCAGCCCCACTCCGGCAGCCAGGCAAATCAGGCTGCGTTCATGGCGTTGATGAAGCCGGGCGATACCTTTCTCGGCATGGACCTGGCGGCGGGCGGACATCTTACTCATGGCTCGCCCGCAAATCAGTCCGGAAAATGGTTTAACGCCGTTCATTACAGCGTGCGTGAAGATGATTGCCTCATCGATTACGAGGCGCTTGCGCGTCTCGCAGACCAGCACAAACCCAAGATCATTATTGCAGGCGGCAGCGCCTATTCCCGCATTATCGATTTTGCGAAGTTTCGTGAGGTCGCCGACGCGGTGGGCGCCAAGCTGATGGTCGACATGGCGCATTTCGCCGGCCTCGTTGCCGGCGGCGTTCATCCCAACCCACTTGAACACGCCGATGTTGTCACGACGACGACTCATAAGACGCTGCGCGGTCCGCGCGGCGGGATGGTGCTAACGAACGATCCGGATATTGCGAAAAAAGTGCGTTCGGCCCTGTTCCCTGGATTGCAGGGCGGGCCGCTGATGCATGTGATTGCGGCAAAAGCCGTCGCTTTCGGCGAGGCGCTCCGCCCGGAGTTTCGGCCCTACGCAAACGCCGTTGTGGAGAATGCGCAGGCGATGGCCGGCGCCCTTGTGGAGGGCGGGTACGCCGTCGTTTCAGGCGGTACGGACACTCATCTTGCGCTGATCGATTTGCGCCCCAAGGGTGTCAAAGGAAACGCTGCGGAGGAGAGCCTGGAGCGCGCCGGCATTACCTGCAACAAAAACGGCATTCCGTTCGACACGGAAAAATTCACCGTTACATCCGGCATTCGCATCGGATCGCCCGCGGCGACAACCCGCGGATTCGGCGTTGCAGAGTTTCGCAATGTGGGCGCCATGATGGCCGATGTGCTCGACGGCCTTGCGGCAGGCGGCGACAACAATGATGCCGCGGAAGATGCGGTTCGAGAGCGCGTTCAGGCGCTGACGGCGCGTTTTCCGATCTACCGGTAATGCGCGACGATAAACGTTAAGGCGAAGCGATGCGGTGCCCTTTCTGCACCAGTGAGGAAACGCAGGTTAAGGACTCTCGGTCCGCGGAGGACGGCGCATCCGTGCGTCGCAGGCGCGAGTGTTCGTCATGCGGCGGCCGATTCACGACGTTCGAGCGCGTTCAGCTGCGTGAACTCGTCGTTATCAAGAACACCGGCAAGAAAGCGCCCTTCGATCGCGACAAGCTTGCCCGGTCCGTTCTCATTGCAACGCGTAAGCGACAGGTTCAGCCGGAGCAGATTGAACAGATGATTTCCGGCATTGTTCGCCGGCTGGAGTCCATGGGCGAATCCGAGATCGATTCGAAGACGATCGGCGAACTCGTTATGGAAGGGCTCGCTCACCTCGATGATGTTGCCTATGTGCGTTATGCATCGGTTTACAAGGACTTCCGCGAGGCCAAAGACTTTGAGAAGTTCCTCGGCGGCCTGGATGACGGCGACAATGCCGGCGGCTGATCCAAAAAATAGCGATCCCGAAGGAGCGCCGGCGCGATCCGCGGCGCGACTTGCCGCCGTACAGGCGCTCTATCAGATGGAGAAGACCGGGCAGGGAGTCGAAGCCGTCATCAGCGAGTTTGCCGACCATCGGCTCGGTGGCGAAGTCGAGGGCGAAAAACTGCATGCCGCCGATGCCGCCTTTTTCCGCGATATCTTGCGCGGGACCGTCGAGTCCCAATCGCGGCTTGATCGGTACCTTCAAAAGCAGCTTGCTGAAGGCTGGAAGCTGAGCCGCATCGACTCCACGGCGCGCGCTATTTTGCGGGCCGGCCTTTTCGAATTGGTCCGCCGACCTGACGTGCCGTTTCGTGTGATCATCAGTGAATATCTTGATATCGCGAACGCGTTTTTCGATGCCGACGAGCCGAAATTTATCAACGGTGTTCTGGATAGTGCGGCGCGGGAAGCACGTAGCGACGAAATTTCCGCGTAATGGGCGAGTTCGATATCATTCGCGAGGTCTTTGCGCCGCTGGCGGCTGATGCGGATGGGGCGTTCGGGCTCGGCGATGATGCGGCGCTGATCGACAACGGACCCTTTGTGGTTACCAAGGACGCCATTGTCGCCGGCGTTCATTTTCTACCAAAAGATCCGTATGATCTCGTTGCGCGCAAGCTGATGCGCGTCAACCTTTCCGATCTTGCGGCGAAAGGCGCCCGTCCGATTGGTTATCTCCTCGCTTGTGTCTGGCCCGCCGGTGTCAAGCGTGAGCAGATCGAATTATTCGCACGCGGATTGAATGAGGATCAGGGTCGGTTTCGCGTCTCGCTTTTCGGCGGAGACACCACGGCCCATCTGCAAAAAACAGGCCCGGCGGTGTTCACCGCGACGTTTTTTGGCGCGCCGCCGCGACAGGGCGTGACAGCGCGCGTAGGCGCGCAGGCTGGCGACGATCTTTATGTCACCGGCGTGATCGGCGATGCCGGTCTCGGTCTGAAAGCGCTGCGTCGCGAAGAGAAATTCACGACGGTGGATAAGGCCTCACTCGCCATGCGTTACCATCTGCCGGAACCGCGCCTTTCCATCGGTGCGGCGATCGCTGGTTTCGCCACGGCGGCGATCGATGTTTCCGACGGTCTTATTGCGGATGCGGGCCATCTGGCGCGCGCGAGCGGCCTGCGGGCGGAAATTGACGCCGTATCCATTCCCCGATCGACGGCTGCGGGCGCATGGGTGGCGCGTCAGCAGAACCGCTGGAAGGCGCTCGCGGACGTGGCGTCCTTTGGCGATGACTATGAAATTCTCTTCACCGCGCCGTCGGCGATGCGGCGCTCCGTGACCGTTGCGGCAAAAGCGGCGAAAACGGAGGTTTCCCGAATCGGCTCGATGACCCGCGGAGAGGGGGCGGCGCTGCTCGATGAAAACGGTCGGGAGATTGCGGTCCGGTCTGCCGGGTTTGATCACCTGAAGGGATAGGGAACCGCAAGAATCACTGCAGGCGACGTCCAGAATCAACAACCTTCGTCGTCGACGCGAACAGCCGCCTGCAACTTAGCTTCTCCCCCAGCTAAGCCGAGCGGGCCCGAAAACCCTTACTCGCCCTAAATAATACGCTTGCGCCGGCGCTGCCTGCGTCGGTGCATGCGCCTATTTTTAGCATTTTCCATACCTATTTTTCGCGAATTCCCCACACGGTTGCTGCGCGAGTTTTATCGCGCTTCAATGTCGGTGTGTTCGGAAACAACGGACCGGGGAGACTATCGCGTGCTGATTGAACGAGATGAAACCCTTCAATCCCTGACATCGCTCGCAGCCGATGCGTCTGACGGGCGCGGGGCCGTTGCGCTCGTTGCCGGGGAGGCCGGCATCGGAAAGACAACGTTGATGGACGCCCTGCGCGATCAGCTAAAGGGCGCCCATGTCATCTTGATGGGCGGGTGTGATGCGCTGTTTACGCCGCGCCCGCTCGGACCGATCCACGACATGGGCAGGCTGCTCGGCTCTTCGACCGCGAAACTGCTGTCGGACGGCGTCCATTCGTCGGAGCTGTTTGCGGCAATTGTCGAGCGTCTGGGGGATATCGGACAACCGATCGTAATGATCGTTGAAGACACTCACTGGGCGGATTACGCGACGCTCGATTTTCTGAAGTTTCTGGGCCGACGCATTTCCATGCTGCCGGTCCTGTTGGTCATGACGTATCGTGACGATGAGGTCGGGCAGGATCACCCGTTCACGCAGGTGATCGGCGAACTGCCGTCCGGCTACACGCACCGCCTGCGGCTTCAGCCGCTGAGTGAAGCCGGCGTCGCTACGCTGGCCTCGTCGTTTGACGGCGATCATTCACCCACAGACCTTTTCGACGTCACTGGCGGTAATCCGTTTTTTGTAACCGAGCTGCTGGCGAGTCATGAACGCGGCGCGGCAACGATTCCAGCCTCCGTCAAGGATGCCGTTGCGGCGCGCCTCAATCGGCTCGCGCCGGCTGAGCGTGATTTCCTCGAAACAATCAGCGTTATACCGGGCCCGACGCCGACCGAGATTTTGTCGCCGCTTTTCGGACCGGACGGTGAAACGCTTGCGATGGCGGCGATCGGGCGTGGTCTTGTTGTTAAGGACGCCGGCGGCGCCTTGCGCTTCCGCCATGAGCTCGCCCGGCTGGCTACCTTGTCGCGCCTGCAAGCGGTGCGTCAGAAGGAAAGCCATGCGCGTGTGCTTTTCGCATTCGAAAAGGCCGGCTTCGAAGCGAAGTATGATTTGTTGATGCACCATGCGGCTGGGGCGCAGGATGCGCGCAAAGTCCTTCAACTTGCGCCGTCTGCGGCGGCGACCGCAGCCGGTCTCGGCGCGCATCGCGAGGCGGCGGCGCATCTGGCGACGGCGCTTCGTTTCGTTGACCACGCCGAGCCCGAGCTTGCGGCGGAAATCTATGAGCAGTGGGCGTATGAAGCGGGACTTTCGATCTCCATCGACAACGAGGTTCTGGATGCGCGCCGACATGCGATTACGCTCTGGCGCGCCCTTGGCCGCATGGATAAGGTCGGCGAAAACCTGCGCTGGCTGTCGCGGTTGCACTGGTATCGCGGGGAATCCGTCGAGGCGACGCGGTTTTCCGAAGAGGCGGTGAAGACCCTGGAATCAATCCCGGCTTCGGCGGAACGAGCCATGGCGTACAGCCTTCGTTCCCAGCTTCACATGCTGAACGACCAGATGGAGGAGTCGATTGATTGGGGCGAGCGCGCCCTCGGCCTGGCGGACGAATTTGGCGAGGTGGAGGTGCGTATTCATGCACTCAACAATATCGGCACCGCGCGGGTCTTTCGAAATGACCGAAGAGGGATTGCCGAGCTGGAGGAGAGTCTTGCCCTTTCTCTGAAGCACGGATTCCACGAGCACGCGGCTCGCGTTTACACAAACCTATCGGAGTATGCGGTCGAGTTCCGCGATTTTCCTCTCGCCGAGCGCATGCTTTCCGAGGGGATCGCTTTTGACACGCAGTACGACCTTGATACGTGGACGCATTACCTGGTCGGACGCCAGGCGCAGCTGCGTCTTTTTCAGGGACGCTTGCGCGATGCGGAAACCATCGCAAATGGCGTTCTAAATATCGACAAGTTGACGCTGCTGATCAAACTACCGGCGTTGACGGTGCTCGCAAAAACCAAGATGCGCCTCGGCGCGGACGACGCCGATGCAACGCTTGCGCGGGCATTCGAAAACGCGATGGCGACGGATGAGTTTCAGTATGTGGTGCCCATGCGTATCGCCTATATCGAAGCGGCGTGGCTGAATAACGCGCCGGAGACGGCGCACGAACATTTCGAGCGGCTCTTTTCCCTCGGTCCCGACGCGATGCATCGTTGGCGTGTCGGCGAAACTGCGACCTGGGCGAAACGCCTCGGGATAACGCCGCCAACCGGATTTTTGAAGGATTTGCCGGCGCCGTACCGAATGGAGATAGACGGACGGATCGACGATGCCGTGGCGGAATGGCGCCGGATTGGCGCGCCCTACGAGGAGGCGCTGGCGCTTATTTGTGGCGCTGCGGACGATCCCGGCGAGAGTCTCGCGGACGCGCAGAAGATTCTGCTGCGCATCGAGGCGTCGGCGCCCGCGGGCGAAGTTGCGCGCCTGGCGCGCGCTCATGGCGTAGCAAGCAGTTTGCCGCGGCCACGCCGGGGTCCGTATAAGGCGGCGCGCAATCACCCTGTCGGTCTGACAAAGCGCGAACAGACAATTCTGGGGTTTATCCTTGCCGGCGCGAGCAATGCTGAAATAGCGGAAAAACTGTCACGCTCGCAGCGGACAATTGAGCATCATGTTTCGTCCATCCTGACGAAGCTCCACGTGTCGAACCGCATGGAGGCAATGTTGCGCGTACAGAATGAACCCTGGCTGGCGCCGCATGAGTGAGGCCAGGCGGCGGTCCATTTGGGTTTTCGATACGTATGATGCATGCAGTTTCAAAGCTGGAAAATTCCGTGACGCTTACTGACGACACCACGCCGAAACGCCCGAATCTTGTTTCGCTCTTGCGGGAGGCTCGTACGCCGCTGGCGTTGCCGGCCTTTATTCTACAGTCGCCGGCCCTGTTGAATGCGCCGCGTGGCGACGGCCGGCCTGTATTGCTTGCGCCCGGATATATGGCTGGGGCGCTGTCAATGCAGCCGCTTGCTGCTTTTTTGCGTCACCTGGGATACCGGGCAACGCCATGGCGATTGGGTCGTAACGATGGCGATGTTGAACGGCTTGTCGACGAATTCCTTAAAGAGGCTGGCGCGCTGGCATTGCGGGCGGCGGCCCCCGTAACGCTCATTGGCTGGAGCCTTGGCGGCGTCGTCGTCCGGGAGACCGCCCGTCTTGCGCCGGACACCGTTCGTGAAGTCATCACGATGGGATCGCCGATTGTCGGCGGACCGAAGTACACTGCTGTCGGCAACTATTATGCGCGGCGTTTTGGTATTGATCTCGATGCGTTTGAAAAAGAAGTGGATGCGCGCAATCGTCTCGGTCTTAAGCAGCCGGTAATGTCAATTTACAGTAAGTCCGACGGCGTTGTCGACTGGCGCGCTTCCATAGACAGCTACAATCCTCATGCTCGCAACGTTGAAATCTCGGGGTCGCATTTTTCGCTTGGATTGAATGTCCGCGCCTGGCGGGTCATTGCTGACACGCTTGGCAGTTAAAGCGTGATGGCGAGCCGCGAGCACCCCGGCTTCTTACTGGCCGGGGGTCGGGCCTTCCTGTCCAATGCCCGCAGGAAGCTGGCCGACATTGCCGAGAAGCTGCTCCCAGAAATTCAATTCCTTACCGCGCGTCGGTGTTTCGCGGGAGACGAGCTTCACATTATCGCCGTCTGCCAGATCGAACGCCTCTACATTCTCGACCAGCCCGTCCTCGCCAAAGTGGAACGCCACGACGGAGCGTGTTCTGACCTTCGGCTTAAAAAAGGCGCGTGTCGTGTTCGAGGCGTTCAGGTAGTACCAGGCGTTGGTATCGAACACGCCGATCATGGACGGCTCGCCGAATTTCGCGAGGATCGATTCCTTTGAATCGAGGCCAGGCTCGCCTGTGAGTTCGGTCTGGCCGCGCTCCAGAACATAACCATGATTGCTGCGGACCGAGACGCAGGCCTGCAAGGTCAAAATACCGGCGAAAATCAGGAGCATTCGGAACATTCTTACTATCCTCGTCGACAAGCGATCACCGGCGGCCGGCCAAGACCGCCCGGGGGTTGATCCGATGCACCGCTGCGCTTAGGTCCGCGGCTGGCCCATCGAACGGGGGTTGAATACCAGCCATTGAGCGATGCGGCAAATCCCGCCTGCGGTCAAAGGCGCTGGACCATTTCTGGGGCTGAGAGGCGAATGTTCAGAGGGCTTTTCCGGAAAAATGCGGCGGTGGAGGCGGGCGAGGCGCTGTTCGCAGCGGCGTCCGATCAGTCGCGAGCCCCGGCGTTTTACGAGGGCATGGGGGTTCCCGACACGGTTGAGGGCCGCTTTGAAATGACGGCCCTTCACGTGTGGCTCGTCCTGCGAAAACTCAAGGTAGATGATCGCCGGGCCCGCGATGTCGCTCAAAGACTCTTCGATGCGATGTTTTCGAGTTTCGACGGCGCTTTGCGTGAGCTTGGCGTGGGCGATCTCGTTGTCGGCAAGAAGATCAGGAAAATGGCCGAAAACTTTTACGGTCGTGTGCAGGCCTATGACGCTGCGCTGGACGAAGCGGCGAGTGATAACAATGCGACCGCGCTGGCCGCTGCGCTGGCGCGCAATGTCTACGAGTCCGAAGATCCGCAGACCGCGATGACGCTGGCCGACTATACGCGCGCTGAAGCAAAGGCGATTGACCAGCAGCCGCTGGCTGAGATTATCCGCGGCGTCGTTTTTTTCTCGGACGTTCAATCATGAGTGAGGCGCAACCTGAGTTGTCTGAGGAAATCGTTCTTGACGATCTTCCGCGAGGCGGACGGCAGTTTACGATCGAAGCAAACGATGCAGAACGCGATGCGGTTGCGGGCAGGCTTGGCGTCGTTGCGGTTGAAAAACTGTCGGGGACGTTGCGCGTCACAGTGACCAGGGACCGGTTTTCAGTGCGCGGTACCGTCGTCGCGCGGTTAAAACGTGAATGCGTCGTCAGTCTGGAAGAATTTGTTGAGGAGATTGACGAGGCGTTCGAGCTTGATTTTGTTCGCCGGGCGGAAACGCCTGCGCCAGACGAGGATGAACTCTCGCTCGACTCTCCCGAGGTCCATGAAGACGCAAAACTCGATATCGGCGAGTTGCTGGTTCAACAATTGTCACTGGCGATGGACCCGTTCCCCAGAAAGCCCGGCGTTCGCAGTCTGGCGGCGGATTTCGGCAAGGATCAGGATGTCTCGCCCTTCGCGAGCGCTCTTGCGAAAGCGGTCAAAACAGAGGAAAATCAATAGTCTGAGATCATATCCTGCGAATCTCTAAAAAGTGGATGAATGTGCGTTGCATGGCGAATCGGGCGCGTTATGCTCCGCGCCGTCCAAGGCAATCGAAACGGACATGAACGGCGTCAAACCGACCAGAGAGATAACCGTCGCCATCGATGCGATGGGTGGCGACAACGGCCCCGCGGTCGTTGTCGATGGTGTTGCGCGCGCGGTTTCGCGCGGACTAAAAGCCAAAATCCTGTTTGTCGGCGATCGCGACACGCTGGCGCCGCTTGTCCGCGGCCATCGCGCCATCGCGAATTCAGGCATCATCGACGCCGACAGCGTTGTC
Organism: Hyphococcus sp.; assembly: GCA_028281665.1. GTDB lineage: Bacteria > Pseudomonadota > Alphaproteobacteria > Caulobacterales > Parvularculaceae > Hyphococcus. The sequence goes on from JANQJK010000016.1 coordinate 352,523, forward strand.
TCGATGACCGACAAGCCGATGCATATCGTGCGTCGCGGCCACGATACGTCCATGTGGAAGGCGGTTGATACGGTGAAAGCGGGCGCGGCGGACGCCGTCGTATCCTGCGGCAATACCGGCGCGCTGATGGCGGTGTCGCTTTTTCAGTTGAAAAAGATTGAGGGGGTCGACCGCCCGGCCGTAACCGCGTTGTGGCCTACCCAGCGCGGGCGCACGGTTGTTCTCGATGTGGGCGCCAATGTCGAGGCCGACGAAAACCAGCTCGTGCAGTTCGCCATTATGGGCGAAGCGTTTTTTCGCGCTCTGATGGGCGTTAAAAAGCCGACGGTAGGGCTTCTCAATGTTGGCGCTGAGGACCTCAAAGGACACGATCTTATCCGCAAAGCCGCGCGTGTCTTGCGAGACGCGGACCCTGAAATGGCGTTTAAGGGCTTTGTCGAGGGCAATGACATATCCGGCGGCGTGGTGGACGTCGTTGTGACCGACGGCTTTACCGGCAATGTGGCGCTCAAATCCGCCGAAGGCGCAGCGCGCCTCGTCGGCGGCTGGGTCAAGGAAACGCTGACCGGCACGCTGAACGCCAAGCTCGGAGCGCTGATGATGGCGCCCGGTCTTAGAAAACTGAAGGACAGGATTGATCCGTCGTCAGTTAATGGCGGCGTGTTTCTTGGAATCAACGGCGTTGTCGTTAAAAGTCATGGCGGTTCGGATGCACGCGGCGTCGCCAGTGCGGTGCAGATGGCGGCCAGCCTGGCGCGGGCCCCGTTTCAGGACGAGGTGGCGCAAACGGTCGCAGCGGTTATGGCGCGTTCGAATGCGCTGGCGCGGCGCCGCGAAACAGAGTCTGATGTAACAATCGCAGCGCAATAAAGTAATTGAATGACATGACCCTAAAAGCGGTGATCCGCGGATGCGGCGCGTTCCTGCCGCAAAAAGTGCTGACCAATGAAGACCTCGCCAGCATGGTCGACACGAGCGACGAATGGATTCGCGAGCGCACAGGCATTCGCGAGCGTCATATTGCCGGCGAGGACGAGAAAACATCCGATCTCGCGGCGGCGGCTGCGCGCGCCGCGCTTGACGCAGCGGGCATGGCTCCGAATGAAATCGACCTGATCGTTGTCGCGACGACGACGCCCGACCTTACCTTTCCGTCGACAGCGGCAATCGTGCAGGCGAAGCTCGGCATCGAAAGCGGCGCCGCATTCGATATTCAGGCCGTCTGCACTGGCTTTATCTATGCGTTGTCGACGGCGGAGAAGTTTCTGACGACCGGTCAGCACAAGCGCGCGCTGGTCATCGGCGCTGAGACGTTTTCGCGCATTCTTGACTGGGATGATCGCGCGACGTGCGTCCTGTTCGGAGACGGCGCCGGCGCTTTTGTGCTGGAGGCGCAGGAGGAAGCCGAAGCGGGCTCGCGCGGCGTCATGAACAGTTATCTGCGCTGCGACGGGCGCATGGTGGATCTGCTGTATGTCGATGGCGGCGTTTCTTCGACGCAATCGGTCGGCCATGTGCGCATGCAAGGCAACAGGGTTTTCCGCGAAGCGGTGAACCGGATTTCGGAGGCCATGCAGCGCGTCATCGCGGACGCCGGCGTCGCGGTGGCCGATGTTGACTGGTTTGTGCCCCATCAGGCGAATGAACGCATAATCCTGGGTGTCGCGAAAAAGCTGGATTTACGCAAGGAACAGGTGATTTCCACAATCTCGGGGCAGGGCAATACCTCCGCTGCGTCGATCCCGCTCGCCTATTGCGCCGGCGTTGACGACGGCCGCATCAAACAAGGCGATCTTGTCTTGATAGAGGGCATGGGCGGCGGCCTGACCTGGGGCGCCGCGCTTTTGCGTGCATGAAAAACAGATAATATATTTCAAGGCCTTATTGACCATGGCCGTTGGTTAATATTAAGTTCCGGCCCGGTCAGGGAGAGGCGCATCGGGGCGTTCCGACGTTTTGACGCCAAATCACACCGGGGAGCGGGCAATGCCAGGCACGACAGTAACGCGGGCGGATTTGACCGACGCAGTTTACCGAGCAGTCGGCATCTCGCGAAATGAATCGGCGGCCTTTGTGGAGCGGATCCTTGAAGAAGTCGCTGCGTCGCTCGAAAAAGGCGATACCGTAAAGATCTCTTCATTCGGAACGTTTTCCGTGCGGGATAAAAAACTGCGCATGGGCCGCAATCCGAAAACCGGCGAGGAAGTGCCGATTGCGCCGCGCCGCGTGGTTACCTTTCGCGCATCGCACGTGCTGAAAGATCGCATAAACGACGGTCACCGTTCCGGCCGCGACGCTGCGGAATAGATTCACAGGTCGTAAAAAGACCGAGTAAACAGGCAAAACTCCGTGGCGAAATCCGCCGAGGCATTCAGAACCATTTCAGAAGCCGCCGATGAACTCGATGTGCCGCAACATGTGTTGCGTCATTGGGAAGAGGTGTTCGGGCAAGTGCGTCCAATGCGTCGCGCGGGCGGGCGGCGTTACTATCGTCCGCTGGATATCGATCTCCTGCGCGGCATTCGGGTGCTGCTCTACGATCAGCGCTATACGACGAAGGGCGTTCAAAAGATCTTCAAGGACGAGGGCGTCAAATACATCTCTGAACTTGGACGGCGCGCCGCGGCTGGCGAAACCGTTGAAATTCGTCCCGTCATTCCGGAAGACGGCGCACACGCCAATGCCGCGGGCCGTGACGGCGACGTGTTGGAGTTGACCGCAGACGCGCGGGCGAAGCCGAATCTTCCGCAGGACGTTAAAAGGACCCTGTCGACGTTGCTGACGCGTCTGGAAAGAGTTCAGGAAGCGCTCGACGAGGCGACCCTCGCGCTGGAGGCCATCGATCACGAGGAGCGCGACGCGGCCGAATAACCCTTTAACCGCAGCGGCTACCAGCCACCCCCGCCGCCGCCTCCGCCACCGCCGCCGGAAAATCCTCCGCCGCCGGAACCGGACGAGCTTGAACTCTGCGGCATGGCGGACGAAACGCCCGATGACATAGACGCCACAAGCGCTTTGTTCATGCCGTAGAGCGAACGGTATCCATGACTGCGGCCGGTCGACCAATATGGATCGTAGGCTTCGGCTTCCCGCGGCAAAGTCTTTTCGAAATGCTTCGTCCACGGTTTTTCAACGCCGAGTGCGATGGCGTATGGAAGGAAGCGTTCGTATCGTTCCACCGTCAACACGGGCGGCGCGCCCGCGCCGACCTCCGCCATGTTGATTTGCAGTTTTTCCGCCGTTTCAAGGTATAGTTTGAAGCCTTCGATTTCGGTACGGATTTTCTGCCCTTTCTCCGTCGCCGCCGGCAGAAGATAAGCAAAGAGCAGGTTCACCAGGGTGAGGGCGCCAACCCCGGCAAAATGCCACGGCGTCCATTGCAGGGCCATTACGGCAGACAGGGCGACAACCGCGATACTGGCGCCGGCGGCAAGTGCAATAAATCCAAAGTTCCATTTGAAATACTCGGCCCCGAAGCGCCGGGACAGATTTGACCGAAACTTCTGATACGCCTTTGTAAAAGTCATGTCTGTCTTGCCGCCAATCGTTCGCGAACCGCCCCGCGACAGCAGTTTTTTCAGTAGCAATCGTTCGGCGGGGAAGACAGTTTTGCCAGTCTCGTCATCGTCGAAGCGGGTCAGCGTTGTTTTCTTTTTGCTGATCGGATCGATCCTGATCCATTTGTTGATCCCGAGATTGATGAGCGATGCGATCAGCGCGTCATGTCCCTTCAATTGACGGTGGTAGACATAGTGAACGCCCGCGGGCGAGTGGCCTTTCGGCGGTTCATAGCGCGGGAAGACCGGCCCTTTCGGTGGGTCGATCCCAACGCGCCGCCAGGCGAGATAGTGAAAAACGGAAACGCCGACTGCGCCGAGTGTCAGGATGAATAGCGAGCCGTTCAGCGCCCACCAATTGGCTCGCTTATCGGCGGCGGACGGCGGGTCGATGGCGCCTTTTTCCAGACTGAGCGAGATCGTCATGCCCTCGCGAGCCGAGAAGCCCCGCGTTGCTTCGAATATGTGGGCGCCGTTTTCGTAGGCGTAGCGGTAGTCGCGGCCCTGTTCGCCAAAGCCGCCCGTATAAGCGTCAGCGCCCGTAGCGTTTGCGCTATCGGGGAGCGTGACTGCCACGCGGGCGCGGGCAATGGGAAACGCCCAGTATTGGCCGATTGCGTTCCAGTAGAGTTCGTCATGGGTCTGAAAGTACCGGATCTGGTTTTTGACGCTGTATTCGATCTCGTAAACGTGCCGGCCATTGTCGAGGAAGACGTCCGGATCGCCGATGCGCCACCGAGCGGCGTTGCCGACGCGGGAGATTTCGTACGGTTCTTTTTCTCCGTCCCGTCGGATGCGTTTAACGTCGTATCGAAAGGGAAGGGTGACGCCGTTTTCCTCATAGAGCCGCGGCAGGTCGCGAAAGATGCCGCGGCGTATCCGATTGCCCTCGGATGTGACGTCGATCGTTTCCGTCACCAGGATATCGCCGTCTTGTTCGACAGTAATCTTGACGTCGTAGCTGTCGATTTGCTCTGCGGCGAGCGCGGCGGACGGCGCGCCAATTGCGATGAGCAGCGAAAGCGTGACGATGCGGATCATTGCGTGGTGTCTCAAGGGGCGACCTCCGGTGCGATACGGTCAGGTCCTTGAATCTCGAAATAGTCGCGCCTGGAAAACCCGAATGCGCCGGCAACGAGATTGATCGGAAAACTTGCGGCAAAGGTGTTCAGTTCACGGACGGCGCCGTTGTAAAAGCGCCGCGCCATTTCAATCTTGTCTTCGGTCTCGGCGAGCTGGTGTTGCAGCTCAAGAAAGTTTTCGTTGGCTTTGAGGTCGGGGTAGTCCTCGGCGACGGCGATCAGCTTTGAGACGGGTGCGGAAAGGGCGCTCTCCGCGGCGCCTCTCGCGGTCGGATCGTCGCCGGCGGCCATCGCGGCGTTGCGCCGGGCTGTGACGTCTTCAAACAGTTGGCGCTCATGGGCGGCGTAGCCTTTGACAGTCGTCACCAGCGGCGGAATGAGGTCGGCGCGGCGCTTCAACTGGACATCGATATCGGCCCAGCCATTGTCCGTGAGCTGCCTGCGACGCACGAGGATGTTGTAGGCCGCCGCGGCGCCGAGGGCGGCCGCGCCGGCGATAATCAGTAGTACCAACAGGAAATCCATGAGCCCCTCCGTCACGCCTTGCTCCTAATATGGCGCGATTGCATGGTGGTTTAAGGCTTGAATTTGCAGGTCTTTGCAACCATGCGGCTTGAAGGGCGCGGCGATGCCGGTATAGTCCGCCGCCTTCGCTGCGGGCGACGCCATTCGGGTGTCGGTTGCGGCCGGTCGGAGCGTAGCGCAGCCTGGTAGCGCACTTCACTGGGGGTGAAGGGGTCGTGAGTTCGAATCTCGCCGCTCCGACCATTTATCTAATGATTCTAGCGACTTGTGTGAAAGTTCGGACCGGGGCGCCCAGCTGCGGCGGCTTCGGGTATAGTACCCTTGGAGTTGGAAGTCTGTTGCGTAAGGGGGATCGACGATGACCCGAGAACCGAAATTGCCGAAAGGTGTGCCGACGGATAACGCCGGCGGCCCAGCGTCAGATGGATCGGCGCGCGGCTATGCAGCGCCGGATACGGTGACGCCGACATTCGTCAGGCCGGCGTCCGGCGACAGTAAGCTAAACGCCGACGCGACGAAAACGCCGCGGCGCGATCTGATGTCCCGGGAACATCAGAACCTGACTTTACTGATCGCGGTGGTGGCGCTCGCCATGGCTATCGGCGGCGTTTTGTTGTTGCGGACGCCGAAGCCGCAGTTAATGCCGCCCTGTTCAGAACAGCCGGAGTGGAATCAGTTCAACTGCCGCGCCGACTAAACTGCTTCACGCTCGCGTATGATTTTCTGATAGGCGTAATTCAGCTTTTGCGTTGCCCGCAATGCGGCCTGCGCAAGATCGTCGTCGAGGCCGAGCGCGGCGACGGAGTCAGGATGCACCATCTTGATGCGCGATTTATAGGCGGCGCGGACTTCATCGATCGGCGCTGACGGGTCGATCTTTAACAGCGCATACGGATCGAATTTTCGTCCGGCCGGTTTTTCTGAGGCGCTGCTATCGTCGCGTTGTTCTTCGTCCGGTGCGGCGTTCGCGCCGATTTTGTCTTCGTAGATCTCTTCGCCGGCTGTCTCCGCGCTGTTCATTTCAACGATGGACGCGATCTGCGATTTCGCAAGCATCATCAGGTCGCCATCGTCCCGTCGAACCGGGATAAAGCTCCGCTCGTCGTTAAGGAGGTCCGCCAGCCGGTGACCGACGGCAACATAAACGATAGCGTCGAAAGGCTCTTCCCCGCCCAAGCGGATTGAGACGGCGAGCGGGTCTTTCTGACGGACTTTCGCTGATCTCTGATTATACATTGGGCCTGCCTCCAGCGCGTACGGGACGAAATCGGCGTCCGAGTCCCGCTTTAAGGATTTGTTTAGCAAACCTCGCGCCAAGAACGGCCAGTTGCCGCGATTAACTATCCCGATCCCGGGATTCTTCGCGGTTCGCCCAGATGATCAGATATCGAACCGGCAACGCCCAGGCGAGGCCGGCGACGACATAATACGGAACCTTAAGGATCTGAGCGTTGGGGACGCGCTCTCCGAGCGCCGCGGCGGCAAAGAAATAAACCACGAGCCCGGGCAGGAGGACGAGCAGGGCAATCAGCTTTTTGAGGCGCGGCGACATGCCCCTCTTCTAGCGTTAATTCGTGGCCGAGCGCCGCGACGCGGGGTCGCAAGCGAAGGCCCGGCGGATCGTTTATGACGCGGGGCCATGTCACTAAACGAAAACAAAGCCTCAGCGACCACGGCGCCCCGCCAGATTGCGATCTGGCTGTTTGTCATTTGCGGCCTTGTTGCGCTTATGGTGATCGTTGGCGGCGCAACGCGGCTTACCGATTCGGGCCTGTCGATTACCGAATGGCGCCCGGTCACCGGCGCTATCCCGCCGCTTTCCGAAGCTGCCTGGCTCGAAGAATTCGCTAAATACAAGACCATTCCGGAATACACCGAGGTGAACGCCGGCATGAGCCTTGAAGAATTCAAGGTCATTTACTGGTGGGAGTGGGGGCACCGATTTCTCGGACGTCTCATCGGCGTCGCGTTCTTCGTTCCGTTTGTTTACTTTGTCGCGACCCGGAAAGCGCGGGGCGCGCTGGCGTTGAAGCTCGGCGGCCTGTTTGTCCTTGGCGGCCTGCAAGGCGCCCTTGGCTGGTGGATGGTATCGTCGGGGCTCGCTGACCGCGTAGACGTCAGCCAGTACAGGCTTGCCGCGCATCTGGGGCTCGCCGTCCTGCTTTTCGGCGCGATGTTCTGGCTCGCCCTTGATCTGTGGCCGGACGAAAAACCGCATGGTCCGCGCCGCTTGTTCCCTGCGTCGCTGGCGCTTGCGGCCGCTGTCTACGGGCAGATAATCCTTGGCGCTTTTGTGGCCGGGCTGCGCGCCGGGCACAGCTTCAACACGTGGCCTTTGATGGACGGCGAATTCATACCAAAGGGGTATTTTTCCGGCGCGCCGCGATTTGGCGATCTCTTTGAGACGATCGCGGCGGTGCAGTTCAATCATCGGATCGGCGCCTACCTTCTGGCTGCATTTGCCGTCTGGTTTTGGTTCGCCGCTCGAAAGACGGCGCTGAGGGACCACGCATCCTTCGTTCTGCATGTGGTCTTCGTGCAGATTTTTCTTGGCGTCATTACCGTCGTGGCGGCAACGCCGATTGGCCTCGGCCTGCTGCACCAGGCGGGCGCACTCATTTTGTTCGCCGCCGCCGTGTATGCGGCGCATGGCGCCAAGCGCGACCCGGTTTGATGGCGGCGGCCTCATGGGCCGTCGAACCTTCACTCGCTGATCGGCAGCGTCGGGTTGATAATGAGATTGTTCGTTTCTTCGTTTGTCGGCGCCTCTCCGCGCGGGTTCGCTGGCGGCAGTGACGGAATGCCGAGCGCATTGGCGACGCCATTCGCCGGGATGAGGCGAACAGCAGGCGTTTCGCCGGCGACGCCCAGCGCAATCGCGCCGTCCCGATAAAGCCCGCCGAGATTGGCGACCGAGGCGCCCATAACGGTAGCCTGAGTCACCGCGTCAATGTCGTCCGCGGCGTCGATGCGCGTTGCGCCAAGGGCATGACCGTCGCTTGCATCGAACAGTTCGACAATACCGGTTTCTCCGTCCAGAACGGCAATTTGTCCCGCTACGGACGAACCGTCATCGGCCTGAACGGAACCCATAAACGCGATGCCCGGCGAATTGTCCGCGAAAGCGACCGCGAAAGGCGTCTCGAAGGATTGGTCCGAATCGACGCGGTAAACTTCACCGCTTGTTGTGAGAACGTAAACAATACCTGTCGCATCGACGGTGCAAGCCGCAGCTGTGTCAGGAATTGGCATGCCGTTTTCGCCGTTGATTGAGATGCGCGCCGTCTCGCCATTCATCGCCGGCGCGACATTAAAGATCTTCAGCTCTCCCCGTTGGATGACAAAAAGCGTCGGGTCCGGGCTGTTTGCGGCGCGGCCGAAACAGAAGCCCCTTACGGACCCGCGAATGGTGGGCCCCCCCTCCAGAGGAAGGAACAGGCGTGACACATTATCGATGCCGAAAAACTGAAAGGCGCCTTCGGCTTCATCGAATGTCGCGGCGACACCGGCGGCGAGGGGGCCGAAGCCGATATAGCTGATGGCGACGCCCTGTAACGAAACGCCTGGAATGCGGCTGACCTCGGTTCTGTCTTCGACATTGTAGGAGGCGAGGCCGTCGGCGGACGCAACAACAATCAGCGAATTGAAAGAAACGTTCGGGTGGGTCCAGAAATCGATCCCCGTTGGCGGCGCCGTCAGATCGGAGAGAGCGTCGCTTGCGATGACGCCGACGGGATCCGGGGCCTGTTTTGCTTCATCGGCGATCGGCGTATCGACGCGCTCGCCGCAGGCGGTCGCGGCAAGCAAGGCGGCGACGGCGGCAATAAGACAGGCTCGGTTCATCTCGTGCTGGCTCCATTCCAGGCATTGCGGGCCAGACGGGCCGGCGACCACGGGTTACTCGGTGCGGTATATCCGCGACCGGCGTTCAGGGCCATCCACCCGGTCATTGGGACGCTGGAGCAACAGAAGCTCTGAGTTCGATCGTGGTGGTATTATAATACCACACAAATATCATGCTGTTTTCAAATAGTTTCTCGGAAGATGTTGACGCAGTTATGGCCCGCAGGTATTTGGCCGCCTTCCTCGCTCAGGATCTCCTGTTGGAGGACGGAATATCGCCGGGATTGTCCCGACAGACGCCAATACGGCAGATTTGAAGCAGGCAGACATGAATACATACGCCATGAAACCCGCGGACGCGGAAAAGGGCTGGACGCTGATCGACGCTGAAGGCCTCGTTGTCGGCCGGCTCGCCTCCATTATTGCGACCCGCCTGCGCGGCAAGCACAAACCCACATACACGCCTCATGTAGACATGGGCGACCATGTGGTCGTTGTGAACGCCGAGAAAGTGGTGTTCACCGGCAACAAAATGGCTGGCAAAAAGTTCTACTGGCACACCGGCTATCCGGGCGGGATCAAGGAGCGCACGATGGAAAAGATCATCGGCGGCGCCCATCCTGAACGCGTCCTGATGAAGGCGGTCGAGCGCATGATGCCTAAGGATTCGCCGCTCGCGCGCAAGCAGATGACCGGGCTGAAAATATACGCCGGGCCGGAGCACCCCCATGAGGCCCAAAGCCCCGTAACGCTCGACGTTGCCGCAATGAACCCCAAAAACAAGAAGGACCGCTAGATCATGAGTTCAACGTCATTCGAAGATCTCAAGGACGCCGCGGTCGAGGCGGGTGTCGTTGAAGCGACGGCGGAGCCGGAAGCGCTGCCCGAGCCGAAGATCGACGCTCAAGGCCGCGCTTACGCGACCGGCAAGCGGAAAACGGCTGTCGCGCGGGTGTGGATCAAGCCGGGCGCGGGCCGCATTATCGTCAACGACAAGGATCATACCGACTATTTCGGCCGACCCGTGCTACAGATGATTATCAAGCAGCCGCTCGCCGCCGCTGAACGCAATGACCAGTATGACGTGATCTGTTCGGTCAAGGGATCGGGTCCGTCGGGTCAGGCCGGCGCGGTGCGTCACGGCATCGCACGTGCGCTCACATATTTTGAGCCCTCGCTTCGGTCGGTGTTGAAAAAGGGTGGATTTCTTACCCGAGACAGCCGGGTCGTTGAGCGGAAGAAGTACGGACGCAAGAAAGCACGGCGGTCGTTCCAGTTCTCAAAACGTTAATCCGGGTCGCTACGCGCTTACGGATTTTTCCGCAGTCTGTGGAGAAATTTTTCTTGCGCCGGTGCGAATCAGTTTTGCCGGCGCAAATGTTTCCGATTCGTAATTTGTGTTAACGGCGGAGATGACCCAAGCTCAAACTCTGCAGTGTTTTCAAGTTGTTAAAGGCCGCTCGCTTGTTTCCCCCAACAAGCGGGCGGTTTTTCTTTTGGACTATTTATCCGTAGACGGACGCTGATTGCTGCTCAGCATGGTTGTGCCAGCTGAACAATTTCGCGTTGCATAACGGTGTCGCTGATCGCGCCATAGGCGAGCGATCTGTTTTCCGGGTCGAGACGCGCGATGCAGAAACCTTCAAAAACTTCCGAAGGCGCGTTTGCGGCGAGGCTTGCTCCTTGCAGCGCCAGCGCCATTTCTTCCGCGAATGCGCGCGCCGTCGATTCGTTCAGCGCGCCGGGTTTGCGCCATCTGTCCAACCGAGAAACATGGGCGCCGAAGTTTGGATGCGCGCCCTCCGCGTTTTTGATTTCGCGCAATACTGCGTCGAGCGACTCCGGTTCGCGGGCGATTGCACGCAATATGTCGAGGGCGATGACATTGCCTGAGCCTTCCCAGATAGCGTTAAGCGGCGCCGTTCGATAAAGGCGCGGCATGCCGCTTTCCTCTACAAAACCTGCGCCGCCGAGACATTCGAGCGCCTCGTAAACGACGCTCGGCTGACGTTTGCACACCCAGTATTTGGCAATTGGCGTTGCAAGACGCGCAAAGGCGGCTTCATGTTCGTCGTCGCTGCGCCGGTCGAATGCATGAGCGAGCCTGAAGGCAAGCGCCGTCGCGGCCCAGGTTTCGATTGCGAGATCTGCAAGGACCGCCGTCATCGCCGGCTGATCGATCAGCTTCTTCTGAAACGCAGTGCGATGGGCCGTGTGCCAGAGCGCCTGAGCAAGGGCGGCGCGCATCCCCCCGGCGGAGCCAACGATGCAGTCGAGGCGCGTGTGCATCACCATCTCAATAATCGTCTTGACGCCGCGGCCGGCCTCGCCGACGCGGCGCGCCCAGGCATGGTGATACTCGATTTCAGAGGACGCATTCGACCGGTCGCCCATTTTGTCTTTCAGACGCATGATGTGAAACGCATTCCGGCTTCCGTCAGGACGCCAGCGCGGCACGAGGAAGCAGGTTACACCGGCGTCCGTGCGGGCAAGGGTCAGAAAGGCGTCGCACATGGGCGCGGAGCAGAACCATTTGTGACCAACAAGTTCGAACTCGTCGCTGCCGATGGAATGTGCGCGGGTTTCGTTGGCGCGTATGTCGGAGCCGCCCTGTTTTTCCGTCATGGCCATGCCCATGGTCGCGGCGCTTTTCTCTGTGGGTGGAATAAAGCGCCGGTCGTAAGCGGGCATTGTGACAAGCGGCTCCCACTCCGCAGCGATCTCCCGGGCGTGACGGAGGGCCGGGACCACGGCGTAGGTCATCGACATGGGACAGCAAACGCCGCCGTCGGTTTGTCCCAGCATGTACATCAATGCCGAGTGCAGAACGTGCCCGCCGGACTTCTCCGTCCAGGCCGCGCCGGCGATGCCGGCGGAAAGACCAAGGTCCATCAAATGATGATAGGCCGGGTGAAATTCGACCTCGTCGATGCGGTGGCCAAACCGGTCGAAATTGACAAGCTGAGGTGGAAACCGGTTTGCCTGGCGGCTCCACTCAACCGCCTCCGCCGACCCGGCGCGCGCTCCGAAATCAGTCAGGCGATCGCTGAAACGGTCGCCGCCAAATGCCGATACGGCGCCTTTCAGCGCTGCGTCAGACAGAAAGAGGTTTGCGTCCTCAAAAGGCGGCGGCTGGTTGGCGACAGTATGCGTCGCCAGCTCGGCATTCGGGTTTCGATGAGCCATGGGCTTATAATAGCCCAACGCGGACGCCCGGAAAAATGAATTGCGCAGGCGACGGACTATGCCGCGATATCAAGAAGCGCGTATAACTCGTTGATTGCGGGCTTCACATCGCCAAAAGGCGCTTTGATTGTCGTCATACCCATGGCGCTCGCCGGCTTCAGGTTGACGCCAAGGTCGTCAATAAAAACGCACTCGTCCGGCGATACGCTGAGTGCTGCGCACATCATGTGATAAATTTTCGGCTCCGGTTTTCTAACGCCGGCTTTCGAAGACTCAATCACGTGATCAAAGAGCGAGAAGATCTCGGCGACGGCGCTCATCGCGTCAGGGGCGGCCACCATAGACGCCGAATCATGGGTCGGCATGTTGTTGGTGATGCACCCTGTCTTGAAGCCGTGATCTTTAACCCGCCGCAGCGCCGCGATCATCTCAGGGTAAAGATCGAGCGCCAGCATTGACAGCAGCGTTGCGCCGCTGATTTCGTGGCCGGCGGCGCGCGTTTCCGTGGCAAAGGCGCTGTCGAATTCGTCTCGGGGGATTTCCGCCCGCTCAAACTGCGCAAAGGCGCCGTCGTTAATGCGCGCCTTGATGACGCCGCCAATGAAACGATCGGGTAGCCCGTGTTCCTTTTCATAGGCTGCGAAGTTTACCACCGGCGATGTCGTAAAGACGCCCCCGAAATCAAAGATCACAGCTTTGAGATTCATCGTCGGTTCATTTCCGAACGGGAATGTCGAAGCGTTTGGCGATAGCGCGATCGACCTGACGTTTCGGCAACAGCCGGGGCAGCGTCCACATCAGGAATTTACTGCGCAGAATGGCGTATCGCGTTTTTGGTTTCTGTGTTGTGAGAATGTTGCTGACCAGCGCGCCGACGTCTTCCGGCGGCAGGCCGGCTTCGCCGACCTCCTTGAACTTGTCGCGCATGCTCACAAGAATATCGTAATACTCTGTACCCTTATAGTCATCCGTGTCTATTTCGTCCGCCTTTGCCCAGATGGGCGTTTGAATCGCACCGGGGCCGACGATGATGACGTCGATGCCGTGAACCATAAGCTCGCGCCGAAGGCTCTCGGAAAACGCTTCAAGGGCGTGCTTTGACATGGCGTAGGGCCCGAAAACAGGCGAGGCGATCTTGCCGGCGACAGAACTCATATTGACGATGCGGCCCGGGGCGCCGCGCAATGTCCGGTCAGCGCCGAGCAGCGGAGCGAACGCCTGCGTGACGAATAACGGCCCGAAGACGTTGATCTCAAGCTGACGGCGCATGATTTCCGGATCGAGGTAGAGCAGGGGCCCGCCGAGCGCGACGCCGGCGTTGTTCACCAGTCCCGCCAGCGTGTGCCCGTCCAGCGCATCGCGAACATCCTTCGCGGCGCCCGCGACCGCATCCTGATCCGTGACGTCGAACAGCAGCGGCGTGCAGTTTTCGCCGAGCGCCGACCGCAAGTTCTCCGCGTCTTCCTCTTTTCGTACGCTGCCGAAAACCCGCCAGCCCTGATCGATGAGCGTTTTCGCAATGGCGCGCCCGATGCCGGTTGAGGCCCCGGTAACGACCGCCGATTTCTGGTGAAGGTCCGTCATTCCGTATCCTTATGTAGTCGCGGCGCCCAGGAGAGCGCATCCTCTATGAATGCCTCTGTACGCGGCGCGAACGCTTCTGGATTGTCGAATACGCCAGCGAGGAAATGCAGTTCACCCGCCCATTTCTCTCCGGCGAAGGAGAGGGGCGTTCCGCAGTCACGACAAAAGCCCCGCTGCACCCCGGGAGAGCTGGCGAAGAATGCGGGCGCACGGCGGGTCCATTCAGTGTTTTCATCGCGAAAACCAACCCAGGTGGAGTAAGCTGCGCCTGTGGCGTTACGGCAGGACTTGCAATGACAGTTGGAGATAAATTTCGGCGCGCCTGTTGCCTTGAACCTCACGGCGCCGCATTGGCATCCGCCCTCGTTGACGGCGGTCATTCCCACCCCAGTTCCTTCATAATTGCAGCGTTCTTTTCGTTACAGCGCTGAACGGCCGGCCGCGCCATGAGGCGCTCCGTATAGGAAACGAAAGGTTCTTCCTTCTCAAATGCGTTGAACATCATTGCGAAGTTTATTGCCGATCCGAAAACGACATCTGCGGCGGAAAACTGATCCCCGAGAATGTAATCGCCATTGTCCAGCGCGGTCTTTGCTGCACCGATCACGAGTTCCGAATTGCCGTAACCGATTGACGCCGGGTTGTCGTTCCGCCTCTTGTTGAAAATATCCATCATGGCCGGTTCGATGCAGCTCGGGGCGAAAAACATCCAGCGGAAATAAGCGCCGCGTTTCGGATCATTCTGCGCCGGTGCGAGTCCCTTATCGTTGAATGCGTCAGCGAGATAGGCGCAGATGGCGGCCGCTTCCGTGGTAACGACACCGTCATGAACCAGCGTCGGCAATTTGCCCATCGGGTTGATTTCGATGAAGTCGGGCGTCTTCTGCTGACCCTTCTTAAAGTCGACAATCTTAACGTCGCAGATGTCGCCGAGTTCCTCATTCATCCAGAATGCGACGCCGCTGCGTGTTTGCGGGCAATGATAAAGCACGGGCCTGCCGGTCATGAGAGCCTCCTGAGGGTTGAGCTAGGCATGGGCGCTGAGTGCATATAGCGCAATCGCTGCGGCGTTGGACACATTAAGACTTTCCATGCCGGGTGCGATCGGAATGCGCACGAGATTTGAACAAGTTTCTGCGACCAGCGGACGTAACCCCGCGCCTTCGGCCCCAAGGGCCAGCGCCGCGGGCCGCGCTTTGTCGACGGCGTCAATCTCCGTGCCGGCGTCGCCGGCAAGCCCTAAGGTTAGGTAGCCAAGGTCGGCGAGCGCCTTGAGGCTGCGCGCGATGTTCACGGCCTTAACGCACGGGACATGCTCGATGGCGCCCGCTGCGGCCTTGGCCAGGGCGCCGGCGAGGGGCGGCGTGCGCCGCTCCTGAACGATAACGGCTTTCGCGTTAAACGCTGCGGCGCTCCGGAAAATAGCGCCAATATTCTGGGGGTCGGTGATCTGGTCGAGCACGACCACGGGGCGCCCGGCCTCCGCCGGCGCGCAGACCTCCTTCAGCCGGGCGCGCGGAAGGTCAAACGCCTCGGCCGCCAGGCCCTGGTGCACCGCCCCAGCGGGCAGCAGTTTGTCTATTGCGTCGGGCTTCAGGTCCTCGATTGGCCTCGTCGCCGCGTCCGACGCGCGGCGCTCACTTAGCCAGTCCGCCGCATTCCTGGTGGCGACAACGCGGCGCACGCGCCTTTCCGGGTTTGCGAGCGCTGCGGCGACCGCATGGCGTCCATAAAGCCAGAGCCTCGCGGGCGCGTCGCCCCGCCGCGGCGGCTTTTTCCCGGCCGCTCTTTTTATCGGTGCTTCGCCTTTGGTCACGGGCGAAGGCCTAGCGGGAAACGCGCGTTAAACATAGCAAAAATAGCGGCGGCGGCGTTGCCCCATCATGGTTGCGTGCGTCGCCGCACGCCGCTATAGACCGCGTTCCCAAATGACGGTCGCGGTACAATCTCGCTGCTTGCCGTCTAGCCGTGGCGGGCTATTTGACGTCGTCGTCGGCCCTCGTGGAGGGGTGGGAGAGTGGTTAAATCCACCAGACTGTAAATCTGGCCGCTTAGCGTACGTTGGTTCGAATCCAACCCCCTCCACCATTTTATATATCTCACGACAACTCGCTTCGCTCGCGTCTCCGATGGGGCGGGCTGACCGCCCGGCGGCCAGTCGGCCGCTTGGGTGTTGGTTCGATGTAGCATCGTCCAGCTCCACCATCCCTGTTCAAAAGTGGGCACTAACTTGCCTGCCAAGGAAAAGCGCTCAATTTCCGTCAAAAGAGCCGAGTTCGACCCCTTTATCCGGATCTCTGCGTGACCGACCCTCACGTCGCTCACGAGATGGCGAACATAAGCGCGCTTAATTTCACATTGCTGGAGCCTTTTAGTCGGCGCCTGAGCGCGTTTGAAAATTTCCTGTAGTGATTTGGGCGGGCGCTGCGCGGTGGTGCTTCGGAGCGTCCTTTTAGGCGTGATATCGCTCCCGTTATAGAGACGCGTCTTTGCTCACATCCATTCGCCAAATATGAAATGAAAGTCCTTTCGGGCCAACTGCTCGTAAGACAAGATAACTTCATACGGCAGCGTATCAGCAGCTACACCGCTTTCAGGGCTTTCTCCGCTTCGTCGTGCTCAAACGCGTCGGCGTAGATGCGGATTTCGTCTGGAGACGCGCCTTCTGCGCGCAGGGCCTGCTTCCAGTTGGCGGCGATTATTTTGGCCATCTCTGACGCCTGCTGTTTGGCGTCAGTCAGCGTCAATTCAAAAAACTCGGCGGCGTCTAAAGCGATGTCGAGCGACGCATCGAATGGTCCGCCCTGGATAATGCCGGTTTCCAAGACGCGCTGACGCGACGGTGCTGGATTTATGTCGAACGCTGGCGAAAGCCGCCAGCGATCTTCGCCTGCATAGACGAAGCCATGGTTTTTTAAGTGATCGTCCTTATTGGAGACCAGGATCGTGAAGACGATCCGCCGCCAAAGTTCATGCAAATCTTCTGTGGGCTTTGCCGAAACCTGGCGGATTACGTCGGCGATGTCGGTATAATAGCCGCCTTCATCGCTTTGCCAGTCAAGAGCTGTGCGGGCGGACATGTATGGAATGCGCGCGCCGTCGCGCCGGTCAAATCTGCGAATGAGTGCAATCGGATGGTCGCTGTCGCGCAGTTCAAGCGTCGCTTCTGCGACTCGAAGCCCGCATTGCGTCGCAAGTTTTAAGGTAGCGACCTCGGCGCGTTCGACGGGCTTAGTGTCCTTTTCGGATGTGAATTTTGCAATCCAGAGATGACCGTCGCCTTCGACATTTGCTTTCGGGCGGGCGCCGCCGAGCGATCCAGCGACGCCGGCAAGATCGCGGGCTTCCGCTTCTGCGCCGCCCGGATCGCGTTCAAAGCGCTGGGCAAGCAAACGCAGCCGTTCGAGGTCAACGAGACGCGGAATTGGCGGGTTCAAATCCGAAAGCGGCTCCATGTCTTCGCCCAAGAAACGCAAAGCGCCTTGTCGCGTGCGGTCGTCAGACAGCACCAGATAATCAAACTCGGTGAGACCGCCGACGAGCGCCTTGGTCATCAACATGCGGCCCCAGGCATCCGGCGCTGCATCGGCGAATACGCCGGACAGCGTTGAGCGTATGTCTTCTCGCCCCGCTGCGAAATGACCGCCTTCGCGTAAGGGCAAGGCGGGTGAAATCGCAAAGCGATCGGGTGCCGCGAGCCATTCGGCGGCGTATTCGAATTGCGAATGCTGGCATTTTCCATCGGTCTCGAACCGCAACCGGCCAACGATACGTTTGCCTTCTCCGAGGGCGACAATGGCTTCAGGCATTAAAAGCCGACCCCTTCTTCATCATCAGTATCCGAAGAAGCTGGCGCCTGGCTTTTGCTGGATGTCGATGATTTGGGTTTTCGTTTCCGATCGATCCGTTTGGGGAGCGCTTCGCGGTCGAGCAATAGGCCGGTGTCGTCAGAGCCGGCGTCAAGGAAGTCGGAAATCCGCTCAAGCTCGCCGAGCACAAGGCAGGCCATCGCCAGCGCGCCGATGCTGACGCCATTGTCGCCTTTTTCCAGCCGGATGACCGTGCTTTCGGACACGCCGATCCGTTCGGCGAAATCCTTTACGGATATCCGTCGTTTGAGGCGGGCGGTCTTGACGTTCGCGCCCATGGATTGGAGCGCCCGCCGCGCGTTTAGAGAGCTTGCTTTAGCTGCCATATCTGACGGTCAAATCCTAATTAATTGTCAAATATGACAGTTATCAGGATATGAGGAAAAATGCAACCGCCACCTGAAACGAGGCCGTGATGACGCCTGCAAGGCCGCCTATCGCACCCAGGCTTTTTCAGCCGGGAGGCTTAAGAGGAACTGCGAACCCGCCAGCGATCATTTGCCTATGTGGGTCAGCATCGGCGAATGATACTTTCTGATCGGTCTACGCAGCGATCCACTCCTGTGCTGTCAGGTTGGTGTCGAGTGTTGTCTGCTCGTGTGCTTTCGGCTGGTTGATCATGTAGATGTCAGCGGGGGGGTGCGCGTCGGGAGCGGGTTCTTCGCTGTCGCCCATGGGGCTTGCGCTTGAGGCGAGCATGACGGCGTAGAAGTCGATGCTTGCGCCGTCATTGGTTTCCGCGCCGCTTTTTGCAAAGATGCGCTGTCCGTCGACGGACTGTTCGATCATCGCCGCGGCGAGGTCGAAGGAGCGGATGGCCAGTTCGTCGAGGGAAGACAACTCGCCCGTCTGGCTGACGCCGTCCTGGTTGAGATCGTTCCAGACCTGCAAGTCTGCGAAGGCGTTGTCGTTGCGGTCGAGAACGCCGTCGCCGTTCTCGTCGAGGCTCTTGAGGGCGTCGAGGGAGTCGGTAAAGCCGCCCCAGGCGAAATGTTCGGAGAGAACCTCGCGCCCGTTCTCGATGGCGCCGGAGCCGTCGCGGTCCATGACGAGGACGCCGTCGCCGGCGGTAGGCCATGCGGTGTATTCTGCGAACCCGTCCGCGTCGAGGTCGAAGCGCACCGAGTCCGCGCCGGTCTGGAAGGCGAGCCCGTCGCCGCCGAGATCGAGGACGATCGGGTCGCCGAGTTTGAGGACGCCTTGTTCAAGACGCACTTGCGCGTTGCCTTTATTCCAGACGTTGTAGGTGATCCCGCCATCGACGACGGTTCCCCCGGTGCTCCAGTTCGTACCGTGGAAAACGACGTTGTCGTTTCCACCGCCGTTGACGGTGAGTATGGCGATGCCGTTCTCGCGTTCTTCGGTGATGTTGAGCACGCCAAGTTCGTCGAGGACGAGGGTGGTGCCGTTCGCGCCGTCAAGAAAAATAGTTTCTATACTTTCGACAGAAGGAAGGAGCGATGCTCTGATGTCGAGGTTGATGGCGCTTCCTGTGATGTGCAGCGTGTCGTTCCCGGTTCCGCCGTCAACGCTGGTGAAACTAGAACCGGTGATAGTGATAGAATCGTCGCCGGCGCCGCCGCGGGCGACGTCCCCGGCGCCGACGCCGTTGATCGTATCGTTCCCCGCCGCGCCGATCAGGATATCGTCGCCTGGTGTTCCGGTGAGGGTCTGGTCGGCGGTGGAGATTTGCACAATGCCGCCCACATTCGCGCCGCCATAGATGACATAGGCTTCGCCTTCCACGTCGGTGCTGCCGGCGCTTCTCGCCCCGACGATGAGATCGTCAAAGCCGTCGCCGTTAATGTCGCCGGCGGCGGAAACGCTGTCTCCCAACTTGGTATTTGGACCAGAAGGAGCGCGAATGACGAATGCGTCGATTTCGGTGAGGCTGCCTTCGGTCAGGACCTGTCTTCCGGCGTCGTCGGTTCCAAAAAGGCCGGCCTTGCCGAACACTAAATAGGCTTCGCCGGGGGTGCCGCCGATCCCTGGCGCTCCGATAATAAAGTCGTCAAACCCGTCGCCGTTGACGTCGCCGGCGGCGGAAACGCTTTGACCAAGGTCTCCGCCGTTGCCTTGCACGACAAAGCCGTCGGCGGCGGACAGGGACGCCAGATCGATGACCTGTCGGGCGTGACCGGCGGTGACAACCTCGCTTCCGAAGCCGCCGGCCTTGCCGTACACCACGTAAGTCTCGCCGGCGCCGCTGCCGCCATCCGGCGCCCCGATAATAAGGTCGTCAAACCCGTCGCCGTTGATGTCGCCGGCGGAGGAGACGCTCTGGCCTGCATCATCGCCGGCGGCGCTTCCCTGGAGGATAAAGCCTTCGGCGGCGGAGAGGCTGGTCAGGTCGATGATTTGGCGGCCGGCCCCGTCCGGGTTTCCAAACGCGCCGGGACCGCCGAACACCACATAGGCTTCGCCGGCGTCGCCGTTCGCCTTGTGCGCCCCGATAATCATGTCGTCATAACCGTCGCCGTTAATGTCGCCGGCGGAAGATACGCTGGTGCCGGCATTGTCTCCTGTGTCATCGCCGATGATGATGAACCCGTCTGCGGCGGAGAGGCCGTTGACATCGATCACTTGGCGCCCGGAAACCGCGGTCCCGAAACCGTCAGCCTTGCCGAAGATGATATATGTTCCGCCCTCCGGGGAGCTGCCCCGGATTGAACCGATCATGACATCGTCATAACCGTCGCCATTGATGTCGCCGGCGGAGGAGACGTCCCAACCGACATTGCCGCCGAAAGTTTCGCCCCGAACGACAAATCCATCGGCGGCAGATAGGGACCCCAGATCGATGACCTGGCGGGCGTGACCGGCGGTCGTGACTTCGGTTCCAAAAACGCCGGCCTTGCCGAAGATGACATACCCGTTGCCGGTGTTGTTGACGGTTCCCCATGCTTTTGTTGCGCCGACGACGATATCGTCATAGCCGTCGCCGTTGATGTCGCCGGCGGAGGAAACGCCTGCGCCTGCCTCGCCATATCTCACATTCTCGCCCTGGATAATGAAGCCGTCGGTGCTGGAAAGGGCGGTCAGGTCGATAATTTGCCGGCCCGAGACATCGGTTCCAAAGCCGCCGGCTTTGCCGAACACCACATAGGCTTCGCCCGTATTGTTGAAGCCGGCGTCATCGCCCAAGCGGGCGCCGACGATGAAATCGTCATAACCGTCGCCGTTGATGTCGCCAGCGGAGGAGACGCTGGCGCCGGCGATGTCGCCGGCGGCGTCTCCCCGAATGACAAAACCCTGACTGGCGTTGAGGGTGCTGGTCAGGATCACCGGGGCCGGTTCAAAAACGTCGTTGACAGTAATCTGAACGTTTTGCGTTGTTGCGTTGGTTCCGTCCGAAGCTTCAACGGTGATGTCATAGACATTGTCGCCGTTTGCGTCGGCGGGGGTCTCGAAGTCAGGCGACGTTTTGAAAGTGACGGCGCCGGTTGTCGCGTTGATGTCAAAGAGATCGTTGTCGCCGCCTGCGGCTAGGGAATAAGTGACGGTGTCGCTTACATCCGCATCCGTCGCGGCGGCGGTATAGGCCGCCGTTGTGGTGAGGAGATTCTCATTGACGGAAGCGCTTGCGCCGGAGGTAAAGACCGGATTGTTGTCGTTGAGGTCGTTGACGGTAATCTGAACGTCCTGCGTTGTCGTGATCCCGCCGTCCGAAGCCTGTACGGTGATGTTGTAGAGATTGTCTGCGTTCGAATCTGTCGGCGTCTCGAAATCGGGCGCGATCTTGAAGGTAACGGCGCCGGTTGTTGCGTCGATATCGAAGCGAATGTTGTCGCCGCCCCCGGCGAGGGAATAGATAAGCGTATCGCTGTCGGCGTCGGTTGCGGCGGCGGTGTAAACGGTTCCGGTCGCGTTTTCGTCGAAAACGGCGGTTCCGCCGGAGATGAAAACCGGGGGTGCCGGAATTGTTGCAGTTATGCCCTGTTCGATGCGCAGCTCAATATTTCCATTGGCGTAGATATCATATGTAACGCCGCCTTCGGTGACGCTTGTTCCGAGGGTCCAGCCAATATCCGTGAATTTGACAGTGTCGTCGGCGTCGCCGCGAATGGAAACAGGAATGCCGCCGTTGCTGCGTTCTTCCGTAAGGCCGGACAAAATGGGCGCGCTGAGTAAAAGCGTGTTCGCGCCGGTTCCCGATATGTCTATTGTTTCTATACTGCGCACGTCGCCTGTGGAAGGCGCCGTGAGGTTCAGGTCAAAGCCGGCGCCGTCAAGGCGCAGCGTATCGATACCTGTCCCGCCGTCGATATCGGCGAAGGCAAGGTCGGAGACGGTGATGATATCGTCGCCGGCGCCGCCGCGGATAACGTCTGCGCCGCCATTGCCGTTAATCGTGTCATTACCGGCCTTGCCGATAAGTATGTCAGCGCTTGCCGAGCCGTCGATGAGTTGACCGGCGGTCGTAACGCCGCCCGCGCCGCCATAGATGACATAGGCTGTGCCGGCGTTGGCGTTGCTGTTATCCGCACCGATGATAAGATCGTCAAAACCGTCGCTGTTGACGTCGCCGGCTGATGAAACGCTTTGTCCGGCGTTGTCGCCGGCGGCTTCCCCTTGAATGATAAAGCCTTCGCCGGCAATGAGGTTTGCAAGATCGACGACCTGACGGGGGTGTCCCTCAGCCGTGACTTCGGTCCCGAAGCCGCCGGCCTTGCCGAACACCACATAAGCGCCGCCGGCGTCAACGCCGCCGCCGTCATTGTTTCGGGCGCCGACAATCATGTCGTCGAAGCCGTCGCCGTTGATGTCGCCGGCCGAAGAGACGCTGACGCCGGTTTGATCGTCCATAGCGGCGCCCTGGAGGATAAAGCCTTCAGCGGCGGAAAGGCTGGTCAGGTCGATGACCTGGCGGGCATGACCGCTGGTGATGACTTCGGTTCCAAAGCCGCCGGCCTTGCCGAACACCACATAGGCTTCCCCGGCGTTGGCGCCGCCGTCGTCGCCATTGAGCGCGCCGATAATCATGTCGTCGAAGCCGTCGCCGTTGATGTCTCCGGCTGATGATACGCTGTAACCGGCGTAGTCGCTTGCGCCGTTCCCCGCGATGATAAAGCCCTCAGCGGCGCTCAGCTCGGCGAGGTCAATGACCTGGCGAGCCTGTCCGGAGGTGACGACTTCTTTCCCGAAGCCGCCGGCGCCGCCGAACACCACATAAGCTTCGCCGGAGAGGAAGGCGCCGTCGTCGCCCCAGCGCGCGCCGACAATCATGTCGTCGAAGCCGTCGCCATTGATGTCGCCGGCGGAGGAGACGCTAAAGCCTGCATTATCGCGAGATTCATCGCCCTGGATGATAAACCCGTCGTCAGCGGAAAAGCTGAAAAGATTGACGAGGCCGAAACCGTCCGCCTTGCCGAACACGACATAGGCTTCGCCGGCGTCGAAGGAGCCGTCGTCGCCATAAGGGGCTCCGACAATCACGTCATCGAAGCCGTCGCCGTTGACGTCTCCGGCGGAAGAAACGCTGAAGCCTGCTTCATCGCCGTTTCTATCACCCCGGACAATGAACCCGTCGGCGGGGGGCAGACCGGACAGATCGAGGACCTGGCGGGCGTGACCGTCTGTGACGACTTCGGTTCCGAAGCCGCTTTCCTTGCCGAAGACGATATTCGCTGCGCCTCTGTTAGAACCGCCTTTGAGCGATCCAACGATGAGGTCGTCAAAGCCGTCGCCGTTAATATCCCCGCCTGAGGAGACGCTTGCGCCTGCCCGGTCGCTGTGTCCGGCGCCATCGATAATAAAGCCCTCGGCGGCGCTGAGGCTCGTGAGGTCGATGACCTGGCGCCCTGCGCCGTCGGTCGTTCCGAAACCGCCCTCCTTGCCGAACACGACATAGGCTTCGCCGGCGCGGCTCGCCCCCTCAGGGGCGCCGATAATAATGTCGTCATATCCGTCGCCGTTGATATCGCCGGCTGAGGACACGCTGCGGCCGGCGAAATCGCCGGCGTTGTCGCCCTGGATGATAAAGCCCTGGCTGCCGGAAAGCGCCGCCAAGCTGATCGCCGGCGCCGGTTCAATAAGATCGTTTACCGTAACGGCGACGTTTTGTGTTGCCGTGCTCTTTCCGTCCGAAGCCTGGACGGTAATATTATAGATATTGTCGCTGTCAGCATCGGCGGGGGCCTCGAAATCCGGCGGGGTTTTAAACGTTACCGCGCCGGTATTGGCGTCGATGTCGAAGAGGTCGTTGTCGCCGCCGGCGGCGAGAGAGTAGGCGATGGGGTCGCTGTCAGCGTCGGTTGCTGTTGCGGTGTATGCGGCGCTTTCATTCTCATCAACGAGTGTGCTTGAGCTTGAGGTAAAGACCGGCGCAACGTTCTGAGAGTTCGGGGTGTCGTCCCCGCCGGCAGCACTGATGGCGGCCGTTGCGCCGCCAGCGGCGGCGGCGCCTGCACCGATAACCGGCAGGCTTACGCCCGCGCCAGCCCCGGCTGCAGCACCTACGCCCGCCGCCGCCGAGAGAGTGGATGCGGCGGTGGAAGAAACCACAACGCCGCTCTGAGTGATGGTATATGCGGATTGCGCTATAGTGACAGTCTGCCCATTGGTCATGGCGACCTGGAGGCGGCCGTCGGCCAGCATGGTGAGATTACTGACTTTATCGAGAAGGTTCGCGTTGGAGAGCGCCCCCGGATCAAGGATGAGAGCAGCGTGTTCGCCTTGAGCCGCTGCCTGGTCGGCTAACAGCAAAGCTCCCGCAACGCCAGTCAAAGCAGTGACGCCTTTCTTGGAGCGGAAACCAGGCTTGTCAGTTTTGTTTGTATTGGTTAGTTTGTGCGGGAGAGTCATTGTATGCCTCATAAAGATCCTGTTTATCTGCAGTTGTGCTTAATTATCAGTGCAAAGATTAAAAATTAATGAGGATCATTGGTGAGATGAAGCTTGCATTATAATCTACACGAACTAAATGAATTGATCGCACAGAAGGCAAAATGCAGCGCTGTCTGATTGATGAATATCAATACAGACTCACATGCGCGCGCGTTCACACCGTCGCTTGGAAAAGTTTTTTCCAAGTATTTTCAGCATTTGGCGTTGCCGTTGTTTCTAGACGGGTCAGGTGCCTATGTTCATTCTTTGCAGTGCCTGTCGTGTTTTCATATTTCGATGTGGGCACTTTGGCAGCGGTTAGGGTAGAGCAAAGTTAACATGCGCGCTTTTTTGAGGCGTGCCGGCGGTAAATTTTAGAGCATGCGACCCCAAAATTTGCGGTGGTTCTATCTTGGCGATGCTAGACGTTGCTTTTCTCTTCTTCTGGTCGTCGCTAGTTAATCGACGTGCGTCCATTGGTGTTGGCCGCCATAGTATTTTCTACCTATTACTTTAGGCCAAATGCTCTAAAGTTATTGCTCTAAAATTTAAAAAAGAATTCGAAACCCGCGCTGACTCTTGTAGTGAACCCAACATGAATGGACGTGAGAAACAGAATCTGATCATCGAAACGGCGATTCGCCTGTTTAATGACACAAGCGTGGATGCAACGTCCATGCGGCAGATAGCGAGCGAGTGCAAAATAAGCTCAGGCAATCTGCATTATCATTTTCCTTCTAAGCAGGAGATCATTCGTTGCATTTTCAACGAGATGTTGAACATCATGCATTTGCAGTGGGATTTTTCTAAAGAACCGCGCGCAATCAGTAATGTGAAGTCATTGTACGAGCGGTATGTCCGGCTTGTGTGGAAATACAAATTCTTTTTTCGTGAGAAAGAGTGGATTTTTGCGCATGATCCGCAAATGGAAAAGAAATACACACAGTTAAGACAGGCGCTGATCCATGAAATGGAAAGTTATTACAATGAGTTTGTCGAACTTGGTATTATCAAGCAGCCAGAGCCACCGTACTCCATATATAACATCGTTGTCTTGGGGTGGATATTTACTGACAGCTGGCTTGGGTTTGTCGAGTCTCGCGGTGATACTTTTGAGGAGCATCACATAGAAGAAGGCTTCAGTCATGTGGAGGCCTTTATGCAACCATACATAAAGAAACCTGCCGCGTATGCAACCATACATCAAGAAAACTGCCGCGCACGAAATTGATGCACATAAAATTTCTGCATCAACGAATGAAGTTGCTTAATGTCTACGCAAAATTTTCTGCAGGCATTGTGCATGAAGGCGGTGAAGATAGCTACAGTATATTGTTTTCTTATTTTATGAAGCGTTCACAAGTTAGTATGAGGGTGTAACTTTGAGAATCGTAGTAACGGGTTTCAGTATTGTCGCCTCCTTTTTGCCCGCGGCGGTTTTGGCTGAAAGCAATATGGTCGTTGTAGATGAGGTCATTGTCACCGGTGAAAAAAAAGACCAGTCTCTTCAGGAAACTATTACCTCTGTCGGTTTAATAAACGGCGCACAGCTGGAACGCGATGCGATTGATTCTCTTGCTAACAGTCTCAGCTATATTGCAAACGTAAACCTCGGAGATAGTGAAGGCGGTTTTTCTATCCGCGGTATTCCGTTTGATACGCTGCTCGGCGCCGGATCTTCGCCGCTCGCGCAAATCTATATTGACGATGTCACGATTGGCGATAAAGCGACGCGGTTTGGCGTCGATTCGATATGGGATGTCTCTCAGATTGAAATTCTGCGCGGCGCGCAATCAACCGTCCAGGGACGTAATGCGCTAGCCGGCGCTATTATTATCCGTACTCAAGATCCGACCTATGAGTGGACAGGCAAGGCGAGAGCGATCTGGCTGTCTTCTGATAATGGCGACGAATACTCAGTGTCTTACGCCTTGGGCGGACCGATTGTTGACGATGTTTTAGCCTTCCGCATCGCTGGCGAGCGCCGCGAAAGCGATGGCTTCGTCTCAAATGTTGTATTGGGCGAGGAGGGGGCGGATTTTAACGATCAATGGCAGGGGCGGGTAAAGCTCTTGTTTGAGCCATCACACAATATCAGTAGCCTTTTCACGTTCAATTATAATGAGACATTAGTTGCCGATCGCGTGTCCGACCGTCGCTCACGGGATGCAAATGGGTTTGTCAATTTCAGCGATGTCGTTCCAGGTAATGAGTTTTTGCGTCAATCGTTCGTCGACGAACCGGATTTCAATAGCAATAAAAGTTATCACTATTCCCTGAAAACAAACTGGGATGTGTCGGATGCGATCTCTTTAACAGTTATTTCCGCTTATAGTGTTTCGAATAACGATGAAAAAATAGACACGGATGGAACGAATCGCGACTCCTCACTTTTTCCTGAGGGTGAGATCATTATTGCAAACCCCTTCAATATACCGACGATACCTGACCGGCTGCCAAGATTTCGTGCGGCGGGCACGCAGCGTGAAGACCAGACCGTTTTTACGCAAGAGCTAAGAGCGTCTTATGACCGGGGCGGTCGATTACGTGGATTGATTGGCGGATATTATGCGGATTCCAGGGAGGATGAATTCAATTTTCCTCCAAGCGTGCAGACCGGCATACAAAATGTCGTTGATGGCGCGACCCGTCCAATTGTGCAAACGACATTGATTGAGCAATTGGCGCCTCTTCGCGGGGTTGCGGCGCTGGGAAACCCTGTCGCCGCTATACCGGCAGATGCGGCGGGTGATGCGCCGTTTGATGCGTTTATTGATAGCGCTGTGAATTCGACGGTCGGGGCGATCCTCGGCAATTATTCAGATCTCGGTGCTTTTGTGGCGTTAAGCAGCGAGCCACTGGATGTTCGAAATTTCGCCTTCTACATACAGGGCGAATACGATGTAACAAATAGACTGATGGTCGGTTTTGGCTTGCGTTACGATAATGAAAGGCAGGACAGCGCCCTGACGCTTAGCGGCGCGCCTATCGGGTTGCCAGATCCTGCAACGCCTTTTTTGCCTGACGATTTTGAGCCAGCTTTTGTTCCTCTCGTGCAGGGCGCGCTTATCAACCTGAATGGCTTTTTTGAAGCGACATTAGCTGAAACATCAACATCCACGACACAAAAATCAGACGCTTTATTGCCTTCCGGTTTTGTGCGTTTTTCCATTGACGATGCGCGTTCGCTTGGCTTTTCCGTGCGGCGCGGGTATCGGTCCGGCGGTGTTGATCTTAATATTCCTCGCCAGTTCGTGTCTAAATTTGGTTCAGAGTTTACATTGAACTATGAACTTGCTTTCAGATCTCTTTGGTTTGATAGCGCTTTGCGTTTTAATGCAAATGCTTTCTATACAGACTGGACCGACCAGCAGGTTGTCGTCGCTTTATCGACAATTCAGTTTGATACTGTCGGCTTCAATGTCGGTAGTTCAACGGTAAAAGGGTTTGAGACTGACATATCATGGGCTGCAACGCCGCACCTGACGTTACAAGGATCGCTTGGTTATACGGATGCTGAATTTAAGGACTTTGACGTCGCGCTCGCTGAAGTCTTGATCGAGGCGCAAAGCCAACTGGTTCCGGTTGATCTGGAGCAAACGCTCGCTGCTTTCGAAAATCAGGAATTTAGCTTTGCGCCAAGCTGGTCTGGTGCTGCGCGAATTGCTTATACAGGGGATAGCGGATTATTTGGCGTTCTTGGCGCCACCTATGAGGGTGAGTCTTTCGTGAATAACGCCAATAGCGGCGGCGAAACGTTTTTAAATAACGATAGACGGCTTTTGGTGAATTTTACTGCCGGATATGAGTTCGATTATTTTACGATTGCGTTCGTTGCGCGTAACCTGTTCGATAAAGACTATGTTGCGTCCGGCGGTAATGAGCTTGTTCGTCTTGGGACTCCGCGTGAACTTGGCGTTCGCGTTCAAGCAGCTTTTTGACTGCGTTTTTTCGGAAGGGCTATTTTCGCGCCGTCGCTTTAGGAATAAGTTGTCCGGTATCAGCGGCCAACGATAATTCCTGTGCGTATAGCTCAAATCGCGCATCGATTTCAGCTAGGGCGGCATTATGATGGTCGCGTTTCGCATCGATAAGCTCAGATAGGGTGAGAGCGCCCATATCGTATTCTTGTTTGATCGAGTTGGATAGTCTGGAAAAACTTTCGCGCACCTGGAACTGCTTAATCTGCACTGTTTTCAGATATTGCGTGCGAGTCCAGGACACAGCGACGTGTTCGCGCAAGGCGCGTTCAGTCTGGGCGAGGTCCGCTTTGGCCCTATTCAGCCTTGCTTTGGCGGCACGGTCGGTAAACCTGTTTCTTCCTGATTGAAAGAGCGGCGCCGAAACATCGAGCCCGATGCGCTCGTTGCGTACAAATTTGCCCGATATATCGTCATAATCATAGGCGATAGAGCCTCCGATGGATAATTGAGGTAATGCGGCGCGGGCAACCCGTTTGCTTTCCGCATCTTGCGCTCTAACATCGGCGCGCGCAGCGCCGAGTTCCGGCGACATCAGGGTCGCTGTACTTACCGCCGCATCCATGGTGTCGGGCAGTTTGCTTTGCAGAAAACTTCCGACAGACCCTTCGTTACCGCATGTAAACGCCTCTCCTAGAAGAGAAGACAGGCGTTCTTTTTGCTCGGCGATATTCAGCTCTTCGCGCACCTTCCGCGCTGTTGCAAGGGCATGTTCGGCGTGAATACTGTTTGCTTCTGAAGCGGTCAGCAGGTTTTTATCAAGTCTTCTTTCGACTGATTCAGCGTCACGCTGGTAAAAGCTTTCAAGTTCATTCGCAGCATCCAGGCGTTCTTTCGATCGCAAGAAAGAAAAATATGCTTCGGAAACCTCTACGGCGATTGATGTCTTTGCGACGTCAATGTCAAATTCGGCGCGCTCCGCTTCAGCAGTTGCCGATTTTCGGGCGAATCGCCCTGCGCCGAAACCAAACAGGCGTTGCGATATGCGAACACCGACGCGGTTGTCGAACTGATTATCAGCCCGAACACCGTCGCCGAGGCCGGCGCGGCTGAAACCGTCAAGTTGTGGGAACCGTTCTGATTGCAATATCCGCAATTCAGCTTGCTGAACAGCGTGATCGGCTTCAGCGCTTTCTATACGTGGGTCAATAGTCATAGCCGTCGCAATAACATCCTCTAAAGTCAGGCATTGATACTCAGACGAGCGGAAGCCGCTTTCCGCAGCACGCCTCAATGTGTTATTTGTGCTGATTTCATAAAGCGATTGATACACAGTGGATGGCGAACGGGCAGCGGTCTGCTGTTCTGTTTCACCGACATACAGGGACTCTTTTATTGTCGGCTCTGCTCTACTCATAGCGAGGGTGGCTGTGAATGACATAGCAGAAGCAAGAACAAAAGCGGCGCCCATTGAATTAAGTCTCCATAAAGCGTGTCATAACGCGCGGCGCATGACGCCAGCGATAGGTTCAAAGAGATAATTTAGAAATGTTCTGCGTACGCCAGAGTCAATAAAGGTTTCCACCGGCATACCGGGCATGATGTCGATCTGATCGTTCTGTTTAATCTCTTCGAGATCCAGCATAATCCTCGCTTCATAGTATGAAGCGCCGGTGTCCGGGGATGTTTTGAGATCTGCGCTGATACCTATAACGACGCCTTCCAGTTGTGGAGACAGCCAGGCTTTGTATGAAGAAAGGCGCGCTTTTACGCTCAGTCCTTCATGAACGGCGTCTCGGTCGGCGGGGTTTAGCTGCACTTGTGCAATTACGCCGACATTCTGGGGAACAACCTCCAGGATCGGCTCTCCGGGGCCGATAACGCCGCCGACTGTAAAAAAGTGCATATTCATAACGACCCCGGATTGAGGCGCAAAAATCGTTGTTCGTTTCAATACGTCCTGAGCGGCATGATACTGTTCCTGCAAAGACAGAATTGTTGTTTTTGTTTCCACCAGCTCTTCGCTAATGCGTTCTTCAAATCTTATGCGCGCTTGTTTGATTTGCTCTGAAAGTTCGAGAGCGCGGGCTTTCGCTTCCTGTCTTTCCGCGGAAAGTCTTAATGCGCCTTCCTGGAGTTTTGCATATTCCCGCTCTAGTCGCTGTACAGCGTCAATACGGATGAGTTTATCTTCCAGCATGGATCGCTTCAGGTCGATTTCGTCTTTCGCGATTGCAGCGGAGGCTTTCACGATTTCAATCTGGGCGGCCTTGGCTTCTATGCTGTCTTCCAGTGCAGTTTTTTGCACTTCCAGAACGGCGATCTCTGCGTGTAGGAGCTCTTTCTGTTGGGCAAAGAACTGTTCTTGGCGCGCTTTGATTTCCAGAAGCGTTTCGCGACGAATATCGTAGTCGTCAAGCTTGCTGAAGGTGATGACGTCGGCGCCGTGCAACAAACCGTTTAATCGATCTAAAGTTGCAACATTAGAAACCAGATTTTGAAGCGCCTGATCCCTTTGCGCTCGGGCGCGAACATCGTCAAGTTCGACGATGATATCGCCTTTCTCGACGACGGCGCCTTCGGAGACGCGAAGCTTTTTGATGATGCCGCCTTCCAGATGCTGAACGACTTTTCTGTTGTCTTCAATAGTGATTCGACCAGCAACAGTCACGCCTTCGGCAAGCGGCGCAAACGCGGCCCACAACAGAAAGACGCCTAATCCGCCGCAGCAGATAAGCGCTGCAATCGTTGTTTGGAAATCCTGTAAGATTTGCATTGGTTTTTTCACTATGCAGACCTTTTTAACGCGCTGTCTTTTATATTGACCGGCATATGTTCGACACAATCTGACTGAGTATTTAAGATGGCTTTTCCGTCCCGTAGCGTCAGGACATAATCAGCGGCGGAGAGCAAACGAAAATCGTGGGTTGCGATGACGGTGATGGCCCCTTTCCGTTTCAGATCCTGCAATAAAATCTGGAAGAACTTAACGGATGCGGCGTCAAGGTTGGCGGTTGGTTCATCAAGGAAGATCGCCGCTGGATCATCAAAGACAGTTCTAGCAAGACCAATCAGTTGTTTTTGCCCCGCCGACAGGTAAGCGCCGGCGGGGCCGACAACTGTATCATAACCGTCTTTCAATCCCAGAATGACATTATGGCACCCGGCGGTATGCGCCGCTTCAAAG
Organism: Hyphococcus sp.; assembly: GCA_028281665.1. Classification (GTDB taxonomy): domain Bacteria; phylum Pseudomonadota; class Alphaproteobacteria; order Caulobacterales; family Parvularculaceae; genus Hyphococcus. The sequence continues at coordinate 384,101 of JANQJK010000016.1, forward strand.
ACTTTTTCGTTTTCCGTTTCGGCGAAGCGGGCGATGTTTTCCGCAATGCTTCCCGGCAAAAGCTCCGTGTTTTGGGGCAAATAACCGATATACCGCCCCCGGTCGCAAGGGCTCCAATCATGAATGCTGCGTCCCCCCAGGCGAACTGCGCCTGTTAAGGGGGACCAAACGCCGGAAAGGGTTTGCAGGTATGATGTTTTGCCGCCGCCGCTGGCGCCGATCACGAGTAATGTCTGGCCGGCGTTTAATTGCAAGTGAGCTTGTGTGAAGAGCGGTTTTTTCTTTCCTGGGCAAGCGACAGCTAGTTGATTAACATGCAGTTCTGCTTCCGGGCGCGGTAAGGCAAGTGGTTCGTCTTCGGGCGATGGGGCGTTGTCCAACAGATCGCGCAATGCGTGCAAAGATGTTCGGACATCCACAATTTGACGCCAGGCGGCGACTGTCTGGTCAATCGGAGCGAGCGCCCGGCCCAGGATGATGGAGACGGCGATGATGGCGCCCGGGGATATTTCCTGCACCAGGACAAAATAGGCGCCAAGCCCTAAAGAGCCGACTTGAAGGATCTGCCGTACGCTTTTTGTAAGGCTGCTTAGAGAGCCTACGATGTTTGAAGATTGCAGTGTAGCGTCTGTGCTTCGGTCTTTTAATTGCCGCCATCGATTCTCGACGAGTCTCGTCATGCCCATACTGACAATTGCATTGTACTGTTGAATCAGTCCGGAAAGAAATGAATTTGATGTTTCTTCACGGCGGCGGGCCTCTTCCTGCGCGCCGCGAGAAGCCAGTTCCGTGATGATCGCAAGGCCTAACAAGATGACAGCGCCGGCGACGCCGAAAACGCCCAGCGCCGGATGGATGAGGAAAATCACGAGAATAAATAACGGAACAAAAGGCGCGTCAAAAAATGGTTGAATTCCTCCGTTAAAAAAGAAGCCCTGAATGCGGGACAAATGACTGAAAGCGCCGCCAAGATTGCGGCCGCCGTGTTCCGCCGTCAGTCCTGCGCGGAAAATGACGCTGTTTAGCTTGCGGGAGATTTCCTGGCCAATCAACGAAAATACGCGCCGCCGCCCGCCTTCAGCCGCAGCAAAAACAAACAGTAAAGCGACGGCGAGAAAGCTCAAAACAAATAAAGTTTCGAATGAGCCGGACGTTAGCACCCGGTCATAGATCTGCAGCATATAGATCGGTGCGACCAGCAACAGCGCATTGACAACAATGCTGAAGAAAGTTGCCGTCATCCAGTAAGGTCTTAGGCCCAGGAACGTTTGTTTTATAAGCTCTTGTCGCAACATAAACTCCAGTACTTTGGCGATGCTGAGAAGAAGGCTGAAAAAGTGATGACAGGAGTAGGGCTCTTTTTCTCAATTGGTTGTCACCTGTTCAGCAAGTATTGAGTTTTTCCTCTGTTGCGCAGACGCTATTTGCGCGCATTGCATGCTTAAATTTCGTGAACCATGTTTCGAGCAAACAAATCAATCTAATGTGTTAATGCTCAGACACGGGTTTAGAGCGGATGCTCCAAAAAAACTCGACGAAGAACTGTTCAAACCGAAAAAATAAAATGCAGCTTAATCGAATAGTGTTTTAGTGGCAGTTGATATGAGGTTGGCTGCAAGACAGGCGGATAACATTTCATCCACTCTGCTTGTTTCGACACGACTGTTACAACGCAGGAAAAAAATGACACGCTTAGCGACAGCAAAAAAGAAGTCTTTGAAGAAACAACCTGCCGTCAGACGGAAAACTAAGCCCGTAAAAAAGGCGCCTGCCGTTGAATTTCAGGGGAGTCGTTTATTTGGCAAGTGGCTTTCCTCAGTTAATGCGAGTCTGGCGTTTACAACGTATCAGGCTGGCAAATTGATTTTTGTTGGTGCGGATGAAAACCAACAACTGTCGGTTTTTGATCGTACGTTTCCGCGCAGCATGGGGCTTGCGCAAGAAGGTTCCGCGCTTTGGATGGCGTCGGAAACTCAGCTGTGGCGGTTTGAAGATTTTCTATCTGATGAGGCGGCGCCCGGCAATTGCTATGATGCGCTCTATGTTCCAATCAATGCGCATACGACCGGGGATATTGATATTCATGATGTTGGCGTAATGGCTTGTCGTCAGCCTGTGTTTGTGGCGACCGCATTTAACTGTCTCGCCACTATCGAAGAAAATTCGAGTTTCACACCGGTATGGAAGCCTCCCTTTATTGACCGCATAGCAGCTGAGGATCGGTGTCATCTTAATGGCCTGGCGATGGATAAGGGCCAGCCTAAATATGTAACGGCCGTCAGTCAGAGCAATATTGCGGAAGGCTGGCGTGAGCACCGAGTGAACGGGGGGGTCGTTATAGACGTGGAAACCTCGGAAATAGTTGCAACTGAGCTTTCCATGCCGCATTCGCCGCGATTGTATAACGGTGTGTTATGGCTTCTAAACGCCGGTACTGGCGAGTTTGGCAAGGTTGACCTGAAGACTGGTTTATTTGAACCGTTGGCTTTCTGTCCTGGTTTTCTGCGCGGGCTGGCTTTTGTCGATGAATATGCGATCGTTGGGCTCTCAAAGTTACGCAATAATAAGACCTTCAGTGGACTACCGATAAGTGAGCGGCTTAAGAAGGATGGCGTAGGGGATCAGTGCGGTCTTAAAGTTATTCATTTAAAGACAGGCGACGTTGCGCATTCATTCACCATTAATGGCGCCATTCATGAGTTGTACGACGTGCTTGCGGTGTCTGGAATAAAAAAGCCAGCGGCACTTGGTTTCAAGTCAACAGAAATCAATACGCTTATTAAAATCGGCGACGGATCTGGCTTCATAGCGCGTGCCAGAAGCATAGATGACCCGACCCCTTTGAACGCAGCCACGAACAAGGAAACTATTGGCTGTATTTTAGGATAGCTGGGGTGCCAGGAAAGCAGTATCAAGCAGAAGAAATAATATCGAAGTTACGTGAGGCTGAAGTTAGCCTAGCTCCCGAGCATGATCTGAATTCAGTCTTTGATATTTCGAACAATCGAAATGGCGTACTCGGATGAAGAATCCAATCACCGATTGTTTCAGTTGATATGATTTTGTGACTTGTGCGGAAAAAGTGATTAAATAAATCGCGTACTTTGGTTATCGAAAGGACGCTTTCCTTTTCTATCATTTCCCGTGCAGCCAGCCTCCAACGCCAGCTCTCGCTTTGTCTGATGGTAATGCCCCAATTTTTAATAGGATGAATTTCTGGACTCATGCGGCAAGTTTCAGCTTTTGGGCGGGCGTGATGCTGCCATTGCCCATGTTGGGCCGTTCGTCGTTGTAGATCCATAGCCACTTCGTTGCGTGATCGCGGGCCTTCTCGATGGTTTCATAAATATGCTGGCCGAGCCACTCATGGTGAACCGTGCGGTTGTAGCCTTCGACATAGGCGTTCTGTTGCGGTTTGCCGGGCTGGATGTAGGAAAGCGCAATGCCGCGTTTCTTCGCCCAGTCCTGCAACGTTCCACTGACATATTCGGGGCCATTGTCGACTCTGATTGTCTTCGGCTTGCCGCGCCACTCAATGATCCGGTCAAGCGTACGCGCAACACGCAGCGCCGGCATCGACATATCCACTTCAATGCTGAGCCCTTCGCGGTTAAAGTCGTCAAGCACGTTAAGCGTTCGGAAGGAACGTCCATCGCTCAGTTGGTCGGCCATAAAATCCATGGATCAGGTCTCATTCGGCGTCGCCGGAATCGCCGAGGGCTCCGGCTTCTCGCTGGCGCTTTACAAAACCGAAACGCTATTGAGCGAATGTTCGACAGGGGCAAAGATTTCAGACGCATCGCAACCCGATATGACAAGCTTGGCCGAAATTATCTTGCCGCCATCCACCTAACCGCAACCGTATGCTATTGGTTCTGAGTCCGGAGCCTGAAATCTTTGTAGCTTTTTTCTCCGAATTACGGTTTGCTTCCAGTGGCTGCTTGTAAGGAAGTTCAAGATTTGCATGACTGGGTTTTTTGCAGCCTCGTTACATGTATAGGTGCGCTATGAAGTTAATTTTGACATTCTTTATTATTTTCCTGACCACCCAGGTGGTCTATGCGGAAGAAAAAGATCTGTTGATCGAAAAAATGGAATCACAAGCTAAGTTGGCGGAAATGCAGCATGACTTGGTGAGAGAGGAATTGTCATCCCTTTTATTTTATCAGTATAGAGATCTCAATAAGTCAGAGATTGTATCTATTCTGAAGGGCTTTCCCAAAGCCAAGGAAAACCCTCATTACGTTAGTGTGGAAGGCGACTATGTATCTTTCGGGGCTACAGTATCCTTCGAGTTCAAAGAGAATAAACTCGTAAGAGTGATAATCATATAAACAGCAACCGTGTGCTATTGGTTATGAGCCCTGAGCCTAGCTTGTAGAGACCATTTAACATTTTTGTTTCCTCATTCTGCGAACATTGATTCACTGCTCATTTTTGGAGGAGCAGCGATGGATCATCAGGAGTTGTCCGACGCGCAATGGACGAAGATAGAGCCTTTCGTACCTGGCGGGCGCAAAGGGCGGCGCGGCCCGCGCTCCAATAACCGCCGGTTTATCAACGCGCTGATCTGGATGGCGCGCTCCGGCGGACGCTGGCGCGATCTGCCGGAACGCTACGGCAACTATCATACCGTCAAGAAGCGCTATTACCGCTGGATTGAGGCTGGCGTTCTGGAAAAGATATTTGCAGTCCTGTCAGCACAAGCAGACCTTGAGTGGGTGTCTGTTGATTCAACATCCATTCGCGCCCACGCCCAGGCGGCGACGGCGCAGCGAAAAAGGGGGGCCAAGAGGCCCAGGGTCTTGGCCGTTCGCGCGGCGGCCTGAGCACGAAAATCCATGCCAGCGTTGACGCTTTGGGGCTTCCTGTACGGATCGTTCTGAGCCCGGGGCATCGCGGCGACGTCATCTATGGCGAAACGCTGATTGACGGGCTGCGTCCTGCGCATGTCATTGCCGACAAAGCTTATGACGCAGGTCACTTCCGGAACGCCATCAGCAACATAGGGGCCGCAGCCGTCATCCCGCCGCGCGACCACTACAGAAAACCGGTTCCCTGCGATTACGAGCTGTATAAAGAACGAAACCTTGTCGAACGCTTCTTCGGCAAGCTCAAACAGTTCAGGCGCGTCGCGACAAGATACGACAAGCTCATACCAACCTTCTATGGCTTCGTCCTCATCGCAGCCATCGTCATGTGGTTAAAATGACTCTACAAGCTAGTGTATGGATATCGAAGAGGTGCTCAGGGCAGTTGCGAAGGAGCAGAAAGGGCCTGATTTTATTTATCCACGGAAGTATCGCTTCCGTTCCTTTTCTAGTTTGGATGACGTCATTTCCGGAAACAGTTTCACCAAGCAGAATAGATGCTAGAGGCTGCCGTTCTCCCATTACGTATTTCTCCGTCGTGTTGCGCGTTTTATGATCGCGCTGTGCTTCTCGAATACGTAGTATGGTGGCGAGTAATTTTCGTCACAGAACTAGCCATTGCATCCCCATGATTGCCTGATAAATTTCTTACTTTTTTAGAGCGCAGTTTAAAAAAACTGAATGATCCCAGTATATTTCTTGTTCTTTCGTGGCCCACCAACCGTAGTGCGCGTGCTTTGAGCGTGATGCGCGTATTGGGGTTGACAAATGAAGAGTACATTTTTTGCACTTTAAATCGGTGAGAGCCATTTGCGCTATCGTATCGGGTTTCCGATAGTGGTTTGGGTTTGTCGCTAGCAATCGTTCCATCGACTGCTTAAGCTGCAGGCGCGATCAAAGATGGGTATTCCCATGTTACAATAGGTCGTTAGCAATCGAAATCTGTCCGGCTCTAACCTTGTAGGCCTTTACTTCATATAATTTCGGGAATCTTTGAGGCGCCGCGTTTCGCGCGGCGGACAGCGGCGGGGCGTGTATGGCGCGTTAGTCGAACAGCGCGAAAGTTTTGAGCCTGCCTTGGGGGGTGAAGGAGGCAATATTATTGATGTTCATTTTTTTTCCGCGTGCAAGGCGCCAGATGAAATATCAAACTCGCATCATTCTTTTAAGGAAGCGCTAAATCAGGCGCGCTTTCCATCATCAAGCAGTTTGAGACCATCGAGCGCATTCATCTGTGACGGCGCGTTGGTCACGGTTTTCGCCTTCGCCGCAGATCGAGCGTCAGGCCGATGCCTGCCATGAAGATGAGACAAAAGACGACGGCAAAGGACACGATGATGTTCTGCGCCTCGCGCCCGAGAGGGTGGAGGAAATTCCATTTGTGGAGATAGGAAAAACTCCATTGTTCCGCTTTCGCATGGTCCGGCGTGCGGTCGGCGAGCACGCCGCTTGTCGTATCGACGAAAATTGTCGCGTTGATGGGGGCGCCATAGTCGAGTCGCCAGACCGGCAAGCGCTTGTTGCGGAAATCATAGTCCGGCCCGAACCGCGTGACAAGTTCGGCGTTTTGGATCGCCTCGCGCGAGACGCCGGTGAAGCGCTCGCCCAGTTGCAATGCGATCTCCCGGTCGCCGTCCTCAAACAGCGCGCCCGTCGATGCGTCGATATAGAGCGCCGGGCCGGTCCGCTCGACGCCGTCAAAGCGGGCGTTGCGAATTTCAGACGGGGTTTCGGGACCGCCGCGGCGGGGGGGCGCAATCCCCAGGCGATAAAGTAGGCGCCCGTCGGCGTCCTCGATGATGGAAACGGTCGATACATCGAGCCCGACGCTCAAATCAGTCCACTGATCATGTATCGGGAATGTGACGCCTTCAAGGGAGACCGGCGGCGAAAGCGTAAGGTTCTTTACCGGCGGCGTTGCCGCATGCTGAATGAGGTGAAAAAGCCCGCTCGATGTGAACATCAAAAGTGGCAGCGCCGCCGCGTAACCGGCGATGCGATGCCATCCGCGTATGCCGGGCGCTCGCGCCTTACGGCGAATGAGAACGATCATTGCGCCGCCGGTGACCGCCAGCGCCAGGAGCGATCCGACGAACAGCGCCACCAGGATGACCCGGGCCCACTCCGCCTCTTTCGGAAACCAGCTCCAGGTGTGAAACCAGCGAAAGCCGGTTTGCAGAACGGATTTGAAATTATTGTCGAGACCTGCCGCCGCGTTGGTTTCCGTATAGATATAGATGGAAAGATTGTCCTTCCGGTCAAAGGTCACTTTATAGACCGGCAGGAGGCGATTGACCGGCGGATAGTTCGGGGTGAAATCGTCGATCCATTCGACGGTGCGGACGGGCGCCTCCGCCCGCGTGTAATGGCGCGCCAGAAAAACCGCATGAGCCGCGTCATGGTTTATAAGCTCCGCGCCGTCATGGAGGCGGAAATAGCGCCGCGGCGCTTGCGGGTCTTCCGTCACCTGAAGGAGGCTTTCATTATCGCCGGGCACGATGCGAATGGCGGCGGCTTCAGCGATCCCCGCCCCCGCCAGGGTTTCATTGATCGGCCGGACGCCCGTCAGATCGACGGGATGGGACGGCGGAAAAAACACCGCCTGTTGAGGCCCCCAGGTCGTTATGATCGGATGCAGGAGGCCCGAGCCGCCCCAGAGCAACAGCCCGATCCCGCCGAATATGGCGAGGAGGCGGTGCAGTTTTATCGACAGAATGCGCATCATTTCTATCCGTTTACGGAAGGGTTTCGTTAAAACGCGACGGAAAGGCCGCCGAAGACGGCGCGGCCTTGTCCCGGCGTGAAGACCCGGGCGCCTTCAAGGGACTGGTCGGCGACGGTCGAGACGTTGGAGATGTAGACCTCGTCGGCGAGGTTCTCCGCAGAGACGAACAGGCGCGCATTGTCGGTGATGTCATAGCCCGCCGTGACGCCGATGAGTTCGTAGTCCGGAACCTGGACCGTGTTGGCAAAGTCAGCGAACGGCCCTTCCGGCACCCAGCGGAGATTGACGGCGGCGTACCAGCGGCCTTTTTCAAGGCGCAGTTCGGAGACGTAAATCTGCTCTGGAACGCCCGCGAGGCGGTTGCCGTCGAAGGCGAAGGCCTGGCCGTTGAGGTCGCGCGGGTCGCTCGTGAAGAAGAAGTCGTTATAGGTATAGATATTGCGCCAGATCAGTTCCGCGCCCTTTTCTTCAAGAGCCGGCGGGGTCAAAAAGAGATCGACGCCAAGTTCGATCCCCTGATGGACCGTTTCATCGGCGTTGAAGGTGGCGGAGATGAAGCCGCCGAAGCTTGGCTGCGCCAGATCGATAAACTCATTCTCGATCCAACTGCGGTAGATCGAAAAGTCCCAGGCGATCCAGTCGCGTTGGCCGCGCGTTCCGGCCTCGACGGTCCAGGTGTCTTGTGCGGCGAGCGGCGTGAAGTCGAGCACGCCGCCGGCTGTAAGGTCTGATATCCCCGCCGGCTCGAAACCGCGATTAACGTTGGCAAAAAGCTGGGCGTTGTCGTCAACGTCCCAGAGCAGACCGAAACGCGGGTTTATCTGTGATTCAGAGACGTCGCCGTCAACGGCGTTAAAGACGTTGTCGCTGTCGCGAAGGGTGTTGAGATACTGAACGCCGACAATGGCGGTCAGTTCATCCGTAAGGGATATATCGGCCTGTCCGTAGACCAGGATATTACGGGCGTCCTGATCGCTGCGGTTTCTCAAGGCGCCGCGTTCGCCGGCATTGTTTTCGAACCGGCGGGCGTCATTGTCGGATGCGGCGACCTCCGCGCCGAAAACCCAATCAACATTCAGACCGGCAAGTTTGTTGTCGCCGGCGAGGCGCAGGAAGCCGCCAACCTCATGCTCTGCCTGCGCAATGACGCCCGCGAAACGCGTGATCGCGTGATCGAGATCGCGAAGCGCGTACCAGGCGCCGGCCTCCAGCGTCACCGCGTCGAGGGGAACCACTGTCTTGTTGGCGATGCGGAAGACATCCAAGTTACGGTCCCAGTCGTCCGCTTCCGGGCCCGGGTCGAGCACTGTGACAGGGCCGCCCGGAAAGAAGGGGCCGATCGTTACGGAACGGCCCGCCGCCGTCGGATTGGCGAGGGCGTCATCGAGGGCGAGGCTCCCCGCCAGTTCGAAATTGTCGCTGAGCACGGTCAAATACACACGCGTCTCGACGCCGTTGTCGAACTTGCGGCCGACATTGGAATGTCCGTAGACGCTGCGCACGTCGGAATGGTCGCGATAGCCGTCCGAGCGCAGGCCCGTTACGCCGCCATAAAAGTCCCATTTGTCTCTGGCATGGGCCACGCTGGCGCTTGCGCGCGCCGTTGCAAAACTTCCGCCCTCGGCGCGAAACGTGAAGGCGTCGTCACGCGTGCGGCCCGTGGGCGTGACGATATTGATCGCTCCCCCGAGGGACGCCGCGCCGTAGCGCAAACCGTTTGCGCCCTTGAACACTTCAATATAATCAATCGTCAGGGGGTCGATTTCCTGAAACTCGGTGCTGCCGCTCGCCCGGGAGATCGGCACGCCGTCCCGGCGGACGCTGATCCCACGCCGTTCGAAACTGGAGTTAAGGCCTGATCCCCGGATGGAGATGCGGGTTTCGCGCTGCGCCGACGTGTCGGCGAAGACCCCGGGAGTAAAGACAAGGGTGTCGCCGATGCTCTGAGCGAAATCGTCGAGAAAAACGTCCGCCTCCACCAGCCCGACGCCGCCGGGTACGCGTTCCAGTATGTCGCGCGCCTCCGCCGCGCCTGGCGCGGTTAATGAGGTTCGCTCTCCGATAACGGTGATTTCATCAAGGGGGGTTGTCTGGCCGACTCCTTGAGCAAAGGCGCCAGCAGAAGGCAGGTAGACGATAGCGGCGCCTGCAAGAAGACGGGCCGCCAATGAAGCGGGTTTGGCAAACATGGAAATGGATCTCTCTCAAGGTCGCGCATGCACAGACACAGTGGTCTGGCGCGCAGTTAAAACGTCAAAGGCGATGAAGCGATTTAAAGAGAGACTGAGGGGGGCGCGCGCAGGCCGAGCGGGGGGCCTTGCGGGCGGTAAACGAAGGCTGTTTCAAAGCGCGGGGGTGTTGTGTCGTAGCGCTCAAAAACAATGCGCGGCGCTGGCTGCTGTTCCGGCAGAGGAACGCCGTGGACAAGAACACAGAGGGGACAGTGCGAATTGCCGCGGTCGTCGTCCCGCTGCTGGTCGCCGAAAAGTTCTGACAGAAATGTCTCAGCTTCTGCGCGCGCATCCGCTGACAACGCGCCTGACGGCGCGCAGAAGAAGTTGGCGACGTCAAAGCCGGGTGTGGACGCGAGCGCAGCGGGCGCGATCAATTGCGTGACAAGCGCAAGCACCGCAAGAGCGCGGCCCATAAACCGGAATGGGTTTTTGCGTCTGTTCAATCCAGCCTCCAACTTCCGACATCCATCATGGAGCAGCTGGGAGTGTCAACAGAATGAGTTGTCGCAACGGGCGCATGGCCGTTCAGTAAGGTGATGACAGTTAAGCGTTCAAGCGGACGCAATAAATGCGTTGGCGAGATGGAATGTTGCGCCGGCGGCGATGTAGGCGAGGGCGATGAGGTAGAAAAATGCAAATGACGTCCACGCCCAGGAGTTTGTCTCTCTGCGGATGGTCGCCAGCATTCTTGAGCGGAGGATTCGTAACGATCAGCTCTCTCAATTTATGCTGACAGACGTACATGCGCATTGCGCGTGTTCTATTCGCGTTGCGCGTTTTCCCTGCCGTACTACGGACGCTTTCCTCGTCCTGCGCGGGTTGTGTTTTCTGGCCGACTTAGGGGATTAGAAATGGTCTGTTTTCCACGCCGCATTCCCTTCTTCTTAATTGAACAATCCAAAATAACTGAATGATTCCAGTGCGTTTCTTGTTCTTTCGTGGCCCACCACAATAGCAACCAGGGCAAATGGACGGCGTTTTTTGGGATGTCCGGTCGGCTTTCCCTGGAGGCGCTCATCGCCGCTTTTCGTATGCTTCGTTCCGGCATAGACAAGGCGCTGCGGATGAAGCGACCGGAAACGATGCAAGGGTGAGCCCCGCGCATGGCGGAAAAATCGACCATGATTACTGCCCGTCTTGTTGAAACAATAGAGGTCGCCAATGTCCTTGGTGAGGGGGTTCTCTGGCGGGCGTCGGATGAAACGCTTTGGTGGACGGACATTCAGGCGCGCCGTCTTTACCGGATGGGCTGGCCGAACAAGGACATCTCGATATTCGAGACGCCGGAGCGGCTCGGTTCTTTTGGGTTCGTCGCCGCGCGCGATGATTTGCTGATAGCGGCCTTTGAATCGGGTTTCGCGCTTTTCCATCCTGAAAGTGCGGCAATCCACTGGCTTGCGCGCCCGCCGGAGCTTGGCGACGGCGTGCGGCTGAATGACGGGCGCGTCGATCCTTTTGGCCGGTTCTGGGCAGGGTCGATGGTGGAACGCACGCTTGCCGACAACGAAAAGCCGGACGGTCGCCTCTACATGCTGGACGAGAACGGCAGGGCGCACGCGCGCGCGTCCGGCGTTCATATTGCAAATGGCTTGTGCTGGTCGCCGGCCGGCGACCGGATCTATTTTTCCGATTCCATGCGCAACAAAATACAGTCAGCGCCATTTGACGAGGCGGGCGCCGGCGATATCGCGTTCACGCCGTTCGCCAGGACGGAGGACGGGTCGCCGGACGGCGCCGTCACCGATCGTGACGGACGCTACTGGTCGGCCCTGTGGGGCGGAGCGCGCGTCGCATGTTTTTCTCCTGCCGGTGATGAGGTGTTCTCGCTTCCGATAGACGCGCCCCAACCCACATGCCTCGCCTTTGGCGGTGCGAATGGCGACCTCCTGTTTGTCACCAGCGCCCGCGATGACATGAGTGAGGCCGCGCTTGCGGCGTCGCCAAACTCGGGCGCCGTCTTCGTTTTTGAAACAAATGTTTCCGGCGCGCCCCCTGCGCGCGCCAGGCTCTCGCCAGCGCTGATGAAGGCCGCCGGTTTCGCCGAATAGGGGCGACGGTGCGCGCGGAGCATCAATTCTGTGTTACCGATGACTGGACGTTGGGTCGCTTCATCCCCATTGAGAGAATGTCGGAACGCTGGAGCAAGTAATGAGCGATGAAAAAAAGTACGAGAAGACTGATGCGGCTCTCGCCGGGCTGACGCCGGAACAGTTTCGCGTCACACAGGAAGACGGCACGGAAGCGCCCTTTACGGGCGAATACACCGACAACAAAAGGCGCGGCATTTATGTCGACGTTGTGACCGGTGAGCCGTTGTTCGCATCGGCCGATAAGTACGATTCAGGCTGCGGCTGGCCGAGCTTTACGCGGCCGATCAATGACGCCCATATTTTCGAAAAGTTCGACGACAGTCACGGCATGCGCCGCGTGGAAGTCCGTTCGAGCGGCGGCGACAGTCATCTTGGCCACGTCTTTGAAGACGGGCCGAAGGATGCGACTGGGTTGCGCTATTGCATAAACTCCGCATCGCTGCGTTTTATTCCGGTGGAGGACATGGAACGGGAGGGATATGGAGACCTCTTGTCCCTCGTTGATCGGAAAGAAGAGGAGGCGTCATGACGGGCGAAGGCATGGAACGCGCTGTTCTCGCCGGCGGCTGCTTCTGGGGCATGCAGGATCTGGTCCGGAAGCTGCCCGGCGTGTCGGCGACGCGGGTCGGGTACACCGGCGGCGAGGTTGCGAACGCCACCTATCGCAATCACGAAGGTCATGCGGAAGCCATCGAGATCATGTTCGATCCCGCCGTGATCTCATTCCGGGATCTGCTGGAGTTCTTTTTCCAGATCCATGACCCGACCACGCTGAACCGTCAGGGCAACGATATCGGGACGTCCTATCGGTCTGAAATCTTCTACGTCACCGACGCCCAGAAGGAGGTCGCGCTGGACACCATCGCCGACGTGAACGCCTCCGGCCTGTGGCCGGGCGAGGCTGTGACGGCGGTAACGCCTGTCAGCGAGTTCTGGGAGGCTGAACCCGAACATCAGGATTACCTGGAGCGGATTCCGAACGGCTATACGTGTCACTTCCCGCGGCCTGACTGGAAGCTGCCGAAACGGTGAGACGCGTCGGCCTAGCCGTCAGCGGTGGTCGCGTCGCCGCTTTCGCCGCCGGTCCACGATCCGATCATGTCCCCGCCCGCGGCAAGCACGCCGTCGATGGCGTTCACATACATTTCCGGCGCGCCGTATTTCGCGCCGGCGTACCACGCCGCCAGCGCGGCGACAGCCGGCAGCGCCGAGTTTTTCGGCAGCGCCATCAGCAATCTCAGAATCATGTTCATCGGTCTTGCCCCTTGATACCCCAGTCACCCGGCCCGGAGCCTAGCACGGAAAATCCGCGGTCCGCCAGCGGCGGTGCGAACCTCCTATTCTTCGGGGTGACGCGCCTTGCAGACTCGTCTAAAGGCTCGCCCATCAGGACATAAAATGACGCTCGATCCTCACGCAGAAGTTCACGAACGCGCCCTGATTGTCGATTTCGGCAGCCAGGTCACGCAGCTTATCGCGCGCCGTCTGCGCGAAAGCGGGGTCTATTGCGAGATCCATCCGTTTAATCGCGTCAACGCGGCTTTTCTGGCGGAATACGCCCCCAGGGCCGTGATCCTCTCTGGAAGTCCGGCGAGCGCGAATATGTCCACATCGCCGCGGGCGGCGGACGAGATTTTTGAGCTGGGCGTGCCGATCCTCGGCATCTGTTATGGCGAACAGACGATCTGCGCCCAGCTTGGGGGCGATGTGGAGCAATCGGACCACAAAGAGTTCGGCCGCGCGCATGTTGAAGTGGTCAAGGAGAGTCCGCTCTTTGAGGGCGTCTGGGATGTGGGCGGCAAATACCAAGTGTGGATGAGCCACGGCGACCGGGTCAACGCGATCCCTGAGGGCTTCGACGTGATCGCCAGATCCGGCGGCGCGCCCTTTGCGGCGATTGCCGACGAGACGCGCAGGATTTACGCCGTGCAGTTTCATCCCGAAGTCGTGCACACGCCGGACGGGGCGAAGCTTCTGGAGAATTTCACGAAACACATTGCCGGTCTGACGGGTGACTGGACCATGGCGGCCTTTCGGGAAGAGGCGGTTGCCGCGATACGCGAGCAAGTCGGATCCGCGCGCGTGATCTGCGGGCTCTCCGGAGGCGTTGACTCGTCGGTCGCAGCCGTCCTGATCCACGAAGCTATCGGCGAGCAATTGACGTGCGTCTTCGTCGATACGGGGCTGATGCGTGCGAATGAAGGCGAAGAGGTCGTCGGCCTCTTTCGCGACAGCTACAACATTCCACTGATCCATGTTGAGGCGGAAGATCTTTTTCTCGGCAAACTCGAAGGCGTCGACGATCCAGAGAAAAAGCGCAAAATTATCGGCGCAACATTCATCGACGTTTTTGAGGCGGAAGCAGGAAAGATCGAAAACGCCGAATTCCTTGCCCAGGGCACGCTGTATCCGGACGTCATCGAGAGCGTCTCCTTTGACGGCGGACCATCCGTTACGATCAAGTCGCATCACAATGTCGGCGGCCTGCCGGAGCGCATGAACCTGAAACTTGTCGAACCCTTGCGCGAACTCTTCAAGGACGAAGTTCGCGCGCTTGGCCGCGAACTCGGTTTGCCCGATCATTTCGTCGGGCGCCATCCTTTTCCGGGGCCGGGCCTTGCAATTCGCATTCCTGGCGCAGTGACCAAGGAAAAAGCCGACATATTGCGCAAGGCGGACGCGATTTATCTCGATGAGATTCGAAAAGCCGGGCTTTATGATGAGATATGGCAGGCGTTCGCCGTCTTGCTCCCGGTACGGACGGTTGGCGTCATGGGGGACGAGCGCACCTATGATCACGTGCTGGCGCTGCGAGCCGTTACCTCAACCGATGGTATGACGGCGGATTACTATCCGTTCCCTCACGAATTTCTCGGATCATGCGCCACGCGCATCATCAACGAAGTCCGGGGCGTCAACCGTGTGGTCTATGATATTACGTCAAAGCCGCCCGGCACCATCGAGTGGGAATGATTCCGTCATTTCGCGCTGGCTTTTCGCTTAGGGTGGGGGCGACTGCAAGGTCTTTGCGCCGTCCGATGGATCGAGGAGGCGAACGATGAGTGTGGCTGCGACGAATTTTGATCGCTGGATCAGGTCGTCTTTTGTCGAAATGAATACGGCGCTTGAAGACCTCTATTTTGAGCGGGACGACCCGGCGCAGATCGAAGGGCGGGGCGACCAGATCAAAGCGGAGCTGTTGAGCGAAGGTCAGAGTTTGATCGCGCCGCTGGCTGCGGAAGGCAACACCGAGAAGCAATTCGACGCTGCTTTCGATGTTTTGGGGAATCTCGGCCTGTTCCTTGCGGCGTTGCGTCGCCACGAGCTAACCAATCCCGATCGCGAGACAGAATCTCCGTACAGGGATTGCTCGGCGCTCGGGATGCATATCGCTGCATCCATCGGTGTTGCGCCGCGTTTTGCGACGGCGCATTTAACAACTCATAACCGTGCAATAAATGGCGTGCAAAAGAGTTTTACATCGCTTCACGATGAGCGGCTTTTTCTGAATTACAATCTGTACGGCATTCTTGGCTATAAGCGTGCGGGCGCGGCGCTGATGCGCATCCCGCCGATCGGCGTTTCGGCGCCCGGCGCAGCGCTTTTGCTTGAAGAAGCCGGAGCGGCGCTCGAACAGGTCACGCGCTCCAACAAAACGCTTTTCGATAATCTGGACGTTGCGCGTTTCTTTTTCTGCATTCGGCCATATTACAAGCCTTATCGCGTTGGAAAGGACGTTTATCGCGGGGCGAACGCCGGCGATTTCGCCGAGATAAACCAGATCGATCTTCTGCTGGGTTTGTGCCGAGGCAACGACCCGCACTACGCGCAAATTCTTGAAGAAAAAATACTGTTCATGATGCCGGAGGACCAGCAGAGCCTGCGAAAATGTTTAGGCATGAGACCGCTGCTCGACGAGTTTCTGGCGCTTGCGCCTGGGAGCGCCGGCGAGCCCTGGTTTCAGAAAAACTGCAAACTGTTTTTGGACGTTTGTGAAGCCCATGGCCGCACGGCGTCGCAGCACCAGAACATGCTCGTGCGGAAGTACATCGAAAAGCCGGCCGATAACGTTAACGACCGTCACCTGAAGCAAATCACGGCCAGCGGACCGCCTTTGCCGGAGCTGATCGCGTCGCTGCAACATCTGCGGGACTTGCGCATGGCGGCGCCGCGAGACGACATTGAAACGGCCCATTGGAAACTCGCGGCCTTGCGAGACGCTCTGGGCAAATAGCGGTCGCTGACAACCGGATTTATTTGAACGCGCCGGACCGCTATCTTCGGAGTGGCTCGCCATATATTCTGCAAGCCGCGTCGACGCGTTAACACAGACGGTGACCATGCCTCCAGGCGACCAGGAAATCCGCTCTATCATTGAGCCGTATCTGAACAAGACCGGCGGACTGATTACCGCGTTGCGCGCGGTCCAGGAAGCAATCGGACATCTTCCGGAAGAAACAGACGCCATCGCCGCCGATATCTTCAACCTGAGCAGGGCGGAGGTGATGGGGGTGATCAGCTTTTACGCCGACTTTCACCGTGCGCCGAAGGGACGAACGGTTATTCGGTTGTGCGCGGCGGAGGCCTGTCAGGCTGCCGGCGGCCGCGGGCTTCAAGAACAGGTTGAAGGACGGCTTGCGTTGAAGATGGGCGAAACGGCGCCAAGCGGCAACATTACGCTTGAGACCGTTTACTGCCTTGGCCTTTGCTCGGCGGCGCCGGCCGCCATGGTCGGGGAGAGGCTTCTCGCCCGCGCTGACGTAGAACGCGTCGCAGACGCACTTAATGACGCCGACGGGAATGCGGCTCGTGGGTGATGCGTTAAACCTCTTTCTGCCGCTCGATTCCGTTGCGGTCGCGCTCGGCGCCGACGACGTCGCTTCTGCCCTTCGCGATGAGGCGGCGAAGCGAAAGCTGGACGTCACCATTACGCGCACCGGCTCGCGCGGCATGCACTGGCTTGAGCCGCTTCTCGAAGTTGAGAGCGATGGCGTGCGGTTTGGATACGGACCGGTCGACATTGGCGACGTCGGTGCATTGCTCGACGCGGTCGCCGCGAACGTGCGCCATCCCAAAGCGCTGGGCTCCGTTCAAGATATCCCCTTCTTCAAACATCAGACGCGGATCATCTTTGAACGTTGCGGCATTATCGATCCGGTCAGCACCGATCAGTATTTGAGCCATGGCGGCGGCGCCGGGCTGGACAAGGCGCTCAGGATGAGCGGCGCTGAAATCTGCGAGGAAGTGCTGGCGTCAGGCGTCCGCGGTCGCGGCGGCGCGGGGTTTCCCGCCGGCATAAAATGGAAGACCGTTGCGGAAACCCGCGCCGACCAAAAGTACATTGTCGCCAACGCCGATGAAGGCGACAGCGGGACTTTTGCGGATCGCATGATCATGGAGGGCGACCCGTTTCTGTTGATTGAAGGGATGACAATCGCAGGGGTCGCCGTGGGCGCCACCAAGGGCTATATTTATCTGCGTTCTGAATATCCCGTTGCGGCGCGTATCCTCGCACAGGCCATAGATCGGGCCTATTCGGCCGGTCTTATCGGCGAAAACATTCGCGGGTCCGGCGAGCGTTTCGATATTGAACTCTTTGTCGGCGCAGGCGCCTATATCTGCGGCGAAGAAACATCGCTTCTTGAAAGCCTTGAGGGAAAGCGTGGCGAAGTGCGCGCCAAGCCGCCTCTGCCAGCCGTCGAAGGTTTGTTTGGAAAGCCGACGCTTGTTCACAACGTGATCACCCTGTGTTCCATTCCCCACATTCTCGCTGAAGGCGCTGCTTCATACCGTGATCTGGGCGTCGGAAAGTCCACGGGCACAATGCCGTTTCAGATTGCCGGGAACGTAAAGCATGGCGGGCTTTACGAAACAGCATTCGGACTGCCCTTGCGCGCGCTCGTCGAAGAGATCGGCGGCGGCGCGCGGACTGGGCGGCCGGTTCGCGCGGTCCAGATCGGCGGGCCCCTCGGCGCATATCTGCCGCCATCGCTGTTTCACTTGCAGATGGATTACGAAACCATGCTGGCCAACGGCGCCGGCGTCGGCCATGGCGGGATCGTGGTGTTTGACGAGGATGTCGATCTGCTTGAGCAGGCCCGCTACGCCTTTGAATTCTGCGCTGAGGAATCCTGCGGGAAATGCACGCCGTGCCGGGTCGGTTCGGTTCGGGGCGTTGAGGTGATGGACAGAATTCGCGACGACATCGATCGGGAACAAAACCTCACCGTGTTGGATGATCTTTGCGAGCTGATGGTTGACGGCTCGCTATGCGCCATGGGCGGGATGACGCCGATCCCGGTCAAAAGCGCCCTGAAGCATTTTCCCGAAGATTTTGCTATAAACCGAGGCAAAAGCGATGCTGAATAGGTCAGTCATATGGCGCTTCTGAAAGAAAAAGACTTCGGCACGCCGAAACCAAAGACCGACAGGAAGGTCGCGGTCGAGATAGACGGCTTTACCGTCGAGGTGGAAGAGAGCGCGAGCATACTGCGCGCCGCCGCGGAGATTGGCGTCAATATTCCCAAACTCTGTGCAACCGACACGCTGAAAGCCTTTGGGTCGTGTCGCCTGTGCCTGGTTGAGATCGACGGACGAAAGGGAACGCCGGCGTCCTGCACAACGCCGGTCGAGGCGGGGATGAAGATCCGCACCCAGACCGACAGGCTCGCGAAACTGCGTCGCGGCGTGATGGAGCTTTACATCTCCGATCATCCGCTCGATTGCCTGACGTGCTCGGACAACGGCGATTGCGAATTGCAGGACATGGCCGGCGTCGTGGGCTTGCGCGACGTGCGCTATGGTTATGCGGGCGAGAATCATCTCGATGCAGAGAAAGACGAGAGCAATCCCTATTTCGAGTTCGACCCTTCGAAATGCATTGTCTGTTCGCGTTGCGTGCGCGCATGCGATGAAGTGCAGGGTACGCTGGCGCTCACCGTCGACGGTCGTGGGTTTAACTCGAAGGCCGCTGTCGCCGGCGCCGATTTTTTTGACTCCGAATGCGTTTCCTGCGGCGCATGCGTGCAGGCGTGCCCAACCGCCACGCTTCAGGAGAAATCGGTCGTCGAGCATGGCGTGCCCGACCGCACGGTTCTGACGACATGCGCCTATTGCGGCGTTGGCTGTTCTTTCAAGGCGGAGCTGAAAGGCGACCGGGTTGTCCGAATGGTTCCCTACAAGGACGGCAAGGCCAATCACGGGCATTCCTGCGTGAAGGGCCGCTTCGCCTTTGGCTACGCCACCCATGCGGATCGTATTACCGAACCGATGATTCGCGAGAAGATCACGGACCCGTGGAAAGTCGTCTCCTGGGGTGAGGCGATCGGGTTTGCTGCAAAGCGTTTGAAGCAAACACAGGCGAAATTTGGCCGAAAGTCGGTCGGGGCCATCACGTCGTCGCGGTGCACGGCTGAAGAGGTCTGGCTCGTGCAGAAACTTGTTCGCACCGCGTTCGCAAACAATAATATCGACACATGCGCGCGGGTCTGTCATTCGCCGACGGGATACGGTCTCAAGCAGACATATGGCACGTCGGCGGGCACGCAGGATTTCGACAGCGTCGAGGAATGCGACGTCGTCCTGTTGATCGGGGCCAACCCAACAGACGCGCACCCGGTTTTTGCGTCGCAGATGAAACGCCGGCTGCGGCAGGGTGCGAAGCTGATTATCGCAGATCCGCGCGCGATCGATCTTGTCCGCACGCCGCACATTGAAGCGGCTTATCACCTGCCTCTGCTGCCCGGAACGAATGTGGCGCTCATTAACGCCATTGCCCATGTGGCGGCGCATGAGGGCCTGCTTGACGATACGTTCGTGAAGGAGCGCTGCGACGCGGCGTCATTCAGGGAGTGGCTCGACTTCATCACTTCGGCGGAAAACACGCCGGAGACGGTTTCGAACGTTACCGGCGTGCCGGCGAATGACATTCGCGACGCTGCGCGCCTTTATGCAACGGGCGGTGAAGCGGCGATCTATTACGGACTTGGCGTCACGGAGCATAGCCAGGGCTCGACCATGGTTATGGGCATGGCGAACTTGGCGATGGCGACAGGCAATATCGGCCGGCGCGGCGTCGGGGTGAATCCCTTGCGCGGACAGAACAATGTTCAGGGCTCCTGCGACATGGGCTCGTTTCCGCACGAACTGTCCGATTACCGACCGGTCGGCGACGACGCGACGCGCGCGCTGTTCGAGAATGCATGGAATGTAAAACTGGACAGCGAACCGGGCTATCGCATTCCGAACATGTTCGATGAAGCGTGCGCGGGAACCTATAAGGGCATGTATATTCAGGGGGAGGATGTCGCGCAGTCAGACCCGGACACGCAGCATGTTGAGGCGGCGCTTGAGGCCCTTGATATCTTGGTCGTTCAGGATCTCTTTCTTAATGAAACCGCACGGTTCGCGCACGTCTTCCTGCCGGGAACCTCGTTTCTCGAAAAAGACGGAACCTTCATCAACGCAGAGCGACGCATCAATCGCGTGCGGCCGGTGATGAAATCAAAAACCGGCAAGGAGGAGTGGGAGGTTACGCAGGATCTCGCGCGGGCGCTTGGTTATGAGATGGATCACGAAAGCGCTTCGGCCATCATGGACGAGATTGCATCGCTGACCCCGAGCTTTGCGAACGTCTCGTTTGCGTCGCTTGACGAAAAGGGCTCGGTGCAGTGGCCGTGCAACGATGCGGCGCCGGACGGCACGCCAATCATGCATGTCGATGAGTTCGTTCGCGGAAAAGGCCAGTTTGTTTTAACGGAATATGTGCCGACGGAAGAAAAGACTAATCGCAAGTTTCCCCTGATCCTGACGACGGGGCGCATTCTTTCGCAATACAATGTGGGCGCGCAGACGCGACGGACTAAAAACGTCGAGTGGTGGGAAGAAGACGTGCTGGAGATCCATCCGTCGGACGCGGAAACGCGCGGCGTACGGGACGGGCAGTGGGTGTCATTGCGCTCGCGCAAGGGAGAGATCGCCTTGCGCGCAAGGCTTTCCGAGCGAATGCAGCCGGGCGTCGTTTACACGACGTTCCACCATCCGGAGACAGGCGCCAATGTGGTGACAACGGAGCTTTCAGACTGGGCCACAAGCTGCCCGGAATATAAAGTGACGGCGGTCGAAGTCGCGCCCGCCAATCACAAGTCGGTCTGGCAGGATACATACGAAGCTGAAACGCCGGAAATGCGCCGCATTCTCGGCGACGGCGTCAAGACGCCGGCGGAATAGGTGACTGTGATCCGGGTATTCGGCGATGCGCCGCCCGGAGCGAGATATGCGCATGCGGGCGAGGGGCGCTGGCGTGTTCCCGAGGAGATTCCTGTTGCGTTTGTCTACAACCGGCGAAACTATGCTGTCATGCTGGCGAGCCCCGCCGACATGGCGGACTTTGCCGTCGGCTTTTCCCTGACGGAACGTGTTGTCGATGAGCTTGCGGACATAAGGTCTGTCGATATTCATCAAGATGAAAAGGGCGTTGAACTCAGGATTTCCATTGCCGATGAAAAGCTTGAACGCCTCGACCTGCGCCAGCAGCGGCGCAACCTCGTCGGACGGGCGGGCTGCGGCGTGTGCGGCCTTGAGCATGCCGATACGTTCTTTGAATCTTTGCCGACCGTCTCGGAGCGGCCGGTTTCAATAGCATCTTCAGCGCTGAAGAAAGCGCTGTCCGGCCTGGGTGTGAAGCAGACGCTCAACAGTGAGACGCGCACGGTTCATGGGGCCGCATGGGCGGACTTTCAGGGCGAGGTAAAAACCGTCCGGGAAGATGTGGGCCGTCACAATGCCCTCGATAAACTTCTTGGCGCCCTGGCGCGGGGCGGCGTCGACTGCACGGACGGCTTTGTTCTCATGTCCAGCCGATGCTCATACGAAATTATCGAAAAAGCGGCGCGGCGCGGCGTCAAGGCTGTTGCGGCGATCTCGGGGCCGACCGCTTTTGCGCTCCGAAAAGCGCAGGAAGCTGGAATGGCGCTCTATTGCCGTGGGGAAGATGCATTTGTTCGAATCGATGGCGAACAGATTTAGCGATTTACCTGCGTAAAAACGCACTTGCCGTCCGCAGCTAAAATGGCTGCGGACGGCAAGGCTTGCAGGCGGAGAGGGTGTGTTCGCCCGCTTGCCCTCAGAATCTGTATCCGACGCCGACGCCGGCGACGATTGGATCGAGGTCAATATCGACGGTGTTGATCGCGCCGCCAGAATTCAGCGTCGCCGTTGTGTCGATCTGGATGTATTTGACGTCGGCGTTCAGGAACCATCGATCGTTCAGCGCATAATCGACGCCAAGCTGGAAGGCGACGCCAACGCTGTCGTCAACGTCGAGGGAGGTTGGGCCGACGGCGTTGACCAGCGAATCGGACGCGTCCTCGCTGTAGAAAATCGTGTAGTTGACGCCAACGCCCGCATAGGGACGAACCTTGCCGTTCGGGTTAAAATGATACTGAAGCGTCAGTGTCGGCGGCAGCGCCATGAGGTCGCCGATTTCGCCGAGGCCTGCGAGCGTGCCTTCGCCCTGAATATCGTGCGGGCTCGTTGCGAGGATAAGTTCCGCGCCGATGTTATTTGTAATGAAGTAGGTGAAATCGAGTTCCGGCACGACGGCGTTTTCGACGCCGACGGACCCGCCGGGAAAGCCGGGCAGGACGTCCGATGCGTTTTCGGTCGGTGCGACCACGATGCCGCGCAGTCGAACCTGCCAGTCGCCCTCTTCCGCGACGGCTGGCTGTACGAAACATGGAACAAGTGCGGCGGTGGCGAGAAGTGTGCGAAGCATTGTCTTTTCCTTCGGGTGAATGTCTACAATCGGGATATGGGCAGACGCCGCGGCCGAAATTTGATCCAGGTCATCTCCGCGCGGAAACGACGGGGTCCAGAGCGAAAAAACTTCCGGATGAAAATTTCGAATTTGATCTAGGTCAGAAAACCATCGCAACCGACCCATAGTTTTTCGGATATGAAGTCGTCATGGCGAAAATACCTTGGTGCGCGGGCCCCGCGATATACGAGCTATCCCTCAGCGGTGCATTTTGACGGATCGGTGACGGCGCGCGATCTCACTGAGAAGCTCAGCGAAGTCCAGCTCTACGATCCGTTGTCTCTATATGTGCATGTGCCGTTTTGCCGGCAGCTTTGCTGGTATTGCGGCTGCAATATGCGGGTTGAAAATTACTACACCCGGGCGCGCGAATATGTTGAAGCATTGAAGACTGAGATTGCGTTGCAGGCGGGAATTCTTGCCGGCAGGGGCGTGCCGACCAGCATGCATTTCGGCGGCGGGACGCCAAACTACCTCTTGTGCGATGATCTGGCGGACATTCTCGGGGCTGTCGAGCGGGAAATCGGTCTGACCGACAGCGCCGATCTCGCCATAGAGCTCGACCCGAGATTGTTGCGCGACGACGACATCCATCACCTTGTATCTATAGGTTTTAATCGGTTCAGTCTTGGCGTGCAGGATTTCGACCCCGATGTGCAGGCGGCGATAAACCGGCTCCAGAGTTTCGACCTCATCGAATCATGCGTGAGCGACATTCGTGCAGGGGGCGTGGATGACGTCTCTTTCGATATCCTGTACGGGCTGCCGCGCCAGACCGAAGCGAGCTTTGCGCAGACGATTGAAAAGGTCATTGCGCTGTCACCCGACCGCGTTTCCGTCTTCGGCTATGCGCATCTGCCGGACCTGCTGCCGCATCAGCGCCTGATTGACTCGGAAACCCTTCCCGACGAGACGCTCCGCGCCGAACTGGCCGAGGCCGCCGACGCGTCGCTGACCGGCGCAGGCTACCGGCGCATTGGTTTCGATCACTATGCGAAGCCCGACAACGCGCTGGCGATGGCGGCGTCCGTTGGACGGCTGAAGCGGAATTTTCAAGGGTTCACCGACGATGCGGCCATGACCCAGATCGGTTTCGGGGCGTCCGCGATCAGTTATGTCGACGGCCTTTACGCGCAGAACGAGAAGTCGGTTGGCGCGTACATGGAAACCGTCCGCCGCGGCGAGACGCCGGTGGCGCGCGGGCTGGTTCGCACGAAGCGGGAAACGGTGACTGCGGCGGCGATCAGCGACCTCCTGTGCCGGCTTGAGACCGATATCAGCGCGGTCTTGAAGGCTGCGCCGCCCGCCGACGCGATCAGGGTCTGTTCGGCGCTGGAACGCTTCGAATCAGACGGGATCATTCACTGGCGGGGCGACGCGATCGTGATCGCCGAGGGCGCCCATCTTCTCGCTCGCGCGGTCGCAACGGCGTTCGATCCCTACGTGCAGCCTCAGATAGAATACGCTGCGGCGGTTTAGTCGATCACGATACAAGATAACGTTTTGTGCAGCGCGGTGCGACCTAGGGAAGCTGTGCGTCGACGGTGCTGGATACCTGTCTGCAATCACGATATTGTCGGAGCTTCACTTACCGATTGTCAGGGGTTCATGTCCGCGTCAGCTTCCAGTCCGGTTATGTGCCGAGCGCCGCAACGGCCTGCGTCATGCGACCTGTGCGTGGTTCGCGAGCAGTCCATCTGCGCGGACCTCGGACCGCGCGAACTCGTCGAAGTCGAAAAGACCATGGCGCGGCGGACCGTCGCCAAGGGGCGGGCCCTGATGCAGGAGGGCGAGCCGAATGACAGCCTTTACGTCCTCGTCCAGGGCAGCTTTCGGCTGCTGAAGCATCTTGAGGACGGACGCAGACAGATTACGGGGTTTATCTTCCCCGGCGATTTTGTCGGCGTGCGCCCGACCGGTGAGAGCGCCTATACGGCCGAGGCGCTGGAAGACAGCTTCGTCTGCTGCTTCCCGCATAAGTTCCTGGACGCGATTGCGGATCGATGTCCGGACGTGAAGGACCGGCTGATTGCCCGTGGGCAGACCGAGTATCACAAAGCGCAGGATCATATCGTTCTCCTCGGAAAGAAGACGGCTGAGGAGAGGGTCGAAAGTTTTTTACACCTGGTTGCAAAGTCAATTGGCGGTGATGGCGACGGCGCGGTGACGGAGACGCCATTGCCGATGCCCCGCCAGGACATCGCCGATTATCTTGGCTTGCGCCTCGAAACGCTCAGCCGCACGCTTGCCGCGCTGAAAAAGAGAGGCGCCATTCGCGAACTTTCGCGGCGCAGCGTTGTATTGGCGACGCCGTCCGATTAGGCGCCGCTGCCGTCGCGAATGAATCGTCGGAATATTGCGCCGGCCGGGTCAGCGGCTGCGTCCGGGCCGCTTCCTTTGACAGAGGCACGGTCCGTGGCACGCATGCTCTGTGCGATCCGACGGCGGCGGTGGTCCGTCGTCGCCGAAATTCATGACAATGTACCTGATTTCGCCATTGGCGCAGACGGGGATTCGCCACGCCGAATCGCTTGCAGCCGCAGACTGAGCCGGGACGCCAGCGATCACCATGGCAAATGCGGCGCCGAACAGCGCCATCGGCTTCAGCGCTTGTCGACCGCGGTTGGCGTTTTTCATGATTCTGCGTTTTTTCCTGCGACAAATCGACAATAACAGCTGTTTCTCGGGCGTCTTGATCCAGATCAAGACCCTTGCTGCTCGCTGCTGCACAACGCGAAAACAAATGCTGCATTAAGGCTAAATTCATGTCTGAAAACAGAGCGCATCCAGCCGGCCGGCCCGGCGTCGGCGGAGACGTTATGGTCATCGCCGCCATTTTGCTGATTGGCGTCTTGTGGTCCTTGTTCACGGCGGCCCGCGCCGCAGATCCGCTGATGGGCGCACACGCGGCGATGTTTCTGATTGCGATGACGGTCGGCGCGTTTGCGCTTATCTCGCATTTGTCATCCGGCCACGTTGTGGACGAAAACGCCTACGAAACCGGCATCGTTAAGGCCGGCGTCGTTGCCTCGGTGTTCTGGGGCATTGCGGGCTTTCTTGTTGGCGTCGTGATTGCCGCGCAGCTGGCGTTCCCGAGCCTTTTGTATTTTCCCGAACTGGCGTGGACAAATTTCGGACGGCTGCGACCGTTGCACACTTCCGCCGTGATCTTCGCGTTCGGCGGCAATGTTCTTATCGCGACCTCCTTTTACGTCGTGCAGCGAACGAGCCGGGCACGGTTATGGGGCGGGTTGACGCCATGGTTCGTGTTCTGGGGTTACAATCTTTTTATTGTCATCGCGGCGACCGGGTATCTCATGGGGATCACCCAGTCGAAAGAATACGCGGAGCCGGAATGGTACGCCGACATCTGGCTCACCATTGTCTGGGTTGCGTATCTCCTTGTGTTCCTGGGCACGCTGCTGAAGCGCAAAGAGCCGCACATTTATGTGGCGAACTGGTTTTATCTCGCCTTTATCGTCACGATTGCGATGCTGCACATCGTAAACAACCTTGCGGTCCCGGTGTCGCTGACGGGCTCAAAGAGCTACAGCCTCTTCTCCGGCGTTCAGGATGCGCTGACGCAATGGTGGTACGGTCATAATGCAGTTGGGTTTTTCCTGACGGCGGGCTTCCTCGCCATTATGTATTACTTCATCCCGAAGAAGGCGGAGCGGCCGGTCTATTCTTACCGGCTGTCGATCGTTCATTTCTGGTCGCTCATCTTCCTTTATATCTGGGCCGGGCCCCACCACCTTCATTATACGGCGCTTCCCGAATGGGCGCAGACGCTCGGCATGACGTTTTCGATCATGCTTTGGATGCCGTCCTGGGGCGGCATGATCAACGGGCTGATGACGCTCTCCGGCGCATGGGACAAGCTCCGCACGGACCCGGTTCTGCGCATGATGGTCGTATCCGTCGCATTTTACGGCATGTCGACATTCGAGGGCCCGCTCATGTCCATCCGGTCCGTGAATTCGCTGTCGCACTATACGGACTGGACCATCGGCCACGTTCATTCCGGCGCCCTCGGCTGGGTTGGCTATATCTCATTCGGCGCGCTTTACTGTCTCGTGCCGTGGCTCTGGAAACGCAAAGCGCTGTATTCGCGCGCGCTCGTCGAGTGGCATTTCTGGATCTCCACCCTCGGCATTCTGCTCTACATCACGTCCATGTGGGTCTCGGGCATCATGCAGGGCCTGATGTGGCGCGCCTATAATGAATTCGGTTTCCTTGAATTCTCATTCGTCGAAACCGTCGAGGCAATGCATCCCTATTACATCATCCGCATGGTGGGCGGCTTGCTGTTCCTGATTGGCGCCTTTGTCATGGCCTATAATCTCTGGCGAACGGCGAGGGGAGACATTCGCGAAAAAGAATACGCCCGCGACGCGGCCCTTGCCGCAGCGCCGGCGGAATAAGGGAACGGGTCTCATGCTCAACCGTCACGAAATTTTCGAAAAGCGAAGCCTGCTCCTTACCGTGGCCATTCTGTTTGTTGTCGCCATCGGCGGGGTGGTGGAAATCGCGCCGCTTTTCTACCTCGAATCGACCATCGAAAAGGTGAAGGGCGTCCGGCCTTATTCGCCGCTGGAACTTGCCGGTCGCAACATCTACATCCGCGAGGGCTGCTATACCTGCCATAGCCAGATGGTCCGCCCCTTGCGGGACGAGGTCGAGCGCTACGGTCATTACTCTCTCGCCGCGGAGAGCATGTACGATCATCCGTTTCAATGGGGCTCGAAACGTTCCGGCCCCGACCTTGCGCGCGTCGGCGGCAAATATTCCGATGCATGGCATCAGCAGCATCTCATAGACCCGCGCAGCGTTGTGCCGGAATCGATCATGCCGCCATACGCTTTCCTCGACAAACGCGAGCTTGACTACTCCAATGTGGAGGCGTGGCTGAAGGCGAACCGCGCCGTTGGCGTTCCCTATACCGATGAGATGATCGAAAACGCAAAAACCGATCTGGAAGCCCAGATCGATCCGTTCTCGGACGTCTATGACGAATTCCTTGCGCGATACCCGAATGCGCAGATTCGCAATTTCGATGGCGACGCCCGGAGCGTATCGGAGATGGACGCCATGATTGCATACCTTCAGGTTCTTGGCACGATGGTCGATTTTTCGACCTACGAGCCGGAAGAAAACTACAGGTAGGGCCGGGCTATGTACGAAACGCTTTCAAGCTTTGCGCAGACCTGGGGACTGATTCTCTTCGTCATCGCATTCGTGTTGGTGCTGATTTACGCGCTCAACCCGCGCAGCCAGGCGAAGTTCGACGCCGCCAGGCGCATTCCACTCGAAGACGGACCGGTCGACCGGAAGGACGAAACAGATGACCGATAAGGAAATCGACGAACCGACCGGCGTTGAAACGACCGGGCACGAATGGGACGGCATCAAGGAACTCAACAATCCGCTGCCGCGCTGGTGGCTGATCATTCTGTGGATTACCGTTATATGGTCGGTGATCTACTGGGTGCTGATGCCGTCATGGCCCGGCATCACCGGGCACTTCGCGGGCCTGCGCAACCATTCCGAACGCGCCAATGTGGATGCGGCGATTGCAGCGCTTGAAACGGAGCGCAGCGCGCAGATGCAGCAATTGTTAAGCGCAACGTCCATCGACGAGATCGAACGCGACCCGCAGCTCCTGCAATTCGCCATGAACGCGGGCGGATCGTTGTTCGGTGACAACTGCGCGACCTGCCATGGCGCGGGCGGACAGGGTTTCGTCGGATACCCATCCCTTGTGGACGACACATGGCTCTGGGGCGGAACGCTGGACGATATCCAGAAGACCCTGCATCATGGCATCCGTTCGACCCATCCCGAGACCCGTTTGAGCATCATGATGGCTTACGGAGAGACCGGCGCATTCTCATCGGATCAGATCGACGATCTCGTTGAATATGTGACATATCTTTCCGGTCGGGAGGCTGATAGCGAGGCGGTTGTGCGCGCGCGGGCCGATTTCACGCAGCAATGCGTAAGCTGCCACGGCGCCGACGGCACGGGCGACCCGCAACAGGGCGCTCCCGATCTGACCGACGCGATCTGGCTTTATGGCGGGGACCGCAAGGATCTGCGGGAAACGTTGTATTATGGCCGGGCCGGCGTCATGCCCCACTGGACCGAGCGCCTGAGCGATGAACAGATCACGGCGCTGGCGGTTTATGTTCACTCGCTCGGGGGCGGCGAGTAAGGAATACTGGTCCATTGTGACCGAGCCGGATTTTGAGTTAGTGCAAAACGTCAAAAGCAGCGGTGAAGCGGCGGCCGGCGTGGCCGTCATTGATGCAGCGCCCGTTAACAGCGCTGCGTCCCGGAACCTCTATAAAAAACGCGAACCGATCTATCCGAAACTCGTGCACGGCAAGTTCCGGGCGCTGAAATGGTTTCTGCTGTTTGCAACGCTTGGCGTTTATTATCTGTTGCCCTGGGTGCGCTGGCCGCGGGGGCCGGGCGAGCCGGATCAGGCCGTGCTTGTCGATTTCGCCGGCGGCAGGTTCTACTTCTTCTTTATCGAAATCTGGCCGAGCGAACTCTATTACGTTACCGGCCTGCTCATTCTGGCGGCGGTTGGTCTGTTCCTGGCGACGGCGCTGTTCGGGCGCGTCTGGTGCGGTTATGCGTGTCCGCAAACCGTGTGGACCGATCTTTATATTGCCGCCGAACGACTGATCGAAGGCGATCGCAATCAGCGAATGCGGCTCGCAAATGCGCCCTGGTCGTTCGCTAAAATCCGCAAGAAAGTTCTGAAGCACGGAAGCTGGCTGGCGATTGCCGCGGCGACCGGCGGCGCATGGGTGTTTTACTTTCACGATGCGCCGACGATCCTGCCGCAGCTCTTTCAGGGAACGGCGCCGGGATCGGCCTATCTTTTCCTCGGCATCCTCACTTTTACGACCTACATGCTTGCCGGCTCCATGCGCGAGCAGGTCTGTACATACATGTGTCCGTGGCCGCGGATACAGGCGGCGTTGACCGACGAAGAAACGCTGCAAGTCACATATAAAGTCGACCGCGGCGAACCGCGCGGCTCCCACAAAATGGGCGAGTCCTGGGACGGTCGCGGCGATTGTATCGACTGCAAGGCTTGCGTCGCCGCCTGCCCGATGGGGATCGATATTCGCGAAGGCGCGCAGCTTGAATGCATCAATTGCGCGCTTTGTATCGATGCGTGCAATGACATCATGGCCAGGATAGACCGCCCGAAGGGTCTTATTGCGTACGACACCGACAAGAACATGGCGCGCCGCATGGGCGGCGAGAAGCCGTCAATGCGCCTGATCCGGTCGCGGACGGTTTTTTATGGGAGCGTATTCGTTTTCGTCTCGGCTCTCATGCTCTTTGGCTTGCTTAACCGGGCGACGCTTGAGGTCAACGTCCTGCGCGACCGCACGCCGCCTTTCGTGCAATTGTCGGACGGGGCCGTCCGCAACGCCTACACGCTGAAAATCGTCAACAAAGCCAATGTGGAGCGTGAGTTTGCAGTCACGTTGGATGGCGCCGATAATGTCGCGAACGTCTTGCAGATGCAGGCGATAGGTGAAACGGTAGAGCAGGGCGTCTTGCGCGTCGCGGTGCGCGGCGACGACGTGCGCTCGATCCGCGTTTTCGCGACGCTGCCGCCGGAAGGCGAACGCCGCGCATCCATGCCGGTCACCTTTGTTGTTCGCGATGCGGCGACCGGTGAGGAAATGGAAAACCCGACTGTATTCTTGACGGAGCATCGCTGATGGACACGGACTTTCGCATAACCGGACGACATGTTCTTTTCACGCTGCTGGGCTTTTTCCTGGTTATTCTCGCGGTGAATATGATTTTTCTGAATTTCGCCGTTCGAACGTTCCCTGGCGAAAAGGAAAAAAAATCCTATCTTCAGGGGCTGAACTACAATGACCGGCTCGCATCGCGCGCCGCGCAGGATGCGCTTGGCTGGTCTGCGGCTATCGAAGAGGCGGTGTTGACCGACGGGACGATGCATCTCGCGATAACCATGAAAACACGGAGCGGCGCGCCGGTGAACGGGCTGGCGATGAGCGCTGTCCTGTCGCGGCCGGCCGACGATGCACAGGACCAGCCCGTGGCATTCAACGCGATTGGCGGCGGGCGTTACGAAACGGCCGCGCCGGCGGGACCGGGCGCATGGAATCTCGACGCCGTTGCGGTGAATGCAAGGGGCGATGAATTTGTCTTTACGAGCCGGTTGATACTGGAATGAGCGCTGAACTGACCATTAAGAGCGGCGCTGCGGGCCTTGGCTGCCCGAGCGGTCTTGAACCGGGCGCCCCCGATGTGCTCGGCGAGGAAAGCGCGCTTATCGATCCCGCGCCCTTTGTCCGGCGGCGCAACGGAGTGTCGGAGCTTGAGCTTGCGGTCTTTGGCGCGAAATGCGCCGGCTGCATCGCCAAGATCGAAAGCGCGATGAAAAAGCTGGACGGGATGGAGCGCGCCCGCCTCAATCTGTCGACGGGGCGGCTTTCTCTTGTCTGGCGTGGCGCGGCCTTCGCGCCGCGCATGGTAATGCAAGCGCTGACGGAAGCCGGCTATCGCGCCGCGCCCTTTGATCCGGCCGCGATCGAAAGCGATCACGATACGGAGGGACGCTTTCTATTGCGGTCCCTTGGCGTCGCCGGGTTCGCCATGGCGAACGTTATGCTCCTGTCAGTCTCCGTGTGGGCCGGCGGGGCAGACATGGGGCCCGGCACGCGAGGGCTGATGCATTGGGCCTCGGCGTTGATCGCCATCCCAGCAGCGCTCTATGCGGCGCGCCCGTTCTTCTATTCCGCATGGAATGCGCTCAGGAACATGCACGCCAATATGGATGTGCCGATTTCGCTGGCGGTCATCCTGGCATTGTCGATGAGCGTTTATGAGTTCTTTGCGGGCGGCGAGCACACATATTTCGACGCCGCCGTCATGCTGCTCTTTTTTCTGCTGATCGGGCGCTATCTCGATCATCGGCTGCGGTGGCGGGCGCGCGCCGCCGCGCGTGACCTTCTTGCCATGCAGGCAACGACCGCGCGCCGCCTCGGCGCTGACGGCGTCATCGAGCCCGTCGCAGCGCGCGCTATTGAGCCGGGCGATCGCGTATTGTTGTCGCCGGGGGACCGCGCGCCGGTTGACGGCGTGATTGTCGAGGGCGAGTCCCATGCGGATGTTTCGCTGGTCACGGGGGAAAGCGCGCCCAGGAAATTAAGGCCGGGCGACGAGATTCACGCAGGCGTTGTCAACAGTTCGGCCCGCCTTGTGATGCGCGCGCGGGCGACGGTGGAGAATTCGCTGATCGCCGATCTCGCGCGATTGATCGAAGCGGGCGAGCAGTCGCGTAGCCGCTATGTTCGCCTCGCGGATCGGGCCGCCGCGCTCTACGTGCCGATCGTGCATACGCTTGCCCTGGCGACCTTTTTGGGTTGGTGGCTGGTTTTCGATGCTGGCGTTCGCGCGTCGCTGATGACAGCCGTTGCCGTATTGATCATAACATGCCCCTGCGCGCTCGGGCTGGCGGCGCCGGCGGTTCAGGTTGTCGCGACGGGTCGCCTCTTCAAGCGCGGCGTTCTTGTTAAATCCGGAGACGCGCTGGAGCGTCTCGCCGAAGCGGACACCATGGTGTTCGACAAAACCGGAACACTGACGCTCGGTCGACCGACCCTTACAAACCGCGAAGCGCTTCCCGCAGGCGCGTTGGAGGACGCTGCGTCTCTCGCCCGCGTTTCTCGTCATCCTTTGTCGCGCGCCGTTGTCGAGGCGGCTGGGCCGGGCAAGGCGGCGGAAGGCGCTGTTGAATTTCCGGGGCTCGGCATAGAGGGCGTTTCGGGCGGCGAGCGCATTCGGTTCGGTTCGGCGGAATGGGTCGGCGAGGTCGAACGCGTCAGCGACGGCGATGGCGCGGCGTTGGAAACATGGTTGCGACGCGGCGAGGCGCCGCCGGTGCGATTTGTGTTTGAAGACGCGGCGCGGGCGGACGCCGCCGACGTTATTCGCCAGCTTTCCGACCGGGGGCTCTCGCTGGAGCTTCTCTCCGGCGACCGTAAGGAAGCGGCGGCCGCGATTGCCGAGCGCTTGGGCCTGCCTGCGTGGCGCGCCGGCGTCAGTCCGCAGGATAAGGCCGCGCGGCTCGGTGAACTGCGCGCCGCGGGCGCTCGTGCGGCGATGGTTGGCGACGGCCTCAACGATGCGCCGTCGCTCGCCTACGCCCATGTTTCCCTGTCGCCGGGAACGGCGGCGGACGCGAGTCAGGCCGCTGCGGACTTTGTGTATCTTGGAGGCGGTCTTGAGCCTATCGCCGAGGCAGTCGACGTTTCGCGCAAAGCCCGCCGGCGCGTTCTGGAGAATTTCGCGTTTGCGGCGCTCTACAATGCCTGCGCCATTCCGCTGGCGGTTCTAGGGTTCGTCACGCCGCTGATCGCCGCGCTCGCCATGTCCGGATCATCCATGGTGGTGACGCTTAACGCCTTGCGCCTTTCCGCCAACGGTCCGGGCGGCGGCGACTCCGCCGAGCGATCCCCATGACCGGCCTACTGTACCTAATTCCGATTGCGCTCTTTCTGGGCGGGCTCGGCCTTGCCGCGTTCCTTTGGGCGTTGCGGTCAGGACAGTTCGACGATCCCGACGGCGCAGCAGCGCGCATTCTTCTTGATGATGATCTTGCTGATGAAGATCAGGACAAGGAAGATTAAGCGCCGCGTATCTCGCGATAGGCATGCCAGCTCGCATGACCAAGCAGCGGAAAGGCGAGTGCAAGGCCGACAAAAAAGGTTGCAACGCCGGCCGTCGTGATAACCGCAATCAGCCAGGCCCAGAGCAGCATCGCGCCGGGGCTTTTTTGCATCGCCCGGATCCCGACGCCAATCGCCGTGAAGGCGTCGGTTCGCTCATTCATCATCATGGGAACGGAAACGACCGTCAGTAAATATATGGCGAAGGCGATTGCGCCCCCGACGACGGTTCCGATGGCGATCATGGTAAGGCCCGGCCCTGTCGAGATCGCAAAGCTCAAAAACTGATCCATTGGCAGGTAGCTGCCATTGGTGAACAACGCATAGAGCAACATGGCGATGCGCGCCCAGACAAGGGCGGCGAACATCAAAAAGAAACCGATATAGGCGAGTTGGAGCGGCGAGCGCGGTCCCGCAAACTGCACGGGAAAAAGCCGCGGCGCCTCGCCGGCCTCAATTCGTCGGCTCATTTCATAGAGGCCGACGGCGAGCAGAGGACCGAAGATTGCGAACATGCCGAAGGCGACGGGAATGAGCGACGGGTATCCGATTTCCCAAAGCCCATAGACGATCGCGGCGCCGCCGCCGATGATCAATATGCTGTAGCCGATGCTGAGATGCGGCGCTTTCAGCATGTCGCGCAGGCCGGCGCCAAGCCATCGCCAGGGCGCGTCCATGGTGATCGGAGCGGGACGGTCTGTCGGGATAGAGGTTGCGTTCATGGCGTCAGTTTACGGAGACATATTTACGCCGATTTGATCCAGATCATACTTCGCGTCGCGCGGCGTGTATCTCGGGTGATCGAACCGCGATGCCGCCTGACGCTGTTTTTCCAACGCAATCTGCGCCATAAGCAAATAAAAACAATTGTTTACCAAAAAAACGCTAGCCCGGCTCGCAATATCTGCTAAAGCCCGACGTATGAGCCCGGCCCAGGGCTAACTCCGGTTTTGAGCGGCGGACCCCATGATCCTGCGTTTTTTCCTTATAGCGGTGCTGGCGGCGACTTCGCTGGCCTGCTCCGGTTCAACCGAAAGCACCCCCGAAGCACCGGTGCGGCCGGTGAAACTGATCACTGTCGAAGCATCGTCAAACCAGTTCCCGGTGAGCTATCCGGCGGTGATCGAGGCGGCTCAGTCGTCTGTGCTCACCTTTCAGGTCGGCGGCCTGTTACAGGAATTGCCGGTGACGGAAGGGCAGCCGATCGAACAAGGGGCGTTGATCGCAAAGCTCGATCAGCGCGATTTTCGGAACAGTTTCAATTCCGCCAAGGCGCAATTCGATAATGCGGAGTCCGAATATCAGCGCGCCCGGCGCCTGTCCGAACAGAACGCCATCTCGCGCAGCGTGCTGGAACAGCGCCGGTCGGCGCGCGATATTGCGCGGGCGCAATTCGATACGGCGAAGAAAGCGCTGGACGACACGGAGTTGCGGGCGCCGTTTTCCGGCCAGATTGCGAGCATCAGCGTCGAGAATTTTCAGAATGTCGGCGCCCAGCAGGCGGTAGCCGTCCTGCAAAGCGCAGGCGCCGTTGAGGCGGTCATCAACGTGCCGGCGCGACTTCTTGCCTATATCCCGCAGCTCACCCCGGTCGACACCACCGTCACCCTTGACGCTGCGCCCAATGTGCAGATCGCGGCCGAGTTCAAGGAAGCGAGCGGGCAGGCCGACCCGACGACGCAAACCTTCCGTGTGCGGTTTACGTTCACGCCGCCGGGCAATCTGTTGATCCTGCCGGGCATGACGGCGAATGTCCAAACAAACCTCGTCTATAGCGGCGATCTTTTCGATATCGGCGTATCGGCGCCAGGCGCCGCAATCCTGGCGGAGGCTGGCGAAACCTATGTCTGGGTCGTCGACGAAACGTCGATGACGGTGTCGAAGCGCAAAGTGACGATCAGCGATGAACGCTTTGAGGATGAGATATTTATCGTGGACGGTCTTGAGGCCGGCGAGATGATCGCCGGCGCGGGCGCCTCTTATTTGCATGAGGGCATGCGCGTGCGTGCTTGGGACGCCAGCCTCTAGTTGGAACGCGCATTATGAACCCGGCCGAACTCGCGATCAGAAATCGCCTGATTAGCTTCATTGTCATTGTTGCCGCGCTGTTTGGCGGCTGGATCGCCTATCAGAACATGCCGCGTTTTGAGGATCCGGAATTCACCATTCGGACGGCGCAGATCTTCACCCAATATCCGGGCGCCAGCCCAACGGAAGTCGCCAACGAAATTGCCGAACCGCTGGAAACCGCGATACAGGAGATGCAGGAAGTCGAGGAGATCCGGTCTGTCTCGCGCGCGGGGTCTTCGGAAATCAGCGTCGATATCAAGTTCGAGTTTTCCCGCAGCAAGGGCGATCTGCAATTAGTCTGGACGAAACTGCGCAACAAGGTGAACGACGCGCAGGGCGATTTGCCGCCGGGCGCGTCGCGATCGATCGTCTTTGACGATTTCGGCGATGTTTACGGTCTCTACTATCTGCTGACAGGCGACGGGTACTCGCCGAAAGAGCTTCTCGATTACGCCAAGGCGTTGCGAATAGACCTGTTGCAGGTCGAAGGCGTCGGCAAAGTCAGTTTTGGCGGCGAGCAGCGCGAGGTTATCTACGTTGAAATCGCCCGCGAGCGCGCCGCCGCCCTTGGCGTTTCGATTACCAATATCTATTCCGCCCTGTCGACGCAGAACGCCGTCGTTTCCGCCGGCGATGTTCAACTTGGCGAACAGCGTATCGAGATATCGCCGTCCGGGAACATTGACTCGGTCGAAGCGATTGAAAACTTGTTGGTGTCGACGTCGACTGACGGATCCGTCACCTATCTGCGGGATATCGCGACGGTCCGGCGCGGCTATCAGGATCCGCCGAGCATGATGATCCGATACAATGGCGAGCCCGCGCTGGCGATTGGCGTCTCCAACGTATCCGGCGCCAATGTCGTGAAGATGGGGGAGGCCATAGACCGAAAGCTCGCGGAGACCGCGGGGCAACGTCCCATCGGCATGGAACTTCACGAATACTACCATCAGGGAAAAATCGTGAACGCCTCGGTGCAGGATTTCGCCGTCAACGTTGCCCTGGCCCTCGCCATTGTCCTCGGCACGCTGCTCATATTCATGGGGCCGCGTTCCGGTCTGGTGATCGGGGTCGTCCTGTTGCTGACGATTGCGGCGACGCTCGCGACAATGAATCTTGCCGGCATCCCCATGCACCGAATATCGCTCGGCGCCCTGATCATCGCTCTCGGCATGCTCGTCGACAACGCCATCGTCGTCACCGAGGGCATTCTGGTGGGCGTGCAGCGCGGTCGCAAGAAACTGGATATCGCCAAGGAAGTGGTGACCAAAACGAAGTGGCCGCTGCTTGGCGGCACGCTTGTCGGAATCATCGCCTTTGCGCCGATCGGTTTTGCACCGGGCGATACCGCCGAATACACCGGCGATCTCTTTTGGGTGATCCTGATTTCCCTGCTCTATAGCTGGGTCTTCGCGCTGACCTTAACGCCGCTCTTTTGCGACCTGTTGTTCAATGAGCAGCCAAACGCCGCCGCGAGTGACGCCAAAGAAGGCCGTTTTGCCCTTCTCTTTAAAGACTTTATTCGGCGCGCGATAAAACGAAGGCGCGTCGTCGTCTTCGGCGCCGTCGGCGTGTTCGCAACAGCGATCTGGGGTTTTCAGTTCGTCAAAAGCGGCTTCTTTCCCGCGTCGACAACGCCGCAGATCGTCGTGGATTACTGGCTGCCCGAGGGCGCGGACATCTCCGTGACGGATGCAGACCTCAAACAACTTGAGGGTTATGTCGCCGGGCTGGAAGGCGTCGACGCCGTGCAGACGCTGATCGGCGGCGGCGCCTTGCGGTATATGCTGGTTTACAATTTCGAGTCGCAAAATCCCGCCTACGGACAATTGCTTATTCGCGTCGATGAGTATCAGCGCATCGCCGATCTGATGCCTCAGATTCAGACATATATCGACGCGTCGTTTCCGAATGCGCAGGGGAAGGTATGGCGCTTCATCCTGGGACCGGGGAGCGGGTCCAAAATTGAGGCGACGTTCCAGGGGCCGGATCCGGTCGTGTTGCGCCGGCTCGCCAATCAGGCCACGGCGATTATGGCGGCTGACGGCCGCGCGTTGTCGATCAAGGACGATTGGCGCCAGCCCGTCAGCGTGATCGAGCCGATCTATTCGGAAAGCAAGGGCCGCCGGCTCGGCATTTCGCGGGAGGACTTCGCGAATGCGTTGGAGACAAATTATTCCGGCCGCGATGTCGGCGTTTATCGCGAAGGCGACACGCTGATTCCAATTGTCTCGCGCGCGCCGGAAAGCGAACGCCGCGGCATCGACGGCATTTACGAAATTCGAACCTTAAGCGCCGCCACCGGCGCCGTCGTTCCGTTGGCGGAGGTGACGGATGGCGTGCGGACCGTCTGGCGGGATGGTCAGCTCAGGCGCGAAAACCGTGTCTGGACGATCAAGGCTCAAAGCGATCCGTACCCCGATGAGCTGGCGTCGGATCTGTTTGGACGAATACGGGCGCCGATTGAGGCGATCGCGTTGCCGCAAGGCTATTCGCTTACATGGGATGGCGAGTTTGGATCGTCGGCGGAGGCGAATGAAAGCCTCGCGACAACGATACCTTTGGGGCTTCTGGCGATGGTGCTCGTCGTCGTATTTCTGTTCAATGCGGTGCGTCAACCTCTGGTGATCTGGCTTGTTGTGCCGCTCTCAATCGTTGGCGTTACGATCGGCCTTGTCGTCACCGGCACGCCTATGGAATTCATGGGTATTCTGGGCGTTCTTTCCCTTTCGGGTCTTCTGATCAAGAACGCCATCGTGCTGGTGGATCAGATGGACTTCGAAATCGGCTCCGGCAAAGCACGATTGGACGCCGTCGTAGATTCCGCCGCGAGCCGTGTCCGTCCCGTGATGATGGGATCAATGACGACGGTTCTAGGCGTTATGCCGTTGTTCGGGGACGCCTTTTTCCGGTCCATGGCGGTCGTGCTGGTTTTTGGTTTGACCTTCGCAACCTTGCTCACCCTTGTTATCATTCCGGTGCTGTATTCGGTTGTTTTCAACATTCGCCCGGACGAAACCGGGACTGCATGACGGGGTAGTTATGTCGGCTTTCAAAACGGGATTACTTGCTGGCGCGATCGCGCTGTCGCTTGGTGCTTGTGCGAGCATCACCTCCCGGGAAGAGGCGGGCGCGGCGGCTCGGGCCAGCCTTCCAGAGACCCCTGAAGCGTGGGCCGCGGCGCAGGAAAAACTTGGCGACGTAGAGGTCGGGTGGATTGCAGCCTTTAACGACCCAACACTGTCCGCGCTCGTTGATGAAGCGCAGACCAACAACAAGAATCTTCAGATCGCGGCGGCTAATGTCGAGCGGTCGCGGGCGCTTGCGCGACAGGCGGGCGCCGCCTTGAAACCGAATGTCGGTCTGAACATCGGAGCGAGCGAAGGGGGCGTCCTCGATCCCGGCGGGTCGAGCACGCAACTCTCCGCGGGGCTGCAACTCAACTGGGAACTGGATGTGTGGGGACGTATTCGTTCCGGTCAGCAGGCGGCCGCCGCGAGCGCTGAGTCTGCGCAGGCCGATTATCTGTTTTCGCAGTATTCTTTGGCCGCGGGCGTCGCGCGCGCATATTTTCTCGCAATCGAGGCCGGTCTCCAGGAAGGCGTTGCCCGAAGGACCGTCGAAGCGCTTCAGGAAACGGCGCGCATCGTCAATGTTCAGTATGAAAACGGTCTGGCGTCCTCCCAGGATCTCGCTCTGACGAGAAGCGATCTTGCGACGGCGCAGGACACGCTGACGGCGACGGCCGGCGCGAGGCGCGACGCTGTCCGCGCGCTTGAAATACTGCTTGGGCGTTATCCGGGCGCGGACCTTGAACTGCGCGACGGTCTTCCCGCTGCGCCGCCTGCGCCGCCCGCCGGCGTGCCGTCGGATATCCTCGAACGCCGTCCCGATCTTGTGGCGGCGGAACGCAATGTTGCTGCGGCGTTCAACAGTCTTGATTCCGCAAAGGCGGCGAAGCTGCCGGCGATCAGTCTCACCAGTAACGTAGGCGGTTCGTCGGGCTCACTCTCGAACCTGCTCGATCCGGCGAATGTCGCCTGGACGGTGGCCGGCAATCTCGTCGCGCCGCTTTTTGACGGCGGCGCCCGCGATGCGCAGGTGCAGATATCGACCGCTGAACAGAAACAGGCGGTGGCCGCTTACGGGCAGGCGGCGCTGGACGCCTTCGGAGAGGTTGAATCCAATCTCGACCAGGGCGTCGTTCTCGATCAGCGCAAGGCCTCTCTGACCGAGGCGGCGAGCGAGGCGAACGAAGCCTATCGCGTGGCGCGCCTGCGTTATGATGAAGGCGAGACGGATCTGATCGACGTTCTGTCTATTCAGCAGCGGGTGTTTGCGGCCGAAAGCAATCTCGTTTCGATTGAGCGCCAGCGCCTTGAGCAACGCGTAAACCTCAACCTCGCACTCGGCGGAAGCTGGGAGTAACGCCGCCCGTCAGGCCCTGAAGCGCGAGCCTTTCGCGGGCGGGTCTTCTGGCGCGCCGGCGAAGCACTGCGCCATCGCCATCCAGCGCAATGCGTTTTCACCAATCACTTTCAGGTGCGTATCGGCGATGTTGCGTGTCTGTGTAACCACCTGACCGAATTCAACCGCCGATCCTTTGACGAAATTGTCCGCCTGCGCCTCGTTCCATTCCCATTGCGCGCCGGAGGGCGCGGTCAGTTGAACGAAAGGCTTGGGCGCAGGCGGTTCTTCGCCGCGATTGCGAAAGGTCCATCCATAGGTGCGCACGCCAAGTTCGATGATGTTTTTGATGCGGTCGCCCTCAGTGCGGGTTGCCCCGAGCGCATCAAAAACCTCCTGTCCATGGGCCCAGCATTCCATTTGGCGGGCGACGATTTTTGCGCGCACGCTCATGTCCGGCCCGGCCCAGGCGACGCGGGCGTCGGGATCGGCGGCGCCATATTGCTCAGTAAGCTGAGGATAATAGGCGCGCCATGCATCAAGTAACGCACGGCCCTTGAGGCCGCCATGCAGCTCGTCAAACCAGGCGCGCTGTAATTCCCGGTGCCCGTCGCCGGCGCCCATGCGTTTCATGACAAAGGCGAAGAACGTCTGAAACTCCTCCCGCGACGAGAGCGTTGCGCCGGCGGCGACATTCCACATATGAAGATGCGCGATGACGTCCTCGATCGTCCAGTCCTTGAACTGTGTGACGATCGCCAGCGTTGAGTCGTCCGCGCCGTCGAGCAGGGTTGCGAGCGCGTCGCATTCTTCGAGAAAATCTTTCACTTCCTGCATGGCCATGGCGGCTAGTCCTTTTGCTCGGCGATTTCCAGCAACAACGCGTCGGCTGTCACCTGAACGCCGGGCTCGAACTGGATTGCGGATACTTCGCCATCAATATCCGCCGTCAGTTCATGCTGCATCTTCATGGCTTCCAATACGGCGAGGCGGTCGCCCTGTTTCACGCTGTCTCCGGTTGTGACGAAGAGATCGA
Source organism: Hyphococcus sp. (assembly GCA_028281665.1). GTDB lineage: Bacteria > Pseudomonadota > Alphaproteobacteria > Caulobacterales > Parvularculaceae > Hyphococcus. The sequence goes on from JANQJK010000016.1 coordinate 425,083, forward strand.
CCAGCTGCCCGTGCATTGGCGCCGTGATTACGCCGGCGCCGGCGCCGTCACCCGCTGCTGACGCATAGACGGCATTCAGATTGGCGAGGTCGAAATCCTGGCCTTCGACGGAAATCTGGATACGCGCATCGTCGTCAGGAAAATTGAAAAGAACGCCGAGCCGCGCGCCGTCGATCGTCAGTATGGCTTTGTTGTCGGCGAGACTTGCGATCGTCGTTACGACGGTATCTTCGTCAATGTTTACCAGAAAACCGCTGTCGGTTTGCGGCGTCACCGTCACGCTGACGGTCCGGTCGCCTTGTTCGAACCGGAAGGGCGTTGCAATTTTTGTTGCGCTCGACCATCCGAGCAGCGCCGGTGAAACCGCGGCGGCGCTGGCGCATGCCTTGCCGCGGGCATTGCCGTAAAGCAACAGCGCTGCTGCGATGGCGGCCTCGTTTGTTAGCGGCGTGAGCATGAGATCTTTTTCGCTGAACGCTTCGGCGACAAAAGCTGTTGTCGCCGAGCCGGAGATGAAGGCCGGGCGCTCCAGCGCATCGATCAGGAATTGCCTGTTGGACGTCACGCCGAAGAGCGCCGTTTCCTTGAGTGCGCTTACCAGCCGCCGGCGTGCTTCGTCGCGGGTTGCCCCATGAGCGATCACCTTGGCGAGCATCGGATCGTAATAGGGGGAGACCATGCCGCCGGTTGCAATGCCGGCGTCGATGCGAACGCCGGCGCCTGACGCCGGGGCCCACAAATCAATCGGACCCGTCGCGGGCAAAAACCCGGCGGCGACATCTTCTGCATAAAGTCGCGCCTCGATGGCGTGGCCGTTGAACGACACATCGTCCTGCGAGACGGGGAGGCGTTCACCCTGCGCCACGGCAATCTGCATGGCCACGAGATCGAGCCCCGTGACCATTTCCGTCACCGGGTGCTCAACCTGAAGACGCGTATTCATTTCGAGGAAGTAAAATTCACCGGACTGGTCGAGGAGAAACTCCACCGTGCCGGCGCCCACATAGTTGATGTCCCGCGCGGCGTTGACGGCGGCCTCGCCCATGGCGCGGCGCAATTCCGGCGTCATGGCGGGCGAGGGCGCTTCCTCCAGCACTTTCTGGTGCCGTCGCTGTACGGAGCAATCACGCTCGCCGAAATGAACAACGTTCCCGTGCCTGTCGGCGAAGACCTGAATCTCCACATGACGGGGCTCGACAATCGCTTTCTCCAATATGAGGTCGCCCGAGCCGAAGGCGTTTTCCGCTTCCGAGCGTGCGGTCCCGATGGCGCTGGCAAGGTCGCTCTGCTTTTCGACAAGGCGCATGCCGCGCCCGCCGCCGCCGGCGGCGGCTTTGACCATGATCGGAAAGCCGATGTCTTCGGCTTCTTTAAGGAGCGTCGCGTCGCGCTGGTCTTCGCCCTGATAGCCGGGAACGCATGGGACGCCCGCCTCGATCATCCGGCGTTTGGCTTTCGCCTTGTCGCCCATGAGGTCGATGGCTTCCGCGGGCGGGCCAATGAAAACGATACCCGCGTCGGCGCAGGCTTTCGCGAAAGCCGCATTTTCCGAGAGAAACCCATAGCCCGGATGAACTGCGCCGGCGTCCCTGGCTTTTGCCGCCTCGATGATCGCGTCAACTTTCAGATAGGATTCAGCCACAGGGGCAGGACCGATTCGAACGGCGTCGTCGGCGAGCCCCACATGCGGCGCTGCGGCGTCTGCATCGGAATAGACGGCGATAGTACGCAGCCCTGTCGCCCTGGCCGTGCGCATGACGCGGCAGGCGATCTCGCCGCGATTGGCGATGAGGATCGAATTGAAAGGTCTTTTCTTGTTGCTCATCAAATTTTCCACACCCGCTCACCCCTGCGAAAGCAGGGGTCCATGGCGAAACGTGTGATGGATTCCCGCTTGCGCGGGAATGAGCGGAGAAGTGGGATCATCGTCATTCCGCCCAGTCCGGTTTGCGTTTCTGGACGAAGGCCATGATGCCTTCGCGGCCTTCATCGCTGGTGATGCTGTCCGCAAAAACACTTGCTGCGCGATCGATGAGTTGATCTGCATCGAGACTTTTTGCGTCGACGACGAGTTTTTTCGTCGCTGCATTGGCGCCCGGCGCGCAGCGCATCACGGCTTTTCGAATGTCGGCTTCGATCTTGTCCAGTTGAACAGCGTCTTCGGCCACATGATCGGCGACGCCGAGGCGAGCGGCTTCCTGTCCGTCAAAGCGCGCGCCGGTGAGCATGAGCCGCCTTGCCGCCGTCTCGCCAATCCGGCGAATGACATGGGGGGCGATCTGCGCCGGGACGATGCCGAGCTGCGTTTCGGTGAGGGCGAACTTTGCGTCGTGCGTCACGGCCACAATGTCGGCGCAACAGGCAAGGCCGAGGCCGCCGGCGATTGCCGCGCCTTCGACCAGGACAACAATGACTTTCGGGAATTCATTGATAAGCCTGAATAATTCACCGCCCATTTTATTCATTGTCGAGGCAGCCTCATGGGAGAGGCCGCCGGTGAGCGCCGCCTGAAACCCTTTCAGATCGCCGCCTGCGCAGAAGACCCCGCCGCGCCCGCGCAAGGTGACGCCGCGCACGGCAGGATCGTTTCGGACGGCCTCCAGCGCGGCGCGCAATTCGGCCGTCAATTCATCGCTGAGGGCGTTGCGGTTCTCCGGCGTGTTGAACCAGACCGTGAGCCAGCCGGCGCTGAGTATCGTCTCAATTTTCTCAGTCGACGGAATGGACGTCACGATATTCCTCCGCAAATGCTCCGGCCAGAAACACACATGTCATCACCGGGTCCACTGTTCCCATCCATGAACTCCCGGTGATCCAGCAAAGTCGAAAGGATTGCTCTGGATTGCCGGAACGAGTCCGGCAATGACACGCTGAAAAACGATTCGAAGAAAATCATCGACTCAATTCCATTCATCTACATCCGCGCGACGCCGAAGCTGTTGGGCTTCACGGTTCGGTTGCGCGCTTCCCAGCATGTGGCCAGCAAAAAGCCGAGGGTCTTTCGCGTATCGCGCGGGTCGATCATGCCGTCGTCGCAAAGTCGGCCTGACGTATAAAAAGCGCCGGCCTGACGGTTGAACATATGGGTCAGCATCTTTTCCTGCATGGCGAGCTGGTCGCGATTGACCTCTTTCCCTTTTGCGGCGGCCTGACCCTCCGCAACAATGGTCATCACCTGCGCGGCCTGTTCGCCGCCCATGACGCCGGTCGAGGCGTTCGGCCAGGTAACGACAAAATCCGGGTCGTAACCGCGTCCGCACATGCCGTAATTGCCTGCGCCGTAGCTTGCGCCGATCATGAACGTAATGCGCGGTACCCTGACATTCGTCACGGCCTGGATCATTTTCGAGCCGTGCTTGATCATGCCGGCCTGTTCATATTGCTTGCCAACGAGGTAGCCGGTTGTGTTCTGGAAGAAGACGAGGGGCACATCCGCCTGATCGCAGAGCTGCATGAACTGCGCGGCCTTGGTTGCGCCGTCAGGGTCAATGGGCCCGTTGTTGCCGACAATGCCGCACGGCATGCCGTAAACATCCGCCTGCACGCAGACGGTCGAGATGCCGTAGCGCGGCTTGAAGTCGGCAAAGTCCGAGCCGTCGACGACGCGGGCGATGACCTCGCGCACGTCATAGGGCTTGCGGTAGTCGGTGGGTACGATGCCAAGGATTTCGTCCGGATCGTATATGGGTTCGCGAAAGGATTTCTCCGGCATCGACGGGCAGCGCCGGTTCCAGCCGAGCCGTTCGACAATTTCCCGGGCCATGAGGATCGCTTCGCCGTCGTCTTCGGCGAGAAACTCCGCAAGGCCAGAGACGCTCGCATGCATTTCCGCGCCGCCCAGTTCTTCTTCTGTGGCAATTTCGCCGGTTGCCGCCTTCAACAGCGGCGGGCCGGCGAGGAACGCCTTGCCGCGCCCTTTCACCGCGACGACATAGTCGGACATGCCCGGCATGTAGGCGCCGCCGGCGGTCGATGAGCCGTGCAGGACGGCGATGACAGGCAGACCCTTGGCGGAGAGGCGCGCAAGGTTTGCGAACAGCGTGCCGCCCTGGAGGAAGCCCTCGACAGTGTAATTGATGAGGTCGCCGCCGGCGCTTTCGACCAGATGAATGAAGGGCAGGTTCTGCTTCAGCGCGATTTCCTGCGCCCGGCGCAGGCGACCGCCCCCGGCGACGGTCATGGCGCCGGCCTTGATGCTGCTGTCGTCGTTGACGATGGCGCAGCGCGCGCCGTTCACGAAGCCGATCCCGGACATGATGGTCGAGCCGGGAATGGATTTCGCTTCGTCCTCCGTATCGAGAAGATAGCCGGCGATATTGCCGATCTCGAAATAGGGCATGCCCGGATCGAGGAGCCGGGCGAGGCGTTCGCGGGGGAGGAGCTGTCCGCGTTTTTCAAACCGTTCCTTCCGCGCCGCCGACTTCGCGGGCGCCCGTGCATTGAGTTCAGCGAGCTTGTCGACCAGCGCCGTCATCTCCGCGTGGTTTTGCTTATACGCGTCCGCGCTCGTGCTTATTCTCGATTTGAAAACCGTCATGGGAGTCTGTCTGCGATGGTTTGTGAAACGGGAATGTCGCGCATCAGCAGCATCTGCGCAAAAGTTTTACCCTGCGGATCGTTGCGGATCGATGCGACGCCGCCGCCGCCGAGCACCGCGTCGATCAGGAAATTGACGGCGTTCGTTCCGGGCAGGAGAAAGCGCTGCACTTTCGCCGCGTGGGCGCCGCCGTCGATGAAGTCGGCAAAATGGTCGGCGACGGCGTTTTCGTCGAGCGCCGCCCATATATAGGAAAGGTATTCAGCTTCGCGGGCAATGATCCCGATATTGGCCTTGTCGCCCTTGTCGCCGGACCGGCCCCAGGCGAGCCTGATCAGGGGTACGCTGACGGTTGCGTCGTCGGGCGTCGGGGGCGGGGCGGGTCGCTCTGTTGTTTCGGGTGAAAACGGCGCGCCCGCTTTGTCAGTCCAGACCGTTTTCGTGTCGTCTATTGCGACAGTCGCGTCTATGCCCGCTTTCGGCGTGAGAAAGGAAAATAGCCGCACCACCGGCGAGGGCTTAGGACGCAATCCAGAAAAAATCGCCATGCCGGGCGGCGTGGCGAGACCGAGGCCGGACACTTCTTTCAGGAAGACGCCCGCGCCCATGATGTCCGGATGTTTCACCGCGAGTTTCAGCGCCACCTCGCTTGCCTCGTCGCCGACTGTCTCAACGCTGGTCTCGGTGAAATCGCCGGCATTAAACTTGCGAAAAACGTTTCGCGCGCGGGTGAACGCCGCCTCGGCGAAGCGCCGCGCTTTTTTACCGGCGTCGAAACCAACGAAGGTAACGAGCAACCCTGCGCGAAACCCGTCCCGATAGGTGAGACAGGTTTTGTAGCTGTCTGGCGCCGGGCGTCCCTTTGCCGGCGAAACACGGACAAGGTTGTCGCCGTCCTGTTCGATCGTCACGGTTGAGAAATCACAGACCACATCGGGAAGGATGTAGGCTTGCGGGTCGCCGATTTCGTACAGCATCTGCTCGGCGACGGTTCCGACAGTGACGACGCCGGCGGTCCCTTTCGGTTTTGTGACGGCGACGGCGCCGTCGGCGCTGACTTCGGCGATGGGGTAGCCGATATTTGCGATCTCGCCGGCCTCTTCCCAGTCCGTAAAATTGCCGCCGGTCGCCTGGGGCCCGCATTCGATGATGTGGCCGGCGAGGGACCCTGACGCCAGCAAGTCCCAGTCGTCCGCTTTCCATCCGAATTCATGAATGAGCGCGCCAAGCGTCACGGCGGAGTCGACGCAGCGCCCGGTGATGACAATATCGGCGCCCATGTCGAGGGCGCGGGCGACCGGGAATGCGCCGAGATAGGCATTGATGGAGGCGATTTTTTCCGGGTCCGGAAACTCGCCGCCTGTAAACATTTCGGAGGGGGCGGACTTCGCGATCTCGTCCTTTTGCGCCATGAGATCGTCGCCGGTGACGACGGCGACTTTCAGGTCAAGCCCGGCTTCAGCGATCACCGCGCGCGCGGCCGCCGCACAGGCCTCCGGATTGACGCCGCCGGCGTTTGAAATGATTTTCACCCCTTGCCGGGCAATCTCCGCGATATTGGGTTTCAGCGCGGCGGTAATAAAGTCGGTTGCGTATCCGGCGTTCGGGTCTTTCGCCCGGGCGCGCGCCAAAATCGACATCGTGATTTCGGCGAGATAGTCGTAGACGATGTAGTCGAGGCCGCCCTCGGCAAGGAATTGCGGCGTGGCCATCGCGCTTTCGCCCCAGTAGCCGCTGGCGCCGCCGATCCTGACTGCCTTCAGTGACACGTGATGCCGTCGTCCTTTCGGCCCCGTCGCCGCGCCGCACCCTTGCGCCGGGCAGCGATATATAGTATGCCTCAGAATTAATGAGTAGCACTCATTAACGAAAAAGTCAAGCTTTTTTGGCGCGGCGGGCAGCGACCGGGGAGAAACAGACAGGGCGATGGCGGCGAGAAGTGGTCAGAAACGGCAACCGGCGGCGCTTACCCGCCGGGAAAAGGTTGAAAGCCGTGAGACCGCGATCCTTTCGGCGGCGCAGAAAATCTTCGCCGCCCGGGGCTACGGCAAAACCACCACCGCGGAGATCGCCGCCGCGGCTGACGTCGCCGAGGGCACGCTCTATCTCTATTACAAGAACAAGGAAGCGCTCGGGCGCGCGGTTCTTGCCGACTTTTACCGCCGCGTTACTGAGAACGCCCGGCGCGGCGTCGAAAAATGCCCGGCGACGCGGGAAAAACTCGAATTCCTTGCCCGCCATCACCTGAAAAACGTCATCAGGGAAAGGCGCATCATCGAACTGGTCTACATTCTCGAACGGGAAATGGATTCCTACGAGGGCGGCCAGCTTTACCAGATGAACCGCGCCTATGTGGCCGTGTTCGACAACGTACTGCGCGAAGGCGTTGCACGCGGTGAAATCGATGCGACAATGACGCCGTGGATCACACGCGATATTTTTTATGGCAGTCTTGAATACGCCATGCGCTCAATGCTCATCCGGGACCGGCAAAAATCCCTTGAGCAGGTGGTGAGCGAGCTGGTGGATCTTGTGATGCGGAAAACATCGCCAACTGAGGACAACCATCCCTCTTTCGCCAATCGGACCGGCGACGCCGCCGACCGCGTTCTGGATGCGGCGCGCCGGCTGGAACGCCTTCTGGCGGCGCAAGAGACAAAAGGAGAATACAAATGAGAGAAGCCGTAATCGTTTCGACCGCCCGCACGCCGATCGGCAAGGCCTATCGGGGCGCCTTCAACAATACCACCGCGCAAACGCTGGGCGGTCATGCGATCAAGCACGCTGCCGAACGCGCCAGGGTTGATTTCGAGGAAATTGAAGACGTCGTCATGGGCTCGGCCCTGCAACAGGGAACGGCGTTTCAGAACGTGGCGCGCCAGTCGGCGTTGCGCGCCGGCTTTCCCATCGGCGTTTCCGGCATGAGCGTCGACCGGCAATGCGCCAGCGGCATGATGGCGATTGCAACCGCGGCGAAGCAGGTCGTTGTCGACAACATGACCGTCGCCATCGGCGGCGGCGTTGAGTCGATCTCCATGAACCAGACAAACGACATGTTCGTGCGGCCCGATCCGTGGCTTCTTCAGAACCTGCCCGAAACCTACATGCAGATGATCGAGACGGCCGAAATCGTCGCCGACCGCTACAACGTCTCGCGCGAGGCCCAGGACGAATACGCCGCGCAAAGCCAGGCGCGCACCCACGCTGCGCAGGAAGCCGGCAAGTTCGACGACGAGATCGTGGCGCTGCCGTCGGTGATGAAATTCCTCAACAAGGAAACCGGCGAAACGTCCGATGTCGAAACCAGGCTCGAAAAGGACGAGGGCAATCGCCCGGGCACGACCGCGGAAGCGCTCGCCGGACTGAAGCCGGTCTTCAAGGGCGGGCAGAAAGTGCAGGAAGGCAAGTACATCACCGCCGGCAATGCGTCGCAGCTATCCGATGGCGCTTCGGCCGCTGTCGTCATGGAAGCCAAAGAAGCGGAAAAACGGGGCCTGCAACCGCTGGGGATTTATCGCGGCATGGCCGTCGCCGGCACACACCCGGACGAGATGGGCATCGGCCCGGTCTACGCCGTGCCGCGCCTGCTGGAGAAAACCGGTCTCAAGATGGACGATATCGGCCTCTGGGAACTCAACGAAGCCTTTGCCGTCCAGGTGATTTACTGCCGCGACAAGCTCGGCATTCCGGATGAAACCCTCAACGTCAATGGCGGATCGATTTCCATCGGCCACCCCTACGGCATGTCCGGCGCGCGCATGGTCGGCCACGCGCTCATCGAAGGCAAACGCCGCGGCGTGAAATACGTCGTCTGCACCATGTGCGTCGGCGGCGGCATGGGCGCGGCCGGGTTGTTTGAGGTGGCGTAGCGGTGATTTCACGCCGCTCATCCCCGCGAAGGCGGGGATCCATGGAAAGCGGCTTGGTGGATTCCTGCTTTCGCAGGAATGAGCGGATTTAGGACAACAAAGCAATGCCAAACATCTCATTCAAAGACCGCGTCGCCATCGTCACCGGCGCCGGCGGCGGGCTCGGGCGGGCGCACGCCCTCGAATTAGCCAAACGCGGAGCCAAGGTCGTCGTCAACGATCTCGGCGGCGCAGTAGACGGCACCGGCGGTTCGGCATCGGCGGCGGAGGATGTCGCCAATCACATCAATGCGTCAGGCGGCGAGGCGATCGCCGACGGCGCCAATGTGACGAAGGCGGGCGAAGTCGCCGCCATGGTGAAAGCCGCGACGGACAAATGGGGCCGCGTCGATATTCTGATCAACAATGCGGGCATCCTGCGCGACAAGACATTTCACAAGATGACGCTCGATGACTTCAAAGCCGTCATCGACGTGCACCTCATCGGCTCGGCGACCTGCACCCATGCGGTGTGGCCTGTCATGCGCGAGCAGAATTATGGCCGCGTCATCTTCACATCGTCGCCGTCAGGGCTCCACGGCATTTTCGGGCAGGCGAATTACGGCGCGGCGAAAGCGGGCATGATCGGGCTGATGAATGCGCTGCACCTCGAAGGCGCCAAATACGATATCCGGGTCAACGTGCTGTCGCCGTCCGCGCGCACGCGCATGACCGAAGACCTCGGCATCCCGGAACCGGTTCTTGAAATGCTGACGCCGGAAGCGATTACGGCGGCTGCGGTGTTTCTTGTTTCTGACGATGCTCCCTCGCGGCAGATCATCTCCTGCGCCGGCGGCGGCTACGCGTCGGCGCACATCGTTGAAACCGGCGGGGTTTATCTGCCGCCTGAAAAACAAACCGCTGACGAGATTGCGGCGCACTGGGACAGGATTTCCGACAAGGCCGACGTCAACTACTATCAGGATTCAAACGGACCCATCGCAACCTTCATGGCGAAAGCGCAACAGCGTAATGGTTAGGGGTTCAGAACTGATTGTCATCGCCGGATTTATTCCGGCGATCCAATGTTCTGGATTGCCGGGACAAGCCCGGCAATGACATCGACTGCATTCTACAAGGGTTTGCGGTCATGACGGACGCGCACCAAAAAGAACTGGCAGAGTTCGCCGCCGACGCCGATGCGTGGTTTGCGGCGAACACCCCTCGCGATCCGGGTTTCATGCTGCCGCTGACCTTCATGGAAGTGGGCACGGACCAGCAGTTTGAATTCCTGCGCGACTGGCAGCGTAAAGTCTGGGAGGCCGGCTATCTCGGCGCCGCGTGGCCGGAAGACTATGGCGGTGGCGGGCTGAGGCAGGACTTTCAGGACGCGGCGACGGCGGCCATGAAAAAGCACGATGCGCCGATCATGCTCAATGCCATCGGCCTGAACTGGACCGGCCCGTTGCTGCTCGACATGGGAACCGAAGAAGACCGGAAGAAATACATCAAAGGCATTCTGTCTGCGGAAGATATCTGGTGTCAGGGGTTCTCCGAGCCCGAGAACGGCTCTGATCTCGGCAATGCGCAACTGAAAGCGGAGCGTGACGGCGATGAGTATGTGCTCAACGGCTCCAAGACCTGGACGACGCAGGGCAACTACGCGAAGTACATGATCCTGCTGGCGCGCACAGATCCCGACGCGCCTAACAAATACGCCGGGCTTTCCTTCTTTCTCGCGCCGATGACCGTACCCGGCGTCGAAACGCAGCCGATCCGCAAACTCACCGGCGAATTCGGCTTTACACAGACGTTTTTTACCGATGCGCGTATCCCTGTGTCCTGCCTCATGGGTGAGGAAGGGCAGGGATGGCTCGTCGCCATGCGTACGCTGGAATATGAACGCGGCGCCCGGAAGGGACAGGCCGGCGGCTATGTGATGACGTCATTCGACGCGTTTCAGATTGTCGATCTGGCGAAGCGCGCGATGCGCGCCGGGGCGCCGGCGATTGACGATCCGGTGATGTGCGACCGGCTGGTTGAATTCGTGATTGAAGCGCAAGGGCTGAAGCTGAACAATGAGCGCGGGCGGTTCGCGCCGCTCAATCAGGACCGGCCCATGGGCCTGCCCCTGTCAAACAAGCTCGCATGGACGGAGTTTGTGCGCCGGCTCAATGAATTCGCCATGACGCTCACTGGCGCGGCGGGCGGCTATTATGTGGGCGACGAAAACGCCTTCGATGACGGCCTCTGGACGCGGGGGTATCTGAACGCCTTTTCCGCCACCATTGGCGGCGGCACCTCGCAGATACAGCGCAATATTGTCGCCGAGCATGTGCTCGGCCTGCCCAAGAAGTAACGCGTGATGAATGATCTCGGCGCCTTAGGCTTTTCCGAAGAACAGGCGGACCTCATGGAGGCGGCCTCGCGGTTCTGCCGCGAGAAGTCGCCCATGGAGAAAGTCCGTAAACTGATCGAAACGGAAGAAGGCTATGATGCGTCTGTCTGGAACGAGATTGCCGATCTTGGCTGGCTCGGTATCGCCATTCCCGAAGATTATGACGGCGTGGGTCTGAGCATCGCCGAAGTCGCGCCGGTGATGGAGGCGATGGGCCGCTCGATGCTGGCGACGCCGTTTTTCTCAACGACTCTGGCGGCGCAGGCGCTTCTCGCCGGAGGAACCGAGGCGCAGAAAAAGGCGCTGCTTCCAGAAATCGTGGGCGGCGTTCCGGCGACGCTGGCGCTCGCCGAGGCCAATGGCGAATGGGATCTTACGAAGATTGAAGCGCGCGCGACAGCGGACGGCGATACGTTGCGCCTCAACGGCGCAAAGCGCTTCGTCGCGGATGCGGCTGCGGCCAGGTATGTGATTGCGTCCGTCATTGCCGAGAATGCACCCGCGCTTGTCATTATTGACGCGAAGGAGATTCCCGAAAGCGCCCTGCGCCGGGAAACGATCATCGACGAGACCAAACGCGCCTGTGAGCTGACGTTGGACGGCGTCATCGTTCCGAAAGCGGCCTTGTTTGACCCGGCGAAGTCGCGCGAGGCGTTTGAACGCATCGATCTCGTCGCCAATTTGCTGGCGAGCGCGGAGATGGCGGGGGCCTGCGCCGCGTGCATCGATTACACCATTGAATATCTGACGACGCGCAAACAGTTCGGGCGCACCATCGGTTCCTATCAGGCGCTGAAGCATCCCACCGTCGACGCCTATGTGGAGTATGAGCAGGCGCGCAGCCATGTTTACGCCGCCGCGCATTCGTTCAGCGATCAGGGCGCCGGCGAAATTGCGGTGCGCATGGCCAAGGCGCAGTCGCTGAAAGCGCTCTCTTACGCCGCCGACCGGTCGATCCAGTTTCATGGCGGCTTCGGATTCACCTATGATTGCGACGCGCAGCTATATCGACGCCGCGCGGCTTTCCATGCTTCGCAATTCGGCGATGAAACCTGGCAACGCCAGCGTTTGGCGGAGTTATTGTTCTGATGAGAAACCCCTTCGAAACGGAAGAACGCGCAGCGTTTCGGGAAACCGTTCGGCGCTTTGTCGAAACTGAAGTCACGCCTTTCGCCGATGAATGGGACGAGGCCGGCGATGTGCCGTGGGCGCTGCATGAAAAAGTCGGCGCGCTCGGCGCGTTCGGTTTCGGCGTTTCGGAAAAATATGGCGGGCTCGGCTTTGACGATTGTTTTATGCGGGCGGCGTTTTCCGAGGAGTTCGGGAAATGCGGGGCCGGGGGCGTGCCGGCGGCGCTTGGCGGGCGCGGCATTTCCATCGGCCCGATCGAAAAACTGGCGTCGGAGGAAATCAAGGATCATTGCCTCGCCGATATCGTCAGTGGGCGGAAGGGGGCGAGCCTTGCGATTACCGAACCGTCCGGCGGTTCCGACGTCGCGCGCCTCAAGACCACCGCCGTCAAGGACGGCAATCATTTCGTCATCAACGGGTCGAAAACCTTCATCACCGGCGGCATGAAGTCCGACTTTTTCGTGGTCGGCGCGCGCACGGGCGAAGAAGGGCTCGCCGGCATCTCGCTGTTTTTTGTCGAGGCAGGCGCTGCGGGTTTCTCGCGCACATCGATCGACCGGAAAATGGGGTGGTGGGCGTCGGACACCGCGACGCTCTATTTCGACGACGTCCGCGTGCCGGCGGAGAACATGCTCGGCGATGAAAATCTCGGCTTCATCCAGATCATGCAGAATTTCAACTATGAGCGCCTGGCGATGATCGCCGGCATGCTCGGTATGATGAAGGTCTGTCTCAACGCGTCCGTAGAATATGCGAAGGAACGTGAGACCTTCGGGCGCCCGTTGATGCGCTCGCAGGTTATCCGCCACAAGATCGCCGACATGTCAGCGAAGATCGACATGGTCGAGGCCTATCTCAACCAGATCTGCTGGCAGGCGAATGAAGGCGACATGCCGGTGGCCGAAATCTGCAAGGCGAAATTTTCGGCGTCGAAGGCGCTCGAATTCTGTGCGTCGGAAGCCATGCAGATCTGGGGCGGCGCCGGCTATCTGCGCGGCAATCCGGTCGAGCGGATTTACCGCGAGGTCAAGGTCAACGCCATCGGCGGCGGCTCGGAAGAGATCATGCGCGATCTCGCCGTGCGCCAGATGGGACTGTGATCGCTGCTTAAATCGACCCGAGCGTTTCGTCGGCCGCGGCGCGCAGCGTCTTCTCCGGCGCATGGGCTTTGATCAGCACGCGCAATCCCATATATGTGGCGGCGAGCTGCGCCGCCTTGCGGGCGCGGCTTTTTGCGCTGGACCTATAAGGTTCCGAGACCGCAAGCGCCGTTTCGAAACTCGCGATCCAGCGCTTCAGCATTGCTGAGACCCGTGCGCGCGCAGCGGCGTCATGGGGCGCCTGGTCGATGCTGGCATTGCACATAAAGCAGCCCCGGTCGTCGCGCTCCCTGATCAGCTCATCGAACAGGCGCGCAAATCGTCGTCGCGCCGTTCCATCCTCCTCAAGGAGCTCCACGGCGCGGGCGACTTCGTTTTGCTCATAGTGGTCAAGCGCCGCGGCGTACATGGCGCGCTTGTCGCCGAATTCGCGATAAAGGCTTTGTTTCCGGAGGCCGGTTGCCGCCTCGATTTCATGCATCGAAGCGCCGTCATAGCCGAGCCGCCAGAAGGCCTCCTTAATGGCGTCCAGCGCTTCGTCGGGCTCAAATTCGCGGGGGCGTCCCATGGCGCTTCCTGTTCCGGACCAATCCGTCCGAAAAGAGATGTAGGCGCCGCCGGCGCAATCCACAAGGGGCTTCAGCGATAGCGCAGCATGTCCCGGTTGAGCGCGGAAATCTCGGTGACGCCCATCAGTTTCATGTCCCGTTCGATTTCGGCGCGAATGTTCGAAAGCGCTTTTTCAACGCCCGGCTGACCGGCCGCCGCGAGGGCATAGAGATAGAGCCTGCCGCCGGAACACGCGCGTGCGCCGGCGGCGAGCGCCTTCAGGACATGGGTGCCGCGACGCACGCCGCCGTCGAGGATGATTTCGATATCGTCGCCGACCGCGTCGGCGATCTCGGCGATCTGATCGAAAGGCGCCCGCGATCCGTCAAGCTGGCGTCCGCCATGGTTCGACACCATGATGGCGTCCGCGCCGATATCGACGGCCTTTTCGGCGTCGGCGACGCTCATGACGCCTTTCAGACAAAACGGCCCGCCCCATTCGGCGCGCAGGCGCTCGGCATCGCCCCAGTTCATCGATTGATCGAGTACGGACGAAAAATAGCCGCTGACAGTTACCGGTTCTCGCGTGCCCTCACTGTAGAAATCCTTGAGTTCCACAAGCTCGAATTTTTCGCGGAAGAGGTAATTCAGTGTCCAGGACGGGTTGAGGGCAAAGCTCAAAATGCTCGCCGGGGTCAGCCTGGGCGGAGAGCTGAAGCCGGTTGCAAGATCGCGCTCGCGGTTGCCGCCGGTGATGGTGTCCACCGTCAATGTCAGCGCATCGAATTTCGCGGCCTTCGCTTTCTCCATAAGCGCAGAATTCAACCCTCGGTCTTTGTGAAAATAGAACTGGAACATTTTCGGGCCGTCAGTGAGCGCGGCGATCTCCGCAAGGCTCACGGTCGAAAGCGACGAGACGCCAAACAGGGTTCCGAAGTTCTTTGCGGCGCTGGCGACGGCCCGTTCGCCGTCATGATGAAACAGGCGTTGCAGGGCCGTCGGCGAACAGAAGAGCGGCATGGCGAGCTTCTGGCCGAGCACCGTCGTCGACATGTCGATATCCTCGACGCCGGCGAGGACATTTGGAACGAGGTCGCAGTCGTCGAAACTTTTGGTGTTTCGGGCGTAGGTGACTTCGTCGTCCGCCGCACCGTCAATATAGTGGAATACGGGCGCGGGCAGGCGCCGCTTCGCCAGCGCGCGAAAATCATCGACATTGCGGCAGAATTTCAGACCGGGCGCCATAGCTGAGCGTTCTTCCGTGGAATCGGTCAATTTGCAAGGCGTTGGGAGGGAGCATCGTCAGGCCGCTTTGCGCCGCAGCAAATATCTCTTACTATTCTCGCGGGGTCGTCGTTTTGGCGGGTCATGTAGAACAATGACTGTAACAGTGAACGGCGACATAACTGACGATGATACGGCGTCCGCGCCCGGCGGCGAAGCGACAGAAGCGCGCGCCGCGCCGCTGTCGGCGTTTTCTGAAATTACTGTCGACATGTTCCGCGGGCGGGGCCAGACCGTCATGCATAGCTGGGAATGGTTGCAGTCGGCTGTCGACATCTATGCGCCGGACGGGCGGGCCGATATGTATTTTGCCGGCTCGAAGGATCAGCCGCTGGCGCTTGCGCCCATGTATCGGACCGCCGGTTTGTCGCGCCGCTTGCGCCTCGTCGGTTCCATCGACACCGGCGAAACCATCGATGTGATGCATGCGGACGGCGCGGCGGTACGGGCGCTTGTGAAGGCGTTGTTGGCGGTCTCCCGGCCGCTTGATTTCGGTCACTTCCCGATCGGCTCGCCCTTGACGGCGTGTCTGCGCGACCTCGCGAAGGGAAGAGGCGTCGTCGTGATGCGGCGTCTGCCCATGCGCGCCATGCCGTTCATTGTACTCGATGAAAGCTGGGCCGAGCCCGACAAGGCCATCGGCGCCAAGAGGCGCGGCAAAATCAATCGAAAACGTCGACGGGCGGCGGAAATCGGCGAGGTGAAAACGCGCATTGTTAATCCGTCGCCGGACGAGGTCGAGGCGCTGCTCGATCAGTTTATCGCGGTTGAAGCAAAGAGCTGGAAGGGCAAGGCGCGCACGGCGCTCGCCTACGATCCCAAGCAGACGGCGTTCATGAGGCGCTTTTGCGCCATGGCCGCAGACCGCGGGATGCTGCGCTTTTGTTTTCTGGATATCGGAGAAAATGCCGTCGCGGCGCAGGTTGCTACGGTCTTTGACGGCCGGTTCTGGTCGATCAAGATCGGCTATGACGAAGGGTTTTCAAAAGTATCGCCGGGAGAGCTGCTGCTGCTGGATTTGATCAAATACGCCGTTGAACAAAAGCTCACGCATTTTGAGTTTTGCGGCAAGGAAGCGGAGTGGACGCGGCGGTGGACGCCATTGGCCCACGAAATCACGGCCCTGCGATATTATCCCTATAACCTCTTCGGCGTATTGGCGGTTGCTGGAGACGCATGCGCGCTGATCTGGAACAGGGTGAAATCGGCCTGGCGCAACAAAAGTTTCTCCGCGCCGCAGCGGGTCTGAGTCAAATCGGGCAGGCCTTTTTTTGGGTTGCGCCGACCGCGACAGGCGGTGGCCCGTCAGCGAACGCATACGTGTCTCGGGATGGCGCTTCGATTGAATATAATGCCCGCCACCGACGTAACCCCGCCTTTACCGAAATCCGTGACAAACGGTCCTTGCGATTTCGGGGAGGATGCCATGAAACCGACGATAGTATGCGCGGCGGCGATGCTGGCCGCGGCGGGCTGTGCGTCCATGTCCAGGGAAGAATGCGTCACGGCGGACTGGCGCGCGATCGGATATGAAGACGGCGCGGCGGGACTGCCGGTCTCCGCCGTCTCCGGACGGCGCCAGGCCTGCGCCAACAAGGCGGGCGTCACGGTCGATATGGCGGCCTATACTGACGGACGCAGCGAAGGGCTCGGCCTCTATTGTCAGCCATCAAACGGGTATGCGGTCGGAACCCGCGGCGGCGCCTATCGCGGCGTTTGCACCGGGCCGGGCGAACATGCGTTCCTCGCCGCTTACGAGACCGGCCGTCAGCTATACGGGCTGCAAAGCGCGGTCACCTCAATTGGTGGACAGATACGCCAAGCCCAGTATGACTTGCGCGATGTGGAAAGCCAGATCGCCGAAACGGAAGTGGCGCTCGTCTCTCCGGGACACGACGCCCATGAGCGGCTCGTTCTCCTTGCGGAGCTCAAAACCCTTTCCGAGGAGAAGGGGAATATCGAGACGGCCCTCGTCGCCCTCCATCGCGATCATGAACGCGCGCAACTTGACCTCGCTGATTATCGCGACGACCTCGCCTATAATGGCGGCTGGCGCGGCGCGTCGGGCTCGACCGAAGCGCAATACTGATCAGTGCGCGGGCAATAAGCCCCGGAAGCAGCCATGAACAGCCGGACGGTGCTTGTGGCCGGCGCGGGCGGTGCGGTCGGGTTCGAGATCGTGAAGGCCCTGCTGGCGCAGGGCTTTGCCGTTACGGCAACCTACCGAACGCCGCGCGACGGCCTTGCTGACCGGATCGCCGCCCTTGGCGCAACGCCTGCTGAATGGAACATCGCCGACGCAAAGCGCGGGCGCGAATTGCTGGAGGCCGTTGACTGCGCGATCCTGACCCCGATCCTGACCGTCTCGGAACAGGTCGCAGCGCAGGCCGCCGACAAGAGGCTGGTCTTCTTTTCCAGCAACAATGTCGAGATCGACTCTCATGCGCCGGTATACGCCGCGTTGCGCGCTGCCGAGGGCAGGGTGCTGAAGGCGGCGCCGGACGCCGCCATCCTCCGCCCAACCATGATCTACGGTTATCCCGGCGATGGAAATCTGAGCGTTCTCATGCGCGCCATGGGTCGCTGGCCCGCCATCCCGATGATTGGCGCCGGGCGGGCGCTCCAGCAGCCGGTCTTTTACCGCGATGTCGCCGAGATCGCCGCGGGGGCGTTGACGTCGCAATCGCCGGGGGTGATCGCCGTCGCGGGGCCGGCGCCGGTCACGCAGACAGAGCTTTATCGCGCCGTTCGCGACGGCGCTGGCGGAACCGGCCCATTGCTGCCCGTGCCGAGGCGGCTGGCGGGCGCCGCGGCGCGCGCGGCCGCGGTCGTCGGACTGCGCACAGCCCTGACCCCGGCGCAGATTGCGCGCGCCGATCTCAACAAAACCCCGGTCGGCGACAATGTCGTCTATGGCTCGACGACCCTTGCGGAAGGGCTGCGCGATCTCGCCAGGGCCCTTGACGACACGCCCCCCGGCGCCTAGCTGACAAATGCCCCAAGGAGATGAACGCGATGAGTGAGAACCCGGCGCTCGCCGAAATCCAGTCAAAGATCGACGCCAACCCCGTGATGCTGTTCATGAAGGGGACGCCGCAATTTCCGCAATGCGGGTTCTCATCGGTGGTCGTTCAGATTCTCGATTATCTCGGCGCGGATTTCGACACCGCCAACGTCCTTGAGTCCGACGAACTGCGTCAGGGCGTCAAGGAGTTTTCAGACTGGCCGACCATTCCCCAGCTCTATGTGAAGGGCGAGTTTGTCGGCGGGTGCGATATCGTTCGCGAGATGTTCGAGAGCGGCGAATTGCGCAGCTACCTTGAGGAAAAAGGCGTCAAGCTTGCCGAGACGACCGCCTAGCGCGGCGCGCTAGTCGGACTTCTGAATAACCGGACCGGGTTTCGCGTTTCCCGCCAGTTCCGCGGGCCGGATGGCGCGCGGCGCACGCTCAAGGGCGTCCGCAATCTGATCGGATTCCGCAAGACGCAGGCGCCGAAAGAGCGCATCGGCCCTGGCGCTGCGTGACCGCGATGTCGGTCCCAGCCGCCGCAGCAAATCTTGCGTCGTTACATCAATCTTGCTCATCGCCACCCCGGCTTCTGAAATACGACGGTGATTCGAATTGGTTAATGAATTGTAAACGCGCTCGAATCTTCGGCGCTGCTGTTGGCCATCGACCGGTTCGGTGGGCCCGGTTAATGTCGGCGCCGGCGGAACCAGTATGTCTCAGGAAACAAAGCGGTTTGATGTGATTGTCGTCGGCGCGGGGATCTCCGGCGTCAGCGCCGCCTGCCACCTGCAACAGCACTGCCCGAAAAAATCCTACGCGATTCTGGAAGCGCGAGATGCGATTGGCGGCACGTGGGATCTCTTTCGTTACCCGGGCATTCGCTCGGACAGCGACATGTTCACGCTCGGCTTCGGGTTCCGGCCATGGCGCGGAGCAAAGGCGATCGCCGATGGGCCGGCAATAAAGAAATATGTTTCCGAAACGGCGGAGGAATACGACATCGTCGACCGGATCCGTTTCCGGCGCCGCGTTCAGTCCATGCAGTGGTCGTCGGCGCGGTCCCTGTGGCGCCTCATCGTGGCGCATGACGACGGCGAGGAGATCTACGAAGCATCCTTCGTGATATCGGCGGCGGGCTACTATCGATACTCGTCGGGTTATGCGCCGACCTTTCCGGGGTCGGACGATTTCAAAGGCGATATCATCCATCCTCAAAACTGGCCGGAGGACTATGATTACGCCGGCAAACGCATCGTTGTTATCGGTTCCGGAGCGACGGCGGTAACGCTCGTGCCGGCGCTTGCGCAAACGGCCCGTCACGTCACGATGTTGCAGCGCTCGCCGAGCTATTACTTCTCCATGCCGGCGGTCAGCGGCATGTCAAAGTTCCTCTCGCGGTTCCTTCCCGGCGGCGTCGCGCATTCGATCATGCGCTGGCAGCGGGTCATTCTTCAGCAGATTTCGTTCAAATTCGCCCGGGCCAATCCGAAGAAGATGGCGAAGAACCTGATCAAGTTTACGCGCGAGAAATTGCCGCCGGACTTTGACGTCAAGACGCATTTCACGCCGGAATACAATCCGTGGGAGCAGCGCCTGTGCGTCGTGCCTGATGACGATCTGTTTGATGCAATTACGTCGGGCGCCGCGTCGGTCGTCACCGATACGATCTCGAAGTTTGACAGTACGGGCGTGGTGCTCAGTTCAGGAGAAACGCTGCCGGCGGACCTCATCGTCACTGCGACCGGCCTTGAACTGCAAACATTCGGCGGCGCGGATATTGTTGTCGATGGCGCGCTTGTCAGGCCCGGCGATACTCTTACCTATAAGGGACTGATGTTTGACGGCGTGCCTAATCTCGTCTCTGTCTTCGGATACACAAACGCGTCGTGGACACTGCGGGCCGATCTCGTCAACGCCTATGCCTGCCGGCTGATTAATTACCTCGACGAGCACGGGTATTCTTCCGTTACGCCGATAAATGAAGATCAGTCGATGGCGCGCGAACCGTTTCTCGATTTCAGTTCGGGATACGTAACGCGCGCCGCCGCCAGACTGCCGAAACAGGGCGCGCGCGAGCCGTGGCGTCACCCGCAGGACTATTTTCGCGATGTAAAAAACCTGCGTTTTGCGGCGCTGGAAGACGGCGTGCTGCGCTTCGACTCTGCACCGCAAAAACAGTCAGACGCGGCGTTCGCAAAGGCTGCTCAAACGGCGTAACGCCGCTTACGCTTTGACTTTTACATAGCTGCCCGGCGCGTCTTCGATAACAGCGAGGCCGCCATCGCCGGGCTGGCGCGCGGCGACCTTTCCGGGGCTGACGCGGTCAAGCCACTTGATCCAGTGCGGCCACCAGGAGCCGGGCACGCGTTCGGCGCCTTCTTTCCATGCTGCAATCGTTTTCGGCAGGGCCGAGTTGATCGAATGATGGTATTTGTTTTTGTCGGGATGATTGACGACGCCGGCGATATGTCCCGATCCCGCAAGCATGTACGTCACGTCCTTATTTGCTTTTGACGCGAAATGGCGCGCGGTTCTGTACACCGAGTTATGCGGCGCGATGTGATCCGTTTCGCCGGCCTGCATGAAGATCGGAAGGTTGACCTCGCCGAGGTCCAAGGCCTCTCCGTCCATTGTCAGCTCGCCCTTCGCCAGACGGTTGTGCTGATAGAACTCCCGCAAATAAAACAGATGCACGTTCTTCGGCATTCGCGTTGCGTCTGAATTCCAGAAGAGGAGGTCGAACTTCGCAGGGTCTTTGCCCTTCATGTAATTGTCGATCACGAACGACCAGATCAGATCGTTCGATCTCAGCATATTGAAGGTTGTCGCCATGGCGCGCCCTTCAAGAACGCCGCCGGCGGCGTCCATCTGTTTCTCGATGGCGTCGAGCTGTGCGTCGTCAACAAACAACTGAAGATCGCCGGACTCTTCGAAATCCGCCTGTGCGGTGAAAAACGTGGCGGAGTTGATCCGGTCGTCGCCGGTCTTGGCCATATAGGCCATGGCCATCGAAAGCATGGTGCCGCCGATGCAGTATCCGATCGTATCGGCCTTTTTTTCGCCCGTCGCCAACGCAATGGCGTCGAGCGCTTCGAACAGTCCTTGCCGGATATAGTCTTCGAACGTTTTTTCGCGAAGAGAAGGGTCGGGATTTACCCAGGAAATGGCAAATACGGTTCGTCCCTGATCGACCAGCCATTTGATAAAGCTGTTCGATGGCTGAAGGTCCAGAATATAAAACTTATTGATCCATGGCGGCACAACAAGCATCGGCGTTTTCGCCGCTTTGTCTGTCGTCGGCGTATATTGAAGGAGCTGGATGATCTCGTTTTGAAAGACGACTTTGCCGGGCGTCGTTGCGATGTTTTCGCCAAGCTTGAAGTGATCGAGGTCCGCCTGCCGGATCGCGAGCTTTCCATGGCCGCGATCGATATCCTCGATCAGGTTCTTTAAACCCTTGAGCAGGTTCTCGCCCTTGCTCTCGATCGTTGCATCGACGACCTCCGGATTCAGCATGGCGAAATTGGACGGCGCGCAGGCGTCGATAAACTGGCGCGTGTAAAACTCCGCCTTCGCCTTCTCGTGTTCCTCCATGCCTTCCAGTTCGTGAACGGTCTTTTCCAGCCATTTGCCGCCAATCAGATAGGACTGTTTCACGAAGTCCAGCATCGGGTTTTCATTCCAGGCGGTGTGGGCAAAACGCCGGTCATGGCTTTCCGGCTCGATAGCCGGCTTGACGGCTTCGCCGGCCATGCGCCGCGACATATTCGACATTAATTTTGCGTAGTCGCCCCACAGGTTAAACTGCCGCTGCATCACCGTTCCCGGATCGGCGGCCAGGCCCTTCATCATTTCCTGGAAGGCGTCGCCGATATTCAACGGGTCCGCAGGG
>JANQJK010000017.1 GCA_028281665.1 Hyphococcus sp.
GCCGCCGCCCATTGCCGCGCCCATCATCGCTTGCAAACCCTCAACGCCCTTGCCGCCCATATTGATCCACGCGGCCACCAGCCGTTCCGGATCTGCAAGCGTGTCCATTGAATCTTTTGCCCGTTTTTGCATTTCGGCCATGATCATCTGGTTCATGGGCTCAACGTCCGGCATGCCGAAAAAGGCGCGCGCCTCCTGGGGCGTCACATCAAGGTTAACGGTGATTTTCATCGGGAATTCTCCTCTTCGCTCCGCAGCCTAGCGAATTACACGGCGCCATAACAGCCGGGTTTGCGCTGGATCATCGCGGCCGCAATGAGTATTCGGAAAGCCCGTAGCGAGGAGAGACGGCATGGAGCAGGCGGTTATTCTGGACGAGGTCGGCGGACCGGAAAATTTCGACCTGAAGCCCCATGATCCGGGCGCGCCGGGGCCGCGCGAGATCCTTATCCGGAACGCCGCCATCGGTCTCAATTTCATCGATATCTACCAACGCAAGGGCCTTTACCCTGTCGCCTTTCCGGCGATCCTGGGCCAGGAGGGCGCTGGCGTTGTGGAAGCCGTGGGGGCTGATGTCGAAACGCTGCGCGCCGGCGACCGCGTGGCCTATCTGTCCGGCGCCGGCGCCTACGCGACGGCGACAATCTGTCCTGCCGGGGTCGCGGCGAAGATCCCGGACGGCGTTGACGACGAGACGGCGGCGGCCGCATTCCTGAAAGGCCTCACGGCGCATATGCTCCTGCGCAACGTTTTCGCCCTTGAATCAAGCCATTCGTGCCTCGTTTACGCAGCCTCGGGCGGCGTCGGCACGCTCCTGACCCAATGGGCGGCGCATATCGGCGCGCGGGTCATCGCCGTTGTCGGCTCGGACGAAAAAGCGGAAGCCGCGCGGAATAACGGCGCCTCGGACATTATACTCCGCACAAAGACGGATTCAATTTCCGGCGACGTCCGAGAGCTGACGGACGGTCGCGGCGTCGATGTCGTTTATGATTCCGTCGGCGCGGCGACGTTTGAGGCCTCTCTCGATTCCCTCGCCCCTCTCGGCCATATGGTGACCTACGGCAATGCGTCAGGTCCGGTCCCGGCGGTGCAGCCGCTCGATCTCGCGCGCCGCGGATCGCTCACCCTCACCCGTCCGACGCTGTTTGACTACGCAACGCCCGACCGCCTTCCAGCCATGGCTGCGGCGCTTTTCGGCCTGATCGAAAAAGGCGTCCTGCGCCCGGCAATCGGAAATCGGTTTCCGCTGGCAAAAGTCGAAGACGCCCACCGACTGCTCGAAAGCGGCAACAGCGCCGGCGCGATCGTCCTGAAACCGTGAAATGGGAGAAATAGTGAAGTTTTTTCAGTGCATAGAAGCGCTCGGCGCAATGGCGCTGATGGTTAGCTGCGAGCGGCCGGACGCGTCCTCAGCCACGATTTCAGGCGCTCAGAGCGATGATATCGCCGGCTGGACCATCGCAACCGAAGGCGATCTCAACAGTTTCTTTGACTGTCTCGACGCCGCAGGGCTTGCGCTCGTTTCCGCTCACCGCGGCGGTCCCGCAGGCGGAAACCCGGAAAACGCCCTCGAAACCCTTCGCGCGACCATGAGAGCCGTTCCCGCAATCATGGAGGTCGACGTCGCTCAGTCGGCGGACGGCGTTCTCTTTCTCATGCATGACGAAACCCTGGGCCGAACCACCTCAGGCGGCGGCCGCGCCGATGAGACCCAATGGGCGGTGCTTCGGCGCATGCGTCTGGTGGATGCGGTTGGCCGGGAAACCGATTTCGCCCCGCCGAAATTTTCCGACGTTCTCGCCTGGTCGAAATCCCGCACGATCCTGCAAATCGATTTCAAACGGTCCGCACGCTATGGCGATGTCATCGACGAAGTATATCGTCAGGGTGCGGAGGACCGGGTCATCCTCATCGCCTATTCCATGGCCTCGGCGCGCAAACTCCATTCCCTTGCGCCAGATATGATGATCTCGCTTTCGGTGAACTCCCAGTCCGAGCTGAACCGCGCCGTCGCCGCCGGCGTTCCGGAAGATCGCATTGTCGCTTTCACCGGAACAGACGGGCCGAACCCGCGGCTTCTCACCCTGCTCGACCGGCGCAATGTGGAAACAATCGTCGGCACGCTGGGCAGCCGCTCCTCCATCGACGCGGAAATCGCCCGCGGCGGCGACGCGCAGCGCTATGCGGAGATCGCCGCCGACGGCGCAGACGTTATCGCGACGGACCGTCCCCGCGCCGCCTATAGCGCCCTCCTTGACGCCGGTCGCGCGCCAACCGACGGCGTATGCGGAATCTCAAAGGGGTAAGGGGCAATGAAGCGAACCGTTTTTCTGTACGCGCTCGCACTCGGCGTCGCTTCGGTTCTGCTCGCCTGGCTCGAATACAAATATGTCACCCGCGTTTTCGCCGGCGAGATTTACCTCCTTCTCGGCGCCGCCGGCTTCACCGCGCTGGGCGCGTGGGCCGGCTGGCGCCTGACCAGGCGCGCTCCCGACGCGGGATTTGAAAGGAACGATGCGGCGCTCAAATCTCTTGGCGTCTCGCCGCGCGAATATGAGACCCTTGAACTCCTCGCCGCCGGCCTTTCCAACAAGGAGATCGCCCGCAAGCTCGGCGTTTCTCCCAATACGGTGAAAACCCATCTGGCGCGGCTTTACGAAAAACTCGGCGCTGCAAGGCGCACCGATGCGATCGGCAAAGCCAGAGAACTCTCGCTGATCCCCTGAAGCGGGCGCGCTTACCCGCGGAATTTTGGGTGATTTTCCCGAAATCACCCCTTCGGGTGATGGCGTTTCGGCTGTTTTCAGCCATCATTTCACTCAATCCAATGATTGCAACGGAGGGTGTTTATGGGCAATCCGGTGGTGCGTTTCGAAATCGGCTGCAAGGACAGACCGGCGTCGAAGGCGTTTTACGAAGAGGCATTTGGCTGGACGGTGGAAGCCGGCGACATGTCCGGGGAGGTGGCGACGGGCGCCGACAGCGGCATTAACGGCGCCCTTACAGCCCTCGGCCACGAGCCCCATCGCTATGTGATGGTTTATATCGAGGTCGCCGACGCTGACGCCGCCGCCGCGCGGGTCGCGGATAATGGCGGCAAGGTCACCATCGGGCCCCTCGATATCCCCGGCGGTAAAGGCCGCTTCGCCTGGTTCGAGGACCCGGAGGGAAACACGCTGGGGCTTTTCCAGCCGCCGGGCAAAGCATCATAGGAAAAATCGGAAAAGGAGAACCCGCACATGCTGCGCATCGCACTCATCTACGGCGCCATTGCCGGGACGATCGTCATCGGCGCCATGAC
Source organism: Hyphococcus sp. (assembly GCA_028281665.1). Lineage (GTDB taxonomy): Bacteria > Pseudomonadota > Alphaproteobacteria > Caulobacterales > Parvularculaceae > Hyphococcus. Next base: position 3,305 of record JANQJK010000017.1, read on the forward strand.
CCTTGGCTTCATTCTGGACGGCGATGAAAAGGGCGCCGCATCGGGCCAGATATTCGGCTATCTCATCATGCTGGCGGCGCTGACGCTGATTTTTGTCGGCGTAAAACGCCATCGCGACGTCAACCATGGCGGCGTTATCAAATTCCTGCCGGCGTTCCTGACCGGCCTCGCCATCGCCGCCGTCGCCGGCGCGTTCTACGTCACCGGCTGGGAACTCTATCTCGCCGCAACCGATCACGCCTTTATAGAAGAATATTCAGCGGCGGTTATTGAGAAAAAGAAGGCGGCCGGGCTCGCGGGGGCGGAGCTTGATAAAGCCATCGCGGAAATGAACAGGATGGTAGAGAATTACGGCAACCCGCTGTTCCGTATACCAATCACCTTTTCGGAGATCTTCCCGGTCGGATTGCTCATTTCGCTTGTGTCAGCCGCCATCCTGCGCAACCCGAAGGTGCTGCCGGCGCGCGGCTGACCATGCGCCGGCCAAAAGGCAAAGGCCGGGCGCTGATTGCGGCGCCCGCCTTCAACGACCATTTCTACATGTCGTCGAGCATGGACAGAAATTCCCGCGAAACGCCGTTGCGGCGGGCTATTTTGTCCCAGCATTCTTCAAACCGCCCGTTCAGGGTCGATGCTTTTGAGAGCCGCTTCGCAGCCTTCATCGTCGCAGCTTCATCATTGGCGTCGAGCGCTTTTCCAATCGCCAGATAGCTGTCCACAAGCAGGTTCACCCGCGTTTTACGTTCCTTGCCGTAACGCGAGCACGCTTCGATCCGGTTTGCGGTGAGGCGGCGCCAATCGGCGTCGGCGTCTGAAAACGCCTCGGACGAATAAGCATTGCGTATATCGGAGTATTCAACCGCGGCAGCGGGCGTAACGATAGCGAAGGCCGCCGCGACAGCGACCAGGATAGATTTCGACATGACAGGTCTTCCCTTTCTTTTCGTCCCCTACGGTGTTAGCGCCCGCCCAACCGAAAGAGACCTTCGGAAGCGTCTGTACACAGATAGTTATTGTCGATACCGGCCCGGTGTTGCGCAATCAATATTGAATCGGCGAGTCGAGACGCTCGCGCGACAGACGCTGTCGTAAAAGGGTAACAGGCTCCGCGCGCTAACCGCGGGGCGAGGAAAGCGGCGGCGTCGGCCGGGCGCGCGCCAGGGGCGTCGACGAGCCGGCCGCCGGGTCCGCCCGGCCGGCCTCATAGGCGTCAATCAGACGAAAACCCAGCCACACGCCGATCACCGCAAAGGCGACGCCCCCAATGGCCTGGGCGATGATGACGCCGGGCGCGCCCGCGATGGCCGAGCCGGCGAAAACGAACGGCGCCGTGCCGATTGTGTTCTTGCCCCAGTTGAGCCAGGTCGACCAAAGCGGCCTTTTCAGATTGTTGAACGCCGCATTGGAAACAAAGAGCGCGCCGTTAAAGAAGAACAGCGGCGCGACGATGACCGCGAACCAGAAGATCAGCGCGCCGCCCTCGTCGGTCAGCCCGAAAGCATCGGCAATTGCCCAGTTGGACGCGAAGAGCACAACCCAGATGCCGGCGGTGTACATCGCGGCGAAGAACAGCGCCTTGCGCAATGTCTCCCGCACCCGGCCATAGGCCCCGCCGCCGAGATTCTGCCCGACAATCGGCCCGACAGCGCCGGACAGGGAAAAGAGAACGCAAAACGCAAGGGGCGTCAGCCGCGTGATGACAGCGAACCCGGCGACCGCCGCGTCGCCATAAGGCGCAATCGCCCGCGTTACGATAATGGCGCCCACGGGCGTCGCCACGTTGGTCAGGATCGCCGGCATCGCAATGCCGAAGATCGGCTGCAAATCGCGGACAAACTGCGCGCCGTTAAAGGGCGCAAATCCGCTATAGTGACGGATGATCGGGATGATCGCCGTGATTGCCATGGCGAGCCGCGCAGCAACGGAAGCAAGCGCCGCACCGTCAAGCCCGAGGCCCGCAGCGAAAATCAGGATCGGGTCGAGCACGGCGTTGACCGCGCCGGCGGCAAGGGTCGCATTCATGGCGCGGCGCGCATCCCCATGGGCGCGCAGAAGACCCGATGCGACCATAGCGAGCGCCGCCACCGGCAGTGATGGAACGACGATGCGCATATAGCGGGCCGCAAGATCCCGCGTTTCCCCGACCGCCCCCATGAGTTCCAGCATTTGCGGCGCAAATATCCAGAACACCGCCGCAAACACCACGCCGAGGGCCAGCGCCGCGACGGCAACGCTGGTGGCAATGCGACGCGCCTCTTCCGGCTCTCCCTTGCCGATGCGCTGGGCGGCGAGCGCGGACATGGCGATCATCAGCCCGATCGTCATGGACATGTTGAAGAAGATCAACGTGCCGGCAAAGCCCACGGCGGCGGCGAGTTCCCTCTTGCCAAGCAGCGAGATAAAGTAGAGGTCAGCGAAATCGACGAGAAAAATCGAGACAAGCCCCGCACTCGCCGTCGTGGACATGACGACGATGTGGCGCATCAGATCGCCCTGGAGAAACTTTGCGGGGGCTTTTCCCTGTTCGGCAGGATCGGACAATGGGCGGTCAGACAGCGGGCGGTCAGACAATGTGGGGTGAGCTTTCGTCGGCTTGAACGCCGCGACCATGCCCGGATAGGCGTCTTAACGCCATCCCGTTTTTTTCCATTCGCCTCTAAGGACGCTCACATTCGCGAGCGCGACAGGCGTAGCCGGCGCGAACGAACCCTTGCCTTGCGCTACTCGCGCAGTCGCTGGCGCCAGTTCACATATCTGGGCAAGGCTTCGCGAAGATCCTGATCGGGCTCAGGCAGCGAAACGACGCGGCCTTCGAAAACATCCAGGGTCGGATATGCCGGCGCGGTCTCATAGAAACGCGCCGGCGGCGCCTGATAACGTCCCGCACGGACGCCCCGCACGCGCCAGACCGGAGGGCGGCTGATGACTTCAGGCGTGAAAACAATGGGCGCGCTGCGTTGATCAGTCGACGGATTTGTCGTCGCGGTCATGTAATCAACAGTGAGCGTATCCGCCGTTTCGTTCTTTCCGAGATAGGCGTCTCTGGCGCGGACATAGATGTCGCCCGTCACGCTGCGCGGGAATGTGTAGCGCTCAATGTTCGAGGCGTTCGTGGAGTCGACCGTAAACATGCGGCGCCACGCCCGTTCTCCGGCGCGCCGGTAATCGAAATGAAAGCCTTCCCGGCCCGAAACGTAAGCGTTCGCTGTAAACACCACGTCTCCGCCGCCGAGGACGTCAAATCGCCAGACATGGCTTCCCCGATACTGACGGCTGAGGGAGAGGCCGCCATTGCTGGTTTCGGTAAGGCGTTGCACGCGGCCGTCATCGCTGTGGGTGTCCGTATAGGCGCCCTCAATGCGGCCATCCGCCTGCGCAATGTCCTGCTGCGCCATATCGGCGGTCTGTATAGGAGACGTCTCGGTCGTCGCCTCGGCGATATTTGAGTAGGCCGATGAGCCGGCGTCGTTCGTTGCGCGCACGCGGTAGCGATAGATCGTTGCCGGATCGAGGCCGTTATCGTCAAAGCCCGTTGTGTTGGACGAAAGCGTCGCGATCGTTCCAAAGCCGCCATTGCCGATGGCGCGCTGGAGCTGAAACTGTTCTTCGTCGTCGGCATTGTCAGACCATGAGAGGTCGATCTCGGTGGCGCCTGAAGCCGTCGCCACAAGACCGCTGGGCGCCTCCGGCGCTGTCGGCGTTGGCGGCGGGGGGCCCGGTGGCGGCGGCGTCGTGCTGGCGCGGAACCCTGCAATCGTGCTTGCGCTTTCGTTGAGCGTTCGCGCCGCCCACGCGCCATTGTCGGGATCGACGTCGGGATCAATCCCGGTCGGCGTTCCGGAATAGTTCACGTTCGGATTGGAAAAATTCCCGATGCGCGTCGCGCCGCTACACCCGTAAGCCATAATGGTCGAGAAATAGGGCGCGCCCACATCGTCGACCGATCCGTCATTGCACCGGCGATAGCCGTAGTGATAGGCGCCGGTCGTGCCGCCGCTGTTTTGCGAGCGAGCGTGGCTGGATCCCTGGTTGTGACCGATTTCGTGGGCGAGCGTGCGGCTCGACAGGCAGGATTCAGCAGTAAGCGACATGGCGTAGGACGCCGACGCGCCAACATAGGCGATGCCGCAATAACCGCCGCCGGAACCGGTGATGAGCGCGAGCAAATCAGCGCCGTAATCGTCCCGGGCGGTGTGAAGCTCGTCCATATGGCCGTCGCTCGTCCGGCGCAACTCGTCGAGCATATCCGATGCGGATTTTGAGCCCTCGTCATATTGCGTCAGCACCATGCCGACGAGGTTCACCGTAATGTTGACCTCGCTCGCCACATAGGCCGCATTCATGTCGGCGACCGCATTGGCGATGCCCGCCTCGACCTGGCTGCAACTGCTTGAGCCGTCGCCGCCGGCCGCCCGGCATGCATCATCCGTATACGCAACGAGCAAGTCCTGCTGTATCGGAGCGCCTGCCACCGCCGCAGCAACGGGCTTTGCCGCGCCGTGGACGTGCGGGGGCCCGCCGGGAGCGTGCGGCAGATGGAACGGCTCCTCTTCAGGCAGCGCAGCCGGATCAAGCTCGCTGACCATCAATGCGCCGTCCGGCGACCGGGATATCTCGAAGGTCCGGCCGTCATAATCGATCCGTCCGGCAAATGCGCCCTTGCGCTCGGTCAGGACGACGCGCTCTCCGGGCGTGCCGGAAACATGTCCGATCCATGAAACAGTATCGTCACCGCTGTGTTCGATACGATCGCGGACAGCGACAACGGCCTCGCCAAAAAGGCTGATTGTCAAACTCGGACGCTGAAACGCGTCCTCATTCATCTGTATACGGTGTGACTGTTTGAAATGTGGGCGCATCGCCCCGCTTTTCTCGTCAACGACCCTGAAGAGGCGTTCATCTGCCGCCGCCTGCGCCGGCGCTGCACCATCAACCGCAAACGCCGCAGCAAGCGCGCCAATGGACAGGCCGCGGAGAAATGGAACACTCATTACGCACACCCGGTACAAGACTGAATCAACAACCGCGCAGATGGTGAATTCTGCGTCGTCATGAATGTCCAGTGAGCGTTAAGAAAGGGTGCGCGCGCGACGGCCAGTTTTAGGGACGAGACGGTCTATAAAATTTTATAGCCGCGGCCGTGCGACCATTAATCGGCGCTGCGACAACGGATTGTGCAATCTGTCCCAGGCGCCTCTCGAAACGGGCCGGTCGATTAACAATGCGTAACGGGCGGCGGGCCTTGCAACCACTACGTGTTCATCGAATCGAAAAACGCTTCATTGGTTTTAGTCTGCTTCAATTTATCGAGCAGGAACTCGATCGCATCGTTAACGCCCATGGGCGCCAGGATGCGGCGGAGGACGAAAATTTTCTGCATCGCCGCCGGATCGGTAATGAGATCTTCTTTTCGCGTGCCCGATTTGGCAATGTCGATCGCCGGGTAAACGCGCTTGTCCGCAACCTTCCGATCAAGGATGATTTCCGCGTTGCCGGTGCCCTTGAATTCCTCGAAAATAACTTCGTCCATTTTCGAGCCGGTCTCGATAAGGGCCGTCGCGATGATTGTCAGCGATCCGCCCTCCTCGATATTCCGCGCGGCGCCGAAAAAGCGTTTCGGCCTTTGCAATGCGTTGGCGTCAACGCCGCCGGTCAAAACCTTGCCGGATGACGGCACGACTGTGTTGTAGGCGCGCCCCAGCCGGGTGATGGAATCGAGCAGGATGACAACATCGCGGCCGTGCTCAACAAGTCGTTTAGCTTTTTCGATCACCATCTCGGCGACCTGAACATGCCGCGTCGCCGGCTCGTCAAACGTCGAAGAAACGACCTCGCCTTTCACCGAGCGCTGCATGTCGGTCACTTCCTCCGGACGCTCGTCGATCAGGAGAACGATGAGATACGCCTCCGGATGATTGGCGGCGATGGAATGAGCAATGTTCTGTAGAATGACAGTTTTACCGGTCCGCGGCGGCGCTGTGATCAGCGCCCGCTGCCCTTTGCCGAGGGGCGCCACAAGATCGATGACCCGCGCGGTCATGTCCTTGCTCTTTTCGTTTTCCGCCTCGATTTCCATGTTGAGGCGTTCTTCCGGATAGAGCGGCGTCAGATTGTCGAAATGGACCTTGTGACGCGCTTTTTCCGGCTCTTCGAAATTGATCGTGCCCACTTTCAGAAGAGCGAAGTACCGTTCGCCGTCCTTGGGACTGCGGATTTCGCCGATTACCGTATCGCCGGTCCTGAGGGCAAAGCGCCGGATCTGGCTCGGGCTCACATAGATGTCGTCAGGCCCGGCGAGATAGTTCGCTTCCGGCGAACGCAGGAACCCGAACCCGTCCGGGAGAACTTCCAAAACGCCGCCGCCGGCGATTTCAACGTCATGATCCGCAAGCTCCTTCAGGATCGCAAACATCATATCCTGTTTGCGCATGGTCGAGGCGTTCTCGACCTCTAACTGTTCCGCGAATTCCAGGAGGGCGGCTGGGGTTTTTTCCTTGAGTTCCTCAAGGGACATCTGTTTTGGCAGCATCGGTTGGTTCCCGACTATGTGAAATGCGCCCGGCGACGCCAGGGCTATGGAAGTCTTGGTGAAAACAAAGGGCGCGCGCGTTTTCACGCTGCGTCAAAAGGAAGGTTTTCGTTGATATAGGCGATCAGACGCGCCCGTCAATGGGCGGGCGGCGTTCCGGACCTTGCATTTGCGCCTAGAATGGCTTCACGATCACCAGGATAACGATGAGGATCAGGGCGATGAATGGCGCTTCATTGACGATCCGCCAGAACCTTGCCGTGCGCGGGCGCTCGCCTGCTTCGAATTTCCGCCGGGCGCTCGCGTAAAACCCATGCGCGCCCGAAATGGCGATAACCAGCGCGAGTTTGGCGTGGAACCAACCGGCTGAAAGCGTCGCCGGATTGGCGATCAGCATGGCGATCCCTAAAATCCAGACCGCCGCAATCGAGGGATTCATGATCCCCTTGAGCAGCCGGCGTTCCATGACAATGAAGTTGCGCTCCGCCTCACCGCCTTTTTCGGCACCGTGGTGATAGATGAAGAGACGCGGCAGATACATCATGCCCGCCATCCAGGCGATGATGGCGATGAGGTGAACGGCCTTCAGCCACAGGTAAATTTCCAGCAGAAACGCGCTCACCAGTTCCCTCCCCGGATGAAGTCGACCAGCGCCGCAACGTTCTCCGGCGGCGTCTGCGGCAGGAACCCATGGCCGAGATTGAAGACATAGGGAACATCATGGAAGAGCTTCAGATAGGTCCCGGCGCTGCGCATCATGTCTTCTCCCCCCGTAATGACGCTGATCGGGTCGAGCGCGCCCTGTATAACGGTATGGCCGGACAGATTGGCCCGCGCCCACGCGGGATCCATGGCGTAATCAATACCGAGACCATCGCATTCCGGCAGCTGCGCATACTCCGCGGCGGTTTCACCGACGCCTTTGGGAAAAAAGATTACCGGCGTTCCAGGGTGGGCTTTCTTCACCGCCGCCGCGATTTTCTGAAGCGGTCTTACCGACACCAGATCGAGCACCGGCCACGGCAGACCACCGGCCCAGGTGTCGAAAAGCTGCACCGCATCCGCGCCCGCCTCAATCTGGCGAGAGAGGTACTCGATCGTGTGATCGCTGAGGAGATCGATCAATGCCTCCAGAAATGGCCTGTCCTGATAATAGAGCTTCCTCAGAGCAGCGGGATCGCGACTGGACCGGCCGTTGATCATATAGGTCGCCACTGTCCAGGGCGCGCCCGCAAACCCGATCAGAGCCTTGTCCTCACTAAGTCCCGCACGCGTTCGTTTCACCGTTTCATAAACAGGCGCCAGCGTCTCATGAATATCTCGGCCGCGAAACGCATCAATATTGCTCGCTGTTATCACCGGATCGAGGATTGGCCCTTCGCCCTCGGCAAAGGAGAGGGTTTGTCCCATGGCGTCAGGAATGAGGAGGATATCGGCAAAGAGGATCGCTGCATCGAGATCATATCGGCGTATGGGCTGGAGGGTGACTTCCGACGCCATCTCCGGATTGTAACAGAGGTCGAGAAACGACCCGGCCTTTGCGCGCAGTTCTCGATACTCAGGGAGATATCGCCCCGCCTGCCGCATGAACCAGATCGGCGGTATGGCCTCGATCTCGCCATTCAGCGTTCTTATGAATTTCGATGCGGATGTCATGGTCGAATAACCTGCCTGTTAACCTTCTATTAAAGACTCTTAAAAAAGAATGAATATTAAGAGTAGGGCCGGCAAGCGGGGGAAAGATCGGCGTCGAACATTTTTCACGTATTGGCGCCGATCCGGCGCCCGGAAAAGTCCACGGGTCTAACCTGTCTCCGGAAAACTGGTAATACCTCGTTAGGTCGTTCGATTCTCGATAAAAACTTCGCACAAGCAGACGCGGAAAAGAAACTTTTCCGGGGCCATTTGAAAAAACGCCGCACCCTCTTTCACCGGCTTGCGTTTTCAAATCCCCATGGGCGCCGAACCGGCATGGCCGGCGGCTTTTCCGGGGCCGAAAATTCCCTGTCGCGAAACCGGGCGTCTTTCCCTTATAAGTCCACAGTGATGTCCGGTGATGATGCGGAAATAATCGAGGAAAGGACGGAGGCCACGCCTGCGCCGCTGGCCACCTATTTCCACGTGCATCTCGTTTCGGACTCAACCGGCGAAACCCTGAACGCCATGCTCAAGGCAACCGCGTCTCAATTCGCCCACGCCAAACCCCTTGAACATATATACGCGCTGGTCCGCTCCCCGCGGCAGATGGAAAAAACCCTGGCCGCCATAGAGGCCGCGCCGGGGATTGTCCTTTACACGGTGATCAATCCGAACCTTCGCCGGCTGCTCGAAGTTCGGTGCAGCGAAATGCAGATGCCGGCGGTTTCCGTCCTTGATCCCATGCTGAATGCATTCACCGATTATCTTGGCCTTGAGCAAACCAAGAAGGCCGGCGCCCAGCATGAGCTGGATGATCGCTACTTCACGCGGATCGCCGCGCTCGATTACACCCTTTCTCATGATGACGGGCAGATGAACTGGGATCTTGCCTCGGCGGATGTGGTGCTGGTCGGGGTCAGCCGCACGTCCAAGACGCCGACCTGCATGTATCTGGCGAACCGGGGCGTCAAGGCGGCGAATGTCCCCTTGGTGCCCACAGCGGACCCGCCGCCGGAGCTTTTCGAGCTGCGCAAACCGCTGGTCGTCGGTCTCATCGCAAGCCCGGAACGGCTGGCGCAGATTCGCAAGAGCCGCCTCGGTGGCATCAATGCGGTGGGCGCCGCCGATGAATACTCGGACCTCGACACCATTCGGGCGGAGGTGCTGCGGGCAAAGCGGCTTTATGCAAAACACGGCTGGCCAATGATCGACGTGACGCGAAAATCCGTGGAAGAAACCGCCGCTGCGATCCTCACCAAACTTTCCGCGCGCCAGAACCAATGAATAACAACCAGCCGGTTATCCTCGCTTCCGGAAGCGCCATCCGCGCCGCGATCCTCAAACATCACGAGATCGCCTTTTCCGTGATCAAACCGGGCGCCGATGAGTCTGTTATCAAGACGCAGGCTTCAGCGAGCGGGATGGGACTCGAAGAGACGGCCATGCAGCTGGCGGAAGCGAAGTGCATGGCGGTTGCGAAAAACCAAAAGGGAATCGTAATCGGCGCCGATCAGATTTTGGAGTTTCGTGGTGAGGCATATGACAAGCCGGTCGACATGGCGGAGGCCCGCGCCCGACTAAGCGAAATGCAGGGCGAGACCCACAGCCTGATCAACGCAACTGTTGCTGCCCGCGACGGGGAAATCGTGTGGCGTAATCTGGAACGTCCCCGGCTGACCATCCGTAGTATGACCGGCGCAGAAATTGACGCTTACTTTGAAGAAGTCGGCGACGGCGTTCTGTCGAGCGTCGGCGCGTATCAGGTGGAAACACCAGCCGGCGCCGGCCTCTTTAAGCGCATCAGCGGCGACTGGTTCACCGTCCAGGGGATCGCGATTTATCCTCTCCTGGCGGAGCTGCGCCGCCAGGGCGTTTTCGGCGAGCAATGGAAAAACCCGAAACCGACGCTTGCTGGCGTCATCGGGTTTCCGATCTCCCATTCCCTGTCTCCGCTGATCCATAATGAGTGGGCGCGCCGGGCCCGCATTGAGGGCGAATATCGGGCGATAGAGGTAGCGTCCGACTACGATGCGTTCGCGACGGCGATGGATGAATTGCAGGCGCAAGGCTTCGCCGGGGCCAATGTCACGATCCCTCATAAAGAAAACGCTTTGCGATACGCGTACCGAGCGAGCGACGCGGCGAAAACCATCGGCGCCGCAAACATGCTGACGTTCGGTGACAACGCATATGCGGACAATTCCGACAGCGCCGGCTTTAAGGATGCGCTGTGGGCGAACGCGCCGGGCGCCAATATCGAAACGGCGATGGTGCTCGGCGCAGGGGGCGCCGCCCGCGGGGTTGTCGCGGCGCTTCGCGACATCGGGTGCAAGGAGATCCGCATAACAAACCGGACCCGCGAAAAGGCGGAAGCGCTCGGAAAAGAGTTCGGCCTGGAGGTCATGGACTGGTCGGCGCGCCTGCCCGGTCTCGACGCTTGCGATCTTCTCGTGAACACCACATCCCTCGGGATGACCGGCCAGCCCGCGCTGGAGATCGACCTTGCCGACCTGAGGTCAAATGCGATTGTCTACGATATTGTCTATGCGCCTTTGGAAACGCCGCTGTTGCGCAACGCCCGCGAACGCGGCGCCGCAACCATCAACGGTCTTGAGATGCTGATGCATCAGGCGCGGCCGGGATTTGCCGCCTGGTTCGGAAACCGGCCATACCCGGTGAGCCCCCGTGTCGACGATGATCTGCGCGAGCTTCTTGTGGGCACGCTGAAAAAGAGGGGCGCTGCATGATCCGCATCGGCCTCACCGGCTCCATCGGCATGGGCAAGTCCACGGCGCTGAACATGTTCGCCAATCTCGGCGCCGCGGTCTGGGACGCGGACGCCGCCGTGCACCGAATGTACGCCGCCGGCGGCGCGGCGGTCGCCCCGGTGGAAGCGGCCTTTCCGGGCGTCGTTGTCGACGGCACCGTCGACCGTGCAGCGCTTGCCAAAATCGTTCTGAACGACCCGGACAAGCTGAAAACCCTCGAAGCGATCGTCCACCCGCTCGTCGGCGAGGATCAGGCGGCGTTTCTGGCCGAGGCCGCGGCAGCGAATGCGGCTGCTATCGTTCTCGACATCCCGCTCCTCTTTGAAAACAACTCGCAGGCGTTTTTTGATGCGGTTGTCGTCGTCAGCGCGCCGGCGTCGGTGCAGCGCGAACGGGTGCTCCAGCGTCCGGGCATGACGGAGGAAAAGCTCGCCGCCATTCTCGCCCAGCAGACCCCCGACGCCGAGAAACGCGCCGCTGCGGACTATGTGATTTCGTCCGATCAGTCCCTCAATGCGATGGCTGACGATATTCGCGCGGCCTATGAGACGATCCTTGCGAAGGGCGCGCGCCTCGACAGCTAGTCCGGCAGCCTGTCAAGGAAAGCGCGCAGGCGCTGCTCTGCGTCTTTGTGGTCTTTTTCGCTGTACCAGTGGATCCACTCCGGCTCCAGAAACGGATCGTCAAAGACATGCTCCGCATCCGGATAAATGGCGACCTCAATCCCGAGCCCGGCCCAGCGCATTCGATCGAAAAGAGCGATGCATTTTTCCGGTTCGACGATCTGGTCCGCGCCGGCGACAAAAGCGAGGGCCGGCGGCGACTGGCGCCAGGGGCGAAACTTCGACAGCGCGCCGGCGCCGCAATGGGGATAAAAAAGCACCGTGCCGTCAATGCGAGGCTGGCCCGGCAGGTCGCCGGAAAGCCCGGCGGGGCGGCGTTTTTCGCCATCCATGGTGAGGAAATCCATCACGGTCCACGCGCCGTGAGACCAGCCCGCGAGGATCAGCCTGTCCGTATCGAGCCTAGGATCCTCCCGGGCGATTTCAATGGCGGCGAAAACGTCTCCCGCCCGTTCCTGTCCGATCAGCGTCTTGCCGGCGCAGACGATGTCAAGCGCGCTTTGCCGCGAATACCCCCTCGGCCCGGTGCTGTCGACGATCATGGCGGCGTAACCGGCCTCGTTGAAAACCTCCGCCCATTGGCGCTGGAATGTCATGCGCGGTCCGGCGCAGCCGTGAAACATCAGCACTGTCGGGTACGGGTTATCCTCCGCATCCGGAACATGAATCTCAATAGCGTCTGAGAGCAGCGCCTTGCGGGCCTCAAGGTCCTCCGCCTGCGTCTTGCCGGCGAGCCGTTCGAGGTAGATCGGCTCAAGGCGCCAGACCAGCAGCGCAGCGGCGACAACGGCGACAATACCGGCGAAAACCAGTCCCCGGCGCATGGGTCAGATAAGACCGGCGTCGGTCGCCAGCACCTTCAGGGAGGCGGCCGGCCGCGCGCCGAAATGGGAGATCACTTCGCTCGCCGCAAGCGCGCCGAGCGCCCCGGCTCTTGGAAGGTCATAGCCGCGCGCAAGCCCGAGCAAGAGGCCCGCCGCATAGGCGTCCCCGGCGCCGGTCGTATCTTCCAGCATATCGGGCCGTCGCGCCGCGACCTCCACCGGCTCGCCGTCGCGGGGAATGAGAAGTGATCCGTGTTCGGATCGTGTGACGGCGGTCAGCGGCGCCAGGGCTCTCGCCTTTTCGGCAATAACGCCGAGATCGGGCGAGTCAAAAAGGGCCGTCGCCTCCGCTTCGTTGGCTAGCAATATGTCGACGTGATCGCGGATGAAGTCGCCGATCACCGCGCCCTGGCGCTCGATCACGCTGGCGTCGGACAATGTCAGCGCCGTGCGTTTGCCGTGGCGGCGGGCGGTTTCGCAGGCCCGCACAAAGGCGCCGCGCGCGTCGGGCTGCTCGAAAAGATACCCCTCGAAGAAGGAAATTTCGCCTCGCGCGATCTGGTCTTCGTCCACGTCTGCGTCGGTAACGAGGCCCGCCGCGCCGAGAAACGTGGCCATGGAGCGCTGGGCGTCCGGCGTCACGTTGACGAGGCAGCGCCCGGTGCCTGGACCGCCTTCGAGGGGCTCCGTATCGTATTCGACGCCCATGGAGCGCAGGTCGTGGCGAAAGATATCCCCCAGGGCGTCGGCCGCGACCTTGCCGACGAACCCGCCGCGCCCGCCCAGCGAGGCGATTGCGGCGATGGCGTTGGCGTTGGATCCGCCGGAGACTTCGACGCCCGGCGCCATGTCCTCATAGATGGCGCTGGCCGTCTCTTCGTCGATGAGGATCATGCCGCCTTTCGGGATGGCGAATTTTTCCAGAAATGCGTCGTCGCATTTGGCGAGAACATCGACAATGGCGTTGCCAAAGCCAATTACGTCAAGTTTTTGATCGGACATGAAACCCCTTTTGCGTGTCGCGAAAGCGCCCGCGCTTATAGGAAGCGCCAATGGCCCCGGCAAGGCGGCGGCGCTTGTCGAGCCTGTCGGGCGCGCTTATCGTTTGCGGGCCCGTCAGGAGTCCAGTTGTGAAAACAGGTTTCGTTCAGTGCGCGTCCTTCGCGCTCATCGCCATATCGCTTGCCGCCTGCGCCTCGAATACCGAGCCGCCGCCGCCCGTCGCCGTTGAAGCGGCGCCCGCCGAGCCGGCAGCGCCCGCCTATCTCGTATCCGACATTATGGGCGCCGGCCCGCGCGCCATTGACGACCTGCTCGGGGCCCCCGCGTTGACACGCAAGGAGGGCGCCGGCGAGTATCGGCGCTATGCGCTTTCAGAGTGCATGCTGATCATTATTCTGTATCCGGATGAAACGGGCAGCCCCCGCGCCGCCCATGTGGAGGCGACGGCGCTGTCCTCCGGCCGTGAAAAGCCTGCGCTGGAGGATTGTCTCGCCGCCGGTTAGGTCTCGACTGCGTCGGTGGGCGTCGCATCGGGGGCGCCCTGTTTCGACTGGCGCACCCATTCAAGTATCGACGCGACCACGGCCACGAGGCCCATGGCCGCCGTCAGGTAAAAGACAAACGCAAAGCCGCGGATCTCGATCAGCTCTCCCAGCGCGCCGCGCCCCAGCGAACCGAGGAGAAACCCGAGCGAGGCCAGCAGCGCATATTGCACGGCGGCGTATTTCTTGTTCACGATCGACGAGAGATAAACGACAATCGCGGCGCTGGCGAAACCGACGGCGAGGTTTTCCGCGGCGATGACCAGCATCAGCCGCGCCAGAGCTTCGTTGCCGGTGACATCGAGATGCAGAAGGTCTGCGAGCGGCTGCATAAATCCGAACAGCGCATAGGCTCGTGTCGCGGACATAAATGCGTGGGTCGCCCCGCCGCCGAGCGCGAGATCGGCGAACAACAGATTGGTTGCCGCCGCCAGCACGGCGCCCGCGACAAGGCAGGGCATGCGGCCGATGCGCAGGATAAGAACGCCGCCGACGCCGATGCCCACAAAGGTCATCAGGGCGCCAAAGAGCTTCGATGCAACGGCAACTTCGTCAAGGGTGTGGCCGAGGGCTCCGTAATTCTCGCCGAGGTAAAACGGATAGGCGAATGCGCCCCAGATGAGGTCGGTAAACCTGTATGACAGGGCGAGGACGAGTACGAGAATGGCGCCGAAACGCAGCCGGTCGATAATATCGGCCATGGGCGCCAGCACCGACCCGTAGAGGGCGTCGAACATGGCCTGGCCGGGCCAGCGTTTCTCCATTGCGGGCGGTGCGCCGTTTTTGCGATGAAACCAGAGCATGGCGGCGGCCGCGCCCGCCGGCGCGATAATGGTCGCGATGATGATGAGCGGGCCCTTTTCCAGCGTGAAGGCGCGAGCGTTCGCGCCGTCGGGGTTGGCGAGGGCGAAGGCCATGAACCCGAACAGCGTTGCAAAGGCCCAGGCCCAGCCGATGATCACCACGGAAAGGGCGCGATTGCGCAACAGCGCCGGTGGCGCCTCGCCCAGCGACCGCTCGCGCTCGGCGACTTTGGAATCCCCGGCGATGAAGACCCCGCTGACCGCGAGCCCCATCAGAACCGACAGCGCAACGAACGTGTCGTCCCAGCCGACCCGGGCTGCGAAAATCAACGCACCGGCGCCGCCGAGAATAACGGAGGACCGGTAGCCCAGCTGATAGACGGCGGACAAAAGATCCACGGTGATTTTTTCATCGGCGATCTCGATCCGCCAGGCGTCGATCAGGATGTCCTGGGAGGCGGAAGAGAAGGTGCAGAAAATCGCGGCGACCGCGATCAGCCCGATCTGCGTGGCCGGGCTCGCCGTCGAGATGGTCAAAAGGCAGGCGAGAATCACCCCTTGCAAAAGCAGGATGGTCGCCCGGCGCTGGCCCATATTGAAAATTCGCGGCGTCGGCGCGCGGTCGATCGCCGGCGACCAGAGAAACTTGAAGCTGTAAAGGATGATGATCCAAGAGAAGACGCCGATGGTGGCGACGGAGATGTTTTCCTCCGTGAACCACGCATTGAGCGTCCCGGTGATCAGGACATAGGGAAGTCCTGCGGCGAAGCCGAGCACATACATGGCCAGCGCATTGCGCTCTTTCAGCGCGCCGGCCAGATCGCGCCACCCGTATTTCTTTGCCGTTGCCATTTCGTATCCGCCTAGCCGCTGATTGTGGCGGACCTTAGGCCGGTTCGCTGCGATGAAAAGATCGAATGCGCGGCGCGCTGGGCGCTAAGAGGCTACGGAAAAGCTGCTCTTTGTCCCGGCCCATTTGTCGATCATGGCGATGAGATCGTCCGGCTCGAACGGTTTCGACAGAAAATCGTCCATGCCGGCGACGAGGCATTTGCGTTCTTCCGATCCCATGGCGTTGGCAGTGAGGGCGACGATCGGCACGCGCGCCTCGTCTCCGGCCAGCGCGCGGATCGCCCGGGTCGCCTCAAGGCCGTCCATTTCCGGCATGTGCATGTCCATGAGGACGATCTCGTAGTCGGCTCTGCGCAGAGCGTCGAGCGCCTCTGCGCCGTTGATCGCCACGTCGACCTGGTGACCGGCGCGTTTCAGAATTGTCGTGGCGAGCACGGCGTTGATCTGGTTGTCTTCCGCGAGCAGGATGCGCCGGCTGGACGCCTCGGCGGGCGCGGGCTTTGCGTCTTTCTCGCGCGCTTCCTCCGCGACCGCAATATTCTCTGTATGCGGTTCATTGGCGACGGCGGCATCCAAAGGCGTCTCGCCGTTGCCGATAAACTGTTCGTACAAAGACGACTGACGGATGGGTTTGATCAGATAGCTGTCAAAGCCCGCTTCGCGCAGATCGCTCAGGCGATTGCGCGCCAGCGGCGAGAGCAGCACGATAGACCGGCCTGCATTTTCAAGCCCCAGGGAAACGCCGTCGCTTGCGAGGTAGATGTCGCACAAGAGAACGGCGCCCGGCGCGCGGGCCAGCGCCGCTTCCGCTTCGCCGGCGCTTTCGGCGCAAATCACCGTTTCAACGCCGAGGGACGAGAGTTGCATTTCAAGGGCGCGAGCAAGCGTTTGGGAGCGCGTGGCGACAATCGCTGCCCGCGCGATGGGCGCCCGCGCCGCCGGCGCGCCCTGATGGCGCAGGGAGAGTTCGAACGAAAAGACGCTGCCGGCGTTGACGGCGCTTTCAAGGCCGATGGCGCCGCCCATGGCAGCCACAAGTTTATGCGCGATCGTCAGACCGAGCCCCGTTCCCTCGTTGCGTTTGGCCGCGCCGCTGTCCGCCTGGCTGAATTCCTGGAATATCGAGGCCTGCATCTCTTTCGGGATGCCGATGCCGGTATCGCGCACATTGAAGCGAACGCGGGCGCCGTCCTCTTCCATCTCCACAAGATGGGCCTCGATCAGGACGCCGCCGTAATCGGTGAACTTCACGCCGTTGCCCGCAAGGTTGATCAGCACCTGGCGCAGGCGCGCCTCGTCGCCGATCAGTTGCGGCGGAATGCGTTCGTCCACAAAGGCTGCGATTTCAACGCCCTTTTCAGCCGCGCGCGGCGACAGGAGTTCGGCGACGGCCTGCACCAGCGACATCGGGCAGAACGGCTCATTGTCGAGCCGCATGCGCCCGGCGTCGATCTTCGCGTAGTCGAGAAGGTCGTTGATGAGCGCCAGGAGCGCGGCGCTCGATTCGCGCACGGACTCTGCGTAGGCGCGCTGGTTCGGTTCAAGCGCCGTATCGAGCAGCAGCGCATTCATGCCGATGATGCCGTTCAGCGGCGTGCGCATTTCATGACTCATGACCGCGAGGAATTTCAGCTTTTCGTCGTCGACCCGCCGCCCGGGCTCGCCGTTTCGGCGATTGGCTTCCGGCGCGCCTGCGTATAGCCGCTCGCCCCCGGCAAGAACGGTCTCCGTCCATGCAATGATGCATTCGTCATCGCCAACGCGCGCGCGCGTGCGATAGGAAGCTGGCGCGCCCGGCGTTGCGCTTGCGCCCCCCGGCGCGAAATTCCTGCCCAGCCATTGCTCAACCGGCGCGCCGAAGAAATCGGCAAATCCGCGCGAGACGAATCTGATCGTGTCGTTCTGGTCGCATATGGCGATCAGTTCACTGATCGTCTGGTGCTGGCCGTCATGATGCTGGCTGTCGCCTGCGTTTGGCATATCCTGGAACGTCCCCTGCCCGAGCGTTCCCGATCGTCGCCGCGACGGCTTGAAATTTCGTTGAAAGGCTTGGTTAACGATTAGCGTTAAATTGCATGCGCCGCCGCCCTGGCGCCGGAAGGCGACGCAACGTGACGGGCCGGGCTGTCGGTCTTTTCACGGCGGCGATAGCTGACGGCCTCGGCGATGTGGCGCCGCCGCACGGGCGTCGATCCGTCGAGATCGGCAAGGGTGCGCGCAACCCGCAATATTCTCGTATAGGCGCGGGCGGAGAGGCCCAGGGTCTCGGCCGCCTGGGCGAGGAGCGCCGCACCCTCTGCATCGGGCGCAGCGACCTCGCCAAGCGCCGCATCGGCAAGGGCGGCGTTGGTCGCGCCGGCGCGCGCTGTCTGGGCTTCCCGCGCCTGGGCAACCCGGGCCGCCACCGCCGCCGTCGGCTCGCCGGTCGCGGGCCCGGCGAGGTCCATGGCGGTGACCGCGGGCAAATCGATGGAGATATCCATGCGGTCGAGAAGCGGTCCCGAAATGCGGGACTGATAGATTTCCTCGCAATTGGGCCCGCGTCCGCAGGCCCGCCCGCTCGCCTTGCCGAAACCGCATTTGCAGGGGTTCATGGCGGCAACGAGCTGAAACCGCGCCGGATAGCGCACGTGAAAATTCGCCCGCGCAATCAAAACGTCTCCGGTCTCCAGCGGCTGGCGGAGGCTGTCGAGCACCGGCGCGGAAAATTCCGGTAACTCGTCGAGAAAAAGAACGCCATGATGAGCAAGCGAGGCTTCGCCTGGCCGGGCTCTCGCGCCGCCGCCGATCATCGCCGCCATGGAGGCGGAATGATGGGGCGCACGGAAAGGCCGCGCGCGGGTCAGGCGTCCGCCCTCAAGCAGCCCGGCGAGAGACTGGATCATCGAGATCTCAAGCATCTCGGGCGGTGAAAGCGGGGGCAAAAGGCCCGGCAGACGCGCCGCGAGCATGGATTTGCCGGCGCCCGGCGGGCCGGTCATCAAGAGGTTATGGCCGCCGGCGGCAGCGATTTCGAGGGCGCGTTTGGCCGTCTCCTGCCCCTTGACCTCGGCAAGGTCGGGCGCCGCCGCGGGCTCGGCAAGCGCGCCGGGCGATGGCGGCGTCAGCGCCTGTGCGCCTTTGAAATGGTTCACCAGTTGAATGAGCGATCGCGGCGCCAGGATCTCCGCATCGCCGCCGGCCCAGGCCGCCTCAGCGCCGCTCGCCGCCGGGCAGATCAGTCCGAGACCCATGGCGTTGGCGGCGACAGCGGCCGGCAGGGCGCCGGCGACGCCGGCGATATCGCCGCTGAGACCAAGCTCCCCCATTACCGCAAACCCTTCAGCACAATCATGGGGCGCGGCTCCCATCTCGATCAGCACCGCAAGGGCGATGGCCAGATCGTAGTGGCTTCCCTCCTTCGGCAGGTCCGCAGGGGCGAGATTGACGGTGATGCGTTTGGCGGGAAGACCGAGCCCGACGGCGCACAATGCGCCCCGCACCCGTTCTTTCGCTTCCGAAACCGCCTTGTCCGCAAGACCCACAATGGCGAAGGCCGGCTGCCCGCCGGTGAGCTGCACCTCCACCGATACGGGTCGCGCCTCGACGCCGTGAAACGCAAACGTTGTTACCACTGCAACCATGACGTGTCCCCTGCCGCGTCTCGCCCGGGCGCCCAGCATTGCGGATTGCTCGGAACATTTCAAGAACAAACTTTCAGCAGGAAACACGGCGCCGGCGCTCAAGGCGAATTCCAATGGCGTTGACGGCTTGACGCAAAGCCGCCCTTGGCGCGACACCATGCGTTTCGCGCCGGCGCCGCGCTCGCAAAAGTTGACGGCGAAAGCAAAGGGGGATGCGCATCCACGTGAAAGAACACGCAACGCCGCCGCAGCCGGTCATGGCTTTTCGCATCGGCGTGACCGGACACCGTTCGTCCCGCCTCGACGCCAGCCAGATCGCCCGGATCGATGCGCAGGTGCAATCGGTTCTCGATATCGCCGCGCGGTCCGTGGATGCGGCGCGACAGCGTTACGACCGCGAATATGACGACGCCAAACCGATCCTTTATTTCGTCAGCGCGCTTGCCGACGGTGCCGACACGCTGGCGGCGAAGCGCGCGCTTGCGAGCGGGTGGCGGCTGCTGTCGCCGCTGCCGTTTTCGGCAGACAGCTACGCGCGCGATTTTTCCGGCGCCGACCGCCAGGAATTCGAAGCGATGCTCGATGCGGCGGATTCCATCGCGGAGCTTGACGGGGTGCGCGATAGTCTGATGACGGAGGAACGCGCCTATCTGCAAGCGGGCCTCGTCACCGTTGATCAGTCCGATGTCATGATCGCCATCTGGGACGGTGAGGAAGCGCGCGGCGTCGGCGGCACGGCGATGATCAAGGAAGAGGCGCTCAACGCCGGCAAGCCGGTGATCTGGATCAACGCCGCCGCGGACAAGCCGCCGGTTGTTATCAAGCCGGCGAATATAGAGGCGCCCTTTTCCGAAACGCTCTTCGATGAAGCCATTGACGCCATCGTGGCGCCGCCGCCGCGCGAGGAAATCGAGCATTCCTTCGCCGGACAGGCGACGCGCGCCCTTTTCGCCTACCGCACCTTTTCCGACGAGCGTCCGCATCTCTTCAACTGGGGATCGTTCTTTCAATTCTGGGAGAAAACCTTCGCCGGCAAACTGCCGACGGTGAGCCTGTGGAACGCAACGCCGGCGCTGGAAATCAAGCGCGCGCGGGCCTCGACCCTGGCGCAGAAACTTCAGTCATCGCCCCATGATCAGGCGGTTTTCAACGACCTGATCATTCCGCGTTTCGCCTGGGCCGATCATCTCGCCGTCCATTACGGCAATCTTTACCGCTCGTCCTATTTCTTCAATTATGTCTTCGCCGCCGCCGCGGTCCTGTTCGCGCTGATCGACCTTGTCGCGAGCGACTTCAGCTTCGGTTCGAAGACGATTTTTATTTCCATCGAAGTGACGATCATCGTGATGATCCTCGGCGTCACCATCGCCGGCAAGCGCGGGCGATGGCACGAAAAGTGGATCGACTATCGTCAGCTTGCGGAGGAATTGCGTCAGTACCGGCTCTACTTTCTGACGCTCGGACGCGGCGTCGCCGAAGACATCGCAAAGGGCGAAGGGGGCGCCGCGGCCGGGTGGGTCGACTGGTATTTCGATGCGACGCGGCGCGAAGCCGGCATGACGTCCGGATCCTTCGCCGCGTCCGAAATCAGGGTCATCGCCGAAACGGTGCTGAACGAGGAAATCCGCCCGCAGATCGCCTATCACGATCGCAAGGCCCATACGCTGCACGCCATGGAGCACCGGCTGCATCACCTTGGCGAGTATGCCTTTGGCGCGACGCTGCTTGTCTGCCTCGTTTATCTGATCCTTGCCTTCAATTCGGGCAAGGAAACCGAACTCCAGAAATGGGCCTATGCAACGAAAAACGATATCAAGGGCGCGGTCACGCTGCTGACCGGCTTTCTGCCATCCCTCGGGGCGGCGTTTTTCGGCATTCGCGTGCAGGGCGAGTTCGGCTCCACGGCGGAGCGCTCCCATGCGACGGCGGCGCAGTTGAAGACCATCGCTTCCAAGTTCGAACTGCTCGTCAGCGGCGACAAGCCGCGCCTTGATGTCCTGAGGCTGCGGGTTGAGGAGGCCGCGCGGGCGATGCTGATGGAAAATCTCGACTGGCGCCTCCTCTACATCTCGAAGCCGCTCAACCTGCCGGGATAGGTCAGCCGCGCCCCCGCCGCGTTGCGGATCGTTAAGTCGGTTTTTGCTCGCACGTCCGGCGAAGCACCCTAAAGTCCGCGCCGGGCGGTTTTGCGCATTGGGCGCGCCGCCGACCGTTGACGATATCCAGGGTAGATCCATGTCCGCCGTTTCCGTCCTGCTGGCCCCGCGCGACGAGGCTTTTGGCGAGCGTATCGCCGGCGCGCTGGCGCGGCGCGGGCTCGATGCGCGGCTCGTGGCCGGCGATCAGGCGGATTTGTTTATCGACGGCGATCTCGGCAATGCGGCGTCGATTGTCGTCTGGTCGAATGCGGCGTTGCGCCTCGTCCAGCTGCACAAACAGGCCCGAGAAGCGCTTGAAAACGGCGCGCTCATTCCGGTTTCCATCGGCGGCGCGGGCGCGCCCGACGGTTTTGAAAGCCTGCCGCCCATCGACCTGTCCGGTTGGCGCGGCGACGACGCCGATCCGCGATGGCGGTTCGTGCTTGAGGCTATCGAGATCGCGTCGGAATGCCGGCGCCGCAGCGAGCAGGATCAGTGGGTCGCCGCCCAGGGCGCCACAGCGCCGCCGGCGGATACTGTCGAACCGGCGGACGAACCGCCGACAACGACGCCTCCGTCCGCTGAAGTCCGCGCCGTGACGCCGCCTGCGCCGTCCATGGCCCTGTTCGCAACGGACACCGTCAGCGGGCGCATGCCCCGGATGCCGGCGCTTGCCGGTCTTGAGCCGCCGCCGCCGATCGCGGCCCCGAAGAAAACGCCAATCCCTGCGGGCCCGCCAAAGCCCAGGGAACCGCGTTTCGATCCCGGGGTCGTCGCCGTGGCCGGCGTCATGATTTTGTGCCTCCTGACCGGCGCAACCATCATTCTGGCGCCGACCCGTGACGCCGCCTTGCCGCCAGCGGCGCCGGCAACCTCGTCGTCAACGCCGGCCTTCGAGCCGACGCCGGCGCCGGAAACGCCGCGGATCGAGCTGGCTATGCTGGAGCGGGCCATTGCGCCCCGCGCCGATGCATTGGTCGCCAACAGCGGTGACACCGAACCCGTTGCGACAACAAAATTGCCGCCGGTTGACGTGTTCGCCGACGCGCCTGTCGGCGCCAATGATCCGTATACAGTCGACTATGACAACATGGAGGGCTACGGGGAAGGCGATATTTCCTATCCCGACGACTTCTACGTCGGTGACGACGCGCTGTCTTCTGCATCCGGGCCGACGACGGATTCGTTTGCCGACGAAATTCATCTGGCGATGCTTGGACCGGTCTCGCCCATGGAGATCCCGCCGGCGCCGTCCCAAACGCCTCCGCCAGTCGAAACGGCGGCTGGCGCCACGCCGCGCATTCCGTCCCTGAAGCCCGCCGCCCCGACGCAGGCCCCGACTTCCATCGAAGCGATTCTCGCAAGCGTGCCGGAGCTGAACGAAGAGGCAGGCGATAGCCCATCCGTACAGGGATCGCCGGTTACGGCCGCCGAATATTTCAAGGACTGCGCGGTCTGCCCGGACATGGTTGAAGCGCCTGCGGGGGCGTTTGTAATGGGACCGGGGCCCGGCGAGCGGGCGCGCCCCAATGAAGGGCCGGCGCGACGTGTTGACATCGCGGCGCCTTTCGCCATCGCAACGCGGGAAGTGACATTCACTGAATGGGACGCCTGCGTCGCTGACGGCGGCTGCAATGGTTACTGGGCGGAGGATTTCGGATGGGGCCGCGGCGACCAGCCGGTTGTTGGCGTGTCGTATGACGATGCGCGCAACTACGCCGCATGGCTTAGCGAAAAAACCGGCGAGGTCTATCGGCTGCCCAGCGAGGCGGAGTGGGAATTCGCAGCCCGCGCCGGGGCCGGCGCGACCTTTTCCTTCGGAGAAGAGCTGACCGCGCGAAAGGCGAATTACGACGCGCGCTACCTCTATCGCGGCAAGCGGGGACGCTGGATCGGCCACCCGACGCCAGCCTCGCGCTACCCCGCAAACGGGTTCGGTCTCTTCGACATGCACGGCAATGTCTGGGAATGGACTGCCGATTGCTGGAGCAGGAGCCTTAGTGGAACGCCCGCGGACGGAAGCCCCCGCGGCGGCGCGTGCGGGAGACGGGTTCTCAAGGGCGGCGCCTTCAACACCGGCGGCTGGCGGCTGCGCGCCGCACACCGGATCGGCAAGCCTGCCGCGGCCCGGGAAATGGAAATCGGGTTTCGCGTCGTTCGCGCGCCGGGCTGATCTGGCGCCATCACTAACGAGACATTAACGCGCGGCGGTCAGGATTGCCGGCGTGGACGCTGTTGAGACAAATCGAGCGATAACCGGCCCGCGCCCCTTTGCGCTGCGGTTGACCGTTTGGCGCGTCGCCGCACTGATGGCGGCGGCGGCCGCGACGCTCTTTCTCCTTTTCCCGCTCGGCGTCGGGGCCGACTATCCGAACCATCTTGCCCGCGCATACATCGCAACCGCGATTGACGGGTCTGCGGCGCTCCAGCGCTATTACGAAATCGACTATAGTTTCGTGCCGAATTTTTCGATCGAGATGATCGTTCCGCGGCTTGAGCCATTGTTCGGACTTTACGGCGCCGGGGCGCTGATGGTGGCCATAAGTGTCGTCCTTGCGCCCCTGGCGGGCGTCGCCCTGTCGCGCACGCTTCACGGCGCCGCCGGGGCGTGGCTGCCGCTGTTGGGTTTTGCGGCGCTTTTCAACCGGAATCTCGAATTCGGCTTTGTGAACTTCCTTTTCGGACTAGGGCTCGCGCTTTTGTGCTTCTGCCTGTGGGTTCGGTTGAAGCCGGGCTGGAAACGCTCGGCGATCATTGCCCCTGCGGCGGCGTTCGTTGCGGCTAATCATATTCTCGGCTTCCTGTTTCTTGGGTACATCGCCCTCCTGTGGGAGGGCTCGAAATACGCCTTCGGCGAGCGCGGACGGCTGACGCAGTTTATCCCGATGCTGATTATCCGGGACGGCGCCGCGTTCATGCCCGGCCTTTTCATGATCGCCTACGCCTTCGTGATCGCCGATGACGTCAGCACCTATACGGGCGAGATGGGCATGTGGACCCAGCGCATGACGGCGCTGACCGCCGGCTTCGGTTTCTTCAACTCAACGCTGTCCGTGGTCGCGGGAACCGTTGCGTTCGCGACATTGCTTGGCGGGCTTTACCTTGGCCTGCGCAAGGGCATTCTCCAGATTCACCGCGATCTCGCCGTCGTTGCGGCGGGGGTTTTTGTTCTCGTCCTGATCATGCCGACCCATCTGGCGGGCATCTGGGCGTTGCACTTTCGCTATGGCGGCGCGGCGCTGATTCTCGCGGCGGCGGCCTTACGGTTCACGAATCCGGGTGGCGCATGGAAGTCGGCGATGGTCTATGGGGGCGTCCTGGCGCTGCTCGCCGTCAACGGCGCAAGCCACGTCATGCGCATTGATCGTTCCCAGCAGGAAATCCGGCAGGCCGTATCATCCCTGCCCGAGGGCGCCCGCGTGATCTCGGCGACCTCGCCCGATGTCGGGTTCGAGATCGGCGTTCACGCCCCGTCGCTGGCGGTGATCGAGGCGGACGCCTATATCCCGAACCTCTTTACGAACATCTCTGCCGTCGCCGTCAGGCCCGAAATGACGGCCTTGCATAAGCCGCAGGGCAAGCCGCAGCTCGTTGAAACGTTGCGCGCCCGTCGCGCGACGCCGCTGCCGCCGGCGGAGAACGGGCGATGGTCCGAAACGTTTTATTACAGCTGGCCGGACCATTTCACGCACCTTCTCTACATGCGATTGCCGGACGAGCCGGGCGCCGGGCTTGAGGGTGTAACGGAGATCGCCAGCGGCGCGGATTTCGTGCTTTACGAGATTGACGGCGCCAAGCGTTAGGCTTCGCCAGTCGGGAACCGTCGGGGCGCCTTGCTACGCCGCCGCCTTTTTCTTCCGTTTACGGAATTGTCTGACCTTGTGCTCATTGCCGCAGGTCGCCATGGAGCACCAGCGTCGTTTCCCGTTCTTAGAGAGATCAAGAAACATCCATTCGCAATGATCGCCGCCGCATGTCCTGAGACGATCGAGGCGCCCGCTCAACAGTAACTCTTCGGCCGCCTCGAAGATCAGCCGCATGGCGCGTTCGAGGGCCGGGGCGTCTTCCGTGCAGCGGCGGCGAAAGACGCCGTCCATTTGCTTGATACGGCAATGTTTCGCCGCGCGCACTTTCCACTCATTGAGGGTTTCAAGATCTTCCGGCTTCGCGCGTTCCCCGGCGGCCGCCGCGCTGAAAACCCGGTACATGGCTTCGCGCAAGGCTGATGCGTCCCGATAAAACCTCGCCGCAAATTTCGGGTCGCCCTCAATCTCAGCTTCGAGCATTTTCTGATCGTCGCCATAGAGAAGGCCCGCAATCGTCGCCCATTCGGCAAAACCCGCCGCCCCATCGAGCCGGTCGACCGGTTCGTCCCCCCAGCGCGATGCGGTGTTGACGAAGTCTAGGGCCGCATTGCCGCCGATCATGTCGGCCTCGGTCCAGCTGTAAGGAGAAAATTTCATCATGAAACCAGTAAAAATACGTTGACAGGTTACAATATAGGCTTAGGCTTGTAACCGTCAATAGCAAAATTGACAGTTACCAAATCAAGATCCGGCCAACCGGACACATTGAAAAAGGAGAAACCCCGATGTCGAATTCACCTGCATTTCTGCTGCAATTATCGGCGCTTATTTTCGTGCTGGTGTTGATCGGGCACACGGTCGCCAGCGCATTTTAGGGCCCGCTGCGACATTAAAGCCCGCTCATACTGGACGGCCCCGGCGATTGCGGCGGGGCCGTTTGTTCACGAAGTATGACCGCGAACGACATAATTGCGAACCCAAAGCTTAACCGGCATCGACATAATCGAATATTTCCCCGGAGCGACGCGCCTAAACGGTTGCGGGGCATTTAGACGGCGCCTATATCCCGGCCGAAACGCGGGTGTCCTTTAAGGACGCCCGGGTAACCTGTCTTGTTTAAACATAGGGGCTCGCCCGCCTCCGGCGCTTATCCGGCGCTGATATTTCGCGCTTATTGAAGGCCAGAGATCAAAAGGGCGGCCTGCTGGAAGGAGAAGAAAGTATGGGCAAGGTTATTGGCATCGACCTCGGGACGACGAACTCATGCGTCGCCGTCATGGAGGGCAAGGAGCCGAAAGTTATTGAGAACGCCGAGGGCGCGCGCACGACGCCGTCCGTCGTGGCGTTCACCGAGGACAAGGAGCGTCTGATCGGTCAGCCGGCCCGGCGCCAGGCGGTGACCAACCCGGAAAACACCTTCTTCGCCATCAAGCGTCTGATCGGGCGTCCTTATAACGATCCGACCGCGCAGAAAGACAAGGAGATGGTGCCCTACGCCATCGTCAAGGGCGACAATGACGACGCCTGGGTCGAAAGCCGCGGCGAGAAATTCGCGCCGTCGCAAATCTCGGCGTTTATCCTGCAAAAAATGAAAGAGACGGCGGAAGCCTATCTTGGCTCCGATGTGACGCAGGCGGTCATTACCGTTCCCGCATATTTTAACGACGCCCAGCGCCAGGCGACGAAAGACGCCGGCAAGATCGCGGGCCTTGAAGTCCTGCGCATCATCAACGAGCCGACCGCGGCGGCGCTTGCCTATGGCCTCGACAAACAAACCGGCGGCCAGAAGATCGCCGTTTACGACCTCGGCGGCGGCACGTTCGATATCTCGATCCTCGAAATCGGCGACGGCGTCTTCGAAGTCCTGTCGACCAACGGCGACACCTTCCTCGGCGGTGAAGATTTCGATCTGCGCATCGTCGACTATCTCGCCGACGAGTTCAAAAAGGATCAGGGCATTGATCTGCGTAAAGACAAAATTGCCCTGCAACGCCTTAAAGACGAAGCGGAAAAAGCCAAGAAAGAGCTTTCCTCAACGTCGCAGTATGAAGTGAACCTTCCCTTCATCACGGCCGACGCGTCGGGCCCGAAACACCTCAACATCAAGCTTTCCCGCGCCAAGTTCGAAAGCCTCGTCGACGATCTCGTCAAGCGGACCGTCGGCCCCTGCAAGGAAGCGCTGAAAGACGCCGGCCTTTCTTCCGGCGACATCGACGAGGTGATCCTCGTCGGGGGCATGACCCGCATGCCGAAGGTGCAGGAAACGGTGAAGCAGTTCTTCGGCAAGGAGCCTCACAAGGGCGTCAACCCGGACGAAGTCGTGGCGCTGGGCGCCGCCATTCAGGCGGGCGTTCTGCAAGGGGACGTCAAGGACGTGCTGCTCCTCGACGTTACGCCGCTGTCGCTCGGCATTGAGACGCTGGGCGGGGTCTTCACCCGGCTCATCGATCGCAACACGACGATCCCGACCAAGAAAAGCCAGGTGTTCTCCACCGCGGAAGACAATCAGTCCGCCGTGACCATTCGGGTCTTCCAGGGCGAACGGGAAATGGCGGCCGATAACAAGATGCTCGGCCAGTTCGATCTTATGGGCATCCCGCCGGCGCCGCGCGGCGTGCCGCAGGTCGAGGTCACGTTCGATATCGATGCCAACGGCATTGTTCACGTGAACGCGAAGGACAAGGCGACCAACAAGGAACAGTCGATCCGCATTCAGGCTTCAGGCGGTCTCTCCGACGACGACATCGAACAGATGGTCAAGGACGCCGAGGCCCATGCGGACGACGACAAGAAACGCCGCGAGGGCGTCGAGGCGAAAAACCGCGCCGAAGCGCTGGTCCACTCGACGGAGAAAAACCTCGAAGAGTATGGCGACAAGATTTCCGCCGAAGACAAGCAGGCGATTGAGGATGCGAAAGCAGCCCTGAAAGAAGTGCTTGAGCAGGAAGACGCGGACCTTGAAGTCATCAACACCAAGGCGACGGAGCTTGCCCAGGCGTCCATGAAGCTTGGCGAGGCCATGTACAAGGAAGGCGTTGGCCAGAACGAAGGCGACATCGATCCGGGCGAGGCGGCTGCGCAAGCAGACGCCGCGGCGGACGCCAAGGATGACGGCGTCGTTGATGCGGACTTCGAAGAAGTCGACGGCGACAAAAAAGACTAAGGAACAAAAAGGGCCGCCATAACCGGCGGCCCTTTCACCGCCAGGTCCTCTGAACGGGGAAACGGGCGGCGGAGGGGAAATATAAGAACCGTAAAGGTTGAGCGCGAATTATGGCGCAGCAAGATTATTATGACGTTTTAGGAGTCGACCGCGGCGCTGACGCAGCCGCGATCAAATCCGCTTTCCGCAAACGCGCCATGCAATATCATCCGGACCGCAATGCGGATAATCCGGAGGCGGAGCAAAAGTTCAAGGAGCTCGGCGAAGCCTACGAGATCCTGTCCGACGATCAAAAACGCGCCGCTTATGACCGTTTCGGTCACGCCGCCTTCCAGAATGGCGGCATGAACGGCGCCGGCGGTTTCGCCCGCGGCGCGGCCGGCGGCGCAGCCGGCGCCTTCTCCGACATTTTCGACGACATCTTTTCAGAGTTCATGGGCGCCCGGGGCGCCCGTCGCGGCGGTCCCGGCCGCGGCGCGGATCTGAAATACAATTTGTCGATCTCGCTTGAAGAAGCCTTCGCGGGCAAAAAGGCCGAGATCAAGGTTCCGGGCTCCGTCGCCTGCGAGCCCTGCAACGGCACCGGCGCGGCGCCGGGGTCGGGCCCGGTCGATTGCGAAACCTGCAAAGGCGCCGGCCGCGTGCGCGTGCAGCAGGGTTTCTTCACCATTGAGCGCACATGCCCCCACTGCCACGGGGAAGGCCGCACGATTGCCGATCCGTGCGACAGTTGCTCGGGCCAGGGCCGTGTCCGGCGCGAGCGCGCCCTCTCCGTCGACGTGCCCGCCGGCATCGAGGACGGCACGCGCATTCGCCTTTCAGGCGAGGGCGAGGCGGGCCCCCGCGGCGGACCGGAAGGCGATCTCTACATCTTCGTGCATGTGGACGAGCATGATCTTTTCGAGCGCGACGGCGCCGATCTTTATTCCATGATGCCGATCCCCATGACCACGGCGGCGCTGGGCGGCGATTTCGAAACGCCGACCATTGACGGCGGCCGGGTCAAAATCTCCGTGCCCGAAGGCGCCCAGACCGGCAAACGCTTCCGCGTGCGCGGACGCGGCATGAGCCAGCTCGACGCGTCGGGCCGGGGCGACATCCGCCGCCGCGGCGATCTCTTCGTCGAAATCCAGGTCGAAACGCCCACCGGCCTCAACGGCGAACAGAAAGAACTGCTCCGTCAGTTCTGCGAAGCCGGCGGCGGCGAGGCGGCCTGCCCGCAGTCCCGCGGCTTCTTCGAGAAGGCGAAAAACTTCTGGGATAATGTGACCGACGGACGGTAGATAATATATTGAATAATATAGTATTTCCACATTTTTAGAAAGTTCGGCCGAAAAAGTGGAAAAATATAAGTAATTGAATTATATCTGTTTTCCACCTTTGTTTTGTTTTTGACCAAAGGCATGGAAAAGCTTTGAATAACAGAGAGTTATCTGGCGAGCAGCGGCGCATATCTGTTGCGCAAGATAGGCGCGTCGGAGCGATCGCTGGGCCCTCGCAGTCCTGAAACACAGCAAATCTATGACGCGTTTGTCGCCGGCCGCGCAATCATTAAAGAGCGGATGAACGGCGTCGCCAAGCGGATGGACGAGATGGCGCCGGTCAATCGTGCAATGGGGCTTGGACGGTTGCCAGTAACGCCGGCCCGCATACTCCGCGAATGCGATGCACGCAAATTACTTGGAGAACAGATATTTGTTGTCGGTACAAACGCACTCTACGCATACGAAGCGCTGGCGGGCGTTCATTTCGAAAGCGGCTTAGTCGCGACGGCGGACATCGACCTCCTGTTTGACGCCCGACGTAGAATGTCGGTGGTTGCGCGAGAAAAGCTGAATGAAAAAGGACTGATGGGCGTCTTGCAGCATGCAGACAAATCATTCGCGCCGCAGCGCAAGCGTGCGTTTCGCGCAATAAATAAAGATGGCTATCTTGTCGATTTTATTCGCCCTCAAGCAAAGAATGTTCTTGCCGATCAGAGACGCAGCGCCCTGAGCGATGATGAAAACGATCTTGAAGAGGCGGCGATCTTTGGCCTCGACTGGCTCATAAATGCGCCGAAAGTCGAAACGATTGTCATTGCAGAGAGCGGCATGCCGGCGCCGATTGTGGCGGTGGATCCGCGAGTCTACGCTTTACATAAGTTTTGGCTCGCCGAGCGGCCAGAAAGCTCACCCCTGAAAGCTGCGCGCGATCGTGCGCAGGCAGAGACTGTCGCGTCTCTTTCTATCGAATATTTAAACCTGGATTTTAATGGCGCCGACTTAGCGGCTTTGCCAAAGGCAATGCGAAGCCTGCCACCCGGTTTCAAGGTTCAGAGAACACAAAGCGATCGTTTGCCGAACTGGTAGCTACCGTCCAACCGGCCTCAACCCCAGCAACACCGCCGCGCCGATCATCAGCCCACCGCCTATTTTGTGAAGCCGTTCGCGGGCCGCGCCTTTAACGCGTTCGCCGATCCATCCCGCGCCGCTGCCGTAGAGCATGAGCATGAAGCCGTCCATGGCGATGTAGGTGGCCGACAGGATCGCGAATTGCGGCCAGAACGCCGCGTCGGCGGAAATGAATTGTGGGAACAGGGCCGCGAAGAAGACGACCGCCTTGGGGTTGGATGCCGACGTGATGAAGCCTTGCAGCCAGAGGCGCTTAAGGCTTGAGCGTTTCGCGGCTTGCCTTTCCCCGCCGCCATTCTTGCCGAAGACCATCCTGAGGCCGAGAAACAGAAGATACGCAACGCCCGCCCATTTGATGACCGTCAGCGCGTTCTCAAACGCTGCGATCAGCGCCGCCAGACCGAGGCCGGCGAGAAGCATCTGAAAAAAGTTCGCCGTCAGGTCTCCCGCCGCGGTGGCGATGGATCGGTGAAAGCCGTGGGCCAGGGAATTCGACAGCATCAGGAGCTGGCTCGGTCCCGGCGTCGACATCATCGCGGCGACGGCGGCCACATAAAGCAACCAGATTTCTATGGTCATCCTCGCAACTCCTGCTGGCTGGCGACCTGCGCACTATAACGGGGGCTTTGCGCAATATGCGAGCGGCAAAAACGACAAAAACTCCCGTCAAGACTCGCCAAGACGAAAATCTCGGCATAGCGTTTCGCCTGTAGTTTGTATCGCACCATGCCAGACGAGACGTACACCAAATACTCAAAGGCGCTCGCTTTTCGGCGCATTGCTGCGGAGCGCGACGCGGCGCTGCTCATCCGCTTCGGTCGCGATCTCTACCGCGCAAGTCTTGGCCGCGAAGACGCCTTTTACCGTGATTACGGCCGCTACGGCGTCAACTTTCCCACATGGATTGCGTCCTGCACCGCGGCCAGTCCCGCCTTTGCGCAATTCCTTGAGGAAGACGGCGAGGCGATCGGCCTCGTGGTTCTGGGCTGCGACGAGCGCGATCCGTCGATTGGTCGCGTCCATCATTTCTACATAAGGCCCGATCATCGCGGGCAGGGTTTCGGCGGCGTGCTGGATGATTACGCCCGCGATGCGCTGAAAGACGCTGGGGCGTCGCTCGCGCGGCTCAACGTCACGGCGCGCAACGCCCGCGCGATCCGGTTTTATCAGGGCCAGGGCTGGGAAGAGAAAGCGCGCCGCGGCGGGCTGATTTTCATGGAAACGCGCCTGTGAACGCATCCGCGCCGGCGGACGATGATGAACGCGACCGGATTTATCTGCTGGCGCCCGGCTTTGTTGGTGACGACGGCGAGCGGCAATATTGCCCCGAATGCGCCGAGGTCTGGGGCGTCCTCAATTACTTTCCGGCGATCCGCGAGGCGCTCCACATTATCTATCAGCCGATCGATCACCCCCGCCCGCAACTGGTCGCGGCGCTGGGCGAGGGCGAGTGGAACTGCCCGACCCTGATCCTCGCCGGGGATGTCGATGTTGGGCCGCATGCGGCGGTTCGCGAGGCGAATGGCGTGCGGTTCCTGGATAACGCCCGCGACATCGGAAAATACTTCGCCTATCGATACGGGACGCCCCTGCCCCGGTGATGACACATCCGTGATTGACGCCGACGTGATTTTCGCCCGATCGGCGCGCGCCGTAATCTCCGCAGCCAGTCAGCACGGGATCAGTTCAATGTTGAAACCAATTGCCTTGGCCGCAATTGCCACGGCCGCTGCGTTGTCTTCGGGCTTCGCCGCTGAGCACAAAACATCGTTCGAGGCGGCGCAGGAAAAACTGCGCATTCTAATCGACAGCAACGAACGCCCGACGAAACAAAAGGCGCGCGACCAGTATCGGCGCCTGTTCGAAACGTTGACGTTCTGCGGCGTGGAACCGGACATGACCGTCGTTGAGGTCTGGCCCGGCGGCCAGGGCGCATGGTATCGCCGCATCATTGAGCCCTTCGTGGCAAACGGCGGCGGCGCCTATCATCCCGTTTCAGGCCGCAGCGCTTTTCCGGACGCAGTCGAGGGCGTTCCCTATGGCGAGGCGGACATGGTCTTCGTCTTCCGCGCCCACGGCTTCATGATTTACGATGAGCCGGCGCAGACCCACGTGAACGCGGTTTTCAACATGCTGAAACCCGATGGCGTCCTTTGCATTGTCGATCATGCGGGCGATGAAAATATTCCTCAGGACCCGGAAGGAAAGAACGGCTACGTCAATGAGAGTCATTTCCGCAATCTTGCGGAAACCGCCGGGTTCGTTTTCCTTGCCGCATCGGACCATAATCGCAATCCGAAAGACACGAAGGACCATCCGCGCGGCGTCTGGTCCCTGCCTCCGTCCCTGTCGCGATCCCTGCCCGGCACGCCGGAACGAAAGAAATATCTGACGATCGGCGAAAGCGACCGGTTTGCGCATAAATACTTCAAGCCCGCCGAATAATCGCCGGCTTTTACTGCTTCCTCGACAAGCGCGCCAAATTTCGGGAAACAGGTTTCCCGTGGGTGCGAAAGAGGAGGCGCGGCGCAAATGGAAGCTCTCGTACTTCTCGGCATTGGAGTGGCGCTGGGCGTCGTCTTCGGCTGGGCCGCGTTCTTCATGGGGCTCAACGCCAATAACCGTCTGGCGCGAATTGAGCGGGAGCTTCATGCGTTAAAACAGGCGCAGCCTCGTCAGGCCGCGCCGATTGAGCGCGCTCCCGCAAAGCCCCAAGAGGCGTCGCCAGCGCGGCCTCCCGCTTCAGACGACCGAACGGACGACAGCGAAACGGCTAAACCCGAAGTTGACGGTGAAGAAGACAGCGAAGAACAGGCGCCGCCTCCCCCTTCGCCGTCGCCCGAAACCGCTGCGCCGGCTTCGACGGGCATTGAAAAGCTTTCCGGCGCGCTCACCGGCAACTGGCTGATCTGGCTTGGGGGCGCGGCGCTGGTTTTGGGCGGCGCGTTTCTTGTGAAAGCGGCGGTCGACGCCGGGTTTTTCGGCCCGGTCATGCGTGTTGCCTCGGCGCTGGTCGCCGGGGCGGCGATGATCGGCGGCGCCCAGTGGATGCGCATGGGCGGCGCGCCGGAGAAATCTCTCGCCCCGCCGGTTCTCGCCGGCGCCGGGGGCGCCACCATTTACGGCGCCATATACACGGCATACGGATTATACGCGCTGATCCCGCCCCTTGCCGCATTCGCGTTGCTGGCCGCGGCGTCGGCGGGGCTTGTGGTGCTCGCGGTCGTGCATCGCACCCAGGCCATGGCGGCGCTCGCCATTGTGGGCGCGCATCTGTCGCCGGTCGTCACCGGCGGCGGCGGGCCGGCGGGCGCGCCGTTCTACCTCTACATCTTTGCGATTTCCGCCGGCGGCCTTGTGGTGGCGCAGTTCATGCGCTGGAAACCGGTGTCCTGGCTGACGCTCGCCGGCGGTCTTTTCTGGCCGCTGGTTTTTGTCGCGGTCAGCGAAGTCGGTCCGCCCCTGCCGCTGGCGGTTTATCTTCCCGCCTTCATGGCGTTGGCGGCCGGCGTTGTGTGGGAGAGCGCCGCCGACCCGATAGATATCGACGCGATCAGGAAAAAGGGCGCGCCGCTTTCGCAGATTGTGTTCGCCGTCGCCCTGCTTGGCGCCGTTGCTGCGGCATTGCTCCTGACACTGAGCGAAGGGTTGTCCGGCGTTATGGTTGTCATGTGGGCTGCGTTTGCGGTGCTGACGCTTGCCGGCGCGCGCCTGCGCGAAGGGTTTTCCCTGGCGCCGGCCGTCGTCGCCGCGGGACTTGCCGCCGCCATTGCGTTTAGCGCCGCGCCGCCGGAATTTCCGGTCCTTCAGACGGGCGCCGTCTTTGCCGGGCTGTTTGCTGTGGGCGGCTATCTGGTGATGCGGTCCTTGCGCGAAAGCGGACCGGCGGCCATTGCATCGGCCTTTGGAGCGGCGGTGATCCTGTGCGGTCTTTTCTACTCGGTTGGCGGTTTCGATCAGGCGCCGGTCTGGGGGTTCGCCGCAATCCTCATCGCCTTTTTCAACATCTCTGTCCTTGCTGAACTCTATCGCCGCCGCGGCGGCTTTGACGGCGCGCCGGGCGTCGCCGCCGCCTTCGCGCTGGGCGCGGCGCTGGCGACGGCGCTCGCCGTCGCCATGTCCCTTGACGGGCTCGCCATGAGCTTCGGCTTTGCCATTCAGGCGCCGGTTATCGCATGGCTCTGGCGTCGTTTTCGCCTGCCCGCATTGCGTTTCGCGGCGAGCATTCTCGCGGCGCTGGGCGCGCTGCGGCTTTTGTTCCTGCCCGAGGTGCTTAACGAAGCCGTTGGCGCTGCGCCGATCCTTAATCTCCTTCTCCTTGCCTATTTCGTCCCCGCGGCGGGTTTCTGGCTCGCCGCGCGCTGGTTCGAAGGGGGCGGTCTGTCGCGCCGCGGCGCCGTTGTTCAGGGTATGGAGGCGGCGGCGATTTCTCTGTTCGCCGTTTTCGTCAGCCTTGAAATTCGCCACTTAATGAACGGCGGCGATATCGCTGCGGACTACGACAGTCTCATGGAGATCAGTTTACAGACGATCTCCTGGGTGTTGATCGGCGCGTTTCTGCGCTGGCGCTTCGGCGCGGATCTGACGCCGATCAGGAGCCTTGCGGAAAAAGGCCTGCTGGTCCTTGCGGCGTTGCAGACGGCGGCGGCGCCGCTCACCGTCATGAATCCTTGGTGGGGCGACGGTCCCGTCACCATATCCGGCCCCGCAATCGTCAATATGCTCGCATTCTATTATCTTGCGCCGGCCCTCGCATTCGGACTCGCCGCTTATGTAGCCCGCCGGACCGACGGTCTTCTGCAATCGCGACTCGCCGGACTGTTCGCCGTGCTCCTCGCCTATGTCTGGTGCATATTGTCCGTACGCCATCAGTTTCAGGCGCCGGATCTTTCCGCGGGGCGGATCGGCGATGCGGAATCCTGGGGCTATTCAATCGTCACCATTCTTTTTGCGACGGCGATGCTGGTCGCGGCGGCGCTCCGGCGCAGCACCGTCCTGCGCTTTGGCGGGCTCGGCGTGTTGATGCTGGCGGTCGCCAAGGTCTTCGTTTTCGACCTTGCAGAGCTTGAAGGGGTATGGCGGGCTACGTCGTTCCTGGGGCTCGGCGCCGCCCTCGTCGGGATTGCCGTTCTCTATCAGCGCGTGCTTGCGCCCATGATGGCGGAGCCCGACGGCGAATAAGTCGCGCTTGCGGGCGCGGCGCAAACGCTGTTGGATGCCGCGTCATGACGAAATCTTCCATATTGGTGGCCGGCGCCGGCGGGCGTATGGGCAAAGCGGTTGTCGCGGAAGTCCTGCGCACGCCAGGCGCAGCACTCGCCGGCGGATTTGAACGACCGGACGGGCCGGATATCGGAAAGGATATCGGCGTTCTCGCAGGGCTCGATGCGATCGGCCTCAAGGTGGAGGACGCCGCCGGTAAAGGCCTGAAGCGCGCCGGCGCGCTCATCGATTTTACGAGCCCGGCGGCCAGCGTTGAGAACGCCCGGGCCGCCGCTGAGGCCGGGGTCGCCCACGTCATTGGAACCACCGGGTTTACGGATTCCGACGTTGCCGCCATCGCGGAGGCGGCGTCGAAAACGGCCATCGTCAAGTCGGGCAATATGAGCCTCGGCGTCAACCTCCTCTCGGCGCTCGTGGAGGACGCGGCGCGCCGGCTTGATGATAATTTCGATATCGAAATCTTCGAGGCGCACCATCGCGCAAAGACGGACGCGCCGTCCGGCACGGCGCTGATGCTGGGCGAAGCGGCGGCGCGCGGGCGCGGCGTTAATCTCGGTGAAAAAGCGGCCGGTATGGCCGGCTCTCGCGCCGGCGAGCGCAAGGCTGGCGACATCGGTTTTTCGGTTTTTCGCGGCGGCGGCGTTGTCGGGGAGCACACGGTCTCCTTCGCTGCGACGGAGGAAGTGATCAGCCTCTCCCACAAGGCGATCGACCGCGCGCTGTTCGCCCGAGGCGCGGTCGCGGCGGCGCGCTGGGCGGCGGGCCGGGCGCCCGGCCTTTACTCCATGCGCGATGTGCTGGGCTTTTAAACGGCGCCCTTCTTTAACCAAAACCCTCTGCAAATCGAACAATCGCCGAGAGCGAACCGAAACCAAGAGCGGACATACTGCATGTTCGTTTTACCGAGGTTTGCATGCGGTCCGAGATCATCCTTGCCGGCGCGATTGTCGCTGCTGCTATCGTTGGTGTTCGCTTCATTGAAATGAAAGAGCCTGCGCCGGTTGCGGCGGACCAGCTCCAGGCGGCCACGCCGTCGCCGGCGCGGAGTGTTGCGTCCTCGGCATACAGCGCACAAAACGGCTGGCGCGCCGAGGTGAAGATCACGGCGGCCCGCGACAGCCAGTTTTATGTTGAAGCGGACGTCAACCGGCGACCTGCGCAATTCCTCGTCGATACCGGCGCTTCTTATGTGGCGTTGCGCGACTCCGATGCGCGCGGCGCAGGCATCTATACCGCGTGGTCGGATTATAACTATCCCGTGCGAACAGCGAACGGCGAAACGAAAGCGGCGTTCGTCACGCTGAGCGAAATGGAAATCGGCGAGATCACCGTGCGCGATGTGAAGGCGTTTATTCTTCCCGACGACCAGCTCTCGGTGAACCTTCTCGGAATGAGCTTCCTGTCGCGTCTTGAAAGCGTCGAGGCGCGATCGGGCGAGTTGGTGCTGCGGGGCTAGCCCTCGCGCGCCATCAGGCTCGGCAAACTGCCCAGATCAGCGCCGGCATGGCGCATGAACATCTTGCGCAGCGGCGCGATTTTGCCGACGGCGCCCATGCCAAGGTCACGGGCAAACCGCAGCGGCGGAAAATCATTCGAGAACAGACGATTTAACAGATCCGTCCCGAGAGCGAGCGTCGCTGAGTCAAACCGCCGCCAGCGCTGATAGTTCTGCAACACCGTCATGGCGCCGATATCGAGGCCGACGCCGCGCGCTTCGACGAGTACGTCAACCAGTGCGGCGATGTCTTTGACGCCGAGATTATAGCCCTGCCCGGCAATGGGGTGGATGGCGTGGGCGGCGTCGCCAATGAGGGCGAGCCGCGGCGCGATGTAGGATTGCGCCAGCGTAAAGGCGAGCGGATAGGACCAGCGCGGGCCCGCGAGCGATACGGCGCCGAGATAGGGCCCGAACCGGTTTTCAATCTCTGTACGGAAGGCTTCGTCATCAAGCGCCAGATAGGCGGGCGCCGCGTCTTCGCGCTCCGTCCAGACCAGCGAAGACCGGTTCTCCGTCATGGGCAGAATTGCAAACGGGCCCGAGGGCAGGAAGAACTCCTGGGCGACGCCCTCATGGGGGCGTTCATGGGCGACGGTGATGACAATGCCGGTCTGCCTGTAGCGCCACTCATTGGTCTTGATGGCGGCCTCGCCGCGCAGCGATGAAAATCTTCCATCGGCGGCAATAACGAGCGCGCCTTTAAGCGTCCGGCCGTCGGCAAGGGTAATTTCCGCCGCGCCGTCGTTAAAGACTGCGCTGCTGCGTTTCGCCGGCGCAAATACGGAAATGTTTTCATCCTGCTCGATGGCGTCGAGAATCGATTCCCGCAGAAACCGGTTTTCAACAATCCAGCCGAGGGGCGTATTGTCTTCGAGTTCCGCGCTGTCGAAGTGCAGTGCGAAGGATGAGACGGTCCCTTTATCGAAACGGTTTTTCGCCCGTCCGTCCGTAACCAGAATATCGCGGATCGGCTCGGCCTCGTCGGCGACGGCGTCCCACAGGCCAAGCCGCCGGAAAACGCGGGCCGAGGCGTAGGAAACCGCCGTGGTGCGTCCGTCAAAGGCGGCCTTGCGCATTTTCGCCGGGTCCGCGGCGTCGACGACGGCGCAGCGGAAACCGGCGCGGGCAAGCGCCGCCGCGGCGAGGCCGCCAGCGAGCCCGCCGCCCACGATGACTATGTCGAAGTTGTCGCCGTTTTTCATAATCTACAAAGTTTCGCCTGTTTAAGGTCGGCCCGTCCACTGAAACACTTGCCGCTGCGGCGAAAAGCGCGGCATTAGGAAGACATGCGACAGATGATGCGCCGTCCCGCCTTATTGTTGATCCTGGGCCTTGCTGGCCTGGCCGGCCCGGCCGCGGCGCAGGAGATCCCGCCGCCGGACGATGCAACCCGCTTCCTGCTGGATACGGGGCTCGCCGTTTTCGCAGGGCTTTGCGCCATCCTCTTTATCGTCGCCTACGGGCTTCGCGATATCGGCCTTGCCCGGGTCCAGAATGCGCCTGCGGCCTGCCTGCGCATGCTTGCCTCCTTTGCGGTGACGGTCTTTGCGTTCTGGCTGTCCGGTTACATGCTCGCTTTTACCGTCGAGGATGCGGGGTTTCTCGGCGAATTCAGTCGGTGGGCCGTTGTCGACAACGATCCTTTGACCAGCGGTCGCGCCTCCGGCGCAGTCTGGTTTTTTCAGGCGGGTCTTGCGGCCATGGCGGCGGCGATTGTCGCCGCATCGGTGTCCGAGCGCGTCCGGCTATGGGCGTTTTTGATCTTCGTCGGCTTTCTCGGCGGCATGATCTATCCCATCGCGATCTCCTGGGTCTGGGGCGGCGGCTATCTTGTGGCGGACTGGGGCTATCATGACGGCGGCGGCGCCACGGTTCATATCGTCGCCGGCGCCGCGGCGCTTGCGGCGGCCTTTGTGGTCGGGCCGCGCCCCGGCCGGTTCAACGCGAAATCGCCCTGGATTGCGGCGACGACCATGCTGCCCCTCAGCGTCTTCGCCGCCGGTCTTGCCTGGATTTCGCTCATTGGCGTGTTCGCCGGCATCGGGGAGAGCTTTTCCTCGGTCGAGGACGCCATCCGACTGGGCGCGACGATTGCAAACATCGCCGTAGCGACCGCCGCGGCGGTGTTGACGGCTCTCATGATCACGCAGTTTGTTTATGACCGCCCCGGGCTCGTCACCACCATGTGCGCCGTCGTCGCCGGTCCGGTGACGGTGGCCGGCGATCCGGTGAACCCCGATCTCTGGCAGGCGGCCATGACCGGCGCGGTGGGCGGTGTCATCGTCTCCGTAACGCCGCCATTCTTTGCCCGCTTCCGCATAGACGACGCCGGCTTTGTGGCGCCGACGCATTTGTTGTGCGGCCTCTGGGGCGCGATGATCGCGGCATGGGTCAATCCGGATGCGCGCTTCGCCGGGCAGGCGGTCGGCGCATTTTCCATCGCCGTATTTTCCTTCGGCGTCAGCCTGATGATCTGGACGGCGCTGAAATATTCCCCCTTCGGCGCCCGCCAGCGCGCTCCGCAACCGCCGAGGGAGGCGCAGAGCGACGGCGGCGCCGGACGGCCCGCCGCGTAAGCACTGGTTAATATCCGTTAACCCATTTGCCCGTTGAGCGTGCGAAGGTCTCGTTTCGTTAACCTGTTTCAGCAACCCCGTGTCCGCGCCATGTCACGTAATTCTCGCCGCATTGCCCGTCATGCGCCGAACGCAGGCCAGTCTGCGTCCGGCGTCGGCGCCGCCTTTCGACGGGGCGTCCGCAGTATCGTCATGCGCGGGGGCGGTCTCGCCATGGTCCTGCTGGCGGCGTGGGCGTCCGTCGCCATACTGACGTTTTCGATCAGCGATCCAAGTCTCAATAACGCAACGCCTGCGCCGGTCCAGAATGCGGCCGGTCCCGCGGGCGCCGTCGTCGCTGACTTGCTGCTGCAATCTTTCGGCGCTGCGAGCATTCTCCTGATGGCGCCCATGGCGATCTGGGGCGCGCTTGCGCTCGTCAACAGCGCGCCGGAAGAAACGCCGCGGGATTTCTGGCTGCGGCTGGCGTTGTTGCCGGTCACGCTGATCGCGGCGACGGGCGCCGCCGCCGCTGCGCCAACGCCCGCCATGTGGCCATACATGGTCGGCGCCGGCGGGGCGCTCGGCGATGGCGCGCTGCGCTCCCTGTCCGGCGTTCTGGCGGCGTTCAGCGCGCCGGGCGCGACTTTCGTCGCCACCGTCCTCTTTATCGCTGTCGCTGCGCCCGGTTATCTCGCCCTGTGCGGCCTGACCCGCGGGCGCGCCATGCGCGCCTGGTGGGCGGCGGAGGATTGCTATAACGCCGTTTACAATGCGGTGATGACGGTCCGCGAATGGGTCGCCGCGCGCCTTGATCGTGAAGATGCAGGAGAGGACGCGGAATTCGACGAGGTTCGGGACGATATCGCCGACGGCGCCGATATCGATCCGGAGGACGAAAAACCACTCACAGCGCCTGCGCGAAAACGGCAGATCATCCGTAAGGAAACGAAGCGTAAGGAAAGCCGCCGCGAGCGACGCGAGGCGCAGCCGGTGCTGCCCGTCTTCTCCGCCGGCGATTACGAATTGCCGCCGTTGAACCTGCTCGCGAAAGCCAACACGTCCCGGCGCGCGGTCATATCCGACGAAGCGTTGGAGCAGAACGCGCGGATGCTCGAAAATGTGCTCTCTGATTTCAACGTGCGCGGGGAAATCATCAATGTGCGTCCGGGCCCTGTCGTTACGCTTTACGAACTGGAGCCGGCGGCGGGGGTGAAATCCTCCCGCGTCATCGGTCTCGCCGACGATATTGCGCGCTCCATGAGCGCCGTCGCCTGCCGCGTGGCGGTTGTTCCGGGGCGTAACGTCATCGGCATCGAGCTGCCGAACCAGGACCGGGAAATGGTGTTCCTGCGCGAACTTCTGGGCGCGGGCGAATACGAAAACTCCGGCGGCGATCTGACCATTGCGCTCGGCAAGGGCATTGGCGGCGAACCGGTTTTCGCCGATCTTGCGCGCATGCCGCATCTCCTGATCGCCGGCACCACGGGATCGGGCAAGTCGGTTGGCATCAACACCATGATCCTGTCCCTGCTCTATCGGCTGGCGCCGGATGAGTGCAAGCTGATTCTCATCGACCCGAAAATGCTTGAGCTTTCCGTCTATGAAGGCATCCCGCACCTGCTCGCACCGGTTGTGACCGATCCGCGCAAGGCTGTCGTTGCGCTGAAATGGACCGTGCGGGAGATGGAAGAACGATATCGCAAGATGTCGAAAGTCGGCGTGCGGAATATTGAAGGGTTCAATCAGCGGGTCATCGAGGCCGACGAAAATGGCGAAACCCTGAGCCGCACCGTGCATACGGGTTATGACGAGGAAACCGGCGAGCCGGTCTATGAAACCGAAGAGCTTGACTATGAGGAAATGCCGTTCATTGTCGTTGTGATCGACGAGGTCGCGGACCTCATGATGGTCGCCGGCAAGGACATTGAAGGGATGGTCCAGCGCCTGGCGCAGATGGCGCGGGCCGCGGGGATCCACCTCATCATGGCGACGCAGCGCCCCTCCGTCGATGTCATTACCGGCACGATCAAGGCGAACTTCCCGACGCGGATCTCGTTTCAGGTGACATCGAAAATCGACAGCCGCACCATCCTTGGCGAGCAGGGCGCCGAACAGCTTCTCGGTCAGGGCGACATGCTGCATATGGCCGGCGGCGGGCGCCTGCGCCGCGTCCATGGCGCCTTTGTCTCCGACGATGAAGTGGAGAAAATCGTCAAATTC
The DNA here is from genome assembly GCA_028281665.1 of Hyphococcus sp. Classification (GTDB taxonomy): domain Bacteria; phylum Pseudomonadota; class Alphaproteobacteria; order Caulobacterales; family Parvularculaceae; genus Hyphococcus. Next base: position 45,508 of record JANQJK010000017.1, read on the forward strand.
CTCAAGAAGCAGGGCGCGCCGGAATACGTGCAGGACGTGACGGAGATGCGCGAAGAGGACGGCGAGGCCGCTGGCGGGTTTGAAGTTGGCGGCAACACATCCTCTGGCGACGCGCTCTATGACCGGGCCGTGGCGATCGTTCTGCGCGATCGCAAGGCGTCGACCTCCTATGTCCAGCGCCGATTGCAGATCGGTTATAACCGGGCTGCAACACTGATCGAACGCATGGAAGAACAGGGCGTCATCTCGCCGGCGAACCATGCGGGCAAGCGTGAAATCCTGGTCGGCGAAGACGCTGCTTAATATGCATAAAGGTTAACCGTCGTCCCGGTTA
>JANQJK010000007.1 GCA_028281665.1 Hyphococcus sp.
TGAGGCGCCATTGTGAAAATGGTCCAGCCTCATTGTTGGATTTCCGGCGATATTCTTGAGAAGGAGACCGCCGTGAAAAGGAAGCGTTTTTCAGTCGAACAAATCGTCGCCGTGTTGAAGCAGGCGGAGATGGGGATGCCCGTTGGGGGACCTGATCCGGCAAACCGGGATCACCGAACAAACATTTTATCGCTGGAAGAAGAAGTATGCCGGCCTGGAATCTGATCAGGTTAGAGAATTGAAACAGGTTCTCGACGAGAATGCTCGGTTGAAGAAGCTTGTCGCCGAACTGAGCCTCGACAAATCCGTGCTCCAGGATGTTCTTTCAAAAAAGTTTCCCGGCCAGCGCTCATGAAGGAAGTTGCAGCCTGTATCATGGCGTCGCATGGCTACAGCGAGCGTCGGGCCTGCCGGCTGACACGCCAGTCTATGGGATGGGGACCCATTGACAGATCAACGCAGCGCAGGAAGATGGTTAGCGATCCGCTGACTGAGTTGCGCCAGCGCATGCATGAAATTGTTACAACCCGTATCCGCTATGGATACCGGCGCGCCCATACTATGCTGAAGCGTGAGGGCTGGACTATCGGTCGGAATCGGGTTTATCGGGTCTGTCGTGCGGAAGGATTAGCCTTAAAAACAAAGCGTCCGCGCCGCCGAAAGATGGCGACGCACCGTGAAGCGCGCTGTCGGCCCAAAGCGCCGAACGAAGCCTGGAGCCTCGACTTCGTCCACGATCGGCTCAGCAATGGGCAAAAGATCAGGGCTCTTACCATCATTGACGTCTGCACCCGCGAATGCCTGGCGATCGAAGTGGGCTATCGTCTGCGCGGAGAGAATGTTGTTGAAGTTCTCAATCGACTGGTTCGCTTCCGAGGCGCGCCCAAATCGCTGTTCGCTGACAACGGCGCCGAATTTACCGGTCGAATGGTTGATCTCCGGGCGTATCACAACAAGGCCCGCGTGGACTTCTCCCGCCCGGCCAGGCCGACGGACAATGCGCATATCGAGTCATTCAATGGGGCGTTGCGCGACGAGCGCCTGAATGTCCATTGGTTCGAAACCCTGGCCGAAGCCAAACGGGAAATCGAGGCCTGGCGGCGAGAAGACAATGAAGTACGTCCTCACATGGCCCCCGGCGACATCCCGCCCGCAGAATATGCTTTGCAAGCAAGGAATTGTCGCGCCAAAACAGAAAAATCAGCTGTCGGAATTTAACACTGATCCTGGACCGACATTCCCAAGCGCTTCAATGGAAGCCGGATCTAACAAATTGCTTGGATCACTTCGGTCGGGCAGGCCAAGACGACATGCTGTTTGTCGGTCTTCTTACCGAATTCAGATGCGATTCAGTCTTTACGCGAAGTGCTGAATTGGGCGCTCAAGAACAGGTCTCTTTGCCGCGAGCAGCGCGGCCCGACAGGTTAATAGTTGAAGCGAACGCTGACGCCATATGTTGCGGGATTGGTGTGTTGTATGCGGTTGAAGCCGAAGTCGCCGAGATCGGCGACATAGGTGATGTAGCGCGTGTCGGCGATGTTCTTGCCCCAGGCGGCGATCTCGGTCCGGCCGTCCGGCGTGCGATAGGCGGCGCGCAGACCGACGATGACGCCGTCGCCGGTGCGCAGGTTTGCGAGGTTGCGCGTGTCTGTGAAGGTGCGCGACTGATAGCTGTAGTCGCCCGACAGGATAATCGCCCCTGACGAGGGAAGGTCGATTGTGTAGGTTGCGCTGCCGTTTGTGGAGATACTCGGCGCGTAGGCGAGTTCATTGCCGCGCAGATTGGCGCCGTTCCCGCCGATGAAATCGTCGGTGATTTCGGTGTCGAGGAGGCTTAGGCCCGCGCTGATGACAAGCGCCTCAACCGGGCGCGCCAACAGTTCCAGTTCTGCGCCGTAAACGCGCGCCTTCGGCGCATTCCGCAAGACCTGTTGCGGCAGGCCGCCGGTGCTCTCCAGCGAATAGACCTGCAGAGCGCGGTAGTCATAATAAAAACCGGTTGCATTCAGGCGCAAACGATTGTCGAGCCAGTCGCTCTTTACGCCAACTTCATAGGCGCGGAGGCTTTCGTCGTCGAACGGTTCGGCCTGTATGGGATCAAGCAGAAAGGCGCCGTTAAAACCGCCGGATTTCGATCCTTTGCTGGCGCTGGCGTAGACGAAGATATCATCCGTCGCCTGCCATTCGACAGCGCCGCGCCAGGAAAGGTCTTCAAAAGACGTTTCATTATTGCCGAGCGCATCGCTGACTTCGACCAGCGGAATAGTGATGAACGGCTCTTGCAGGGACGACATGTAGTCAAAAGTGCGGTCTTCCTCCGAATAGCGCAGCCCGCCGGTGAGGGTGAGCGTATCGCTAAGGCGATAATAGGCTTGTCCGAACAGCGCCCAGGATTCGACCTTTTGGTCATAAGTATAAACGCTGGCGAAGGTTGGAAAGGCGAATACCGGATTGCCGAGCATCGCGGCAAGGTCTGGCCCGCCCGTCGGATTGAAACCGGCTTCCAGCGGCAAACCGAGCGCCAGATCCGCCGCCGCCGCGGCGATGGCGGGCCGCATCTCCCGAAAGAGATCAAAAGCGCCGTTGAAATGCAGATCTTCGTTGTAATAGTAGCCGCCCGCAAGCCAGTAAAAGCGCCTATCGGTTGGCGACGCAAGACGGATTTCCTGCGTGAACTGACGGCTATCCGGATTATGCACGGCGTCCAAGAGGCTGTTCGGGCTTTCGTCGCCGTCAAAAACCGTGTCGCGAAAAACGTCTTCGTAAGCAGTGATCGAGGTCAGCGCATATTCGCCTATGTCGATATCGGCTTTGATGTTGCCGCCCCAGACTTCTACTAGCTCCCGGCTCGGATTGTTGTATTGCACCGTATCCGGGTCTGTATCGACATCGCGATAGCCGAGCGAGTCGACGCAAACGCCGGTGTCCAGCATGTCGATAGAGCAGGGCGTGACCACGCCAATGGCGAGATCGTCCGGGTCTAGAAGACCGCGATGGTTGAAGGAAAGGCCCGTCGTTTCGCTACGCCCATAGTGAACGTTGAATTTGAGTTCGACCGAATCGGAAGGCGTCACATCGATAAGCAGGCGCGCGGCGCCTGTGTCGACATCGTTGAATTTGTTTGGCGCGCCATCGTTTCTGGTCGAGGTGTTCTCAATCGTGCCGTCACGGTGACGATAGGTTCCGGAAATGCGGGCTTTCACGACGCTCGGCACGATCGGTCCGCCTACGCCCAGTTCGACTTGCGCTTCATCGAACCGTCCGTACAAGGCGCGTGCGTATGCGCTGACCTCGTCTGTCGGACGGCGCGAGATGAAGTTGATGGCGCCGCCGGTTGTGTTGCGGCCATACAGCGTGCCCTGCGGCCCACGCAGCACCTCAACGCGCTCAGTGTCGAAAAACTGGAACAGCTGTCCGGCCGGGGAGCCTTGGTAGACTTCGTCAATATAGACGCCGACTGCGCCCGTGACATTGGCGTTGAAGTCGCCGATGCCGACGCCGCGAATATAGATGTTCGGGTTCGCCGCGCCGAAATCCGTCTTGATGGCGAGGCCGGGCGCCTGCAGGGCGAGATCCTGAATGTTGTTTATGCCGCGCGCTTCCAGGTTCTCGCCGGTGAGCGCCGTAATGGAGATCGGCGCGCTTTGAAGATCCTGCGCCTGGCGTTGCGCCGTGACGACGATCTCATCAAGACCGCCGCCGCCTTCCGTCGCGGTCCCGGTTTGCGCAAGCGCAGGCGTTGCGAGCGCAATGCCGCCGGCGCTGAGACATAAGATCCTAAAACGACGATTACGCATGATTCCATGCCTCCCTGAATTGCGGTCGATCAGCTTTTGCGCGCCGGCCGTCAAGTTTTGTATTTGTTCAAGCTTAGGACGGGGGCCTGGAGCATGTACCAGCCCAAAGTCGGGGTTGGGGGCGGGTCGGCGCAATTCCGTGGCGCCGCCGGCCCATCCTTTGGGCGGGTCTCCGGTTCGGACGCGTCCCGTAGGTTGAACAAAATCATAGGCTTCGGGAGGATCGGACATGACCGAGCTGCGCGCATATCAACAGTATATCGATGGTCAATGGGCGGACGCAGTCTCGGGATCGACCTTTGAATCGGAAAATCCGACCTTGGGTGCGCCATGGGCGATCGCGCCGGACAGCGGGGCGGAAGATATCGACCTTGCGGTCGCGGCGGCCAGGCGCGCCTTCGATTCGGCTGAATGGCGCTGTTCGCTGCCGCAATACAGGGCCCGGCTGCTGCGGCGTCTTGCAGCGCTTGTGGAAGAACATGGACCGGAGATTGCCGAGATTGAAACGCAGGACAATGGCAAGCTGATTATGGAGCAGCGACTGCAATGGGTGCTCGCGGCGGAGCTGTTGTATTACTGGGCCGGGATGGCCGACAAAATCGACGGGCGATCAATCGCGGCGCCGCTGCCGCTGCCGGTGAAAGGGCTGCCGATACCCGAAAGCTTTGTCTATACGCGACGCGAACCGGTCGGCGTCGTCGCCGCCGTCACGCCATGGAATTCGCCGGGCGGCCAGCTCTTATATAAGTTTGGACCAGCGATAGCCGCAGGATGTACGATTGTCGCAAAACCCTCCGAGCATACGCCCGCTTCGACACTGGAAATCGCCAGGCTGGTTGACAAGGCGGGGTTCCCTGCCGGCGTTTTCAATGTTGTCACCAGCCAGGACCGTGAGACAGGCGCCGCTCTGGCGTCGCATCCTGACGTGGACAAGGTGAGCTTTACCGGTTCCACGGCGACGGGAAAATCCATTGTTCGCGCGGCGGCTGACAATATGAAGCGCGTGACATGCGAACTTGGCGGCAAAAGCGCGAGTCTTGTTTTTGACGACGCTGATATTCCGACTGCGGTTAAGGGCGTGATGGCGGGCATATTCGCCGCTACGGGCCAGACATGCATGGCGGGTTCTCGCGTGCTGGCGCAGGAAGGGATCCATGACGCATTCGTTGCAGCGCTGGCGGAGGCCGCCGAGCGCATGATCATCGGCGATCCGATGGATGCCGAAACACAAATGGGACCAATCTCAAACAGGCCGAACTACGAAAAGGTGATTGGGTATCTCGCAAGCGCAGAAGATGAAGGCGCGACTATCGTGTGCGGCGGCGGCCCGCATGAGCAACTGGGCGGATATTATGTGCGCCCGACGGTGATAACGAATGTCGACAACGCGATGCGCATCGCCCGCGAAGAGATCTTCGGGCCGGTCGCGTCGATTATCCGCTTTCGCGATGAAGAAGAGGCGATTGCGATCGCAAACGACACGCAATATGGCCTCGGCGGCGCCGTCTTTACACAGAGCATTCCCCGAGCCCATCGGGTCGCGCATCGGCTCCGCGCCGGGTCGGTATGGATCAATACGTACCGACTGGTGACGCATATGGCGCCTTTTGGCGGTTATAAGGAAAGCGGATGGGGACGCGAAGGCGGCCCCGAAGGGCTTGACGCTTTTCTCGAAACCAAAGCCGTCTGGACGCCTGTTGAGTGACCAGGCCATTCAGGTCGCCGGCGAATAACGGTCACGCCAGCATTCGAAGCTGGCGAGCGCGGGCGATGGCGGCGGACCGGTTTGAAGCATGAAGTTTCGACAGGATGTTTCCAATGTGCCACTTTACGGTGGCGATGGAAATGAACAGTTCCTCCGCGATTGCCTGATTATTCCGCCCCTCGGCTGCGAGCTGCAACACTTCAAGCTCTTTGGGCGTCAGATCTGTCGCCGCCGCGACCCGTTTGTTGCCGGTCGGCGCTCTGCGGGGCGTAGGCCCGCCGTCCATCCTGTCGGCGCCGAGTTCGTTCGCTGCAAGCAACCATGCGTCGTCTGCAATGTCCTGCACGCTGCGTTTACGGCGATAGGCGGCGAGAAGCTGTTGGAAGGGGGCGTCGGTAAAACCAAGAAAGGCGCGCGCGTTGCGCGACTTTTCGCCAAGTTTGAACGCTTCGCGCAAGGTGCGAAATGCTTTTGCTTCCTCGCCGTCTTCATGCAGGGCCGCAGCGTGCAAAATCAATGCTTGCAGCAAAAGCGGCGCGCTTTCGCCGCGCTTGGCCGCGTTCAGCGTTTCGGCCGTGCGTGCGGCGCGTTTTTCGCCGCTTCCTTCAAAGAGCATCAGTCGGTGTTCGGCAAGCGACAGAATAAGGTGCGCCCTCATCCGCCAAAAGGAGTTTGGCGTTGCACCGCGAAATACTGCGCGCACGTCGCTAAGATGTCGGCGCGCGGCGGCGGGCCGGCCAAGCGCGATATTGACGCTGGCGATAACAGAGCTTGCGCGCGCGATTGCGATGGGCCGTTGTAAGCGGTGCGCAAGCCCGTGAAGTGTTTCAGACAGATGTAGCGCGCTTTCCCATTCCCCTTGCGCGCAGGCGAGACGGGTTTCAAGCAGTCTGTGTTCAAACTCCCATTCCGGGCTTTGCAGCGCCGGCAACAACTCCGCGGCGTCGCCAAGATATCCGGCGGCGGCGTCGAGATTGTTGCGCGCATAAGCAAGCCGCGCCAGCATGATGGCGGCGGGCGCCATTGCGGGGATGCGCATATTTGTCCACTGCGCGAGATCGTTCACAAGGGCGGCGCAGCGCTCTTCCGCCTGCTGCGCCGCGCCGGCGTCATCGTCAATCTGAGCGAGGACCATCTGTCCCACAATGAGCGCGTACCAGGAAGCGCTCGCTTCCAGATGAGCGGAAGAGTCGAGAATGGCGGCGCGCGCGCCGGCGAAATCGCCCTGACGGTGAAGAATGGCGCCTTTCAGCATCAAGGCCTCGCCATAGACGGTTCTTTGCTGACGATAGGTGTCCTCCAGAAGGGCGTTGATGCGGCTCAGGTCGATTTCTTCCGGACAGTGAAGAAAATCCATCAGTTCCCGGTGAAATCGCGCATGCGCGGCGATCTCCGCAGCGCGCTCCGGCGGCGTGTCAGGCTCATTCAGGAGCGACAGGACTTCCTCATTGGCCCGTTCCGCCTCCTCAAGCCTGCCTGTCGTTGCAAGCGCCGTAACATAAAACAATCGAATGCGCGGCCGGCCGTCATGAGCCACAACGGGCAACCGGTCCAGCCATGCCAGCGCTTCGCTTATTTGCCCATTGGCGATAAAGGCGCGCGCGCCGCGGTCGATGACTTCCGCGGCGAAGCGCGTGTCGTCGCATTCAAGCGCATGCGCCGCCGCTTCGGTGGGCGATCCGGCCGCAAGACGCCATTCCGCAGCGGCGCGGTGCGCCTCGGCGATCGCTTTACGGCCAAGGGTCTGCGAGCGTCTGGCGAGATGTTTGCGAAACAGGCGGTGGAACCGCCACCAGCCCTGCCGATCTGGGGAGGGGAAGAGAAGCGCGCCGCCTTCGGCGATTTCAGCGAGATCGGTGCCGCTGGTGATGCGCTCGAACAGCGAAACGCAGAGTTCGTCGGAGATGCTGGCAAGCACAAGCCGTTGGCGTTGTGCTTCGGGCAGGGGGCGCAGTATCGTCTCGTCGAAATAGGCGGCGAGACTGGCGGCTGCATCGATACTGCGATTGTTTTTTTGACTGGCGGCCCACTGCATTGCGAGAAATTTTGCGCCGGCTATCCACCCTTCAGCCTTCTGCGCAATGTCGTGACAGATCGAACGAGATACGTCGGGCGCGCCCATATCGTTCAGAAGCGCAAGGACATCATCCGCATCGCAACGAAGGTCGAAATGGGTCCAGACACGCAATTTCTCCTGCAACTCCATGCGTGCTGTTTGAAGAGCCGGGCGCGCACGCGCCGCCATGATGATGCGCGCCTCGCCATTGTCGGCAGTCAGTTTGTTCAGCGTATCGAGCAGGCGTGGGTCGTTGGCGTTATCAATTAAAATAATGCTGTTTTGGGGCGCCGCATCGAATTGTTGCGGGCGCGGGTCGGGGACGATGCGATGAACTGTGGCGCCGTCCTGAGACGCGTGCCATTCGATCTCGTCGAGCAGGCGGGTTTTTCCATACCCCGCCGGCGCGCAAATTAAGTGAAACGGCAGAGGGCTCGACAGGACAGCGTCGATTATCTGGCGCCGTGATGCGGAAGCCGCATGTTCCGGCGGACGGGCGTCCGCGCTCGGGTGATCTGCGGAGCAATCGGGCATGACCGCTTACAGGGCGGCGCCAAGCGATGTGAAGATATGCGCTTTAATATCCCGGACAAGCGTCGCGCGCGGTCTGCCGACAGCGCGCATGCGCGGATTGTCGTCGGTCATCTGGATGACCGTCGTCATCATGCCCCACATGGTCATGACTTCGAACTCCGCGTCGGCGCAGTCGAAAACGCCGGCCGCGACGCCGTCCTCGATCACGCTGCGGACAATCCCTACGCAGGCGCCGACGATCTCGTTTGTTTCACGTAGGAGATCGTCGCTGAGCGTGACTGATGCGCGTATGCCGAAGTGATATCTGACCAGAACATCGAACAGATGCCGCGCGTCCACATATTCGGAAGTATATGCATCGATGATGGCGAGCAGCTTGTCGCGGGGCGTATGATGGGCGGCGACAGCCTCGCTCAGCCGTTCATGCATGCGCCTCACGCCATCGGTGACGACCGCCTCGTAGATCTCTTCCTTGTTGGCGAAGTAGTAATAGATCGGCCCCCGGGTCAGGCCGCTTTCGGTTTCGAGATCGCGTATTGAAACGCTTTCATAGGGCTTGCGATCGAACAGGCGAATCGCGGCGTCGATAATCTGCTGGCGGCGTGCGTCTGCGCCGACATTGTCGCCAAGCGTGTCGGCGCGAGGGCGTCCGACCGCACCGCGCCGTGCGGTCTTTTCAATTGTGTCGGTCATAATCATCAATTTATCTCCATTCGATGAAGCGTCCACACCCGCCCGACGTCATCAGTCACGCCAGCCTCAGCGCCTTGGCGTTGACAATAATATAACGGCATAATATTAATTCGCCAAGGCTCGACGAAAGCCCATAAATGACCGCAGCTTGGGAGGAACCGGTGGAAGAATCTGAGCATAAATCCCTTTTCCAGTCTCGTTATGTAAAGAATGAGCAGCGTTTTGGCGTTCAGCGGCGCTCCATGCGCGAACTGCCTGTCATCGATATCGGGGCCCTGGTGGATGGGCGGCAAACTGCGGCAGCGCGCGAGACAGTCGCCGAGGAAATCCGCAGCGCCTGCATCAACAGCGGTTTTTTCTACATTGCGAATTACGGTGTCTCGGACGCCGACATGAATGTCGTGCGCGATATGGCCATGCGGTTTTTCGCGCTTCCGACCGAGAAGAAAGATGTCGCAAAGGCGGTCGAGTTTAATGCTGCGCGAGGCTATCAGCCGATGGACGCGGAGCGGATCACGCCTGGCTATGAACCGGACTTCAAGGAATATTACGATTTCGGTTTGGAGCTTGAAGATGAAGCACTCGCGCCGATCGATCGCGGGACGACGCTGTGGCCTAAAGAAGACGACCTGCCGGGCTTCACTGCGTTGATGCGCAATCACGTCATGCGAACGGCGAACATTGCGCGCGACCTCATCCAGGGATTTGCTTTAAGTCTTGGTCTTGATGAGACCTTCTTCGACGAAGCGCATCGCGCGCCGTTCTACAATATGCGCACATCCTATTATCCGCCCGCACGCGATGTGCTGAAGGCGAATAGATGGAGCTGCGGACCCCATACGGACTATATGGCGTTCACGATGCTGTGGCAGGATGATGTCGGCGGGCTTGAAGTGATGAATCTCGACGGCGAGTGGATCGCTGCGCCGCCGATCCCGGAAACGATGGTTGTTAATGTCGCTGACATGATGTCTGTCTGGACGAATGATCTGTACACATCAAATCCACACAGAGTGGCCAATCGCGCAGACCGGCATCGCATGTCCATCGCTCACTTTATGGGTCCCGGCGCGACCACGAAGGTGGAGTGCCTGCCGACTTGTCAGGGTCCCGACAATCCGCCTCGCTATCAGCCAACAACGACGACGCAGCATATTACGAATATCATGGCGAAAGCGCTTGACCCTGAATTTATGCGCGACGCGAAGGTCGACAATGCGGAAGCGACGGAACAGCTCCGCAATCTTGAGCGCATCGGGGGATAAATGTGCTGCGGGATTTGTTGAAGGAAGGGCGTTTTATCGCAGCGCCTGGCGTGCATGACGGATTCTCGGCGCTTCTCGCCGACAGGTTTGCTTTTGATGCGGTTTATATGAGCGGCTACTGCGTCGCCGCCAGCCGGTTCGGCTTGCCCGACGCGGGCCTGATCGGCCTCTCCGATATGTTGCAGGTCGTGAATCTGATCAGGCGCTGTACGGACAAACCGCTGATCGCCGATGCGGATACGGGGTATGGCGGTCTCTTAAACGTTCAGCATACGGTTCGTGAATATGAGGCGGCCGGGGTCAGCGCAATTCAGATCGAAGATCAGGAGACGCCCAAGAAATGCGGCCACACAAAGGGAAAGCGGGTCATCGACGCCGGCGAGATGGCCGCCAAGGTCGAAGTTGCGGCGGAGACCCGCGAATGCGACAGCTTCCTGATTATCGCGCGCACGGATGCGCTGGCCACCCATGGGCTCGATGAGGCGATCCGGCGCGCGCAGCTATACCGGCGCGCCGGCGCCGACATCGTCTTCATTGACGCGCTCGATGAGCGCGAGGCGATAGAGCGGGCAGGCGCCGAACTTGGCGGCGAAGGGCCGCTGATGATTAACATCACGCCGCAGATTCCCGGTTTCGTAACGCCGGAAATCTCGGTGGAGGATCTGTCCGCACTGGGATTTTCCGTTGCGATATTCCCCGGGCTTTTTGCAACGCCGGCCCTCGCGGTGATGGAAGCGGCGGCGGAAACCTTCATGAAAACCGGGCGTCAGCCCGCGGCGACGGCGTCCTCGCGCGCGCCGGCCCATGAACTTGTGGGTTTCCCGAAAGTTTGGGAAGACGAGGCGCGCTGGCGAAAACGCTATGCAAAAGGCGAAAGCTCGTGACGTCGCGGCGCACTATCGTCGAAAAAATCTGGTCCGCCCGCACAATATTAAGTGAAGACGGGCTCGATCTCCTTCACATCGACCGCAGTTTGCTGACCGATCTTTCCGGCACGGTTGGGCTGGAGGAAATTGAAGCGGACGGGCTGGCGCTCCACGATCCTGCGCTCAACTTCGCGATTCCGGATCATGTCGTCGAAACGCGCGAGAACGCCGGTTTCGATCCGGCCCGCCGCGAGCGATTTGTTGCAACGCTTGAGCGGCTTGCCGCCCGGCATGATGTGCGGCACTTCGCGCGGGGGTCCGGCCGACAGGGCATCGTTCATGTGACGGCGATGGATCAGGGCATCACATTGCCGGGGCTGTTGCTGGTATGCGGCGACAGCCACACTTCCACCCATGGCGCTCTTGGCGCGCTTGCATTCGGCATCGGTTCGACAGAGGTCAAGCATACGCTTGCGACGCAAACCTTGTGGATGCAGCGCCCGCGTCTTGCGCGAATTACGCTGTCCGGATCGCTCTGCCCCGGCGTTTACGCAAAAGATGTCGCGCTATGGATTATCGCCCGTCTCGGCGCCGATTGGGGGCGCGAGCACGCCATAGAGTTTTCCGGGCCGGCCATTGTCGCGATGAGCGTCGACGCGCGCGCGACGCTTTGCAACATGGCCGTCGAACTCGGCGCCCGTTTCGGCGTCGTCGGTCCCGACGAAACCGTATTCAACCATTTGCAAGGTAAACCGTTTGCGCCGTCCGGCGCCGACTGGGAAGCGGCGAAAACCGCGTGGCGCGCGTTGCCGACCGAGCCCGGCGCAATATTCGATAAAGAAGTCAGCTTCGATGCGGGAGAGATTACGCCTCAAATTACATGGGGTACGAGTCCCGAGCAGGCGATTGCTGCGGACGGCGCCCTGCCGCCTGTGGGTGAAGCAGACCCGAAAGCGGCTGCATATATCGATCTTGCGCCCGGGCAGAAGATTACGGGCGTGCCGGTGGATTACGTCTTTATCGGTTCGTGTGCGAATGGCCGAATTGAAGACTTGCGCGTCGCCGCCGCGGTGGTGCGCGGCGCTCGCGTGCCGCATCATGTCACCGCGCTCGTCGTTCCCGGTTCGGAGGTCGTCAAAGAGCAGGCGGAAGACGAGGGCCTTCACGACATATTCCGCGCGGCCGGATTTCAATGGGGCGAGCCCGGCTGTTCCATGTGCGTTGGCGTCAATGGCGATATCGTGCCGCCGGGAAAACGCTGTGTTTCCACGTCGAACAGAAACTTCGTCGGACGCCAGGGCCCCGGGGCGCGCACGCATTTGGCAAGCCCCGCCACGGCCGCGGCCTGCGCGATCGCCGGCGTTATCGTCACGGCGCCGCAAATCGCGTCAGGAGCGGGCGCGGCATGAAACCGTTCACATCCGTTGAAGGGGTCGCCGCGCCGCTGCCGCTCGAAAATGTCGATACGGATGTCATCATCCCCATGGACGCGCTTTTGTCGCGCCCGCGCGACGAGCTTGGCGCGCGCGCCTTTGAACCTTTGCGTTACAGGGCCGATGGAAGCGAAACCGCAGATTTTGTCCTGAACAGGACGGCTTATCGCGCAGCCTCGATCCTCATCGCCGGACGCAATTTCGGCTGCGGCAGTTCGCGCGAGGGCGCCGTTCACGCGCTCGCCGGGTTCGGCCTTCGCGTCGTGATCGCGCCGACATTTGGCGATATATTCTACAGCAATTGCCTGAAAAACGGCGTATTGCCGGTTCGTTTGGAAGAGGAAAGCGTTCGTATCCTGATGGAGGCCGCGGACCGCGCGGCGGGCGCGGCGCCGTTTCATGTAGATCTTGTGGAACAGAGGGTTGCGGCGCCAGACGTCGCGCCGATAACATTTGATTTCGATCCGGCGCTCAAGCAACGTCTGATAGACGGCGAAGATGAGATCACTATGACTTTGCGGCATGAGGCGGAAATTCGTGCATGGCAGAAACGTGACCGTACTGCGCGATCATGGGCGTGGCGCGTATTAGAGAGCGAAGGATGAAGATTGTTGCGTACACCGCCGAAATGCCGGAGAGCGTTTGCAATCTGATCGGCTCGTCTTTCAAGATGCGCCGCGCGCCCTTACGTGGTCGCCCGTTGGATGAGTTTTTGACAGCGGTTGAGAGCGCCGCCGCGCTGATTGTGGCCCCCGGCGACCCGGTCGATGCAACCTGCATTGCGGCGCTGCCTGAGACGATACAGTTGATCGCCAGTTATTCGGTCGGGCTTGATCACGTTGATGCGGGCGCCGCTCGGCGTCGCGGCATCGCCGTTAGCAATACGCCCGACGTCCTGACTGAAGCGACGGCCGATATCGCGATGCTTCTCATTCTTTCCGCCTTGCGCGGCGTGAGCGATGCTGAACGCATGCTGCGCGCCGGGGAATGGAAGGGCTGGGCGCCCGATCGGATATTCGGATCGGACCTTTCCGGGCGACTCCTCGGCATTGCCGGGCCAGGGCGCATCGGGGCCGCGACAGCGAAGCGGGCGTCTGCATTCGGGATGCGGCTTGCTTATTGGGGGCGGAAAGAATCCGATGTGATGAATGCGCTTGGCGCAGAACCCTTGCTCGATCTCGACGTATTTCTTGGTGCGATAGACGTGATGTCGCTGCATCTGCCGTCCACAGAACAAACGCGGCAATTTCTCAATCAGGGCACGATTTCAGCGATGCGAAAAGGCGCTGTCGTCGTGAACACTGCTCGTGGCGATCTCATCGATGATGACGCGCTTGTTGCAGCGCTTCACGAAGGTCGCATCGCCGGCGCCGGGCTCGACGTGTTCGCGGGCGAGCCGGCATTGCATAAGGGCTATTTGTCGGCGCCGAATGTGACACTGCTGCCGCATATCGGCAGTGCGACCAGCGAGACCAGACTGGCCATGGGGCGGAGCGTGTTTGACAGTTTGAAACATCATCTTGCCGAATAGACGCAACATGCCGCGCGCGTTGCTTCATAAGGTTTTCAATACCGCAATAGAGGCGAGCCACCCCCTTGGGCTTCTGGCAAACAGTCCGTTTCTGGTCCGCCTTCGCGCATTACAGCCTAAATGTCCCGTACGCATTATCGCTGCGGGGAAGGGGGCCGCCGCGATGGCGCAGGCCCTTGAGGAGCATTGGCCCTTTTCTACCCCGCCCGTTGGCGTCGCGGTGGCGCCGGAAGGGTATAGCGTTCAGACCAAATGGGTGGAAACGATGACAGCCGCGCATCCGCATCCGGATGATCGGTCTGTAGCAGCGGCGAAAAAAGTCGCTTCGATCAGCGCCGGCTTAAGGCCCGATGATTTATTGATCGTGCTTCTCTCCGGCGGCGGATCATCTCTCTTGTCATGGCCTGTCGATGGCGTGTCGCTCAAAACATATGCGTCCCTGCTGCGCCAGCTGATGGCGGTCGGCGCAGATATCGAAACCTTAAATGCCGTGCGCCGTCACCTTTCCCGCCTTGCGGGGGGCAAGCTTGCGCAACTTGCAAAGGGCGCGCATATCGAAGCCCTGTTGCTTTCCGATGTGGTCGGCGACGGCGCCAGCCTGATCACCTCTGGGCCTGTATCGCCCGACGCGACCACCCTTGCCGATACGCTCGGCGCTATAAAGCGTCATGGCGTTGGAGTTTCGGCTGAGATATCCGCAGCCCTTGCCGACCCGCGTAACGAAACGCTGAAGCCCGATGACCCTGTTTTCGAGAAAGTATCCACACAAACGATACCGTCATCCGTCTGGATCGCGCCGGCGGCCGAATTGTTGCGTGCGGAAGGCTACGACGTTCGCGTGATTGCCGAGCAGATTGGTGGGGATGCAGCGGAGCTTGCGCACATGCACGCAAGCGTCGCTATTGAGGCGGTGCGGGACGGGCGACCGGTTGCGCTCCTGTCCGGCGGTGAGGCGACGACGCGCCTCAGAGGCGATGGCGAGGGTGGTCCGAATGCGGAGTTCTGCCTTGAGCTTGCGCGCGCACTCAATGGGTGCTCCGATGTATGGGCGCTGGCTTGTGACAGCGACGGCATTGACGGTGCCAGCAACGCCGCTGGCGGGATTGTCACACCGTCGATTCTGGACCGCGCGGCGGCGATTGGCTGCTCGGTAAACGACGCGCTGTCGCGTAGCGACAGCGCCGGATTGCTCAAAGCCCTTGGCGACGCCGTGGTCGTAGGGCCGACAATGACAAATGTGAACGATATGCGCGTGGTGTTGGTGAATCCCACATGACCCCAGGACAAACGCGCTCGGGGAGTCTAAGAATTTGGTTTGCTTGTCGACTTCTTCTTCCGCGCATCACTCTCAATTTTCTTTTTGCGTTGCGCCGTTTCAGGTGGAGCCGATGAGGATACGCAAAACCGGGGCTCACGTACTTACAATCGGTAAAAAAGCCAAGCCACAGTGTCCTTCCCCCTTAAAGTTGTGCCATGTGATATGTTGATCACTAAGTCTGTTGTGGAATGGATTGATGGCTCGGAAACGGTTTTCAGACGAAGATGT
>JANQJK010000022.1 GCA_028281665.1 Hyphococcus sp.
GAAAAAGCCCTGCATCCGACTGTCGGTTGCGCGCAGCCGCGTATAGTTCGAAAGCTTGAACGGAACGTCGCGCGTATATTCGCTGATCGAACCGCAAAGGACGATCCGAGCGTGCATTCGAAGCCGCTCCAGACACGCCTCCAGCGTCTCACCGCCCACATTGTCGAAGTAAAGGTCGATACCGTCCGGGCGCAGTTCATCCAGACGGGCCGGCACATCCTCCGACTTGTAATCGATTGCCGCCGAGCACCCGTGCTCCCGGACGAACGCGCATTTTTCCGGACCGCCCGCCAGACCGATGACATCGCAACCAACGACGTTGGCCGCCATCTGTGCGACCATGGAGCCGACACCGCCTGCGGCGCCGGAAAGCACCATTTTGTCGCCGGGTTTCGGATCGCCACAGGCGAAAAAGCCCGCATGGGCGGACAGCCCCGTCATCCCGAGCACGCCTGCGCCAAGCGCCGCGGGCAAGCCATTCCTGGGCATACGGAAAAATTTCTCCTGCGGCGTCATCGCGGAAGTTTTGTAGGTGCGCCAGCCCAGCTGACCCTGCACCATGTCGCCCTCGCGCCAGTCCGGGTGGCGGGACTTCACGATTTGCGCAACGCCGCGACCGTGAATGACGTCGCCCGGCTTTAAAACGCGCTCGCCGGCCGCGCCGGTACCCTGCATGTAAAACCGCATTACCGGCGCCAGGCCAAGATAGTGGGTTTTTAGCAAGACCTCGCCATCGCCGGGCTCGGGAACGTCGCCGACAAACCATTCGAAATCACCGGGGGTTACGTTGCCCGCCGGTCGGCGTTTGACCCGCCACTCAAACAATGCCTCGTCGTTTATCGACTTGTCTGCGGACAGCGAATCGAAAGCGGCGAGCGCCTCGGCTGCGGTCATTTAGGGTGCACCCGGACGACTTGATTAACCTCAAAGAAGTATCCGTCGAGATCCCAGAACGAACACCCAATCATGTCCTTCATTGCACCGTCCGCGCCAGTAACGCTCCATTCACGCGGCTCGCAGTGGATGCGTGAGCCCAGCGCACGCGCACGTTCAACAGCGCCGGCGGCGTCCTCAGAAGCGACGACGAAAACCGGCGCGCCAAACTTGATCTCGGTCGGCAGTTCCGCCGGCGCATCCTGCTTCGGATCGAGCCATTCGAGCAAGCCGATCATGCCAATCAGATCGTGCTTGCACTTCAGAATCACCAACCGCGTCTGATCGCCTTTCCGGCCCGCGGCAAGCTGCTCGCCGGACAGGGTAAACGGCGTATCCATCCAGCGGGTCATGCCGAACACCGTTTCGTACCAGTGCGCGGCTTTGTCTGCGTCGCGCACCATCATCGTTGTGCGTTTAATCTCGTCTGTCATACGCCCGATGTTCTGTAAGCTGAAACTCCGGAATCTGCGTGGCGTGTTAGAAACAACGCGCGCAGTGCTAGTTAAGCGAACCCGCCGCCGGCTGCGACCAATACGGGGTCATGACCGGCGGCGGTTTTCAACATTGGGGCAATACGCGCCCAAACAAAGTTCGCGAGCTTGCGCTATCGCGATCTATCGCAACACTAGAAATCGACACTGATGCGACCGCCAATCTGACGTCCGCGACGGAACGACAGGAACGGCGTACGCGGTCCTAGTACTGACGCGTCGATGCCGACCTGATCGGCAGTGCTAAGGGTTCTGAAGCCCTCATAGAAGTCGAACCACCGCGTCGCAATCGGCGGCGTACGGTTGTCGGTCAGGTTTCGCGCAAAGATTTCAACGCGAATATTGTCATTCCGAAGGCCCATTTGAGCGCCCAGAATGCCGACGTCTCCAGTTTCCGTACCGTTGTGAACCTGAATGAACTTAGACGACTCAAACGTGTAGTCGACGTTCGTGAAGAAGCTCCAGTCGCTTGAAATCGGCTGTTCGAAGGAGCCGAATGTGCTGAATTGATGCTCCGACGTCATCGGAACCTTGTTGCCGACAATCGAACAGTCCGCAGCGCCGGTGAACAGGCCATCCGGGTCGTTAACCGGCTGCGTCGGATCCATGGGATCAGGGTTGGCAAACTGATTGAACGTACTCGGGTCGCCTGGCGTAATCGGCGCCATGACGAAACCGCCGCTTGTCAGGGTGAACTGGAAGGAGTCACACCCTTCCGTAAACTCCGCATCGGTCCACGCATAGGTCCCGCCGATTGTGAGCGCATCGGTCAGGTCGAATGATGTTTCGACCTCAACGCCCAGCACTTCCACGTCCCCCTGGTTGGTCGCTACCGAGTTCACCTGACCGGCGGACGCGACCGGCGTCGTGAGCTGATAGTTCGTGATATCGTTGTAATACCCAGCGATCGTGAACACGCCGCGACCGCCCGCATACTGTGTTTTAAAACCGACCTCAAACGCGTTTGCGTTCTCCGGCAGGTATTGCACCTGGTTGACCTCCAGGCCATCCGGGCCGTTGATGCCGCCCGGCTTCAGCCCCTCCGCCCAGCTCGCATAGATCGTTGTGTTCGCCGCCGGCGTATAGTTGACGATAACTTTCGGGATAAAGTCTTTAAAGCGCTCCTCGCCGTCAAAATCGATTCCGCCGGAACCGTCAAATTCTGTCAGCGCTTTTCGCTCTGTCTGATATCGTCCTTCAAACGAGACTTCTATTTGTTCGGTCAGATCGTAAGCGAGCGTTCCGAAAACAGCGGTATTTTCGATCCGTTCCCTAGCGTCGCGGCCGCCGAGGAACGACGGCGCAGCGTTTCCAAAATCAATCGGGAACTCGTCCTGATCGAAATTGAAGTAAAATGCGCCAAGCGACCATCTCAAACGGTTTTCGAGCGGCGACCGGAGCCGGACTTCAACGTTAAAATCTGTCGTCTTGTCGAGATCCGAGAAGCTGAAAAGACCGTTTGACTGCGGAATGGAGAAAAACGGACTGATCGGAAAGACGAAAGGCCCGCCGCCCGGCAACTGCGCTTCGCCCGCCTGATGGTCGGAGTCTGCGCCGGTCGTCCGGTCTTCGGTGCGGAAGCCAAGCTGCATAAGGAGATTATATCCGTCGGCGAACTCCCAATCGGTTTTGGCTGTGCCGAAGAACATTTCGCGTTCAACGCCCATAAATGGCGCGCCGAAGAGCGACTGCGCCGGACGCAAATCGTCAAAGTCGCTCAAACTGCCGCAGAAATACTGATAATTGCTGTCTGTCGTAACCGTGTCCGGGAAAATCCCTCCGAATGGAGGATTCAGGAAGGCTAGATGGTTCGGATTGTAATAGGCGCCCGACCGATATCCCGGGTAACAATTATTCTGCTCGGCGCCCAGCGCTGCGAAAGGCCGCGGCCCGTCATTGTCCTCAACATACCCAAGACGAACAATCGCCGAGAAGTTCTCCGAAGGCGCAAAGTCGGTGAGGAAGTTTATCGACCAGCTCTGTTCTCCGCCCAGTTGAGCGCCGCCGTCCTGGTTGACCCAGAAACTGTCGCCGTCATACTCGTAATACCGCGCGGAAATTGAAACGCCCACGGTGTCGTCCATGAGCGACGTAGAGGCGCGGCCGTAGACCTCAAACTCGCCGTCTTCCGCATAGGTCGCGTCGAAAGAGAGTTCTCTTCCGCCTTTGCTGGGCAATCGCGAGATATAGTTGATGGCGCCCGCATAAGTGTTCCGTCCGTACAATGCCGACTGGGGTCCCTTGATGACCTCCGCGCGGGCAAGATTGCGTGTATCAAGCGCCTGCAGGTCGCCAGAGTAATAAACGCCGTCGATGAAATAGGCCGTTCCGCTCTCCACGCCGAACTGAACGCCCGCCAGAATATTCGCCGCGCCGCGAATAACCGGTCGTTCTGTCGTCCGCCCAAAGGCTTGCGAGAAGCTGAGCCCTGCGGTGTGTCGCGCAAGGTCATCAATGCTGCGAATCCCCAGATTTTCAATTGCTTCTTCGTCGAACGCCGCGACGGAGACCGGCGTTTCAAGAAGCGTTTCGTCTTTACGACGCGCGGTGACGACAATGACGTCGTTGCCCTCACCCGCCTGATCGCCGTCCTGCGCCTGCACCGCTGCGGGCGAAAAGCTCGCCGCCGCCGTAAGCGCCGCTACTGCCGCGCTGGAAAAAAAAGCCTGCCTCATGTCGAGAACCCTCCCTTAAGCCTCACTCGGCGTCTGCTTCTCCGGGCTATCCGGAAAAATGATATACCATTTGCAACTGAACACCGGATTTGATTATGCTGTCAACGGACGACAATAAGTGTTGGCGATAGAGTGTGGCGAATTGGCAACGTTTTACCGATGTAAAGCTGCGCGCCAGTGGCCGTTTCCGCCCGCCGCTGCTGATGCCGCGCAACGCCATGACAGGGAGACCCTGCTGATGGATCGACCGCCGGTCGTACAAAGACGAAAAGAAAAGTGCTTTCTCGTTGTCTGTCGCGATGGCCCAGACTCGTCGGCGCCGCGCAAGCGGCATCTCGACGGTCATCTCAAGCACGTTGAGGATAATTGGCGTTCATACGTAACAGCCGGCCCGATACGCGAGCCCGGGGACGAACAAATCGTAGGGTCGGTTTTTCTGGTGCTTTCGAACTCATTGGAAGAGGCGAAAACGCTGATGAACGGCGATCCCTATCTGACCTGCGGCATGTATCAGTCCATTGAATACTCGGAACTCACAAATTCAATCGGTTTGTTTCCCGGCGGGAAGATCTGGGAGGACGCTGAATCGATCCGCGACCGGACAACAGGCGGTTCAGCGTCTTGAGTTGCAGGCGTTTCGCGGCCGGACCGAGATCGTAAATGCGAAATTTTCCTAGCGATAACAGTGGGTTGTGCTGCGAAACCTAACCAGTCAAACGATGTCGATGATCGGCGCCCTGTACACAATCGTACCAGTGTCTATCTACAGGCATCGTCAACGGATTTTGTGTAAACTTGAAGCAACGCGACGCCACATGCGGGAGCCGGACCAGGAAATGAAATGAAAGCGCCCCTTTCGCTCATCGGCGGAATACTGATCGGCCTCGCGGCCGGCGCCAGCGCAGTCTTTTTTGTAACGTCGGGAACCGGCGGCGAAGACGCGGCGTCAGCGCCGGGCGGACGTCCCGGACCTGGCGAAGAGCGCGGGCGCTACGCCCCGGTGGTGTCGATGGCGATCGCGGAGCAGTCGGCGGTTGCTCGCACTATCGAGGTCATCGGACAGGCCCGTGCGCTAAAAAGCGTCGCCATCACGTCGGAAGTGACAGGTTTTGTTGAGGAGACCGCAATCGCGCCCGGCGCCCGCGTCAATGAAGGCGACTTACTGGTGCGCATCAATGACGACGAACAACAAGTCGCGCTTGTGCGCGCCCGCGCCGACTACCCTATCGCCAGGGCCAACGCCGATCGTTATCGGAACCTTGAAAGCGACGAGGCGGCGTCCCAACGGGAAGCGGAGCAAGCGCAAAACGCTTATATCGCAGCGCAAGCCGCGCTTCGCGCCGCCGAAGTCGCTGTCTCCCAGCGCCGGATCGTCGCCCCTTTTGATGGCATTGCCGGCCTGACGGACATCGAAGTCGGCGATTTTCTGCGCGCCGGAGATCCTGTCACAACGCTTGACGATACTTCCACCGTCATCATTGAATTCACCGTACCGCAGGAGTCTGCAAGCTATATCGACACCGGCCAATCGGTTCGTGCGCGTCTGACATCTGCGGCAAACCAATCCTACACCGGCGCCATCACCGCGATTGACAGCCGCATTGATCCGGTCTCGCGTTCATTACGGGCGGAGGCGCAGTTCGAAAACCACAACGGTCGCATAATCCCCGGCGCGGTCTTCGCGGTATCCACGACGGCCGAAGGCGAACCGGCGATTGCCCTGCCCGGCCTCGCCATTCAATGGGATCGTTCCGGCGCTTATGTCTGGCGACGCAATGACGATGGCGCGGCGGAGCGCGCGGCCGTCGTCGTTCTTCAGCGTAGAGACGAAACCGTTCTGGTGGAAGGCGCAATCAGAGCCGGAGACGTCATTGTCGCCGAAGGCGCGGACCGGGTTCGCCGCGGCGCCCCACTTCCGTCGCTGATCACGCAAATCAAGGGCAACCGCGCCGGCGCCGCCGCCGCGGCAAATTGAACAGGCAATGACCGACAATCGCGCGCAGCACGGAACCGACGCCGGCGGATTTATCGGCGCCTTCATTCAGCGCCCAATTCTCGCGGCGGTTGTGAGCATGCTGATCGTGATTGCCGGGCTTGCCGCCATTACCGGCGTCGAAGTCCGCGAGCTGCCGGAGGTTGACAGGCCGGTCGTTTCAATCTCCACAACCTACCCCGGCGCAACGCCGGAAGCGATCGACGCTGAAGTTACAGCCGTTATCGAAAGCGCGGTCGCACAAGTTGACGGCGTCACGTCGATATCCTCCTCGTCCAGCTATGGACGCAGCAGCGTGACGGCGGAGTTTTCGTCAAATGTCGATATCAATATCGCGTCAACCGACGTCAAAAACGCCGTCTCAAGGATTGGCCGCGATCTCCCGGAAGACGTAGAAGACCCGATCGTCCGGAAATCTGACTCCGATGCGTCACCGATCATGCGGTTGTCCGTTTATTCATCGGAACTGGAATCGGGCGTCCTTGCCCGTCTTGTTGACGATGTCATCCTGCCGCGACTTCAATCCGTAGAAGGCGTTGCCCAGGCGAACGAATATGGCGTACGCAATCGCGTTATCCGCGTGCGGATTGTACCGGTGTCCCTCGCCGCACGCGGCTTCTCCGTTGACGACGTAGCGACCCTCGTTTCAAATGCCGTGCAAAACACGCCCAGCGGACGGCTGCGCAACGATTCTCAGCAGCTTCTGATCCGCGCCGAAGCCCCGGCGCAATCTCCGGAAGACATCGCGGCGCTGCGCCTTGATGATCAGACACGCCTTTCCGATGTCGCCATTGTTGAGTGGGGGTTTGAAGACGAGGCGACGACCGCGCGGGTCAACGGCGATCCGGGGGTCGGGATTGGCATTGTAAGGCAGGCGCAATCAAACACCGTCGCCGTTTCGCGCGACATCCGGGCAGCAGTCGACGAGCTGAATCAATCGCTCCCTGACGGCGTCACCGTCAGAGTGACTGTTGACGATTCCATCTATATCAACGCGGCCATCAGCGAGGTGTTCAAAAGCCTTTTGCTGGCGACGCTTATCGTCATCGCAGTGATTTTTGCTTTTTTGCGCTCATGGCGGGCGACGCTCATCCCCGCAGTTACCATTCCCGTTTCGCTGCTTGGGACGGTTGCGGCCCTGTGGCTCGCCGGCTTCTCGATCAATCTTATTACGCTTCTGGCGCTTGTGATGGCGACCGGGCTTGTCGTCGACGATGCTATCGTCGTGACGGAAAACATTCAGCGATGGCGTGGCAAGGGAGCCGGCAAGCGCGCTGCGGCGGTCATCGGCGGGCGCGAAATCGTTTTTGCGGTGTTGGCGACCACGGCGACACTGGCGTCCGTATTCATCCCGATATCTTTTTTGCCCGGGCAGGCGGGGCGATTGTTTTCAGAATTCGGATTTGTACTCGCCTTCGCGGTGATTGTTTCGTCCTTCGTTGCGTTGACGCTTTGTCCGGTCATGACCGTAAGGCTCGGACGAGAACACCGCGCAGAAATGGATCAGGACTTCTCTGCTCCTTCGCATAAGCGCAAACCGCCCGGGCCGCTCTCTCGCGTGTACCACAGTGTACTTCGAACTGTCCTGAACCGCCCGGCCCTGACTGTTCTCGGCGCATGTGCGTTTGCGGTCGGCAGCGTCTTCGTGTTTCAGGCGACGCCGAAAGAACTGACGCCGACGGAGGACCGCGGCCGCGTTTTCATCATGGTTTTCGGTCAGGAAGGATCGAACTTCGACTTTCTCGATCGGAAAATCCTTGAGATCGAGAGCCGGCTGCAGCCCCTGGTCGAGAGCGGGCGCGCGTCGGCTACAAGCTCAATCACCGGCATACGGGGCCGCCAAACGTCGTTTGTGTTCCTGCGTCTGCCCGAGTGGTCGGCGCGCGGCGAAACGCAACAGGATTTGGAACGCGAGGTGCGCCGGCGCATCGCCGATATTCCTGGCATCACCGCGATCGTTCGAAGCGGCAACTCGCTGGGCATTCGCGGCGCCGGCCAGGGTTTGCGTTTCGCGGTCGTCGGCGATGACTATCTTGAGGCCGCCGACGCGGCGGAGGCGCTTGCGGCGCGGATGGAGCAAACTGAAACCTTCACCTCCGTGCGTACGGATTTTCAGACCTCGCAGCCACAGATCACCATCGATATCGATCGCGAAGCCGCGGCCGCGATCGGCGTGCCGGTATCGTCAGTCACGCGCACCGTTCAGGTCATGGCGGATGAGTTTCGCGCCGCGCAGGTCTTTGTCGGCGACGATATTATCGAGGTGCTCGTCTCCGGCGCCGGCGAGGCCGTCAACGACCCGACCGATCTTGCAAACATCTATCTTCGCGCCCGCAATGGCGACTTTGTTCCGCTGTCTTCCGTCGCCAGCGTGCGGGAGGTCGCGGTTGCATCGAACCTGGCGCGCGAGCAACGACGGCGGGCTGTGCCGGTTTCCGCCGGCTTTGACGAAGGCGTGGCGCTCGGCGACGCGATCACGCAGATGCGCGCGGCGGCCGATGACGTGCTTGAGGGGTCGCTTTCCATTGCGCTTCTTGGCGAAGCGAAAATTCTCGAAGACTCCAACCGGGCGACGTTTCTGGTGTTTGGCTTCGCTGCGGTGATCGTGTTGCTTGTACTTGCGGCGCAGTTTGAGAGTTTTATCAGCGCCCTCATCATCATGGCGACCGTACCGTTCGGCCTTGCAGCGGCCATCTATGCTATTTTTCTGACAGGCGGCTCAATCAACTACTACAGTCAGATCGGTCTCGTCCTACTAATCGGCATTATGGCGAAGAACGGTATTTTGATCGTCGAGTTCGCAAATCAACAGCGTGATCGCGGCGAAAGCGTTCGCGAGGCCATCGAGCACGCTGCAATGACGCGTCTGCGCCCGGTGCTGATGACGGCGCTTTCGACACTGCTCGCAAGCACGCCGTTAATTCTCGGAAGCGGCGCGGGCGCCGAAGCGCGCGCCTCCCTCGGCTGGGTAATCTTTGGCGGCCTGGGCTTCGCGACGCTCTTTACGCTGCTGCTGGCGCCGGTCGCGTTTTTGCTGCTCGCACGCTTTGCAAAACAGCGCGCATCGGAAGGCGACAAGGTCGCCGCCGAGCTGGCGAAGGCGCCGCGTCCATAGAGTTCTCGACGGGATGGGCTATCGGCCCAAGCAGACCGGCATTGCTCAAGCCTGCTTTCTTGAAAAGCGAATACGATCAAAAGCCCGGCGACCCATGGCAGGCCGCGCTCCCGCCGGCCGCCAGAGCCCGCATCGAAAAACTGGTTGAACGAAACCGTTAACGTATACGCCCAGCGGCTCGGCTTGACCCGTGCGGAATGGCGCGTGCTGTTTAGTGTGGGTCAACATGGTCCCATAAGCGCCCATGCAATTGTCGAGCACACCTATCTCGATAAAACAAAAATCTCGCGCGCGGTGCAAAGGCTTGTCGACAAAAAGTGGTTGAAACGACTCAGTGACTTGTCGGACCGCCGCCGACACGCCCTGGTGTTTTCAGCACGCGGAAAATAAGCGTTCCGCCGGCTTTGTGATCTTGCGGAACATCTTATTGCGAGAGTCATCAAACTTATCGGCAAGGATTGCGCGGCGGGGTTGCTAGATCTGCTTGAGCGAATCGAGGAAGCGGTTTTCGATACACGAAGCGCGAGAACCGGTTGATCGGTAAAGCCGCAATGTGAGATATCGAAAGTCCGTTCACAACCGAATTGTGCCTGAAGATATCTGTTCCAACCGATACTGCCTATTATGCTATTCAATCATAGCGGGAATTAAGCGCGACGTTTTCTTCTATATGTCGGGTGCACAGAATATTTCACCGTAAGGTTCAACTCACCCGGCGAGTGCTTGAGCAGCACCTCCTGAGATCAGGTTTTAAGTACAGACACGGACAATCATCAAAAAATTCTCAGGTGCATGGGGGGCAAACCACGCTTTCCGTGCGTAATGGCGCGCCGTTAACCATGTTCTCAACGCCGCACGAAAAGCGCGGTCAGTCTGGCCGGAAAATTGCGTTATAGGTCGCAATTGCGGCTCTATTTGCTAAAGTGTGGCGGACCCGGACTAAATGGCGTCAATGACTGCCTGAAAAAAGGGATAGTGCAGAGCGGAGGGGGTAATGAGTTTCGGGAAAGTACAATTGCGCTGTACGGG
The DNA here is from genome assembly GCA_028281665.1 of Hyphococcus sp. GTDB lineage: Bacteria > Pseudomonadota > Alphaproteobacteria > Caulobacterales > Parvularculaceae > Hyphococcus. The sequence continues at coordinate 10,240 of JANQJK010000022.1, forward strand.
CCTGACGGCGGCGGCTGTTTTTGTTGTTTCTTGCGCGAGCGTTGACGAGGCGTTGTTGGAGGCTCGGTTGCCGTCCGGGCCCGGAGCCTGGACGGCGGACGCCGGCGTTGGCGGGGCGCCGAGCGGCGACTGGGTGGCGGCGTTTAACGACGCGGCGCTGACCGACATCATCATCGAGGCGCTGGCCAACAATAACGATTTGCGCGCGGCCGCGGCCAATCTCGACCAGGCCCGCGCCCGGGCGCGGATTTCCCGCGCCGATCTCCTGCCGACCGTCGGCGCCAATTTCAGCGCGGCGCGCAACGCCATTGTCACTGATCCGCAGAGACAAGCTGAGGTTGGCGCGGGCGGCGGCGGCGCGGGCGGGGGAACCGGCGGCGCGCCGGTCGACGCCGACAAGCGCCTCTGGATCAATAATTATTCTCTGGGCGGACAGGTGCAATGGGAGATCGACGTCTGGGGCCGGCTCCTCGACGAAACCCGCGCCTCCTACAAAGACGCCGCCGCCGCCTATGCGGATCTTGCCGGCGCGGAACTCTCTATCGCGGCGCGCACGGCGCAGGCCTGGTTCTCCCTGATCGAAGCGCGCCAGCAGCGCGAACTCGCCGAACGCGATGTCGCCGCGCGCGAAAGCAATCTGCGGGTGACCGATCGCCGATATGAGCGCGGCGTCGCATCCAGCCTCGACGTCCGCCTGTCGCGGTCGGCGCTCGGGTCCAGTCAGGCGAACCTCGCCCTGCGCCAGCGTCTGGAGAAGGAAGCGGCCCGGGCGCTGGAAGTGCTGCTGGGGCGTTACCCTTCCGCCGAACTGGAAGCGACGGAGGCCCTTCCCCTGTTGCCGCCGCTCGAAGGCGCCGGCGCGCCGGGGGACATTCTCGCCCGCCGGCCCGATCTTGTCGCCGCCGAAGCGCGCATGGACGCGGCGGGGCTGCGCGCCCGCGTCGCGCGCAAGGAACTCTTGCCGCAATTCTCGCTGTCCTCCCAGGTCGGCGCGTCGGGACCGGATTTCGCGGACCTGATCGACGCCAAACGCCTGGCGGGCAACCTCATTGGCGGCGTCTTCCAGCCGCTTTTTCAGGGCGGGCGCCTGCTCGCCAACTCAAAACGCGCCCGCGCCGCCGCCGAGACATCGGTGTTCAACTATGTGCAGACGGTGCTCGGCGCCTATGAGGAAGCGGAGAACGCCATCGCCGCGGAGACCCTGCTGGCGGCCCGGGAAGACGCCCTGCGCCTCGCCTTCGAGGAAGCGGCCGCCGCCGAGGAACTCACCGAGCGCCGCTATTCGTCCGGCGCTGCGACAATTTTTAACCTTCTGGACGCACAAACCCGTCGCATTTCGGCGGAAGGACAATACATCCAGGCCAAGCAGCAACGCGTCTCAAACCGCGTCCAGCTATACCTCGCCATCGGCGGCGATTTTCTG
>JANQJK010000019.1 GCA_028281665.1 Hyphococcus sp.
TTTGGCTGTTCGCCAATTAAAGCGGTACGTGAGCTGGGTTTAGAACGTCGTGAGACAGTTCGGTCCCTATCTGCCGTGGGTGTAGGAATATTGAGAGGAGCTGTCCTTAGTACGAGAGGACCGGGATGGACATACCTCTGGTGGACCAGTCGTCCTGCCAAGGGCGCAGCTGGGTAGCTATGTATTGAACGGATAACCGCTGAAAGCATCTAAGCGGGAAGCCGGCCTCGAAACAAATATTCCCTTGAGAGCCGTGGAAGACCACCACGTTGATAGGATGGGTGTGGAAGCGCAGCAATGCGTGAAGCTTACCATTACTAATTGCTCGATTGGCTTGATCGTCCTCATGCGACGTTTTTCGGAACGGCGTTTGAGACACCCTAAACTCATGCGCGGCGAACGATCCGTCTCAGGATCGATTGCTTGCAAACAACATTAGACATTTCCGTGACCTTCATCCTGAGGAGCGCTGAAAAGCGCGTCTCGAAGGATGACGTCTTAAGAAGAACTGGATCCCGGCTTTCGCCGGGACGCTTCGCGCTCTCGCATTTTCGAATCATCTTTGCCGGCCCGGTGGCTATGGCGGGGAGCCTCCACCCGATCCCATTCCGAACTCGGTCGTTAAAGTCCCCAGCGCCGATGGTACTACGTCTTAAGGCGTGGGAGAGTAGGTCGCCGCCAGGCCTGCAAAGCTGATTTGAGACCCTTCATTTTCGTATTTTCCATGTACCCAAATATACTAAAGTGGCGCGTGAATTTTTGCGCGATTCAATTTCGCAACCACGAGAGATTACTAAAAATATTATTTGACGCTGACGTAATTTGCGTTCTCGCACATGTAATATGGCGCTTATTTTCGTATGCGCCGAGGCGTTAGGTGTTATGGCCTTGCTTTACAAACGAAGTTGAAATGGCCGCAAAATTGCGCCAGGGCGGATACATATTCATGGTCCCCGCCACCGTGTCTCGCGACTTTTTTTCGCAATGACTGTGCAAAAAAGCCTCCATCCTCAAAAAATATGACCTTTTTTAGCTCTTCTTTCGGAACGCCTAGCATGTTCATCAAAGTTCGGATCGTAAGCGTAAGTCCGTCAGTGTAGGGTACGATCGCAAGAACTTCGAGCTTGTGCCGCTCGCATATCGCGTCAAATCCTATTGGCGTATAGTTGAATGTACTAAATCCATGATATGGTTCCATGAAGGAAACGCTGCCGCAAAAGATACCGCCATTCTTTAGGCATCGCCGAATTTCAGAAAAACTTACCTCCGGTTGGATGACGTGCTCCAAAGACTGCCAGGACCATATCATGTCGAATGATTGATCGTTCCATGGCAACCGGGTTCCATCGTAGGAGTATTGTCCTTCTTCAACCGCGTATTGCTGGTTCTTTTTTCCATCTCGTGCGTAATTGATGCCTAACCAACGTAGCCCCGAATCACTCAGCAGATCGCGATGAGCGCCGGGACCGCAACCGAAGTCCAGAACTGAATTTAAATCTATATCCGCTGATTTCTTTGCGTATTCTAAAACATCAATTGCATCGCGATGCGGCCAATACTGCAATTTTTTACCCAAGGCCGCTGTCATGGGGCTAACTGGACGGAAATCGCCTTCGAGCGCAAACAGGCGTTACGCGATATCGCTCATCATTGATTCAATTTCGACGTGAACATCCTGCATGAGTGTTCCTTTAACCCTTGCTTCAATTTAACGCATTCGTAAGTCGACATGAGATTTTGGTAGATTCGATCAGCGCATTTGACGTATGCCACATCGATTCGCCAGAGAACGTGCAGCGATTTGAACAATTCTATCGGTAGAGTTTAACCGGTTGGCCGTGCTATGCAACGCTGCGGGCCTTCGAGGGCATTTGCCTGGTTTGTGGCGCCTTGTTCAAATGAGCAGCGGCGATTAGTGCCTGATGATTTTGCGGCTGTAAAAGGTAATGTCCACCCGTAGATGCCTGGCCGGCGAAATTTTCGAGGGTAGCGATTTCACACCGGTAAAAATAGTTTAGGCAAGTAGCCAATGATTGTCCGCTCTCGCCAAAATTACACTTTTAGGCTATTGGACGGCCTTCTCTTTGCTGCGATGCGCCGCTGGCTCAAAATGGGGAATTGAATTGCGCGAACGCCTTGAAAATGGGACTCAAGATACCGAGCAGCGACAACAACGGGACGAGCTAGATGCGCTTTTCGAGCTGTTTCTGGACCGAAAGCCAGCGGATCGGGAACTTGTAGAGTTATGCGATGTGGCGGGAGACGGTGATACCGCTGTTATCAATTTCTTGTTCGATCATCCGGCGTACCGATTTAAGAATGCCTGTTATCCGAGCGACTACGTCGTACCCATTGAGAAAAACCATCCTATAACCTCTGACTTCTCGCCGCTGCATGTCGATGTCGCATACCGTTTTTTGTTCGGGCGCACTGCGACGGACGCTGAATTATCCCAAGGCGTCGAGACATATAACAACACACGCGACTTCCGTCACTTCCTGTTCGCCAAACAAGAATTTGCAAAAGCGCGTTTTAAAAGACCCAACATTTCGGAGAATCGCCTGGGGCCCGTAGGTCACGAGCGGTTTCATCGCGCGGTAGCCGATATCGCGCATGAGTGCGAGGAAATTTTAGACCAGCTTGTCGATTTTGTTCGCTATATCGGAGACCGAAATTGGAAGGCCGAGGTATTAGCGCAGAAGCGCATTAAGATATCGCGATTGGCCAATATCGAAAGGCGTAATATCGCTATCATTGTGAAGCCGTCCTATCTGGGCGAACTGGATCGAGTGCTTCGAAGTGGTGAGCGTAATATTCGCACTTTCAGGTCTTCGCAGGAATTCTTTGATAGCGATTTCTGCAATGAGACGCACGTTGTTGTAATTAACAACAACTTTTTTCCGACCACGGAATTGCAATTAAGGTGGCGAAATTATCTAAAGGAGCCGGAGTCGCCGCTTGGTGTTCTTTGGTCGTACGATAATCATCACTCATTTGCGAACACTATTATAACCCATAGTATTTTCGATGTGATTGTTCCGGCGCACGCAAATTATACAGATTATTTATTGACGACGCCGACAATTTTGTTGCCGGCCACGCCATGCGGCTTGGCGCAATGGACGCCTGACGTTGTCATGGAGGGCTACGAGGCGTTCGGAAATGTTGAGCGTACCGACAAGCTTGATGGCGGGTATAATCTATACTTCAATAGAAACGCCTACCGAAATGCGAAGATAGAAACGATTAGCGCAGGAATGCCGGAGTCGAACGTTCGCGGCGTCGTATTCAACGAGCAACGATACTGGCAAAACAGTGACCTCGATAACCTCAAAGAATGGATGTCGCATAAAACATCTGTGGCTATACCGGTGAATAATGATCTGCCAATCAGGGTGTTTGACGCGCTCGCGGCGGGCCAAATTCCGCTTGTCCCTGGATGGCTCGGGGGTTTTGACTCGATTATTTCACCAGCATTGCAGCGTTCGTTGCCTATCGTAAAATTCCTCGACTATGACGTTTCGGAGATCAGGCGTGCGCACCGGAAAGCATTGAAATTATTTGATCAAGGCGGGGCTGAAGGAATCAAGCGGCGACGGGATTATTGCCTGAACACGCATACGCTCAATCATCGGTACGAAGAAATTCTCACGAAAATTGAGAATTTGATCACAATTGATTCTTGATGCGCTGAAAGAATGACATTGCGCATTCGGTGAGTCTGCTGGACTAGAGGGGTACTATGACAAAGCATTCTGTTCATAATGGGGTGCCGGCGCCAAAAAGAGTTCTTGTGACAGGGGGCGCGGGATTTATCGGGTCGCATTTATGCGAGCGATTGCTTGAAAATGGCGACGAGGTTCTTTGCGTCGACAATTATTTTACTGGTTCTCGGGCAAATATCTCCAGGTTTCTGGATCATCCAAATTTCGAAGTGCTTCGACACGATGTGACGTTCCCTCTGTTCGTCGAGGTCGATCAGATTTTCAACCTGGCATGTCCGGCGTCGCCTATCCATTATCAATACGACCCGGTGCAAACCCTAAAAACGAGCGTGCACGGCGCTATCAATATGCTCGGATTGGCCAAGCGAACCAATGCGCGCATATTGCAGGCGTCAACAAGCGAAGTTTACGGAAACCCGACCCAGCATCCGCAAACGGAATCATATTGGGGCAATGTCAATCCGCTTGGCCCGCGCGCTTGTTACGACGAAGGCAAACGCGCGGCCGAAACATTGTTCTTCGACTACCATCGACAACACGGTGTTGACGTCAAAGTTATTCGGATCTTCAATACTTACGGGCCTAACATGCACCCGGACGACGGACGTGTTGTTTCCAACTTTGTAATTCAGGCACTGTTGAATAAGCCGATTACAATTTACGGCGAGGGCGAGCAAACGCGATCGTTCTGTTACGTAGATGATTTGGTGGACGGTATGCTGCGTATGATGAACGAAAGCGGGCCGGATTTTATGGGGCCTGTAAATTTGGGCAATAACAATGAGATAACAATTCGGGAGTTGGCGGACTCAATTATCGAACTGACGTCTTCGAAATCTGAGCTTCAGAAGAAACCATTGCCGCAGGATGATCCGGAACGCCGCCGCCCGGATTTGTCTCTTGCCGAAGAAAAACTTGGGTGGGCGCCTCGAACCGATTTGAAAAAGGGCCTTGCGACGACTATTGAGTATTTTGAGCAGTACTTGCGCCGGCATGGCGCCGTTTAGCGAAGTTGCGCTGAACGCGCGGTTTGAACAGTGCTCGCCCTCTGCGCGTCGCGGCCACAATCCAGCGTAGAGGCTCGCATTTTCGAATTATCGTTGCCGGCCTGGCGGCTATTGCGCGGAGCCTCCACCGTTAAATGAATTCGTTTAACCCCAATTCCGAACTCGGTCGTTAAAGTCCCCAGCGCGCTCGCGGCTCGTCGCCGCTCGCGGTACGTCTTAAGGCGTGGGAGAGTAGGTCGCCGCCAGGCCTGCAAAGCTGATTTGCGACCCTTCTTCGGTCATTCGAAACCGCGCCTTTTCAGCAATGAATGGCGCGGTTTTTTATGGCTGGCGTCTTGTCCGCCAAATGTCCTGCCAGACCCGCCAATTGACGCCGCGGTCGGAACCGGTAATGAAACGATCCGAGAATATTTGCGACAGGGGCAGATGATGGCGCGACGCGCCCGTTCTTGTATTCAGGGGGCCGCCGCGGCGCTGGGGGCGCTGTGCATTGTCGCCTGTTCGCAGCCGCAACCCTCTGCGGGCGAGGGCGGCGCTCCGGCGAACCGTTCCGGCGACACCGCGCCGGCGGCCATCGAACCGGAGGACGAGATCAATCTCGATCTCTGGCTGGAGCGGTTGGAGGTTGGAAGCCGCGAGCTTTATTCCGCACGCGCCGCGGTGGTCGACGCTGTCGGATTGCAACCCGGCGACTGGGTCGCCGATATCGGCTCGGGCACGGGGCTTTATACGTTGCTCTTTGCCGAAGAGATCGGCCCGACGGGACAGGTCTTTGCCGAGGACATCGAACCCTTGTTCCTCGATCTTGTTACGCGCCGCGCGGCCGACGCCGATCTCAACAATATCAGCGCCGTCCTCGGCCGCGAAGACGATGTTACGCTGCCGAATGAATCGATCGATGTCGTATTTATCGCCGACACCTATCATTACTTCGACGATCGCGAAGCGGTGATGCGGTCGGTCTTCCGTGCCCTGAAGCCCGGCGGTTCGCTGATTCTGGTTGAGTTCGACATCGCGCCGGGAGAGGAGCGCGCCGACTACAAATCCCATGTGCGCTTCGGCAAGGACGCCGTGATTTCCGAGCTGGAGTTTGTCGGGTTCAAATACGAAGGCGAAACGCAGGTCGAAGGCCTTGACGAAAATTACTTCGTCACGCTCGTCAAACCTGCCGAGTAAAAGAGTTTCGTCAGTCGAGCGGGCAGACCATGACGTGCCCGTCAAAGACAGCGCCGACAACCAGCGTGTCGTCAGATGCCGCGCCGACCGATGAGCCGTTGATTTCGCCATTCAGCGAAACGAATTTGTTTTCGCTCGTCCCCGTTTGCGGGTCGAGCCGCAGCACATGGCTCGGCGCAATGGCGGCGGGATCTTCAGCATGCTGCAAAAATTTCGTGGTGTTGGGATGCCCGGCGATCCAGAGCGAGCCGTCGGGCGCCACATCGATGTTATCGGGCGCCGTATTGACCCGCCATCGCTTTTTCAGTGTCAGTTCGCCGCTTGCCCGGTCACGGGCATATGCGGATATTCTTCGTTTGACGATCTCGGCGACATAGATTTCGCCGGCGTCAAGGGACGGTGCGACGCCGTTCGCATAGGCAAGGCCCCGCGCCGCAGACCGTCCCTCAACGCCGTCGAAATAGACGACGTCGGTGAGGGGCAGGGCGCCGTAAACTTCCGCAACGCCGAGAATGCCGGTTTCGTACCGCCGGTCGTTGCTTGCATAGAACTGCCGGTCGCCGACTGCGGCAACGTCGTTCGGCGAATACATGGCGTCGAATGAAACCGTCTCCGTGTGGAACAACGCGCCGTCCGCGCCGACATCGAACATTTCCACCGCTTCCACGCCGTCGGCGCGGTGATTGACGACAAACAGCCTGCGTGCGCCGTCGTCGCCGCGCCACAGACTGATGCCGTGGGGGGAAAAATCCGCCGGCGCATCCTGAGAAATCAGCCGGGGCGTTAATGTCCGGTCGGTGAGGTCAATGAGGTAGATGTCGCCGCGCGGACGATCATCGTCGGTCCCCGCATACCAGCCCCGGCGTTCGAATGTAGAGACGAATACCTGCTGCGCCGCGTCGTCGATCTCGACGTCTTCCGTGCCCGGCGCAACGTCGACATGCCGGCATTCCCCGACCAGCAGGGGATCGAGGTCGTTGAAGACGCCGATCGCCGGCAGAATGTGAAACGCCATCCAGGCCGCAATGGCGAGGACGGCGCCCAGAACAACGACGCCAATTGACTTCACGTAACCCGGTTCTCCCACCCCCGATTGACGCCATTGTCACAAAGGAACCCCCGCCCGGCAAGCGGGCGAGGGTTGTAATCATGATGACGATTTCGCGCCGGGCTTGTCTTAGGTTTCGGCGGCCGCTGTGGAAAAGTCCAGAAAATAGTAACAAAAACAATCTATTAAAGATGGGTCTCCGGGCGCGCCGGCGCTGAGCCGCCCGGACGTGCGAATACGTATTCGGGCAATCGGGGTTTGTGGCGGCCCGCCGCTTGACGATCGCGGGAAAAGGTTTACGTAACCGCCATCTCCCCGGTTATCCAAGCATATGAGATCCTCGCCCTGCTGCGGCGCCCGACCCCCTATGCTCTCTGGCCGGCGGCGTGAGCGACAAAACATTGGCGGCCCATTATGGCGAATAAAAAGAAGAACCAAACCGGCGGCTCCGGCGCTTCGAAAACAATCGAAGGCAAGGCCGACGAACAGCCCCGGAAACAGAAAAAGACCAGCCCCTTCGAGTTCCTTCAGCAGGTTCGCGCGGAAGGTTCGAAAGTGACCTGGACATCGCGGAACGAAACCATGGTGTCGACGGTCATGGTGTTGATCATGGTCGCGATCATGGCGCTCTTCTTCTTCCTCGTGGATCAAGTGTTGCGTTACGGGGTCTGCAACCTGCTGCCGATTGAATGCGGCGGCTAGATTTCATTATTGACCAGACAAGACCGGATCCCCTGCAATGACCGCGAATTGGTATATCGTCCACGCATACTCCAACTTTGAAAAGAAAGTTGCCGACGCGATATTGCTGTCGGCGAAGGAAAAAGGCCTCGACCAGTTTATCGAGGAAGTGTTCGTGCCGACCGAAGACGTCACCGAGGTGCGCCGCGGCCGGAAGGTCAACACCGAGCGCCGCTTCTTTCCCGGTTACGTGCTGGTCAAGATGGATCTCAACGATCAGATTTATCATCTGGTCAAGGATACGCCGAAAGTGACCGGTTTCCTTGGCTCGGGCAACAAGCCGATGCCGGTGCCGCAAAAGGAGATCGACCGTATTCGCGGCGTCATCGAAGAAGGGGAAACGCGGGTCGGCCCGTCAATCACCTTCGAGATTGGCGAAACCGTGCGCGTCACCGACGGTCCGTTTGCGTCCTTTTCCGGCGTCGTCGAAGATGTGGACGAAGAGAACTACCGCGTCAAAGTCGCCGTATCGATTTTCGGACGGGCAACGCCGGTGGAGCTGGAATTCACCCAGGTCGAGAAATCGAGCTAGGGTTGGTTGCGAGATGGATGCGCGGGCAGACAATCTGCTTTGCGCAATATGCGATCGATTCCAAGCCAGATATCTTTATTCCACCATCGGGTCGCGAGACCTGAGGGTGAACACAAAATGTACAGCTGAGTGCTTCCGACAGGGTTGTCTTGCAGGCCGTACTCAATTTTCGATGTTGATTTTCCCAAAAAGATAGCGCCGGCTTTCTTGCTGGTGAACGCCCACACTTGCGGTTGATAGCGTTCAATTTTCTCTTTGGTGGCGTCAATATCAAAGTCGGACATCGTCAAGTCAGCGTCATTTCCATGCGCTGTCTTTGATAAATCCGTCAGACCAATTCCCAGAGCAAGCAGTTTCCTGTATTCCTGCGGCTGAAACTGGCGCGGCGTCAGGCCGATTTCGTGGAGCGTCGGCCAGAATTTGTTTCCGGGCTTCGCGTAGTACGCCTTTTCCTGGAATGACTTGGTCCCCAGCGCCGTACCGCAAAAGACTATTCGCAAATCAGGCGCAAGCAAATCAGGGATGAGTTTTTGGCTCATGCCCCACAGATAAGGCTGGATTTCGTTAAAGGTCCTTTAAGTTGCCTGATCGCCGTCCGCGCCGGCGCAAAATATCGGCGAGACCTTCATTGCTGCGCAAGTCATCGTTTGCGGTTTCTTCGTCTTCTTCCTTTTCTTCTTCATCCTTATCCGGATGGGGGTCGCTTTTGCGCAGCGACCGCGTCATCCAGCGCGGCAGTTTTCGCTGAAGCCATTTGAGCCGGCGGTCGAGCCAGCCCCAGCGCCGTCGGATGAAGCGCAATGTCGCCGGCGAAATCGTCGCGAGCAACAGAAAGCCGACGAAAATCAACGGCAGTCCGAGCGGGACCGGCGTGATCGCGGTTACCATGCCGATAAGGATCAGGACGATCGCGAAAGCTGCGACGATGAATCTGAAAATTGTCACGCGTCATCCCCCTTTCTCGCTGCGCCGGCGTCCGCATCGGACCGCCCGTCCGCATCCCCGTTCTGATCCTGCCCCGCCGGGTCCGTTTCCACAATAACTTCGCGAACGACGCCGCTCGCCCGCGGCGCGGCCAGCCGCACCAGCTTGTCGAACCAGCGCCATTTGCGCCGCATGGCGCGAATGACCGGGCGGAAGGCGGGATTGGCTCCGGCGATCATGAACAGGCCAATGACCGCCAGCGGCGCGCCTACGGGGAGGGGCGAAACGGCCGCAATCACCCCGTAGATGAAAAGGACAACGCCGAGCGCCGTTGTTGCGATGCGGGCAATCACCGGCGCGCCGCCCGCGCTCGGTTGTGTCGATGCCGCTTGTACATGCCGCCCGTGCGCTCCTATTCTCCCGAAAGCATAAATGCCCGGCGTCCATCGTAGAACAGGAGGCGTAATATGCCAGATCATGGAGATCCGTCCGCGCCGCGCGCCAGGTTCAAGGCGATGACCGAGGGCACGCAGGAAGACTGGCAGATCATCGGCGGCCAGTATCTTCCCTTTGCCGCGGCGGGAGGAAAGCGGATCCTCGATCATTTACGCCTGCTTGACGGCGACTATGGCGGCTTTCCCGTCGACCGGCTGGAACACTGCCTGCAAACGGCGACCCGCGCCCACCGCGACGGCCGCGACGAGGAATATGTCGTCTGCGCCCTGCTGCACGATATCGGCGACACGCTCGGCGCCTACAACCACCCAGATATCGCCGCGGCGATCCTCCAACCGTTCGTCTCGGAGGCGAACCACTGGATGGTCAAGCATCACGGCATATTTCAGGGGTATTATTTCTTCCACCATCTCGGCATGGACAGAAACATGCGTGATGAATTCAAAGACCATCCGCATTATCAGTACACCGCCGATTTCTGTCACAAATACGATCAGACAGCGTTTGATGCCGACTATGACACCATGCCGCTCGAAGCGTTCGAACCCATGGTGATGAAGCTTTTTACGGCGCCGAAGAACTCAATGTATTCCGCGGCGTCTCTTGAGGAATAAGCGCTGAACGCGCTCGCTCCGGCGATAGCTTGTTTGCGGCGATGCGGCTGCCGCGGGTTGCAAAATGCGCCGCCCATTCACGCCCTGATCCGCCGGTCGTAGAAAAACTTGTAATCTTTCATGCACGCGTCGGCGGCGGCTTCCTGCGCCGGGGTGAGTTCAATCGTCCTCTCTTCATACGGCTTGAACCCGGTCGACGCTCTGACGGCGTCATACCAGTGCGGCGCCCAGACGCCGTCGCTTTCGCGTGGGCCCGCCGGCCATGACAGCATCGCCGGGTGAAAGGCGATGCCGAGGGCGGCGCAAAGCGCCCGCAACATCCCTTCGGGATTCTTCAGGACATCGGCGGCGTCAACAACGGGGCAGTCGCCGCCTGCGCGCGCGTCGACCTCGCGCTGTACGCGGTAGCTCTCTGCAATCGGCGCGACGTCATCATACTTTTTTGCATAGGATGCGACCATGGCGCGCGGGTCGCGGATCAGGTGAAAAACGCGCGCGCCGTCGATCCAGCCGAGAGGCGCGTCGCCGGCAAAGTGAAACGCGATGTTTTTCTGGAACTGAATGTTATCGTTCCGCGCCGCTTCCAGCTGTTTGGCGACATCGGACCAGTCGTCGGACTGCGCGGCCAGTACAGCCTCTCGCATAGGATGCGCCGCGCCGCTTTCTTTCAGGTAGCAAGCGTAAAAAGGCTCGTCGAGAACCACCGTATCCGGACGGTTTTCAAAGGCGCGCATCATCGTTGTCGAAATGTTGCGCGGGCCGGAAAACATCGCGATGACCGTCATGGCGTCGCCTGTAGCTTGATCTTCGCAAGGGGAGACCGGATCTGCGTTCCGGTCGCGCGGGGCAATCTGCCCGAAACGCTAACGCAACCTCGGCGGCGCCTTCGGCTGTGCGTGGTCTGCGACCGATTCAAGCTTCGGCGCCGGCATATGGGGAACGTCCGCGCCCATCTCCTCCATCATGGCGATAATCCGCCGCGAGGAAACGGCGATCTCCTTGGCGCCTTCGGTTTTCTGCCGGTTGAGCGCCGACTGGTTCTCCAGCGCGTCAACGGCCTTGTACGCCTGCTCGACCGCTGAATTCAGGTTGCGGGTAAGATCCGGCAGGTCGGGATCGTCTTCAAGGAGTTTTTGCTCGGCGACCTTGGTGAGCTTGGCCATTTCCTCGCCGATTTCCTCGACGCGCCGCCGCATCCGCCGGCCGGTCGTCATGGACCCGAAAACCACGCCAATAAGCAGACCGGCAATTGCCGCGCCGGCGCCGATAAACATCACATCGGTAAACACCGCAAACGCCCCATTTTTACACCCACACAACGGTATTGTGGATATTTCCCGGCGCTTTGCAAGGCGCGTCAGATGAGGGCGTTGCGCGCCGCATGGTCAGCGGCTTCGAGGCCGTTTTCGAGAAGCCGCGACCAGGCCTCTTCCGGCGTCGAGGCGTACTGAAAGAGGTCAAGATCCTCCGGACCGATCATGCCGTGATCGGCGATATGCCGGAAATTGACGACCTCGGTCCAATAGGACTTGTCGTAAAGCACGATCGGCAGCTTCGGCGCCTTCTTCGTCTGCACGAGCGTCAGGAGTTCGAACAGTTCGTCGAACGTGCCGAACCCGCCGGGGAAGATCACCAGCGCCGCCGCGCGCATGGCGAAGTGCATCTTCCGCATGCCGAAATAATGAAACTGGAAGGTCAGGTCCGGCGTGGAATAGGGGTTGGGCTCCTGTTCGAAGGGAAGGCGGATATTGAAACCGATAGACGGCGCGCCGGCGTCCGCGGCGCCGCGGTTCGCCGCCTCCATAATGCCGCCGCCGCCGCCGGTTGCGATGACATTGTCCCGCCGGCCCTTGTGATCCTTGTCGAGGGCGCCGCCGCGTTCCGACGCGATGCGCGCAAATTCTCTCGCCGCATCGTACCAGCGCGTATGTTCCCCGTCGCCGTTTTCGACCGTGCGGGCGGAACCGAAGACGACGATGGTTGATTTGACGCCCCATTTCCTCAGCGCCTGTTCCGCCTTCTCGTATTCCAGCAGAAACCGCACGCCGCGCTGGGGATCGTCGAGGAGAAAATCCTGATCGAGCGCCGCAAGCCGGTAAGCGGGCGACGCCATCTGGTCTGCATTGGGCTTTTTCTTGCTCATCGTCCTTTTGCCGCCTCGTCTGCTATGCATTTTTTGTAAAGCCTTTGCAGGCGTTCGACCATCGGGCCGCGCCCATCACCGATGCGGCGGCCGTCAACGTCGCTTACAGGCGTAACGCCGGCGAACGTTCCCGTGATGAACGCTTCGTCGGCGCCGTAGACATCATGCAGGGAAAAGTTCTTCTCCCGCGCGACGAGCCCATTGGCGCGCGCAAGGTCCAGAATGACGCCGCGGGTAATGCCGCCCAGACAGAAATCGCCGGTGGACGTCCACAGCTCGCCGTTCCGTACAATGAAGAAATGGGTCGAGTTGCAGGTGGCGACAAAACCATGGGGATCGAGCATCAGCGCTTCGTCGGCGCCGGCCTTTGTCGCCTGGATGCAGCCGAGAATGCAGTTCAGCTTGGAATGGGAATTCAGTTTCTGGTCCTGCACGTCCGGATAGCCGCGCCGCACATGGACCGTAAACAGCGACGCGCCGGCGCTGGCGGTCTCCGCGTGCGGGGTTTTGAACTCGGGAATGATCACGACAGTCGGCGGGGTGACCGTGGCGCGCGGATCCTGATAGGGCGTCGCCTTGACGCCGCGGGAGACCATCAGACGGACATGCACGCCGTCATGGGCGTCATTGGCGTCAAGGCAGCGGTAGAGCCGTTTCGTCAGCGCCTCCTTCGAAACGTTCATCTCGAAATCGAGGGTCTTTGCGCCGTCATAGAGCCGCGTCAGATGCTGTTCGAGAAAGGCGATGACGCCCCTGCCGTCGGGGCCCGGGTGGACGCGCAGGCCCTCCCACACGCCGTCGCCCAGAACGAAGCCGGAATCGAACACCGAAACCTTTGCCTCAGCCCTTGGAAAAAGCTCCCCATTCACGTCGATCCGGATCGCGTCATTGCGCGGATCGGGCTGATAGGCGTGAGTGGAGTGGGTCATCGGATTTGCCTTATTGATGAGGCCAGGGCTGGTCCGGCGTGCGAACGCCCTTTATGACTCCGCCTTCACCATAACAACAGAGGGGCCGCGCCATGCGACTGCTTTCGGTATTCCTGATTTTCGTTCTTTTCGCGGCGCCTGCGAAGGCCGAGCGCGCGATAGATTTTGCGGCGCAAGCGGGGGCCGGCGACGGCCTCATCGTCGCGGTGGGCGAACCGGTAAACCTTGACGGCCCGAAAGCGCTGATGAGCGAAGCGGCGGCGACGCAGTTCGAAAACGCGGTCAGTGCCTCGGCCTTCACCGGGGCGGTCGGCGAGACGGCGAGCTTCCTTCTCGGCGGCGAGATCGGCGAGGTTCATCTCATCGCCGTGCCCGCCGGCGACATGGCCCGTCGCGACTGGGCCGATTTCGGCGGCCGGGCGGGCCTCATCGCGAAAACGAGCAAGGCGGCGCGGCTGTCCGTGCTGGCGGAGGGCGCCAGCCCCGGCGACGCGGTTGCGGCGGCGGAAGGCGCCATTCTCGGGGCCTATTCTTTTGACAAATACAAAAGCGAAATACCGGCGCTGGTGGATGGCGCGCTGACTTTCATCCTCTCGCAGCCGGGACCGGCGCGGGCGCAGTTCGAAGGCGAAGCGCGCTTTCGCGCCGAAGCGGTGAACTGGGCGCGCGACATGCAGTCCGAGCCGCCGAATGTTCTTTATCCGGAGGAGTTCGTCAGGCGCGCGCGGGCGGCGTTTCGCGGCGTCGGCGGGGTCAGCGTCAGCGTACTCACCGAGCGCGAGATGGCGCGGCTCGGCATGAACGCCTTGCTCGGCGTCGGACGCGGATCGGTGCGCCCGCCGCGCCTGATGATCGTCCGGTATTCGGGCGGCGACAGCGGCGAGGCGCCCATGGTGTTCGCCGGCAAGGGCATTACGTTCGACACGGGCGGCATCTCCATCAAACCCAATCCCGGCATGTGGCGCATGAAAGCGGACATGACCGGCGCCGCGACGGTGATCGCCGCAGTGCACTCGCTGGCAAAGTCCCGGGCGCCGGTAAACGTCATCGCGGTTGCCGCGCTCGCGGAAAACATGCCCGATGGCGGCGCCCAGCGGCCGGGGGATGTCGTGCGCACCATGTCGGGCAAGACCGTCGAAATCATGTCTACGGACGCGGAAGGCCGGCTCGTTCTGTCCGACGCCGTCTGGTATGCACAGCAGGAATACAATCCGTCGCTGCTGGTCGATGTGGCGACGCTTACCGGTTCCGTCGGCCGCGCCCTTGGCGACGAATATGCGGGGCTGTTTGCACGGGACGACGCGATTGCGGCGCGCGTGAAAGCGGCGGGGGACGTGTCGGGCGACGACGTATGGCGCCTGCCGCTGCACCCCAACCATGACGTTCAGATCAAGTCAGTGATCGCCGACATCAAAAACGCCGACACCGGGGCGCCCGGCGCGTCGACCGCCGCCGCCTTTATCGGCTCCTTCGTCAAGCCGGAAACGCCCTGGGCCCATCTCGACATCGCCGGGGTCGACTGGCGCGACGAGCCAACGCCAACGTCGCCGCTCGGCGCATCCGGTTTCAGCGTCCGGCTGCTGGACCGGCTGGCGCGGGAAGAGGCGGTGAACTAGGGGCGATAGCGCCGCTGCGGAATCCGGTTGTCTGAGAGGAGTTATAGACGACCGGATTTTGCTGTGAGTTCAATTGGTCGGCGCAACGCCAATCAAAGCCTCATATCCGAAGCGCCACCCAAATCCAATTTTTAATAATTATGCTCAACCCAGGTGACATAAAAATCTTTGGTGCGCCTTAATGACTGAAATACGTCGCTGCGCTCCAATTGCCTTACAAGCTCACTCATCGCCAAGGCATATGGGGTATGCTTCGTGTTGAATTCTTCTGCATCCATAGCCTCATTGTAATGATCATCGTATAGCTTCTCATCCCAAGCTTGGTGCGATGACATATCCGCGAAGCCTTGATATGCCCAGTCGCCAGTATTCGCCCGGAACTCCGCAACTTCGTCAGCCGGTAAGGTACGCCATCGCCCTTCGAATTCAGCCAACGCCGAACGGAATTGTTCTTCCGAATTTAAGCAGAGTAGAGAAGCGTCAATTGCGAACCCGTAAAACATCTCGTTCGGGTGAGCCTTAGAAAATTCAATAATTTCTTTACGGCAAAATTCGAATAGTCCGTCTATATCGAACGACATTTCATACTTCTTTTTGTTTTGTATTCATCAGCTTCTGATCAGCCGACGATTACCATCAATATAACCAATGGATGCATTTCTGAAGAAGTCGGCAGGCGTTACGAATCCGAGCGTCTTTCTTGGCCTTTTTCGGTCGCCTTGACGTGTCCCGAGCGCGCTGTTCCGCATTGGCGGCTCGACAGGCGATTCGCCCGCCATTTCGACTGACTTCGCGATTGATGGTTGATGCGGCACGCCCGATCATCCCAGCAATCGCACGGATACTCAGGCCTTGCACAAGCCCACGGGAAATCGCCTCACGCTCGAAAAGCGTCAGCGATTTCGAATGTCGCTTCCGTTCGGGCGGCCGTATACCGCCTGTGCGGGAGAGAACCAGATAAATGGCAGACGACGTCTTATCGAATGCCCTGCCAATTGCTTTCAGGGACTCCCCTCGGCTCCATCGAGCCCAAAGGTCTTCCGTTTGTTCAATAGTCAAATATCGACGCGGCTTCTTTGCCATGCTGCAAACGCTCCTTCTTTGCGATCAAAGAACTTGCGTTGCGTCGACCCTTGGAGTCCGCCACATTAGCAGTCACTCGTCGATTATTCAGGCCCCCTTTCAACACCCGCCATCGGGCGAACAGGCGCCGCCGCCGGGGATGCGGCTGTCGGCGTAACCGTAGAACCAGCCGTCTTTCATTTGCGCGCCCGCGGGCCGGGCGTACCAGTCGAGCGGTTCAAGCTCGTGGCCCATGGCTTCGAGCGCCGCTTTGGTTTCTTCGCCGAGCCCCGGCTCGTGCATGAGGAGATCCGGCAGCCATTGGTGATGAATGCGCGGCGCGTCGATCGCATCGGCGAGGTTCATGTCGCGGTCGATGACATTGACGATGACGTTGAAGGTCGAGGTGATAATGCGCGCGCCGCCGGGCGCGCCGACGGACATGTAGGGCTCGCCATCCTTGAAGACGAGCGCCGGCGTCATTGAGCTCAAGGGGCGCTTGTTTGCGGCGATGGCGTTTTTCTCATCGCCGATGAGGCCGTAGAAATTCGGTGCGCCGGGCGCTGCGGAAAAATCGTCCATCTCGTTGTTCAGGAGAATGCCGGTCCCGGGAACGACAATGCCGGTCCCGTAGGAAAGGTTCAGCGTATAGGTGTTGGCGACCATGTTGCCGTCGCCGTCGATGACCGAGTAGTGCGTCGTGTCGGGCCCTTCATAGGCGTACGGGTCGCCCTCGCGCACGTCGCTTGATTTCGATGCGGCGCCGGTATCGATTTCTCCGGCGAGCGCGGCGGCATAGCTGTCGCTCAGCAAACCTTCCACCGGTACGTCGACAAAATCCGGGTCGCCCAGATGTTCGGCGCGATCGGCAAACGCCCGTCGCATGATTTCAGCGATAAAGTGCAGGCGCGGCGCGGATTCGCCGTCGCTTTCAAAAGGCGGCTTTGTCTCCAGCATGTTCAGCATCTGGATCAGATGGACGCCGCCGGAACTCGGCGGCGGCATGGAGTGGATCTCATAGCCGCGGAAATCGCCAATGACAGGTTCGCGGACGGCAATCCTGTAACTCGCAAGATCTTCTTTCGTCACCAGCCCGCCATTGGCCGCCATTGCGCTTGCGATTTTTTTCGCGACGGCGCCTTTGTAGAAACCGTCGCGTCCTTTTTGCGAGATTGCTTTCAGCGTGCGCGCGAGGTCGGGCCGTTTGAACGTCTCGCCTGGAAGATATCCGCCGCCCTCGGCCTTGAAGAAGATTGCGCGCGCTGCCGGATCACGCATCAGGAGGTCGCGATGGCTTTCAATCATCGCCGCCTGATAATAGGTGAGGGGCCATCCCTTTTGTGCGAGGGCGATTGCGGGCGCCATCACGGCCTGCCGGGTAAGCCTGCCATATCGTTCCTGTACGAACAGTAACCCGGCGACCGTGCCGGGCACGCCAGCGGATTTGTAGGAACGCTGGATCGCCTCGCTGTCGACCTTGCCGTCTTCGTCGAGATACATATCGCGCGTCGCGGCGGCCGGCGCCGTCTCGCGATAGTCGATGGCGACCGTTTCGCCGGTTTCACGTATATTCAGGAGTATAAAGCCGCCCCCGCCGATGTTTCCGGCTCGCGGATGCGTGACGGCGAGCGCGAAGCCGGTTGCGACGGCAGCGTCGACGGCGTTGCCCCCTTGCGCCAGCATCTCCGCGCCGATCTTCGCCGCCATTCTCTCTTCTGCAACGACGATGCCCTGGCGCCCGGCGTTCGGGTGGTGCAGCGCGGTTTCAAGGGGCGGCGTCGAGAGTGGTTCTTCCGCGCTTGCGGTGGCGGCTGCAAGGCTGACGCACAACAGCGTGGCGACAAGCATGTTTCGCGTCATCGGCCGTCCCTCCGTCTTCGCCCCGGCGCATTACATAGCACAAACTTCCGCAAAAGCCGAAAGCCCGGTTTGACGCCGCGCGATCTACGCCGCAGTGGATATATGCGCGTGACGGGTGTGTCTCTCAGCGATGCGCCGGGTTAGAATGAACGGCCGTAGCGCAGTGCAGGAGGTTCCTTGGCGGCGACTCTGTTGGAGCGACTGACGCGAAGAATGTCGGAAAACGGCGTCCGTGCGACGGCGGCGCACTTGCAGATGCGCGCCCATGAACGGTATCGCGACTGGCGGCTCGGCGTCGACACTTGCGGCGTCATCCCGTCGAGCGAGCTTGGCGATGATGCGGCGTGCATTGATTACGAGCCGGTGAATTACCGTTGCCTCGATGTTGCGTTCAACTATCTGACTGTCCGCGAGGGCGGGGACGTTTTTCTCGACTATGGCTGCGGCAAGGGGAGAGCGCTCGCCTACGCAGCGACATTTCCGTTTCGCCGGATTATCGGCGTAGACCGCGTGCCGGAACTATGCGCGGCGGCGGAGGAAAATTTGCGCCGCGTCAAGCCGGACATTCAGTGCGCCGATATTGACATTGTCGCGGCGGATGCACGCGAGTTTGAATTGCCGGGCGACGTATCTGTGATTTTCATGTTCAACCCTTTCACCGGGCAAATTCTCGAAGACGTTCAGGAAAAAATCCGACAGTCGCTGGCGCGGGCGCCGCGAAAGACGACGATTATTTATCTGTACCCGCATAACCGCCAGGAAGACGCATTCGCCGGGCGGCCCTGGATTACAAAGGTGTGCGAGTTACCCACCAGTTCCTGGAGCAGCATTGTTACGCTCGTGGTTTACGAAAGCGCGCCCGGCGCCGGCAACGGTCAGGCCGTCGCCGCCGTGTAAGCAGTTTTGACGGACCCCCGCGCCGCGGCCTAGCATGTCTGCAAAACCGGAGGGACAAGGGTATGTCGGAAAAAAAGCAAACGATCGGATCGATCGGCTGGCGCGATCTGACAGTTGAGAACGCGAAAGAGCTGCGGGACTTTTACGCCGCCGTTACGGGCTGGACCGTCCATGAAACGCCCATGGGCGATTACGCTGATTACACGATGATGGACGCGAATGGCGAGCCGGCGGGGGGCGTCTGTCATGCAAGGGGAACGAACGCCGATATGCCGCCGCAATGGCTGATCTATGTGGTCGTTGAGAATCTGGAAAAGAGCCTCGATGAAACCATGAAACGCGGCGGCGACGTCGTTGCGCCGCCGCGCGGCCTTATGGGCGGCAAGATGGCGGTGGTCAAAGACCCCGCCGGCGCCGTGATTGCGCTCTGGGAGGAATAGCCGGGACTTTCGGCCACGCCCGGCTCCAGCGGGCTTATCGACATCACGCTTTCGAACTTTTCAAGATGCGCTATCCGTCGTTCCATAAAGAATGAATTTCTGCCCGCCCACATAGTCAAAACCCGGCGCGAAGCGGAACACCGCCGCGGGATCAGCCGGGTATTGCAACGTTCCGCCAACGAATGTTCCCGCGAGTCCTGAAAAAACCGGCGCCGTGGCGTCTCGCCCGCGGTCCGTGAACCATGCATGGCCGCCGAGGGCCGCAATGGCGAGAATGATCGCAAGCGTTGCGAACAACAAAATGCGTTTCAAGGTTTTGTCCTCCCTCCGCAGGAGCGACCTTGCCCTGGCTCTCGATCATCGCCCTCAGGTCAGCCCGAACTTCTCAAGCGCCGCCTCCGCAATCGGCGCACCCCATTCCTGCACGAAGTGGCCGGCCTCGGCGACCTCTATAGGTTCGGGACAGTTTTTGATCATCTTTTTCAGCATATACATCGCCGGGGGCCCAAGCACCGGGTCCTGCATGCCGATGGCCATGAAACTGTCGCCGGCCCAGTCTTCATGCCAGAACTTGCGCGCGGCGAGGGAAGTTTCAACGCCCTCGGCCGACGCCGGCGTTAAATCCCTGCCCTGTTCCTTCAGCATGACGAGTTCAGGAAAGCGCCTGACGCCGCCCTTGTACGACTGGTCGGGGAAGGGTGCGTCATAGGCGGCGGCTTCCTCATCGGTAAGTATGGACGTCGCGCGCTTCATCAGCCCGCCCACATCAAGGTCCGGGTTGGCGCGGTTGAAGGCGCGCCAGGCGGCGAACCCTTCGCCCGCTTCTTCACCGCCGGGAAGCCCCGTATTCATCACGATCAGCCGCGTATAGCGTTCCGGCGCAGCCATGGGGAGCGTCAGGCCGAGAAGCCCGCCCCAGTCCTGCACCACAAGGCAAACATTTTTCAGGCCGAGCTTTTCGACGAAGGCAAGAAGGGCATTGCGGTGAAAATGATAGGTATACGTTTCATCGTCCACCGGCTTGTCGGAACGCCCGAAGCCGAACATATCGACCGCAATGGCGCGATGACCAGCGCTGGTGAATACCGGAATCATCTTGCGGAAGAGATACGCCCATGACGGTTCGCCGTGAATGCACAGGAACGTGACGTCCGAATCGGCATTTTTATCTGATGAGGGGCCTTCGTCCGCATAATGCATTCTGAGGCCTTCATAACCGGGCAGGTCGTCTACATAGCGGGGCGCAAAGCCCCAGCCATCGAGATTTTCAAATCGGTCGTCGGGCGTTCGGAGGGCTTTGACGGTCATGGGGTGTTCCTGTTTGTGCATCTGCACAATGGCGCGTGTAGCAACAGAACTCAATAATTTTCAGCAGCTTGAATAGATTGTGAGCAGTAATTGCAAGCAACATGTTCCTATGAAATAGTGTGTCGACAAAGGGGTGGGATATGAAAATTTTTCTTTATTTTGTTTTATGTTTTTTTGTGTCCGGTTGCACACTAGGTGAAATAAATTCCATTCATCGCAAAGCGAACTTTACGGAGGGAGAAAGTCATATAATAGACGCCAAGCAACGTTTTGTGGTCACGTACAAGCGGCCGAAAGAAAGTGGCCAAGTCAGCGACAAAACTGGCGTGTCCAACAACAGCGCGAGTTTCGACTATGTAACATGCGCTGAGCCTAGCCCCGATGTATTCTCAGTATACGCCGCAAGCGGAGAAGCTTCAGTTAGTAAGGGCGGCGCAAGTGGGGCGGGATCGTTTTCTTCTACGGAAACCGGCGCGCAATTAGGGGAGCGGTCGATTGGCCTTCAGGCGTTGCGAGACGCCTATTTTCGATTATGTGAAGCCTATGCCGTGGGTGCAATTGACAAGATCGATTACATGATTGGGCAACGTCATAATCAGACGGCCTTGATGGGTTTGCTGGCAATTGAGGAGATGAATGCGATTGCCCGCGCGCCTTCGGTTGTGATTGGTGGGCAGGCGGGCGCAGTTTCTGCTTCTGGCATTCAGCGAATGACGAGTATGTTGGCGACGTTATCGAATGAAAATGCTGATCTCAAAAACGAAAGTGATGCGTGGAAAAGTGAAATTGAGGATAACAAAAAAAAGAAACAAGACGCCACGCAAGGAACGGATGAACAAAAAGCCCAAAAAAAAGCGGCAAACGTGAAGATCGACAAAGACAATGAGGCACTGCAGAAAAAAATAGATAAGAATACCAACAAAATAAAATCTAACAATAAAGCAATTGCGGCTCTAGAAAAAGGTTTGGAAAACGCCGGGGCAACCGGAACATACGCGTCATCCGTTGCGCCAGTTTTTATTGGTGGGGACGAATGCGATAGCGAATGCGTGGATAAAAGTGGGGAGGTGGCCAAGCAAATGGTTAAGGTGGTGCAGACGCTTAATGACGATGATTACGGACCGACTATTTGCTTAAGTTACTTTCGTAGCCAAAAAGACCTTGATGAGGATGACCAATCAAAAATCACTCAGGTTTGTGGTGATGTATTGGGCGCATATAGCCAAAGCATAAGAGAACGCGGAAAGGCTCGGATTGAACTCCTAAAACAGCTTGTTCCAGGGGTGTTGGCCACGAAGGATAAGGAGTTGCTCAGCATCCTTGTGCAAGCAGCTGCCGGATTAGGGGGGGGCGCTGTAGTAAAGGCCGAGAACGCTGACGGTCAGGGCGTCGTAAGGAATTGAAATTTCTCTTAAGGCGATTTTATTGCCTTTACGAGCTGGCCAACATTTTATTAGTGCGCGCGGAAGTCGTATGCGCTCGCATCCGTCTTCTTAATTGATGAAAACGTTTGGTTTATGATGATGTGCCGCTTATTCCGCAGCTAGGCGATTCGCTCAGCTCGCGCCTAGTTGGTAAGGCGCAAAACCATCATGATGAGCCCGGCGGCGCCGACCATCCAGATGAGGGAGCGCAGGCCGAAGACGCCGGCGTAGTAAGCCGGGAGGTACGCCGCGCGGGCAATGACGAAAATCAGTGCGCCGGTGAGCCCCATCCCGTCGGCCTTGCCGGTAACGATCAGCAACAGCGCCACGGGCAGGAAGAAGAACATCGCCTCCTCCATATTGCGCTGGGCGCGGCCGCAGCGCTGCGCCGCGACGGATTTCTCCAGCACGGTATCCCGGGTCCCGAGGCCGATAGTGAGGAGGTTGCCGTCGCCCTTGCTCGATTGCAGCTTCATGACGGCGTGAACGACGATGTAGATGAAGTACAGAAGCAACGCCCAGAGAATATAGTCGATCATTTTCTCGCTCCTTGGCTTTCCGGGGGCTTTCCTGGGGCTTTCCGGGTTTTCTTGCCCGGTCCCGCCGCTATAGTCGCGCCAAATGCGGGCGCCGCCAAGGCCGCGATGCAGCGCGGGCGCTGTAACAAGATCACGTTGGAGAGAGATAGACGATGACCGACCATACTGTAGACCTTGTCGTAATCGGCTCAGGGCCGGGGGGCTATGTGGCCGCCATTCGCGCCGCGCAGCTGGGGCTCAAGACGGCGATTGTCGAGCGCGACGCCCTCGGCGGGGTCTGCCTCAACTGGGGCTGCATCCCGACGAAAGCGCTGCTCCGGACGTCGGAAATCTACACCAACATGAAACACGCTGAGGAATTCGGGCTGAAAGCAGACAATATCGGCTTCGACATTGAGAAGGTCGTGAAGCGCTCGCGGAAAGTTGCGGGCAAGCTCTCCGGCGGCATCGGCTATCTGATGAAGAAGAACAAGATCGCCGTCATCGAGGGCGAGGCGCGACTGGAGAAAGGGTCTGCTGCGCCAATTGTGAAAGTGAAAACCAAGGGTGGCGAGGACACGGTCAAAGCCAAACACGTGATCCTCGCGACGGGCGCACGGGCGCGCACCATCCCGCAAGCCGGGCTGGAGCCTGACGGCAAGTTCGTCTGGACGGCGAAGGAAGCCATGGTTCCCGACATCATGCCGAAGTCGCTCCTCGTCATCGGGTCGGGCGCCATCGGCATCGAGTTCGCGAGTTTCTACAATGCGCTGGGCGCCGAGGTGACGATTGTCGAAATGCTCGACCGCATTCTCCCCGTTGAGGACAAGGAGATCTCTTCCTTCGCCGACAAGGCGTTCCAGAAGCAGGGCATGAAGATCATGACCGGCGCGCAGGTTGAAAAGCTCGACACGTCGGGCAAGCTGGCGAAAGCGACGATCAAAACCAAAGACGGCAAGTCAGAGACGGTAGAGGCCGAGCGCGTCGTCCTCGCCGTCGGCATTGTCGGCAATACGGAAAACTTAGGGCTCGAAGCGGTCGGCGCGAAGGTCGACCGCGGGCATATCGTGGTCGACGAGTGGCTCTCGACCGGCGTTCCGGGGCTCTATGCGATTGGCGATGTGGTCGGCGCGCCCTGGCTCGCCCATAAGGCGTCCCATGAAGGGGTGATCTGTGTAGAGAAGATCGCCGGCGTGAAAGACGTTCACCCGCTCGACGTCACGAACATTCCGGGCTGCACCTATTGCCAGCCGCAGATCGCCAGCGTCGGCCTTACCGAGGACAAGGCGAAAGAAGCGGGCCACAAGGTGAAAGTCGGCCGCTTCCCCTTCAACGGCAACGGCAAGGCGATTGCGCTGGGCGAGCCGGAAGGCCTCGTCAAAACCGTGTTCGATGCGGAAACAGGCGAACTCCTCGGCGCCCACATGGTCGGCGCGGAAGTCACCGAACTCATTCAGGGCTTCGGCCTCGCCAAGTCAGCAGAACTCGTCGAGCAGGACCTCATGCACGCCATCTTCCCGCACCCGACGCTGTCAGAGATGATGCATGAGAGCGTATTGGATGCGTATGGGCGGGTGATGCATATTTAGAGCGTCCGTCGAGGTGATGCCTCGGCGACCGCCACCCGCTCTCCCGGGCGAAAGCCGGGGTCCACGAACGTTGCGACGTAGCGGCGGATTGCGTTTTTGTGTGTGGCATGCGCCAACCGCTAAGCTCGCAGATCAGGTTTTATCGGACATCTCCCTGGATCCCGGCTTTCGCCGGGATGAGCGGGAGAGGGGCTAGGCCCCGCCAAACACCACTTCTTCACCCGTCTCTTTCCACTGCGGATACTTTTCCATCACGGATGCAAAAAGCTCCGACCCCATCAGCCCTTTCAGCCAGGTCCGCACGCTTGCCGGCGCGTGTTCGTCAAACCACGCCTCATCTGCGATGCGGAACTGGCGGACGAAGGGGAAGATGGCGATGTCGGCGCGGCTGCGTTTGGCGCCGCATAGGTGCTGCCGCTGCCCGAGGCGCGCGGCGAGGGCTTCCAGAAATTTTGCCCCTTCTGCCCGGTGGGTTTCCGGGTCTGCGTCTTCGTAGCGGGTCGCGTATTTATAGCGGTCGAGATGGTGTTTGAAGTCGCCGTCGCAGGCCGCGATGAGATCCGCGCCGTCCTCGCCGTCGTCTGGCGCCAACCACCCTTCCGGATCGTTCTTTGCGAGCGCCCAGTCCATGACGGCGAGGCTTTCGTCGATGACGTTATCGCCGACAATCAGCACCGGGACGGTTCCTTTGGGCGAGGCGGCGATCATCTCCGCCGGCTTGTCGCGCAACAGCACTTCGCGCAGGCGCACGCGGCGCCCGCTCACCGCAATCGCCATGCGCGCCCGCATGGCGTAGGGGCATCGCCGGAAGGAATAGAGGATTGGGAGGTTAGTTACGAGGGCCCCCTCCGTCGCCTTCGGCGCTTCCTCTCCCATGAATGGGGGAGGAAGCAGACGGTTGCGTGACGCCGATATGTATCTCGCCCCGTGCGGCCGCGAGCTTCATCTGTTTCTGGCGCTCTGCGAAGGCGCGCCGGCGCTCCTCGGAATATTCGCCGACGCAATGGGGGCAGGAAACGCCCGGGCTGTAATGGGGCGATGCCTTGTCTTCATCGTCAATCGGCCGGCGGCAGGCGAAACACTGGTCGTAAGAGCCGGGCGCGAGATCGTGGCCCACGGAAACGCGCCCGTCGAAGACGAAACACTCCCCGCGCCACAGGCTTTCGTCTTCGGGAACGGTTTCGAGATATCTCAGAATGCCGCCCTGCAAGTGCGCCACGTCCTCAATGCCTTCGCTGCGCAGGAACGCCGTCGATTTTTCACAGCGAATGCCGCCGGTGCAGAACATGGCGACTTTTTTCACGTCGCGCGTTTTGCGAAACTCGCGGAACCATTGCGGGAAGTCGCGGAAGGATGGCGTTTCCGGATTGATGGCGCCCTCAAACGTCCCGATGCTGACTTCATAGTCATTGCGCGTGTCGATGACGAGGGTTTCCGGATCGCTGATCACCGCGTTCCAGTCTTCCGGCGCGACGTAGCGTTCGTGGCTCAACTCCGGAGCGATGCCCGTAACGCCCATGGTGACGATCTCTTTTTTCAGCCGCACCTTCATGCGGTGAAAGGGCGGGGCGTCGGCGACGGCGGTTTTCCAGTCCATGTCAGCGCAGCCCGGAAAGTCGCGGATGTAATCAATCACCGCGTTCACGCCGTCGCCCGTCCCGGCGATGGTTCCGTTGACCCCCTCCGGGGCGAGCAGGATCGTGCCGAGGGCGCCATGGTCCTGCGCGCAGGCCAGCAGGCCGGCGCGCCGCTCCTCGAAGTCGGGCAGGTCGGTGAATTTGTAAAAGGCGGCGACGGTGATTTCGGCCATGGCGGAGGATCTACGCGAGGCCGCGCCGGCGCTCAAGCAAGGGGCTTTTCCGCCGGGCCCCCACAGTGCAGTTGCAATTTCCCCTTGAAAGGGCCATATGCCTTTCGCGCCATGATTGAAGGCCGTCTATGGGCCTTGTTCTACAAGATTCTACACTCCTCCAAACATCGGCAGCAATCCAGGGTCAGGACCTTATCCCGGCCCGTAACGCCTGTTTGAAAGGACTAACATTATGGCGACCGGAACAGTGAAATGGTACAATTCCCAAAAGGGTTACGGCTTCATCGAGCCGTCTGACGGCGGCAAGGACGTTTTCGTCCACGCCACGGCCGTTGAAGCGGCCGGCCTGCGCGGCCTCAATGACGGCCAGCAAATCAGCTACGAGCTGCAACAGGATCGCGGCAAGACGTCCGCCGGCAACCTGAAAGCCGTCGACTAACTTTTTGGGCGAATTCGCCTTTAAAACATGATGAGGGCGGATCGGCGCCGCGGGGTTTTCCGCGAAAGCCGGTTCGCCCTTTCTTTTTGCCGGCGTGCGAAGACACTGCGCGCAAAGGCGCCGCCGTTCTCCACGACGTCGAAATCGCTGCCCCAATAAGGCGAGCCGGGTCTCGCAAATGCACCAATAACCGTAAAATCTTTCATGAATCCCGCATTTGGTAGATACGTATCAACGGGGTCGGCGGGCGCCTTATGATGATGGCGTGATGCATTTATCGAAAATCAGAGACCGGTTCTCGGCCGTTCCTCCCGGCAAAAAAGGCGACGCCTCGTTATCGGCAGTGCGCGCCGGGAAACGCGCGGCGCAGGCGCGCCGCTCAGTCGCGCACGCCGTAGGTCATCAGCCGTTTGCCGACCGCCTCGTCTATCACCCGGAAGCCATGGCGTTCGAGGATCGCCCGGCAGGCGCCATGGGTGCGCGCGCCCTGGCGTTCCGCGCCGGTGTCGAGAGCGACGGCGCGGGTGTTCGCGAGGATGCCCGACGCTCCTTCAAGGACTTCCGGTTCCGCGCCCTCCGCGTCGCATTTCAGGAGGTCGATGCGGGTAATGGCGTTGTCGGCGCAGAACCGGTCAAGGGTCGCAGCCCGTCGCATGGCGGTCGGCGCCGCGCCAGCGGCGAAAACGGAACTGTCCGCGTGATCCGGGATAGAGGCGAAGGGAATGTCCGTTTCTTCCTTCCAGAGCAGCACGTCATGGACCGATGCATTGGTCAGGGTAAGGAGGTTCTCCTCAAGGCAGGCGCGGACCGCCGGGTCCGGTTCAAGGCAGAATACGCGGGCGCCAGACCGTGCGCAGACAAACGCGAATTCCCCGGCATTGGCGCCGGCGTCGATGACGGTGCTGTCGGCTGTAAGATGAAAATGGCGGCCGACGCCGTATTCGGCGGCGAGCTGGTCGAGGCGCGCCTGCCAGCCCTTGCGGTAGAGTTTCCAGCGATAGGGGGAGGGAACGATAAAGCGCCCGTCGGAGATGATGATCTCCGCGCCGAGGCTGTGGGGCGCAATGCGCACGCGCCGGTGGCCGCGTATCTTCGCTGCGGCGAGCAGTTCCTGACGCCAGAGCTTCCAGCGGATTTTGAAAGGCAGGCCCATGGAGTGTGCTGAACCGATCATCGCTGCGCAGTATCACGACGTTTGCGGCGCCCGCAAAAAAGAAAAGCCGCAGCGCCGACGACTAGCGCCGCTTGAATTTCCGCACCTGCATCTGGATCGGGCCGTCGGCGCGTCCGTGCACAAACTGATCGACCATGGGGTTGCCGGAATTGTCCAGCGCGTCGGGACTGCCGCGCCAGATGATAACGCCCTCATAAAGCATGGCGACTTCGTCGGCGATTTTGCGGGCCGAGGCCATGTCATGGGTGATGGAGATGGCCGTGGCGCCGATTGCCCTGACGCGCTCGACGATGAGATTGTTGATGACGTCCGACATGATCGGGTCGAGGCCCGTTGTCGGTTCGTCAAAGAAGAGGATCTGCGGGTCCGACGCGATGGCGCGGGCGAGGCTGACGCGTTTTTTCATGCCGCCGGACAGTTCCGGCGGGCGCAGCTCGCCCACTTCCGGCGCGAGCCCGACCTGGGCGAGGCAATCCATTGCTTTTTCTTTTGACGGCGCGCGCTTCTTGCCTTCGCCATAGAGCAGGCGGAAGGCAACGTTTTCCCATACTTTTAGGGAGTCGAATAATGCAGCGCCCTGAAACAGCATGCCGGTCTGGGCGGCGACAAACTTTTTGTCGCCCGCCGTGTGTCGCGCGATGTTGCAGCCGTCGACTTTGATAGAGCCCCGATCCGGCTTGACGAGCCCGAGGACGCTTTTCAGGAGCACCGATTTGCCCGAGCCCGACCCGCCGATAACGACAAGGGACTTGCCCGCAGGGATCGTCAGGTCAATGCCGCGCAGGACGTGATTGGCGCCGAAGGATTTTTTCAAGCCCTGAATTTCGATTTTGACCGGCGTGTCGCTCATGAGTTTAGAAATCCACGAACAGCGAGGTCAGGACGTAATTCGCTGCAAAGATCGAAACCGCGGCGGCGACGACGGCCGTGCGCGTTGCATTGCCGACGCCCGTGGCGCCGCCGCTTGAACGATACCCGTAATAGCAGCCCATGACCGCGATCAGGAATCCGAAGACCGTCGCCTTGATAAGACCGCTCGTTACGTCTTCATGGCTGATGAAGTCGACAAGCGTATTGATGTAGATCGGCGCCGACATGTCGAGCAGATAAACGGAGACGAGATAGCCTCCATAGACGCCGATGATGTCGGCGGTAAGAACGAGGAGCGGCATGGCGATCGTCGTTGCAAGAATGCGCGGTCCCACGAGATATCGAAACGGATTGACGGACAGCGTCGACATGGCGTCGATCTGCTCCGTGACGCGCATGGCGCCGATCTCCGCGGCCATCGCCGAAGAACATCGCCCGGCGACCATGAGCGCGGCGAGCACCGGGCCAAGCTCGCGGACGATTGAGACGCCGAGGATCTGCGGGATGAAGGCGTTCGCATCCGGGAAGATGCTGCCCTCGTAAATGTTGAGCGCCAGCGCCCCGCCGGTAAACAACGCGGTGAGGCCGACGACCGGAAGGGACGCATACCCGATGCGCGCCAGCGATTGCAGGAAGGGCCGCCAGAAAAACGGCGGCGTCACCGCGGCCAGCGCGCCTTCGATCGCAAAATTCGTCATGCGGCCGACCTCGCCAAGGACATCAAGGCTGAGGCGGCCGACGGCGGCGATAGGGTTCATCTGGCCGGTCCCGCTTGCATTCGACGCCTAGACGTAGCGGCGATCAACGCGTCCGCCAAGTCCGGTGAGCAATTCATAGGGGATCGTTCCGCAGGCCTGCGCCGCCTCGAAGAGGCCTATGGTTTCGCCAAAAAACTCGGCTGTTTCGCCGACTTGCGGCGGTTTCTTGAAGCCTGT
This sequence comes from Hyphococcus sp., assembly GCA_028281665.1. Classification (GTDB taxonomy): domain Bacteria; phylum Pseudomonadota; class Alphaproteobacteria; order Caulobacterales; family Parvularculaceae; genus Hyphococcus. The sequence continues at coordinate 29,238 of JANQJK010000019.1, forward strand.
GACGTCGAGACAGATGAGGTCCATGGAAACGCGGCCGGCGAATTTCGCCCGCTCGCCGGCGATCGCCGCGAAGGCCCGGTTCGAGCCCGCAATGGGATATCCGTCCCCGTAGCCGAGCGCCACGGTGGCGATGGCGGTTGGCGTCTGTGCGGTGAACGTCGCCCCGTAACCTACGGTCTCGCCGGGCGCGAGCATGCGCATCTGCACGATGGGCGCTTTAAGCGAGACGACGGGCTTGATGCGCCCGTCATCGACGTCGAACGGGCTGCCGCCGTAAAGCGCAATACCCGGCCGCGTGAGATCGAAGTGGTAGGACGCGTCCATAAGCGCGCCCGCCGACGCCGCCAGCGACCGCCGGGCCTTCGGAAAGAGCGCCGCGGCCTTCTCGAAGGCGGTGCGCTGTTCGCTGTTCATGGGATGATCGGGCTCCGATCCGCAGGCGAGGTGACTCATCAGGACATCGACATTGAGGTCGGAGAGCGCCGCCAACTCGGAGAGGTCGTCAACGGATGCGCCCAACCGGTTCATGCCTGTGTCCACATGCAACGCGCATGGGGCGCCCGGCTTATGGGATATCCAGCGGCGGACCTGATCGGCGTTGTTGAGGACCGGGATCAGTCCGGCGTCGTCAAAGGCGTCGAGTGTGTCGGGCAGGGGACCGACAAACACGTAGATGCTGGCGTTTGGCGCCGACGACGAAAGCGCCGCGCGCAACTGCGCGCCTTCTTCGGCGTAGGCGACAAAGAAGGTCCGACAGTTTTCGCGGGTCGCGAGCGCCTGCGCTACCGGGGCGAGCCCAAGACCGTAGGCGTTGCACTTAACAACCGCCGCCGTTTCGGCTCCGGGCGTGGCGCGGCGCAGCATGGCAAAATTTTCGCAAAGGGCGGCGAGATCGACTTCGACCCAGGGGCCGGCGGTCTTCCGGTTTGCGGTATCGGCGCTGTGCATGGGGGAAGCAGTAAGGAGTTTTTGTTTGGGAGCAAAGGGCCTGCCGGCGCAGCGCAACCTTCCAACCCGATCTTCCCGGCGAAAGCCGGGATCCATGTTTCCGTGGGAGCATGGGAGGAAAAGAATCGAACGATACGCGCAAACACCTTACCGTTATTGAAAAACCAACGCTTCTGGACCCCGGCTTTCGCCGGGGAGAGCGGGATATGGGCGTTTTGCAGAGCGAAGCGAGACAGGCGCTGCTGATGGAGTACGCCTTACTCCTCGCGGGAGTAGCGATCGCTGGCGAGATTTGAGAACTTGGTGAACTTCTCTTCAAAATGCAGATCGACCTTGCCGATGGGGCCGTGACGCTGTTTGCCGATGATCACTTCGGCCGTGTCGCCGACTTCCTCCAGGCGCGTCTGCCATTTGACGTGTTCCTCCGTCCCTTCGCGCGGCTCCACGCGGGAGAGGTAGTACTTCTCCCGGAACACAAAGAGGACGACGTCGGCGTCCTGTTCGATGGAACCGGACTCGCGGAGGTCGGCAAGTTGCGGTCGCTTGTCGTCGCGCTCCTCGACTTTCCGCGAAAGCTGCGCGAGGCCGATCACCGGGATGTTCAATTCCTTCGCCAGCGCCTTTAGCCCCTGTGAAATCTCGGTGATTTCCTGCACGCGATTGTCATTGCGCTTGCCGGATCCCGTCAGTAGCTGGATGTAGTCGATGATGAGAAGATCGAGGCCGTGCTGGCGTTTCAGTCGCCGCGCGCGCGCCGCGACCTGAGCGATGGAAAGCCCGCCGGTATCGTCAATGAATATCGGCAGGGATTCCAGCTCGCGCGTCGCGTGGTAGATGTCGTCGAATTCGCTTTGCTCGATCTCGCCGCGGCGGATTTTTTCCGAAGGCACGCGGGCGAAGTCGGAGATGATCCGCGTTGCGATCTGTTCCGCCGACATCTCCAGCGAGAACAGCCCGACAACGCCGCCGGAGATTGTCTTGAGCGTACCGTCCGGCTGGCGTTCGGTTTTGTGGGCCTTTGCGGCGTTGACGCCGATATTCACGCCAAGGGACGACTTACCCATGGAGGGCCGGCCTGCAAGGATGAGAAGATCGGACGGGTGAAGGCCGCCAAGCTGACGGTCAAGATCGCGCAAGCCCGTCGAAATCCCCGCAAGGCCGCCGCCGCGACGGAACGCGGCGTCTGCAAGTTCGATGGCTTCGGTCAGCGACGAGCGAAAACTTTTAAAGCCCCCGCCGTACTTTCCGGTCTCCGCGAGCGAGTAGAGCGCCTGCTCGGCTTCTTCGAGCTGCTTCGACGGCGTGTCTTCAAGGCTCGATGTTTTGGCGCGGTCGACCATTTCGGCGCCGATCGACATCAATCCGCGACAGGTCGACAGATCGAAAACGATGCGCGCGTAATCAATCGCGCCGGTCGTTGACGGAACGTTGGCGGCGAGCTGTTCGAGATATTTGCGCCCGCCCGCTTCCTGATAGCCGGGCGAGCTTGCGAGATAGGTGTCGAGCGCGACCGGGGATGCGAGACGGCCGCCGTCAACGAGCGATTTCGCGGCGTCGTACACCAGTTGGTGGACGGGATCGTAAAAGTGCTCGCTTTTCAGGAACTGCGAAGCGCGGATCAGGATTTCGTTGTCAAACAGGATCGCGCCCAGGATCGCCTGTTCGGCGTCGAGATTGATGGGCGCCTGTTCTTCCGTGTCCGGATTAAACGGCTCAATATTGTTCGCGGGGCTCGCCATGGGAGGACGGTTAAATCAAAGAAAACGCCGGCTGGAAAGCCAGCCGGCGCCGAAACTTTTCCCCGCACGCTGTGCGCCCGGTTGACGTCGGGCGCGAAGCGCCGGGCGCTAGTCTTTGTCTTCGCTTGCTTCTTCGTCGCCGCCTTCAGCGGCGACGGCGGTTTGCGCTTCCGGATCGAAAAATTCAGCGGATTTTTCTTCTCCGGAATCTTCCTCCTCGGTTTCATCTTCATCGCCGCGGGCCAGTACGTTTTCGCCGCGGGCCTGACGTTCCGCCTCATCTTCGGAACGGGCGACATTAACCTCGACAGTGGCGTCCACATCCGGGTGCAGGACAATGCGAACCTCGACAATGCCGATCGCTTTCAACGGTTTGTCGATACGCACCTGGCTGCGCTCAAGGCTGACGCCTTCTTCGGACGCCGCGTCGGCGATGTCGCGCGCCGTCACCGAGCCGTAAAGGGCGCCGGCTTCTGACGCCTGGCGGATAACGATAAAGCTCCGGCCGTTCAGTTTTTCCGCCGCTGCTTCGGCTTCCTTGCGGCGCTCAAGATTGCGCGCTTCAAGGTCAACGCGCTGGTTTTCGAAAACCTGTTTGTTGGCGTCGTTCGCCCGCAGGGCTTTTTTCTGCGGCAGCAGATAGTTGCGCGCAAAGCCGGATTTGACTTTGACGACATCGCCCATCTGGCCGAGGTTTTCGACGCGCTCAAGAAGAATAACTTCCATCGGTCTTACTCCGAAACGTAGGGAAGGAGGGCAAGAATGCGGGCGCGCTTGATGGCGCGCGCGAGCTCGCGCTGCTTCTTCTGCGACACTGCGGAAATACGCGACGGGACAATTTTGCCGCGTTCCGAAACATAGCGCTGCAACAGTTTCGGATCCTTGTAATCGATCTTCGGTGCGTTATCGCCTGAGAACGGGCAGGATTTACGGCGCCGGAAAAATGGTTTGGCCATGGTTCTTTCTCCTTGCCCCTAGCGGCGCTTGTCGCGGTCGCCGCGGTCATTGCGGTCGCGGCGGCTGAGGACGGGCGACGGTTCCGGGTCGAGTTCCTCGACGCGAATGGTCAGCGCGCGCAGGACGTCGTCATTGATCTTTTCCTGACGCTCCAGTTCCTGAACGGCGACCGCGGGGCCTTCAATATTGAAAAGGCTGTAATGGCCCTTGCGGTTCTTGTTGATTTTGTATTGCAGGTTGCGAAGTCCCCAATATTCGGACTTCTCAATCTTGCCGCCATTGTCGGTGACAATTTTGGCGAGGGTTTCTGTAAGGCCTTCAACCTGCGCAGGGGAGATATCCTGACGCGCGATGAAGACATGCTCGTAACACGGCATGAAGCCAGCTCCCGATTGGCGACGGAGACCGGCTGGAACGGCTGGGGTTCCCGCTGACCTGCGGCTCGCAAAGGCTAAGGGACCATCCCTCGAACCGATCGGAAGACCGGCGCCCGCGACCGTCGCTCGCGAAGGCGGCGAAATAGCGGAGGCGGGCCGGGTTTGCAAGCGCGAAGTGGGGATTAGCCGCTTTTACCTCCCCCTTGAGGGGAGGTCGAAAACGCAAAGCGTTTTCGGGTGTGGATATGCGGTGTGCGATGACGCATCACCCCCCTCGAAATCGTAGATTTCGATCCCCCCTTCAAGGGGGGATATGCGACTTGCCCTTGAGGCTCGCCATAGTTAATCCCACGCCAAAAGGAGCCATTTATGACGCGCGCTTTCATCTTTCCGGGGCAGGGAAGCCAGTCTGTCGGCATGGGCAAGGCGCTTGCCGACGCCTTTCCGGTCGCCCGGGAGGTGTTCGAGGAGGTCGATGACGCCCTCGGCCAGAAGCTGACCGCCCTGATGTGGGACGGCCCGATGGAGGAGCTGACCCTGACGGCGAATACCCAGCCGGCGTTGATGGCGCACTCCATTGCGGCGATGCGGGTGCTTGAAAAAGAGGCCGGCGTCGATGTGGCCGATGCGATGTTCGTCGCCGGTCATTCTCTTGGCGAGTACTCGGCGCTCTGCGCTGTGCGCGCCATTAGTCTCTCGGACACCGCCAGGCTCCTGCGCATTCGCGGGGAGGCCATGCAGGCCGCCGTTCCCGTTGGGGAGGGCGCCATGGCCGCCCTCATCGGAGTTGATCTTGAGGGCGCGCAAAAGGCGATTGACGCGACGGAGGGCGGCGCCTGTGAGATCGCCAATGACAATGCGCCCGGACAGGTTGTTATCTCCGGCGAGAAAGAACGCGTCGAGTCTGTTTGCGCGGGCGCCAGAGAATTCGGCGCGAAGATCGCGAAACTATTGCCGGTTTCGGCGCCTTTTCACTCCTCGCTGATGGCGCCGGCGGCGGCGCGTATGGAAGAAGCGCTGGCCAAGGCTGAGATTGCGCAGCCCGCCACGACGTTGATCGCCAACGTGACCGCCGGGAAGGTCACGTCCCCCGACGACATCCGCGAGCTTCTCGTCAAGCAGGTCACGGGTCGCGTGCGCTGGACGGAGAGTGTCGCATTGATGGCTGCGGAGGGGTGCGAAACATTCGTCGAGGTCGGCGCCGGCAAAGTGCTGTGCGGCCTTGTCCGGCGCATCGAGAAGGGCGCTGCGAGCATGAATGTCGGCGAGCCCGCTGACGTCGAGGCGTTTGCGGGCGCCTGATAACCCCGTGCCGGCGTCACGCGAGGAAATTCTGGCCGCATTCAAACGTCAGGCCGACTATTGCCGCCTGCGCGAGGCGCCGCTTACGGCGTCGATCATCGACGCCGCGGGGACGGACCTTCAGGCCGGCGGTCCGATTGCCGGCCTTCTTCAGGACTTCGACGAAGACCCGGCCAGGGGCGCGCTCGCATTGAGGATAGCCGGCGCCGTCCACTACCTGGCGATCAAGGGTCGGGCAGGGCCGCTCCAGAAGGCGTATCGGACACTGTCGTTGCCGGAAACGAACGCGGTTGCCGCCTCGCTTGCGGCGCTTGCAGAGGAGCATGGCGCTGTTTTTCAGTCGCTCGTCTCGCGCCCGCCTCAGACGAACGAAATCAACAGGTTGGCGGCGTTGATTCCGGCATTCTCTGAGGTTTCTTCGGCGTGGGGGCTCCCCGTCGATCTGTATGAGTTGGGGACGAGCGGCGGCCTGTTGTTGTCGCCGGATCGATGTTCCGTCGACTACGGCGCCTTTTCCTGGGGCGATGGTCCGGTGTCGCTGAAATCCGACTGGCGCGGCGATGCGCATGAATTCGCCGACAGGCTGGAGATTCGTGGCAGGTCTGGATGCGATCGCAACGCGATCGATTTTACTGATCCGGAACAAATGGATATTGCCCACTCCTATATCTGGCCTGAACATCCTGAGCGACGACGGACCTTTGACGCCGCCATTGCGGCAACCCGCGATGCGGGCGCCCGCATTGACCGCGCGGACGCTCTTCAATGGCTTGCGGCCCGGGACATCCCGCAACCGGGCGCGGTGTCGGTTGTCTTTACGTCGGTCTTCGCAGTCTACCTGAACGACGATGAGACCGCGCGCCTCAATCGCCTGATGGACGACTTTGGCGCCCGGGCGACGACGGACGCGCCTGTCGCCTTCATCCAGTTCGAACCGGAGCCGGAACTGGACTTCGTCACGTTCAATGTGGACCTGACCATATGGCCTGGCCGCATGCGGCGACGTATCGCGACCGCCCACGCGCACGGCGCCTGGGTTGAACCCGTTCCCGATTAGCGCCATTTAGGCGCGAACCGAGCAGGATATTTCTGATGTTTGATCTCACTGGAAAACGCGCGCTGGTTACCGGCGCCACTGGCGGCATTGGCGGGGCAATCGCCGGAGCGCTGCATGAAGGCGGCGCAGAGGTCGCCATATCGGGAACGCGCGAGGAAAAACTCGCCGCGCTCGCCGAAGAGCTGAAGACCCGCGTGCACCCGACGCCCTGCAACCTGTCGGATCTCGACGCCGTGGACGCGCTGCCGAAACGGGCGAGCGAGGCCATGGGCGGGCTCGACATTGTTGTCGCGAATGCGGGCGTCACCCGCGATACGCTGATGATGATGATGAAGCCGGACATGTGGGACGAGGTCATCAAGATCAATCTGACGGCCTATTTTCGACTGGCGAAAGCGTCGCTGCGCGGCATGACCAAGCAGCGCTTCGGGCGAATCATCGGCGTTACGTCCGTTGTCGGCGTCACCGGAAATCCGGGTCAGGCGAATTACGCCGCCTCCAAGGCCGGCATGATCGGCATGTCGAAATCCCTCGCTGCGGAGGTGGCGAGCCGGAACGTGACCGTGAATTGCATTGCCCCCGGCTTCATCGCGACGGCAATGACCGACGCCCTCAACGAACAGCAGCGCGAGGCAATCTTGGGGAAAATCCCCGCCGGCGCCATGGGAACGCCGGAAGATATCGCCGCCGCAGCGCGATATCTTGCCTCGGATGAGGCGAAATACGTCACCGGCCAGACGATTCACGTTAACGGCGGCATGGCAATGCTTTAGGCGAAGGCCTGAATATGCTTGCCTTTTGGCGTTGCAACAATCGAAAATATGCCGTAATGCGCCCGCAACCCGGCAAAACAAGGCATTGACCCGCGGTCCCGCCGCGACCCGAATTAACAATGCAATCAAGGAGCCCTGGATGTCTGATCTTGCAGAACGCGTGAAGAAAATTGTTGTCGAGCATCTCGATGTCGACCTTGCGAAGGTTGAGCCGAAGGCGAGCTTTATTGACGACCTCGGCGCTGACAGCCTCGACATTGTTGAACTCGTCATGGCGTTCGAGGAAGAGTTTGACGTTGAGATTCCCGATGATGCGGCCGAGACGATCCAGTCTGTCGGCGACGCAATCAAATTCATCGAAGAGCAAAAGGGCTGACGCGCCGAACGTCAACCGTTTGCCTGACGCCGCCAAGTCTTGAAATCATCAAGGTAGCGCGCGCGGTCATCACGTTGCGTAAGGAAGCTTAGACATGCGTCGCGTCGTCGTTACCGGCATGGGAATTGTCTCGCCGCTCGGCTACGGACTCGATGCCGTCTGGCGGCGGCTGATCGACGGCGAGTCCGGCGCCGGCAAAATCGAAAAATTCGATACGTCCGCGATGGCCTGCCACATCGCCGCCGAAGTGCCGAAAACAGATGGTTACGGCGGCGGCGCCAAGGCGGGCGATGCTGCGTTCAATCCCGACGACTGGGTTGAGCCGCGCGATCAAAAGCGCATGGGCGACTTCATCGTATACGGAATTGCCGCCGCTCAAATGGCGTTTAACGATTCCGGCGTTGAATTGAAAACCGATGAAGACCGCGAACGCTTCGGGGTGATGACCGGATCGGGGATCGGCGGGCTTCAGGGCATCGAAGAACAATCGCTGGTGCTGGATCAGAAAGGCCCGCGACGGGTCTCGCCGTTTTTTGTCGCCGGCAATCTGATCAATCTCGTTTCCGGGCAGGTGTCGATCCGTCTTGGTCTGAAAGGACCGAACCATGCGGTGGTCACTGCGTGTTCTTCGGGCGCCCACGCCATCGGAGACGCTGCGCGGCTGATCGCGTTTGACGATGCGGACATGATGCTTGCGGGCGGCGCGGAAGCGACGGTCTGCCCGATCGGCATCGCCGGATTTGCCGCATGCAAGGCGCTGACAACGCACTTCAACGATGCGCCCGAAAAAGCGTCGCGGCCCTATGACCGCGATCGCGACGGCTTCCTGATGGGCGAGGGTTCGGGCTTTTTCGTGTTGGAAGAATACGAACACGCAGAAGCGCGGGGCGCGAAGATCTACGCCGAGATCATCGGCTATGGCCTTTCGGGCGACGCCTATCACATCACGGCGCCCGCTGAAGACGGCGACGGCGCATTCCGGTCGATGAAAATGGCCTTGAAGCGGGCAGGCATTGAGCCGAAGGACATCGACTATGTAAACGCGCACGGCACGTCGACCCCGCGCGGCGACGAGATCGAGCTTGGCGCCGTCGAGCGTCTGTTCGGCGACGCGGCGCACGGGCTGCACATGTCGTCCACGAAATCCTCGATCGGCCACCTTTTGGGCGCTGCGGGCGCCGTTGAGGCGATATTCTGCGTGCTCGCCATGCGTGACGGAATCGCCCCGCCAACGCTCAACCTGGATAATCCGTCGGTCGAGACCCCGATCGATCTCTGCGCCAATCGCGCTGTGGAAAAACCGATCGACACGGTTCTGTCCAACTCATTTGGCTTTGGCGGAACCAACGCCTCTCTGGTGATGCGCCGCGTTGACGGCTAAACTGACGCCTTCGCAGGTCTTATTGATTCGGCAGGGGAAGGTGTGACAGTGGACGCGAAGGCGAATGATGTGGACGCGCGCGCCGACCAACGTGGCGGGGCCATAAAGTCCTTTCTTCTGTTCTTTGCCGGGCTCGCTGTTCTCGCGATCGCCGCGTTCGGCGTCGGCGGATATCTTGGGTACCGCGAGGCGATAAAACCGGGACCGGCGAAAAGCGACGTTATCGTGCTGCTGGCGCAGGGCAGCTCCGTATCGGCCATCGCGCACGACCTCGAAGACGCCGGCGTTATTCGGTATCCGGAGCTTTTCACCGCGGTGGTCCGCGTTCGCGGCGCCGAGAACGACGTCAAGGCGGGCGAGTACGAAATCCCGGCCGGCGCCAGCGTCAATGACATCATTGACCAGCTCATCGAGGGAAAGAGCATTCTCCACTATTTCACCGCGCCTGAGGGTCTGACGACGGCGCAGGTTCTCCGCCTGGTCGCGGCCGATGACGTGCTGACGGACGAACTGACGGCGACGCCGGAGGAGGGGGAGTTACTTCCTGAAACATACGCGTTCACGAGGGGCGAAAGCCGCGATGAAATGGTCGAGCGCATGGCGGCGGCGCAGGACAGGCTGCTGGAGAAACTCTGGGACGACCGCACCACGGAATTGCCCCTCTCGACAAAGGAAGAGGCGATTATCCTCGCGTCGATTGTCGAAAAGGAAACCGGCGTTGCGGAGGAACGCGCGCGCATTGCGGGCGTATTCGTCAATCGCCTGAAGCGCGGCATGCGGCTTGAGTCCGACCCGACGATTATCTACGGGCTGACGCAGGGCGAACCCCTTGGGCGCGGCCTGCGCGTCAGCGAACTGCGTGGCGAAACGCCTTATAATACCTACATCATTCGCGGCCTGCCGCCGACGCCGATCGCCAATCCCGGCGCGGACTCGATTGCCGCGGTCCTTAATCCCATGGACACCGACGATCTGTTTTTCGTCGCCGACGGCACGGGCGGTCACGCCTTCGCAAAAACAAATCGCGAGCACGAGCGAAACGTCGCCGCATGGCGCCGGATCGAACGCGAACGCCGGCAAGGCGGGTAACGGCGTGCTTGTTTCCTCAATGACCGGCTTTGCGCGCATCGACGGCGCCCATGCCGGCAAGCGCTGGACGTGGGAGCTGAAAAGCGTAAACGGGCGCGGTCTTGAAATGCGCTTTCGGTTGCCGCCCGGTTTCGACGAATTGGAGCCGGCCCTGCGCGCGAAGATTTCATCGCGGTTGAGGCGCGGGTCGATCTTCGCAAATCTGCAATTAAGCGCCGCGTCAGGTGATGTTCGCATTCGCGTCAACAAGGCGGCGCTGGCCGACGCTGTTGCCGCCGTCAAGGATGTCCGTGGGCAGATCGATTGCGGTCCGCCCCGGGCGGAAGGCGTGCTTGCGTTACGCGGCGTCATGGAGCCTGCGGACGACGACCTCGATGAAGCGGCGCGCGCAGCGCTGAATAACGCCATAGAAAAAAGCTTTCAGGACGTTGTCCGGCTCCTTGGAGATGCGCGCGCTGAGGAAGGCGCTGCGATGGCGGTCGTGGTCGCCGGGCACGTGGACGATATCGAAACGCTGACCGCAAAAGCGAACGCCGATCCCGGCGCGTCGCTGTCAGCGATACGCGACCGGATTGGCGCGCAACTCGCCGAGCTGATCGGCGATGACGCCGTTCCCGAGGAGCGGTTGGCGCAGGAAGCCGCGCTGCTCGCCGTCAAGGCGGACGTGCGCGAAGAACTCAACCGGTTGACGGCTCATGTTGACGCTGCGCGATCGTTGCTGAAACGCGGCGGCGCGGTGGGGCGCGAGCTGGATTTCCTGACCCAGGAACTGAACCGCGAAACCAATACGCTGTGTGCGAAAGCGCAGAATATGGACCTGAAGAGAGTGGGGCTCGACCTGAAAAAGGTCATCGATCAACTGCGTGAACAGGTTCAAAACATCGAATAGGAAAGGCGAATGATCGGCGGCGACCTGAAAGTAGCCCGCAGGGGGCTGATGTTTATCCTGTCGAGCCCCTCGGGGGCCGGCAAGACGACGCTTGCCGACCGGCTTCTTAAAAAAGAAGACCAGATGACCCTGTCGGTCTCCGCGACGACGCGGCCGCGCCGGCCGGGCGAAGCCCATGGTCAGGACTACTATTTCGTTTCCGAGGACGAGTTTTTCCGAATGCGCGACGAAGGCGAGTTTCTCGAATGGGCGAATGTTTTCGGACACTATTACGGAACGCCCCGCGTGCTTGTCGAAAACACTCTGTCAAAAGGACAGGACGTTCTCTTCGACATTGACTGGCAGGGCGCGCAGCAACTGGCGCAGGTCGCTGGCGAGGATGTGGTCAAGGTGTTTATTCTGCCGCCCTCGCGCGAAGAACTGGAGCGGCGTTTGCGCCAGCGCGCCCAGGACACCGAAGAGGTCGTGCAGAAGCGCATGGCCAAAGCCGACGCGGAAATTTCTCACTGGGCGGAATATGACTATGTGATCGTCAACTACGATCTCGATGAGTCGGAGAAGCTTTTAAGCTCAATCCTGTTCGCCGAGCGTTTGAAGCGCCGTCGCCAGACCGGCCTTTCGCAAATCGTCAAAGGCATGATTCGGGAAGAATAGCGGATCATTCCTCCTCCCCCGCTTGCGGGGGAGGTGTCAGCGAAGCTGACGGAGGGGGTGTAATCTGGAAGTTTATTTCCTAAAGTGATTGTCGTGACGACACCGAAAGAAACCATACCGGATGAAATTAAACGCCTGGCCGAGAAAAGTGGTGGCGCTGTACCGGCAGAAAGAGATTTGCACGTGAACTGGTATCGCAGAAAGCGAATGGTACGGCGTGCATTGGGCTCGCTGGAGTGACGCCATAATTGAGGCGGGTTTTCGACCGAACACCAAACAGCAAAAATCTTCTTCGGATGAAATGCTTAGGCATTTCGCAGAATCAATTAGGCATTTCGAGAAAATTCCCTCGGAAGGCGATCTTCGAATCTATGCACGTAAGAAAAATGGGTTTCCCGCCTACTCGACATTCAAAAGTCACTTTGGAAGTAAGGCGGGGACAGTTACAGCGCTTTTAGGCTGGCTGAAAGGCAACAAAGATTACGAAGATATTCTTCCTTACGTCCCGGAAGAAGCGAACACTGCTGAAGTGGTTAGTCCGACGTTGGAAGGTTTGGTTTATCTTCTCTAATCAGGAGCTTTCTATAAAGTTGGTCGAAGCGATAATGTTGAGCGCAGGGTGAAAGAAATTAATGTTGCATTGCCCGAAGAGGTTGTGCTCGTTCATGCCATTCGAACTGACGATCCCGCCGGCATAGAAGCATACTGGCATCGCCGCTTTGCAGATAAGCGTGCAAACGGCGAGTGGTTCAAACTCGCGGGCTTAGATATAAAGGCCTTCAAGCGCAGAAAGTTTCAATAATAGCGATGCCCCCTCCGTCCGCTTCGCGGACACGTCGATTGGGGTTGGGGCCCCAATCGACCCCATAAATGGGGGAGGGGAGGAATAAGCTTCCGCCTTCATTTGTAAACCAGTTGTGCGATTTCGAAGGAGCGTGCGCCGCCGGGTGCAGCGACCTCAACGCTGTCGCCAACGGACTTGCCGATGACGCCGCGGGCGATTGGCGAACTGACGGAAATCTTCTGCTGTTTCACATCGGCCTCGTGTTCGCCGACGATCTGCCAGACTTTCTCTTCCTCGGTGTCTTCGTCGATAAGCGTCACCGTGGCGCCGAACTTCACGGTGTCGCCGTTCAGCTTGGCCACATCGATGACTTCCGCGCGGGTGATCTTGTCCTCAATTTCGAGGATCTGGCTCTCAATCCAGCCCTGACGGTCCTTGGCGGTGTGATACTCTGCATTTTCGGAGAGGTCGCCATGGGCGCGCGCTTCCGCAATCGCCTGGATCACCGCAGGACGTTCCTCGTTTTTCAGCTTTTTCAGGTCCGTTTCCAGTTGCTGGAAACCGCTCATTGTCATTGGGACCTTTTCCATTGGGTCGCCTTCCTCTGCTTAATCCGCCTGAAATCCGCTCCGACCCGCCCCGTCTGGGAACGCCGAAGCAAAAAAAGAGCGCGGCTGCGGCGGGTTGCGCCGCGGCCGTCGCTTCAGGCAAGAGCGGAGACATATAGGCTCCGCTCCGATATTTCAATATATTTTCAGTCTCGAAAGAGCATGAAAAATTCGGAAGCCTAGTAAATTCAATAGGTTACCGAGATCGCCGTTCACCAAATCCGGACCCGGTCCGCCGGCGCCAAGTATAGATCGTCGTCTTCAGTAACGCCGAATGCGTCGTACCAGGCGTCGAGGTTCCGGACGACGCCGTTCACCCGATATTTCGGCGGGCTGTGGGGATCGGTTACGAGACGTCGACGGGTTTCGTCTTCCCGGGCCTTGGCGCGCCAGACCTGCGCCCAGCCGAGGAAGAAGCGTTGATCTCCGGTCAGGCCGTCGATTACCGGCGCTTCCCCGGCGCAGCAGGCGTCAAGATGGCGTTGATAGGCGGCGTGACCCATCTGCAATCCGCCGAGATCGCCAATGTTCTCGCCCATGGTCAGCGTGCCGTTGATGTTGAGGCCCTCAACCGGCTCATAGGCGTCGTATTGTGCGCCGAGCACATCGGCTTTCGCCTGAAAGCGCTCATTGGCCGCTTCCGTCCACCAGTCGCGGATACGGCCTTTCTCGTCGAACCGGCGGCCCTGATCGTCGAAGCCATGTCCGATCTCGTGTCCGATCACCGCGCCGATGGCGCCGTAGTTCACCGCGGCGTCCGCGTTCGGATCGAAGAACGGCGGTTGCAGGATGCCCGCCGGAAACGTGATCTGATTGAGCAGCGGGCTGTAGGACGCGTTCACGGTCTGTGGCGGATACGGCCAGAGATCGCGGTCAACAGGTCCGTCCAGGCGCTTCAGCTGTTCGTTCCATTGGAACTCCCGGACGGCAAACGTATTTTCGATCAATGCGCCCGGTTTGATTTCAAGCGGCGCATAATCGATCCACTTCTCCGTAAAGCCGATCCTCGGCTCGAAGGTTGAAAGTTTGAGCAACGCCTGCGCGCGCGTTTCATCGTCCATCCATTCATTGTTCCGCAGGCGCTCTTCAAATGCGGCGACCAGGTTGTCGACCAGCGTTTGCATTTGCGCCTTGTAGTCTGCCGGGAAGTGGCGATCGACGTATATCTGTCCAACGGCTTCGCCGATGCCGCCATTGACGATCTGAACGCCGCGCTTCCAGCGCTCTCGCTGTTCTTCCGTGCCGCGCAGTGTTTTGCCGAAGAACTCGAACGACGCTTCGTCGAAGGCGCTCGAAAGACGGCTTGCGTTATTGTTGATCAAGTGGAATGCGAGATAGTCCTTGACGACGTTGAGGGGCGTTTCCGCGAACAGTTCGCCGGCGGCCTTGATGGCGGAAGGCTGCGCCACGACAAAAGTCTCCACCGCGGAGAGGCCGGATTCTTCAAGAACAATATCCCAGTTGAAATCGGGCGCCGTCGCTTTCAGCTCGTCCTGGCTCATCGGGTTGTAGATTTTCTGGATGTTGCGGGAATCCTCCGCGCTCCAGTGTACTTCCGCCAACGCTGTCTCAAGGGCAATCACGGCGTCGGCGCGGGCGCCTGCGTTTTCGAGGCCTGCAAGCGACAGAACTTTTGTTACGTAGACATCATACGCGTCCCGGTACCGGTCAAACTTTTCGTCATCTTTCATGTAATAGTCGCGATCCGGCATGCCGAGACCGGACTGACCGACAAATACGATGTACCGCGTCGTATCCGCAGGGTCGGGAATAATGCCGCCGCCGAATGGCGCGTCTCCGTGAAGACTGGCGTAGGCGCGGTTGAGATCTTCCTGTGAGCTGATGGCGAAGATCTTCTCAAGGTGACCGGCAATCGGCGCCGCCCCTTTCTCGTTCAACGCATCGATATTCATCCAGGAGGCGTAATAGTCGCCGACTTTCTGTTCCAGGGATCCGGGCGCCGCATCCGTTGCCACAAGTTCTTCGACAATGGCGCGCACGTCCGCTTCCGCGTCGAGGCGCAGTTGATCGAACATGCCGTAGCGGGAAAGGTCGGCTGGGATCGCCGTATTCGCAAGCCACGTTCCGTTTGCATATTCTGCAAAATCATCGCCCGGCTTTACGGACAGATCCCGTTGATCAAGCTCGACGCCCCAGGCGCCGAGTTCGGCCGTCGGTTCCGCCGGCAGCGTCGTGCAGGCGTTGAGCGCAACCGCGCCAAGTATTGCGAGGCTTGCCGCCCCCGGTCTGCGTTTCAGTTTCATGGATTATGCCCCTTCGCATTCCAGATATGCCAATGCGCGTCGTCCCCCTCGCATCCGGCGGTGGCGGAAATCATAGCGGACCGGGGACAGCGGTGAAACACGGAGCGCCGCGCCGGGCAGGCGTTTTATCGCTTAAAATAGGATTGCAGCGGGGCGACTTCGACGCCGCCGGCGCGCAGTGCTTCAATGGCGCGAACGGCGGCGCGGGCGCCGGCCGCTGTCGTAATGCACGGAATTTTCTGGGCGAGGGCGGTCGTGCGAATGGACCGCGAATCCTTGATCGCCTGCGCGCCTTCCGTCGTATTGAACACAAGCTGAACGTCGCCGTTTTTCAGCGCGTCGACAATATGCGGGCGCCCTTCGAGGACTTTGTTGACGACCTCGACGTCAAGGTTGCGGGATTTGAAAAACTCCGCCGTGCCGCGGGTCGCGATGATGGTGAAACCCATCTCCAGAAGCTTCTCGGCGGCCGGGGCCATTGCGTCCTTGTCCGCGTTCTTCAATGAAATGAAGACACGTCCCTCAAGCGGCATGTGGGCGCCGGCCGCGATCAGGCTTTTGAGGCGCGCCTTTGCAAATCCGGCGTCAATGCCCATGACTTCGCCCGTCGATCGCATCTCCGGCCCCAGCACCGTATCGACGCCGGGAAACCGTGAGAACGGGAAGACGACTTCCTTCACGGACATGTGCGCCGGCGTTGTTGTCGGCAGCGCCATCCTGGAGAGTTTTTCTCCCGCCATTACTTTCGCCGCAATGCGCGCGATCGGCAGGCCCGTTGATTTTGCGACGAATGGCGCCGTGCGCGATGCGCGCGGATTGACTTCCAGTATATAGATTACGTCGTCCTTGATCGCATACTGAACATTCATCAGACCGACGACGCCGAGCGCCCTGGCGAGGGAAACAGTCTGCTCCTCAAGCGCGGCGACCGTCTCGTCGGAGAGCGTGTATGGCGGCAGCGAACAGGCGCTGTCGCCCGAGTGAACGCCGGCTTCCTCAATGTGCTCCATCACGCCGGCGATAAAAACATCATCGCCGTCGCAGATGGCGTCCACATCGACCTCGACGGCGTTCTGAAGATACTGGTCGAGAAGAAGCGGTTCCTTATCGCTGATTTCGATCTGCGCCGTGGCAAGGTAATGGCGCAGTCCCGCCTCGTCGCGCACGATCTCCATTGCTCGCCCGCCCAAGACATAGGAAGGCCGCGTCACCAGCGGATAGCCAACGGACTCAGCAATCTCGGCGGCGGCCTCGCGGGTCGGCGCGGTGGCGTTCCTCGGCTGCTTCAGGCCAAGGTCGTTGACGAGCTTTTGAAACCGCTCCCGGTCTTCCGCGAGATCGATGGCGTCCGAGGGCGTTCCGAGAATGGGAACGTTTTCGGCGTCGAGCGTGTTCGCAAGTTTCAGGGGCGTCTGTCCGCCATACTGGACGATGACGCCCAAGAGCGTGCCGGCCTGCCGTTCGGCGTCGACGATTTCGAGAACGTCCTCGGCGGTGAGCGGTTCGAAATACAATCGGTCTGATGTGTCGTAATCGGTTGAGACTGTCTCCGGATTGCAGTTCACCATGACCGACTCGACATCGATATCGGCAAGCGCAAAGGCGGCGTGACAACAGCAATAGTCAAATTCGATGCCTTGTCCGATGCGGTTGGGGCCGCCGCCGAGAATGATAACCTTCTTCCGATCCGACGGGCGCGATTCGCATTCAACAGCGTCACCGTAAGGCGGTTCGTAGGCGGAATACATATAGGGCGTCTTCGCCGCGAACTCCGCCGCGCAGGTGTCGACGCGTTTGTAAATCGGTCTGACGCCGCGTTCGCGTCGGAACTCGCGCACTTCTTTTTCGTCGCCGTCGCATAATTGCGCCAGCCGTTTGTCGGAAAAGCCCATGGCTTTAAGTCGTCGCAAGACCGCCGCGTCGCTGGGCAGTCCTTCCGCGGCGACCGTTTGTTCCGCGACGATGATTTCCTCGATGCGGTCAAGGAACCACGGATCATACTGGGTGATGGCGCGAACCTGCTCTATTGGCAGACCATGCCGGATGGCCTGAGCCGTGACGCGCAGACGGTCTGGCGTCGGCGCGGCGAGGGCGGCGCGGAAAGCGTTGGCGTCGTCGCTTTCGCCAAGCCCCGGAATCTCGATGGGATCGAGGCCGCACAGATCGGTTTCGAGCGAGCGCATGGCTTTCTGCATGGACTCTGCAAATGTGCGTCCGATGGCCATGGCTTCGCCGACTGACTTCATGGCCGTGGAGAGCATCGGTTCCGCGCCCGGAAACTTTTCGAACGCAAAGCGCGGAATTTTTGTGACAACGTAATCGATAGTCGGCTCAAAGGCTGCCGGCGTCGCGCCGGTGATGTCGTTGTCCAGTTCGTCAAGCGTGTAGCCGACGGCGAGTTTGGCCGCGATCCGTGCGATCGGAAAGCCGGTCGCTTTGGACGCAAGGGCCGACGAGCGGGATACGCGCGGGTTCATTTCGATAACGACGAGCCGGCCGTCGTCTGGATTAACGGCGAACTGAACGTTGGAGCCGCCGGTTTCGACGCCGATCTCGCGCATGACCGCAATGGATGCGTTACGCATAATCTGAAATTCTTTGTCGGTCAGCGTCAGTGCGGGCGCGACGGTGATCGAGTCGCCGGTGTGGACGCCCATAGGATCGACATTCTCGATGGAGCAGATGATGACGCAGTTATCCACCTTGTCGCGGACCACCTCCATCTCGAATTCCTTCCACCCGAGGAGGCTTTCGTCGATCAGCACCTGCCCGACGGGAGACGCGTCGATCCCGGTACGGATGTAATACTCGAATTCTTCGCGGTTGTAGGCGACGCCCCCGCCGGTTCCGCCCAGTGTAAAGGCGGGGCGAATAATCGCCGGCAGGCCGATGTCGTCGATCACGTGCAGGGCTTCGGCAATCCCGCTTGCACGGTCATAGCCGATGATCTGGCCGTCGTCGTCCTTTATCGGCGGCGATGACGCGATGGCGGAGCGGGGGTTTTCGAGGCCGATTTTTTCCATTGCGGCGCGAAACTTTTCGCGGTCTTCGGCCTTTTCGATAACGTCGGCGCGGGCGCCGATCATCTCCACGCCATGCTTTTCAAGAACGCCGGACTGCTCCAGCTCCAGCGCGCAATTCAGCGCCGTCTGTCCGCCCATGGTCGGCAGGAGCGCGTCGGGTTTTTCGCGCTCGATAATTTTTTCCACAAACTCCGGGGTGATCGGCTCGATATAGGTGGCGTCGGCAAGCTCCGGATCCGTCATGATCGTTGCCGGATTGGAGTTGACCAGAATGACGCGGAAGCCTTCCTCCTTGAGTGCTTTCACGGCCTGGACGCCGGAGTAGTCAAATTCGCAGGCCTGCCCGATGACGATGGGCCCGGCGCCAATGATCAGGATGGAGGATAAATCGCTGCGTTTTGGCATCTCTACTCGCGCGCAATCTCGCCTTCAGCGCACCGTATCAGGCGGCGCGCGTCGCGCGAGGGAATCAATTGTCGATTAAAGCGGTGTCTTAGGTGAAGCGTTCGCAAAGGGAAAGCCCTTTTGCGCTGTAATTCTCGGACTTTCGCTTGACAACCGGTCGCATGCCTTACAACCCGGTCTTATAGGGAGACATAGGGCGGGCAGCGATGACCAAAAAAGACGCGTCCCAATCTAGGGCCATTGTGGCCGGCGCCGGCATTGGGGGCCTAGCGGCCGCCGCCGCGGCGGCCAAGTATTTCGACGAGGTGTTGCTTTTTGAAAAGGACCCGACGCCGGAACGCCGCTCTGCGCGGCCCGGCGTCGCGCAGGGACGCCACACGCACCTGATGCTGCGCGGGGGCGCGGCGGCGCTCGATTCGCTTTTGCCGGGTTTTTCGGACGACATGGCCGGGGCGGGGGCGGCGGTTTATGACGTTGGCGCTGACTTCCCGGTGTTCGATTATAACTCATGGCGGTCGCGCTTTCGCCATGACGTGCCGATGCAGATCATGAGCCGGCCGGCGCTGGAGCATCTGTTATGCGATAGGGTCACGCGCCTCGATAATGTTTCGATCCGTCATCGGGAAAGCGTCGAAAGCATTGTTCTTGAAAATGGCGAAGTGCGCGGCGTTCGGCTGAAGGGGCGCGACGGCGCAGAGACATTGAGCGCCGATTTCGTTGTCGACGCCCGCGGGCGCAGCGGCGCCCTGGCGCGCGATCTGGCGGCGGCCGGTTATGGCGATACGCCGGAAACCGTAATCGGCATCGACATGACGTACTCCTCGGGCCACTTTCGTCTGCCGCGACCGGCGGGCGATACGGATAAGGCGATGCTTTTCCGCTGCGATCCGCCCGGCACGCGTTTTGGCTTGATTACCGCCATTGAGGACGGCGAATGGTCGGTCACGCTGGCGGGCCGCGGCGAGGATGCGCCGCCGACGGATCTCTCCGGATTTTTTGCCTATGCAAAAAGTTTTGACACGGATCGTTTTTACGAATTCATCAAAGACGGCGAACTTGTCGGCGATTTGCACCGGTACAAGAAGCCGAAAGCGGTTTGGCGCCGGTTTGATCAGTTGAACGAATTCCCCGCGCGACTTGCGCCGATAGGCGACGTGATCACCAGCTTCAATCCGATTTTTGCGCAAGGCATGACAGTCGCGGCGCTTCAGGCGGTGGCATTGTCGGAGACATTATCCGATCACGCCGCAAACGATGGCGGTTTCTTCCGCGCCTATATCGACAAGGCCCTCGTTGCGAGCGAAAGCGCCTGGCGCCTCGCAGCGCTCACCGACTTCGCCTATCCCCAGGTTACGGGCGAAGCGCCGCCCGACGTAGAGACGTTTTCGCAACTGACCCACGCGGTAAAGCTCGTGGCTGATGAAAACCCTGCCGTTCAGCGAACGTTCCTCAAGGTCATTCACATGGAGGAGCCGGAAACGGTTCTTCAGACGCCGGAAATCATGGCCCTTGTGATGCAGAAACTTGGCGAGCTGAATGCATCTTCGGGCGTTTGACATAAAACCAAAAGGTTTCGTATAAAAAGCAGACCGCACCCCGTTGTCTAACCAAAGTTTTAGCTCCCGTTCACCGATCATTCGCTGATGCGGCGTTCGTTCGCGTCGCTTCGTATGCTAGTCTGCGAGCGTCGAACGAATCCTGCGGACAACCAATTCGGGAGAGAGTTATGCGAGGCGTAACGTTGCTAAGCGCGCTGATCCTCGGTGTTGCGCCGATCAGCGCATCCGCTGAAGAAACCGTCGACATTCGCGAATGGAAAGTTCCTTACGAGGAATCGCGGCCGCGCGATCCGTTTGCGTATGATGCGACGTCGATCTGGTTTGTGGGCCAGCGCACCGGCTATCTCGCGCACCTCAACGCGGAAACCGGCGACATCCACAAAATCGATTTGAAAGAAGGGTCAGGGCCCCACAATCTTATCGTCGGTTCTGACGGCGTTGTCTGGTATGCAGGCAACAAGACCGCGCTTATCGGCTGTTATGATCCGGTATCCAAGGAAATCGAAGAAATCGAAATGCCGGATCCCGATGCGCGCGATCCGCATACGCTGATTTTCGATGCCGGCGAGGAGAATATCTGGTTCACCCTTCAGGGGTCCAACATGATCGGCAGGCTGAATATCGAAACGCGAAAAGTCGATCTCATTGCGTCAAAGACTGAGCGCTCCCGGCCATATGGGATCAAGCTGGCGCCGGACGGGTCGATCTGGGTGGCGCTGTTCGGAACGTCAAAGCTCGCCCGGATCGATGCAGAGACGATGGAGCTGACGGAAGTCGATCTGCCCCGCGATACCGCCCGGCCGCGACGGCTCGAAGTCCTTGATGACGGCGGCGTGTGGTATGTGGATTACGCTGGCGGCGTTCTCGGCAAGTACGATCCCGCCGCGAAGGCGTTTGAGGAATGGGTGCTGCCGCAAGGCGAGGGTGCGCGACCCTACGGGATGGCGTCGGACCGCGAGGGACGGCTCTGGATGGTCGCCACCGGCGTTTCACCGAACGTGTTTCTGGGTTTCGATCCCGATCGGGAAGAATTCTTCGGCTCTACCGACATCCCGTCAGGCGGCGGAACGGTGCGGCATATGCATTACCATCGGCCATCGGGCGCCGTGTGGTTCGGCGCTGACACGAATTACATCGGCCGCGCTGTGGTTGCGCCGCCGCTGACGGAGTAAAACTTGCGACTACATTGCTTTTGCGTCGCCATGTTGGTTGCATCCGTCGCGTCGCCGGCGACTGCGCATCCGGAGGGCGCGCCCTGGGGCTCCGCCGATCCGGATACGCTGAACTCCTGTGCGTCGTGCCATTTTGATCACGAACCGGTTGGGCGGTCGCAATCCTTACTTGTGGCGGGGCTGCCCGAATATGCCGAGGCAGGCGAAGAATACGAAGTCACGCTTCGTTTAGACGCCGGCGGCGCGGCAGGCGCCGGCTTTCTGCTTTCCGCCTCGACCGGCGCATTTGGAGCGATCAATGACTTCGTGGAAGTGAACGGCAGCGAAGCGCGATCGGTGAAGCCGTCGCTGCCGCGCAACGGCTTTACGGAATGGTCGTTCATCTGGCGCGCTGGGGCGCAAACTCCGGACATCGTCACGTTTCGCGCAGCGGCAATCGCGTCCGACAACGATCAATCGCCATTTGGCGACGAACTGCATTTCCGAAAGTTCGAAGTGTTGATGCGGACGGGCGAAGACTGATTTACGTCCAGCGTTTTGAGAGTTTCTGGTCCATCTCATTGGCGCCGGTTTTCTTTGCGCCGCCATAGCCGGTGATGTTGTCTCCGACAAATGGATTGGTCTTGCGCTCCTGGCCAAAGGTCGAGGTGGGGCCATGGCCCGGCACGAACTGCATGTCGTCGCCCAGCGCCCATAGCTTGCCGGTAATGGAATCGATCAGCGTCTGATGATCGCCGCGGGGGAAATCCGTCCGCCCGATCGAGCCCGCAAACAGAACGTCCCCCACGAACGCGATGCGCGCGCCATCGTGATAGATGACCACATGCCCCGGCGTATGGCCCGGCGTGTATGCCACGTCGAAGCGGATGCCGTCGAGTTCAAGCACATCGCCGTCATTGAGCCAGCGGTCGGGTTTACAGTCCTCGCCCATGCCCGGCTGTCCGTAATGCGCCCAGTGGCTCGCGATCTCGTCCAGCCAGAAAGTGTCTTCCTTGTGCGGCCCGATAATCGGCGCGCCGGTTTTGCGCTTTACGGCCTCCGCGCCGCCCGCATGATCGAGATGTCCATGGGTGAGCCAGATCTGTTCGATTGTCGCGCTGAACTCATCGGCCGCCGCCAGAATCTTTTCGGGCTCGCCGCCCGGATCGACAACGGCCGCCTTGCCGGAGGGCGCCTTGATGATCGAGCAATTCTGCTGAAACGGCGTCACCGGGACGACGCGGATCTGAAACGGCGGCTGGTTCTGCGGTTCTGTCATGACGGGTGTTCTAGCGGCAATATTGTCAGGCTGAAACTGCGCGAAGCGTCACAATCGCCATGGCGCAGTGCGTGCGCTCCCCGTCTTTTTCACCGTAAACATTGGAGTGGACGACGCCGACCGTGCCGCCGCTGGAGATGACCGTCGCTTCGGCGGCGAGCTTGTCGCCGGTCGCCGGCTTCATGAAATTGATTTTGAGTTCGATCGTCAGGCAAATGCGACCTTCCGGCAGCACCGATGCATAGGCCGCCCCCGCCGCATGATCGGCGAGGCCGGTGACGACGCCCGCATGCACGTATCCCACGAACTGTGTCAGGTCCTCCCGCGGCGTCAACTCCAGCGTCACGGCGCCGGCTTCGAAGTCGCGGACTTTAAAGCCCGACGCCTTGGTGAACCCGGTATCGGTGATCTTTTCGAATACGGCTTTCAAATCTTCTTTTTGCATGAGCGGAGAGTAGGCGAGGGTGCGCCCGCTGAAAATCGGATTTTGCAGTAACGCCGCTCTGGGCCATAAGTCGCGTCATGCCTTTACAGATTTCCAATCGCGATGCGCGCCGGTTGTGGCTTGAGCGTCAGGGGCTCGCCGCCGCGCCGACAGGACCGGCGACGAATGACGATCTGATGGACGTCGTCAACAAGCTGGGTTTCGTGCAGCTTGATACAATCCGTGTTGTCGCGCGCGCCCATGATCATATTCTGTGGTCCCGTCGCCAACGATATCGCGAAGGGATGCTTGACCGTCTCGTTAAGGAAAGACTGGCGTTCGAGCACTTCACGCACGACGCCTCGGTTCTGCCGATGACGTCTTACCCCTATTGGCGCCGTCAGTTCGACCGCATGCGCGACCGCATAGACGGTTCAGGTTGGCGCAAGGCGATGCCGTCGGATAGGGAATGCGACGCGATCCTGAAACGGATCGCTGAGGAGGGCCCCCTGTCGACCAGGGATTTCGAAGCGGCGAAAAAGAAATCCGATCACGCCTGGGCTCGCCCGCCCCACAAATACGCGCTCGATTATTACTGGCACGCCGGGTTGCTCGCAACGTGCCACCGCAAGAAGTTCATTAAGCACTATGCGTTGCGTGAAAACGTCATTCCGCCGGACGTACTGTCAAAAGAGGTCAGCGATGCAAGGCAATTGAATTGGCTCTGCGAAAACGCGCTTGCGCGGCTGGGATTCGGTACAGAGGGCGACATACAGCGTTTCTGGGACGCCGCCGATCTTGACGAGGTCAAGGCGTGGGCAAAGCGAAGGCGCAGGAAACTTGTCGACGTTGAGATTACGTGCGCAGACAAATCTATCATGAAAGCGGTGGCGCCGGCGGATATCGAAGATCGCCTCGCCGCCGCACCGGCCCCGACAAGTCGCTTGCGTATTCTAAACCCGTTCGACCCGGCAGCGCGCGATCGCAGTCGTCTGGCGCGGCTGTTTGGTTTTGATTATCGCATCGAGATTTTCGTGCCCGCTGCAAAACGTCAGTACGGCTACTACGTATATCCGATTTTAGAAGGCGACCGCTTTGTCGGTCGCATAGAGGCGAAATCGGACCGCAAAGCCGGCGTTCTATCCATCGAAAAACTATGGTGGGAGCGCGGCGTCAGGGAAACCGCGGCGCGCCTTGCCAAACTGGATGCCGAGCTTGAGAGGATGGCGCGGTTTGTCGGGCTGGAAGAGGTTGTCCGGCGCGCCTAGGCCGCCCTCAGCCCCTCGATAAAGCGTCGGAAAATATAAAAGCTGTCTTCCGGTCCCGGGGACGCTTCCGGGTGGTGCTGAACGGACATGGCCGGGGCGTCTGTCAGCGCGATGCCGCTGTTTGAGCCGTCGAACAGCGAGACATGGGTTTCGACGACATTGTCCGGAAGGCTGGCGCTGTCGACGGTGAAACCGTGGTTCATGGAAACGACTTCGACTTTGCCGGTTTTGATATCCTTGACCGGGTGATTTGCGCCGTGATGGCCCTGCGTCATCTTTTTGGTTTTTGCGCCGGCGGCGAGCGCGAGCATCTGATGGCCGAGGCAGACGCCGAAGGTCGGTATCTTGTTTTCAATCAGCTTTCGGATAACCGGCGCCGCGTATTCTGCCGTCGCGGCGGGGTCTCCGGGCCCGTTCGAAAGGAGAACGCCGTCGGGCGCCTTATCCATGATATCTTCAAAGGACGACTTGGCGGAGACAACCGTAACCTTGCAGCCTTCGCTGGCAAGTCGCCGCAGAATGTTCCGCTTGGCGCCATAGTCGATGACGACGATATGCGGGCCTGATCCGTCATGGACGCCGTAACCCTTGGCCCAGGTCCATCCCGTTTCTTCGTGGGCATATGTCTGCAATGTCGTCACGTCGCTTGCGAGGTCGCGGCCCTCAAGGCCCGCCCACTCCTGCGCGCGCTTTTTCATGGCCTCAACGTCGAACGCGCCCGAGGGCGAATGAGCGATGACGCCGTGGGGCATTCCGCGCTCGCGGATCTGCGCCGTCAGCGCGCGCGTATCGACGCCGGAGAGGCCAATAATGCCGCGCCGGCGCATCCAGACCGAAAGGTCCGTATGGGATCGATAGTTCGATGGTCCGGTGACCGGGCCCCGGAAGATCGCGCCGCGGGCCGCCCGCGCGGCCGCCGGCGAGGCGTCTTCCACGTCCTCCGGATTGACGCCCACATTGCCGATATGGGGGAAGGTGAAGGTGATGATTTGCGCCGCATAGGAGGGGTCGGTGAGGATCTCCTGATATCCGGTCATCGCCGTGTTGAAGCAGATTTCCCCGACCGCTTCGCCAACCGCCCCCAGCCCCGCGCCGTAAAGCGTTGTTCCATCAGCTAAAACCAGCACGGCGGTCGGTTTGCGGGCGGGTGCTTGACTAATGCGCATCAGAGAATATCTGTTCCTGGCTGTTTCGCGCGACTGCGAAGCGCGCGGATGATGCCGGCGAGCCGCCGAACGCGTCCCGCGCAAATTGGCCGGAAGCTATGCGAAGGGGCCCGTCAGGGTCAATAACGGATAAGCCTGAAATTAGCCAAACGAATCAGAACGTTCATAAATGAACAGTGACGCGGCGCGGGATTTGCGTGATCGCGGAACAGATGTTCGGAGACTCAGCAACAATGCTCAGAGACCAGATCGACGATGCGCTGAAAACAGCGATGAAAGCGAAAGACGACAAGATTCGCGTCGCGACGCTTAGGTTGATTAACGCCGCCATTAAGGATCGCGATATCGCGGCGCGCGGGGAAGACCGCTGCGAGGGCATCACGGATGAGGAAATCCTCGCCCTTTTAACGAAAATGGTGAAACAGCGCGATGAGAGCGCTGTGGCGTTCGACAAAGGATGCCGTCCCGAACTCGCGGAGCAGGAGCGCGCCGAGATCGAGGTGATTCGCGAGTTTCTGCCGCGCCAGCTCTCCGAAGACGAAATCAAGTCCGCCGTGAAAGACGTCATCGACGAATATGAAGCGTCCGGACTAAAGGATATGGGCAAATGCATGGGCGCCCTGAAAGAGCGCTTCAACGGCTCAATGGACTTCGGTCGCGCCGGCCAATTCATGAAAGAAAGCCTGACGTAAGCTTTCGCGTCGGCTGCGTCGCGCGGCCCCATGGACGCGAAAGCCAAAGCGCGCCGATAGTCTGCCCTGACGCAAAACCGGGCTCCGTAAATGGAAATCGCCATTGCAGGCGCTGGAATCGCCGGACTGACTGCGGCGGCGTTGTTGGCGCGTCTGGGGCATGCCGTCGTCATCTATGACAAGGCGAAGGAGCCGGCGCCCGTCGGGTCGGGGCTGATCGTCCAACCGGTCGGGCAGGCGGTTCTGCGCGCTATGGGCCTGTTGGAGGCGTTGCGCGGGCGTGGCGCGCCGCTTCGTCGGCTTAATGCGCTCAATACGCGCGGACAAACGGTTCTGAATGTCAGCTATGATGCGTTGGGCGACGATTGTTACGGGCTCGGCGTCCATCGCGCCGCGCTTTTCGACCTATTGCTGAACGCGGCGGAAAATGCGGGCGTTCGTTTTGAACGTAACTGTGAAGTCGCGAGCGTAGAAAACGGCGGCGAGAGCTGTCGCCTGAACCTCGTCAGCGGCGAAACGTCGTCGGCCTTCGATTTCGTCGTCGACGCACTCGGCGTTCGCTCTCCGCTGGTTCAGCGCGGTGACGCGTTCCTGACCTTCGGCGCGCTGTGGACGAATATTCCGCTTCCGGACGACCCGGCGTTTCCTCCGGACGCGTTGACGCAACGCTACCACGGCGCCGATACGTCTGCCGGCGTCATGCCGATTGGCGAGTCTCAGGCGGCGTTTTTCTGGACGCTGCGTCAGGACAGTTATGACGAGTGGCGCCGCGGCGGCCTCGATTTGTGGAAGCGCGACGTTCTTCGGCTTTGGCCTCAGGCGGACCAATGCCTCGCAGAGATCTCCGATCCCGATGAGATGATATTCGCCCGTTACGCGCACCATACCCATCGTCGTCCGGTCGAAGGGCGCGTTGTCCACATTGGCGACGCCTGGCACGCGGCGAGCCCGCAACTCGGGCAGGGCGCCAACATGGCGTTGCTTGACGCTTACGCACTCGCCGCGGCGATTGAGTCCGCCGGCCGCGTAAGAGATGCGTTGCCGGCCTTTGCAAAAATGCGAAGACGTCACGTGGCGCTTTACCAGGCGATTTCCTGGGCCTTCACGCCCGTTTATCAATCTGAATCACGGATTCTTCCCGCGATACGGGACGCGCTCACCGGGCCGTTGTCAGACATTCCGCTGATGCGAGCGCTGCTTGCCGCGATCGTCTCCGGCAAAGTGGGCGCGCCGCTGAAGGCGCTCGGCCTCTAAAGCTGGTCTTTTGCGCGTTTTTTCCGCAGATGGGGCTTCAGCGCTTTCTTCCGCAAGCGGATAGATTTCGGCGTTACTTCCACAAGCTCGTCTTCATCGATATATGAAATCGCCTGTTCAAGGGTCCGGCGCGTCGGCGGCGTCAGGCGCACTGCCTCGTCCTTGCCGGCGGCGCGGATATTTGTGAGCTGCTTGCCCTTGAGCGGATTGACGTCAAGATCGTCGGACTTCGCGTTTTCGCCGACGATCATGCCTTCATAGACGGCTTCCCCGGGACCGATGAACATGACGCCCCGCTCTTCGAGATTCCACAGGGCGTATGGCGCCGCCGCGCCGTCGCCGTTGGAGATGAGGACGCCTGTGCGGCGTCCTTCGATCGCGCCTTTGTAGGGCGCGTGGGTCAGGTATGATCGGTTCATGACGCCGGTGCCGCGCGTGTCGGTCAGAAAGTCGCCGTGATAGCCGATAAGGGCGCGCGAGGGCGCATGCATGATCAGCCGCGTCTTGCCGGCGCCGGACGGGATCATCTCCGCGAGCTCGGCCTTTTTCTGCGAAAGTTTTTCAATGACGACGCCGGAGTGCTCGTCGTCCACATCGATAACGACTTCTTCTATCGGTTCCAGCACCTCGCCGTTTTCGTCCGTCTGCGTCAGCACGCGCGGCCGCGACACGGCGAGTTCGAAGCCTTCCCGGCGCATGTTCTCGATCAGCACGCCGAGCTGCAGTTCCCCGCGGCCGGCGACTTCGTATGCGTCCTTGGATTCCGTTTCGGTAACTGTAATCGCTACGTCGCCCTCGGCCTGTCGCAACAACCGTTCGCGAATAACGCGGGACTGGACCTTGTCGCCCTCGCGGCCGGCGAGCGGCGAGTCGTTCGCCGCGATTGTTATCGACAGTGTCGGCGGATCGATCGGCTGCGCGGGCAGGGGCGCCTCTACCTCCAGCGCGCAGATTGTGTCGGAGACGGATGCTTTCGAGAAGCCGGCGATGGCGACGATGTCGCCGGGCAGCGCCTCCTCGATCGGCTGGCGTTTCAGCCCGCGAAAGGCGAGCACCTTCGAGATGCGCGCCTGTTCGATCAGCGCGCCGGTGCGCGAGAGCGCCCTGATCGTTGCGTTGGGTTTGGCGACGCCGGCGACGATGCGGCCCGTGAGCAGGCGGCCAAGATAGGGGTCGGCCTCAAGCGTCGTCGCCAGCATGCGAAAGGGCGCGTCTGCGCAGCCCTCGATTTCCGGCGCCGGCACATGGGAGACGACAGTGTCGAACAAAACGTCGAGGTTTTCTCGCGGGCCTTCCATCGAGGTCGCCGCCCAGCCGTCCCGGCCCGCCGCATAAAGCACCGGAAAGTCCAGCTGCTCATCATTGGCGCCAAGCGCCGCGAACAGGTCAAAGGCCGCATTGAGCGCCCGGTCCGGATCCGCGCTCGGGCGATCGACCTTGTTCAGGACCACAATCGGTTTGAGGCCCAGCGCGAGGGCTTTGGAAAGTACGAACTTCGTTTGCGGCATCGGTCCTTCCGCCGCGTCGACCAGCAACAGGCAGCCGTCGACCATGGACAGGATGCGCTCCACTTCGCCGCCGAAATCCGCGTGGCCGGGCGTATCGACGATGTTGATGCGCACGTCGCTGCCGTCATGGGCCCACATGACGCTGGTGCACTTGGCGAGGATGGTGATGCCGCGTTCGCGTTCGATATCGTTCGAATCCATGGCGCGTTCGGCCATATCCGCGCCGGCGCGAACGGCGCCCGACTGGCGCAGCATCTCGTCGACGAGCGTCGTTTTGCCGTGATCGACATGGGCGATGATGGCGATATTGCGCAAAGATGAATGGCGGTCTGTCATAGAGGCGCGCGGCGTGCCCGGTTTTTCAGCGCATTGCAAGCGGTTTCACCAAAGGCGCGGGGCCCCGATTTGCCGCCCTCGCGGCCTCGCGCTATGTCCTTATGGTTCCGCACCAGCCTTTCACGCCGTTAACAGCGGGGAGTCGCGCGCAAAATGGCGCACATTTTCATCAGCTACGCCCGCGCCGACCGACCGACGGTGGAGAAGCTGGCGAGCGCTCTTGAGGGCGCCGGCCATTCGGTCTGGTGGGACAGGCATATCCGGGGCGGCGCGGCGTTCGCAAAAGATATCGAGTCCCAGCTTCAAAAGGCCGACGCTGTCGTCGTCGCCTGGTCGTCGGCGGCCAATGAATCGGACTGGGTGAAGGACGAGGCCGTTTTCGGACGCGACAAGGGCGTGCTGGTCCCGATCAGCCTGGATGCGACCGAGGCGCCGCTGGGGTTCCGACAATACCAGACCCTCGAATTCGAAAAATGGCGGGGCGATGCGGATGCGCCGGCGGTCCAGTCGCTGTTGAGCGCTGTCGCTGATCTGAGCGGCGCAGATCGGCCGGCTTTCGCGCCGCCGCCATCCTTTGGCGCGCGCCTGAAGTCGGACAAGCGGTACTGGGCCGCGGGCGCGGTATTCCTGATCGCGGTGCTGGCGGGCCTTTTCCTCCTCCGCGGCGTTCCGACGTCCGATGTCGCCGCGGGCGGCGGGGAAAGCGCCGAAAGAAGCGCGGCGATGAGCGCGAGCGCGCCGTCCATCGCCGTTTTGCCGTTTGCCGACATGTCGCCGGATGGCAATCAGGAGTATTTTGCAGACGGTCTTTCGGAGGAATTGTTAAACGTTCTCGTGCGCGTCGATGGTCTTCAGGTCGCATCGCGCACGTCTTCGTTTGCGCTGAAGGATCAGGTCTTTTCCATCGGTGAAATTGCCCAGCGTCTGAATGTCGATCATGTCCTCGAAGGCAGCGTGCGCAAGATGAACAACCGTGTTCGCATCACGGCGCAGCTGATCGATGCGAAGACGGACAAACATCTCTGGTCCGAGACTTACGACCGCCATCTGTCAGACATCTTCCGCATACAGGACGAGATTGCGACCGCCGTCGTCGGCGCCCTCAGGGAAGAGCTTGGCATCGCCGAGGACACGCCCATTAAGATACGCCCGGCGACCGACGACCTCACCGCCTATGATGCTTACCTGAAGGCGCGCGAGCTTTATCTGGCGCGGGGCAAGGCGAATGTTGCGGAGTCCATGCGCTTGTTCGAACGCGCCGTAGAGCTCGATCCCCGTTTCGCCCGCGGGTGGGAAGGGCTGGCGGGCGTTTATGCGATCGCGACGAGCTGGGGCATTCTCGATCGCGACTATTCGGCGATGTCGCTGGTCGCGGCGAAAAAGGCGCTGGAAGTCGATCCGGATTTGTCCGCGCCCTATGCGGTTATCGGGCTCACCTACCGCACGCATTATCCGACGCCATGGGCTGAATCCATCGACAATCTGCAAAAGGCGATTGAGCGCGACAGGAAGGCGACCGACCCGGTTCTCTGGCTCGGCATGAACTATATGGCGGTTGGCGAAGTGGACCGCGCGATCGAGACATTTAGTCAGTGTCTTGAGATGGACGCGGCGCAAAAGCTCTGCCGCAAGTATCGGTCGCTGTCATATCTGACCAAGGGCGACAAAAAGCGAGCCGTTGCTGATGCGACGATCAACGCGGAGGTCGGATACTATTCGGACTTCGACGCCTACATCCCCCATTTCCTGTCCCAGGGCGAACGGCTCCTGGCGTTTACGATCTCGCGCACGGTCAACTGGTGGTCGAATTTTCCGCATCAGGAACTGATTGCTGCGATAGAGGACGGAAACAATCCGTCGCCGGAGCGGATTCAGAAGTTTATCAAATGGGGCGAGGATCAGAACGTGCGGGTGAAGACCCACGCCCATACGATGCTGACGATCCGCGCCTATGAAAATTTGACGGTCGACAACTGGAACAATGACTATGAAATGCTCTGGCTGCCGCAATTTTCGCATTTTCGCCGGTCGACGGAGTTCAAACAGCTCGCCGGCGATCTCGGGCTAACGACCTATTGGCGCGCAAACGGGTTCCCGCCGCAGTGCCGGGCGGTCGGCGAACTGGATTTTGAGTGCAGCTAGCCTGAGGCGGGCAACCGTAAAGCTCCGACGCACCAACTTGGTCTGCGCATGCTTGACCGCAATGCAAAGCAATCCGTTACGGCTTTGAGAGTCGTTACGTTGCGCGCCGCGTTCGCGGGTTGAAGTTGCGCAGGATCAGCGCGCGCCATGCCCAACGCAGCAGCGCAAAAATCGTCGCCGGGACAAAGGCAATCGTAAGCCAGAGTGCGAGCGCTTCGGCCGGCAGCGCCGACGCAATCAACAGGCCCGCATAAGCGGCGACGGCAAAGAGCGATCCGACGACCGCGATGCGCGCCACGGGGCGCAATCCGACGACCCAGAAAAAGCCCTTGAGCAGCAGGGCGACCATCAGCAGCGCGAAAGCGATGACAAAACCCTTTGCGAGGAGAAACAAGCCGATCGTGGGATCCTTCGCGAAATCGACCGGCACCGGCGCCTGGCTGGAAACAAAGGCCGGCGGCGTATCGATCGCCATGGGCAGGTCGATCGCCGAATCGATGTGCCCCATGGTGACGCGGTTCTTGCCGGCAGCGGCGCTCCATATGCGCGCCGTGTTGTCACGAGAGCCGGAAACGATCCATTTCCCGTCGGCGGTCGAGTCGAGGCCGCGCACACCGTCCTTGTGCCCGTCCAGCTCGCGCGCAAGAGACTGCGATTCGATATCCCAGATGCGGATGACCGGATCGACGCCGCTGGTCGCGAGCAGCGCGTCGCCGCCGGCAAAAGCGACCGAGAACGCGCGTTCGGCGCCGTGATCGAGGCTGGCGACAAGATTATTGTCGACCGTTCGCCAGATCCGGACGACGCCGTTATTGGCGGCCGCCGCGAACATCGAACCGTCATTGGAGAATTTGACGTCATTACCGGCGCCGCCGATCGACAAGGAAACGAGGCGCGCGCCCGAGCGCCAGTTCCACAGCGACACGGTGCCGTCGGCTGAGGCCGCAGCAAGGATGTCCCCATCGGGATGGAAATCGACTGCGTTTATGTCGTCTATGTGGACCGAAAGCGATCTCAAGCGTTCGCCGGTTTCGGCGTTCCAGAGAATAATCGCGTTGTCGCTTGATCCGGTCGCGATTGCCGCGCCGTCCGGCGACCAGGCGACGTCGTAAACGCTGGCGCCATGACCGCTCAACGTCGCGACGGCTTTTGCGTTGCCAGTGTCCCAGACAATCGCGGTGCGGTCGCGTGAGGCGGAAACGGCGCGGGTGCCGTCCGGCGAGAAGTCGGCGCCCCAGATCCAGCATTTGCCTTCATCGTCGGCGCAGTTTTTCTTGTGGGCGGTGAACTCGCCGCGTTCAACGCCCGTGGTCGCGTCCCATAGCTTGATCGTATTGTCGTCCGATGCCGTCGCGACATAGCGGCCGCTTTTGTCAAACGTCACGCTGTTGATATCGGCGCCTTCAATGCCTTTTACCTGCACCCCTTCAAGCGCCGCCGCGTAAATGCGCCCTTCAAGAATAAGCGGCGAAATCGTAATCAACGAAAACAGGATCAGCGCAATGTATGATCGCGGCAACAGCGCCAACGAAGCAGCGCCGGCGGCGCGGTCCGCCTCCAATGTTCCGTACCGGGACAGAAATGCGAGGATCGCCATGGCCCCGATGAAAAACGGCCGGTAGGCGGCGAAGACAAAATCCGATGCGTAGGCGAGGGCGCCGAATGCGGCGGCGATTAGCCCTGCCATGAAAACAGCCTGACTGAACAACGCCAGTCGGCGCTTGGAGCCTGTCGTCGTATATTTGGAGGCCCGTTTCGATACCCTTGACGGCGTCTTTCGCGCCGGGGCCGGCTTCGGCGGCGGCGCCGGCGCAGGTTTTGGTTTCTCTGCCTCCGGCGCAGGCTTCGGCGCTTCGGAATCCGGTTGCGGCGCCGGTGCGGGTTCCGGCGCGGGCGCCGGTTCGCGGTCTGGCGCTCCGGCGCCGGCGCGCGCGCCATCGGCGACGGCGTCGACAAACGCCTTGAAGGCGTTGTCGTTTAAGTTGCCGCGCCAATGGGTGAGATCGGCGGTCTGGATCTGGCGAAAGCCCAGCGGAATATCGACATTGTCGATCAGCGCGGGGAACAGGATTTCCCGCGCCGCCCCTTCATCGGCCTCGTCGGCGACAAAGCGCGACGCCACCGAGTATCGCGACCAGACGACGATAACCGATCGCGTTGCGTTCAGCGCCTCGGAAATCTCCTGGCGGAAGCCGGCGCCCGTCTTGATTTTCGGATCCCACCAGACATTGAGGCCGCGCTGGCCGAGCGCATTGGCGATCTTCTCGACCTTTGCGCGATCCTCGCGCGAATAGGAAATGAATACGTCGTGGTGCCCCAATTGATCCCCGCCATGCGTCCCGCACCGCCGGCGACCCCCGTCTTGCCGGCGCGCTATTTATGCCGCTGCGGCGTTCTCTCCCCGCTGCCCATAAGGGGAAATGTTACCAAATGGCGGCGGCAGCGGCAATCGCGGGCTTGCGGCCAGCAGGGATTGGGGAGAAATAGTCGGCCGAAACAGCGCAAAAACGGCTAGGTAGACGAACCGGCGGCGGGCTTGATGTCGCGCTGCAAAACGCCAAATCTGTACACGCATGGCCCGTTTTAGCCCCGATTTCCTGGACGAATTGAAGAGTCGCCTTCGGCCGTCCGACGTCATCGGGCGCTATGTGAAGCTGCAAAAGCGAGGAAATGCGTGGTGGGGCCTTTCTCCGTTTAACAAGGAGAAAACGCCGTCTTTCACGGTGAATGATGATCGCGGCTCATACCACTGTTTTTCATCGCAAAATCACGGCGACATCATCACCTTCCTGATCGAGACCCAGGGCATGTCGTTTCCCGAAGCGGTGGAGAGCCTTGCCGCCGACGCCGGGATGGAGCTTCCGAGATCCTCGCCCGAGGAGGCGGCGCGCGAGCGGCAGATCAAGGGTCTCGCCGAGGCGTGCGAGGCGGCGTCCGTCTTTTTTCAGAAAGGGCTGCACCGCAATCATGGACGGGGCGCCCTGGACTATCTGAAGGACCGCGGCGTAACGGACGAGCAGATCGACGAATTCGATATCGGCCTTGCGCCGTCGGGCCGGACCGAACTCAAAGACCATCTCATCAACAAGGGGTTCACGGACGATGTGCTGGTCGAGGCGGGGCTCGTCATCAGGCCCGACGATGGCGGGGCGACCTTCGACCGGTTCCGTGGACGGATCATGTTTCCCATTCACGGGTCCCGCAATCGCGTCATCGCCTTTGGCGGACGCGCGCTCGACCCGAACGCACGGGCAAAATACCTGAATTCGCCGGAAACGCCGCTCTTTCACAAAAGCTCCGTCCTCTATCGGTTTGACCCCGCGCGCCGCGCCGCCGCTGAATCGAAAGAGCCGCTGATTGTTTGCGAAGGCTATATGGACGTCATCGCCCTTTGGGGCGCCGGCGTGAAACACGCCGTCGCGCCGCTGGGTACTGCGCTGACGGAAGATCAGCTCGGTCTCTTGTGGCGGGCGTCCGAAGAACCGGTTCTTTGTTTCGATGGCGACAAGGCGGGGGTCGGCGCCGCACACCGATCTATTGATCGTGCGCTGCCGCTGTTGAAGCCGGGCAAGTCGCTCAATTTCGTTTTCCTGTCTGACGGTCAGGATCCGGACGACCTTGTCCGCGATGGCGGCCGGGGGGCGTTCGATGCAGTGCTCGTAAAAGCGCGGCCGCTGGTCGATGTCCTTTGGGATCGCGAGCGCGCGATCCGGCCGCTCGACACGCCGGAACGGCGAGCGGCCTTTCGCGCGCAGTTACGCGACCTCGTTAAAGTCATCGCGGACAAAGATATTCGAGGCGCCTATGGGGGCGAGCTGGCCGAACGTCTCGACGCCGAGTTTGGGCAACGCCGTCGGCAGGGGCCGGCGCGCCAGAATCCATGGAGGGCGGCCGGCGGCGCGCGCGGTCGTCAGGGGTTCCGCTACCAGGAGCCGCCCCGGCCAAGCCCTGGCCTCAAACGCCGCGGCGCGCCGGCCGCCTGGCGGCGCGAAGCCGCGCTGGTGCTGGCCGGGATCAACCATCCGACCCTGGTGGAGCGCCAGGAATCGGCGTTTTTCGAGCTGGAACTCGCCGATCCGGCGTTGCAGGCCCTCTTAAGCGCCGTTTTGACTGCATTTTCGAACGATCCCGGCCTTGACAGGGCGGGACTGAAAAGCCATCTCAGCGCTTCTGGCGCGGCAGGTTCATTGGAGCGGGTCCTGAATGACCCTGAGCTCTCGAAACATCGTTTCCTCCGCCCCGAAACCGAGATCGACGAGGCTGAGCAGGGTTTCCTCAATGCTCTGGCCCACCACCTGTATGAATCGACGCTCAAGCAGGAGGTGGCGAGATCGGCGTCTCGGATATTCACCAGCGGTGATGAAGGATGGAAAGCGGCGGCGGCGGCGCGCGAAGAACTGGTGAACGTGAACCGGGCGGGCGACGCGGACACGAAAGACGATGGCGAACAGGATCGTCTCAATGCTGTCCGTGAACGAATGAAACAAAGCGTCTCGAAGAAATTCGGACGGTAAGAGGTGCTTAAACGATGGCGAAAAAAGCGGCGGCGAAAAAGCAGCAGCCTGAAACGACGGAGCCGGCGGACGGCCCGATTCTCGATCTCACGGACGCTGACGTAAAAAAACTGATCAAGTCTGCGAAGTCGCGCGGCTATGTCACCTATGACGAGCTGAACAAGGTTCTGCCGTCGGAAGAAGTTTCCTCCGAACAGATCGAAGACATCATGGCCCAGCTTTCCGAGATGGGCATCAATGTGGTCGAGCATGAGGAAGAAGAGGACGACGCCGAAGGCGACGGCGATAAAGCTGCGACCGCCTCGAAGTCGAAAGCGGTTGCAACGAAAGACGCCGGCAAGGGCGGGCAGGTCGTCACCACCAATACGAGTTCGTCGGCCGACCGCACCGACGATCCCGTGCGCATGTATCTGCGAGAAATGGGCACCGTCGAGCTGTTGTCGCGGGAAGGCGAAATCGCCATCGCCAAGCGCATCGAGGCCGGGCGCGAAACCATGATCCGCGCCTTGTGCGAGTCATCGCTGACCTTCGAAGCCATTACCGTATGGCGCGAAGAACTGATGGAAGGCCGGGTTCTCCTGCGCGATATCATCGACCTTGACGCCACCTATGGCGGCGGGCCGGAATCGCGTCCCGACATGACGCAGCCGGAAGTCGCCGAGCGCGTTCACAAGGAAGAGGCCGAAAAAGCCGAGGCCGCGACCGACGACGATGAAGACGAGTTCGACGAAGGCGCCTTGTCGCTGTCGGCCATGGAAGCGGAGTTGCGCGACGGCGTGATGGACCGGTTCGACGAAATTTCGTCTGACTACAAAAAACTGCGCCGCCTTCAGGACATCATGATTGAGGAACAGCGCCAGGGCGCGGACCTCACCGCCTCCCAGACGCGGCGCTTCAAAAAACTCCAGAAAGATATTGTCGAGCGCGTGCGTCAGGTGCGGCTTAACAATCAGCGGATCGAAGCGCTGGTGGAGCAGCTCTACGACATTAACCGGCGGTTGATGGCGCTGGAAGGCAAGCTTGTGCGGCTCGCGGACTCCTATGGCGTCAACCGGCAGGAGTTTCTTTCGGAATATATCGGCGCCGAACTCGATCCGGAATGGTTCGCTCGTATCGGCAAGAAAACCGGCAAGGGATGGCAGAATTTCGTCACCAAGGCGGAACGCCAGATCGGCAACATTCGGGAGGAAATCGGCAACCTTGCGACGGAGACCGGCCTTACCGTTACGGATTTCCGGCGCATCGTTTCCATGGTCCAGAAAGGCGAGCGCGAAGCGCGCATAGCAAAGAAGGAAATGGTTGAGGCCAATCTGCGCCTCGTCATTTCCATCGCCAAGAAATACACCAATCGCGGCCTTCAGTTCCTCGACCTTATTCAGGAAGGCAATATCGGCCTCATGAAGGCCGTCGATAAATTCGAGTATCGCCGCGGCTACAAGTTCTCGACCTACGCGACCTGGTGGATTCGTCAGGCAATCACCCGTTCCATCGCCGACCAGGCGCGCACGATCCGCATTCCGGTGCACATGATCGAGACGATCAACAAGATTGTCCGGACCTCGCGCCAGATGCTCCACGAGATCGGTCGCGAACCGACGCCGGAGGAACTGGCGGAGAAGCTTTCCATGCCGCTGGAAAAAGTCCGCAAGGTGGTGAAAATCGCCAAGGAGCCGATCTCCCTCGAAACGCCCATTGGCGATGAGGAAGACAGCCATCTCGGCGACTTTATCGA
This sequence comes from Hyphococcus sp., assembly GCA_028281665.1. Taxonomy (GTDB): domain Bacteria; phylum Pseudomonadota; class Alphaproteobacteria; order Caulobacterales; family Parvularculaceae; genus Hyphococcus. The sequence goes on from JANQJK010000019.1 coordinate 66,889, forward strand.
GGACAAGAACACGATCCTGCCCATCGATGCGGCGATCCAGTCGAACCTGCGCGAAACGACGACGCGGGTGTTGGCGAGCCTTACGCCGCGCGAGGAACGCGTCCTGCGCATGCGCTTCGGCATCGGCATGAATACCGATCATACGCTCGAAGAAGTCGGCCAGCAGTTCTCGGTAACCCGGGAGCGCATCCGCCAGATCGAGGCGAAAGCGCTGCGTAAGCTGAAGCATCCGAGCCGAAGCCGAAAGCTCAGAAGCTTTCTTGACAACTAACAAGAACGCCCCGGCGCAACCGGGGCGTTTTTCTGTTCGGCTGTTGTTCCTTGTACCAGTCGGCAAGGAGTTCCGCCTTCTCCTTCCATGCCGGTTCGCCGTCTTGGTCGGCGCATTCGGCGCCGCACCATGGCGTGTCCGGACCTCTTTGGAACCAATCGCGTTCCTGCTACGGTTTATGAGGGTATAGCGGGAGCGGGGACATGAAATCCGGAAATTCCGTCATTCGCATGGTCGCGATAAGCGCCATTGCAGTCTTTCTTTACGGTTGTGCGGCGACCGGCGGGCCGCTCGGTCTTTCGCCGGCGCAGGAACAGGCGCTTGGCGAACAACAGCATCCGCAGATTCTGGCGGCTTTCGGCGGGGAGGTCGATGACCCGCAACTGAACGCGTATGTGAAACGCATCTTCGACCGGCTGATGGCGACAGACCCGACCCTGCCGGAGATGGAAGTCTATGTCCTCGACAGTCCGGTCATCAACGCTATGGCGGCGCCCGGCCATGTTTATGTGACGCGCGGGCTTTTGGCGCTCGGTAACTCCGAGGCGGAAATCGCGGGCGTCATCGGTCACGAAATCGGCCATAATGAAAAGCGCCACATCGCCAAACGCGTCAGCCGCTCCAATATTGCGCAGATCGGCACGGTGTTCGGCGCCATTCTCACCGGCGATGCAGATACGGCGCAGCTTCTCGGGCAGGGCGCGCAGCTGTACCTCCTGCGCTTCTCGCGCGAGCAGGAATATGAGTCCGATCTTGTCGGTACGCGTCTTCTGGCGGCGGCAGGGTATGAGCCGCTCGGCGCCGCACAGTTTCTGAACACGCTCGGGAACTGGACTAATCTTGAAGCGCAGATCGCGGGCGTGCAGCAGCCGCCGGAATATCTGAAAACCCATCCCAACTCGGCGAACCGCGTTGCGCGCGCCGCGCAGGAAGCAAACGCCATCCGCCAGGACGGCGCCAGCGAGACTCGCCGCGGCGCGTTTCTCAATGCCATTGACGGCATGTTTTACGGCGACGATCCGGTGAAGCAGGGCTTTATTCGCGGACGCGACTTCATTCATCCGCAATTGCAGTTCGCCTTCACGGTCCCGAACGATTTTGAATTGCGCAATTCATCGCAAGCGGTGCTCGCGCGGTCTTCGTCCGGCGCGCAAATGCAGTTCACCGGCGCGTCGTCGGAACAGGGCCCGGCCGCACTTATCAATGCCGCCAGCCAGTCGCTGAAAGTCAATCTCGGCACGCCGCAGCGCATCAACGTCAATGGTAAAAACGCCGCCGCGGGGCGCGGGCGCGCCAACACGCAAAGCGGCGCCGTTGACGTTACGGCCTACGCCATCCAGTGGCAGGACGCTTCGCACTGGGTGTTTCTCTGGGTGACGCCTGCGAACCAGACGCTGCGGCTTGAGCGGGCAATCAACCAGTCCGTTCAGTCATTGCGCGAGGTCGCGCCGGGCTCGGTCTCCGTTCCCCCGGCAACGCGCGTTGACGTAATTACGGCCCAACGCGGCGACAGCGCATCTGCGCTCTCGCGATACATGGCGTTTCCGGCGTATCGGCAGGAACGTTTTCTCATCATCAACGGTCTCGGCGCCGGCGCTGGCATCAATGCCGGCGAGCGTTACAAACTGGTACGATAGGCCTGCCGATTGTCTGCGCAGCGCCCTTGCATGGGCGCCCGCAATTGCTAATGTCCGCGCCGGATATCAAATCGCGGTCGCGCGCTCCCCGCGCGGCCCGCAAAGGAGGAATGAATGGCAGTCGACGGCAAATGGAACCTCGTCATCAAAACGCCCATGGGCGATCAAACGGGCGTCTTGACCCTGAAGCAGGAAGGCGATGCGCTGTCGGGCGAAATGACGGGTCCGGCTGGCGCTACGCCGATCGAAAACGGCCGTGTTGAAGGCGATACGTTGAAGTGGGACGCCAAGGTCACGACCCCGATGCCGATTACGCTGTCCTTTGAGGGCAAGATCGAAGGCGACAACCTGAATGGCAACGTCCAGCTCGGCGCTTTTGGCGCTTCGACCTTTACCGGCGCCGCCGCGTAAGGTTGCGGGAGTTATCTCTTGAAATACTTGCTCGCCGGCGCCGCTTTTCTTTTCGTTGCGGCGTGCGGCGACCGCTCATCAACGACGCCTGACGATCCCGCATCCGACGATGCGGCGAGTGGTGAAACAGCGTCGGCGGAAGCGGCGGCCGGGTCGCCGACCGACGCAGCCCCTGCAACGGATTCCCTGGACTCCGTCGCCGAAGACCTGGTGAAGCTGGCGCTGGCCGCCGGCGTTCATGATCCGGCATTTGTCGACGCCTATCACGGTCCGGCGGAATGGGCGGAAGAAGCAAAGGCCGAAGCGCGTCCGCTCGACGCGCTTGAGGCTGAGGCCGGCGCGCTGCTTGAGCGGGCAAGGCTCGCCAGCAATGCGAACCCCGGCGTTCGCGGCGCCATGCTGGAAAAGCTTGTCCGCGCGGCCCAAGCGCGCATTCGCATCGCCGGCGGCTTCACCTTTGATTTCGACGAGGAAACGCAGCGCCTCTATGATGCTGTTGCGCCGGAATATGACGTGCGCGATTTTCACGCCGCGCTTGCGCAGATCGATGCGCTGGTTCCGGGCGACGCGCCGCTTCACGAACGGGTCGATGCATTTCGCAACAGCCTCGCGATACCGGAAGACAAATTGCGGCCCGTTTTTGACGCCGCCATTGCGGAATGCCGGGCGCGCACGCTCGCGCGTTACGATCTGCCGGAAAACGAGCGGTTCGAACTGGCCTTTGTCACGGATAAGCCGTGGAGCGGATACAATTGGTATCAGGGCGACTATGAGAGCCTGATCGAGGTCAACACGGACTTCCCGATTATCATCGATCGCGCCGTCGATCTCGGTTGCCACGAAGGCTATCCCGGCCATCACACCTGGAACGTTATTCTGGAGCGCGACTTGCTGCGCGGGAAGGGGTGGATTGAATACTCTCTCTATCCATTGTTCTCGCCCCTGTCCGTAACGGCTGAAGGCTCGGCGAATTTCGGGATCGACCTTGCTTTTCCGGGCGAGGAAAAAATCGAGTTTGAGAGGGACGTCCTGTTTCCGCTTGCGGGGCTCGATCCGCAAGAAGCCGAAACGCTGGCGGCGCTGAACGATGCGAGACGGAAATTGTCCCACGCCCGCAACCATGTGGCCCGGCTGTATCTCGACGGCCGCATCGACCGGGACGAGGCCGTCCGGATGCTGATGGAATTCGGGCTACAGTCGCGAGAGCGCGCGGAGCAGGGCGTCAGCTTCATTGAGACCTATCGCGGATATGTCATCAACTACAATCTTGGCCGTGACCTTGTTGAGCAGTACATCGCCGCCGCCGAGCGGGACGGCGCCGACCGCTGGGACGCGTTTGAAACGCTGCTGACGACGCCGCTTGCCGCGTCCGACCTCGCGAAGTCGAAGTAACGGCCGGCTGAGAACGCGGGGGCAACAAAAAAGCGCCGGGCGAGATCGCCGCGGCGCGTATTACTTGATTAAGAAAGCTCGTTCTCTAAAAGCCGAAGTAGATCGGTTCGGGCCCGACAAGGGCTTTCTTTTCTTCCGTTGCAGGTTCCGCCTCAGTCTCGGCGGTTTCTTCCGCTTCGCAACCCTGTTTCTTCTTGTAGCGAAGAACGAGGTCGTCCTCGTGCTTGTCGCCGGACGTGAAGAAGAACTGAAAGGCGCCCGCCGTCGAATCGAGGACGGTTTCGATAACGCTTCCGGACTCACTTTTCTTATCGGCGCTGTCACCGCCAGATGAAGTCGTGAGTGAAAACGGAGAAGCGGTCGCCGTTGCCCCGAATGACAACGCGGCGATGGCGGCGGTAATCGCAAGATTTCGCATAGCCGGTCTCTCCTCTGCACCTCTTATGCCCGGGCTCCGGGCGTTATTTCAAGTCGGTTCGTCGCAAACACTGGCGACAAAGCGTTACGAGGCGGTAACGAAGGGGTGAAAGAGGTTTATGCTGCGATGCAGCAAATGTGCCGCACTGTCTAATGCAGCGCGGCCAGCGGATCCTCATAATCGACCCCGAGGGCGTCCGATACGGCCTTATAGGTCACTTTCCCCCGGTGCACGTTGAGGCCGTTGCGCAGATGCTCGTTGCCGCGCAGGGCGTCGAGGCCCTGATTGGCGAGCATCAGCCCGTATTGCAGGGTTGCGTTGTTAAGGGCGTGTGACGAGGTGAGGGGCACGGCGCCCGGCATATTCGCGACGCAGTAGTGAATAACGTCCGCGACGATATAGGTCGGGTCGGCGTGCGTGGTGGCCTTAGACGTTTCAAAGCAACCGCCCTGATCGATGGCGACATCGACCAGCACGGAGCCTTCCTTCATGCCTTTCAGCATTTCGCGGGTCACGAGCTTCGGCGCGTTGGCGCCGGGGATGAGCACCGCGCCGACGACGACATCCGCCGTATCGGTTTCCTCGTCGAGGGCTTCATAGGTTGAGTAACGGGTTTTGGCCCGGCCCTGAAAGAGATCGTCGAGCTCAGCGAGGCGCCGGTTTGAGCGGTCGAGAATCGTCACGTCCGCACCAAGCCCGACGGCCATGCGCGCCGCATGAGTGCCAACGACGCCGCCGCCAATCACGAGGACTTTCGCCGGCAAAACGCCCGGTACCCCGCCCATGAGGAGGCCGCGGCCGCCCTGGTGTGCGGTCAATGCATAGGCAGCCGCCTGTATGGAAAGGCGCCCCGCGACTTCGCTCATCGGGGCCAGCAAGGGCAGGCCGCCGCGCGCATCGGTTACGGTCTCATAGGCGACGGCGGTAACGCCCGATTCAATAAGCCCGCGCGTCTGCTCCGGGTCCGGTGCGAGGTGCAGGTAGGTGTAAAGAATCTGGCCTTCGCGCAATTGCTTCCACTCAACGGACTGCGGTTCCTTCACCTTCACGATCATTTCGGAGTCGGCGAACACGGTTGCCGCATCCGGGGCGATTGTCGCGCCGGCGGCTTCATAGTCCGCGTCGCTCGCCTTGATGCCCGCCCCCGCGCCGGTCTCCACCAGCACCGTGTGCCCGTTCGCCACATATTCCCTGACGCTGCCGGGCACGAGGCCGACGCGAAATTCCGAATTCTTGATTTCCTTTGGCACGCCGACGCGCATGACATCCTCCCGTGATGGTGTTTCTCTGAAGTATATCCATCGAAGGCAAAATTATTTTGACATTTCTCCCAGATTGCGGAAAAATTCGGAATAATGTTCGATAAAATACGGCTTCAGAGAAACAATGTTCGGCGAGATCGATAAATTCGACAGATCAATCCTTAAAATACTGCAAGCGAACGGGCAGACGTCGTTTTCCGAGCTTGGCGAAAGGGTCGGGCTGTCGGCGTCCGCCTGTCACAAGCGCGTCGCCGATTTGCGCCAGGCGGGGGTCATCACCCAGACCGTGACCCTGATTGACGAGCGTCTTGCGGGGCTCGAAACCTCTGTCTTCGTTCAGGCGACTTTGAAGAACCAGCAGCAGGCTACATTGGTCGCTTTCGAAAAGGCCGTCGCGCGCCATGGTGAAATCATGGAGTGCTACCTGATGGCGGGACTGTCGGACTATCTCTTGCGCATCCTTTGCCGCGACGGCGCTCATTATGAACGCATACACAATGACATCCTGACACGGCTGCCCGGCGTTGAACGGGTCGTTACAAACTTCGCGATCCGAAAAGTGCTTCGGCGAACGGCAGTGCCGCTATGAGACGGAATACGCACAATTGAATCATTAAGATTCGGTCAGATCACGGATTTTTATCGTGAATGCGCGGCATTTCGACAAATGCGATTCAATTTACAGGCGCATGTTTAAACGAACCGAAAAAGCATCGGCGCATCCTTCCCCCAGCAGGAGTCCCGGAGAGTAAACGATGTTGTCGACCGCCCGCGTTTCCATTCCCGTTCCAGTCGCTGCAAGGCTGAAAACTACGGCGGCCTTTAACGATAACGTGAACGACTATGCGCGCGAAGACCTGATTGGCTTCCGGCGGCCGATCGCCGCCGCCTTCGCCCTGATCGCGCCCGTAGCGGTGGCGTTTGTCTATCAGGGCGCGGGGCTGGTGCCCGCGTTGCAGGTTGGCTTGATCATTACCCTGATTGTCGGCGTCGGCGTCTATCTCGTCGGCAAACAGGAATGGCCGAATATCGTCGCTGAATTCCAAAGCCATGCGACAGCCAAGAAAAAAGCTGTCGCGGATCTTCGCTGCGGTTTCGGCGAGTCTTCTTTTCTCAGCAATGGCCGCGCCCCGCGATTTTTCGAACATGAACACGGCGTGCTTGTCCTCGCAGACGCCGGCGATCTGAAAACCCTTTTCTTTGATGTCGCCAACGACGGAGAGGATCCGCGATGGGCGCTTTACGAGAACGGCGAAATGAACCGCCGGGTGTGGCGCTGGCTTCGCCTGCCCGTATCGCGCGAACTCGTGAAGTTCTCCGCGGAAGGGTCGAAACTCAACCAGCGCGGGGCCGCGCCGCGAATCTCGTCGATCGACGCCTGGGAAGCGGTCAATGTCGCACTCGGGGAGCCCCTCGACGGCGCCGTCATTCACCGCAACTTCGACGAGCTGGTCGAGACCGTGGAACGGCTTGTTTGATAAAGACTATTCCATCGATGGGGCGTGCGGCCATGAGCCCCGCGACCCCTTACATTCACCGGCGCCGGCGGCTATATGGGCGCCATGGCGACCCTTATCGACTTAAAAAGCGAGCCGGCCCGGCCGAGGCATCCTGAGAAGGAGGCGCGGCCCGACAGCGACATCCTGCGCAAACCCTCGTGGATTCGCGTAAAGGCCCCGATATCGAAGGGCTATCAGGAAACGCGCGCGATCGTTCGCGCCAAAAACCTGACGACCGTCTGCGAAGAGGCGGCGTGTCCGAACATCGGCGAGTGCTGGGACCAGAAACACGCCACCATGATGATCATGGGCGACACCTGCACGCGCGCCTGCGCGTTCTGCAATGTCAAAACCGGACTGCCCGCGGCGCTTGATCCCGATGAACCGCGTCGTGTGGGCGAGGCCGTCGCCGAGATGGGCCTTTCCCATGTGGTCATTACGTCGGTCGACCGCGACGACCTCACGGATGGCGGCGCGCGGCATTTCGCCGATGTCGTTCACGCAATTCGCGAAGCGGCGCCGCAAACGACCGTAGAGATTCTGACGCCCGACTTCTTGCGCAAGGACGGCGCGGCGGAAATCGTCATCGATTCAAAGCCGGACGTCTTCAACCATAATCTTGAAACCGTGCCGCGGCTTTATCTGTCGATCCGGCCGGGCGCCCGGTATTTCCATTCCCTGCGGTTGCTGGAGCGCGTTAAGGAACGGGACCCGCAGATGTTTACAAAATCCGGCATCATGGTCGGCCTCGGCGAGACGCGCGAGGAGGTGATGCAGGTGATGGACGACATGCGGGTCGCCGGCGTCGATTTCATCACCATCGGACAGTATCTTCAGCCGACGCGCAAACATGCGCCGATCAACCGTTTCGTTACTCCCGATGAATTCAAGGCCTATGAGACCATGGCGCGGGCAAAAGGCTTCCTTATGGTGTCGTCGTCGCCGCTGACGCGGTCGTCTCATCATGCGGGGGACGACTTTGCGCGGATGAGGAACGCGCGAAACAAAAAAGCCGGCAATTCTTAGGACCATTCATGAAGCTTTACGATCTGGCGCTTGCCGATATCGACGTTCGTCCCAGTCCCTGGTGCTGGCTTGCGAAGTTCGCCATGCTGCACAAAGGCGTCGAGTTTGAGACCGAGCCTGTGCGGTTCGCCGACAAGACGCACTATCCCGATCCCGATCCCGAACACGGCCGCGTGCCCATATTGGTGACGGACGAGGAAACCGTCACCGACAGTGCGCGCATTGTCGCGTGGCTTGAAAAAAACGTTCCCGGCGAACCATTCACAACCACCGACGCGGAGCGGGCCGCGTCCGATTTCTATCAGGCGTGGATCGGATCGCGGGTTTTTCCCTTTCTCGGACCGATGTTGTTTGTGCGGGTCTGGGCGCACGCCCATGAGGACGACAAGACGTATTTCCGAACGACACGGGAAAAGCACTTTGGCAAGACGCTCGAAGAACTCGCCGCCACGCCGGATCTGAGCAAGAATCTGGAAGCCTCATTACAGACCCTGGCTGCCCCGTTGGCCCGCCACAAGTTTCTTGGCGGCGAAAAGCCGAACCTTGCGGACTATCAGGTGATGAGTGTTTTCATGTGGCAGCGTTCGGTTGTCGCCAAGCCGATCTATGAGGCGCCGCAGGCGGTCGAGGCGTGGAAGGAGCGCATGCTCGATCTCTTTGACGGTTACGCCCGCAAGGCCAAGTCCGCTGAATGACATCACGGCGCACGACAACGGACGTGCCCTTCAGCGCGCGGCAGATGTTCGATCTCGTCGGCGATGTCGAAAAATATCCGGATTTCCTCCCCTGGTGCGCGGCGTTGCGCGTTGTCGACCGCGATATTGAGAACGACGCCGGAGCGCTCCGCGCGGATATGGTCGTTGCATACAAGGTTTTTCGGGAGCGGTTTCGCAGCAAGGTCATGCTCGACCCCGCCTCGCATTCGATTGACGCGCATTACACGGAAGGTCCGTTCTCGGCGCTGCGCACGCGATGGCGATTCGCCGACTATGCGGAAGGCGGTTCGAACATCGACTTTTTTATTGAGTTTCGGTTCCGCAGCGTGCTGCTGCACACAACCGCGACAATGGTTTTCGAAAAGGCGTTCGCGCGCATGACCGACGCGTTTGTTGCAAGGGCGTTTGAAATCTACGGCGAGAACGGCTCAGACGGCGAGCCCGCCGAGCAATAGTTGCAAAGCCGTTTCAACCGCTTTTGTGCGAACATAGTCCCGCGACCCGACTGCGAAAACACGGCGCTCGACCCGCGAAAATCCGTCCGACTTCGCCAGTCCGAACCAGACGAGGCCGACCGGCTTATCCGCCGTGCCGCCATCGGGACCCGCGATCCCCGTGACGGAGACGGCGATATCGGCGCGGGAATTGAGAACGGCGCCTTGCGCCATCGCGCGCGCTGCTTCCGGACTGACCGCGCCGAACCAGGAGATCAATGCCGGCGGCACGGCCAGCATCTCGGTTTTCGCTTCGTTGGAGTAGGTCACGAATCCGCGGTCGACGACGGCTGAGGAGCCGGGAACGTCTGTAAGAGCAGCTGCGATCATGCCGCCGGTGCAGGATTCCGCCGTCGCAACCATGGCGCCGTGTGCGCCGGCCTTGTCGATGACGCCCTGCGCCAGCGACCATATGCGGTGGGTTTGCGTCACGATGGTTCGGGCAGGGCGACGGTGGCCGTCGCCATCGCTGCAATGCCTTCCCGACGACCGGTGAAGCCCAGTTGCTCTGTCGTCGTCGCTTTTACGGAGATGCGCGACGTGTCGACATTCAGAATTTCCGCAAGGGCGCCGCGCATTTTGTCGCGATGGGGTCCGATCTTCGGCGCCTCGCACATCAGCGTCACGTCACAGTGAGTGATGCGGCCCCCGCGATCGGCGACGCGGTCGCGGGCCTTCTCCAGAAAAATCCGGGACGGCGCACCTTTCCATTGGGAATCTGACGGCGGGAAGTGGTCCCCGATGTCGCCCTCGCCAAGGGCGCCGAAGATTGCATCGGTCAAGGCGTGCATGCCCACATCGGCGTCGGAATGGCCTTTCAGCTTTTTGTCATGGGCGATCTCGACGCCGCAGATGATGACGGCGTCGCCGTCTTCGAAAGCATGCACGTCAAAGCCGTGGCCGGTTCGGTATTCCATAGGCTCTTTCTTCCGTCCAAGGATCAGTTCCGCCATGCCGAAATCTTCGGCCTGGGTGATTTTCATGTTATCCGGCGAACCGGCGACGAGCTTCACCGTTATGCCTGCGGCTTCCGCCACCGCGGCGTCGTCTGTCAGGACTTTCCCCTCCGCGGCGCGATGAGCGGCAAGGATTTTGTCGAAACGAAACCCTTGTGGCGTCTGCGCGCGCCACAAAGCGTCGCGCGGCACGGTGGTCTCGACCATATCCCCATCGGCGCGTTTGATCGTGTCGTGAACGGGGAGGGCGGCGATCGCGCCGTCATGATCGTCAAGGCTCGCGATCACTCGGCTGATGGTCGCCGCATCGACGAACGGCCGCGCGGCGTCATGAATAAGAACGCGCGCCGGCGCGTCATCCCCGATGCTTTCAAGACCGAGCCGGACAGAGTCCTGCCGCTCCGCGCCTCCTGTCACCGGCGCCATGAGCTTCCTGTCGCCGATGAGCGCCGCCATCGCCCGCTCATATTCGTCAAAGTCGTCGCGGTGGATGATTGTGCGGACCGCGTCTATTTCGGGGTGATCGAGAAACGCGGCGGCGGTCCGGGAAATGACGGCCCTGCCGGCCAGATCACGATATTGTTTTGGACCGCCGGCGCCGGCGCGCGATCCGCGGCCCGCGGCGACGATGATGGCGATGGTCTTGTTTTTGTGAGCCATTCGGAGCTTGGTGCGTTTGTTTTCTTCACCTCTACCGGGTAAAGGCGATGAGCGCCAAGTCAAGCAAGGGCCAATGCTGAAGATTGCCCGCACTGAACTGATTAACGACGTTATCGTCGCGCCGATGTCGGGCATATCCGACCTGCCGTTTCGACGAGCGGCGGCGCGATGCGGCGCGGGTCTCGTCGTGTCGGAAATGGTGGCGAGCGAGGAATTGGCGCGGGCGCGGCCTGACGTTGTCCGGCGGGCCGTCGGCGACGGTGAGATTTTTCCATTCGTGGTTCAGCTTGCGGGACGCGAGGCGCGCTGGATGGCTGAAGGCGCCCGCCTCGCTGAGGCCGCCGGCGCCGATATTGTCGACATCAATATGGGCTGCCCGTCGCGGCAGGTGACGGGTCAGCTCTCCGGGTCGGCGCTGATGCGCGATCTCGATCATGCGGTCGAATTGATCGACGCGACGGTGGCTGCGACGACAAAGCCCGTCACGCTGAAAATGCGTCTCGGATGGGACTGGTCTACGCTCAATGCGCCTGAACTCGCTGTCAGGGCCGAGGCCGCCGGGGTTCAGATGATTACGGTACATGGCCGTACACGGAGTGATTTCTTCGACGGCTTCGCAAACTGGCAGGCGGTGCGCTCGGTAAAGAACGCCGTTTCCGTTCCGGTCGTGGTTAATGGCGATATTGCCGGCGTTGAAAACGCGCGCGACGCGCTCGCGCAGTCCGGTTGCGACGGCGTGATGATCGGGCGGGCGGCGCTGGGACGTCCGTGGCTTGCCGGATGCGTCGCCAACGCGCTGGAAGGCGGCGGAGACGAGGTCCATCCGCCGCTTAGGGAGCAAGGCGAGATCGCGCTTCGTCATTATCGCGAGACAATCGATCATTACGGCGCGCCGCTCGGCGTGCGCATGGCGCGCAAACACCTGGCCGCCTATGTGGACCTGGCGCCGCTTGATATCGGCGATGGGGATCGCCGGGCGTTTCGCTCCGCCATTTGCCGACTGGCGTCGCCCGCCGCCGTCACCGAAGCGCTCGAAAACTTCTACGAGGGCCGGCTCGAAACGAAGGTGCGGGACGCCGCGTGATAGAATCACGCGCTGTTTCGGACTGTTTCATTTTGGCAACATAACTGTTGATTTTCTGCAACAACCGTCCCATCGTGCATCCTTGCGCGGCTGAAACCCGCTTGGTTTGGCGATTGCAGACGGAACTGTTGCTCTTCGACCACGCGGGAACTTGTTTCAGACTGGCGCAATTCGGGGGGTGTGAATGGTTGAGTTGAAATCCCGCTGGATGGCGTAAGTTGGGTCACGAACAGAGCGATACCTCAAATACGGACGATCGGAATACGCGCCCCAACGCGGCGCGGCGGTTCCTGCCGCAATGGGCGCTCTCCAACACCACCGCCGCTGCAGCACTGATCGGGGCGGCCGCGGTCGCCTTTTTTACAACATGGTTTTTGATGTCGCCGCTGGTGGAACGGGTCGACCGCACGTTCCTGATGTGGACCGTCATCGGCAATATCGTCATCGCCGCGGGCTTCGCTGTACTGATCGGCGTTCGTCTCTGGCACGTTCTCGCCGAGCGCCGGCATCAGCTCGCCGGCTCGCGCACCCATTTGCAGCTTGTGGGTCTCTTTTCCCTGCTGGCGGTGATCCCGGCGATCATCGCCTTTCTTTTTGCGTTTACGATTCTAAGGGCGAGCCTCAACGACGTTTTCAGTGAGCGCATCGATAACTATCAGAACACGGCGCGCGAGTTGGCGAACGCCCTTTGGGCGAATGAAACCAACGCCGCGGGCATTAATCTGAACCAGATGGAACTGGACCTTGAGCGGGGCGCTGCGTTTGGGGTTACGGCGTCGACGCCGATTAGTTTTCGCCGGGCGCTGATGGAGCAGGCCCTGGTGCGCGATCTTGCGGCGATCATCGTTCTCGACAGCGACCGAAATATCATCGCCCGTGTGAAAATCCTGGACGCCGCATACGCGTTGCCGCCGAAAGAAGTGTTCGACAACATAGACGCCGCCGCCGCCGAAGACCGGCCCCGACAGGAATGGGGCAACTTTGACGCGAACAACGAACAAGTTTTCGATCTTTATCGCGGTATTCTGAAAATCAACGCCTATCAGGGCGGATACATCGTTACTTACAAAGTCATTCCGCCTGCGATCTCCAGGGAGCTTCTCGCGGTGCGCAACATTCGCGACGACTGGGCTGAGGCAACGGCCAGCCGCGCGCGGCTGGAGCGCGTGTTTTTCGCCGGGTACATTGTTCTTGCGGTTATCATTCTCTTTGGCGCCATCTGGGCCGCGCTGTTCGCGGCGACGCGACTCGTTCAGCCGATTGGACGCCTCGTCAACATGGCCGAACGCGTCTCCAGCGGGGAGCTCGGCGCGCGAACCGAAGTGCTCAAGGAAGATGGCGAATTTGGCGTGCTCGCGCGTTCGATGAATCACATGACCGCGCAGTTGCAGACGCAGCGAGACGACTTGATCGACACCAACCGCCAGTTCGACGAGCGCCGACGTTTCACCGAGGCCGTGCTGTCGGGCGTTTCCGCGGGCGTGATCGGGCTTGCCGCAAGCGGGCGGATCACGATTGCGAATAAGTCGGCGGCGCTTTTGCTGGGCGAGGAACCCGGCCAGCTGACAGGCCGGTGGATTCAGGACGTCATGCCGGAGCTGACGGACTTGCTGCAAGACGCGGCGGTTTCCAGTGAAACGGAGACCGGCGACCAGATTGAGCTGACCCGAAACGGCCAGGCGCAGGCGCTGAATGTCCGCATCGTGAAGGATCGTTTCAACAGCGAGGATCGTTTTGTCGCGACGTTTGACGACATCACGCAGCTGATCTCCGCGCAGCGCAACGCCGCATGGGGCGATGTCGCCCGGCGCATCGCTCACGAGATCAAGAATCCGCTGACGCCGATCCAGCTGTCAGCCGAACGGTTGCGCAGAAAATACCTTGGCGAGGTCACGTCGACGCCTGAGGTGTTCGACAAGTGCACCGAGACCATCATTCGCCAGGTCAACGATATCGGCCGCATGGTTGACGAGTTCTCATCTTTCGCGCGCATGCCGAAGCCTGTTATCGGGCGCGAAGATTTAAGAGAGCTGGTCCGCGCGGCGGTCTTTCCGCAGAAAGTCGCATTTCCCGACATCGACTTTGAAATCGCGGCGACGGATGAGCCCAGTTTTGTCGATTGCGACGGTCGGCTGATTGTCCAGGCGCTTTCGAACCTTCTGAAAAACGCCGGCGAGTCGATTACGGCGCGGGCCGCTGAGCCCGGCTTCGGGTATCCGGGCCGCATTCGCGTAGACGTCGTCAACACCGCGCGCAACGCCGAGATTCATATCCTCGACAATGGCCTCGGCCTGCCGTCGAAAGAGCGCCATCGACTTGCGGAGCCTTACATGACGACCCGCGCCAAAGGGACGGGGCTTGGTCTCGCCATCGTCAAGAAAGTGGCGGAGGAGCATGGTGGCTCCCTTGCTTTTGCAGATGACGGAAGCCTTGGGCCGAGCGGCGCCCGCATGACGGTGACATTGCCCCGCATCGACGTGGGCGAAATCAGCGAAACGGAAATCGACGCCCCGAAAACCGCGGCGGCGGCGGAATGATGATGAGAAAATAGGGAACATCGCGAATGAGCATCGACATACTGGTAGTGGACGACGAAGCCGACATTCGAGAGCTGGTCGCCGGCATTCTTGAGGATGAAGGCTTCAGTCCGCGCAAGGCTCATGACGCCGGTTCGGCCCTGGCGGCCGTGCGCGAACGGGTGCCCGCGCTCGTTGTGCTCGATGTCTGGCTACAGAATTCCGCGATGGACGGCATCGAAATTCTTGAGGAACTGAAAAATGTGCACCCCGATCTGCCCGTCGTCATTATCTCCGGACACGGCACGATTGAAACGGCGGTCGCTGCGATCAAGAAGGGCGCCTATGATTTCGTGGAGAAACCTTTCAACGCCGACCGGCTGGTGCTGGTTGTCAATCGCGCCCTGGAAGCGACGCGGCTTCGGCGTGAGAACAGCGAACTGCGCCAGCGCGCGCCGGACTGGGGCCTCATCGGATCGTCGCCGGCCGTCTCGTCATTACGCAGCGTTATCGAACGCGTTGCAGATGCGCGCTCGCGCGTTCTGATCGCGGGCCCTCCGGGCTCGGGCAAAGAAGTGGTTGCGCGCCTCATCCATTCGACGTCGATCCGTGCGGACCAGCCCTTTGTTGTTGTCAGCGCGGCGACGATTTCTCCGGAAAACATGGAAGAGGAGCTGTTCGGGATAGAAGGCGAAGACGGCGGTCCGCGCGCCGTGGGCCTTATGGAAAAGGCTCATGGCGGCACGCTGATGTTTGACGAGATCGGCGACATGCCGCTCGAAACGCAGAGTAAAATATTACGCGTACT
Source organism: Hyphococcus sp. (assembly GCA_028281665.1). Lineage (GTDB taxonomy): Bacteria > Pseudomonadota > Alphaproteobacteria > Caulobacterales > Parvularculaceae > Hyphococcus. Next base: position 82,039 of record JANQJK010000019.1, read on the forward strand.
GATCGATCAGCGTTTCAAACGGGTCGGCGGACAGCAGCCGGTTTCCGTCGACGTGCGCATTATCTCAACGACATCGCGCGATTTGCTGGCGGCGGCGGACGCTGGCGAGTTTCGGGAGGATCTTTACCATCGCCTGAACGTCGTTTCGATTGCGGCGCCGGGTCTCGACGAGCGACGCGAGGATATTCCCGCTCTTTCCGCATACTTCGTTGATCGCATCGCGCGCGCCTCAGGGCTGCCGAAACGCCCGTTTTCAGTTGAAGCGATGGCCGCGCTGCAAACCTATCACTGGCCCGGCAATGTCCGCCAGCTTCGCAACATTATCGAGCGGACGCTGATTTTGATGCATCGCGATCCGGACGTTGAAATTACATGCGAGATGTTGCCGTCTGAAATCATGGATGCGGGGCTTTCGATCCCGGCGGGCGAGGGGCTGGAACTGGTCATCTCGTTGCCCCTGCGCGACGCGCGCGAGCGCTTTGAGCGCGAATACCTGATCGCTCAGATTAATCGGTTTGGCGGGAATATCTCCCGCACCGCCGCGTTTATCGGCATGGAGCGGTCGGCGCTTCACCGCAAGCTGAAAGCGCTTGGCGTTAATGGCCAGGCACGCGCCGAAAGCGCTTGATCGCATGGCGGATTCGTGAGATCGGGCGCGACATGAGGGCACGCTCTCCATGAGAATTGTCGTTTGCGGCGCAGGCCGCGTCGGCACCGGCATTGCCCGGCGCCTGTCGCGCGAAAAAAACGACGTGACGGTCATCGATCAGTCGAAAGAACTGATCCGCGCTGTCGCGGAGCGTCTCGACGTGCGCGGCGTCGTCGGAAACGGCGCCTATCCCGAAACGCTGGAGGAGGCGGGCGCGCGCGAAGCGGACATGCTGATCGCCGTTACGTATTCGGACGAAGTCAACATGACGTCGTGCCAGATCGCCCATTCCCTCTTCAAGGTGCCGACAAAGATCGCGCGCATACGCGCGCAGGGGTATCTCGATCCTCGTTACTCCGACCTGTTCTCGCGCAATCACTTGCCGATTGATGTCGTTATTTCGCCCGAGCGCGAGGTTTCCGAAGCCATCATTCAACGCATGTCCACACCGGGAGCGTCCGAGGTTAAATCATTCGCAGACGGACAGGTTTGGGCGATTGGCGTCAAGCTGCGCGACGACTGTGCAATCATCAATACGCCGTTGCGCCAGGTTGCGGAACTGTTTCCGGATTTGAAAATCACGATTGTCGCGATCAAACGCGGCGATCGCCTGTGGCGCGTTCATGCGGACGACCAACTGGCGCCGGGCGACCAGATCTATTTTGTTTCCGACCGCAACGACGTTCAGCGCGCGCTGGAGATTATGGGCGAGGCGGCGCGCCAGGCGCGGCGCGTTATTCTTGTCGGCGGCGGCAACATCGGCCGGTTCGTGGCGCGCGGCCTTGAGAAGCTTGGGTCCATGAAGATCCGCGTCGTCGAACGTGATCGCGCCAAGGCCGAGATTGCGGCCGAAGAACTGGAGCGGACGATTGTTCTGCAAGGCGATGGTCTTGATCGCACAATCCTGCGCGAGGCCGGCGTCGCCGAAGCAGAAACGGTCGTTGCGGTTACTGAAAACGATCAGGTCAATATTCTCGCTTCCGTCGTCGCCAAGCGGGAAGGCGCGCGGCGCACTATGGCGCTGGTGAACGATCAGGATTACGGGCCGATTTCGGAGGCTGTGGGCGTTGACCGGTTTGTCGATCCGCGCGCCACGACTGTTTCGACAATCCTTCAGCATGTGCGCCGGGGACGCATTAAAGGCGTCTATTCCTTGAGCGACGGCGCGGCCGAGCTTATCGATGCGATTGCCCTTGAGACATCGCCGCTCGTTAACAAGCCGCTGGGCGATGCGCAATTGCCTGAGGGCGTGATGATCGGCGCGGTTGTGCGCGACGGCGTTGTGGTAATGCCGAGCCGCGACACGGTGATCCAGGCCGGCGATCGCGTCATCCTGATGTCCATGCGTGAGAACGTGAAGGATGTCGAACAGATGTTCCGTGTCAGTATTGAATACTTCTGAGAATACAGGAGGGTTGCGCGCGCCATGGGCCTGACGGCGATCCTGCGCGGCTTTGCCGGGGTTTTGATTATCGTCGGGCTGGCGATGCTGGCGCCGCTGCTGCTTGCGGTTTCCACCGGCGACCCGTCCGCGGGCCCGTTTCTTTATGGGCTCATCGCGACCCTGACGGCGGGCGGCGGCGCCTGGGCGGCGAGCATCGGCCGCGTGCCTGCGTCCGATTTTCGCGGCGCACTTGTAATCATTCTATTGTGGTGGATTGTTGCGCCGGCCTTCGCGGCGATACCATTCGCCCTCGGTCCGATGTCGTTTTCGGACGCCTATTTCGAGGCGATTGCCGCTGTTACGACGACCGGCGGGTGGTTGTCGCGCGAAGCTGCGGTCGCATCTCCGCCGTTAATGCTCTGGCGGGCCGAACTGCAATGGCTCGGCGGACTGGCGTCGATTGCCGTCGCCGCAGCGATCTTTATCCGGCCGGCGTTCATCGGGATCGATACGCTCCTGCCGCCATTTTCGCGCGGTGCGAAGAACGATTTCCTGCGTCCGCTGCGCAACGCGGTTTACAGTTTCTGGTCAATATACGCCGGTGTGACGTTCATTGCCGTTGTGGCTTTTGCGCTCGCCGGCGCCCCCGCGCTCGATGCGATTGTCATGGCGCTCTCCGGCGTCGCCAGCGGCGGCTTCCTGCCGGGCGTTGACGGCCCGGCGGGCGTCTCGGCGTGGATCGTCGTGGTCCTGTTTTTCCTGATGGTCTTCAGCGGATCGAACTTTGTCGTCATCGCGCGCCTGGTGCGAGGCGCAAAAGAACGCGTGCGCGACGTTGAAAACGGCGCCTATTTTGCGATCATTCTGTTTGCCGGCTTTTTCTTCTGGCTCCTTGCGGGCGCCGGGGACGTCGATCTCATCGTTCCCCATCTCTTCAACGCCGCGTCAATTCTGTCGACGAACGGGTTCACCATCGGCGAGGCGCCGCCTCTGACGATTGCGCTCGTGACGGCGATTATCGGCGGCGCCGCCGTTTCGACTGCGGGCGGGTTCAAGATTCTTCGCTGGCTGGTGATCATGCGCCGGGCCCGCGAGGAATTGCGGCGATTGATCGAGCCCAGCGCCGTTTTCGGGAAGCGAACGGTGTCGAACGAACTCGGCGTCTGGATCCATTTTCTCGTTTTCACGATGACGCTCGCCGGGCTTGTGGTAATCCTGTCGTCCGGCGGGCATTCCTTCGAATTGTCCGCCGCGGCGGCGGTGTCGGCCCTCTCCAATGCCGGACCTTTGATCTATCTTGCGGAAGGCGGAGAGAGCGGATACGGGGCGTTCGGCGAGCTTTACCGCTGGGCGCTCGCTGCGGCGATGATCCTTGGCCGGCTCGAAGCCGCTGTCGCGCTTGCGCTGATCAATCGCTGGTTCTGGAGGGCCTGAAACGACCGATGGCGACGATTGCATATGTAAACGGAAGCTTCGTTCCGATACGCGACGCGGAGGTTCCGATTGAAGACCGGGGCTATCAGTTCGCAGACGGAATATATGAAGTCTGCCTCTATGTCCGTGGGCGGTATCTGGACCTTGACGGACATCTGGACCGCATGGAGCGGTCCTTGCGCGAATTGCGTATTGACGCGCCAATGTCGCGCAACGCCCTCCGGGTTGTGATGGGGCAATTGGTAAGGCGCAACCGTTTCAAGACAGCGCTTGTTTACATTCAGGCGACCCGGGGCGTTGCACCCCGAAACCACGCCTTCCCGCCGGCGCAGACGCCGCCCTCGCTCGTGATGACCACGAAGCCCTTCGATCTTGACGCATCGGACGCAATCGCTGCGAAGGGCGTCGGCGTCATTACCCATCCGGACATCCGCTGGGGGCGGGTTGATATCAAAACCGTGTCGCTGCTGCCCAACGTGCTTGCGAAACAGGCGGCAAAGGAAGCGAACGCCGCCGAAGCGTTGCTCGTGCGCGATGGGGTCGTCACGGAGGGGTCGTCGTCCAACGCATGGATTGTCGATCGCGAGGGCGCACTCATTACGCATCCGAAAGGGCGTCAAATTCTTGGCGGAATCACGCGGGAAACGGCGCTTGCCTGCGCGGCGGATCTCCAGATCACGGTTCACGAGCGCCCATTTACCGTCGCGGAAGCAAAATCCGCCGCTGAGGCATTCATTACGTCTGCGACAAATCTGGTGACGCCGGTTGTCGCCATAGACGGCGAGGCGATTTCGGCCGGCGCGCCGGGGCCCGTGGCGCTGCGCCTGCGCGAAGCGTACAAATTGCGCGCGGCGGGCGTGACAAACCGCGCGCCGTAATAGCGCCCACTTTTCCTGTTTTTCGGTTGCCTAACGACGGGCCAGCGGCCAAACTGTTGTTGCACTGCAATAACGAAAAGAAAAGGCGGAGATGCGGCGCTCATGAGCGAGAAAAAACAAAACCTGCAAGACACGTTTCTCAATCAGGTCCGGAAAAGCAAAACGCCCGTGACGATTTTCCTGGTCAACGGCGTTAAACTTCAAGGCGTTGTCAGCTGGTTCGACAATTTTTGCGTCCTCCTGCGTCGCGACGGACAATCCCAACTTGTCTATAAGCACGCGATCTCTACGGTGATGCCGCAGCAACCGGTATCACTCTGGGATAATGACGAGACCGATGACGACGGCTGACCGGCTCAACTCGCAAAGACCAGCCATTGCCGAATAAAGAAACCGCTATTGTCGTGCATCCCGCTTTACGCGGCGATGCGGGCGCGCGCGCGCCGTCCGCGCGGCTGGAGGAGGCTGTCGGGCTCGCCGCCGCGATTGATCTCGACGTCGTTCACGATGAAGTCGCGACCGTCAATGCGCCCCGCGCGGCAACGCTGATCGGCGGCGGCAAGATTGACGAGCTTCGCGCCCGGCTTGACGCAATGGACCCGCGCCCGGGCCTCGTAATCATCGATGGCGCGCTGAGCCCGGTCCAGCATCGAAACCTCGAAAAAGCCTTCGACGCCAAGGTGCTTGATCGGACGGCGTTGATCCTTGAAATTTTCGGGGCTCGCGCGCAGACGGCCGAGGGGCGCTTGCAGGTTGATCTCGCCCATCTCGAATACCAGCGGTCGCGGCTGGTTCGGTCGTGGACGCACCTTGAACGCCAGCGCGGCGGCGCCGGTTTCCTCGGCGGCCCAGGCGAGCGCCAGATTGAGTCCGACCGCCGCGCTCTTGACGACAAGATCGTTCGTTTGCGGAAAAAACTGGAAGACGTTCGCAGAACGCGCACGCTTCAGCGCGCAAAACGCAAACGGGCGCCGCATCCGGTCGTCGCCCTTGTCGGATACACGAACGCGGGCAAATCAACGCTGTTCAACCGGATGACAAAATCGGCCGTAAAGGCGGAAGATCTTCTTTTTGCAACGCTCGATCCGACAATGCGTGCGATTGATCTGCCAAGCGGGCTGCGGGTCGTCCTTTCCGACACGGTGGGGTTTATCTCCGATCTGCCGACGCAACTCGTCGCCGCGTTTCGCGCAACCCTTGAAGAAGTGCTGGAGGCGGATATCATTGTTCACGTTCGAGACATTGCGCATCCCGACAGCGATGCGCAGCGTTCGGACGTCATTGACGTTCTTTCAGCCTTAGGGGTCGGCGACGATGACGAACGCCCCGTCATCGAAGCGTTGAACAAGCTGGACCTCATGGATGCCGACGACAAAGGCACGGTTGAGGCGATTGCGCGCACAGCGCCCGCAATCGGCGCTATCGAAAACCCGGCCCGCGTTGCGCTTTCCGCGGTCGGCGGCGAGGGGGTCGCCGCGCTCCTCTCCAAGATCGAGAGCACGCTGACCGCCGCGCATATTGTGGCGCATATCCGGCTTCCCGCCCATGACGGCGCTGCCCGGGCATGGCTCTTTTCGCGCGCGGAAATACTTGGCGAACAGGCGGCCGGCGCCGAAACGCTCATTACCGCGCGCATGTCGCGAAAAACGGAAGGTCAGTTTTTCAAGGAGTTTCCTGACGCCAAATATGACGACGCGGCAAGCGCGGACAGACAACGCGCATGATCGTCGACCCGGACAAAGTTGCGTCAATCATTGAAGAGGTTGCAGAAGCTGAAATCGCCACGCGGTTCGGCAAGCTCGCAAAAGGCGAGATCGACACCAAATCGGGCCCCAATGATTTTGTGACGGAGGCAGATCGCGCGGCCGAGAGCGCCCTTCGGCGCGCGCTCGCCGGTTTGTATCCGGGCGTAGGGTTTATCGGAGAGGAAGGCGCCGCGGCGGAGCCCGCTATACTGGAAGCGCTTCACGGCGACGGCGCCTTCTGGATCGTCGATCCGCTGGACGGCACACGGAACTTCGTTCAGCGCCGTCGCGAATTTGCGACCATTGTCGCGTTCGTTGTTGACGGCGTAACCCGGTGCGGCTGGATCTACGCCATTCCCGACAGGAAATTTGCGATAGCCTCCAAGGGTGACGGCGCGACATGGGACAGCGACCGACTGACGCCATTGGCCGCTGCAAATACCGGCGTGCTGAGCGGGTTCCGGGCTATCGGCAATCTCGCCGAACCGTGGAGCACGACGATGGTTCCGAAGCTGCGTTCTCAATTTGTCACGCAAAGCGCGCGGTGCGCCGCTTATGCCTATATCCACCTGCTGACTGGCAAAAAAGATTTCGCGCTCTATTCCCGGTGCAGTCCCTGGGACCATGCGGCGGGTGTCCTGATGCTGGACGAAATCGGCGGGCGCGCCGCCTATCTTGACGACGACGGTCCCTACCGACCGGTTGCGACGCAGGGAAGGCCGCTGCTCGTCGCCGGCAATGGGTCTGCCTTTGGGCGGGTCGCCGAGCGTTTGTCCGGGCATTAGGGCCTGCGCAAAGCGCGGCTTTTAAATCAAGTTTGATCAAATTTTTCTATCACGATCAGCCAAGCCTGCGCGGCGCCTGTTCGGGCTGGAAATCCTATTGTACAGTGCTGCCGGGAGAGTTGTGTAAGTAACGGGGCGCATAGATGACCGGAAAATCTGAGGGCCTGTTCAGGGTCTCGCCACAATTCGCAATTGCCGCTGTGTTTTTCGCGGCCGCGTGCAGCAATAGCGGGGGCGGCGGAAGCACGACAGCTCCGCCTCCGCCGCCACCGTCGTCGGGTCCAACATGGACGCCGGGTGTTTTCGAAGCGGCGAGCCAGTTCGAAGATCGCTGTCAGGTTGTGCGCACCGGCGTCGATATTGAAGGCAACACGTTTCCCGACATGGCGGGCTCGACGCTTGAAGAGAACTTCTGGTTGCGGTCATGGACCAATGAGACCTATTTGTGGAATGACGAGGTCACTGACCAGGACCCGGCAAACTTTTCCAGCCGGGTCGCATATTTTGATGTTCTGAAGACGGAGGAACTCACGCCTTCAGGCGAGGAAAAGGATGATTTTCACTTTTCGCAGCCGACGGAAGAGTATCTTGCCACGCGAAACTCCGCGCCGAGCGCAACCTATGGCGCGAGGTTAATTGCATTCTCAACGGCGCCGCCGCGGGATTTTCGTATTCTTTACACGGAGCCGAATTCACCCGCGTCCACCGTTGTCATGGGGCTTCCCAATTTTGTCCGCGGCGCGAGAATTCTCGAAGTTGACGGCGTCGACCTCGTCAATGCGCCGACACAGACCGAGGTTGATATGATCAATGCCGGGCTGTTTCCCGAGAGCGCCGGCGAGACCCATACATTCATGGTGCAGGATCCCGGCGCCGCGTCGCCGCGCATGATCACCTTAATGTCGGTCGATCTGGCGTCGAAGCCGGTAAACCGGATGCGGACGATCAATACCGCAACGGGGCCGGTCGGATATATGTTGCTGAACACATTCAGCCCGTTTGCAACCGAGAAGGAAATCGCTGACGCAATTTCTGCGCTGAGGGCGGATGGCGTCAACGATCTCATCCTTGACCTGCGTTATAATGGAGGGGGGCTGCTTAACGTCGCCGCACAGCTTGGCTTTCAGATTGCGGGCGCCGCGCGCACGAACGGCCGCGTATTTGAAAATCTGCGGTTCAACGCCGACGCCGGCGGCGTCAACCCGGTAACCGGTGAGACAGACAATTCAGTGCCGTTTTATTCAACGGGGCTCGGGTTTTCCGTGGCGAATGGAACGCCGCTTCAAAGTCTCGATCTGCCGCGTGTTTTCGTTCTTTCGACGGACAGCACATGCAGCGCAAGCGAGGCTGTCGTAAACGGTCTTCGCGGCATTGATGTTGAGGTGATTTTAATCGGTTCAACCACATGCGGTAAGCCGTTCGGATTTTATCCTACCGACAATTGCGGGGAGACTTACTTCAGCATCCAGTTCCAGGGGATTAATGACAAGGGATTTGGGGATTACACCGATGGCTTTAAGCCCGCCAATTCCAGTGCGGTGTTTCCGATCTCCGTTCCTGGTTGCGCGGTTGCGGATGATCTTGAAACCGAACTTGGCGATGAAACGGAAGCGATGCTCGCGGCTGCGTTGCAGTTTCGCGCCAACGGCACATGCCCGACGCCGCCGCCCTCGCCAAAGCCGGGCTCATTTGCAAAAACGTCGGAAGGCCTCAAAACGCCAATCGACATTATGCCGACGCGGGACGTTTATGCGACGAACCGCGATATGACGTTGCCCGAGTAACGGTTATCTAAATGCGCGTGATTTTGAAACTATGTTCGATGCTTGCAGGCGCCGCGATTTTGGCCGGCTGCCAGACCCACAACGCGCCGGAGCCTGCGGTTCTCGAAAGCGTCGACGACGCTACAATGTCCGCGCTGCACGCGGCGCTTGCGGACGCTATGGGACGAGCCAGGGTCGAACTTGGACCCGGCGATCTCACAACCGACTCGATCATTACGGTTTTGCCGCCCCCGCTAGCTCCCCAGGAAGATCGCAGCCTCGCGAAGCCGACATATTTTGACCTGATGAAGGCCAATGGCGGCTGCATTTTGGCGAACCGCGAAACGGGCGCTGAATATCCGCTCAAGGGCGTTTCGTGTCGGCGGCTTTAGTCGCGCCCGCTCATACGCTGAGATAGCCGCGTTCGCGCAGATACTCGACGATCTGGTCGGCGGCGTCTGCGGCTGCGATGTCCGAGGTATCGACGTCGATCTCCGCCGATTGCGGCGCCTCATAAGGCGAATCGATGCCGGTGAAGTTCTTGATTTCGCCGCGCCGCGCTTTGACGTAGAGGCCTTTAACGTCGCGTCTCTCGCAGACTTCCAGCGGCGTTGAGATATAGACTTCAACGAATTCCCCGTCCGCCATCAGATCCCGCGCCATGCGCCGCTCGGACTGAAAGGGCGAAATGAAGGAAACGCAGACGATCAGGCCGGCGTCCGCCATCAGTTTTGCGGCCTCGGCCACGCGGCGAATGTTTTCGACCCGGTCTTCGTTCGTAAAGCCGAGATCCTTGTTCAGACCATGGCGGACATTGTCGCCATCAAGCGTGTAGGTATGGCGGCCAAGGTCGTGCAGGCGCTTTTCGACAAGATTTGCGACGGTAGATTTGCCGGAGCCGGAAAGCCCGGTGAACCACAAGACGCAAGGGCGCTGGTGCTTTGCGTTGGCGCGCGCCTTCTTGTCGATATCGAGATCCTGCCAGTGAACGTTTTGGGCGCGGCGCAGGGAGAAGTCGATCAGCCCCGCGCCGATCGTTGCGTTTGACCTTTTATCGATCAGAATGAACGAGCCCGTCTTCCTGTTCTCCTTATACGAATCAAAGGCGATCGGCGCCGACAGGGCGAAATTGCAGAACCCGACTTCGTTGAGTTCCAAGGTCTTGCCGGACATGTGCTCCAGCGTATTGACGTTGACTTTGTGTTTAAGTTCGGTCGCGGTGGCGGAGACTATGCGGTTCGCGGTCTTCAACAGATATTGTCGCCCGGGGTAGAGTTTATCCTCCGCCATCCAGAGGATATGCGCGGCGAACTGGTCGGTCTGTTCGGCCGGCGCGTTGCCGGCGCATATGACGTCGCCGCGGGATATGTCGATCTCATCTTCGAGCGTAACCGTTACCGCCATGTCGGGCCCGGCCTCGGCGAGGTCGCCGTCCATGGTGACGATGGACTTCACCCGGGACCGTTTGGCTGACGGGACAACGACAATCTCGTCGCCGGGCTTTACCGACCCGCTGGCGATTGTCCCCGAGAACCCCCGGAAATCGAGGTTCGGCCGGTTCACCCACTGCACGGGCAGGCGGAAGGCTTTGTCGACGGCGTCGCCGCGCACATCGACCGTTTCGAGATAGGGCAGGAGCGCCGGGCCGTTGTGCCACGGCGTTTTTGCGCTCTTGGCGGTGATGTTGTCGCCTTCGAGGGCTGACATGGGAATGCAGACAATCGATTCGAAACCGAGTTCTTCTGCAAACGCGCGGTACTCCGCTTCGATTGCGTTGAACGTGGTCTCCGAATAGCCGACGAGATCCATCTTGTTGATGGCGACGACGATATGGCGAATGCCGAGCAGGGAGACGATGTAAGAGTGCCGGCGGGTCTGTGTGAGGACGCCTCTGCGCGCATCGATCAGAATGACGGCAAGGTCGGCGGTGGATGCGCCGGTCGCCATGTTGCGCGTATATTGCTCATGGCCCGGCGTATCCGCGACAATGAACTTTCGCTTTTCCGTTGAGAAAAAACGGTACGCGACGTCGATTGTAATGCCTTGCTCGCGTTCCGCAGCGAGGCCGTCGACCAGAAGCGCGAAATCGATCTTTTCGCCCTGGGTTCCGTGTTTTTTGGTATCGCTTTCAAGCGCCGCAAGCTGATCGTCGTAAATCAGCTTGGAATCGTAAAGCAGGCGGCCAATAAGCGTCGACTTGCCGTCGTCGACGCTGCCGCATGTGATGAAGCGCAACAGGCCCTTGTTTTCGTGGGCGCGCAGATACTCCGCGACGTCGTCGGAAGGTTTGATCAGCGTCGTTTGCGACATCTAGAAATACCCTTCCTGCTTTTTCTTCTCCATCGACGCCGACTGGTCATGGTCGATGACGCGTCCTTCGCGCTCTGACGAACGTGCGAGGAGCATTTCCTGAATAACATCCGGCAAGGTGGTCGCGGTGGACTGGTTTGCGCCGGTGAGCGGATAACAGCCGAGCGTGCGGAAACGCACCATTTCGTTGCGCGGGGTTTGCCCGTCGAGGGGCATGCGGTCATCGTCCACCATCAGCATGACGCCGTCGCGCTCGATAACCGGGCGCTCCTCGGCAAAGTAAACGCCGGGCAGCTTGATGTTTTCGCGGTAGATGTACTGCCAGATATCGAGTTCCGTCCAGTTCGAGATCGGGAAGGCGCGGATGGTCTGCCCGTTGGAGATGCGCGCATTGTAAATCGACCAAAGCTCAGGACGCTGATTTTTCGGATCCCAGCGATGCCCGGGAGAGCGAAACGACAGGATGCGCTCTTTCGCGCGGGATTTTTCCTCGTCGCGGCGCCCGCCGCCAAAGGCCGCGTCAAAGCCATGCTTGTCGAGCCCCTGGCGCAGGCTCTGTGTCAGCATGACGTCGGTATAGATCTGAGAGCCGTGGCTGAAAGGCGTAATGCCCTGACGAACCCCGTCTTCGTTGATGTGCACGATCAGATCGAAGCCGAGTTCCTTAACGACCGCGTCGCGAAATTCGATCGTTTCGCGGAAATTCCATGTGGTGTCGATATGCATGAGCGGAAAGGGCGCCTTGCCGGGATAGAACGCCTTTCGCGCCAGATGCAGCATCACGGTGGAGTCTTTGCCTATGGAATAGAGCATCACCGGATTTTCGGTTTCGGCGACGACCTCGCGCATGATGTGGATCGCTTCCGCTTCCAGCCGGTCCAGATGGGTCATCCTCTGCTTGCTGATGATTTCGCCGGTCGCCGCTGGCGATGTGCTACCGGAAGCGCCAACGGGCGCCGGCGCCTCGGCTTCCAGCGCCGCGAGCCGCTCTTTCGCGGTTTCCAGCGTCTTGAGCGTGCACTGGCCGCCGCTTTCCAGCCGCGCGATGGCCTTGCCGTCGTTGAAGAGTTTGCGAGAGACCGTGGACACCGAAAGGCCGGTGGACTCCGCTGCGGACTTCGCCCGCTCAATGATGCTGCTGATTTCACTCATCGTGGGATTATGCCCATTAATTTTGCTTAAATCGTAAAATTTTCCCGTGAAAACGGGCTATAAGAGGCATTTCGTGGCAGTTCAAGCGAGAAATCGTGGGATTTACCCCAAAAAATCTATCGAACGGGTTTGCATTTAGTCCCCGATCGGCCATGACCGGCGCGCGGGTAAGGGCCGGTGATGGACGTCGAGCTTTGGAAAATTGGATTGCTGTTCGCCACCGGCATCGTTTCCGGCTGGATCAACGTGCTCGCCGGCGGCGGGTCTATCCTGTCCGTGCCGGTCATGGTGTTCCTCGGGCTGCCGGGTCCGGTCGCCAATGGCACTAATCGCATCGGGATTATTGCGCAGAACATTTTTGCGGTCTGGGGTTTCTTCCGGAAAGGGTTTTCCGACTTCCGTCTCAGCGCGACGCTGGCGGCATGCGCATCGGTCGGGGCGTTTTTTGGCGCGTTTCTCGGCGCGCGCCTTGACGGCGTCTGGTTCGAGCGGACGCTTGCGGTGATCATGCTTGGTGTCGTCGCGGTGATGATGACGGGCGCCGGACAGAAGAAAAAACAGAACGAAGGGGAGGCGCGCAATATCGCGCTTGGCCATGTTCTGATGGTCGGCGCCGGGTTCTGGGGCGGTTTTATACAAATCGGGGTCGGGTTTATCCTGATGCCGATCCTCAACCGGGTCATGGGTCTCGATCTTGTGCGCACCAATATGCACAAGGTTTTCATCGCGCTGACATTTTCGGTCGTGGCGCTCAGTGTTTTTGCTTCGCAGGTTGAAATCGAGTGGGTGCTTGGCGTCGCGCTCGCCGCCGGTTTTGCTGTGGGCGGCTGGCTCGGCGCCGGCGCCGCCATCGCCAGGGGAGAGGCGCTGATCAAACGGGTTTTCTACATCGCTCTGGCGGCCATGGCAGTTAAGTTGTTGTTTTTCTGATATAAGTTTTCCAGAGGCGGTTTGCCGCCGGTTTTCCCCATGGACAGCCTGTCGCAGGCGGCCCATGTACGCGCCGAATTCAAAAGCAGCGAGGAAAACGATGATCACCCACGATGTTCGCGCCCATCGGTCGAAGGACAATCTGAAACGCGAGGACCAGCTGGCCTGGAAGATCGCAGAGGTCGCCGCGGACCCGGTCGCCGTCGAAGACGACGTAACCGACATGATCATCAACCGCATCATCGACAATGCGTCCGTGGGGATCGCGTCGCTCAACCGGGCGTCGATCAAATCAGCGCGGGCGATGGCGAATGCGCATCTGCGCGATGGCGGCGCAACGCTGTTTGGCCTCCCTGCGGAACACCGCGTGTGCGCCGAGTGGGCTGCGTGGGCGAACGGCACGGCGGTGCGCGAACTTGATTTCCACGACACGTTTCTCGCCGCTGAATATTCCCATCCCGGCGACAACATCCCGCCGATCCTGGCCGTTGCGCAGCAGACCGGATGCGACGGGAACGCGCTCGTTCGCGGTATTGCGACAGGCTACGAAATTCAGGTCGACCTCGTGAAATCCATCTGTCTTCACGAGCACAAAATTGACCACATCGCCCATATCGGCCCGTCAGCCGCCGCCGGCGTCGGCACGCTGCTTGGTCTCGATACGGAGGTTATTTACCAATCGGTGCAGCAGGGCCTGCACACCACGGTCACAACCCGCCAGTCACGCAAGGGCGAAATCTCTTCATGGAAAGCGTTTGCGCCTGCCTATGCAGGCAAACAGGCGATTGAGGCGGTGGACCGCTGCATGCGCGGCGAGGGCGCGCCGAGCCCGATTTACGAGGGGGAAGATTCGGTTATCTCGTTTATCCTGAACGGCCGTACCGCGCGGGACAAAGGCGACAGCCCGTACGAGCCGACATATCATGTGCCGCTGCCCGGAAAAGGCGAAGCCAAGCGGGGCATCATGGACACCTATACGAAAGAGCACTCTGCGGAATACCAGTCCCAGGCGCTGATCGATCTCGCCTTCCGTATGGGCAAGAAGATCGACGATTTCGACAAGGTCAAGTCAATCGTTCTGCATACGTCGCATCACACCCATTACGTGATCGGGACTGGTTCCGGCGATCCGCAGAAAATGGACCCGAACGCCAGCCGCGAAACGCTTGACCACTCCATTATGTATATCTTCGCTGTGGCACTTCAGGACGGCGAATGGCATCACGTTCGTTCCTATGCGCCGGAGCGTGCGAAGCGCGAGGACACCGTTCGTCTGTGGCGCAAAATCTCGACCATCGAGGACCCGGAATGGACGCGCCGCTATCACAGTCACGATCCGAACGAAAAGGCCTTCGGCGCGAAAGTCGTCATCACCATGGAAGACGGCTCGGAAATCGTCGATGAGCTTGGCATCGCCAATGCGCACCCGTTCGGCGCGCGGCCGTTCGGGCGACCGGAATATATCGGCAAGTTCAAGACGCTGACGGACGACATCCTCGACAAGTCGGAATCCGATCGTTTTCTCGATCTCGTTCAGCGCCTGCCGAACCTTTCGGCGGAGGAGGTACTGCAACTCAATCCGGTTGCGCCGAGCGGGTATCTGCAGGAAAATCTGGTGAAAGGAATTTTCTAGGGCCCGATGGCTGCATCATCCCCACAAGTATCGGAAACAATCGCGCGCTGGCATCAAATCATCGCCGCGCGCGATTTGTCGGGCCTCGGGGATATCATTCATCCGGACGCTGTGTTTCGTTCGCCTGTCGCGCATACGCCCTATCGCGGTCGCGAGGCGCTGATTGTTGCGCTATCGACGGTGATCGACGTTTTTGAGGACTTCACTTACCATCGCTCGTTTTTCACCGAAGATGGAAAAAACGCGACGCTTGAGTTCGGCGCCCATGTAAACGGCAAACAGCTCAAAGGCGTCGACCTGATCAAGTTCGACGACGACGGACTGATCGTCGAGTTCGAAGTGATGATCCGACCGGCCTCCGGCCTGATGGCGCTCGGTGAGGAGATGGGCAAGCGCGTCGGCGCCAAACTGAAGGAATATTCGTAATGCTTTTTACGCAAAAATCTCCCGCCGAAAAACGCGCCGATTTTCGCAAAGGACTGGCTTCCGGCAAGCTGCTACAGTTCCCCGGCGCATTTAATCCGCTTTGCGCCCAGATGATCGAACGCAAGGAATTTGACGGGGTCTACATTTCCGGCGCGGTGATGGCGGCGGACCTTTGCCTGCCGGATATCGGCATTGCGACCATGACGGAATTTGTCGAGCGCGGTCAGCAGATTGCTCGGGTGACGGACCTGCCGGCGTTTATCGATATCGACACCGGTTTTGGCGAACCCATGGCGGCTGCGCGCACGGTGCGGTCGATGGAAGAGGCCGGCCTCGCCGGCTGTCACATCGAAGATCAGGTGATGCCGAAGCGCTGCGGGCATCTGGACGGCAAGGAAATCGTGCCGACGGATATCATGATCCAGCGCGTGAGAGCCGCGGCCGACGCCAAGCGCGATGAAAACTTTGTTCTGATTGCGCGCTCGGACGCGCGGGCCGTTGAGGGGCTCGACAGCGCGATCGATCGCATGAAGGCTTATGTGGACGCGGGCGCCGACATGATCTTCCCGGAAGCCATGAAATCCGAGAAGGAATTCGAAGCGGTGCGCGCGGCGCTTGACGTGCCGATCCTTGCGAACATGACGGAGTTCGGAAAGAGCCGTCTTCTCAACAAGAAAGAGCTCGAAGAGCTTGGGTTCAATGTCGTTATCTATCCCGTAACGACGTTGCGTCTCGCAATGGGCGCCTGCGATGTCGGTCTCGACAAGATTCTGGAAGACGGCGACCAGAACGGCATTCTCGACATGATGCAGCACCGCCGGGATCTTTATGATCTCCTGCGCTATCACGATTACAACAAATTCGATGAGTCGATTTACAACTTCCAGGTTGGCGATACTCCGTTGGAATAGGTCATGAACAAAAAAACCGAATACAATATTCGTACAGACATCAAGTTTTCGGCGATGACAAAGTTCGACATCGCCGACGTCGTCAATGCGAATACTGAGAAATGGTTCAATCAGCCGCTTGTTGAAGTGAACGACAGCGTTGTGCGCCTCGGGGTGCTGGAAGGCGAATTTCATTTTCACAAACACGACGATGAGGACGAACTCTTCTACGTTGTTGACGGAAAGCTTCTGCTCGATGTGGAAGACGAGACCCATGAACTGACGGCCGGACAGGGCTATGTGGCGCCGAAAGGCGTCGTTCACCGAACGCGGGCGCCCCAAAAGGTTGTTGTTCTGGTGA
Organism: Hyphococcus sp.; assembly: GCA_028281665.1. Lineage (GTDB taxonomy): Bacteria > Pseudomonadota > Alphaproteobacteria > Caulobacterales > Parvularculaceae > Hyphococcus. The sequence continues at coordinate 98,379 of JANQJK010000019.1, forward strand.
CGGCGTCAGCCGGCGTGACGCCGACGGGGGACTGACGCGACATGAATTCGTCCTTCGCCCCGCTTGCTGAGCCGCCATACTACGCGGTGATTTTCACAAATCAGCACCGGGCGGCCGACGACCCGGCATATCATGAGATGGCGGAAGAGATGGTGGCGCTGGCGAAAACCATGCCGGGCTATCTCGGTTTTGAATCGGCGCGCGGGGAAGACGGCTTCGGCTTCGCGATTTCGTATTGGGCGTCGGAGGACGCGATAAAAAACTGGAAGCGACAGGCCGACCATCTGAACGCCCAGCGGCGCGGCCGGTCGGACTGGTATGAAGATTATGCGGTGCGCGTGGCGAAGGTCGAGCGCGCCTATCGGATGAAGAAACAGGAAACGGTGACAGGAGAAGACTGAATGGCCAACGAAGACGTCAAATACGGGCTGGCGGGCGTGATGGCGGACGACACGGCTGTGTCGAAAGTGATGCCGGAAATAAACTCGCTGACCTATCGCGGCTACAAAGTTCAGGATCTTGCGACGGCGTGCCGGTTTGAGGAAGTCGCCTACCTGATCTGGAACCGGGAGTTGCCGACACAAGCCCAGTTGGACGCATTCAACGGAGCGGAAAAGAAGGAGCGGGGACTTTCCGCCGATCTGCTGGACGTTATGCGGAAATTTAACAAACGCGCTCATCCCATGGATACGCTGCGCACCGCTGTCTCGTTTCTCGGCCAGGAGGACGATACGACAGACGACTCGACGCCCGAAGGGCTTATGGCGAAATCCATTCGCATGTATGCGAAGATCCCCGAAATTGTCGCCGCTGATTTTCGCCTGCGCAACGGGAAGGAACCAATTCCGACCACGGACGACCTCGCTTTTTCAGAGAACTTCTTTCACATGTGTTTTGGCGAGGTTCCGGCGCCGGAAATTATCAAGTGCTTCGATATCTCGATGACGCTCTATGCCGAACACTCTTTCAACGCGTCGACGTTTACGGCGCGCACCATTGCCTCGTCGACATCTGATATTTACTCCGCGGTGACCGGCGCAATCGGCTCTCTCAAAGGGCCGCTTCATGGCGGCGCCAATGAGGCGGTGATGCATATGCTGACGGAAGTCGGCGCGCCCGAAAAGGCGGAGGAGTGGATGCTCACGGCGCTCAAGGAGAAGCGGAAGATCATGGGCTTCGGTCACCGCGTCTATCGTTCCGGCGACAGCCGCGTCCCGACCATGACCGACGCTTACGAGAAGATGGTCAATGTGATCGGCACGGATGAAGCGAAGAGGTACTGGGAAATCAGCCGTCTTCTCGATAAGACCATGGTCGATCAGAAAGGCATCTACCCGAATCTCGATTTCCCGGCGGGCCCCGCTTACTATCTGATGGGATTTGAAATCCCGATGTTTACGCCGATCTTCGTGATCAGCCGCATCACGGGCTGGACGGCCCATGTGATTGAGCAGCTTGGCGACAACAAGCTGATCCGTCCGCTGTCCAACTACACCGGGGTCGCACAACGGGACGTTCCTGCAATCGGCGCTCGCTGACAAAAAAAGCGCGCCCCCCAAGGATCGCGCTTTTCGACTCCTGCGTTTGCTTGCCCTTACTGCGTCATTGAACGCAGCATCCAGGCCGTTTTCTCATGGGTCTGAATGCGAACCGTGAGGAGGTCCGCACTGGCGGCGTCGCCGGCTTCTTCGGCGATGGCGAGGCCGCTGCGCGCGCGCTTGATCAGGGCTTCATGATCCGACAGTAGATTTTGAACCATGGTCGCCGCCGGCGGGGGGCTCGCCTCTTCGTTATCGAGAGCAGACAGTTCCGCAAACTGCTTTCCGCTGGTCGGCGCGAAGACACCAAGCGCCCGGACGCGCTCGGCCATTTCGTCGAGGGCGGTCCACATTTCGTTGTACTGTTCTTCAAACATCACATGGAGCGTATGAAACTGGGGTCCGGTGACGTTCCAGTGATAGGCATGGGTCTTCATATAGAGCGTATAGGTATCGGCGAGCGTGTTGTTCAGCGCTTCTGCAACCGACACGCGCACATTTTCGGCGATTCCGATGTCGACAGATGACATAATAAATTCTCCTCAAATCCGGTTCGTTTGTTCTGCTCCCAGTATAGAGAGGGGCAATGTATTGAGCAAATAGGTAATATTGAACTTATTTATCGATCCAATCGATAGAACATAATCGCTCTGGCCGGGCGTTATCAGGTAAGGCTGGCGCAGAATTCCTGAATGCGCTGGCAGGCGTCTTCCAGCTCCTCGGTCGCCGCCGCGTAGGAGATGCGAAAGAACGGCGACAGGCCGAAGGCGGCGCCGAACACGACGGCGACGCCTTGCGCATCCAGTAATTCCTTAGCGAACGCTTCGTCGTTTTCAATGGTCGCGCCGGACGGCGCCGTTTTGCCGATGACGCCCTCGCAAGACGGGTAAACATAGAATGCGCCCTCGGGGGTCGAGCACGTTATCCCCTCGGCGTCGTTCAACATCCTGATGACGAGATCGCGGCGTTCTTTGAACACCGCGTTGCGTTCTGCGAGGAAGCTGTGATCGCCGTTGAGGGCGGCGACTGTTGCCCACTGGCTGACTGAGCAAGGATTTGACGTCGATTGAGACATCACTTTCGCCATTGCCTTGGCGAGGGGCGCGGGACCGGCGGAGTATCCGATGCGCCATCCGGTCATGGCGTAGGCTTTCGACGCGCCGCTGATTGTCAACGTGCGGTCAGCGATAGCCGGTTCAACCTGCGCCGGCGTCGCAAACTCAAATCCGTCATAGACGATGTGTTCATACATATCGTCGGACATCACCCAGACATGGGGGTGGCGCAGCAGCACATCGGTCAACGCCTTGATTTCCGCGCGCGTGTATGCGGACCCGGTCGGGTTGGACGGCGAGTTAAAGATCAGCCATCGCGTTTTGTCGGTGATCGCCTGCTCAAGGGCGTCCGCCGTCAGTTTGAAGTTGTTTTCCGCCGACGCCTTCACGACAACCGGCGTTCCCCCCGCAAGATAGGTCATGTCGGGATAGGAGACCCAATAGGGCGCCGGGATGATCACTTCATCGCCGGGATTCAGCGTCGCCACCAGGGCGTTATAGATGATGGCCTTGCCCCCCGGAGCGACGGTCACCTGGGCGCGTTCGAAGGAAAGGTCGTTGTCGCGTTTGAACTTCGCGATGATTGCATCCTTCAGCTCGGTGATCCCGTCCACGGCCGTGTATTTCGTTTTGCCGGCGTCAATCGCCGCTTTCGCCGCATCCTTGATATGCTCTGGCGTATCGAAATCCGGCTCGCCGGCGCCGAGCGAGATAATGTCGCGTCCCTCGGCTTTCAGGTCCCGCGCCCGTTGCGTAACGGCGAGAGTCGGCGATGGTTTGACGCGGGCGAGAGCTTCAGATTGTGAGAATCCGGTCACTGGCGATTCCTGTTATGAGTCAGTTGCGCTGCGTTTTCTAACAGCGCTTTGCTGCATTGCAAACGAAATGGCGCGCCCGGCCGAAATGCCGCGCGACTTGTCCAACTTGTGGAAATTTGGCGCGTCTGTTTCTAAGATCTCTTTTAGAAATATGCATCAACATGCTGATTTTTCTTCCTTATTTCAGCGGGTGGCACTTGCTGCTAAACGGCGGCTTTTCGTTTTTCGGCGCGCCGATATGTGGTTTGATAGCGGTGCAAGAGAAGCCATACGGATCTGCATGATCACGGAACTGAAGTCCGCGGTTTCCACCGCGCCAAGCCGGCGCGCGCGGCTAAAAAATCTCAGTCGCGTTGAATCGGTGAAGCTGAAAGTCGAGCGATCGGCCCTGCTGTTTCGCGGCGCGCCTACGGCGATTGTCATCAGCGTCGTCAACGCGGTGATTACCGGCGTCGTCGCTTGGCAGGCGGTAAATCACAGCGTCCTTTTCCTCTGGATCGGCGCCGTCATTCTGCTCGCCGCGATCCGCGCCGGCGTCTGGCTGCGCTTTCGTTTCATTCGCACGTCAGGCCGCGCCATGTCGCGGTTTGCACGCATGCATGTTCTGTTCATGGCGATCAACGGCGCGCTGTGGGGTGCGGTCGCGCCGATCTTTGCCGTTTACGGCCTGCTCAGTCATGCGTTCCTTCCATTTATCGTCGCGGGCATGGCCGCAGCCGCCGTCATTTCGGCGGGCGCTTCCTGGCGGGCGGTGCTCGCCTTCAACCTGCCGTTGCTTGCGCCCCTCGCGGGGGCATATGCGCTTGCATGGGGCGAAAACGGGCTTGCCATCAGCGCGGTCGTTATCCTGTTCGGCGGGGCGACAACCTATCTTGCATTGTCAGTGCAGAAGATGATCGACCGGTCCATCCTATTACACACCCACAACACCAGACTGTTTGACGCCATTCAGAAACAGGCTGACGAGGCCCATGTCGCCGAACAGCGCTTTCGCGCGCTCGTGGAAGCCTCGCATGACGTCACCCTAATTTTTTCGCCGGAGGGGCGCGTAACATACGCAAGCCCGTCGGTTGAGAGCGTGTTCCAGGTTGCGCCGGAACTGTTCATCGGAAAAACGACAAAAGAAATTGTGCACGCAGACGATATTTCGCAGTTCCGGGCGGTCGGCGAAAAGTCGTTGTCGAAAAAACTTGGCGAGGCGGTGCAACTCGACCATGTCTGCATGAAAGGCCAGGACGGCGAGTACCGGATGCTGTCCGGTCGTCTGACCAACATGCTTTATGTGCCGGGCGTCGAAGGCTTTGTCTTCAATGGCGGTCTGCTCAAGGAACAGCCGCGCCAGCATCTGCATGCCGTTCCTTAATCGGCGCGCTTTATGACAGGAAAAGACAACACCGCCGCTGCGCGCGCAGCGGAGAAATCCGCGCGCGTTATCGGCTGGCGCGAATGGGCATCACTGCCGGATCTCAGCGTCTCGCGCATCAACGCGAAAATCGACACGGGCGCCAAGACATCGGCGATTCATGCCTCTCGCATCGACGTCGCCAAAGCGGATGACGGCTATTGGGTTGAGTTTCTTCTGCATCCGCATCGGGGGCGGAAGGTTCCGGAAATTCGCTGTCGGCTGCCGCTGGTCGACAAGCGAAGCGTGCGCAGTTCCAACGGCCGGGCGGAAGAACGGATGGTGATCAATACGCCGTTGCAGCTGGGCGGCGAGATATGGCCGGTCGAGCTGACGCTCGCCAATCGCGACGCCATGGAATACCGGTTGTTGATTGGTCGGGACGCGCTGGCCGACCGGTTTCTGGTTCGGCCGGACGCTTCATATTTGTTGGGTAAGCGAAATCGAATGCGTCACGAACCTTCAGTCAAAGAGGCTTGAGACCGATTCCTCATTAGCAATGCGCCGGATCGCTTCCGCGAGCAGCGTTGCGATGGAGACCTCCTCGATCTTAGGGCAGGCGGCGACGTCCGCGGGCGCTTCGATTGAATCGGTAATGATCACCCGCGATAAGGCGTCCGCCTTCATAATGCGCGCGGCCGCATTGTCGGAGAGGACGCCATGG
>JANQJK010000001.1 GCA_028281665.1 Hyphococcus sp.
GCGGTAGGTTCCGGCGCATTCGGGGTCGGCATCGCCGGCAACGCCCGCGGAGAGGTGCCGGAGTGGTCGAACGGGGCGGTCTCGAAAACCGTTGTGCGCTTTGCGTACCGAGGGTTCGAATCCCTCTCTCTCCGCCAACCATTGAACCCATTGATATTATTCACACTTTTAAGATCATCTGTTAAGATTTGGTGTTAAGATCGGCTGGCGTTGCCTTCGCTACGCGATGCCAAAACTGCCGGTCCACGTCATCCGCAGAAAGGACTCTCCCAACCTCTATTGGATGAGAGACATCCCTGAGCATGCACGTTTTTTATTCCGTACAGAAAAAGGTTTGCGCAAGCAGATTTGGAAGTCCCTGCGCACAACAAATCCAAAGATCGCCGCCGTCACGGCTGCTGCTTTGGGGCCATGGCGCTCGATAGGGGCGGCGCATTGAGCAATGACCGACACACTGAACTGCTCATCGGTTTTACCTGTTCCGGCTTTCCGACTATGACCGGCCCTTGTTCGACGTTCGGATTTATCAGCTTACATTGCTACGAAACGAGCGGCGGCAAGTTCCGCCATCGCCACAACTAAGGCGTTGGTGGGGCATGATGGAATCTCTGGAATAATTGATGCATCAACCACGTATAGATTTTCGATATCCCGGACTCTCAAATTTTCGTCAACCACCGAGGAATCATCCTTACCCATGTGGCAAGTCCCGCAATGATGCCCAAAAGCGGTTGTCCCAGAAATTATCAGTTCGCCCATTCCGGCAATTGATCCCAGGAGATCTAGATTTTGCTCCACGCCATTAAAGACATCGAACTCCTTAGAGCCCAATATTCTACGACTTAGATCAAGCGCGGCAATTGTACCTTCCAGATCCGTAGGCTCTGAGAAAATTCTGTGATCAATAATAGGCTGAACGGCAGGATCAGCACTTGCCAGGCGAATCTGGCCTCGGCTTTTTGGTTTCGTGAAACTAAATGTGGTTTTGAAACCATGCTCAGGCGATTGCAGCGGCGGAAAAATGGTCGGCGTGGTCGATACATTTAACATAATGTCGCGGGCGCCGTCTGAGTATTCTGAGGTAGCGTAAACCACCACAACCGATCCGTGCGTATCTGACTGTTCTACTTCTGAGGTCGTGCCGTAATTGTGGCCCGCGATAAGTAAGTGATCGTGGAGGTTTTGTCCCACGCCTTCAGCGTCCATGCGCACCGGTATGTCAAATTTGCGCAAGTGATCGGGTGGTCCGACACCGGACAGCATCAGTAGCGTCGGTGAGCGCAGTGCGCCAGCTGATAAAACAACCCTTGCTGCTTCGGCCTCGTGTTCGCTACCGCCAGCCTGAAAACTGACCCCTGTGCACTTAGCATTCTCAATTAGAAGGCGATTAACATGAGCGTCTGTTTGTATAGTTAGGTTGGGACGGTGCAAGGCGGTATGCAGATAAGAAAAACCTGTATGTTGTCGCCGAACGCCGTCAAACGCCAGCTGATTTAGCCCGGCGCCCACTTTCACCTCACCGTTCAAATCATCGCTCACGCCGAGCCCCAACTTTTCTGCGGCGCTCATTGTTGCATCGGCGATGGGCGGTGGGTCTGGCAGGCTCAAGACCTTGATAGGGCCTGATGAGCCCCGCTTTGGAGATGGACCATTGAGCCAGGTTTCCGAACGCAACAGCATTGGTTCGAGGTCACGCCAAGACCAACCAGGCAAGCCCCACTGATCGATGTCGCCTGGTACGGGATGATGATGTATCATCGCGTTGATTGCACTTGAACCGCCAACGAGCTTGCCGTGGATTGGCGCTAGTTCTCGGCCATCTGCGTGCGTCTGGGGTGCGCCTCTATCAGGCCAAACATAATCGCCAAACGTAAGCCGGAACCAATTCTTAGGATCATCGATCAACGGGTCATCACTAGAAGGACCGGACTCAAGCAATAAGACCCTTGTGTTTGGATTCTCGGTCAGCCGCGCGGCCAAAACGCAGCCTGCCGAGCCCGCACCAACAATTACAAAATCAAAGCATTGAGTCATGGTTTTTCGATTTAGGCTGTACTCAGAGATTGGTGACTAAGGGCCCACAAATAGACTTGCTCCAGCAACTACTTAGAGAATTCGACGATTTGAGAATTTCGTCTTCTACATTTCAGTCATCCGTGTGCAGAAGGGAACGCGCATCCACTCCTGGCTGTTACCTCTTTTCTGACACCTGCTTGAGAAAAACATCTACTCTATCCGACTACCGGATGACTTAACTGGAATGAGTGGTTGTTGCCCTCTTGCAGTTGGGCCGTGTGACATGCTGATCTGATGCTGAGGAGCCGTGTCCTTGAACATTCGCTCCGATACCTGTAGTGGATTCTGCGTTAAGGTCGCCTAGGAATAGATAGATAGCACTGGGGCCAAAACAATAAAAAATCAGTATGCGATGCATATTCGGGTAGGCATTTTGTTAAGATTTCTGTTAAGATAACATTCTCCGCCAAAAATTATTCCCACTTAGTGCTCTGAATTAATTGAACAATACTCCGGCACATTAGCCGGTACGGCAGTTCCCTCTCTCCGCCAGTAGCATTAACTCTGACGACTTGCTGACCTGCAACGGCGCCGCTTCGTTTAGGCGTATGCGGTTTCGCGCCCTCGGCCGTTAGTAAATTGTTACATAATTTCTGCAATTTATAGTTGTTGATTGTTAAAACCACACGCACGCCGCTGCGCATGCCGAAACGAGGGACGATCCGTGCCGCAATCGCAGACTATCCTTTTGCTGGAGGACGATGATTTCGACGCCGCGGTGACCCGCGAACTGCTCGAAAAATGTTGCAGGCGCCCGTTTGCCGTTGAGCGGTGCAGGCGTCTTTCCGAGGCGTGCAAACTGATTTCCCGGCGCGAATTTCTCGCAACCCTTGTGAGTATCGATCTGCCCGGCGCTTCCGGACTTGAAACCGTGCGGGATCTTCATAACACGAGCCCCGAGACGCCGGTCATCGTCCTTACCGAGACGGACGACATTAACATCGCCGTCGCCGCTCTTGAGATCGGCGCCCAGGACTGCCTGCCGAAAACATCGCTCGACAGCCGCGCGCTGGAAAGGGTGATTGAATACGGCATTAGCCGAAAAAAGAAGGAAAGCGACCTGACCACAAAAGCCTACCACGACAGCCTTACCGGCCTCGGCAGCCGGGCGCTGCTATACGACCGGTGGCGCCGGGGTTTGTCGCGGTCCAAGCGCGCGGGTCGGCAGGTCGGCGTTCTCGTTGTGAATGTCAATGATTTTCGGTCCGTCAACGACATGCACGGCCATGAAGCTGGCGACCTCTTGCTCATGCACCTTTCCGCACGGCTTAAAGCCTGCGTCAGAAACACAGATATCGTTGCGCGCCTTGGCGGCGACGAATTCGTCATTGTGCTTGAAAACGTACAATCGAAAAAAGAAACGGAAACCGTTCGCGACAAGCTGATGAACGACTTCAGCTACGCCATGGCGAGCAACGGCAAAAGAATTTCCTACACGGTCAGCATTGGCAGCGCCATCATCGATCCGCAGAGCGAAGATGACCTGCTGCACGCCATGCGCACAGCCGATGCGGAAATGCATGAACACAAAGGACGCGGAAAGATAAAAAACCCTGCTACTTTTGAGCTTATGAAAACGCTTGCTCAGTAACGCGACAGATCGTCGAATACGTTCCGACGCGCCGCCGGCGCGCCGCAATCGCGGATCGCGCTCAGCAATGCCGGCCCCGCGCCCGGGCTGACGAGAAACGCCACGCCCGCATCGATTGAGTCCTGCACATCCTGCGGCGTCCTGATCGTCCCCATGCCAATCATCAAATGCGGCGCGGCATCCATAATGTCTTCAATGGTCACGTTTGTCCCTCCATAGCCGCCGCCGCGCCGTAGAGCGCCGCCCCCTCGGCGACAATCAGCTTTACGGGAACGGGCTCCACATAGCTTTTCATGCGGCCTTTGCTGAGAAATGTCTCTGTGAAACCACTGGCGAGAAAGACATCGCGGATCTTCGGCAGGATGCCGCCGCCGAGCACCACGCCGCCGCGCGCCCCTGTGGAGAGAACGGCGTCGCCCGCGACCCGCCCGAGAATGGCGCAAAAAAGATCCACCGCCTTCGCGGCAATCGGGCAGGTCCCGCTGATCGCCGCGGCGGTGATTTCATCGGCCGGCAGCGACGCACGGGGCGCGCCCGCAATAGCGCAAAGCGCGCGATGAATATTGATGAGGCCCCGGCCCGAAAGAAGTCGCTCCACGGAAACCCGCGGGTGCTCTTTCGCGATGAATTGCATGACCTCAACCTCTTCTTCCGTACGCGGCGCAAAGGTAACGTGCCCGCCTTCCGTGGGAACGATGATCTGCCCGGCGGGCGACGGCACGATCAGCGCCTGCCCAAGCCCGGTGCCCGGCCCGATCACAAGAGTCGGCGCTTGCGGATTCGGAGTTCCCGCCTTGACGGTGACGAAGGCGTTTTCCGGCAAATGGCTGATCCCGGCGGCGAGGGCGTAAAAGTCGTTCACCACCTTGAAATCGTCGAGACGCAATCCGGTGCGGACCTCGTCCGGGCGCAGGCGCCAGTGAGAGTTCGTGAAAACGATCTCATCTCCGTCAACAGGACCGGCGACCGCAAAGCACGCCCGGCGCGGGCGCGCGCCCACGGATCCAAGATACGCGTCCGCCGCATCGCGAACAGTCTCGAAATCCTCGGCGCGAAAATTCTGCGCGTCGCGGATCGCGATGGCGCCGCCGGCAACCGCATCGGCAAGCGCAAAGCGTGCATTCGTTCCGCCAATATCTGCGACCAGAAGCGGATCAGCCATCGCACTACTCCAGTCCGAATGTCATGGCGCCATCTTCCGCCCCGCCGACCAGCGACCGGAACCCGGCGAACAGTTCCCGGCCAGAGCCGCGGCGCTCCTCCGCAAGGTCGCGCACAGCCGGCTCGCGCGCATCGCCCGCCGCGCCGAAAACGACGAGGTCAAAGGCGCTGACTGGAACGAATTGCGCGGCGCTGGCGGGCTCGCTCACTGGCGATGCTCTCTTTTTTGATGTTGCACCGCACAATAACGGCTAACGTGCTGATGCGCAATGCATGTCTCGCCGGCGCCGGGGAAACTACTGTGAGATGCCGGGCCGGCCGCAACGGCGTTTTTAACCCCGACCGCCCGTCGCCGCACTATAATGTCCTACAGGCGAATCATCGGGAGCGCAGCGAAGTGGACCCCAGTGGGCCGGAGAACGAAACGGGCGCGGGCGCGAACGAAAGCGAATGGTGGCGAGGCGCCGTCATCTATCAGATTTACCCGCGCAGTTTTCTCGACTCCAATGGCGACGGCGTCGGCGACCTGAAAGGCGTCCTTGCGGGCCTCGACCATGTGGCGAGCCTTGGCGTCGACGCCATATGGCTGTCGCCGTTTTTTACCTCGCCCATGAAAGATTTCGGTTACGATGTCGCCGACTATCGCGACGTCGATCCGGTCTTCGGCGACCTTTCCGATTTCGACGCCATTGTCGAAAAGGCGCATCGGCTTGGCCTCAAGGTCATCATCGACCAGGTTTATTCGCATACGTCGGACCGTCACGGCTGGTTCGAAGAGAGCCGGCAAAACAGAGAAAACCCTAAGGCGGACTGGTATGTCTGGGCCGCCCCGAAACCGGACGGGTCGCCGCCCAATAACTGGCAATCCGTGTTCGGCGGCGGTGCATGGGAATGGGATGCCCGTCGCCGACAATACTACCTGCATAATTTCCTTGTCAGCCAGCCGGATCTGAACCTGCACAATAAATCCGTACAGGATGCATTGCTTGACACGGCGCGGTTCTGGCTCGATCGGGGCGTAGACGGTTTCCGTCTCGATGCATTGAACTTCGCCATGCACGACCCGCAATTACGGGACAATCCGCCGGCGCCGCAGAGTGGCCGGACCCTGACGCGTCCGTTTGACTATCAGCAGCATGCCTACAGCCGGTCCCATCGCGGGATTCCGGCTTTTCTGGAACGCATTCGCGACGTCGCAAACCAATATGAAAGCGTGTTTACGGTCGCCGAGGTAGTCGGCGACGCGCCGCTTGACGAAATGAAGGCGTTTACGGCGGGCGGGCGCCGTTTGAACTCAGCCTATGACTTCGCTTTTCTCTACGCCGACAGATTATCGAACAAACTCGTCAGGCAAACGGTCGCCGCCTGGGGCGGCGACGCGGGCGAAGGCTGGCCCTCATGGACGTTTTCAAATCACGACGCGCCGCGGGTCGTCAGTCGGTGGGCTGACGAGAAGAACAGGGACCGCGCCGCGCGGCTTTTTGCGATGCTGCTCATGGCATTGCGCGGCAATGTGTTCCTTTATCAGGGCGAGGAACTCGGGCTGCCGCAAGGCGACGTTCCGTTCGAATGCCTTCAAGACCCGGAAGCCATCGCCAACTGGCCGCTGACGCTGGGCCGCGACGGTGCGCGCACGCCGATGCCCTGGACCGCAAATCAGCCGAACGCCGGGTTTTCGTCCGGCAAGCCTTGGCTGCCGGTCGACCCGCGCCATTTGCCGTTGTCCGTCAACGAGCAGGAAAAGTCCGAGACCTCCATGCTGCATTTCATGCGCGCGTTGATCCGTCTACGCCGGGAAAGCAATGCATTGAGGAGCGGCGCAATCGAGTTCGTCGAAACCCAAGACGGCGCACTGGCATTTTACCGCCGCGCAGGAGCTGACGCGGCGTTGTGCGTTTTCAATCTTAGCGATACGGCCGCGCGCTGGAAACCGCCCGCGGAAACGCCGTATGCACTTGCGGCAAGCACAGGGATCGAAACCGGCGACAGAGCGCCGCCAACGGCGCTCGCCCCATATTCCGGCTACATCGCCTTTCCCGTCTGCTAAGGTGAGTGCGCGCCCGGAATGGCGGAAGCTGAATGAAGGTTTAATGGAGCGGGTAGCGGGAATCGAACCCGCATATTCAGCTTGGAAGTCTCACACATATTGGAGTGATTTCAGGGTGTTGCGATGTAAACGCCGAAAAAATCGAACGAAATAAATCAATAGCTTACTCATCCGGCGTAAACCAATTAAGCGACGGCGCATAGCTTGCAAATACGTTTAAACATTTGCCCAAATGGATTTTGATTTATGAGCAAGACGGCAAAGAAGTTAAAACAGTATCATGAAATGTACCGAATTGGGTTCGATCGATCCCGTCCGCTCGACGAGCAGTATCATGGGCTGATGGCGGCAAAGGAACTTCGTGCTGAGTTAGACCTATTCCCGACTATATCTGGCTGGGTTGGCGACAAAGGAACGCAACAAGCTGTCGACCGTATCGAACGCCGTATTTCACGAATCAAAAAAATAAACAATGCGCGTTTCGACGTCACGGCGGCAATTACCCACGAAGGCGCGGCTAAAGGCAATCGCACAAGTGCCAAAAATCGTGGTTGGTCAAACGCGAAATGCCGTAGCGCAGCCCTAAAGACAATTGAATTGCTCAATGAACGTTATCCAAGATGGCGGGAAGGCCAAGGAAAGCGATTACCGGGCTCGCATGGCAAAGGTGGAATCGGTGCAATGTATTGCGAAGTTTGCGGGTTGAAAAACTCGGATGAAGCAAGAAAATACATACATATTGGTGTTCAGCAACTTGCCGATCGCGAAAATATCGATGCCTTGGAGCTTTTGAGAAAACCTTGGTTCTAAGATTTGCTTTCCCAGTCTAAATATCAGCGACTAATTCGTTGCCCATACATCCTTGGGTAATTACTCACGGTTCGGACAACCGAACCAGAAACCGTGAGTATTGGCTATGACACCTATCGAACAGAAAGACCTTCAGCGAGACGTTGAAGGCGCTCATAAACTGCTCCAAAACGCATTTGGCCGAAAGCTCAGTGATCGTGAAGTTGCTGAGCGATTTACTCGACTTGAACGTCGCCTATGCCGCACCACGCTTAGCAGGGTCGAAACCGGCGTTTCGTGGTCACTAATTGATTCAAGGTGTCTTCGTGCTGTGCAGCGAAGCGGCCACCACTATGCTGCACTACTTGCGGCAATTGCAGGAATAGATCTGTCGGACCACAAGTCGGAAATTGATTTCATAGCACGTGACGACGACAGGTTAGCCGATAAAATTCGAAGCGTCCGGATAGAATTTGCTCTCTGGAACAGAACGCAAAACCCCAACGCCGATGGAATTGATGTCGATTCGATTTGTATTTCGTATGCCGCTGCCAGTATTCGGGCCCGGATCGAACTTAACCTACGAAATGGCGAAGAACCTCTAGGCCATTTCGAGTGCACAGATCGACTCCATTAACGCCACTCACGTAGCGAACAGTTTTGAAGAAGCCCGCACAAATACTGTTTAAATGCGCACCGCAAAAACGATCGGTTATTCATTCATACCAGCTAAACAAACGAACCATCGTATAGAAACATAAACGGTAATCACAATGAGCGAGTCGAATGCGATAGTTAACCGGCGTGGCAAATGGAGCTTGAAAGGCGTTCCGCACAAGGGGTGGGAATGCGTTGATTGTGAAGACTTGGGCGAACCAGCCCAAACGTGTGAAATGTGTGAATCAACAGAGATTCGATATGTTCACGTAATGAGACATCCCGATTTCGAGACTGAACTACGCGTAGGATGCGTTTGTGCTGAGCACCTTTCCGAAGGATATGTTGGAAAGGAAAATGAACGCAGACTACGGAACTATGCGAAGCGTCGGTCGCGTTTTCTAAATCGAAAGTGGAAGACTTCGAGAAGCGGTAATCCCAAGATTGAATTGAATGATTATCCCATTACAATTTTTGAAAAGGTATGCGGTTGGAAGTATGTGATTACGGTCGGGTTCTTTAAACCTTGGGCACCAGACGAGTCTCCAGAATCAATCTTCAGCGATCGCACTTTCAAAACCAAGGACGATGCCAAACTTGCAGCGTTTGATCATGTAATGAGATTAGGACCGAGATATCAGAACCATACGTCCAAGACTCAATAATCTCGCAGTTATATGACCAAACCCGACATACGACTGGTCCCGATCAGCGCTGAACAGTTCATGGCGGTGCGGCGGAAGATCGAATCGATCGCTCCGGAGCAACCGCGGGCTATCGTCGACGACTACACACCTGACGAAGTCTGCATCGAACTGATCCAGACCGGTGCGGCGTATCACGACCCGTCCACCCGTCTCGCCTGGAGGGGCTACACGGCTGATCAGATCCGAGCTTTTTTCGATGCGTCGGTCGATCGGGGGAGTAAGCGATGGAACGAGCGGTATCGTGAAATCGATGCAGCGGTCGCTTCGGCGTGGAAGAAACACACCGCTCGCGCCAACAAATTCTTCGCTGAGCCCATTACGTCCCAAAGCCTGCCCAACACAGCGCCACCGCGGCACGTCACGTTCGATACGATCTCTGCAGCTTCATTTTACGGACAGCCTATCCCGCGCCAGCCCTGGCTCATCGACGGCATGCTACCAGCCGGCCAACCGTCGCTATTGAGCGGAGACGGCGGGCTTGGGAAGTCTTACCTGGCCCTTCAATTGTCGGTCAGCGTTGTAGCTACGGGAATGTGGCTATCTCGCAGTGTCGAACGCGGGTCAGTGCTGTACGTCTCGTGTGAAGACGAAACCGCCGAGATCCACCGCCGATTGGAAAAAATCAGCAAGCATGCGGGAGTGACAGTGAATGATCTCAGCGGCCTCCATATCGCTCCAATGGCTGACCGTGATGCCCTGTTAGCGTCAACGACCCGTGCGGGGCTACAGATGACGCCACTATTCGCGGCGCTCAGTGAACGCGTTGCGGCCTCACGACCCACGCTCGTCGTACTCGACAGCCTCGCAGATGTTTACGGCGGCAATGAGATCGATAGAGCGCAGGTGCGGTGGTTCATCGGTCAGTTGCGGTCACTGTGTCATACGACGGGAGCGACTATCGTCATTCTATCTCACCCATCGCTTAGCGGCATGGCGTCTGGTTCGGGTTTGTCTGGATCGACCCATTGGAACAATTCGGTTCGTTCGCGATTGTACCTGACGCGGCCGGATAGCGGGAACAATGACGAACGGGTTTTAGAAGTTAAGAAGAACAACCGCGGTGAGACGGGTCGTCAGATCGAGCTGGAGTGGAGGAATGGTGTGTTCGTCGCACTCGACGGAGGCGACGCTAGACGTTTCGTAGAGGCGGATATAGATGACTTGTTCATGACCTTACTCAAGCGCTTCACCGAGCAAGGTCGCTACGTCAACGCCAGCGGCGGGACGACATATGCTCCCTCGGTATTCGAAAAAGAGCCGGAAGCAAAAGCACGGCGGATCAAGAAAAGGCAGTTTTCGGAAGCTATGTCTCGACTGTTCGGTGCGGGACGGATCGCCGTGGGAACACGCAAATCGGGCGGTCACGAACGGCAATTCATTGAGATTACTGGGGACAGTTAGTCTCGCGCGCGACCCTTACACTCCCCCGCGCTCCCCTCGGTAAGTCATTGATTTTTCTACGTCGCCCCTTCGCGCGCGCACTCCCCATACCCCTATACGCTCCGCGTCGCCTATGGCGGCAACCGCGGGCGTGTAAATGGAAATTCTCAACGTAACGCCAAGCACGGGTATGTTGTGCACGTTTTCGGTGATTCGGAAAAGCTACTCATGTTCGAGAAAATTACATTACGGCGGAGCGAAAACGGAGTCCCGTTTAGCATCGGGCATTTAGCCGAGGCCATGCTTTTTCACCAAAATGTACATGTTTTACTAGATCGGTGGAGCACTATTGCGCTTGCAAAGTCGCTCGGATCAGACCTTCTCCTTTCAATACTGGAGCGGCCGGAAGTAACTGCAACCTTCACGGAACAAATACTCGCTACCCACACCAAAACGGTCAACGGAATAAGTGTATATGACTGGGGGGCAATTCAGTTCGCTGGAGACCAAGATAGGGGAGTCTTGAAAAAGCAGGCTAGGATAACCGACATCTTTTTAAAGGCAGGCCTCCCTAAAGGCGAAGCAAAAAAAGCGAGCAGACGCTTTCGCGAGTTGACAAAAACTCGATCACTAACGTCAAACTACTATGCGCCTGGTGGTATTCCCGAAGCAGCGCGCGAGGAAGCCACCGATATGGCATATTTCTCACACGCGCTCGCCACCAGTTTAGCGAATGATATTAAGAGGCCGGAACTAGCAAAAGAATTTAAGTTTGAAATAACACGCATTGATGGCGGTTTTTTCGTTGTCGATAACGTAAACTGGGAACAAGTAAATGAGGAAAGAAAAAAGATATTACCAAATGTCGATGACATTGGCTGCGCACACGTACTTTCGTCATTTCAGAACGCCGTTGCTGATCTACACATAGCATCACACTACGGCGGCGAATATGTGACTGACTCAATTTCATCTCAGCTAACGCGACTCAAATATTCAAAATTGCTAAAAAGAATTGGGCGAGATACCAATTCAGTATCCGAATTCCAAGACGCGGTGCTAGATAATGCCGCGGCGGTTCGCGAATGCATAAATTCGGGCGAAAAGACGTTTGCAGAGTTTTTAAGAGTAATTGACCGTCGCGACGGGAAAAAGTTTAAGGAGTTTTGGGCTGGCGTGAACTCCGATGAAAACGTTCTGCGAGCGTACTTTGAAGAAAGCTCGCGACGGGGCTGGATCGAGAATATACCAAGCAAAACAATTCGTTTCGCCTTTTGCACCACGATTGGCGCTGTTTCGCTTCCGGTAGGAATTGCCCTTTCGGCAAGCGATTCGTTTCTGGTGGAAAAGTTAACGAGAGGGTGGCGGCCACATCATTTCGTCGAGCGACACTTAAAACCATTCGCTGAGTCATAAGAAACAAGATGAGCTTTGTCGGTATCACTGTTGGGAATGCGGTCGCTGCGCTAGCTTTTACATTTGCAATTCAACAGTTCTTGCGGCCAATTCATCTATTTCGTTTGCGCTCACAAGGGCTTCCAATAAATGTCTTCTATATAGCTATCTTTATCGCAGCGGGTTTTGTGTTTGCAGGAAACTTTGTTCGAAGTTTTGAGATTTTACCGTCATCGAACCACCTTTTCGCTTCGATTCTTGAGTATGTTGGCGCCGCTCTCTTTATTGTTTCCTATCTAGGCGTAGCCTTCATCGCAACAATAAGACCGCGATTTTCGCGCCGAAACGCGATTCCCTTCACTCAAGCAGCATTTTCGCTAATGTCAAAAGCGAAGGAAGAAGATTATGTACGGTTTTTTCATGACATAGTTCACAACATCACGGAGATATTTGAACTCGCTAAATTCAACGAACAGTACCGTTTTGCAGGGATCGGCAGAGAGCGACCCAGCGCTTTTTTTGATTTTATTCACAGGCACACTATCGAGCGGTCAGCCTATGCTGGTGATCTGCTGTCTATGTTATCGGATAGTAGGTTTTGTAAGGCAATCATTACGCACGATTCAACGGCAGTCGTCCAACTACTTGCAAAAATATCGCACGGCAGGCTGCATAGTTCTAAAGGCCAACGCATGATTCAGGAGCTTGCCCGTCAATCAATTCTTCTCGATTCATCCATGCTTGAACGGGAAGTCGGCTACCACGGATTTAGTCACATTGGGCTATTTTTAGAGTCTATGTTTGGCGATAGCTTCATTGTTAGAAGTTACAAACCACTAAACAAGATTAGCGCGTTCTATGATGTCGATATTTCGCACCGATTCGTGGAACGTCTATCCGCGGCAGTTCAACAGGTCTGGAAAACAGGGGCGGGAGAAATTTGGCACCCTCAATCCGTTTATGATGTGGCACGATTGCTGGATTCATTGTCATCCACCATTCGTAGTCTAGAAGAGAAAGATACTACGCAATGGCGCTTATCGGCGCCAATTCCCCGTATACTTCAAACAATTGTTGAGGCTTCCAACAAGGAGATTTTGGAATTAACTACCGAGGAAAGGCGTTCGCTATATAAGCCTGATGAGGAAACCAGCGCTCACGAACACATTGCTTCGCTAACTGCCGAAATCATCTTCGATTATTTTTGCAACATATCCAATGGGTTTTTGGGGTTTGAAGACAAGCAATGGGTAGGAGCGCTTGATGTATTTGGAGAAGTCTTTCCTTCTGGAGATACTCAGCCCGCGGGCCTCGACCCCATTCAACAACATCTTGCACTACGAATTATCGGAAAAGTACGCGATAATATGATTGGTTACTATCCAGCGATAACCAGATTGTTGCTGGCAGTCATCGGCCCTTACGGCTCGCGAAACGGCAAAAGTAATAGTGCATTTCAACTGTTAGAAGATGCTTTCTACTTTGAACTACGTCGGTTTTCCGCGCTAGCAATTGAATCCCCTGAAAAGGTTTCGGATTATTTGCCTCCTAACGTTCGGTTTCAAAAGGAACAGAGTGTTTTGGTGCATCGCTATGCGTTCAATAGTGGCATACGCGAAACGAATTTGAATAAATTAAATCTTGGCGGCGTCGACTTTTACGATAAAAGCCGATTTGTGTCATAGGCATTGAATGCCGTTATATCAGTTATCCAAGTAACTTATGGTGGTGGGGCTGCTCAAAAGTTCAAATCCGTCCAGCCCAAACCGGCTGCCAAGTGAAAATTTTTCGCGCGCAGGTTGTGAGAACAAAAAAGGAACGTCAGTATCGCTTTTAAGATTTGCTAAGTAAATCTGATTTTCCTTTTATTTTCAATACACTAGAGTTGACGCCGTAGCCTTTTTCCGTAGAGTTCACTCGTCGCCTTTATCGGTTTCGCCGCGTCGGTGACCGGCATCCGGTATCGATAAGGCGCAAGGTCGGACGGTCTGATCACCCGCCCGACCGACGCCGCGACCGCAGCGCTCGCGTAGAGCGCCCCAGCGCCGCCGTCGCGTCCGTGACCGACGATGCAGGTGTTTGGAGGGCCGCGTCGGTGACCGGTTTTCACGTAACGGCTTGCGACTGTCGCAGGCCTTGAAAGCTAAAGGTCTAAAAACCATGAAATACCAATCTGAACTCGTGTCCACGGGGCGCGTTCCCCGTGTGCTTGCTCATTACGACAGAAACGAAGTTGCCGAGGCGACACGTCTAATTCACGAAATCAACAATGCATTTAGCGATTTTCGCTCGCGAAACGATGCGAAGATTTCTGAACTGCAAGAGAACCAGGATGAATTGAATCGTCGCTTTGCAGCGGGCCCAGTATCGTCTGACAATGACGTTACTTTGCCTGTTCGTAGGGACGGAAGGCCGCGCCTGAGTCAATCCGCTGCCGACAACTTCCTTGGGTTACTCCAAGGCGATCCGCAGATGGCAATGACGGTTGGCTCGGATCCTGACGGCGGGTTCTCTGTTGAGCGTGAACTTGATAATGAAGTCCTTCGGGTGATCCGTAATTCCAGCGCCATGCGCCGCTTGGCATTCAACGCCAACTTAAGCATGGGCTTCGGATCATGGAAAAAACTTGTGACGACACAAGGCGGCGCGAGCGGTTGGGCTTCCGAGTCTGACACACGCGGACAGACCGACACGGCCCTATTCGGAGCGGTCGAGGTGTTCCCGTCAGAACTGTTCGTCAATGCGGAAGTGTCAAACTACCTATTGGATGACGCCGGTTTTAGCATCGAGCAGTTCCTGCAAACAGACGTTGCTGATGAATTCAGCGCAACAGAGGGGGCTGCGTTTGCAAATGGCAATGGATCGAATAAGCCGCTTGGCCTATTTCAACATCCAACGTCGACTGACGATGACGATGCCCGAGAATTCGGAACGCTCGAATATGTTCCAACTGGCATAGCCGGAGCATTTTCCGGTTCCAGCGCTTCGCCGTCGTCTTCGCCCTATGATGTGTTGGTCGACCTGATCTCCAGGTTTCGGGTCGGCTATCTTGCAAACGCCACCTGGCTAATGAGCCCCCAAACAGCCGGAACTTTGCGCAAAGTGAAGGATCAGGACGGTCGGTTCATCTGGCAGGACTCATTGATCGCTGGACAGCCATCTATGTTACTCGGTTATCCGGTGGAAATGGACGAAAACGCCCCTGCTATCGCTGCCGATTCGCTGTCGATTGCATTTGGCGATTTCAGCCGAGGCTACGTGATCGTCGACCGGCCGGGCATGCAGCTTGTTCGTGACCCGTACACGAAGAAGGGCTTCACGCGGTTTTACTTCACTCGTCGCGTTGGCGGTCGCGTCCTAGATTCGCGTGCCATAAAGTTCATTAAATTCAGCAACTCCTAACGTCCGGCTGAACTTGGCCCCGCCTCTTCGTTTCCTAGGAGGCGGGGCTTCTTTCAAACAGCAAAATGGCTGATACCGAGCATCATAAAAGCAAACGTCGCCGCTATCCGACACAAGCAGCGATTGATCGGGTTATTCGGGCTGCTCGCAAGGCGGGAATTTTCGTAAATGGCATCGAAGTTTCGCCAGATGGCGTCATTCGCGTTATTGACAGGACGGAATCGCCGCAGGACGATTTTGAGCGATGGCAACGATCGAAGGCATTCACTTCGTCCGCCGACGTCTAGCGTCGGGCGCTGTTCGTTGGCACGTATATGCGTGGCGGGGTGGTCCTAAGGTAATGACCGCTGACGGCTTGGCGAAACCGTCTCTTACGCCAGAAGCCCTCACCGCTATTGTCAAAGCACATGAGAACGCAACAGAGCCGCGACGCGATACTTTCGATGGTCTCGTTGTCGCATATCTCGGCAGTGCTGAGTTTAGTCGCCTTGCCGAAACTACACGCCGTCAGTGGCGAACCTGGGCGGACCGGGCGCGAACTGAGTTCGGTCACGCACCGCTGAAACTGTTTTCGGACCCAAGAATGCGGGGGGCCATTCTTGAATGGCGAGACAAGTGGGCCAACTCACCGCGATCGGCTGATTATGCCATGCAGGTTCTGTCGCGAGTTCTTTCATGGGGGCTGCAACGCGGTTGGGTCATGCATAACCCGGCTGCGGGAATGCCCACTCTTTATCGTGCAGACCGTTCCGACATCATCTGGGAAGACCACGAAATCGATGCGGTGGCCGCCAAGATGCACCCACATGCGGCGCGCGCGTTCAGATTGGCCGCATGGACTGGGCTACCGAGATCGGATCTCGTGTCGCTGCGATGGGACGACGTTGGCGATCTTTATATCAGCGGACGGCGCGGAAAAACGAAAGTGGAACGTTGCATTCCGATCTTTGATGAGACGCGAGAATTACTGGCCGGCTTTCCAAAATGTGCCGTCACAGTGGTGACTAATTACCGTGGCCGTCCATTTTCAGCGCGAGGGTTTTCAGCGTCATTTGAGAAGGCCAAGGCCGCGGCTGGGATTAGCGGAAAAACCCTTCACGACCTTCGCGGTACGTTCGCGACACGGCTTATGCGCAAAGGGTTTGAAGACCGGGTGATCGACGAAATCCTTGCGTGGGAAACAGGCCGGTCCGTTCGCATTCGACGCAAGTACATTACCCGCAAAGCTGTGGTAATTTCCGCAATTGAACGGATGCGCAATCGAAAATCTACTGACCCTGACCGATAAAGATACCTAAAGTGAAGAATAATGCGGAAAAAAGAAAGCTAAAGATGACGGCCTTAACGCCTTCACGTTTTGCGCCAGCGTGCACAACATCTGCAATTGCTCCCAATTCTTCGTCGCTTAAGTCTTTCAACGCTTCAATCTTTTCTTTTTCCTTTTGGAGGCGATCTAACCGTTTAGTGCGCTTGCTGATCTCTGTATCCAGTTCGCTTACAAGAAGATTTGCCTCGCGGAGCGCCGCTGATAGTCGATCCACGCGAGATTGGAAATCCAACCCAGACGAACTGCGAGCACGCGAAATTCTTAGTTGAAAAAACGCAGTTAGAAATGTCGCAAAAAGTGTAATGAGAAAAAGTAAAGGGTCGCGCGTTAGAATCTCCAACGCGTAGCCGAATGTTTGCAGCAGATCCTGAAACCAATTCGACAAACTATCTGAAATCGCCATTTTTTGCCCCTCACTTCTCGCGAAAAATTACCGTGCGAATGGCATTACTGCAACAAAGTGGGAACTCCGATGTAAACCGCCTGTAAACGGTCCCAACGTGGCACAACTAACAGATTGAAATCATTGGAGCGGGTAGCGGGAATCGAACCCGCATATTCAGCTTGGAAGGCTGCTGCACTACCATTGTGCTATACCCGCCCGAACCCAACAGGTTGGGCCCGTTCTAATGATCGAAAATGGCGGCGCGCGCAAGAGCGCTAGTCAAGTTCGGCTTTGCGGGGGCGGGCGTATCGGGGCGATGGTATTTTGAACCGGATGGCGGCGGCGCGAATGAGAAATGTTGCGAGCGCCGCAATTGGCGCGCTGACGCCGGCGTCCGCGCCCAGGGCAATCAACGTCACATAGACGCCCGCCCCGATCAGCGCCGCAGTCGCGTAAATATCCTGCTTCAGGATAAGCGGCGGCTCGTTGAGAAGCACGTCGCGGACAACGCCGCCGAACGTCGCCGTGACCGCGCCCATAAAGATCGCGATTACGGCCGGGGCGCCGACAGCAAGCGCAGCCTGCGCCCCCAGCACAGCAAAAACAGCAAGGCCGACAGCGTCAGCCCAAATCAGCGCCTTCAGGCGCGAGGCGAGGATCGGCTGCGCCAGGGTCGCCGCAGCGGCGCCGGCAAGGCAGACAAAAATCGCCGACGGCGCGGCAATCCACCAGACGGGGAAGACGCCGAGGAGCACGTCGCGGATGGTGCCGCCGCCAACGCCGGTAACGAAGGCAATGAGGGCGACCCCGAAAAGATCCATATCATTTCGAAGCGCCGTCAGCGCGCCGGAAACGGCGAAAACAAACAGTCCCAGAATATTGAGCGCCGCGAAGACGGTTGCGGTATCCATAGAACACCGCTTGTGGCGTGATTCAACGGGGCGCGAAACGGTCCTACAGCGTTCGGGCGATCAGGAGCTTCATGATCTCGTTTGTGCCGCCATAAATGCGCTGAACGCGGGCGTCGGCGTACATGCGGCTGATCGGATATTCATCCATATAGCCGTAGCCGCCATGGAGCTGCAAGCATTCATCTATGATCTCGTTTTCGAGATCGGTAAGCAGCATCTTCGACATGGAAGCCGTCGCCGCGTCGAGCTTTCCAGCAATTAATTGCTCGGTACAGTAGTCGACAAAGACGCGGGCCATCGTCGCGCGCGCCTTGCACTCGGCAAGCTTAAACTGCGTGTTCTGGAATTTCAGGATCGGCCGGCCGAAGGCCTGGCGTTCTTTCACATAATCGATCGTCAAATCCAGCGCGCGCTCTATCATTGCGATCGCCTGCACGGCGATCTCATGACGCTCCTGCGGCAGCTGCTCCATCAGCTGGAAAAATCCCTGCCCCTCATCTGTACCAAGAAGATTTTCTGTTGGCGCCTTCACGTCATTGAAAAATAACTCTGACGTGTCCTGCGCCTTGTTGCCGAGCTTCTTGAGATTTCGTCCGCGCTCAAAGCCGTCCGCATCGTCGGTCTCAACCACCATCAGCGAAACGCCCTTGGCGCCCTCCGACGGGTCCGTCTTCGCGACGACGATAATGATATTGGCGTTCTGGCCATTGGTGATAAAGGTTTTCTGACCGTTGATGACGTACTGATTGCCATCTTTGATCGCCGTCATTTTCACGCCCTGAAGATCGGAACCGGCGCCGGGCTCGGACATTGCGATGGCGCCGATCAGCTCGCCGGTCGCCATTCTCGGCAACCAGCGCCGCTTCTGTTCTTCCGTTCCGTAATGCAGGATGTAGGGCGCAACGATCGTGTTGTGCAGCGGCGCACCGAAGCCTTCTATGCCGCATTTGATCTGCTGTTCGATCGCGACCTGCTCATGGGCGAATGTGCCGCCAAGGCCGCCATATTCTTCCGGCATCGACATGCATAGCAGCCCCTGCTCGCCCGATTTTTCCCACGCCCACCGGTCAACGCGCCCCTGGTCGCGCCATTTCTCTACGTGAGGCAGTAGTTCGCGCGTATAGAACTTGGCCACCTCGTCTTCGAACATGACGAGTTCGTCGGTTTTCCATTGAGGGCGGGCGGTTTGAACGGCAATCATCAGGCGCACTCCAAGCGTGAAGTCAGGTTTCTACGGTGCAATTCTGAAACGCGGCGCCGGGCCGAACAAGCAAATTGCGCAGTGATTGCTGCGGAAACCGCAGGAGGCCGGCCGGCGCAAAACGACATGCCGCCGTGCTTTTGGGATGCAATAATGCCTAGTCGGCGTCGCTAAGACGCCGCACGAGGCTTGACGTATCCCACCGCCCGCCATCCATCGCCTGGATGTCGGCATAGAACTGATCGACAAGCGCCGTGACGGGCAGACGCGCGCCATTATCGCGCGCGGCGGCGAGGGCGATGCGCAAATCCTTGCGCATCCAGTCAACGGCGAAACCGAAGTCGAACTCGTCCGCCGCCATGGTGCGGGCGCGATTTTCCATCTGCCAGCTTTGCGCCGCGCCCCCGGAGATCGCTTCCAGCACCTTATCGATTTCAAGCCCAGCCCGGGTGGCGAAATGAACGCCTTCGGATAGGCCTTGCAGCAATCCGGCGATACAGATCTGGTTGACCGCCTTCGTCATTTGTCCTGCGCCGGACGAACCGACATGGACGATACGCGCACCGTAAGACTCCATTGCAGGCCGGGCAATTTCAACATGGGCGCCGTCACCGCCGCACATAATCGCCAGCTTGCCGTTTTGCGCGCCGGCCTCGCCGCCGGACACCGGAGCGTCGACAAATCCGACGCCCAGTTCGGCAAGTTCACCGTGCAGACGCTTCGCAAGGGCCGGCGACGCCGTTGTATGATCGACAACGATGGCGCTGCGCGACAGGGCGCCGGCCGCGCCGGCGAGCACCGCCTCGACATCCGGGTCGTCGCCAAGGCACATGAAAACGAAGTCCGCATCTTCAACGGCCGCGTCCGGCGTATCGGCGGCGGCGCCGGCATAATTGTCGGTCCACTGGCGCGCTTTCGCCGCGGTGCGATTATAAACCGTAACTGAGTATCCCTTTTCCGCCAAGTGTCCCGCCATGGGATAGCCCATGACCCCCAATCCCAAAAATGCAGCACGCTTCATGTGGCCAACGTCATTTACTTTGAATTCCCGAATGATAGTTGCTGCTGAAATATACCAGCGGCGCGCCGTTTGTTGAATCAAAACGCACGACTTCGCCGATCAGGATCACATGATCGCCGGCCTTGTGACGCCGATGGATGCGGCAATCAAATCCGGCGATGCGCGACTTCAGCAAGGGCGCACCGGTTTCCCAGATCTCGAATTCGTCGGGCGAAAGCGGCTCCGGTTCCCGGCCGGCGAACCGGTTGGAGAGCGCCGCCTGATCCGCGCCGAGAACCGACAACGCATACCCGTCCGCCTCCATGAATTGCGCATAAGCGGACGTCTTGTTTTCAAGGCACCAAAGCAACAACGCCGGATCCAGCGAAACGGACGTAAAGGAGTTAATGGTCAGCGCCCGGATCTCGCCCTTCGCGTCGACGCAGGTCGCAATTGCTATCCCCGTTGCAAACTTGCCGAATGCATCTTTTAGCGGCCTGAATTCGTCCGCCATGGCGACTGCCTTCCTTCGATCGCGCCGCCATTTCGGCAACGTATTGAAAATGCTTCCATCTTGTGCCGTTAGCATCTATTCCGGAAAATAAAAAGCGGCGAGTTCCGCCGCTTCGACGCTGCGAATGGCGCGGCTGGAACCGAACCCGGGCGGGCGATGGACTTCTTTATCGACGCGCATTGGCAGATGTGGGCGACGCTGGCGATCATCTTCGTCACGATCGTCGCCTATACGCTCGACCGCTTTTCGCTGGAGCTTATTTCAGCCGGGGCGCTTGTGGCGTTGCTGGCGCTGTTTCTGATTGCGCCTCTTCAGGACGGCGCCCTTAACCTGCTGACGACGGAAGACCTCCTCTCCGGCTTCGCCAGCCCCGCCCTTTTCGCCATTCTCGGTCTGCTCATTATCGGCCAGGGCATGTTTCAGTCAGGCGCGCTGGAACACCCGACCGAGTATCTTCTGCGCATATATGACAAGCGCCCGCTCTTTATTACGGCCGCGATCTTCATATTCATCATGATCATCAGTGCATTTTTGAACAACACGCCCGTTGTCGTCATGTTCATACCGATCATGGCCGCACTCGCGCAGCAGGGAAAAATTCCCGTGGCGCGTTTCATGATGCCGCTTTCCTATCTGTCGATATTCGGCGGCATGACGACCATTATCGGCTCGTCGACAAACCTCCTCGCCGCACAATCTTATCGTGCGACGACAGGCGGGGAGATCGGATTTTTCGAACTGACGCCCATGGGTCTGTTTCTGGCCGGCATTGGCATTGTCTACATGATGACCGCCGGGCGATGGCTCATTCCGATCCGCGCCAATCCGAACCAGACCGCGATCAACGAACGGGAAGGCAAACACTTCATCGCGCAGATCGAGATCACGCGCGGACACCCGCTTGTCGGCAAGGGGCCCGTTTCGGGATTGTTTGTGGATTTGCCCGACATCACGGTCAGGATGGTTCAGCGACGGGAGCAAGCGATCCTGCCGCCTTTCGACGATTTCAAGTTCAAGACCGGCGACGTGCTGATCGTCGCCGCCACCCGCTCAGCGCTCACCTCGTTGCTGAAATCGAACCCGCCGATGCTGGAAGGGCTGATGGCCGAAACCTCAATCGCCGACGAGGAAGACGGATCGGTTCAGCGGTCGACGCAGTTGACGCTGGTCGAAGCCATCGTTGCGCCGGGCTCCCGGCTGATCGGCCGGTCGATCGCACAAATCGGCTTTCACGCGCAAACGGATTGCGTCATCGTCGGGATCGAACGGCGCAGCCGAATGATCCGCACACAGATGAATACGATCAGGCTTGAGGCGGGCGACGTGCTCCTGATCCTCGGCAATCTGAGCGATATTCGAAATCTGCGGTCCGATCGCGACATTCTGCTGCTGGAATATTCCATCCAGAACCTGCCGGACCCCCGCAACGCCCGCATCGCCGCGCTCATCTTTGCCGCGGTTGTCGCCTTTACCGCAACCGGCATTGTTCCGATCGCCGTTTCCGCAATCTGCGGCGCAACCGCGATGGTCGCCTCGGGCTGCCTGAACGTGCGGCAGGCGGCGCGGGCGATCGACCGGCGTATTTACCTCCTCATCGGCGCATCCCTTGCCATGGGCGCGGCCCTGGAACGAACCGGCGGCGCGGCCTTTATCGGCGAAGGGCTCGCCGCCCTTGCGGGACCCTTCGGACCCATAATCGTGGTTTCCGCTTTCTTTATTTTATGCGCGGCATTGACCAATGTTCTGTCAAACAACGCGACTGCCGTTCTCTTCACGCCGATTGCCGTGTCCGCCGCGCGCCAGCTCGGCATTGACGAACACATCCTGGTATTGACCGTAATCTTCGGATCGAACTGTTCCTTTGCAACGCCCGTGGCGTATCAGACGAACCTCCTTGTCATGACGCCGGGGCACTACAAATTCCGGGATTTCATGACCGTCGGCGGGCCGCTGATCCTTGTTCTGTGGATCGCCTTCACCCTCGCAGCGCCCTTCTATTTCGACCTCAATTGACGACAAAAAAGAACAGCATCATTGATGATGCGCTAATCGCCCGCTAAGGTTTTTTCGTTAGGGTAGTTGAATGAGCAACGAAGAATTTGCACGGCGATTTGGTCTCGAAAGCGGCGATTTTTACGTCACCGCGTCGGCGCCCTGTCCCTATCTGTCCGGCAAGCGCGAGCGGAAAGTCTTCTCCTATCTCGACGGTCCGGACGCATCGTCGACAAACGCACTGCTGACGCGGCGTGGGTTTCGTCGCTCTCAGAACATCATTTACCTGCCCGCCTGCGAAGGGTGTTCGGCCTGCGTGCCGGTGCGGATTGTGGTTGACGATTTCGAACTAACTCGCTCGCGCAAACGCAACATCGTCAAGAACGCCGATCTCGCGCGGCGCATGGCGGCGCCGCGCGCCACCGGCGAGCAGTTCTCCGTGCTGCGCGGCTATCTCGACTCCCGCCACGGCGACGGCGGCATGTCGGAGATGACGGTGCTCGATTACGCCGCCATGGTCGAGGAAACCGCCGTCGATACGATGATCGTTGAATATCGCGCGCCATCGGGCGAGCCTAACGAAGACGATACGCGTCTCGTGGGCGCGGCGTTGACGGACCGTCTGACCGACGGCCTCTCCATGGTCTACAGTTTTTTCGAACCGGACGACGCAGACCGCTCGCTCGGTCGGTTCATGATCCAGGACCACGTATCCCTCGCGCGCGACCTGGGCCTGCCATACGTCTATCTCGGCTATTGGGTCGAAGGCTCGCCGAAGATGCAATACAAGGCGGACTTCCAGCCGCTGGAGAAACTCACCGCCACAGGGTGGGTGCGGATGGACCGGACGGCATAGCGGTCCTATTTGGCCTGACGCCAAAACGGCGATAAGACTTGCCGCCTGATGACTTTAAGGGCGGTATCTCCTTCATGATGAAACGGCGTCAACTACTGACAGGCGGCGCGCTTGGCCTCGGAGGGCTGGCCGCAGGCTGCGAATGCGGCGTGCCGGCGGGTCTTGAAAGTATCGGCGGCGCCGTGCGCCAGCGCGAACTCAAAATGGTGACCACATGGCCGAAGGACTTTCCCGGTCTCGGGACCATGGCGGAACGCACGGCGAAGTTTATTTCCGATCTTTCCGGCGGAGCGATGACGGTAAAAGTCTTTGCCGCCGGCGAACTTGTCGCCGCCTTCGAAAGTTTTGACGCCGTCTCCGACGGCGCGGCGGACCTTTATCATGGCGCCGAATATTACTGGGTCGGCAAATCGCCGGGATTTGCGTTTTTCACCGCTGTGCCCTTCGGCATGACCACGGCGGAAATCATGGCGTGGACCGAGTTCGGCGGTGGGCAGGAGCTGTGGGACGAGCTTTCGGCGAAGTTCAACATCAAGCCATTCGCCGCCGGCAACACGTCAAACCAGTCCGGGGGATGGTTCAAGAAAGAGATCAACAGTCTTGAGGATCTGCGTGGGCTGAAAATCCGCATGCCGGGCCTGGGCGGCGAAGTCCTGCGGCGCATCGGCGCCAGTGCTGTCGCCCTTTCCGGCGGCGAGATTTACCAGGCGCTACAGTCCGGCGCCATTGACGCCACGGAATGGGTTGGCCCTTGGAATGATCTCGCTTTCGGATTCTACAATGAAGCGAAGTATTATTATAATCCCGGCTTCCACGAACCGGGCGCGCAGCTGGGAGTCGGCGTCAATCTCGATGTCTGGAACGGGTTTAACGACACAGAACAGGCGATCATCCGCGGGGCCTGTCAGTGGGCGAACAACCTTTCTGTCGCTGAGTACATGCATCACAATTCGGCCGCGCTCGACCAGCTCGTTGCCGAGCACGGCGTAGAATTGCGTACGATGCCGGAAGACGTGCTTGAGGCCGCCGCGGCGGCGTCAACCGAGGTTCTTCTCGAAACGGCGCAAAACGATGAGCTGACGGGACGCATTTTTGAAAGCTTTAAGGCGTCGCTGACGCGCAGCATGGCGTGGGTTGATGTTTCGGAAGAGGCCTATATGGCCGCGCGCCGCCGACATTTTGCGATCTGACGTGCTTGAGCTCACCGGCGACATTCTGAACTGGGCCGCGGCAGGGGTGCTGTTTCCCCTTTTGCTCTTGCCACTGGCGCGCTGTTTCTACGCAGACGAGACGCACAGATTTTACAATACAGCGATCTGGTACATCACATATGGCGTCGTTTTCTTGATTGGTGTCTGGTTCGTTATCCTTGTCCCACGTCTAAACACTGGGCAGTCTTTCGCCGAAGCATTCTCGGCATCATTGACAAACCAGGCGATCGTACTTCTCGTCGCCGCAATCGTATTCATATTGGGCGGTCCCCAACGCGTCGGTAGACTTTTGGCGCCGTTGTTCGGCGTCATCGTTCAGCTCACCGGGCGCGCCGTCATGTGGCTGTTGCTGGTGATGGCGCTGGTGCAGTTCGCCGTCGTGCTGTTGCGTTACGTCTTCGGCGTCAATGAAATCTTCATGCAGGAATCGATCACATATATGCACGGCGCGATCTTCCTGCTCGCGGCCGGCTATGCTTTGCTCACAAACGACCATGTCCGGGTCGACATTTTCTATCGCGATGCGCCGCCAAAGCGAAAAGCGATCGTCGATCTTCTCGGGACGTATCTGTTTCTGTTTCCGGTCTGCCTGATAATCCTGTGGACTGCGTCTCCTTATGTCGCGCGGTCCTGGGCGTTCTTTGAGGGGTCGGCCGATACCTCCGGCATCCAGGGCGTTTTCCTGCTCAAAAGTCTCATACCCGCCTTCGCCGTTCTGTTGTCGATGGCCGGGTTTGTCATCGCCCATAAAGCGGTCGAGACATTGAAGGGGCGCAGCGGCTGATGGACTTTTCCGCCATTGAGACCGGCTTTTGTCTGTGCCACCTCGCCGGCTGGCTCGACGTGATGATGGTCGTCACCCTCTGCGCTCTCCTGATGGCGGGCTATCCGGTTGCGTTTTCCCTTGGCGGCACGGCGCTCATCTTTGC
Organism: Hyphococcus sp.; assembly: GCA_028281665.1. Classification (GTDB taxonomy): domain Bacteria; phylum Pseudomonadota; class Alphaproteobacteria; order Caulobacterales; family Parvularculaceae; genus Hyphococcus. The sequence continues at coordinate 25,532 of JANQJK010000001.1, forward strand.
GGTGATCGGCCTTGCCGCCGGCGTCTTCGATCTTTCCTACATCAAGCCGTTTCCGTCGCGCATTTTCGGCGCCGTTTCCAACACAACGCTCATCGCCGTGCCGATGTTCGTCCTTATGGGCGTCATTCTTGAAAAATCGAAGATTGCCGAAGACCTGCTCGATGAAATGGCGAAGCTGTTCGGCTCGATGCGCGGCGGGCTGGGCCTGTCGGTTACCTTTGTCGGCGCGCTCCTCGCAGCATCGACGGGCATTGTCGGCGCCACCGTCGTCACCATGGGGTTGCTCAGCCTGCCGACCATGTTGCGGCGCGGCTACGATCCGGCCTTCGCGTCAGGGTCCATTGCCGCAGCCGGCACGCTCGGCCAGATCATCCCGCCCTCCATCGTTCTTATCCTGTTGGGCGACGTTATCTCCAACTCTTATCAGCGCGCGCAACTGGAATTGGGCGTCACATCGCCGGATACCGTATCGGTGGGCCACCTCTTCGCGGGCGCCCTTCTGCCGGGCTTGATGCTCGTCGGGCTGTACATGGCGTGGCAGATTTTTGTCGCCGTAACGCAACCCAGAAAAGCGCCGGCCATTCCCGCCGAAGAATTGGGCAGCCTGAAGGAAACCTGGATCGCCGCCGCGCGCACCTTGCCCGCACCCCTGCTCCTGATCATCGCTGTCCTCGGCTCGATCCTCGCCGGCGCGGCGACCCCGACCGAGGCTGCGTCAGTCGGAGCCGTCGGCGCCATGCTGATCGCCGGCGGACGAATGGCGCCCAAAGGCTCTTTCGCGTTCGGCCGGCCGGCGGTTTACGTCTCCGCAGCGTCTATCGTCGGATTGATCCTCCTCACGTCACTGCTCGATCTTCGCCTCGGGCGGGAGGCGGTCGCGCCGGTCGAGGCCGCGGGCATTGCCGCCGCCTTCCTCCTTTGCGCCCTGACGCCTTGGGGCCTCGTCGCCAGCCTCGTTCAGATGCGCCGCGAGCGAACGATCACCCCGATCCTCGATCAAACGACCCGCGTCACCACGATGGTCTTTTCAATTCTCATCGGCGCCGCACTCTTCTCCCTCGTCTTTCGCGGTTTGGGCGGCGATGAAACAGTCGAACACGCGCTTGCCGCGACCCCGGGCGGCATCGCCGGCGCCGTCATTGTCGTCATGGCCGTCATGTTCCTGCTGGGCTTCTTCCTCGACTTTATTGAAATCACCTTCGTGGTCGTCCCGCTGGTCGGGCCGCCGCTCCTGATGATGGGGCTCGATCCGGTCTGGCTCGGCGTCATGATGGCGATCAACCTGCAAACCTCGTTCCTGACGCCGCCCTTCGGGTTCGCACTGTTTTACCTGCGCGGCGTCGCCCCGCCTGAAGTCAGAACAGCGCAGATCTATGCCGGGGCAATTCCTTTCATCTTTATACAGATTTTGGCGCTGGCGATGCTGGCGGCTTTCCCGGCGATTGCAACCTGGCTGCCGGGCGCACTGTACAATTAGCGCCTTCCGCTGAAACCCGCTTACAGCCTGAAGAACCTTTGTGAATCAAAGGCGTTTGAAGAAATTCGTCCATTGATGTATTCGGAGCGCAGCCAAAAACGTTCTTTCTGGGGAGGAAAGCATATGAAAATCACTACAAGCGCCGCCTTGGCATCGCTGTTGACGCTTGCCGCGCAGGCAAGCGCAAATGACGCAACGCCCAGGCTGCACCCAACGGAAGCCGCCTGCGTTACCTATGAAACCTCCGGTCCGATGATGTCTGGTCAGACGACCCGGTGCCATCGCGACTACGCCTATGAGCAGTATGAAATTGTGAACACCAACATTTCATTCGCCGGCGTCTCCCAAAGCCAGGACCAGCACACCATTACCATCGGCGACTGGATTTACGCCATCAATCTGCAAACCAATAAAGGCACGAAAACCAAGAATCCTATGTATGAGGGGCTCGTCTCAGCACTTGACGATTCATCGCCCGAAGAGATGACGGATGTGTTTTTGAACGCCATGGGGATGACGCCAAACGGTCAGTCGAAGACCGTCGCAAACGTCCAGTGCGATATCTACACATCGGCGATGATGGGCACGGTTTGCATTACGGATGGCGGCCTGATGCTCGAGCAGGAATTCATGGGAACGACGCAAGTCGCCACATCCGTTGCTATTGGCGACAGCGGCGCCGAGGAAAACTATACGCTTTATCAGAACGTGCCGATTACGGACGGACCGGACCTGTCGAACGGCTTACAAGGACTGTTCGATCAGATGGGGCAGCAATAGAGCGATTTCCGGCTAGGCTGCGCCGCCGGCGAACTCCCGTAACGCCTCTATCCGCTTTTCGATCGGCGGGTGCGTCGCGAACACGCCGGCGAAACGGGCGCGGTTTTCGACCATCATCTGCTGCACGTCATTGGGCGCGTCGATATGGGCGTTGCCGGATATTTTTTGGAGGGCGCGGATCATGGCGTCGGGGTTGCGCGTCAGCTCGGCGGCGCCGGCGTCGGCGAGATACTCGCGTTTCTGCGACAGCGAGAATCGGATCACCAGCGCCAGAAGATAAGCGATGACGATCAGCGCAACGGCGATCAGGATAAGCGCGCCACCGCCGCGACTGTCTCCATTACGCGAACGGGTGTGCCCGCCCATACGCACGCCGCGCCGGAACATCCCTTCGAACAGCATCTCGCCAAAGAATGAAAAGATCCCGACAAAGATAACGGCAATAACCAGCAGGCGCACGTCCTTGTTTTCGATATGGGTGAGTTCATGAGCGAGCACGGCTTCAAGTTCGTCTTTTTCCAGCGCTTCCATCAATCCGCGCGTCACCGTAATCTTGTAGCTCTTTTCGCTCAGACCGCTGGCGAAGGCGTTGAGCGCGGGCGTCTCGACAATGTTGAGCCGAGGCATCGCAATCCCGCGGGCGATGCAGAGGTTTTCGAGGAGATTGTAAATCTCAGGCGCTTCCTTGCGCGACAGGCTTTTGGCGCCCACCGACGCCTCGATAATGCTTTGATGAAAGCCCCAGGCGATAAGGAACCAAACGCCGGCGCCAAGAAATGCAAACGGCCAGAGCCGGCTCATATAGTCAAAGGCCATGGCCAGTCCCTGCTCCACCGAAGAGACGTATTGCGTAAGCGCGACAAAGCCCACAGCAAGCCCGTACATCAAAATCATGAGCAGCAGCGGAAAGCCGGCGAGCAACAGAACCGACTTCAGATTGTTGTTCCAGATATGGGTTTGCAGGCCGTAAGCGCCCATTACGCGCCACCGAAGGCGTAGCGCGCAGCGGCGGCGGCGTGGAGCGCCGTCGTGTCGAGCACCGGTAAATCCGTATGCGACTGATTGAGAATCATGCACAGTTCGGTGCAGCCGAGAATAACGCCGTCTGCGCCTTCGCTTCGCCAACGGTTGATAATGCCGAGATATTCCTCGCGGCTTTCATCCCTGACGATCCCATCGACAAGTTCGTCGAGAATGATCCGGCCGATGGTCGCCTGTTCGTCAGCGTCCGGCACAAAGACGTCGCCGGCAAACCGTTTGCCAAGCGCGCGCCGATAGTGATCCCCGCTCATCACGACAGGCGTTCCCGTCAGCAGCGGGCGCTTAACGCCGCGGGCGCGCATTTCATCGGCCAGAACGTCCAGCATATGAATGAGCGGCAGGCCCGTGGCCTCGTGCGCCGCATCAGCGGCGACATGGGTTGTGTTCGACGAGATCACCAGCGCGTCGACGCCACCAGCCTTCAGGTGTTTAGCGCCTTTCACGACTTCGGCGATAAAGGCGTCCCAGTCGCGATTGTCGTAGTGACGGATCATCACGCCGTAATCGAGAGCGTAGAGAAGAATGTTCGCCGAGTGCTGGCCGCCGAAACGCGCCCGCGCCGCCTCATTCAACAGGCGATAGTAAATCGCCGTCGCTTCCGGGCTGACGCCGCCTATGAGGCCGAGGAGTTTCATGCGACGCTCCCGTTCTGAGCCGGCCGAAGCATGGCCAGCAGGGGCGGCGCGCCGTCGGGAAGCGGCAGCAGTCCGGTCGGCTGAAATCCGAGACGTTCATAAAGCGGCGTGTTGTGGGGTTTGGAGTTTTCAAGATAAGCCGCCGCCCCGTCCGCGTCCGCCCGCGCGAGGCCGGCGCGAACGAGCGCGCCGCCGAAGCCTTTGCCTTGTGCATGGGGGCGCACGCCAACAGCGAAAAGATAATAGTGAGCGTCGCGCGGATGGTTCGCGGCGAGAACGGAGCCCGTTGTTGTCATGCGGCGCACCGCGCCGGCGCCGCCGCTTGCGAGCACGCGCAACGCAAGCTCAATCTGACGCAAGGCCGGAAACCGCGGACGCACTCGCGCCGGCAGCCAAAGCGTCGCGGCCGCATCGCCGGCGACATGGCCGAACCCGTCGCGAAGATATATCGAATTCGTCATAATCCTGAACATATCGCCAATCGGTCTTCGATGGCCGAACATCCAGTTCATGACGGGGTCGTCCGAAAAAGCCTCGGTCAGAATGTCCGCAACACGGGCAGCGTCATCCAATGCAGCGGCGCGTATCTCAGTCATGACATATTCGGGCGACGGCGCCCTGCGTTACGAGAATGAGACCTCCGGCGCCGCTTCGATCTGATCGCGGCTGCCTTCCGGCACTTCGAAATATTCCTTCGTCGTGAAGTTGCCAAGCGGCGCAATCAGATTGCCGGGGATCTGCTGGATCGCCGTGTTGAATTCCTGAACCGCGTTGTTGAAGAAGCGCCGCGCCGCTGCAATTTTGTTTTCAACGTCGGACAGTTCGCGCTGTAACTCCATAAAGTTCTGGTTTGCTTTGAGATCCGGATAGGCTTCGGCCAGGGCGAACAGCTTGCCCAGCGCGGCGCCGAGAACGCCTTCCGCCGCCCCTTGCGCAGCGGGCCCGTGCGCAGCCTGTGCGGCGCTGCGCGCCATGATGACGGCGTCGAGCGTGTCCTGTTCATGGGATGCGTATCCCTTCACCGTCTCCACGAGATTTGGGATCAGGTCGTGACGCTGCTTCAGTTGCACGTCCACATCGGCAAAGGCCTGTTCCGTGCGCTGCGACAGGGCGACGATGCGGTTGTAGATAACGATGACGAAGACGACGACCGCAATAACAAGGCCGATGAATACGAGAAAACCGGACATAGTCTCTCCTTTGCGCCGGGCGCAGAGCGCCGTTTAGCTGACCGGGGCGCAAACCCCTCCCGGCACTCTATATGGTGTTTTTTTGCCACAGAGCAACGTCGAAGCTGGGGGGCGCGCCAAAACGGGACGGCGCGTGACCCAGTCGGATCCAGCCGCTACTAGGCCGTAATGCCGCCGTCGATCTTGAATTCGGACGCCGTTACAAACCGCGATTCGTCCGAGGCCAGATAAAGCGCGCAATATCCAATGTCCTCCGGCTCTCCGAGCCGTTTAAGGGGTATCTGACGTACGAGCTTGTGATCGCTGCCGTCTTTCAGCATCGGCTCAAGGATCGGCGTCCGCGTGAAGACAGGATGGATGGAATTGCACCGGATATCGTAGCCCGATCGCGCGCAGTGGAGCGCGATTGATTTCGTCATCATCCAGACCGCCGCCTTGGCCGCATTGTACGCGATGAAATTGCCGTCGGCCACTAGCCCTGCAACGGAGGAGATGTTGATGATGGACGCCGGCTGGTTCTCTTTCAGGTAAGGCATGGCGAGCTGCGTGCCGACGAAAATCGAATCCACGTCAACGTCGTTGACGCGCCGCCAGTTTTCAAAGCTTTCCGTTTCAATGTTGCCGAAGGATCCGATGCCGGCATTATTGATCAGCACACTGATCCCGCCCATAAACTCGTTCGCCTCGGCAAGCGCCCGCTCCCAGTCATCCTTGCTGGTAACGTCATGCTGAATGGCGATGGCGGCGCCCGAGTGCTTTTCGTTTATGGCCGCGGCCGTTTCGCGCGCGCCCTCGATATTCACATCGCTGACGGCGACTGTTGCGCCCTCGTCCACAAGCATCTGCGCGAAACACGCGCCAAGTCCCTGCGCCCCGCCTGTAATAAAAGCCTTCTTGCCCGCAACCCGCGCCATCATGCATCTCCCTATTCGGGTTTCGCCATGCCACAGGCGAGGACGACGATAAAGCGAAGAAAGCAGCGCCTATGGGTTGCGGGCGAAGATCAGATGCAGGCCCAGCCCGCCGAAAACGAGCGCTGATGCGGTGCGGATGCGCGCCCGCAACGCGGCGGACGACGCCACGCGGTCGCGCAAACGCCCCGCCGCGCCGGCGACAGCGATCAACACAATCACGCCGCTTACGCTGAATACCGCGCCCAGAAACAAAACCTGGGCCCAGAGCGGTCCGGCGGCTTCGCTCGTAAAGGCCGGCAGGAACGCGATGTAAAAGAGCCCGACTTTGGGATTGAGGAGGTTCGTGATCAGCCCCGCGCGGAATGCGGCGACGGCATCACCAGCGCCGGTTGCTTCGATCGTCTCACGGCGGTGGCGATAAGTCTGCACCGCCAGATACACAAGATAACACCCGCCGGCGATGCGGATAATGGTAAGGGCATGGTGCGAAGCCGACAGCAACGCCGCCAGGCCGACGGCGGTCGCGCCCGCCCAGACCAGAGACCCGCAGCCGATGCCAATCGCCGCAGCAATACCCGATCGGGCGCCGCCCTTGATGGAACTCGCCAACGTAAAGGCCATATCGGGCCCGGGCGTGATGTTCAGTAAAACGGCGCCGGCGAGAAATACTAAATAGGTTTCCGCAGGCAGCGCCATCGCCGAAAGCTAGCCTTCGGTCTGGATCTGCTTGACCGCCTCTTCGAGGCACTCATCCATATGCCGCCGGATCTGATGGTCGGACTGGTCGACGCCCGCCGCATCGAAGTCCGCGCGAATCTTCCGAAAGACGTCCTCATCGCCGGCCTCTTCGAGATCGGCCTTGATCACTTCTTTCACATAGGCGTCCGCCGCATCGCCGGTCTTGCCGAGGAGTTCCGCGGCCCAGTGGCCGACCAGCTTGTTGCGTCGCGCCTCCGCCTTGAATTTGAGGGCGGCGTCATGGGCGAACTTTTTTTCGAACTTGTCTTCGCGGTCGTCGAAGGTCGACATCGGGACTCCTTGATCATTCCAGGCGGTGAACGCCGCCCTGCGCGCCCTACATAATGACCGTCCGGGGCGGGCGCAATCGTCCAGGCGCGCGCCTCGGGCGGGGCTTTCCAAACGGCAATTTTGCGATTAAACCGCGCCGCTTCCCGAAATCGCCAGGCCCGCGCTAGCCAAAACCGGTCCTTGCGCTTATTTCACGGGCCGAGACCGGCTGCCCGGGCGATCCGCCCCGGCGCCAAAACGGTCTGTAACCGCCTGAAAGGACGTCGGAAATGGCCCGCCGCAAGCAGATTTACGAAGGCAAGGCGAAAATTCTGTTCGAGGGGCCTGAGCCGGGCACCATCATCCAGTATTTCAAGGACGATGCGACGGCGTTCAACAACCAGAAGCACGCGATTCTGGAGGGCAAGGGCGTCCTCAACAACCGCATCTCGGAATTCGTCATGGCGGGCCTGGAGCGAATCGGCGTGCCGACCCATTTCATCAAGCGCCTCAATATGCGCGAGCAGCTCGTGCGCCATGTGGAAATCGTGCCACTGGAGGTTGTGGTGCGCAATGTGGCCGCCGGCTCGCTCTGCAAGCGGCTGGGGCTTGAGGACGGAACGCCACTGCCCCGGTCGGTGATCGAGTTCTACTACAAGGACGACAAGCTCGGCGATCCGCTGGTCTCCGAAGAACACATCACCGCGTTCAACTGGGCCAACCCCCAGGAGATCGACGACATGATGGCGCTGGCCCTGCGCATCAACGATTTTCTCGCGGGCCTGTTCGCCGGGGTCGGCATCAAGCTCGTGGATTTCAAAGTCGAGTTCGGCCGCCATTATGAAGGCGATCTGATGCGCCTGATCGTCGCCGACGAAATCAGCCCGGACTCCTGCCGCCTGTGGGACATGGAAACCGGCGACATCATGGACAAGGACCGCTTTCGCAAGGACCTTGGCAATGTGACGGACGCCTATCGCGAAGTTGCAAAACGGCTCGGCGTGTTGCGCGAGAACGAAAACGCCGGTCAAAGAGGACCGGTGCTTGTGAGCGATAACGAGAACTAGACCCATGAAAGCGAAAATCATCATCACGCTCAAAAACGGCGTTCTCGACCCTCAGGGCAAAGCCATTGAAGGCGCGCTGAAAGGGCTTGGCTTTGACGGCGTCACCGATGTGCGCCAGGGCAAGGAAATCGAGCTGTCGCTTGCGGAAACCGACGAAGCCGCCGCCCGCGCCAAGGCGGAGGAGATGTGCCGGAAACTCCTCGCCAATCCGGTGATGGAAAACTACGTGATCGAGATCACCCCCTGAACGCCCGCTCCTCGATGTTGCTTGCGCCACATTACGTCCGAAACTACCGCAGCCTGATGCGGCGCCTGCGCCGGGAAAGCGCAAGCGAGGACGAGGCGGTCGAACGCGCCGTCGGCGGCCATTATCTGCGGGTCGGCAAAGTGCAGGCCGAACTCGTGCTGGACGTGGCCCCGGACGGTCCGTTCACCATGATCGACATCGGTTGCGGATCGGGCCGCGCCGCCTATGCGCTGCGCGAGGAAAGCCGCCTTTCCTATGTCGGCATCGACGTGGTGCCGGACCTCGTCGACTATGCGCGGCAAAAGGCTGACCGGGCGGACTGGCGCTTCGAACTGATATCGTCGATCTCAATTCCGGCGGAAGACGCCTGCGCCAATCTCGTCCTGATCATGTCCGTCTTTACGCATTTGAAGCCCGGCGAAATCAAAGCCTACCTCGCCGAGACAGCGCGCGTTCTGAAGCCGGGCGGCGCGGTGATCGCCTCCTATCTCGAACGGGACAATGAACGCCACCGCTCGCTTTTTTACAGACCGCTCAAGAACCGGATCTCTCGTCTTTTAGGACGCGACGTGATGGTGAGCTTTACCACCAAAGACGAACTTGCCGGATGGATGGAGGACGCCGGATTCACGATCGAACGCGCTATCGGCGATGGGCCTGTGGGCCAACATGTGCTTGTCGGGCGAAAAACCGCCAGTTAATGTCGACACGGGCAATCACGGGCGGGGCGACATGGATGACATCAAACAAACGCTGCTGGTCGATCGACAAAGCGCATACGCCCGTCTTCGCGGCGGCTTTCCCGTAACGCTCGCCGGCGCCACATACTGGGCGGCGCTCGCCGCGCTCAGCCAGCAGGTTTCAACCGAGATCTGGCATTACGCGGCGCTTTTCGGCAGCGGCGCGATCTTTCCGTTGGCGCTGCTTTACGCTCGTATCTTCCGGAACGACTTCATGAAAGACACGAGCGCAACGAGCAGCCTGATCGCGCCCGCCTTCATCGGCATGTTGCTTTTCTGGCCAATGGCGATAGCAGCGCTTTGGCGGGCGCCGGATCTTTTCCCGATGGTGCTCGCAATCGGGATGTCAATTCACTGGCCGGTTATTGGATGGAGTTACGGTCGAACCGCAATCTTCAGCGCCCATTCCATCATTCGAGCGATCGTCGTTTTCGCGATTTGGTGGAGATACCCCGAGCAACAACTCCTGTTGATTCCTTCGGCGGTCGCGATCATTTACCTGGTAACGATCTTCGTAATTGTCATCGATTCCGGACTTGTCAGAAACCGCTTGAACAGGCCTGCCCAATGAAACCCGCTGTCATCGTTTTCCCCGCATCCAACTGCGACCGTGACGTCGCCGTGGCCCTGGAACAGGCAACCGGCGCGAAGCCGGCCATGGTCTGGCACGGCGACGCAGACCTTCCCGATACGGATTTTATCGTGCTGCCGGGCGGTTTTTCCTATGGCGACTATCTGAGATGCGGCGCAATGGCCTCGAAGTCGCCGATCATGCGCGCCGTCATGGAAAAGGCGAAGGCGGGAACGCCGGTTCTCGGCATCTGCAACGGATTTCAGATTCTCTGCGAAACGGGGCTGTTGCCCGGCGCGCTCCTGCGCAACGCCAATCTGCATTTCGTTTGCCGCACGGTGACGCTTCGGGTCGAAAACAGCCAGTCGATTTTTACGAGCGGCTTCGAAACCGGTCAATTCGTCGACTTTCCCGTCGCCCATCATGACGGCAATTACTTCGCCGACGATGCAACCCTCGACCGGCTCGAAGGCGACGGCCGGGTCGCCCTGCGATATGTGGACAATCCCAACGGCTCGGCGCGCAATATTGCCGGCGTCCTGAACGACGCGGGCAATGTTTTCGGGCTGATGCCGCACCCGGAACGGGTGATTTCGCCATTGCTGGGCGGCTTGGACGGCGCGGCGTTTTTTAAAGGCGTCGTCGACGCGGCGGCCTAATCGCAGCCCCTCATCTTTCCCGCAAACCGCATTGCTTTATACTCCCGGAAAAAGCGGGAGATATTCTTATGCACCGATGGCTTATCGCCGTCTGCGCCGTCGGCGTCGCTGCATGCGGACAATCCGTCGACGAGAAGGCAACGCCGACCGACTACGCCTATCAGGATACGCTGATGGCGCAGCTTATCGATGCGCAACCCGGTGACATCATCGAGATCCCCGAGGGCGTGCACGCCTTTAACCGCTCGCTGAGCCTCAATGTGGACGGCGTTACGATACGCGGACGCGGCATGGACAAGTCCGTACTGTCATTCAAGGGCCAGATCGCCGGCGCCGAGGGACTGCTGGTCACCGCCAGCGACTTTACCATCGAAGACCTAGCCATCGAAGATACGAAAGGCGACGGCCTGAAGATATCGGACGGCGAAAACATCGTCATCCGTCGGGTCCGCACCGAGTGGACGGGCGGGCCGAAAACATCCAACGGCGCCTATGGCATCTACCCGGTGCAGACGAAAAACGTGCTGATGGAGGAAAACGTCGCCATCGCGGCGGCCGACGCCGGGCTTTACATCGGGCAATCGCAGAACGTCATCGTCAGGAACAACCGGGCGGAATTCAACGTCGCCGGGATTGAAATAGAAAACACGACCGGCGCCGACGTCTATGGCAATGTCGCTGCCAACAACACCGGCGGCATACTGGTGTTCAATATGCCGAACCTGAAGACGCCGGGCGCACGCACCCGCGTTTTCGCCAATGAGGTTTACGAGAACAACACAAAGAACTTCGGCCATGAAGGCACGCCGGTCGCATCGATCCCCGCGGGCTCCGGCGTCGTCGTTAACTCAAATGACGACGTGGAGATTTTTGACAACGATATCCGCGACAACAAGACCGCGAACGTCATTGTCTCAAGCATCTTCTCCGCCGATTACGCGGACGCCGCGGCACAGGATGATTTCGATCCCTATCCGGAGCGGATTTTCGTTTACGAAAACCGGTTCGACGGCGGCGGAAACAATCCCGACGGCCTTGAGCTACAGGCGCTGAAACTCGCTGTTGCAGGTCCCCTGGGCCGCCTGCCCGATATTCTCTGGGACGGATATGTAAATCCGGACGGCGGCGGCGACCCGGTTATCTGCGTGCAGAATGACGGGGTGCAGGTGCTGAACGCGGACGGGCCGAATGGCAACAAGAACGCGGGCATCGCCGATGACGGCGTCCACGACTGCACGCTTGAGCGGCTGCCCGCCATTTCGCTGACCGGCGCCCTCGCGGAGCAAATGTAAGTTGCGTTTGATAGCGCCCCTCTTGTGTTTCCTGCTGGCGGCGTGCTCGGGCGAACGCGCGGCCTCGCCAACCTTCTATGGCGAGGCTGCGCCATACGCGCTGAGCGACTGGGGCATGGTGTTCACGGACGGAAATCGTCTTGTCGTCAATGACGGCGTCACGCCTTACGATCTCGCAACGCCGCTCTTTTCCGACTACGCTCTGAAACTGCGGACCGTCTGGCTTCCCGGCGCGGAGGCCGCCTCCTACGACGAAACAGAAACCTTCGACTTTCCGGTCGGCTCCGTCATTACGAAGACGTTTTATTATCCAACGCGCGGCAATGCGGCGTTGGTCGGGACGCCGCCACCCCTTTCCGACAAATCCCTGTCTCTCGATGCGTTTCGGCTGATCGAAACGCGGCTGCTCGTCCGCCGCGCCGGGGGCTGGACCGCGCTTCCCTATATCTGGAACGACGAACAAACCGACGCCGTGCTGAAGCGCACCGGCGACATCAAGGCAATCACGCTGGTTCGCGGCGACGATGAAACCGAGTTTCCGTATATCGTGCCGAATCAGAACCAGTGCGCCGCCTGTCATGCGACAAACGCCGACACGAAAGAGATCCAGCCGATCGGGATGAAGGCGCGCCACCTCAACAGACAGTCCGCCTTCTCGCCCGGCTTTAATCAGCTCGATCACTGGGTCGCTTCTGGAATAATCGCCGCGGGAAATGTCGAGAAAGCGCCGGCCAACGCCGCATGGACCGATAAGACGGTGCCGCTCGACGCCCGCGCCCGAGCGTATCTCGATATCAATTGCAGCCATTGCCACAACCCGAACGGCGCCGCCGACACCTCCGGTCTCGACCTTGAGCCGAGCGCGCGCGGCGCCGCGCTGGGCGTCTGCAAACCGCCCATCGCCGCCGGCGGCGGCACGGGCGGGCGCAGAGTCGCCATCGCACCCGGCGCGCCGGATGCGTCCATAACGCTCTTCCGTATGGAGACGACGGACCCCGCCGCGATGATGCCCGAACTCGGGCGGGCCCTTGCGCATAAGGAGGGGGTTCATCTCATTCGCGAATGGATTTCGGAAATGGAGGGCTCTTGCGGTTAATCGCGCCGTTGCCCAATTGCAGGCATTCGGCGTAAATGAGTTGCACGATTTTCAAGGACTCCTGAAGCATGGACCGCAAACCGCCCGTTCCGTCGTCATCCGTGACCTTTGGCGGCTTTGAGGCGAAGGGCGACAAAATATTTTTGAAATTCTACCTGATGAACGACTACCGAAATGTCGGCGAGTTCATCTACGAGATTCAATCCGGTCCGAAAGACCAGGCCCGGCGCCTTGAGCGCACGCATACGCAGATCGAACGCTGCCTGCAAGAATTGCTGCATGTCAATGCGGCGATGCTGAAGTCCGCGCGACAGGACGCAGCAAGCCGTCCCGCTTCAGACGAATAATCTGTCCGAACGCCGCTATTCGGAGAATGCCTCTTTCCAGCCCACAAGCGCCGTTTATGTAAACGACATCGTAAAGGCGAGGCTAAGCGCAAGGACCAGCACAATTACGTAAACACGCATAAGCACTCCTCTCGGGGTGCAATTCAGCAATAATTGTACCGCGAGTCGGAATTTCCGCGAACGGACGGTAAATATCAGAATTTTCGGCGTTTTTTGCCGTTACGGCGTTGCAGAGGCGGACATGAATTTCCGGACCCGGGCGAGCGCCATGATCGGAAAGTAATGCCTGTAAAGATTATAGTTAATCATAAAGGCGCGCGAGAGTTCCGGCCCCTGCTTCAAACGTTCCGCCAGTTGCGGGTCGCCAAGTTTGATTGTGGCGCCGACGCCGTAGCCCGGAAATCCCGTACCGGTATATTCCGGCTCGTCCCAGGTACCGTCGACCTGACGCTCAATGAGGAACTGGACGCCGTCTGCAATTGCGGCTTCGTCTTCCCTCCGACCGGCCGCCGCGAGCGCCATCAGCGCCCAGGCGGTCTGTGACGCCGTGGACTTGCCGCGCCCCATCGCAGCGGGGTCCATGTAAGACGCACAGCTTTCGCCCCACCCCCCGTCGTCATTCTGATGGAGGATCAGCCAGTCCGATGCTTTTCGGATGTAGGGCTGGGTCATATCCTCGCCGATCGCTTCGAGCGCCGGCAGGACTGCGCCGGTTCCGTATACGTAGTTTACGCCCCACCGGCCGAACCAGGCTCCGTCCGGCTCCTGCTCCGCCTTTAAATACTCAATCGCGCGGGCGATGCTGGGGTGCGCTTTTGAGTATCCCAGCTTGCCAAAGGCCTCGACAATGTGCGCCGTCACATCGACCGAGGGCGGATCGAGCGCCTCGCCGAAATCGCAAAAGGGAATCCTGGTGAGGTAGTTCTTGTCATTGTCCTTGTCGAACGCGCCCCAGCCGCCATTTTTGCACTGCATGCCCAAAAGCCAGTTGACGCCTTTTTCAATCGCAACCTCGACGCCGCGCTCGCGCCATTTCGGATCTGATTTGTGTTTCGCCAGGACAATCAGCGCGACCGCCGTATCATCCGTATCGGGATAATAACCGTTCTTGTATTCGAAGGCCCAGCCGCCGGGCTCCAGGTCGGGCAGCTTTTCGCTCCAATCGCCCTTTCGCAGAACCTGCTGATCGAGCACCCACTGAACGGCCTTTTCAACCTCCGCGCTATATTGCTGATCAACACCCGCGTCCTCAAAAGAAAGGAGCGTCAGCACCGTATCCCAAACCGGACTGGTTGAAGCCTGTATCCAGGTCGCATCGCCCGCATCGACGCGCCATCGGGGATCGTCGAGGGCGCCCAGCCCCTTCTCCAGAACCGCGTGATCAAGCGCGTATCCTTCGTTGTAGAGCGCCATCAGCGAGTAAATCCACGGGGGCTGTATGCCGCCCCAGACGCCGTCATTGTCCTGGTGCTTGATGATCCATTCGAGCGCAGTTCTGATCGCTGTCTTTCGGGCCAGCGAAAACCCGGTCCACTCGCCGTAGGTTTGCAGCGCGTGAAGCACGCGGTCAGCGGTCTTGAAAAACCCGTCCCAGAAATCTGCGCCCGGCTTCTCCGGATAGGCGTAGTCGAAATTTTCGCGGCCCTCAGGAAACAATTCGTCCAGTCGGTTTTCGGCAGGCAGGGGCCGCGCGGGCCGGCGCGCCGACAGGACGGCAATCGGCATCAGCGTCGCGCGAGCCCATTGGGCGAAGTTATAGATCGAGAACGGAAACCAGTTCGGAAAGAAAACCACTTCCGGCGGAAGGTTCGGCGTCGCCTTCCACGGATACTCCCCGATCAGGGCAAGCCAGTAGCGGGTGAAGACGCGAATGCTTTTCAGCCCGCCCTTCGACATGATCCATTCGCGGGCGGCCTTCAGCGCCGGATCGTCTTTTGAAGCACCCATGGACCGGAGCGCCGCATAGGCTTCGACGGTCGTATTGACGTCGCCGGCGGGCGCGTCGTGATAAATCTCCCACGAACCGTCAGGGCGCTGGGTCTGACGTAATGACTGCGCAAGACGCGCGCGCAAATGGTGGTCTTCAAGCCCCAAGAACCAGAGAGCCAATATCCACTGCGCTTCCATGCATGCGTTCGACTCAAGTCGCCCAACCCAATACCCTTCCGGCTTCTGGCGCGCAGCAAGCCAGTCCGCCGCCGCGTCAATCGACGCGCTCAGTTGGGCGTCGAAATTCGACCCTGCGGGATGCTTTTTTTCAGTGGCGTCTAGCATGTTCGTTTCTCGCGCCGCGGGCCTTCGCACGGCTTTGGCTAGCTGTATATAATGGCTTCCGCCGGCGCGCTACCGGCCACCGGCAAGCAGGCTAGCAAGGAGCGATCATGGTGCAAACAGCCGTCGAAACCTTCTTCGACGAAGCGACGTTTACGGCAAGCTACGTCGTTCATGACCCGGAAACGCGGCGCGCTGCGATTATTGACCCGGTGCTGGACTATGATCCCGCGGCCGGCCGCACGACAACGGGGAACGCCGAGCGAATTGTCGACTATGTGGCATCCAACGGGTTGAGCGTCGACTGGATCCTGGAAACCCATGTGCACGCCGACCATCTGACGGCGGCGGCGTATCTAAAAAATGCGCTGGGCGGACAAACCGGGATCGGCGCAGCCGTCGGCGTCGTTCAAAAAACATTTGCCGAGGTTTTCGCTGCCGAGCCCGATTTCGCAACAGACGGAAGCCAGTTCGACCGGTTGTTCGCAGACGGCGACAGTTTTGACATGGGCGCGATCGAGGCGCACGTCATCCACGCGCCCGGGCACACGCCGGCCTGCATCGCCTATGTCATCGGCGATGCGGCGTTTGTAGGCGACACGCTGTTCATGCCCGATTACGGCACGGCCCGTTGTGATTTCCCGGGGGGCGACGCGCGAACGCTTTACCGGTCCATTCAGAAAATTCTCGCCCTTCCCGACGAAACCCGGGTCTTTACGTGTCACGACTACAAGGCGCCCGGACGAGATCGGTTTGCGTTCGAGTCCACCGTAAGAAAACAACGGGAAGAAAACATCCATATCGCCCGCAAGTCGGAGGACGAATTTGTCGCCATGCGCGAGGAGCGCGACGCAAAGCTTTCAATGCCAAGGCTCATCCTGCCGTCGGTCCAGGTCAATATGCGCGCGGGCGCATTGCCGCCCGCGGAGGAAAACGGGATCAGCTATCTGAAAATTCCCGTGAACGCACTTTGATCGCGCCACATGAGCAATGGCAATTTCTACGATCTGCTGAAACGGCGCTTGGAGCTGAATTCAAGCGGGCCGGCGCTTACCGCGCCTGGCGACCGATCGATCGCCTATGGCGAGCTGGATGCGCGCGCCGCACAGATGGCATACGCCATGGCGCAGGCCGGTGCAAAGCCCGGCGACCGCATTCTCGTACAGGTTGAAAAGTCCTTTGAAAACGTCGCCGCCTATCTTGGCGCGCTCCGCGGCGGGTTCGTTTACGTTCCGTTGAACGCAGCCTACACCAATGAAGAAGTCGCCTACTTTCTGCGCGACGCCGAACCCTCTCTCTTTATCTGTGATCCGGCGCGACAGGCCGACCTTGCGCCTCTCGCCAACGATGCGGGCGTGCGAACCGTGCTGACCCTAGACAGCGACGGCGTCGGCTCGTTGCGCAGCGCCGCGGACAACGCGCCTTCCCAGGTGAAAGTTCAGGCGCGTCACCCGGACGACCTCGCGGCAATCCTCTATACGTCCGGCACGACCGGCAGGTCGAAAGGCGCGATGCTATCGCACGGCGCTTTGCAGGCAAATGCGGTTGCTCTCAATGCGTTATGGGAATTTCGCCAAACAGACGTGTTGCTGCACGCGCTGCCCGTCTTTCATATTCACGGGCTGTTCGTGGCGCTGCATACGGCAATGTTATCCGCTTGCGAAATTCTGTTCCTCCCGAAGTTTGATGTAGCGGATACCCGCCGGGCGCTGACGCGCGCCAGCGTGATGATGGGGGTGCCGACATTTTATACGCGCCTGCTGGCCGACGCGGACTTCCACAAGGACGACGCCGCCCATATGCGGCTGTTTATTTCCGGCTCGGCGCCGCTGACAGAAGAGACCTTCAACGCATTTCACGAGCGAACCGGACACAGAATTCTTGAGCGCTATGGAATGTCCGAGGCCGGCATGATTTCGTCCAACCCGCTGCACGGGGAACGCATCGCCGGCTCCGTCGGTTTTGCGCTTCCGGGCGTCGACATTCGCGTCACCGACAATGACGGCGGCGTGCTGCCGGCCGATACGCCGGGCAATGTGGAAATCCGGGGCGACAGCCTTTTTTCCGGCTACTGGCGCATGCCTGAAAAAACCAAGGCGGAATTTCGCAACGGGTGGTTTATAACCGGCGACATCGGCGCCATCGACGGCGCCGGACGCCTCACCCTCTCCGGGCGCGCCAAAGACCTGATCATCGCCGGCGGCTACAACATCTACCCGAAGGAAATCGAAGCGTTGCTGGATGCGGCGCCCGGCGTTGCTGAGTCCGCGGTTGTCGGCGTTCCGCATCCGGATATGGGCGAAGGCGTCATCGCTGTTTTCGTCGGCGACGCAGAGCTTAACCTGCTCGAAAATGCAATTGAAGCGCTGGCCCGGTTCAAACGTCCGCGAAAATTCTTCCGTGTCGACGTGCTGCCGCGCAACGCCATGGGCAAGGTTCAAAAACAGGTTTTGCGAGAGCGCTACGCCGCAACATTCACCCTCGATGAAAAAGAATGACCTCATTGCCGTGATAGGTCGTGCGCGTTGTCTCCGTGAATCCGCATTTCTCGGCAATCCGAATTGAGGCCTTGTTCGCAGGATCAATGATGCAGGACATTGGCAAGGGAATGTTGTTAGCATGTCCCCATTTAATGACAGCGCGAGCCGCTTCGCTGGCGTATCCCTTGCCGTGAAAAGCGGCGGCGACAGCCCACCCGATCTCCGGCGCGCCTCGGAGCGACGGATCGATATCGCGCTTGAAATCGCCGAAACCGATCTCGCCGACCACCGCGCCGGATTCCTTCTCTTCGATAATCCAGTAGCCGTATCCGAGATGCACCCAGAACCCTGTCGCGCGCAGGAATTTCACCCAGCACTCCTCTTCCGCGCGCGGCTTGCCGTCGATGTATTTCGTAACGTCGGGGTCACTCCACATTTCGCGGACCGCCGAAAAGTCGTCGAGACGGTGTCCACGAAGGATCAAACGCTCCGTTTCGATGCGTGGGACATCGGGACCGGTCAATTTTACTCCTCCGCCTTGGTCGCGGCAATATAGCGGTCGATCTGGTCGGCAAGCATTTCAAGTGGCAGACCTCCTTGAGCAAGCACCGCGTCATGAAATGCGCGAATGTCAAAATCCTCGCCCAGTTCCGCCTCCGCCTTCGCCCGCAGCTCCCAGATCGTCAGCTCGCCCATTTTGTAGGCGAGCGCCTGACCGGGCCAGGCAATGTACCGGTCGACTTCCGTGCCGACATTGTGCAGCGACAGCGCCGTGTTGGACGCGAGGTAATCGACCGCCTGCTGACGGGTCCAGCCCTTGGCGTGAATGCCGGTATCGATCACGAGCCGGCAGGCGCGCCACATCTCCCAGGTGAGGCGCCCGAAATCATCATAGGGCGTTTGATAAACGCCCATCTCGACACCGAGTTTCTCCGCATAAAGACCCCAGCCTTCGCCATAGGCGTGCGGGTAATACCCTTTGCGAAACTCCGGCACGTTTTTGATCTCTTTCGACAACGCGATCTGTAAGTGATGGCCCGGCACCGCCTCATGGAGGGCCATGGCGACGAGCTGATAGATGGGGCGGATTTCAATTTTGTATGTGTTGACCCAGAACTCGCCGCCACGGTCTGAATCGAGCGGCGCGCCCACATAACGCGCCGTGGTGTAGTTGGGCGCAATGTCCTCCGGCACCGGCTCAACTGAATAAGGCTGACGCGGCAGCTTGCCGAAATAAGCCGGCAGGCGACCGTCAATGTCTTTTGATATCCACGCCGCGCGCTCCAGCAATTCCTGTGGCGTTTCCGCGTAGAATTGGCGGTCCGTTCGCAGGAATTCGAGAAACTCCTCGAAGATTCCGTCAAACCCCGCCTCCTCGATGACGGCAGCCATTTCCTTTCGAATACGGGCGACTTCCTTCAGGCCGATCTCATGGATTTCATCCGGCGTCGCGTCATCGAGCGTCGTGAAGTAACGCACCAGCGCAGCGTAATAGGCCTCGCCGTCCGGGGTCTCGCTGATGCCGAGGGTTTCGCGGGCATTCGGCAGGTATTCTTCCTGCATGAACGTCGCGAGAGCGGCGAAGGCGGGAATAACGTCATTTTCGAGAACGGCCCTGCCCTGCCTTTTCAGCGAACGCTGACGGCACTCCGAAATCACGGCGGGCATGTCATTAAACGGCGCATAAAGGGAGTGCGCTTCCGCGTTCCCCGCCGCCATTGCGTTGAACGACGGAATGATCAGGGGAATGATTTCTTTCGGTTGCGTGAATCCGACAGCAAGTCCTTCACGCATGTTCTCGATATTTTGCTCGATGAAATCCGGCAGCGCTTTCAGGCGCTTCAGGTAATCCGTGAAATCCTTTTCCGAGCGAAAAGGCGTTGCGCTGACGACATGGTTGATCCGGTTGTGAAACCCGCTGTCCGCGCGAAACGGCATTCGGTAGGCGCGAAATTCCGCGAGCGCCGCCTCTTGCCCCAAGATAAAGTGCAGGAGATCGGCGTTGATGCGGTCCGCATCGCTGAGGCCGCCGCGGTCAATCGCCTCAAGCCGTTCGAGAAACGCGGCGACGTCGCCGGTCCGGCGCTCTTTATCCGCCGCCGTCACTGATGGAATGCGATCATTATAATCGTATACGCCGGCGCTGGTGGCGGCGAAGGGATCGCTTTGGTGCGCATGGCGCTGGACCTCGTCAAACAGGGCATCAAGCGCGTCATCGGCCAACGCGGCGCTGAGCGACGCTGTGAGCAAAGCAAATCCAAGAACAAACAATCGAAGCATGGGCGTTCCTCGTTCTCAAACTGGTGGAGCCGGGTCAATATCATGACGGCGCAAAATTCCAAAACGGCTCACGCAGCGCTGGTCCTCGCGGCGTAATTGCGCGCCGCCCGGCATAGCCGCTTACTCTGTACACAGATTTAGCATATCCATCGAAAAATTTGCATTTCACCGAATGATCCGCTAATCAGGCAGAGTATGCCTACAAAAAGCCTCTTCGCCGAATACGATCCCGGCGAAAATTTTTGCGAAATCACCACCAGCGCCGGCGGCAAGAATAATCCCGTCGCCCGGAAGCTTTCGCGCTACAATCTGCGCACGCTGAACCAGCGCAACGCCGCTGCGGAACGCGAACTTAAAAACCTCGGGATTACGTTCACGGTCTATTCCGACGCGGGCGCCATCGACCGTATTCTTCCGTTCGACCCGCTGCCGCGCCAGATTACGGCGGCGGACTGGAACCTCATCGATACGGGCTGCATCCAGCGCGTCACTGCGCTCAACGCCTTTTTGAATGACGTCTACGGCAAGCAGCAAATCCTGAAGGACGGCGTCGTGCCGAAAGCGCTCGTCCTGAAGAACAAACATTTCCGAAAGGAGATGCTTGGCGTCAAACTGGCGCAGGGCGCCTATACACATATCTCCGGCGTCGATCTCATTCGCGATCAGAACGGCGAATTCCTTGTTCTGGAAGACAACTGCCGCTCGCCATCGGGCGTTTCCTATGTCATCGAAAACCGCCACCTGATGATGCGTTCGTTTCCCGACCTGATGGAAGGGACGAAAATCCTGCCGGTTTCCGATTACGGCAAACGGCTGCGCGGCAAACTGTCGGAAACGGCGCCGCCGCGGATCCAAAAACCGAATATCGTTCTCTTGACCCCGGGCGTTTTCAACTCTGCCTATTTCGAACACGTTTTCCTTGCGCGGGAGATGGGGGTTTCACTCGTGGAGGGCCGCGATCTTTTTGTCGATGACGAAGACCGGGTCTTCATGAAATCCATATCCGGCCTTCAGCGGGTGCATCTGATCTATCGCCGTATCGACGACGATTTCCTCGACCCGGAAGTTTTCCGTGAAGACTCCATGCTCGGCACGCCTGGCCTGATGCGCGCGCTGAAAGCCGGCAAGGTGACAATCGCCAACGCGGTCGGGGCCGGCGTCGCTGACGACAAGGCGGTATACGCCTATATGCCGCGGATCATCGATTATTATCTCGGCGAGGAACCGATCCTCAACAATGTCAAAACCTGGATCTGCCGGGAAAAGGAAGACCGGGCCTACGTGCTCGATCATCTTGACGAGCTGGTGGTTAAACCGGTCGGCGAATCCGGCGGCTATGGCATTGTCATCGGGCCAAAAGCAACGAAGGCGGAAATCCGCGACGTGCGCAAGGCGATCAAAAAGGATCCTGCAAACTACATTGCGCAGCCGATGATCAGTCTTTCCGTATGCCCCACATTAACGCCCAGGGGTGTGGCGCCGCGCCATGTGGATTTGCGCCCCTTCGTTCTCACGGGAAAAGATTCCTGGGTTCTGCCCGGCGGGCTGACCCGCGTCGCCATGCGCGAAGGCTCGCTCATCGTCAATTCAAGCCAGGGCGGCGGCTCGAAAGACACCTGGGTGATGCGGTAAGCGCTGATGCTGTTATCCCGTTTTGCAGAAAACGCCTTCTGGCTCGGCCGTTATATGGAACGGGTCGAAAGTCTCGCACGCCTTTTATGGGTGACCGAAGCCTTCGCCGCCGATCAGGACTCGGGCGAGGCCTGGGCGCCGATCCTTTCTGTCTTCGCCGACGAAGCGGCGTTCGCCGAGCGCGGCAAAGCGCCAACGGCGCTCAATGTGGCGCGGTTTTACCTCACCGACCGGAACAATCCGAATTCGGCCGTCGCCGCCTCATTCATGGCCAAAGAAAATGCGCGCTCCCTGCGGCACTTGTTGAGCACCGAAGCATGGCGCGAGATATCGGTCTTTAATGACGACCTCGCGGCGCTTCAGAAGCGCCGGTTTTCTCTTTCGAAGTTAAATGACATCTGCCTTTCGCTTCGGGACGGCTGCTATAAGCATCGCGGCGTTATGGCCGCCACCTGCTATCGCGATGAAGTCTGGCGTTTTCATCAACTCGGCGGCGCTCTTGAGCGCGCCGACCAGATGACACGCCTCATCGACATGAAGTACTTCCGATTCGATATTGACGATATTGATGACGTAACCCCTCCGGACGTCGCCTGGTGGAACACGCTGTTGCGGTCCGCCTCCGGCTATCACGCCTTTCAGCGACGTCACTCATTTAACGCCGATGCCGGCGACGCCGCGCATTTCGTGTTGTGCGATCCGTATCTGCCGTTGTCGGTCACTAATGCGGCGGAAGCGTCATTCTATCAGCTTGGACGGCTTGAGCGCGATTTTAACGCCAAGCCCGGCGCCGCGATTGTCGCCGCCGCCAATGCGCTGGAATCCCGGCTGGCGTCGCCGCCGGCGAAACTTAACGGCCGGGCCCTGCATCGTTACCTTGACGCAATCCAGCAGGAGATTATCGCACTCGCCAACGCCCTCAATGACCGCTATTTTGCGCCCGCCGGCTGATTCAACCGGCGCCGGCTGCGCAAGGCGTAAAGAAAGTCAGTCCGTTGAATGTCGCCGCACCCATGACCGTATCGACCCCGCTTGTCTCCACTGATCTGCTGCATGTGCGCCACGTTACGCAATACCGTTACGCGCGGCCGGTGAAATTCGGCAACCACCGCGCCATGTTCCGGCCGCATGAGTCGAACGATCTTCGCCTGACCGCATTCGAAATCAACACCAACCCGGTCTCGGCCCGGCATTGGGTTCACGACGTGTTTTCGAATTCTAAAATCATCATGGATTTCGACGCCGCGCCCGCGTCGGACACGCTTGAGATTGTCTGCGAGTTCAATGTGGTTCGCTCTACCGTACACGAACCGAAATTCCCGATCGCCGAGTTTGCGCGGCGATATCCGTTTACATACCCTTCGGAACAATGGCCCGATCTCGTCGCCCTGATCCGGCCCGAATACGACACGCCGACGGGAGAAGTGAAACAATGGGCCGAGTTTTTTGTCGACGACGCGTATAGCGACAGCTGGGCCATCCTTGAAAACGTCAACAGCGCGATCCATCGGGATTTTGACTACCGCCGCCGCGAGGAGCCGGGCATCCAGCCGCCGCGCGAAACCCTGGCGCTGGGCGCCGGATCGTGCCGCGACTTCGCCGTCCTCATGCTCGAAGCGGTTCGCCAGCTCGGATTTGCTGCGCGTTTCGTCACGGGCTACCTCTACGACCCCCTGACGGACCAGACCGACGACGAGGGCCATCGCTCCATACGCGGCGCCGGCGCCACCCACGCCTGGGTGCAGGTCTTCCTGCCGGGCGCCGGCTGGATCGAATTCGACCCCACCAACGGCCTGATCGCCTCCGGCCATTTGATCCGCACCGGCGTCGCCCGACTGCCCGCCCAGGCCGTGCCGCTTGAGGGGTCGTTCAGCGGCGCCAAGGACGATTTCCTCGGCATGGATGTCAGCGTCGAGGTTTCGACGATCGCGCCGACGCTGCGCGGTTAGCCCCTTTCATTCTGTGCTGTTCGCACTATGTTCCAGCATCGGGGCGGCCGCGCATTCCCACGCCCACCCGACATCCATTTGACCGGAAACCCTCAGCCGATGCCTGCTCCACGCCGTAAAAAACCGACGACCCAGCCCTCAACGCCCCGGGAGGAGATCACCCCCGGCGGGTTCTCGGAGGCCATGGCCGCCTATCACGACCGGGTGCAGACGTCGGAATGGACGCCGCACCGGCCCGAACGGCCCACTATCACCGGCCTGTCGAAGCCGCTGAGGGTCGTCTCAGATTACGAGCCCGCCGGCGACCAGCCTCAGGCCATCGCCGAACTGTCGGACGGACTGAAATCCGAAGACTGGGACCAGGTGCTCCTCGGCGCCACCGGCACCGGCAAGACCTTCACCATGGCCAAAGTGATCGAGGCGGCCCAGCGCCCGGCGCTGATCCTCGCCCCCAACAAAACTCTCGCCGCGCAGCTTTATGGGGAGTTCAAGGCGTTCTTCCCCGACAACGCGGTTGAGTATTTCGTTTCCTATTACGACTACTACCAGCCGGAAGCCTATGTTCCGCGTACGGACACTTACATAGAAAAAGAATCGTCCATCAACGAACAGATCGACCGCATGCGCCACGCCGCGACGCGCGCGCTGCTCGAACGGGACGACGTCGTCATCGTCGCCTCGGTGTCGTGCATCTACGGCATTGGCTCGGTCGAAACCTACACGGCGATGACGTTCTCACTGAAACTTGGCCAAACGATTGAACAGCGCAAGCTCCTCGCCGATCTTGTCGCCCTGCAATACAAACGCAATGACAACGCCTTCGCTCGCGGCGCCTTCCGGGTGCGCGGCGACGTCATCGAGATTTTCCCGGCGCACTATGAAGACAGGGCGTGGCGGGTTTCCATGTTCGGCGACGAGGTGGAGGCGATCCACGAGTTCGATCCGCTGACGGGCCAGAAGACCGGCGATCTCGAAGAGATCACCATGTACGCCAACTCCCACTACGTCACGCCGCGCCCGACACTGCAACAGGCGATGGCGTCAATCAAAAAAGAACTGACGGAAGTGCTGCCGATCATGCGCGAGGAAGGCCGGCTCCTTGAAGCACAGCGCCTTGAACAGCGCGTGCAGTTCGATCTGGAAATGATGGCCGCGACCGGCTCGTGCAACGGCATCGAGAACTATTCCCGTTACCTCACGGGCCGCAAACCGGGCGAGCCGCCGCCGACCCTCTTCGAATACCTTCCCGAAAACGCGCTCATCTTTTGCGACGAAAGCCACGTCACCGTGCCGCAGATCGGCGCCATGTTCCGCGGCGACTTCAACCGCAAGCGCACCCTCGCCGAATACGGCTTCCGCCTGCCCTCCTGCATGGACAACCGGCCGCTGAAATTCGAGGAATGGGAGAAGATGCGTCCGCAGACGATGCATGTCTCGGCGACGCCTGGCGGCTGGGAGCTGGACCGCACCAGCGGCGTTTTCGTCGAACAGGTGATCCGCCCGACGGGCCTCGTCGATCCGGAAGTGGAAGTGCATCCCGTCACGGGAGGCAAGACCAACCAGGTCGACGACGTCATCGCCGAATGCAAGGAAATCGCCAAGAAAGGCGGGCGCGTCCTCGTCACTACCCTGACGAAACGTATGGCCGAAGACTTGACCGAATATATGCATGAACAGGGGGTAAAAGTCCGCTACATGCATTCCGATATCGACACGCTGGAGCGCATCGAGATCATCCGCGATTTGCGCCTTGGCGCCTTCGACGTGCTCGTGGGAATCAATCTCTTGCGCGAGGGCCTCGATATTCCCGAATGCCAGCTTGTAGCGATCCTCGACGCGGACAAGGAAGGGTTCCTAAGGTCGGAAACCTCGCTGATCCAGACCATCGGCCGGGCCGCGCGAAACGTTGACGGCCGGGTTATTCTCTATGCGGACAGCATCACCGGCTCCATGGAGCGGGCCATGGGCGAGACCGAACGCCGGCGCGAAAAACAGCTCGCCCATAACGAAGTCCACGGCATTACGCCCGAAAGCACCAAGGCGAAGATCGCGGAAATCGCCGCCAGCGACGACGAAGGGGCGAAGGCCGCCGCCGGCCAGACTTTCGTGGGCCATCGCGGCGCGCGCGCGGCGAAACCCGGCCAGGGCTTCGCCGAAGACGCGGAAGAATTCCTCCAGCCCGGACACAATCTCCGCGCGCATCTCGATGGCCTTGAAAAACAGATGCGCGACGCCGCCGCCAATCTCGAATTCGAAGAGGCAGCGCGCCTCCGCGACGAAATCAAGCGGCTTCAGGAAGTCGAGCTTGCAGTGGCGGACGATCCGCTGGCGAGGCAATCGGCGATTGAGGAGCGGTCGGAGGGCCGCGTCAAAAAGTCGGAAGGAACGGTTTCCAATATTCGCTCAAAACCCAAAGGAGCGAAGTCAAAGCGGCGCCGGCGATAAATTTGGGACGCCCAAAACGCGTCAGCGATGCGATGGCAGTCAAACTGGCGTAGCCGCCGCGCCACAAGACAAAGGACGCGGCGGCGCTTCTACTTTATCGCGTCTACCTTCCCTTCTTGGTCCGGTTTCTTGGTCGCCGGTTTGTATCGGCGACAACGAATACATTGTCGGAAATTTCATCACCGACGCCGGTATTGTCGCGAATTATCCGCGCAAGCGTCACACCGTCCAGTATCTCCAGCTCACCTTTAGTCAAGTCGCGCTCGAACCAGAAGCGGTCGCCATCGCGAAGCGCAGAAAACTGGCGGATCAGTATCTCCCGAAATAACGGCCCGATCTGCGAGCCCTCCGCCATGGGATCTTCGGCAAGTCCGCCCACCCATAGGTCAATATCGTCAACGGAACCGTAGGTTTCGAAAAGCGCGTTCTGAAGCGCTACGTCCGACGTAATCTCGTCGAAACCGGAGACGCGCACCAGGCCCAGGGCTTCGCGCGTATCATTATAGGAGCCAACGCCATGGTCGCGACCACGCTGTATGTTCAACGACGCGAGATCGAAACCGCCGGCGCCCGGCTCGCCAAAGAGAAAATTACGAAGCGCGTTAACAACTTTAACATCAATATTCTGGTGCGATTGGGCGGCAAGACCACGCAAGATCGGATCAAGGTCACCTCGCTCTTGCAGATGAATTACGCCGGTGAAGAACGCATCGCGCAGTGCAACCGGCCCCTCCGCAATTGCCGCGCCGTCAACGTCAAGGCGCAAGATTTCGCTTGAGAGCATAGAGTGTCCGAGCCTGTATGCAGCGACGGAAAACTCATTGAAGATGGTGGCGTCAACCGATGAATCATAACCGCGATATGCGTCGATAGCGCTCGGTCCCAGCAACGCTGGCAGGAACTCATTGTAGGAAATGATCTGGATTTCCGCGATGACCAGACGCCGGGCCGCCTGGAAAATTTCTTCGGGACTAGCGCTTCCGCGCTTTCGCATCAACAGCGCTGCCAGACGATTGTGCTCGCGCACGAACAGCGTGTGCATCACCGTGAGGCCGAGCTGTTCATTGGCGCGAACATCGCCGGCGAGAAAAAGCATCGTCGGGTCGGCGACCGGGCCGTTGGCGTTCGTCAAGCTGTCAGTATTGAACGGCAAGAGATCGCCGGCGCTGGTTTTTAGATACGGACTGTCAGGCCCGACACGCAGCGCTGCGGCGCGTTCCGCGTCAGAGCCGTAGACCATGGATGCGTCGATCCAGCTGGTGATTTCATTTTCCTGTTGTCGCGGATTGGTAAGATCCGTGCCCGTTGCGGGATCAAAAATTGCGCGGCTGAAAGGGATCACTTCCGCGCCTGTCCCGTCGGGGTCAAAAAACGGATCGCCCGCAGGCACTTCAATGTCGGCGATTTCGTCGACGCCGCCATCGGTCAGATCAATGTCGTGGTCGAGGAACTGGCCCCACTGCCACATGAAATCACTCGTTCCAAATAGGTTGGGAATCGATTCATCCTCGTCCTGACTAACGACCGCGTTGCTCACAACACGCGCGCTCGGGCGCAGCGGCCCTGCAAGCGCCGAGATTCCGTCAGCGTAATCGACGAGACCGAATCTCTGCAAATGCGCAAATGTCGCGCCCCATTCCGGATTTTCTATGTTATTGCCGCTACCGTCATAGGTGCGTACTTCACGCGCCCCGACGCGCGGTCGATCCCCGTCCGTCTCGCGTCGTCGTTTTGCGCGATCGCGCCGATCATTTGCGTCGCCACTGATGCCTTGCGGCGAACCCGATCTCCGTTCTGATGATTTAGATTGATCGGATAGCAGCGGCGCTTCCTGTGCGCCTGCCGGCGACAGTGCTCTGACGCCGACTACTGTGATCGCTAACGCGCCTAAAGACGCGATTACATATATACTACGCATGACTCACTTCCTTCCTTTGTACTAGCGATGATGTTTCCCGCAATATCATCGGAGACCCTCTGTTGATCGAACGCATGCGCAGCGTGGTGCGTCAGACGAGATAGAATGCAAACCGCCTCTCGGCCGGCGCTCAAGAATGGAACGGCGGTTGCTATCTATACGACAGCGCCGGGATTGTTCGTCGTGACGGAAGATGAAAGTTTGTTTATCGAAATATGCGCCCGTGAAACCGGGCAATCTGTTCACTCTATCTGCTGTTACAGTAGAATCTTGTAACGACGCGATCTAACGCCGGAAAAATTGACAGTACACGTCAAACGAATTGACCGGTTGATGGCAAGCAACGCGAACCGGGACGTAACTAAATCATTATTCATGAATTGGCGGCGTTGCAGACATTTCGGTGGCGGCTGGCGGACCGTTGCGCGCCGTGGCCCTCGTGCCGAAACGGACGAAGACCTAACCGTCCGCCGTTAGGTCGAAGTCGATATGGATACACGTCTCGGGCGGTTTGCCGCCGACCGATTTATAAAGCGCAAGAGCCGCGGCGTTGTCGGGCTCCGTCGCGAGCCAGGCGAGCTTGCAGCCCGCCGCTTGCCCCTCAGCCAGCACCGCCTTCATGATTCCCTTGCCGATGCCGCGTTTCCGATAGGTGTCGTCAACACCGACTTCGAGAATCAACATTTCCGGCGCTGATTTGTCCGGGTGCAGATAGATCATGGCGCTGGCGAAGCCGACGACCAGACTGTCTTTCTTTCCATCAAGGGCCGCGACGAGGACGCTGTTCGGATCCGCAAGGAATTTCTCAGCCGACGCGGGAATGATCGGATCGTCGAAAACGCCCGGCGCAACATTTGAAAGGAGAGACTGATCAGCGGCGACAAGGCGCCTTATGACAATAGACATGACGCATTATAGCCGCGCCGTCGATTTTAAAAAACCAGCGCCGCGGCGCGGCCGACCAGAACCCCGGACAGTACGATCCCGGTGATATAGGTGCCTGCGGCGCCCAGCCTTTTGAGCGTGTTCGCTTGATAGATGCTGCCGCCCGTCAGAATGCCCGCAGCATGAACATAACGCGACGCCACCGCCGCAAGCATCAGCGCGGCGATCCACCAGGAGAGCAGCATCGGAATTGCCAGACCAATCGCCAGGATCATCAGCGCCAACATCGGCGCATATTCAATGCAGTTACCGTGGGCGCGAATCGCTTTGCGCAAACCGCTTTTGGGATTCGCCTCAGCCTCATGCTGGGTCACCGCAACGGACCGACGCTCGCGCGACACATTTGCGCCGAGGAGGAACACAAGCAGGCCCAACAGACCCACAGAGAGAAGAGCAATCGCCATCGCGGCGCCTCCTTGTTTTCTTTCAAGTCCCGCCAAGTGGAACTGAAACGGCTAAGACACGCTGATACTGAAAATTCCCATATGGTCAAACGGAAGCAAGCGCCTGGTCGAGATCGGCGATGATATCGTCCGCATGCTCAATGCCGATTGAAAGGCGCACCGTATCCGGCGCGGCGCCGGCGGCGACTTTTTGCTCGTCCGTTAACTGACGATGGGTTGTCGAGGCCGGGTGAATAATCAGGCTCCTGGCGTCGCCCACATTGGCCAGGTGACTGAACAACTTCACTGCTGAAACAAGCTTCACGCCAGCCTCATGTCCGCCAACAAGCCCGAATGTAAACACCGAGCCGGCGCCTTTCGGAGAAATGCGTTGCGAGAGCGCATGGTTTTCATCGTCTTCAAGGCCCGCATACGAAACCCAGGCGACCTTCGGGTGATCCTTCAGAAAGGTCGCGACTTTTAAGGCATTATCGCAATGGCGCTCCATGCGCAGATGCAAGGTCTCGATCCCCTGCAATATCTGAAATGAATTGAACGGCGAGATCGCCGGCCCGAGGGCGCGCAACCCGAGAACGCGGCACGCGATGGCAAAGGCCATGGGGCCGAAGCTCTCGTAAAACTTGACGCCGTGATAGTCCGCATTCGGCTCAACCAGATGACGGTAACGTGGATCGGCGGACCAGTCGAAGTTTCCGCCATCCACGATGACGCCGCCCATGGACGTTCCGTGCCCGCCCAGAAACTTGGTCAGCGAGTGCAGCACGATATTGGCGCCGTGCTCTATCGGTCGGCAAAGATAGGGAGAGGCGAGCGTATTATCGACGATAAGCGGGATGCGCGCCTCTTTGGCGATGGCGGAGATCGCGGCAATGTCTGTCGGCGCGCCGGCGGGGTTTGCGATACTCTCTATAAAGATTGCTTTTGTTTTACCGGTGATCGCTTGACGAAAATTTTCCGGCTCTCGCGCATCGGCCCAACTGACTTCCCAGCCGAACCGCTTGAAAGCGTGATCGAACTGGTTGACGGACCCGCCATAGAGTTGACGGGCGGCGACATAATGATCGCCCTGCTCCAGAAGCGTGTGCAGCACCACAAGCTGCGCCGCGTGCCCGGACGCGACCGCAAGCGCCGCCGAGCCGCCTTCCAGGGCGGCGACCCGTTGTTCAAGCACGTCGGTGGTCGGATTCATGATCCGCGTATAGACGTTGCCGAATTCTTCCAAATTAAAGAGGCGCGCCGCCTGATCGCAGTCGTCAAAAACATAGCTCGTCGTCTGGTAGATGGGCGTCGCCCGCGATTTCGTTACCGGGTCGGGGGCCGCCCCCGCATGGATCGCAGCGGTTTCGAATTTGTAGCTCGGTGTCTCGTCGGACATAGTCGTTGCCTTCTCCTTGGTGCTGCCGGTCTGGTAGCCAAAAACTGTAGGAATGCAAACAGCGCCGGCGCTTCAGGCCGCTTCGAAGGTCAGCCCGGCGTTTTCCTCAAGCCGCGCAATGAGCTTGTCGCCCATGGCGGCCGCCGCGGTCCACACGCCGCCGGGGGTTTCTTCGCGCGACACGTCGAAGGCAAGACACAGTGCGGACTCGGCAATCATCTTCGATGTCGACCCGTAGCCGGGGTCGCGGTCGCCCTTGACGATGGCTTTTACGGTTTCGCCGTCTTGCGTTTTCGCGATGAAAAGCAATTTGTAAAAGCCGGTTTCGCGCTGGCGGGCCGACGGGCCCTCGCCCGGCTTCGGCAGGATTGTGTTTTTCAAAAGCGCCCGGCTTGGCGGGAAGGCGAGCGCCCCGGCGACCCCGCCCATGCCGCCGGCAATCGCGAAAGCCGCGGGCGCGTTGGGCGCCGCCAACATCTCCGAGTAGCGGAAGTCTTCGCCATAAGCGTAGTCCATGAGCATGTTGGAGCGATGCACATTGCGCGCATTGATCGCCGCCATGATGAAGGGCGCGACCCATTTCCCCGCATCGCGATCGTAACGGGGCCGGTTGCCGTCAGGCTGGCGCGGGCGGCGGGCCGTTTCGTCGGGCGCGAGGGAATAAATATCGCGCATGGTCCGGCGCACAAACGGGTCGCCGATGTTTTCCAGTGTCGTCAACAGGCTGGCCACGGTTCCGCCGGAGGCGCCGCCGCGCATGGCGAGGACACGGCCCTTTACTTCAGTCGCGGGCGCCCCAAATTTCTCCTTCGCCAGCTTTTGCACGTAATAGACGCCAAGATCGAACGGGACCGAATCGAAGCCGCAGCTATGGACAATGCGCGCGCCGGTTTTTCGCGCCTCATCCGAATACTGATCGACCATGCGACGCATGAAAGGCGGCTCGCCGGAAAGGTCCACATAGTCCGTCCCCGCGGCGGCGCACGCCTCCACCAGCGGCGCGCCATATTTCTGATAGGGGCCGACCGTGGTGATGATCGCTTTCGTCCGCCGCGCCATGTCGCCGAGGGATTTCGGGTCGTCAGCGTCGGCAGTGACAAGCGAGATTTCGCCCGCGCCGATCGCTTCGGCAACCTCACCAAGCTTGCCGGCGTTCCGCCCCGCCATGGCCCATTTGACGTTACCGGGATTTGGCCCGCCGGCAGGATGGCGTTCGTTCAGATACTCCGCGACAAGCCGGCCAGTAAATCCGGTGGCGCCCCAGACGATGACGTCAAATTCTCGGTTATTGGTCATGAGCAATCATTACCGGGTACTTGACCGACGGGAATATTCTTCACCTTCGCTGCTTCAGCCTCGATTTGCAGTTCTGCTCCCATTTCCCTATATCAAACGTTCAATCGGCGTTTTCAGCAGCGCCATTCATTCATCTTGAAAAGTCAAACAACACGGCGCGCCGCCCGCCTCCGCAGTCGGGCTCGTCGGCAGAGTCGCGAATGAACCTATCGAGATTGAACGGCGCGATGGTCAAATTAACGGGATAGAAGCCCCACCCCGCAAGTTCCACGCGCGCAGGTTTCGGCCCGGTGTTTTTCGTTGTGCCGTCCTGTGAGGTCGCCAGGAAAAACCGGCTCGCGGCCTGTGCGCGAGCGATAACGTCTTGCGCGATATCCATAGGCATGTGGCCAAGCACGTCGCGCGCAATAATCAAGTCAACGAATGGAAAGGCCTCAGTAGCGACGTCTTTATGATAAAAGCTGACCGTTTTGGCGCCGTACGCTTTGTTTAGATCAGCAACGAGAGTCTTGTTCGACTCCCAACCCTGATAGCGCACGAGTTCACCAGAGTGATGATTATTGAGCGACACATGCCGCATCCAGTTCCAATCACCGCACCCCAAATCAAGAATGCTTTGAACGCCGTAGCGCTGGATGATTTTTTCGAGAAACACCCGAATTGGTTTTGTCGCGGCGACGGTGCTGCCCGCGCCCGAGGCGGATTCGAGTTCGCCATCAGACTTCCGTTTCAGATTGTAGTCAACATAGGCTGACGCAACTGTGAAATTTGTCTTTGGCTGATCACTGGGATCCATGTCGCTCTCCAACGCCCCGCCTCAGAGCTTTACAATTCATCATTTGCACGCTTGACCGCCCTTTCTTCCAGATAAATCTCCGACCCCATCTCCTTATACTTCTCACTCATCTCATCCATCCCGGCGCGGGCTTCCTGCGTGGCGCGTTCGAGGTCTTTCTTTTCATTATCGCTCAGGCCCTCTGCGTAATCGCGCACATCCTGGGTGATTTTCATGGAACAGAATTTCGGCCCGCACATGGAGCAGAAATGGGCGACCTTGTGGGCTTCCTTGGGGAGAGTCTGGTCGTGGAAGTCGCGGGCGGTTTCCGGGTCCAGCGCGAGGTTGAACTGGTCCTCCCAGCGGAATTCGAAGCGCGCGCGGGACAGCGCATCATCGCGGACCTGCGCGGCCGGGTGGCCTTTTGCGAGGTCGGCGGCATGGGCCGCAAGCTTGTAGGTGACGACACCGACTTTCACGTCGTCGCGGTCGGGCAGGCCCAGATGCTCCTTGGGCGTCACATAGCAGAGCATGGCCGTGCCGAACCAGCCGATCATCGCCGCGCCGATGCCTGACGTGATGTGGTCGTAACCCGGCGCAATGTCGGTGGTGAGCGGCCCCAGCGTATAGAACGGCGCCTCGCCGCACTCTTTTAGCTGCTTGTCCATGTTGATCTTGATCTTGTGCATGGGCACGTGGCCCGGCCCCTCGATCATCACCTGGCAGCCCTTGCGCCACGCAATCTGCGTCAGCTCGCCGAGGGTTTCGAGTTCCGCGAACTGCGCGCGGTCGTTGGCGTCGGCGATGGAGCCCGGGCGCAAACCATCGCCCAGGGAGAAGGAGACGTCATAGGCCCGCATGATCTCGCAGATCTCTTCAAAGTTCGTATAGAGAAAGCTTTCGCGATGATGGGCGAGGCACCATTTCGCCATGATGGACCCGCCGCGGGAGACGATGCCCGTGACGCGGTCGGCCGTTAAGTGAATGTAGGGCAGGCGCACGCCGGCATGGATGGTGAAATAGTCAACGCCCTGTTCGGCCTGTTCGATCAACGTGTCGCGATAGACTTCCCACGTCAGATCCTCGGCGACGCCGTTCACTTTCTCAAGCGCCTGATAGATCGGCACCGTGCCGATGGGCACCGGGGAATTGCGGATGATCCATTCGCGGGTGTTGTGAATGTTGCGGCCCGTGGAAAGGTCCATGACATTGTCCGCACCCCAGCGGGTCGCCCAGACCATCTTGTCCACCTCTTCCTCAACCGACGAAGCGACGGCCGAGTTGCCGATATTGGCGTTGATCTTCACAAGGAAATTGCGACCGATGATCTGCGGCTCAAGCTCCGGGTGGTTGATGTTGGACGGGATGATCGCGCGGCCACGGGCGATTTCCTCGCGCACAAACTCCGGCGTGATGAAGGGCGGGATCTCCGCACCGAAGCTTTCGCCGAGAGCCACGCGCTCCTCCGCGCCCTCCAGCATTTTCTTGCGGCCAAGGTTCTCGCGGATGGCGACGAATTCCATCTCGCGGGTGACGATCCCCGCTTTCGCGAATTCATATTGAGTAACCGGGCCTGAGCCGTCGCCGCGCAAGGGCCGATTTTTGACCGGAAACTCCCGCGCGAGGTGCTTACCGCTCGCGCCGCCATTGTCTTCGGGTTTTACCTCGCGGCCGTCATACTCCTCAACATGGCCCCGTTCCTTGATCCACGCCGTACGCGTGCGGGCAAGCCCCTTCTCCACGTCAATCGCAACTTCAGGATCAGTGTAAGGCCCGGAGGTATCGTAAACCGGAACGGCCGGTTCGTTCGCCGTGGGGTGAAGATCGATTTCCCGCACCGGCACCCGGATATCCGGATACTGATCGCCGGCGACATAGGTTTTGCGCGACGACGGCAACGGACCGGTGGTGACTTCCGGCGTCTTGAATTCGGACTGGGGGATGTGTTTGTTCATGACTTTTTGTTCCTTGGAGCAAGCGTCTTTGTTACAAGCGTTTTCACGTCATCAGCGTTGGAAAGCCCAACCAACGAAACAAACTCGTTTTCTGATTGACCATAAAAAATATTTAACCGGCTCGGGCTTTGTTTTTTATATAGTTCGATCGCCACTATGGCGTTGGGAAATATTTCTTTCTCAACTCCTACTTCAGCCGTGCGCACGATTAACCGGCTATTGGTCAGCAAATAGCGATGCTTCGACGGATCTTCTGCCTGATCATTAAAGTCAAATAAGGTTATAGTTGCGGGGATGATGCCAATAATTCCGATGGCTGCCAGCACAAAGAATAGAAAACTAAATGCCGGCGCCGTTCGACCCCACCAAATTAACGCCACTACAACAAGCGCGGTAAATAACAGCCAAAGCAGGTGTTTAAGCTTCCGCTTCCAGTATGGCGCAAGCGGACTTACCAATTCGGGGTCAGGTCTGCCCGACCAAATCACCTGTTCGTCTTCAAGTAATATGTCTTTGAGGTTGTCCACACGCAATCCGTCCCTACGCCGGTGCTAACCGATCAGGTTCTAAGGGTGCCCGTGTGAGGAAAACACAGTCTCAGCCGGTCCGCC
Source organism: Hyphococcus sp. (assembly GCA_028281665.1). GTDB lineage: Bacteria > Pseudomonadota > Alphaproteobacteria > Caulobacterales > Parvularculaceae > Hyphococcus. Next base: position 60,932 of record JANQJK010000001.1, read on the forward strand.
GGCGCCCCTCGGAATGGCGCTTAAATAGCAACTGCCCGGGTCCGTGGCAAGATTAATCGCAACCGCGCCCGGTGTGCGTTCAGTCAATCATCTGACCGCCGAGATAGAAATCGGTAACGCCCATCGTGTCGAGCACGCCATGCGCTAATATGAGTGGCGCGAGGCTGCGGCCGGCGGCGAGATAGGCGCCGCCAAGCGCCAGGGACAGGACAAAGATCTCGATCATTCCGACCACGCCCTGATAGGAATGCGCAAATGCAAACACCGCCGCCTGAAAGGCGATGGCAAACACCCACCCAATCGCGGATAGCGAAAACATCTGCGAAACCCGCGTCATGATGAAACCGCGATAAACGACTTCCTCGCCAAAGGCCGCGCCAACCCACGCAGCCGACAGCAGCAACAGATAAAGACCGAGATCGCCTTCAAGCCGTTCAAAAACCGAAAGGTCGATCGGGCCGAACCGCTCCACCAGCGAGGGTTCGAGAAACAGATAAATCGCGACCGCCCACGCAACAATCGCGACGGTCAAAGCGAGGGACGTGACCAATCCGGCGGGCCGGAACCCGAATGCCGACAGCCTTTCGCCGCGCAACTTGATGAAGAGAATCGAAACAGCGACGCCCGCGAGCATGCCGAACGGCGCAGCAAAGACGTCGCCGAAAAATGACGCCGACGCGTAGAGGCCCGCGAAGGACGCCATGAGCACCGCAGCGATTTCAGCGACGGCGCGAAATACGTTTATTCTCATGTCCGCCCCGCAACGACACGCCGGAAACCATAGTCCAGACGGGACAAGGCGTAAAATGCAGCGATTGCTGCTGATGCGAATTGCGCAACGCCGGCCACCGGACGTAACTTTTTTCCTGAACCACAACGAAGGGGCCCGCCATGCCTGCAAATGTCATCGACGCCTGGATGCAGATCACAACGCCGCGGATGGCGGCGGAACCCTGGATGGCGACGTTGCTACGCTGGACCGGGCAAAGCGCCGACGCGCTGCTGCCCGATGTCGCCGCGACACTCGCCGTCATGGACGAGGCGGGAGTTGAAACCGCGCTCATCTCCGCATGGACCGGGCCCGCCGGCGCGCTTATTTCAAACGATGAAACAGCCGAAAACGCGGACCGCTCCGGCGGACGCTTGCGGCCCGTTATGAGCGTTGACCTGAATGACCCTATGGGGGCGGTGCGCGAGATTCGCAAGCGCGCCAAAGAGGGGTTTGTCGGGGTCCGCGCCCTGCCCTGGCTATGGGGCCTGCCGCCAAATGACCGACGCTTTTACCCGGTTTACGCCGCATGCATCGACGAAGGCCTGCCGTTCTGCACACAGATCGGCCATACGGGGCCTTTACGAACATCTGAGTACGGACGGTTGATCCCGTATCTGGAAGACGTGTTGCTTGATTTTCCGGAACTTGTCGTCGTCGGCGGCCATGTGGGCTTCCCCTGGATCGACGAAGTCGCGAGCCTGATGCACAAATTTCCGAATTTTTATGTGGATACTTCCGCCTATGTCTTACACAGGCTGGCGCCGGATCTCGTTCGCCTTATGAAGGGCGAAGGCGAAAAGCGGATCCTTTTTGGCACCAACTGGCCGATGCTGTCGCCGGCGCGTTGCCTGAAAGGGCTCCCGGAACTCGGGTTGTCCTCTGATGCGGAAAGCCTGTTTCTGACCGGCAACGCAAAACGCGTATTCAAGCTGTAGCGCCTACTCCGACGCGAGATTTTGCGGATCGGGCCGCCGCTCTCGCAGTTGTGTGCTTGAATTCGCGCGCGCAGTCCTAAATAGCTTCCAGAGTTCGCTATGGAGACCGCACGCATGACCGACACACCGGCCTATACGCCCCCCAGGATATGGACGTGGGAAGCCCCGAGCGGCGGCCAGTTCGCCAGCATCAACCGGCCCATCGCCGGACCGACCCATGAAAAAGAGCTGCCCGTGGGCAGACACCCATTGCAGCTTTACTCGCTGGCGACGCCTAACGGCGTCAAAGTCACGGTGATGCTGGAGGAACTGCTGGCGCACGGCCATTCCGGCGCCGAATACGACGCCTGGCTGATCGATATCAATGAAGGCGACCAGTTCTCCAGCGGCTTCGTTGACGTTAACCCGAATTCGAAGATCCCGGCCCTTCTCGATCGCTCCGGCGCAAAACCGGTTCGCGTTTTCGAGTCCGGTTCGATCCTCCTTTACCTGGCGGAGAAGTTCGGCGTTCTCCTGCCGACAGAGCCAGCAGCGCGCACCGAAACGCTGAACTGGCTTTTCTGGCAGATGGGCTCGGCGCCTTATCTTGGCGGCGGCTTCGGGCATTTCTACAACTACGCCCCCGAGAAGTATGAGTACCCCATCAATCGGTTCGCCATGGAAGTGAAACGCCAGCTGGATGTGCTTGACCGCCGGCTGGCGGAAACTGAATTCATCGCCGGGCCTGATTACACCATCGCCGATATAGCGATCTGGCCCTGGTACGGGTTGCTTGCTCAAGGCAAGACGTACAGCGCCGGTGAGTTCCTTCAGGTTCAGGACTACAAAAACGTACAACGCTGGACAGCGGCAATCGCCGAACGCCCCGCGGTGATACGGGGACGGATGGTCAACAGAAAATGGGGCGATGATTTGTCGACGCAGCTGCGAGAACGCCACGACGCCAGCGATTTCGAGCTGCGCACCCAGGACAAGCTGGAGCCCGACGGCGCATAAGTGCGGCGATCAAAGTAACAATAAAAGGTCTACGCGATTACGGGCGCGGAGAAGTTGGTCGCCTGTGTTAAAAACCCTCCGGCGTAGCCGCCGCGCCTGAAGCTTGCGGCATAACGAAAGCCGTATCAATCGCCCGACGTCACGACACCGACAATCGGACCCATTGCAAGCCCCGGATCGTTACGATCAAGTTCCGGTGCGTAAAGCCGGGATATCGTCCCGTCGAGATAAAGGGCGTTCTGCGTTTTGAGTTCATCGCGGAAGAATGACGCGAAGTCATAAAACCTGACCGGGCTGTCGGCGAGCACGAAGAAAACGTCGCCTTCGTCGGTGACGCCGACGCCGTTGCGGCGTTTCAGCGACGTCGATTCCGGGAGAAAGCGCGGATGAATGTCGCCGCCAATCACAAGCATTGGACCCGACTGCGTCGCGTGCCGCGGCGGTGGTTGTTTGATCTTCAGGTAAACGCCGGTCTCCTCGACAAAGGCGCGCCCGTCCTGTGCGACATAGAAAATCCCGTTGGGCTTCAAATGAAAGTTCCCCGGCCCGTCATTCGTGTTGATTGACGAAAGCTCGTCGCTGGCTTCAATGTAAAGCCCTACTGGCGACCGGTCTTCATGATACATGCCGGCGTTCATGGCGAAGATAAGCTGCTCGCCATCGGCGCCCAGGCTTTCTTTCAGGAAGTTGAAATGACGCCATGGGGCGCCATCTTCATCTTTGAGAAAAAGGCGTATCTCATCGGACTGTGGATCAAACCCACAGACAATGTAGTCTGCACCCCGGTATGTCTGTTGTTCGCAGGGCGCCGCTTTCGCCGCGCTAATGAACAGCGCCGTCAGGGCGGCGGCGAGGAATCCTGATCGCACTCTGTCTTTTCCCGTCCGTCTGATTGGTCAAAGCACATAAGGCATTTATAAATCCGACAAGCAATGGAGACAAAGATGCGACACACCGCCCTGGCGCTTGCCGCCTTATTCATGCCTACAGGCCCATCCATCGCCGGGGAGGACGCATTCGCCACCGGTCCGGTCATTGAAGAATTCGGTCCCCATGCAGCGGTCGAAGGCCGGGCGGAGATCCCCGACGATGCAACATTCAAGGTGAGCTTCGACACCAGCAAAAAAGCCGATGCGGGCGCCCCCAACCGCACGCTTGCGTCCGCCGCGCGCTTCATCAACATGCATGCGGCCGCCGGCGCCGACCCGGCCAACATCAATCTCGCCATCGTCATTCATGGAAAGGCGGTAGAGGACGTGACCCACGAGGCGGACGGCAACCTTGCGCTGATTGCCGCTCTTACGGCGCAGAATGTTCGCATCATCGTCTGCGGTCAGAGCGCGGTATATTACGGCGTCACCGCGTCCGATCTGGCGCCCGGCGTCGAGATGGCCCTCTCGGCAATGACCGCGAGATGGCCCTCTCGGCAATGACCGCGCACGCAGTGTTGCAACAGGACGGATACACCTTGAATCCGTTCTGACCCTTTGCGCTGTCGTTTAATACGCCCACTGATTTGATACGCACTGCAACCGGCCGCCGGTCTCCTCACCGCTGCCTAAGCCTTGGGATCCGGCGATGAGGAAATCGACCCATGCGGGCTTTGCGGCCCAGTCTTACCGACGCGACGGCCAGCTTGCGCCGACGTCGCGCCCATCCGGGTTTAACCCCGCATATGTTCCGTTCCTGGCGCCGGCATGACCCGGATCAGGTTCAAAGAGTGCTTCTCAGTCCCATTCGCCCTTGTTCCCTGGCGCGCATTGCTCGCAATCACCGAACCGTGGAATGCGCATTCCCGTCCGACCGAGCGAGGTGCGCGTCGCACGAACTTGTCGCTCTCTGGCGACAGGCGGGACGCCCCTCGGAACGCTTAAATCCTGCATCATCTTTGGGTTTTTCGCAAGAAAAATCGGCGTCGCCGGATGTTTACAATTCGAAAGGGCGCCGCCTCAATTGCGATCGAGAATCGCCGGCCAGTTTGCATCCCCGCGGGCTATGTCGCGATCAACGTTTTTCAACCACAGGCGCTTATACCGTGCACTGACGTTCAGATAGAGCTTACGGTCTTTGATATGCCAGACGTCCGGGTCGCCTTTCGCGAGCTTGTCGCGCGCCATTGCCCAGGCGCAATAACCGCCATATCGCGGCCGATATCGATCGGGATCGCTCCGGAATGCGTCAAGGTTTTCCTGCGACGCAAACAGCCACGACGCGCCCTTGTACTGGGCCTCATATGCTTCCGACCCCATCACCGGCGCGGTGTCCGGCGACAGGGTGTGATAGGCGACCGTGTCGTATCCGCCGAGCGCGTGGGTCCACGCACCGCTGAAAACACCGCCGCCGTCCAGATAAATCTCAGGCGCTTTCGCAAGGGCGCCGGATGGCGAGAACAGCGCCGCGGCGCCCGCCCCCACAAAGAACCGCCTCGTCAACATGACCATGCCCGCTCCTATTTTGACGCGATGGTGATCGCCTGCGCAATCGCGGCGCGCATTGCCTGTTCGGAGTGTTTGATGGTCAGGCTGTCGATGATTTCGCCGGTCTCCGCATCCACGAGCAGGGTGAAGCCGGTAGCGCCCTTGTATTGCGGATAGATATCGCCAAGCCCTTCGCGCGTCGCTTTCTTCGCCACGGCCCCGCGCTGGCCGAGCGTGAAATCGAGCTTTACGAATTTTACCGGCTGATCGGTAAATTCCGGAACAAGCGCCTCCAGCCGCGGCTCCAGTATCTTGCATGACGAACACCATGCAGACGAGAATGTGGCGGCAATAATCTCCGGCGCCTCAACATAAGAGTATTCCGCATCGGTCGCTGACGTCCGTCCAAATGCAGCGAACAATGCAACGCCAACCGCAAGCACAAAAACAAACAGGAGGTTTTTCGAAGATCTCATACCAAGCTTGGTACCGCGCACTTAATCGGCGAGACAACTCACTCGTAAGCACAAGGGCGTGATTACGGAAGCATCGTTACAGTCTAACCCTGAAACGGGTCCCTCATCAGGATCACGTCGTCCCGCTCCGGACTTGTCGAGACAAGAGCGATGGGCGTTTCGATGATTTCCTCGATCCGGCGGACATATTTTACGGCTTCTGCTGGAAGATCGGCCCATGACCGCGCCTTTTCCGTGGAACCGGACCATCCGTCCATCGTCTCATAGACCGGTTCCGCCACCGCCTGATTATGAGCGCCGGCCGGGAGATAGTCGAAATCCTTGCCGTTGATGCGATAGCCGGTGCAGACTTTCAGCGCCTCAAACCCGTCGAGTACATCGAGCTTGGTCAATGCAATGCCGTTGACGCCGGAGATTTTGAGGCTCTGGCGCACCAGCGCTGCATCGAACCAGCCGCAGCGACGCTGGCGGCCGGTAACGGTTCCGAATTCGTGGCCTCGTTCGCCAAGCCGCTGGCCCGTCTCGTCCTTCAACTCGGTCGGAAACGGGCCTTCACCGACACGGGTCGTGTATGCTTTGACAATCCCAAGCACATAGCCAATGGCGCCCGGCCCAACGCCGGAACCGGCCGCCGCCTGACCGGCGACCGTGTTGGACGATGTTACATAAGGATAAGTTCCATGATCGACATCGAGCAAAACCCCTTGCGCGCCCTCAAACAGAACCCTTTTGCCGGCGCTGCGCATGGCGCCAAGCTCACGCCATGTGGGCCGCGCAAACCGCGTCACCGTCGGCGCGATGTCAGTCAGTAGTCGGAGTAATTCAGAGGCGTCTGCATCATCGGCGCCGAAGCCGCGACGCAGTGCATTGTGATGGGAGAGCAGGTTGTCGATTTTCGCCGGCAGGGTGCTGAGATCGGCCAGGTCGGCAACGCGCAAGGCGCGCCGGCCCGCTCTGTCTTCATACGCCGGTCCGATACCGCGTTTCGTCGTGCCGATTCTATTGGCGTCCTTGGCCGCGCCTTCACGCAGCACGTCCAGCTCCTGATGCACCGGCAGAATCAGCGTGGCGTTTTCCGCAATCATCAGGTTTTCCGGCGTCACGGCGACGCCCTGCGCGCCAATGCGGTCGATTTCTGCAAGCAGCGCGACGGGGTCGACTACGACGCCCGGACCAATAACACCGATGCAGTTCGGCCGAACCACGCCGGAGGGCAAAAGCGATAATTTGTAGACCGTGTCGCCGATCACCAGCGTATGCCCGGCATTGTGGCCGCCCTGAAAACGCACCACCACGTCGGCGCGCGCCGACAGCCAGTCGACGATCTTGCCTTTACCCTCGTCGCCCCACTGCGCGCCGACGACCGCGACATCCGCCATATGTCAATCCTGCTTTATTTGCTGGAGATTCCGCAGCGCACCATAAGGGCTTGCACGCATTGGTCAAACGATTCGTGCGCGGCAAGGGGTTGAGAGAACGCTTGCCGCCATTGTCATATGGGGAAAGGGCGCGCCGTCGCGCTGCCGAAACACGGGAGACGAAACAATGCGCACAGGATTACTCGCAGCGTCGCTCTGCATGACGTCCGCAGCCGCCCTGGCTCAGGGTCAGCCGAGCGCACCACCGCCTTGTCAGGAGGCGGTTTACGACGCCTTCGATTTCTGGCTCGGAACCTGGGACGTAACGACGCCGGACGGCCAGCCCGCGGGCGTCAACGTCATCAGCGAAGTGGAGAACGGATGTCTCCTGCTGGAAGAATGGAAGGGCGTTTCGGGTAACACGGGCCAGAGTTACAACTTTTATGATCCCGGCCTCAAAAAATGGCGCCAGATCTGGGTCTCGGGCGGCGCCACCATCGACTATGCGGGCGGTCTTAACGACGCCGGCGAGATGGTGCTGGAAGGCGAGATTTCAAACCGCAACGGAACGACCGCGCCTTTCCGCGGCGCGTGGACCTTGCGGGAAGACGGCTCCGTCAAGCAGTACTTCCAGCAATATGATCCGGAAACAGAGGAATGGAACGACTGGTTTACGGGGATATATACAAAGCGCGACTGAGGAGCAGCGCTAGAGGCCGGGTCGCCGGCCTCTAGTCCGCATTGTCAAAACGCCAGCGCTTTCGCTTGCTGTACGTGAGGCAGGGCCCGCAGCTTTTCGAGCACGGAATCCGAAACCAGTTCGTCGACCGCCAACAGTGCAATCGCCTGCTCTCCCGGCGCCGAGCGGCCGAGATTGAATGTAGCGATGTTCACCTTGGCTTCGCCCAGCGTCGCCCCGAGCGCGCCGATGAAGCCGGGCTTATCGTCGTTCGTCGTATAAAGCATGTGCGGCGCGAAACGCGCCTCCATGCCAACGCCTTTGATGTCGATTATCCGCGGCTCGCCGCCGAAAATCGTGCCTGAGACAGAGCGGTCCTGATTTTCGGTAACGAGGCGCAGACGAATGATGCTGTCATAGGCGTCGGCGTCATCGCGATAGGTCTCCGCAATGGAGATGCCGCGATCCCTGGCGATCACCGGCGCATTCACGATATTGACTTCCGACAGCATCGGTTTGAGCACCCCGGCGACGGCGGATGCGGTCAGCGGCTTGGTGTTCAGTCCGGCGACTTCGCCCTCATAAGTGATTTCGATTTTCTCCACCGCACTTTCAGACAGCTGACCGGCAAACGCCCCGAGCTTTTCACAAAGCGCGATGAACGGTTTCAGCCGCGGCGCCTCCTCGGCCGTCACGGAGGGCGAGTTCAACGAATTCGAAACAGCGCCGCGCGTCAGGTAGTCCGCCATCTGTTCCGCGATCTGGATAGCGACGTTTTCCTGCGCCTCACGGGTCGATGCGCCAAGATGCGGCGTTGCGACGACCCTCGGATGGCCGAACAGCGGGTGGTCGGTCGCCGGTTCGGTTTCGTAAACATCGAGCGCCGCTCCCGCCACGCGCCCGTCATCCAGCGCGTCCTTCAGCGCGTTTTCGTCAACAAGCCCGCCGCGCGCGCAATTGACGACAAATGCGCCGGCTTTCAGCTTTCCGATGTTTTCCTGACTCAGAATGTTGCGCGTCTGGTCGGTGAGCGGCGTATGCAGCGTCACGATATCCGCACGGGAAAGAAGCACATCGAGATCGACCTTTTCGACGCCAAGCTCCACGGCGCGTTCTTCCGTCAGAAACGGGTCGAATGCGACGACGCGCATTTTGAGGCCGACAGCGCGGTCCGCAACGATGGAACCGATATTGCCGCAGCCAATGACGCCCAGCGTCTTCCCGAAAACCTCCGCACCCATGAAGGCCGACTTTTCCCATTTGCCGAGATGGGTCGACTGGTTCGCCTGCGGAATCTGCCGAACAAGCGCAAACATCATTGCAATCGCGTGCTCGGCGGTCGTAATCGCGTTGCCGTAAGGCGTGTTCATGACGACAACGCCGGCCGCAGTCGCTGACGGAATATCAATATTATCGACGCCGATCCCGGCGCGGCCAATGACTTTCAGGCTTTTCGCTTCGCCAATAACCTTCGACGTCGCTTTCGTCGCCGACCGCACCGCAAGACCGTCATAGTCGCCAATGACAGAGAGAAGTTTTTCCTTGTCTTTTCCAAGGCCAGGTTCGTAGTCGACGTCGACGCCCCGCTCCTTGAAGATATTTACGGCGGTCTCGCTGAGTTTGTCTGAGATAAGCACTTTAGGCATGGTATTAATCCGTATCATGAATAGTGAAGTGAGTTGACTTTTCCGAAGGACGCCGCGTCTGAAACGCGGGCGCGTTCCTTACGAGCCGGCCTGCGCGAACGCCCAGTCGAGCCACGGTCCAAGCGCTTCTATGTCGGAGGTCTCGACGGTGGCCCCGCACCAGATGCGAAGTCCCGGCGGCGCGTCACGATATCCGGCGATATCATAGGCGACGTTTTCGTTTTCGAGCGCTTTGGCCATCGATTTAACGAAAGCGCGCTGTTCCGGCTCGCCAAGGCTTGCGAAGCCGGCGTCGTCGACGGAGAGGCAGACGGAGGTGTTGGACCGCGTGGCCGGATCGGAAGCGAGGTGATCGATCCAGCCGGTCCTGGCCACCCAGGCGCCAAGGGCTTCTGCGTTAGCATCTGCGCGCTCATGAAGCCCTTCGAGACCGCCGACGCCCTCGACCCAGGTCAGCGCATCGATGTAATCTTCAACGCACAGCATGGAAGGCGTGTTGATCGTCGCCCCTTCAAATATTCCTTCGATGAGTTTGCCGCCCTTCGTCAGCCTGAAAAGTTTCGGCAAGGGGCGCGGCGGCGTATAAGATTCGAGACGTTCCACGGCGCGTGGGCTAAGGATTAATACGCCGTGGCCGCCCTCGCCGCCCAGCACTTTTTGCCAGGAGTAGGTAACGACATCGAGTTTCGACCAGTCGAGCGGCTGCGCGAACACTGCCGACGTGGCGTCGCAAATGGTGATGCCTTGCCGGTCATCACGGATCCACTCGGCGTCCGGCACGCGCACGCCCGATGTCGTGCCGTTCCAGGTAAAAACAAGGTCATGGGCCGGATCGACCGCGGATAAATCGGCGATTTCGCCGTACGGCGCCGACAGCACGCGCGCATCAAGATCAAGCTGCTTGACGGCGTCGGTCACCCAGCCCTGGCCGAAACTTTCCCAGGCGAGCATGTCTACCGGCAGCTCACCAAGCATCGACCACATCGCCATTTCCACAGCGCCCGTATCCGATGCGGGCACAATACCGATGCGATACTCGTCCGGCAGGCCCAGCAAGGCGCGGGTTCGGTCTATCGCCTCCTTGAGACGCGCCTTGCCCACGCCGGAACGATGGGATCGCCCAAGGGTATCGGTTTTGAAATTTTCTGGTGACCATCCGGGGCGCTTTGCGCACGGACCGGACGAAAAATAAGGCCGCGCGGGACGCGCGGTTGGCATAGAGGTCATGTTTTTCTCCCATCCTCTCAGATGGGTCGCGCCCCGTTGGGGAGGCGTGGCCCGAGCGGGTTCTCGCCCAGACCGGGTTAAGGGTCAATGAAAAAATTGTTGCGGCGCAATAAGTTTTTATGGCTTGCGCCGGCGCGCGCACGGCCCTAGCGCCACGGCCATGGCATCGTCAAAGCAATCGGAGACCGCGCCGCAACTCTATGACTGGCTGCTTCTCGCCGTCATCGTCGCCATCGGCGGGTCATCCTTTGCGATGATCCGGGGCGCCGTCGAGACCGTTCCGCCGGCCACCGTGACGGTTGGGCGGCTGTGGGTCGGCGCCATTTTTCTTTACGCCGTTATGCGCAGGGCGGGACGACGATTGCCGCCGCTATTTGAGCGGAGCGCACCGCTCCGACTGAACGCCGAATGGCGCTGGATGATCGCGATCAGCATCATCGGCTATACGATTCCCTTCCTGCTTTTTCCGTGGGCGCAGCAGTTTATCGATAGCGGTCTTGCCGGCATCTACATGGCGTTCATGCCGATCTGGACGGTGGCGCTGGCGTTTCTCTTCGCAGGCGAAAGTCTGGATGTACGCAAGATCGTCGGTTTCGCCATCGGATTTGCCGGCGTTGTCATCCTGATCGGACCCGGCGTTGTCGGCGAAGCGGCGTCGACGAGTCTTGCAGCCCAAGTCATGTTGCTGGTGGCGACGCTTGGTTATGCGGCGGCGGTCGTCATCACGCGGCGGGCGCCGCCGATTAAGCCGCGGGTTTTCGCCACCGGGACACTGGTCGCATCCGCGATCATCACGACGCCGGCGTTGCTGTTTTCGGATATGGACGTCGGCAGCTGGTCGGCCGCGAGCGTTATCAACATTGTCGGCCTGGGGCTCGGGCCAACAGGGTTCGCCGGCCTTTTGCTGATCATTCTCATTCAGCGCACGGGCGCCGGGTTTATGGCGCTCTCCAACTATTTGACGCCATTGTGGGCCGTCGCCATGGGCGCGGTGATCTTTGGCGAACGTCTGAGCGCCAATGCGTTCGTCGCCCTCGTTATCATTCTCTGCGGCGTCGCCATCAGCCACGCGGGCCGCAAATCGGCAACTGAGTCCATCATCAATCAGGATATGCCTGAAAACGCGCCCGTCGGCGAAGACGGCAACGAGCGCTAGATCGATATCTCTCCGCACTGCACCGGCACGGCGTTGCCGCCGATGCGGACAGAGGCCACGGCCGCGCCTACGACGCCGACCCGCGCATGAATGCGGCTTGGCCGTCCCATTTCATATCCCTGCTCGATCACCCAGCGTCGTTCGCCGTCATCCAGCTGCTCACTGAGTGCGATCTGCCCCGGCAGCGCCGCCGCCGCTGACCCGGTCGCCGGGTCTTCGAGGATGCCGGCGTTCGGCGCAAACATACGCGCATGATAGGTCGCGTCGGACGTGGCGCCACCCTCCGCATAAAGATAGACGCCGACGGTGTCACTCAGCCCCAGCGCATCAAATGCAGCGCTGTCGACGCTGGCGGACGCAACGTCTTCACGGGAGGCGCGCGCATAAACATAGTCAACGCCGGCGCCGCAGCGGCGGGGCCTGTGAGCGCCGCGGTCAATGGCGCCGTCCGGCAGGGACAACGCCGCTTCGAGAAGCGCCGGCGACGGCGCGGCGCCGGTCTCCGAGGGCAGGTTCGGGTTCAGGAATTCAGAGAACCAGATATCGTTATCTTGACTGACGCGAACCTCAAAGAGTCCTGCATTTAACTCAAGCATAACCTCGCCGCGCAGGTTGCGCATACGCGCAATGGCGATCGACGTGCCGACTGTCGGATGGCCCGCAAACGGCATTTCGTAGCCTAGGGTCAAAATGCGTATGCGCGCGGTATGCTGCGGATCGTCAGGCGGCAGAACAAACGTTGTTTCAGACAGGTTAAACTCTCGGGTAATCCGCAGCATGTCGTCGGTGGACAAACCGCGCGCATCCCTGATGACGGCGAGCGGGTTGCCCGCGAAGACCGCATCCGTGAATACGTCCCATGTCTCAAATTCGTAGACGGCCATCGCGGATTTCCTTCTTCGAGCCCCCGCATACCGGTTTCTATCGATCAGGAGCAAATGAGAAATCATTCGCGTCCTGTGTGAGGGCGCCTAACGCCGCGCTGACGAAACCATATGGGCGTGATTGAGGGGACCGTTGCCTTTGCCGAAGCCTGGCGCCGTGGCGATCGCCTCGTGAACATATCGTATGGCGTTGGTGACGGCGTCCTCACGGGGCCGACCAAGAGCAAGCCCGGCAGCGACGGCGCTCGCAAGCGTGCAGCCGGTCCCGTGGGTCGACGTCGTCGCGATCCGGGGGTTTTCAAACCAAAGGGAACCTTCAGCGCGAACGAGCACGTCGGCCACCTCGTCGCCCGGCATATGCCCGCCCTTAACCAACGCAGCCTCAGCGCCAGCGGCGCGCAACGCTTCACCGGCCGCAACCATCGCGCTGCGGCTCGTGATCGATGCGCCTGTCAGGGCGCCCGCCTCATCGGTATTTGGCGTAATGATTGCGGCGAGGGGAACAAGCTTGTTGAGAATCGCCGCCGCGGCGCCCTCCCCCGCAAGGGGATCACCGCTCGTTGCGACGAGCACCGGATCAAGGACGACGGGAACATCGCTCGCAATCGGCGCGAGCATCCCGGCGACGAGATCAACGACGTCAGCGCTCCCAAGCATCCCGATCTTGATCGCATCGGCGCCGATATCATCGAGAACGGCTTTGATCTGTGCACCAATGACACCGGGATCAACCGGATGAACGGCGCTCACGCCAGTTGTGTTCTGAATGGTCAACGCCGTAATCGCCGTCGCCGCATAGCCGCCTAATGCGGTGACCGTTTTGATATCCGCCTGAATGCCGGCGCCGCCGGAAGGGTCAGAACCCGCAATAATGAGAACACGGCCTTGCATGGCCACGTACGTATCAGAACGCGCCCGTTTTTCGAAGCGTTGTTTCGCCAGCGCTGATCGGCGCGCCGTCTGTGTTCACAAGGCTGACCCGGGCGGGCGCGCCCGTTGCGCGCTCAACGATCTCTGCGCCGGGCTCGCCGTCAAGGCAATGTTTCTCGCCCCATTGCATCAGCGCAATCATCGGCAGAGCAAGATCGACCCCCTTGCGGGTCAACACATACTGATAGCGCGTGCGCTGACCCGGCTCTTTGTAGGCGCGCCGGGTTAGGACGCCTGCTTCCACAAGGCGCTTAAGCCGACCGGAAAGGATTGTGCGCGGACAGCCAATATCATTTTGAATCGCATCAAACCGCGTAACACCGAACAGCGCTTCGCGCAGGATCAACATCGTCCATCGATCACCGATAAGGTCCGCGGCGCGTGCGAGACCGCACGCATCAGGATCAACCGGACCCTCGTCCAACGCCCCCGCGTGCAAATTATTCACACGTGAAACTGTGTCTGCATAAACCATGAGTCGGTAATTATGCTGATTTTGCGCGTCGTCGCAAATTTTCGTTCACGCCTTCGTGTCGCCGATCACGAATTAGGCCGCATTTTGGCGTCATTCTGCGCCATTGTCGCCGCAATACGCCGCTATCTTAGTACTCATGCAAATCCGGCTGGGGCAAACACGGAGGATTGCATATGAGAACGTTTTTAAAGGCTTTTGTAGCCGGCGCATTTGCTTTCGGCGCCGTTGGCGTTGCAACAGCGAGCGCAGAAAAACAAGACGGCAAACCCGGTCATGATCATCGGGGCCATCACGCCGATTATTATGACGATTATCCCCATGACCGGTATTATCGCGCAGGCCCCTACCGGGACTCCGGTTTCAGTTTCTCAATCACTCTCGGGGACGACCGATATCGACATTACGACAGATACCACCGTTCTGACCGTCGCTATCGATATAATGGTCGTCGTCACGGCTATCGCGGCTACGATGCACGCCGGTTAAACCGCCAGGTCTTCGACACGCGATATCGCGCCCGCATCGTCCTTACGGAAGACGTCATCCGCACGCGCCGCGGTCCGCGCCTTGTGTGCAACGTGACGGCGCGCGGCCCGGAGGCGCGATACGTTTCCGAACGGCGCATGAGGCGCATCGCAAATCGCAACTGTTCGCCGCGTGCAAGGATCAACATTTACTCCTGACGCCTTCCATATCCCTCACGGGAAAGCCGCCGGCATGCGTATCTTGTCGGCGGCTTTTTTCATTCAGGGCTGGCAAGTCCGGTCACGCCCTTGTGAGCCCAGGCAAGGCGCAGAGTTATTGACCAATTGGTCCGTAATCCTATATCCCTCCCGTCGGCGCGAAAGAGTGAAAAAGACGCCGGCAACCAGAAAACAAACCATGGAGGGCGGCGCCCCGCGCCGCTGAAAAGGAGAAACCCGATGCCCAGAATAACCCAGATTTCCGACAGCAACGCGTCACCGGCCGCCACAGACCTGTTTACGGCCATCAAAGGCAAAGTCGGCATGGTGCCGAATCTGTATCGCGTACTCGCCAACGAGCCCGCAGCGCTCAAGGCAACCCTGACGTTTAACGAAACCCTTGGGGGCGGATCGTTCACGCCCCAGATGCGCGAAGCGATCGCGCTTGCGGTGGCGGGCGCAAACAACTGTGATTATTGCGCATCGGCGCATTCCGCGATTTCCGCGAACCTCAAAGTCGACGCGTCGGAAATCACCGCACGGCTAAAAGGAACGTCATCCGATCCAAAACTTCAGGGCGTCCTGACCTTCGCAAAAGCTGTCGTCGACACGCGAGGCTTTGTCAGCGATGCGGACATCAGCGCAGCTAAAGAAGCCGGCCTCAACGAAGGCGAAATTGTCGAGACCATTGTCAACGTCGTCGCGAACATCCTCACCAACTACGTCAATCACGTGGCGCAAACTGAAATTGACTTTCCCGAAGTCAAAGCGCAGGCGGCGTAAACCGAGAAGAACTTCTCCCGTCGTTGAGTAACGACGCAACTTATGGGCGCTCAATCCGAGCGCCCATTTTTTAAACAGCCTTTTCGACCGCTGCGCAGATTTCGGCGACGACGGCTTTGACCTTGTCGGCGTTTTCGCCTTCTCCCATGACGCGGATTAAAGGCTCCGTCCCCGATTTGCGAATGACCAGTCGGCCCTTGCCGGCGAGTTTTTCTTCACCCGCAGTAATCGCGGCTTTCACGCCGGCGGCGCTTAAGGGGTCGCCGTTCCTGAAGCGAACATTCTGCAGCAATTGCGGGAAGGGCTCGAATTTGCGGCAAACGTCGGAAACCTTACGCCCTTCGCCGGCGACAACCGCGAGGACCTGCAGGGCGGTGATTAACCCGTCGCCAGTGGTGGCGTAGTCGCTCAGGATCACGTGGCCTGAC
Source organism: Hyphococcus sp. (assembly GCA_028281665.1). Lineage (GTDB taxonomy): Bacteria > Pseudomonadota > Alphaproteobacteria > Caulobacterales > Parvularculaceae > Hyphococcus. The sequence goes on from JANQJK010000001.1 coordinate 76,777, forward strand.
GGCTCTCCTCCCACATTCATACCGGACTGCCGCATTTGCTCGACAACATAACGATCGCCAACGGCCGTGCGTTTTAAATCCAGCCCCTCGCCCTTGAGGAACGCCTCAAGGCCGAGATTGGCCATCACCGTGGAGACGACGCCGCCACCTTTAAGGGCGCCGCTCGCCTTCCAGGACGAGCCGATCAGGGCGAGGATCTGATCGCCGTCGATCAACCGGCCTCTCTCATCGCAAATGATCACGCGGTCCGCGTCGCCATCGAGAGCGATGCCGATGTCGGCGCGGTACTCGGTTACCGCCTCCTGGAGCTTTTTGGTCGCGGTTGAGCCGACGTCGCGATTGATGTTGAAACCATTCGGCTCGACGCCGATCGCCTTGACTTCGGCGCCCAGTTCCCAAAGCACGGTCGGAGCGACCTTGTAGCCGGCGCCGTTGGCGCAGTCGATCACGATACGGATGTCGTCCAGAGAAATGCGGCGCGGGAAAGCCGCCTTTGCAAACTCGATATAGCGCGCGCCGGCGTCGTCAATACGCTTGACCCGGCCGAGGTCGGCCGATGCGGCAAGGCCCGCTTCCGGCCCGTCCTGCATCAGGCGTTCAATTTCAAATTCCGTTTCATCGGACAGTTTGTACCCGTCCGGCCCGAAAAATTTTACGCCATTATCATGATACGGATTATGGGACGCCGATATCATGACGCCGAGATCGGCGCGCAGGGACCGGGTCAGCATGGCCATGGCCGGCGTCGGCAACGGACCCAGCAAAAAAACGTCCATGCCGGAGGCGGCAAATCCGGCGGTCAGGGCCGGCTCGATCATATAGCCGGAAAGGCGCGTATCCTTGCCGATAACGACGCGATGGCGATGTGCGCCGTTTTTGAAGACGCGCCCCACCGCCATGCCGAGACGCAGAATGTTATCCGGCGTCATGGCGCCGGCGTTCGCAAGCCCGCGGACGCCATCGGTGCCGAATATCTCGCGTTTTCCCGTCATCTGATCGTCGCCGCGCATGGCTTGAATACACTCCCGACCGCGGTTCCCCGCAAAACTAGCAAATCCCCCTCCGAAAACCCTTAACGCCCAGCGCCCGCACTTTCTATGGCCTGAGCGATTTTTAACGCCTGGCGCGTCTCCGCGACGTCATGAACCCGGAATATCGACGCACCGGCGGCGTAACCGGCGAGAACAGCGGCAATCGATCCGCCAAGCCGGCTGGCGGCCGGGCCGTCCCGGTCCAGCGCTGCGATGAATCGCTTGCGCGAGGCCCCGAGAAGAATCGGAACCCCAAGGGCCGCGAAGCGATCCAGCCCGGACAGCAGCGCAAGATTGTGCGCCAGCGTCTTCCCGAACCCGATCCCCGGATCAGCGACAATCTTCGAACGATCTATGCCCGCCGCCGCACACAATTCGATGCGGCCGGCCAGAAACGCCAGCACTTCCGCCACGACATCCTCATAATGCGGATCATCCTGCATAACGCGCGGATCGCCCTGCGCATGCATCAACACGACATCGCAGCCAAGCGAAGCCGCCGTTTCAATACTCTCCTCGTCATAGGACAATGCGCTGACGTCGTTCCAGATCGATGCGCCCCCGGCGACAGCGGCGCGCGCAACGGCAGCTTTTCGCGTGTCGATCGAAATCCTGGCGTTACTCTCCGCCGCCAGCGCCTCGACCACAGGCATAACGCGGTCCAGCTCTTCGTTTTGCGAAACGGGCGTTGCGCCGGGCCGGGTCGACTCGCCGCCAATGTCGATAATGTCCGCGCCGTCTTCCACAAGCGACAGCGCATGATCGACGGCGGCGCGCGCCGATGCAAACGCGCCTCCATCGGAGAAGGAGTCGGGCGTAACGTTGACGACGCCCATAATCTGCGCGTTCGGGCTATTCGCCATTTACGGCGTCGGTCTGCTCAGCCAGCGCTTCTTCGAACGCATTTCTTTTCGCTACGATGTATTTCTGAAAAGCGCCGCGATTTAAGAAAGCCCGGCGGTTTCCGGCAAGCTGACGCTCCCGCGCGTCTTTCAGGTCGAAGACCTCCGGATGATTGGCGAGAAAGATATCCGGCGTCCAGTCCTTCGTTTTTTCAAATGTCAGCCGATAGTCGTCAACGATGCCGTCATATTGCGCCGGCCCTTCATCGGATGCGACAAGCCGGTTCGCCGCAACAGTGGCGCTGCAAAAAATCAGTATGTCGAGATGCTCGCGCTCATCGTCGATAAAGAGGCGAAACGACGTACAGCCGCGCGAGTGACCCGGCGTCAGCGTTGTCAACAGAAATGGTTTTCCCGGCTCGTCGTCAGTCAGAGAGATCATGGCGCCCCCGAAATCAGAGTCGCGATCATTCAGGACGCGGTCCACTTTCACCGGCGGCGCCGCGTATTCCGGCTTGTCCTCAAAACCGGCATAGACACCGCCTTCAAGCGCCGGCGCATCTCCTTCGCTCGCCCACAGCTCGGCGCCCGACGCTTCCTTGAGCGCCGCCAGTCCGCCTGAGTGATCGAAATGAGCATGAGTGTTCAGGAGGTACTTGACATCCTTGATGTCGAAACCGAGCGCCGCGATATTATCGATAATCATTTGCTCGTAGCCCGGAAGCCCGCCATCGATCAGCACATGCCCCTCCGGGCCGGTGATCAGATAGACGGCAAGACCCTCCGTACCCACATAATAAAGATTGCCGATGATGTTGAACGGCTCGAACGGCGCCGCCCAGTGGGGCTGGCGCTCGGTCCAGTCTACGGCGCTCTTGTTTTCCTGCGCGCCCAAGGGCGTGGCGAGGGGTGTGGCGAGAGCGAGCGTCAGAATGAGAATGATGTTGCGCATGATAAAAGCCTTCCCGGTTCGGGAAGGCTTTTAGCACAGGAATTGTTTCGAAAAAGTGGCGCTTTCAGGCCCTATGCGAGGGACGGCTCCATGCCGCCGGCGCCGCCGTCCTTTTTGCCCTTGCCGGTCGGCGCTCCGGCGCTTGGCACCGACGATGGCGGGGTGTGGTCGTTGGTGTCCGACGGGTCCTCCCGCACGATCTGGCCGCCCTTGATCAGGGTGTCGATTTCCTCGCCGGTGAGCGTTTCATATTCGAGCAGGGCCTGCGCAAGCTTTTCCCAGTCGTCGTTGCGCTCGGTCAAAATCTCGCGCGCCTTCTCATAGCCTTCGGTCACAAAGCGCTTGATTTCATCTTCGATCAGCTTGGCCGTGTCTGTTGAAATCGACTTTGTTCTTGCGATGGACTGACCGAGGAACACCTCGCCCTCGTCTTCTGCGTATGCGATGGGCCCGAGTTTCGGCGACAGCCCGTATTGGGTGACCATGGCGCGCGCGATTTTGGTTGCGTGCTCAATGTCCGAAGAAGCGCCGGACGTGACCTTCTCCGAGCCGAACTTCATTTCCTCGGCAACCCGGCCGCCCATCGCCATGGCGATGCGCGCTTTCATCTGTTCGAGCGTAAACGAAAGTTTGTCCCGCTCGGGCAGGTACTGAACCATGCCGAGCGCGCGCCCGCGCGGAATGATGGTCGCTTTGTGCACCGGATCCGAGCCGGCCATGGAAAGACCGACAATGGCGTGACCGGATTCATGGTAAGCGGTGAGCGTTTTTTCTTCCTCGGTCATCACCATGGAGCGGCGTTCGGCGCCCATGAGGACTTTGTCTTTGGCGTCATCAAACTCCTTCGCCGTCACATATCGTTTGCCGCGACGCGCCGCCAGAAGCGCCGCCTCGTTGACGAGGTTGGCGAGATCGGCGCCGGAGAAACCGGGCGTGCCTCGGGCGACTGTGCGAACATTCACATCCGGCGCAAGCGGCACCTTCTTCACATGCACCTGCAAAATCTTTTCGCGGCCGACAACGTCAGGGTTCGGAACAACGACCTGACGGTCGAAACGGCCGGGGCGCAGAAGCGCCGGATCCAGAACGTCCGGACGGTTGGTCGCGGCGATGAGGATGATGCCTTCATTGGCCTCAAATCCGTCCATTTCCACGAGGAGCTGGTTAAGCGTCTGCTCGCGTTCGTCATTGCCGCCGCCGAGCCCTGCGCCGCGATGGCGCCCGACCGCGTCGATCTCGTCGATAAAGATGATGCAGGGCGCGTTCTTCTTCGCCTGGTCGAACATGTCGCGCACGCGGCTGGCGCCAACGCCGACAAACATCTCAACAAAGTCCGAGCCGGAGATTGTGAAAAACGGCACATTCGCTTCGCCGGCGATGGCGCGGGCGAGGAGCGTCTTACCGGTGCCCGGCGGGCCGACCAGCAATGCGCCTTTCGGAATCTTGCCGCCGAGGCGCTGAAACTTCATCGGGTCTTTCAGATACTCGACGATCTCTTCGAGTTCTTCTTTCGCCTCATCAATCCCGGCGACGTCGTCGAAGGTCACGCGGCCCTGGCGCTCGGTAAGCAGTTTTGCGCGGGACTTGCCGAAGCCCATGGCCTTGCCGCCCGCCCCTTGCATCTGGCGCATGACAAAGAAAAACAGCGCGAGGAAAATCAGCAGCGGCAGAATATTGAAAAGCAGCGACAGGAGGAGCGGCAGCTCTTCCTCTTTTTCGATTGTCGTTGTTACGCCGGCTGCATTCAGTCGATCCGCGATCGACGCCTGACCGCTCTCGGTGATCGTGGTGACGAAAGCGGCGCCGCCATTCAGCTCACCCGAAACCTGCGTCTTGGAGACCTCTGCGGATTTGACCTCGCCGTTCTCAAGGCGCTCGACGAACTCGGTGTAGGTCAGTTCCTGGACCTGCGTCTGCGTCGCCGGCGATGAGAAGAGCTGGAGTGCGACCAGAAATACGACGACCACCAGGCCCCAGATTAACAGATTTCGTCCGTTCATTACTTTTATCCGTCCTCGCATTTCGCCGGCCATGCCGGAGGGCGCAACAGGCGCCTCGGCACCTTATTAGATAGGCGTTAAGAAAGCCCAGCGCCATGGGCATTCCTATCAATAGCCTAAGCTTGCGAAAACCTAACGATTCCGCCTGAAAACCGTTCCGCGGCAAGCGGCGTCGCCGACCAGGCGCCGCCTTCGCCAGATAGGAGGCCGGGCGCGCCAATCAAGCGTTTTTCACGATAAATGCCCGGCGCGCCAATCAGGCCCTCCTCCGGCCCTTCAAACAGCCCCGCAGCGGCGCCCGCCTCGGCGAGGCCGGCCGCGCCCAATGGCCTCACGGTAATCCCCGCATCCGATTGCACGATGAAGCGCCGGTCCCACAATGAGCGTCCGCCGGCCGGAATTTCGAGGTCGGCGAGGGGCGCCACGCCGGCCCGGCCCAGAACCGCCGCCGGCTCGCGAACAATCCACAGCCTTTCGCCTGACCGCTTCAGCAACGCGCCGCCGAGGGCCGCCGCCCCGCGATCGAGCGCAATCGCAAGATGAGCCGCCGCAGCCTCAGCGTCCGGACCATGGTCGCCGCCGCTCACAGCCCGAACAGCTCTTGCGACAACGCCCCCCAGTCGATCGCCGGCGTCCCTCATTGAGCGGATATCGAGGGATGCACCGCCCCAGCGGGTAAAGACGCCGCCCATGGCGCTGAACGCACGCGCTTCCGCCGCGCGCGTCTCGCGCCGCGCCGCGGCCATGTGGATTGCCGAACGGGCGAGCGCGGCCCGATCAAGGACGCCGCTCGCCACTGCGTCACTCATGAAACGCCGCACGCGGACCCGCTCGAACGTCAAATCCTCATTAGACGGATCATCAATATATTCCTGCCCGTATCTGTTTACGGTAGCGGTCAGCGCGTCCCGGCTGAATGGCAACAGCGGGCGCAAAAGGCGCACCGGTGCGCCGGCGCCGGCGGCGATGCTGATCTCGTCCTCCATTGCGGCGAGGCCCGTCACCCCGGCGCCGCGGGCAAGACGCATCAACAGCGTTTCCGCCTGATCGTCAGCGCTGTGGGCCGTTAAGACCGCAGACACGCCTTGTTCAGCCGCAGCCTCGGCGAGGAGATGATAACGCGCATTCCGCGCGGCAGCCTGTACGCCGCTTTCAGGCTTTGCGCCGCGCCAGGTCAGAATGCGCGCTGTCAGGCCGCTTCGTTCGCACCATTCTTTTGCCTGCGCCGCCTCCACCGCAGAGTCGCTGCGCAAACCGTGGTCGACGATCAACGCGACGACGCCATGGTTTCCGGCTTTTGCATAATCGGCGCTCAGTCGCGCGAGCGCCATGGAATCGCGACCGCCTGAGACGGCAACCGCAAACCGATCGCCGCCTTTGAGCGCACCCAGACGCGCTGCAAATTCCGCCGCGTCGACCGGGCGGGCTACTTGCAATCGATCCGCGCCATTTCAAGATCCGCCCGTTGCATGACCGGCGATGCGGCGTTCGGGAATTTCGACTTCATGGTCTTGAAAATCGTGCACGCTTCTCTCTGCTTTTCCATGCGCGCAAACGCCGTGCCCAGTTTCAAATGCGCTTCCGCGGCGCGGCCGTCATTGGGGTATTTCTGCACATGTTCCAGGAACACCGCAGCCGCATCCGCGTTTTCACCGAGGGCCAGATGAATCTCGCCCAGCCTGAACTTCGCGTCAGCCGCGCGCACGTGGTTCGGAAACGCTTCGCCATACAGCGAAAACGCCGCCTTGGCCCGCGGATAATCGCCCGACAAGAGGAAACTCGATGCGTAGTCGTAAGCCGCGTCCGGATTAATCGGCAATTCGACGCTGGGCGCCAGCGCCGAGGCGCCGCCCGCATCCGCCCGCGCCAGTTCATCCGCAATCGGATCGCCCGGCGTCAACGTGACCGGCCCGCCGGAGGGGCCGCCCGTAATCGGCCCGACAAGACCGTCAGCATCCAGCCTTTTGAACCCGGCGCCGGCCGCCGCCATATCGTCACCGGCGAGGACCGCGCTTATGGCGTCGAGGCGCTGATTCTGCTGGTCGAGCTGGTAACTCAACTCTTCAATGCGTCCCGTGAGCTGCTGAATCTCACGCTCCAGCTCGCTGATGCGCACCGTCGCGGCGCTTTGCGCGGACAGGGCCTGTTCGGCGCGCTCCATACGCGCCTGCAAATCACGGACATCGTCCTTCGTGCCGGCCAGCGCCGGCATCGCAATCAGTACGGCGGCAAAGCCGGCGAAAGCGGCGGTCCGTGTCATCTTCATGGCGACTTTCCTTAAACTACAAAACGGCATTCTAGCGCGGTTCAACGCGGACGCCAGCTCGACGGCGGTCTAGCGCGCCAAGGCGACAAAACTGTGGCTGAAAAAACAAGGGCGCGCCGCATTTCCGCGACGCGCCCTTAAAATCGCTTAACTTTGAACCGCTTATGAACCGACAGATTCTATCGTCGTCGTCGCGTTTCTGTTCTGGGCCCATGCCTGTTCGTTGGAACCGGTCGCGATCGGGCGCTCCTTGCCATAGGAAACCGTCGTAATGCGGTTCGCGCTGACGCCAAGGCTCACGAGATAGGAACGCGCCGCTTCGGCCCGGCGGGCGCCAAGGGCGAGGTTGTATTCGCGGGTGCCGCGCTCGTCGCAGTTGCCCGCGAGCTTGATGCGGGTTTCCGGATACTCCTGCAACCAGGCCGCCTGTTTGGCGAGCGTCGCCTGAGACTGAGGCGTCAGCGTGTACTGGTCGTAGGCAAAGAAAACGCGATGCCCGGCGCTGTTTTCGAGATCGGCCTGCGTCCCCGGAACGGGACCGGTTGGGCCGGCGCCTGCGTTCGTACCCGCGCCGGCGGTCGCGTCGACGTCAGGCCCGCTTGACGTCGCACAGGCCGATACGAGCGTTAGCGCAGCGACGACGCCGGTGAATTTTGTAAAATTTTTCATGGTCTTCCTTGCTCCACTTCCCCAATAAGACGGCGGCCGCCGACTGCCATGGGTCGGCTTTGTACCCTAAGTCCCTGATATTTAAATTCCTGTCAGCCAATCCCTAAAATTTAACCAACAGCGGGAATCGTAACCTTGTCCGTCCCCTTGATCAAGTTGGACCGTTCCGGGGCTGGAATGATATCCCGGCCCCGGCCATGCCGGTTTTTCTCCAATTATTACCGCAACATGGGCGACCAGGCCGGGTCCGACGCATCGCCCGGCGTGCGCACGCGCCGCAGATTTCGCCCGGTGAGATCGACGGACCAGAGCGACGATCCGGCGCCGGGGCGCGGCTCCCGGAAGAACATCAGGACACGGCCATTGGGCGACCAGGTGGGGCCCTCATCAAGATAGCTTTCGGTAAGAAGCCGTTCGCCGGTGCCGTCCGGGCGAATGACGCCGATGTAAAAGCGACCGCGATATTGCCGGGTAAAGGCGATGAGATCGCCGCGCGGGCTCCAGACCGGCGTCTGGTAACGGCCCTGACCGAAGGTGATGCGTTTCTGGTTCGAGCCGTCAGCGTTCATGACATAGATCTGCTGCGAGCCGCCCCGGTCCGACGCGAAGGTAATGCGCCGCCCGTCCGGCGACATGGACGGCGATACGTCAATGGCGGGATTGTCGGTCAGCCGCGTCAGGCGCCGGGTCGCAAGGTCCATCTTGAAGACGTCGGAATTGCCGCCGCGTTCGATCGACATCATGACTTCCCGCCCGTCCGGCGAAAAGCGCGGCGCGAAGGTCATCCCGCGGAAGGTGCCGAGCGGTTCCTGTTCGCCGGTCTCGATATTGAAGAGATAGACCTGACCCGGACGATTATCGAACAGGGCCATGTATGTGATCTGCTGCTGGGTAGGCGAGAAGCGCGGCGTCAGCGCCTTGTAGTTGAGGCCGTCGGTCAGCGGCACCGGATTCGCGCCGTCCTGATCCATGATCATCAGTCGTTTGTTGCGGTTTTCTTTCGGGCCTGTCTCGTGAATGAAAACAACGCGGGTATCGAAATACCCCTCCTCGCCCGTCAACGTCTTATAGATGAAGTCCGCAACCTTGTGCGAAGCACGCCGCCAATTGTCCGCAGGCGTCTTATAGGCGACGGCGCCCAGTTGCTCGTCGGACGTCACGTCCCAGATGCGGGTCGACACCTGAATGCGCCCGTCGCCAAGCTCCTCCACCTCGCCCACCACCAGCACCTGCGCGTTGATGATGCGCCAGTTGGCGAAGGTTGGGCGGACATTCACGGTCGCCGGCGTTTCGATATAGGCGCGCTGATCGATCACCTGAAAAAGCCCCGACCGTTCAAGGTCGTTCATCAGGACTTCGGTAATATCGACGCCCAGTTGGCGCGCGCTGTCATCGCCACCGAGAAAATTCGGCACTGCGATCGGCATCGGATCGACGGTGCCTTGCGTGATATCGATGCTGACGCGAGCTTGTGCGCCGCCCGCAAATACAACGGCGATCGCGGCGAACAGCACTGCAAAGATTCGGCTCATAACAAATACTCTCTTTCGGCCCGCCGTCATTAGCACGAAGGTTTAGGCGAAATTTTGTCAAACGCGCAGACGGCTCGTTCGACAACGCCGTGTCAGACTGGCGGAATAAAATTCAAGGTGAATCCTTTCCAAGACTCATAGCGGTCTGGCGGCAGGAAATCATAGGGCGCGCAGGAGACGGCGGCGCGCACGGCGGTCTGCTCCGCAACTTTCCAGAACCGGTTCCCCGATAGATTGATTTGCAGCGCATTCGCCACCCTTGGCTGACCCCTTAACGATCCGTCACGATTGAGATCGATCTCCAGAATCACGACGAGGGTCTCCGGCTCCGGCGCCCCGATAATTGAGCCCGTATTCCAGCAACGGGCGATTGCCGCCTGCATTTTCGCCTTGTCGCTTGCCGTCAGCCGATCTCCGGCGCCGACCGCCGCGCGCGGATTGTCAGCCTCGACATTCGTTTCCGTGGGGTTCTCGCTCGTCCGCGCTTCTTTCTCGCGCTCCTTGTCGATCAGTTGCGAGAGGGCGGCAAGGTCTAGCTCTTCCTGTTTCGGCTCAGGCTTCGGCGCCGGCGGTTCCGGCTCGGGCTCAGGTTCCGGTTCCGGCTCGACCGGCGCGGGCTCCGGTTCCGGCTCAGGCGCAGGTTCCGGTTCGGGCTCCGGCTCCTCGACGGGCGCGGGCGGTTCCGGCTCGGGCTCCGGTTCGGCGGGTTCGGGCTCCGGCTCAGGTTCCTTGACCGGTTCCGGCGCCGCGGCGGGCACGCTCGTCCTGAGGTCCAGTTCCGCTTCCGCAATCAGATCGACCGGGATCACCGGTTCCGCTTCCACGTCCGGCTGCCAGGTAGACGGAATCACAAGGAACCCGGCCCCGATCAGAACAAGCGAGGCGTGAAACAGGATGGAAACGACTAAGCCAAAACGCATGGCGTACGAGCGGCCCTTCCCCTCTTTCGAGGCCGGTTACTGGAGTTCCGGATCAGTGACGAGTCCAATCCTACGAAAGCCCGCGGCGTTGATCCGTCCCATCACGCGCACGACATCGCCATAGGCGCGGTTCTGGTCGCCACGGATAAAAATGCGCTGGTCGTAGCCGGCGGTTGCAATCGCTTCGAGATGGGGAACGAGATTTTCGTATTCGACAACCGTGTCCTGAACATAGATGACGCCGTCTTCCGACACGGTGACGGTGAGCGGCTCGCCCGTATCCTGTATCGGATTGGCGGCGGTTTCCGGCAGGTCGACGGCGACGCCGACGGTCAGCAGCGGCGCAGCGACCATGAAGACAATCAGCAGCACGAGCATCACGTCAACGAAAGGCGTGACGTTGATTTCCGCCATATGCTTGGTGCGTCCCGGGCCGTGACGGCCGCCGCCCGGATTGAGTTGCGCGCCCATTACTTCGACCTTTCGTCGAGTTGCCGCGAGAGGATCGCGGAAAACTCATCGGCGAAGCCTTGCAGCCGCACGGCAAGGGAATTCAGCGCAGACGAATACCGGTTATAGCCCACAACGGCGGGAATGGCGGCGAGAAGGCCGAGCGCCGTTGCGAACAGCGCCTCAGCAATGCCGGGCGCTACAACGGCGAGGTTCGTGTCCTTCGTCACGGCAATCGCCTGAAACGCATTCATGATGCCCCAGACCGTGCCGAGAAGGCCGACAAAGGGCGCTGCGGAGCCAACGGTCGCCAGAACGCCGAGGGACGATTCCGCTTTCTCCAGCTCGCGTGCGACAGTTACGTTCAGCACTTTGTCGATACGCTCTTTGGCGCCGACGGCGAGCTGTTCGGAGCGACCCGCATCCTTGGACCGACTCCACTCTTCCATCGCCGCGGTAAAAACCTTCGCCATCGGGTGATCGGCCTTGTCGTTGGTGCGACGGTAAAGTTCCTCAAGGGGCTTGCCGGACCAGAACTGGTCCTCAAACCGTTTCGATTTTCGTTTGAGGCGTCCGAAGGTCATCGATTTGTCGATGATCACCGCCCATGACCATACCGACGAAATGACGAGAATCCCCATCACCGTCTTCACCACCGGATCGGCGCGCAAAAACAGGCTCCAGAGGCTGAAATCGCCCCCCGCGGCAACGGCTGCGAGTTCTGTTTCCATGGTTTGTCTAATCCCCTGACTTGAGCCCGTCTCCCGGGCGCCTTTACTACCTTGCGATGTTCAAACGCCGCATACCCGGCGCAAAAAGGATACGGTCGGCGCGAGCACGCCCGCGCCGATAGCCCGGTATGGTTAACATTGTTACGGGCGTTAGAGTATCCCTCTTTTCCGCGTTTTGCCGCGCAAATGCGGCGGATCAGGGGCTCTCGCAAGGCCTGAACGCGCCGATTTCCGAAGTTTAATGCCGGTTAATGAAAGGTTTATTGCGAGGGCGCGCCCGTTATGGCGTCGCGCGCACGCAACGTCACAAACAGGAACCAGCAGTAAATCCCGCCCAATTTGGCGCCGTCCTCGACAAAATCGTGGATCGGCCAGAGGATCTTGGTCTGGTCCTCGATGACGCTGGCGGCCATGGCGAGCGCGGCGATGATCGCCAGCGCCGCGCGGGCCGACAGGATCCGCCGGAAAAAGAACAGTCCGTAGGCGCCCGCGATAACGAGATAGACGCCATATACGACCGGCTCCGGCATGCCGAACAGGGGCAGCGCTTCCTCATGCAGCATGAACAGATCGTCGACCATGAGGAGCGTCGTGAAGGCGCCGGTCGCGGCGAAAAACCGGCGCGTATGCGGATCGCGGCTCAGCCAGGCCGCGAACGCCGCGACGGCCGCCGCGGCCGCCCACAGAACGATGCCGAGATTGGAGACCGCGCCAGAATAGAACGCGCAGCAAAGTTCCGGGTCGCGCGCGATGGCCATGGGGTCGAGGAGCAGTTCAGCCGGCGCCACCCAGGGCTGGAGAAACGTCGCGCCCATCACCGCAAGCGGCGGGACGAAGATAAGCGCCGCAAAACGGAGATAATCCGCCCACGTATAATCGCGAAAGCCGAGATCGACGAAGTCGATACTGATCGATTTTGGAAGCGCGGTGGCCATGACCGCAGAATAGCGCCGCAACCCTTAACAAACTGCCGCAAATCGGCGCTACTGCGTCAACGACGCCATTACGTCGGGCGGCAGGCGGCGCGGCTTGCCCGCAAGGGACATGCAGGCTGCTTCGACGTCGGCGCGCGCGATCAGGGTTTCGTCGCGCCATATCTCCTGAGCCAGAAACATGCGCGCGCCCTTCGCGCCGGTGAACCGGGTTCGCACCTCAAGCACGTCGTCAATCCGCGCCGGCGCGACCCACTCCGTGGTCATCTTGCGCACGGCGAACGCAAGGGGCTCGTCGCGCTCCAGCAGTTCGGAATGATGCACGCCGCTCGCCCGCAGGGCTTCGGTCCGCCCGCGCTCGAAAAACTTCAAGTACGCCGCATGATAGACAACGCCGGAAAAATCCGTGTCTTCATAGTAGATGCGGACCGTATGGGTGAATGTGGACATAAGGCGGACCCTGCCCCGGTTGCGCGCAAAACAAAAGGGCCGCGGTTTCGCCGCGGCCCTCGTGAATTCTTCAGCCGTAAGGCTCAATCATTAAGCGTTAGCCGCGCCCCAAAGGCTGCTCCGAGGCGACCGACATTCCGCTTGAACCCTCAGGCCCCAAGAAATCACTCGACATCAGATCACCTCCTCTCAATTCGTTGAACATGAGAAGGAGTTTGAAGTGCGTTTTGAAACTTGGCAAGGGGTGAATGGTTAACGAAAGTCACTCAAATAAATCCGCGCCGGTTCCTTTCGGCGCCGCGAGTCCAAGATGAGTCCACGCGCTCGCTGAAAGAACGCGGCCGCGGGGCGTGCGCTGGATCAGTCCGCATTGAAGCAGGAAGGGCTCGACAACATCCTCAACAGCGTCGCGCGCTTCGGCGAGGGACGCCGCGATGGTTTCAACGCCCACGGGCCCGCCGGCGAAATGCTCCGCAATCAGACGAAGATAGCGACGGTCCAGCGGATCGAGGCCAAGGGCGTCAATTTCCAGACGCTTCAATGCTTTGTCGGCAACTGCGGCGGTTATCTTGCCCGCTCCCTCGACGGTCGCCACATCGCGCACCCTGCGCAAAAGCCGCCCTGCGACCCGCGGCGTGCCGCGCGAGCGCCGGGCGATTTCACGCGCGCCGTCATCGGACATGGCTGCGTTCAGCTTTTGCGCGCCTCGCGCCACAATGCGCAAGAGGTCGGCGTCCGTATAAAAGTCAAGCCGCACCGGAATGCCGAACCGGTCCAGCAAGGGTTTCGCAAGCAGTCCCGACCGCGTCGTCGCGCCAACGAGCGTAAAGCGCGGCAGGTCGATCTTCACCGAGCGCGCCGCCGGCCCCTCGCCGATCATGATGTCGAGGCAGTAATCCTCCATCGCCGGATAGAGCACTTCCTCGACCGCCGGCGTCAGCCGGTGAATTTCGTCGATGAAAAGAACGTCATTCGCTTCGAGATTGGTGAGAAGCGCAGCCAGATCGCCGGGCTTTGTAATCACCGGCCCGGAGGTCGAACGGAAATTGACGCCCAGCTCATTCGCAACGATCTGCGCCAGCGTCGTCTTGCCGAGCCCCGGCGGCCCGTGAAAGAGCACATGATCAAGCGCTTCCTCGCGCGCCCGCGCCGCCTCGACAAAGACGCGCAAGTTGTCTTTCGCAAGCCGCTGACCGACGAAGTCGTCAAGGCGCTTCGGACGCAGAGCGACATCAGCGTCTTCCGGTTTCCGGGCGCCGTCGATCATGCGGTCGTTATCAAAGGCGGGTTCAGCCATCACCTAATCCGTACCATGATTTACGCCGCCGCCAGTTGCTTCAGCGCCGCTTTGATCAATTCCTCAACGCCCGGCGCATCCAGATCTTCGGCCGCAGCGGCGACGGCGCGGCGCGCCTCGACCCCGTCATAGCCGAGCCCGGACAGCGCCGAGACCGCATCTGCGCGGGCGGCGAGCGCGGGATCCGCGGCGTTCTCCTTCGCCTTGCCGCGGGCGACGACGGTGAGCGTTGCTCCTGCATTCGCCATGGCGCCGACTTTTGACTGCAATTCCGTTGCGATGCGCTGGGCGATCTTTTTGCCGACGCCGTGGGCGCGGGAAATCGCGGTCACGTCTTCGGCGGAAATCGCGTCGAACAAATCCGCCGGGGGCAGCACCTGCAAAATCGCCAGCGCGTGCTTGGCGCCCACCCCCTGCACCGACTGCAACAGGCGAAAGGCCTGACGTTCGGTCTCGTTTTCAAATCCGTAAAGCCGGATCATGTCTTCGCGCACGATGGTCTCAATCGAAAGTGAGGCCGCCTCACCCACGGCGAAGCGCTGCAAGGTGCGCGGGGACGCATAGGCTTCGTAGCCGACACCGTTGACGTCGATGACAAGCGTCTCCGCGCCGATAGCAGCGACGGTTCCTTTCAGCGCGGCAATCATGAGGCCCTCTCCAGCCGACGCATTCCAGCGTGATGGGCATGACAAATCGCAACGGCGAGTGCGTCCGCTTCGTCGGCGGCGGGCGCCTCGCATTTCGGCAACAGCACCTTCACCATCGCCGCAATCTGCGACTTGTCGGCATGGCCTTTTCCGACCACGGATTTTTTCACGGTGTTTGCGGCGTATTCCGCAACGTCGAGCCCGGCCTCCGCCGGCGCAAGCAGGCAGACCCCGCGGGCCTGACCCAAAACAAGCGCGTCACGCGGGGACGCATTGACAAATGTTTCCTCCACCGCGGCCTCGTCAGGGTGATAGACCTCAATGAGGCCCTTCAGCGCCGAAAAGATAATCGACAGCTTCTGGGCATGCCCGAGGCCGCGCGTCGGCCGGATAACGCCGGAGCCCACATAAGCGAGGCGCGCGCCCTCGCATTCAACAACGCCCCAGCCCGTGGCGCCGGAGCCGGGATCGATCCCCAAGATGCGAATCACTGATGACATGACCCCATGATAGGGCGTTCGGACGAGAACGAAACGGGAATCTTTCCGTGGGTTCAGCCGGCCCTGGACAGGCGCGCGGCCAGGCCCTGCGCCGCCTTGCGGGCGTCCGGCGACAGGGCATCGGCGCCCAGCGCCGTTTCGATCCATTTCAGGGCCAGCTTTTCGTCTTTCTTGCGCCCGTCGCCTTCGGCGAGCGCCACCGCATAGAGAAACTGCCCCTGGGCGTCGCCGGCCTGCGCCGCTTTTTCGAACCAGTCGGCGGCGGAAAACCCGGCGCCGTCCGCGCCCTTGTGCACCATCAGCCCCATGGCCGTCATCGCTTCGGGCAGACCGCCTTGCGCCGCCAGCCGCATCCAGCGGGCGGCCTTGGACTTCAGTTCGTCGCCGGCGCGGCCGGATTCATAAAGCAGGGCGAGGTTGAATTGCGCGCCCGCATGCCCCTGCTCGGCGGCCCTGGAGAGCCAGTGAGCGGCTTTGTCGTCGTTCACGGCAATGCCGTCGCCATTGAGGAATACGAGCCCGAGGTTGAACTGTCCGACGACGTCGCCGGCGATGGCGGCGCCTTCGAACAGCGACGCCGCGCGCGCCGGATCGCGCTCCAGCCCCAGCCCGTCCATGAACAACATGCCAAGGCGCGCCTGGGCGCGGGCGTGACCGCGCATGGCGGCAAGCTTCAGCCAGCCGGCGGCCTTCTCAAAATCTCGTTTGACGTCGATGCCGCCAAGAACCAGCTCGGCAATGGCGAATTGCGCATCGGCGTTCCCCTGTAGCGCAGCCTGTTCGTAATAGGTCAACGCCTTTGCGATATCGCGCGAGACGCCAAGACCGTTTTCATTGAGCACGCCGATCAAATGTTGCGCGCGCGCGTCGCCCTCGGTGGCGAGGGGCGCGGCGACGGCGAAAGCCAGCTCGTAATCGCCATCGCCAAGATGGGCCATCGCCTTCGCAATGCCGGTTTCATCCGCATGCGCATGACTGGCGGCGAAAAGGATGGCGGCAAAGGCGGCGATGCGTTTCATCGGCGGATCAGCCTGCGGCGGCGGTCGCAATCGGGGGCGTCGCCTCGACCGTGTTAAAACCATCAAGGACGGCGGCGGCGAAAACGGCGACGACGAAAAACACGCTGCCGGCGATGAGGCTCCAATTGGGTTTCATGGTCGATCCTGGCTCCCTTGCGACGACAAGGACTGAGCAAGAATTGTTCCGTAATTATTAATTTCTGTTAAACATCACGCCGCGCGAATTGCCGCGTCAAAGGCGGCGACGGCAGCCGCAGGCCCGTCTTCATGGCCCCAGACCGCGCCGGAAACAGCCAGAAAATCAGCGCCCGCGCGGACGAGGGCCCCGCAATTTTCCGGCGTGATCCCGCCAATGGCGACGCTCGGCACCGTGACGGCGAAGTTCCACCAGCGGAGCAGTTCCGGATCGGCCGATGTGGGCGCTGCCTTGGTCCTGGTCGGATAGAACGCGCCGAACGCCACATAGTCCGCCCCCGCCTCGCCGGCGACCAATCCGAGATGGCGGGAATCGTGACAGGTTACGCCGACCGTCGCATCGTCGCCGAGCATTTTCCGCGCGTGTTCATAGGGCGCATCGGACTGTCCAACATGAACGCCGTCGGCGCCGGTTTTGATGGCAAGGTCCGGACGGTCGTTAATCAGGAACGCGATTTCCCGTTCGACCGCCAGCGGCAACAGACTTTCCGCCGCCGCCATCACCTCATCGTCAGGCGCAGACGCCTCGCCCTCTTTAAGGCGAAGCTGCACGCACGCCACAAGATCATTGTCAGCCGCCGCGGCGAAGGCGTCCTTGAACGCCGCAAGATCGGAAATGCGCGGCGGCGTTACGAGATACAGTTTGCAGTCACGGGTCACAGCACGGAGGTATATAATTATCGATCGGCCCCTGCATAGAAGCGATCCTCAAAACCGTGCAGCGTTTTGCATTTTGCAAACGGGAATGCGCATTGGTTGCGCCGGATTGGATCGCGATAACAACGCCCGCCTGTCTATTCGGCCGGCGTTGCATGGGCGGGCGCGCCCGCATCCGTTTTCCGCTTCGGCTTTAAAAGATTGCGCTTGATCTCGTCCGGCACCGAATCGTAGACCGGCGTCGGACCAAGGGCGAGACGTTTTCGCGCTTCGGGAAGCGGCGCCCGCAACAGCGCCTCAACGTCATATTCAAGGATCCAGTTCGACGCCCGGGCGTTGCGCCGCGCCTCCATCAGCGCGCTCAATATTTTTGCGCGGGGCTGCTCAAGTTTTTGCGCGACGGCGCCGATAAAGATGATCAATGCGAAGCCGCGGTTTTTCGTCTGCTCATAGGTGTAGACGAGATTGCAAAGCTCGCCGAGGGCGTCGCAGCCGTAACCGGTGACGACGTGCCAAAGATCGTGGCAAACATCGAGATTGAGATACATGCGACGGAAGGCTTCGAAGTCCGTCTCGCCGCGAAAGTCGATACCCGCCTCCTCCGCCGCGTCGATGAGGCCGTCCGCAGTGAGGTTTTCGCCTTCCATGAAATCGAGATAGGCGCGGCCAAGCGTCCCCTCGGGAAGCGCGCGCAGGCCCGCGCGGTCGCTGAGGACGTCTTCAAGCCTGATCGGCGTTTCGACAACGCGCCGGCCATAGGGCGTCGCGACGAAGCGGCGAAACATCTTCCGCCCGACCGAACCGGACAGGGCCGAAACGGCCTCGAAGACCTGGCTCGTATCTTCCTTGTTGCGCACGAGACGCAGGACCGACATGAGCGCGTGCAGAGGCCGGACCGGCGGCGGCGGCGGGGTCGGATGTCCCCCGATATACTCGATCTCAGACGGGTCGTAGTCCGCGAGGCTCGTGGAATTGGGGGTGGGCGGCATCGGTCGCTCCGTCTGTTTTCGCCGGATGTGACGAGATAGCATTACACTGATCAGTTTACCTCGGCTTAATGTGCGCCGCCCGTCCCAAATTGCAAGGGGGCGCATGTAGGATTTCGGCGCGGCGCCCATGGCGCCGGCGAAGCTGGTTGTTATCGAAATCTTCATCGCACGCATCATACGCCGGCGCGCGAACCCGTTGATACGTATCGACCAAATGCGGGATTCGTCGAAGACTTTACGGTTATTGGGGTGAAAGGGGAATCCGATTCCCGCTATTGGGGCGGCGAAAGAGGCGCGCCAACGGCTCCTTCCTAAGCCGCCTTCTCCAGTCCGTCCGACCATTCGCCGGTGGTCGCAAGGCCGTTCATTTTTGCGCGGTGCGCAAACGCAGCCTGGGCCGCAGCGACATTCTCCGGTTTGCCGGACCACGCTTGCAACGGCGCGGCCTGCAAGGCGCGGCCATAAGAAAAGGAGAGCGCCCAGGGCATTTTGTCCGCATACTCCGCATTCATGGCGTTGAGATGAGCCGTCGCCTCTTCATCGGACTGACCGCCCGACAGAAAGACAATCGACGGCAGGGCCGCCGGCACGGCCGCGCGGAAACAACGCACGGTTTTCTCCGCCACTTCAGAAACGCCGGCGCGGTTTTCCGACTTCTTGCCGGAGATGACCATGTTCGGTTTCAGCACCGTCCCTTCGAGCGCAACGTCCTGCGCATAAAGTTCGTCGAACAGCGACTTCAGGGTGAATTCGGTCACGTCATAACAGCGGTCGATGTCATGATCGCCGTCCATCAGGACTTCGGGCTCGACGATCGGAACGATATTCGCCTCCTGACAGAGTGCGGCGTAACGGGCAAGCGCGTGCACGTTCGTGGCGATGCAATAGCCGGACGGAATATCCGCGCCGTTGATATCGATGACGGCGCGCCATTTCGCGAAGCGCGCGCCAAGCTCGTAATACTCATTGAGCCGCTCGCGCAAACCGTCGAGGCCTTCGGTCACCTTTTCACCGGGAGCGCCGGCGAGGTCTTTGGCGCCCTTGTCGACCTTGATGCCGGGAATGGAGCCCGCATCCTTGATCAGTTGAACGAGGGGCGTTCCGTCCGCCGCGTTCTGGCGAATGGTTTCGTCAAAGAGAATGACGCCGGAAATGGACTCGCGCATCGCCTCATCGGTGCGGAACAGCATCTCGCGATAGTCGCGGCGATTGTCTTCGGTCGATTCAACGCCGATGGAGTCAAAGCGCTTTTTGATGGTGCCGGAGGATTCGTCCGCCGCCAGAATGCCCTTGCCCGGCGCCGCCATGGCGACCGCAATCTTGTTCAGTTCAATGAGGTTCATCGCCCGTCTCCAGTCAGATTTATGGTTGTTCAAGCGCGGCGACGCCCGGCAATGTCTTGCCTTCGAGCCATTCGAGGAACGCGCCCCCCGCCGTCGATACGTAAGTGAAATCGCCCGCAACCTGGGCGTGGTTCAGCGCCGCAACCGTGTCGCCGCCGCCGGCGACGGCGACGAGCCCGGCCTCCTGAACGCGCCGCGCCGCATAACGCGCCGCCTCGACGGTCGCGGTGTCGAAAGGCTTGGTTTCAAATGCGCCGAGCGGCCCGTTCCACACGAGCGTTTTCGCGGTCGCAATTTTCTCCGCAAGAAGGTTCACCGTTTCCGGCCCGAGGTCGAGAATCATGTCGTCGGCGCCCACCGCATCGGCCATCTTGACTTCGCGATCAGCGTTCTCCTTGAACTCTTTCGCGACGACAACATCCGTGGGCAGAACAATATCGCACCCCTTGCTCGCCGCCTGACCCATAATGTCGCGCGCGGTGTCCGCAAGGTCCGGCTCGCAGAGCGACTTGCCGACGCTCTGGCCTTTCGCAAACATGAACGTATTCGCCATGCCGCCGCCGACGGCGAGGATGTCAGCCTTGCCGATAAGGTTGAGAAGCAGCTCGATCTTGGTGGAAACTTTCGCACCGCCGACGACCGCCATCATCGGCCGCTCCGGCTCAGACAGCGAGGCCTTCAGGTAATCGAGTTCCTTTTCCATCGCCTTGCCGGCGGCGGACGGCAGAAGATGCGCCAGCCCCTCCGTTGACGCATGAGCCCGGTGCGCGGCGGAAAAGGCGTCGTTGACATAAAAGTCGCCATGCTCGGCGAGCGCCTCGGCGAACGCTCTGTCGTTCGCCTCCTCGCCCCGGTGGAAGCGCGTGTTCTCAAGCACCGCGACATCGCCGTCGAGCATTTTCTTGATCGCGACGCGAACGGGATCGCCGATGCAGTCCTCAACGAAGTCGACCGGCCCGCCCAGCGTTTTCGACAGCGCCTTGGCGACGGGCTCCAGCGAAAGGCTGGGATCGACTTTGCCTTTCGGGCGACCGAAATGCGACAGCAGGAGGATCTTCGCGCCCGCTTTCGACAGCGCCTCGATGGTCGGCATGGCCCGTTCGATGCGCGTTGCGTCGGTGACTTTCCCGTCTTTCACCGGAACATTGAAATCAACGCGGCAAAGCACGCGCTTGCCGGCGACGTCCAGGTCTTCGATGGTCCGATATCGGGGCATGTCTGTTCGCCTCGCGCGGCTCGCTTACATGTGCTTCGCCATTTCAAGCGCCGTATCGGTCATGCGCGTGGCGAAGCCCCATTCATTGTCGTACCAGGACAGGACGCGCACGAGCTTGCCTTCGAGAATCTGCGTCTGCTTGAGCGCGAAGGTCGACGAGTGCGGGTCGTGATTGAAATCCGACGACACAAGCGGCTTGTCGGTGACGCCGAGGACGCCTTTGAGCGGTCCGTTGGCGGCCTCGATCATGGCGTTGTTCACCGCATCGACGCTGGCCTCGCGGGACGGCGTGAAGACGAGATCGACGACCGAAACGTTCTGCGTCGGCACGCGGATCGACGAGCCGTCGAGCTTGCCGTTCAGTTCCGGCAGAACGAGACCGACCGCTTTCGCCGCGCCCGTCGATGTAGGAATCATGTTCCCGGCCGCCGCGCGGGCGCGATAAAGATCCTTATGCATGGTGTCGAGGGTCGGCTGGTCGCCGGTATAAGCGTGGATCGTCGTCATGTAGCCGCGCTCGATCCCGACGGTTTCATGCAGCACCTTTGCGATCGGCGCCAGGCAGTTAGTCGTGCAGGACGCGTTGGAGACGACGTGATCGTCCCCTGTCAGCAGGTTGTGATTGACGCCATAGACAATGGTCTTGTCGGCGCCGGTCGCGGGCGCGGAAACGAGGACGCGTTTTGCGCCGGCGTCGAGATGGGCCGCGGCCTTGTCGCGGGCGGCGAAAATGCCGGTGCATTCGTAAACCACGTCGACGCCGAGATCGCGCCAGGGGAGTTTTGACGGATCGCGTTCCGCCGTCACCTTGATCGGCCCGGAACCGACATCAATAGTGTCGCCGGCGGTTTTCACCTCATTGGGAAACCGGCCATGGACCGTATCGTACTGGACGAGATGGGCGTTTGTTTCGACGGGGCCAAGGTCGTTGATCGCAACGACATCGACGCCCTTGCGGCCCGTTTCGACGATTGACCGCAGAGCCAGACGCCCGATGCGGCCGAAACCGTTAATTGCAATTTTCAAAGCCATTTTCCGATTCTCCTATTCAGTCAGCGCGCGGACGGCGCCGGCGACTGTCCCCGCCGTAATGCCGAAATGCGCATATAATTCCTTCGCCGGCGCGGACGCGCCGAAGCCCGTCATGCCGATAAAGGCGTCTTTCTTCCGCAAAACCTGATCCCAGCCCTGCTTGACGCCGGCCTCAACGCCGACGCGGGGCTTCTGGCCAAGCGTCTCGGCGATGTAGCTTTCCGGCTGCATGGCGAACAGCTCAAAGCATGGCGCAGAGACGACGCGCACCGCAACGCCCTCTCCGGCGAGCGCCGCGCGGGCCGCCATGGCGATCTCGACCTCGGAGCCCGACGCGATAATCGTCGCCGCATACTCTTTCTCGTCGGCGACAACATAGGCGCCGCGCGCCACCATATTATCGTCCGTATGCGTCAGACGCGCCGGCTCAAGGCCCTGGCGCGACAGGGCGATGACCGAGGGCGTCGCCAGATTGGTGAGCGCCGCCGCCCAGCACTCTGCCGTTTCGATTGCATCGCACGGACGAAACACGTTGAGATTGGGAATGGCGCGCAAGGCGGCCAGATGCTCAACCGGCTGGTGGGTCGGCCCATCCGCGCCGAGCCCGATGGAATCGTGCGTCATCACATAGACGACGCGCAGCCCCATGAGCGCCGCAAGACGGATCGACGGCCGGCAGTAGTCTGTAAAAACGAGAAACGTGCCGCCATAGGGAATGACGCCCCCATGGAGCGCCATGCCGTTCATCGCGGCGGCCATGCCGTGTTCGCGAATGCCGTAATTGATGTATCGGCCCGCATAGTTTTCCGCGTCGAGAACGGAGATGTTCTTTGTCTTCGTGTTGTTCGAGCCGGTAAGGTCCGCCGAGCCGCCAATGGTGATGTCGACCGCCTCATTGACGATGTTGAGCGCCAGTTCGGACGCCTTGCGCGTCGCCACTTTGGGCGGTTCTTCGCTGAGCGTTTTTTTGTGCGCCCGGATTGCAGCCGTTACTGCGCCGGCATAATCGCCCGACAGCGCCGCCTTGAAGTCCTCGCAGTTACTGTCTTTGGCGAGCCGCGCCTCCCATGCGGCGCGGGCGTCTGCGCCGCGGGCGCCCGCATCTCGCCAGGCCGTCATGAGATCGCCCGGCACTTCGAACGGCCCATGGTTCCAACCGAGCGCTTCGCGCGCGCCGGCGATTTCTTCGGCGCCAAGGGGTGCGCCATGGGCGGCCGCCTTGCCTGACTTTGTCGGCGCCCCATAACCGATCGTCGTGCGGCAGGCGATGAGAGTCGGCCGGTCGGAGTTTTTCGCATCGGCAATCGCCGCATCGACCGCCGCCGGATCGTGGCCGTCGACGCGCGCCGTATTCCAGCCGGATGCTGCAAACCGTTCGGTCTGATTTGTCGAATCCGAGATCGAAACCGGCCCGTCAATCGAAATGTTGTTATCGTCCCAGAGAACAATCAGCTTACGGAGTTTCAAATGCCCGGCGAGCGACAGCGCTTCCTGGCTGACCCCTTCCATCAGGCATCCATCGCCGGCGATCACATAGGTGTGGTGGTCCGCCAGACCGTCGCCGAAGCGCGCATTCAGATGCGCCTCGGCAATCGCCATCCCGACGGCGTTGGCGAGGCCCTGGCCAAGGGGGCCCGTCGTCGTCTCAACGGCCGGCGCATGGCCGTATTCCGGATGGCCCGCGGTCTTGCTTCCGAGCTGGCGGAAATTCTTGATCTCCTCGATCGTCATTCCGGCATAGCCCAGAAGATAGCCGAGGGAATAAATCAGCATGGAACCGTGACCGGCCGAGAGAACGAAGCGGTCGCGATCGGCCCAGTCCGGCGCGCCGGCGTCAAATTTCAGGTGGCGCGTCGCCAGCACCGTCGCGACGTCGGCCATCCCCATGGGCATCCCCGGATGACCGGATTTGGCTTTTTCCACAGCATCCATGGAAAGGGCGCGGATCGCATTCGCCATGCGCGTCGTCGCAGCGGCGTCCATGCTGTCCCTTGTCATTGAGAATATCCTTGCTTTTGCTGCGAAATGCGGCGTCCTGCGCGCCGGCGCTTCATGCATCGCGGCGCAATAGGGGTCAAGTCCGGCGCGGCGGCGGGACAATGCGGCGAAGCGACAGCCCTGCTGGACAGAATCACCGCACGCCGCCACAGTGCTGAAGAGTTGCCCACGTCATATGGAAGCCGCTTATGTCCATGCTCGAACGCGCCGTTGTCGATCTCGCTGACGCGCTTGATACGCTTGAATCGAAAATCACCGAAACGATGGCCGGCAAGGCGGAATCGGCCGAACTCAGACCGGCTGTGGCCCGTCACATCCGCACGGCGGGCGATCGGGCCGAATACGCATCGGGCGAACTGACAAAAGCAATCGACGAACTCAAGTCGCTGATCGGCGACGACAAAAATGCGGAGGCGAAAGACAATGGCTGAGGTCGGCATCCGCGTAAACGGCCGCGACTATCGCATCGCCTGCGACGATGGACAGGAAGACCGCCTGCAAACCCTCGCCGCGTTCTTTAACGGCTATGTCACCGATCTCGGCGAGGAGCTGGGCCAGATCGGCGATGCGCGCCTGATGCTGTTGTCGGCCCTGACCGTTTGCGACGAACTCTTTGAGTTGCGCGAACGGGTGAAGGATCTCGAAAACGCCAGCGACTCTCTCGACGCCGATACAGTGGGCGCGGCGGGCCGTGCGGTCGAAGCCGCAACCGCGCGCGTTCGGGAAATCGCCGCGGGGCTCGACGCGTAAGCGCTAGCCGACCGCCGGCAGCGGCTGCGCGCGCTCATCGTCAAGATATCGCGCCCCGGAGGGCGTCACCGATCCGTCTTTCAGATCGATCAGAAGCGGATTGCCGGTGGGGATCTCAACGCCGACAATGTCGGCCTCGGAGACGTCAAACAGAATTTTGACGAGGGCGCGCAGCGAATTTCCGTGGGCGGAGATCAACAGCGATTCGCCGGCCCTGAGGCGCGGCGCAATCTCGGCCTCGAAATAGGGCGCGACGCGCTCCAGCGTGTCTTTGAGGGATTCCGCATCGGGCACGTCGACGTTCATGAGGCGATAACGCGGATCGTGAGCGGGATTGTTTTCATTATCGGGGTCGATGGGCGGCGGCGGCGTATCGTAGGACCGGCGCCAGATTTTCACCTGGTCGGCGCCGTGTTTTTCCGCCGTCTCGGTTTTATCGAGGCCGGTCAGCCCGCCATAGTGGCGCTCATTCAGGCGCCAGTGCCGCGTTACCGGCAGCCACATCCGCTCCATCTCGTCGAGCGCGATCCACAGGGTTCGGATGGCGCGCTTCTGCACGGAGACATACGAGGCCGAAAACTCAATTCCCGTCTCGCGCAGGAGCCGTCCGGCGAGCGCCGCCTCGGCCCGGCCCTTCTCCGTAAGATCCACGTCGACCCAGCCGGTAAACCGGTTCTGAAGGTTCCACTCGCTTTGGCCGTGGCGAACAAGGGCAAGGCTGGTCATTGATTCATGCTCCCGAATGCGCGCCGCCTATAGGCGATCGCTTAGCCCCTTGGCTAGCCTTCCCGCCTGCGGCGCGGTATCTCACGAAAGCACTTTGATCGAAAGCGCTGGTTCCATGTCGCAATCCTCCAAAATCGCCCTCGCCCTTCATGGCGGCGCCGGCGCGCGCAAGGGCCGCGATTACAGCAAGGCGGACGCGCATCTTTACGGATTGGCCGAGCGGGGACGCGACATGCTGGCCGGCGGCCAAAGCGCCCTCGACACCGTGGAGGAACTTGTGGCGGCGATGGAGGAATCCGGCCTCTACATCGCCGGCAAAGGCGCCTCGCCAAACAATGCCGGCTATGCGGAACTCGACGCTTCCATCATGGCGAGCGCCCTGGGAGAGGACGGCGACAACGACTTCAAACGAAACGCCGGCGCCATCGCCGCTGTCAAACACCTGAAATACCCCGTTCGCGCAGCGCGCGCCGTCATGGATAAAACCCCGCATGTGATGCTGGCGGGACGCGGCGCTGAAAATTTCTGCGCGCAAAACGGTTTTGAATTCGTCTCCGATCCGGAAGCCTACTATGTGGTCCCGGTCGGCGTATTGCCCCATGAAATGACCCAGGCGGAGCTTGGCCACGGCACGGTGGGCGCCGTGGCGCTGGATCAGGCGGGACGCCTCGCCGCCGCCACGTCAACCGGCGGCGTCTTCGGAAAGCTGGAAGGCCGCGTCGGCGACACGCCGCTGATCGGCTCGGGCTCCTGGGCCGATGAATTCGTCGCCGCCTCCTGCACCGGTCTTGGCGAATACTTCATTCTTGCCGGCGGCGCCCAGGACGTTGCAAGCCGCGTGCTCTATCAGGGGGCAACGCTCAATCAGGCGACGGCGGCGCTCATCAAGGACGTTGGCCGTCTCGGCGGGGACGGCGGCGTTATCGCCGTCAGCCGCGAGGGCGAGGTTGCGTTTGCGTGGAACTCTGACGGCATGAAGCGCGCCGGCTTCGGACCGGATCAGGAACTCTTCGCCGCGACGTTCTAGACGATGTCGTTCCCGCCGCTTCATCCGGGCGCGACCGTCAGCGCCGACCACGCCGCGCATATCCTCGGCGGTCTTAAAGATCGCACATTGCCGAAACCTGAGTGGACCCATGGCGCGCATCTGACGGCGGCGGTTGCGCTCATCGGCGATGTCGGGCTGGACGGCGCCCTTGGCGCCATGCCGGACATGATCCGCCGGTATAATGAAGCAACCGGCGTCAATAATACGGACACGGAAGGCTATCATCACACGATTACCGTGTTCTACCTTCACGTCGTCAATGATTTTTGCCGGCGCAGCGACCATGGCGCCGTTGATGCACAGGCGACCGATCTGCTCGCCTCGCCGCTGGCGGCGCGCGATTACGCCCTGCAATTTTATTCCAGGGAATTGCTGTTTTCGACAAACGCCCGACGACGCTATGCGCCGCCGGACATCAAACCCTTTCCGGGGCAGCCCTGATCAGCGCGGTGCGCGCGCAATCTGCAACTCCAAACGCTTGACCTCGCGCAGGACGCGATTGGATTCCATGCGCATCCAGCTCCATATCTTGATCATCATTTGCGCCATCAATCCCAGCCAGGCCAGGCCCGCCCATTTGAACATCGCGACGATGTCGTCCGCCTGGTAAAAATTCCATGCAGCCCATACGCCAACGGCAAACATGACCGTCGCCACAATCAGCGTAACCATAGTGAGCCATCCGAGCTTTCCTCGAAAGAGACCGCCGAGTTGTCCAAACAATCCCTGCTCTCCAAACTGATTAAGCAAGACGCGATCCTCGTCACTCAGCGCTTCCTCGATTTTTCGGTCAAGATCATCCATTGGGTTTTCCTCCTTCCAAAGCGGCGCGCAGTTTGCGCCGCGCATGCATCAGGCGGGTCTTGACGGTGCCCGCCGGAACCTCCAGCGCGGCGGCGATTTCCGCCACGCTCAAATCCTGCAAGTAAAAGAGCGCGATCGCGGCCCGCTGGTCATTCGGCAGTGCGTTGATCGCCTTTCGAACCGCGTGCGCATCGGCGCTGTTTTCGATACCGTCCGTAGACTGAACGCATTCGATTGATTCATTTTCGTAAGCGGCGTTCAGTTTTCGCCGCCGTTGCGCGCGCCGGATCGCATCGGCGGCGCGGCGGGTGACGATGCGGAAGGCCCAGGCCGGGAAGGCCGCCGCGTCGTCGAGACGGCGCAAGCCCCTCATGATGTCGGCCCATGCGTCCTGCACGACATCGCGGGCAAGCTCCGGATCACCGGTAAGCCGCCATGCATGGGTTAGAAGTTTCGGATGCCAATGCTCCGCAAGCCGCGCGGCGGCGGCGGCGTCGCCCGCACGCGCCGCACTTGCGAGATATTCGTCAAAGATGCGCTCGCGGCTGCGCTGCATGGGTCAGACTCTCCCGCCTTGCGGTTCATACAAACTACAGGTCGCCGGCGGACGCAAAAGGGTTCAATCTGGTCGCCCGGATCGGAGAAGATGGAGAATTATCAGCATGTTAACGAGCTGAACGGCGCGCAGGGCCGCCGCCCCCGGCTAATGGGTCTTCGGCCCGTCCACAATATCGTCGACGATGTAGATCGGGCGCTGTTTCACTTCGGCAAAGAGCCTTGCGATATATTCGCCGAGGATGCCCACAGATATCATCTGTATACTGCCGAAAAAGAGGATGAAGACGAGGAGCGAGGCGTAGCCCGGCACGTCAATCCCGAAAATCAATGTCTGCAAAATGATGACCATCGCGTAGAGGATCGACATCGCGGCAACCAGCGCGCCGAAGTATGTCCATACGCGCAACGGCGCGGTGGAAAAGCTCGTAAACCCGTCAATGGCGAAGTTCCAGAGCTTCCAGAAATTGAACTTTGTTTCTCCCGCGGCCCGCAACGGGCGCACATAAGGAACGCCGATGGACTGAAATCCGACCCAGGCGAACAGTCCTTTCATGAAACGCGTCCGTTCGGGAAGGGCCTTGATGTGCTCGACAACGCGGCGATCCATCAGGCGGTAGTCGCCGGCGTTCTCCGGGATCTTGATTGCGGAAATCTTGTTGAACAGCCGGTAGAACCAGCTCGCCGTGGCGCGCTTCGCCGCGGTGTCCGACTGCCGGTCTTCGCGCGCCGCGTAGACGATGTCAAAGCCATCGCGCCATTTGCGCACGAAATCGAGAATGAGTTCAGGCGGATCCTGCAGATCCACATCCATGACGATCACTGCATCGCCGCGCGCATGGTCGACGCCCGCGGTCAGAGCCGCTTCCTTGCCGAAGTTTCGCGACAGCGCGATGACGCGGATATTGTCCCGGCTTTCAGCGAGGCGGGAAAGACGCGCGCGGGTATCGTCGCGGCTGCCGTCATCGACAAAAACGATCTCCGTCTCGAAGTCGGCATCAGCGACGATTTTTTCAATCGCATCGACGAACAGGTCGACGGTCTCGGATTCATTGTAGCAGGGCGCGACGACCGAGATCAGCACCGGCGCGCCATTATCCGAACGGGCCGCAATCGCCATTTTCGTCGGCTTGGAATGTTCGGTCACGGTGGCCAACATTTCTTTGCGCGGCGCGGGGGCCCGCGCCAATTTCTCTCCCCTGCCTACGCCGCAAGGGGTTAAAAATTCAGAAACGCTTAACCATGACGACAGGTCCCGGCGCCGCGCGAATTATCGCGTAAAACGCCCGGCTTAGACCACGAAACCAACGATTTCTCTGACCTCGCGGACGACCTTATCCGCGACCTCGGAAGCGCGTTCGGCCCCCTTGTCGAGCACGGACTTCAGGTAGCCTGGATCGCCTTCCAGCCGGTTCAGCTCCGCCCCGATCGGCGCGATTTTTTCGACCACCAGATCCGCAAGCGCCGGTTTGAAAACACCGAACCCCTGCCCGCCATAATCGGCGAGCACCTGCGCATCGGTCTTGCCGGAGAGCGCGCCGTAAATGCCGACGAGATTGGCGGCCTCCGGGCGCCCCTCAAGTCCCTTCGGTTCTGACGGCAGCGGCTCGGGATCGGTTTTCGCTTTCTTGATCTTGCGCGCGATCGCATCGGCGCCGTCTTTCAGAAAGATGCAGGCGTTTTCGGAATCGTCGGACTTCGACATTTTCGCCGACCCGTCGCGCAGGGACATGATGCGCGCGCCCGGCCCTTTAATCAGAGGCTCAGGCAGCGGGAAAAAATTCTCCGCCTTGAAATCGTGATTGAACTTGCCGGCGATATCGCGGGAGAGTTCCAGGTGCTGTTTCTGGTCTTCGCCGACCGGCACATGGGTCGCCTTGTAGACAAGAATGTCGGCGGCCTGAAGCACCGGATAGGTATAGAGCCCGACGGACGCGCGCTCCTTGTCCTTGCCCGCCTTGTCCTTGAACTGGGTCATGCGGTCGAGCCAGCCGAGCCGGGCCACGCAATTGAAAATCCAGGCGAGCTCCGCATGGGCGCGCACCCCGGACTGATGGAAAATCGCCGCGATCTTCGGGTCGACCCCGGCGGCGAGATAAGACGCCGCGATATGAAAGGTCTGCTCGCGCAGCTTCTCCGGATCCTGCCAGACCGTGATCGCATGCATGTCAACAACGCAGTAAAAACAGTCATACTCATGTTGAAGCTCGACGAACTTCCGGATGGCGCCCAGATAGTTGCCGAGATGCATGCCGCCCGACGGCTGGATGCCGGACAATACGCGCATGGGGCCTTTGTAACCGCTCATTGTGTTGCTCTTTCCGTCGTTGCGGGGCGCCGTCAGCCGGCGACGGTCTTGTAGTCGGAGAGTTTCGCGGCGCCAAGCGCCAGGGCGAGCGCGGCGTATACGACGAGGCCGGCGCCGGAAATCAGCATAACCGCGATCCATGTCCGATCGAACGCGTAAGCGGCGATTTGATCCGCATACGCAAGCGCGGCGTAAAGGAAAATGCCGAGCCCGGCGGTCGCCAGAAGAATTCTGACGAGCCGGCCCGCCAGCCGCCCGCTCGGCCGAAAGTGCTTCAGGAGATAGAGCCGCCGCGCCAGCAATACGACCTGCACCCATGCGGCGAAGGCGGTGGCGAACGCAACGCTCAAAAAGCCAAAAACGGGAAACAGCGCCAGCGCCAGCACCGTGTTGATCCCGATGGAGATAAGCGCATAATTCATCGGCGTGCGCGTGTCTTCGCGGGCGAAGAATGCCGGCGAAAAAATCTTGTGCCAGACGAACGCCGGAAGGCCGAAACCGAAAATCGACAGCGCCGCGCCGGTCATCAGGACGTCTTCGGCGGTGAACGCCGATTGACGACCACCGAAAAGAGAAAGCGCATCGCCGGCGATGCCCCGAAAGAGCGCGTCGCAAATAGGTCCGCTCATCACCGCGAACGCCATAGCAGCGGGGAAACACAAAAGCGCCGATACCTCCAGCGCACGATTGATGGCCTGGGCCGCGCCTTTTTCGTCGCCCTCTTTCACCCGCCGGGAAAGCATGGGCAACAAAACGATCCCGAGCGCGATGCCGATGACGGCGAGGGGTAATTGATAAAGCTGATCCGCATTCATCAGCCATGAAACGGCGCCCGGCTGCTGGCTCGCAATGTTGGTGCCGACGATCAGATTGATCTGCACAGCGCCGGCGCTGATGAAACCCGGCGCACCGAGCGCCAGGAGCCTTTTCATGTCAGGGGTCAGTTTCGGCAGGCGCCACCGCAGCAGATACCCCTGCCGCCACGCGCCCCAGATAAGAATGGCGAGTTGCACCACGCCGCCGGCGAACACCGCCCAGGCCGCCGCCATGCCGGCGATTTCTTTTTCAGCGTCCGCATAGGCAAGGACCGCAATGATCAGGCACACATTGAGCGCCAGCGGCGCGCCCGCCGATGCGGCGAACCGCCCGAGCGAATTCAGAACGCCGCTTAAAAGGCCCACCAGCGACATCAGCATGAGATAGGGAAACATGATCCGCGTATAGAGCGTCGTCAGCGCGAACTTTTCCGGATCGTCGCTGAAGCCGGAGGCGATCAGATACACGAAAAGCGGCGCCGCGATTTCAACGAGGGCTGTGAGCGCCGTCAGGATAAAAACAAGCCCGGACAGCACGTCCTCTGCGAACGCTTTCGCCTCAGCAGCGCCGCCATCGACATGTTTGCCCTGGAACATCGGGATGAACGCGGCGTGAAACGCGCCCTCGGCGAACAGTCGGCGAAACATGTTGGGCAGACGAAACGCCGCCCAGAAAGCATCGGCGACCGGGTTGCCCCCGGCGCCGATGACCCCGGCAATGAGGATCTGACGGACGAAACCAAGGACGCGGCTCGCCATGGTCATGCCGCTGACCGTCGCCATGGATTTGAAAACGCCGCCGCTCATCATGGTTGCACCCTTAACGCCGAAGCATGGCGCGAATGGGCCGGCTTAAAGCGGTTTATGCGGCCGCACCAGCGCCAAGGGCCGCGTAAAGCGCCTTCTCGATTTTTTTCAGCCGCTGCCGGTCGGTGATTTTTTCGCCGCGCGCATCGGTCAGATAGAAGGCGTCGACCGCCCGCTCGCCGTAGGTCGCCACATGAGCCGAGGCGATGGAGACGTCAAGCGCACCAAGGGCGGAGGCGATATCGTAAAGCAGGCCGGGACGGTCGAGCCCTTCGGCCTCGAACACAACCGCATCGCGGGACGCGTCCCGCTCCATGCGAACCGCCGGCTCCACATGAAAGATCTGACGGCGGTCGCCAAGGCGGCGCTTCAGGTCCGGTTTCTTTTTCGGCGTCGCACGGGCGGCCGACAAGAGCGCCTCGTGCAGTCGTCGGGCCAGTAACGGATCGTCGGCCGGCGTATCGTCCGCAGACTGAACGGAGAATATGTCAAAGGCGCGCCCGTCCGCGGTCATCATGGCCTGCACCGAGCGGACGCTCAGTCCCTGGGTGGCGACGGCGCCGGCTATATCCGCGAGGAGCCCCGGCCGGTCATCCGCATAGATAATGCATTCAAGGTCGCCGTCGCGCGGCGTCACCCTGACGGCGGCATCGGCGCGGTCTTCCGCCGCTGCGCGGGCGAGGTAAGCGAAACGCACAATAATGTCGGAATCAACGCATCGCAGCATTTCGTTTGTAAGCTGCGCGAGAAACGCATCCCGCTCCGCATCGGACCAGTCGGCGAGGCGGGCGCGGGCCTCCTTCCGGGCGAGCGCCGCACGGGATTGCAGCCGCGCCTGGAGCGCCGTCTCGCCGCCCTCAAACCAGGCAACGGATGATTCATAAAGTTCCGTAAGCTGACGGCGAATAACCTCGTCCCAGGAATACCGTCCGACGACCCGCAAATGACAGGTGGACAGAACAACCATCAGGTCGAGCCGTTCGACCGCGCCGACCGCTTCGGCAAAGCGCGCGATCGTGTCGGCCTCCGTCAGGTTGCGCCGCTCCGCCGTGCGCACGAGCATCAGATGATTGGCCGCGCCCCATGACGCAAGCGCAGCCTCGTCGCGATCAAGTCCCAGACGGCGCACAATGCGCCCGATCAGTTTTTCGCATTCAACGGGCGACTTGCCCTTGATGGTCCACGCCGTTTCGTGAAGGAACAACGCAAGCGTGATCACATAAGGGTTTGGCGCCTCTTTGACGACGCGCGTCGAGACCGGGTGTTCCTCGGCCAGCCGACCGAGGCGGATCTCCCGATATACGCTGAGGGCGCGCAGCAACTCTTCATCAAGGGTATACTGCCGATACAAACCGTACTGGATGCGCCCGACGATGTCTCCGAAGGCCGGGACATATTTGCCCAGAAGACCGATCTCGGTCATGACCCGGAGCGTGCGCACCGGGTTTTCGTTGCTTTCAAGAATGGCCTTGAACAGCGCCGCGACGACCGGATCCTTGCGAACATCGGACGTTACGTCCGTCGCGTGTTCGGCGATAAGCGCCAGCGCGTCGGGGTGAAAGTCGATCTTCGGATGTTTGGAAAACGCCCGAAAATAGCGAAAGAAATCGCGCGGGGTTTTCCGCGCGCGCGCGGCGCTTTCGAAATCAAGACGCCCGCCGCGTATGCGGACATTCGGTTTGCCCGGCGCTTCGTCCGATTGCAGTTTCTTAGGCAGCAGGGCCGGCAGGCGCGGCAGCCGTTTCGTGCTTTCTTCTTCGAGGCGCGCGCAGAGGATGCGCGTCAGGCGTCCGGTCTCGACAGCGGTCACAAAGTAATGGCGCATCAGCCTTTCCGCGGCCGACATGTCCTTTCTGTCCGCATATCCGAGGCGTTCTGCAACGGCGGGCTGAATATCGAAGGTCAGATGTTCGTCGGCGCGGCCGCGCAGATCGTGAAGATGAACGCGCACGGACCACAAAAACCGTTCCGCCTTGACCAGCGCGCGCACATTGGCGGCGCCCAGAATCTTGTCGATTTCAGCACCGTCGCCGATGGCGCCGTTATAGACGTAGTTATAGATCCAGCGGATTGTCTGAACGTCCCGCAGGCCGCCTTTGCCTTCCTTGATATCCGGCTCGGCGAGATATCGTGTGGCGCCGACCGCTTCCTGCCGCTCGCCCTGCTCGGCAAGCTTGGCGGCGACAAACTGCGCCGTCGTCCGTTTACGGAATTTCCGGAAGTCGGCGTCGAACTTCGAGTACAGGGGCTTCGCGCCGCACAGGAACTTCATGTCGAGATAGGCGGTGCGCGCGATCACGTCCTCCCTGGCGAACTGAAGCGCGCTTTTCGGCGTGTGAACGCCGTGACCGACTTTAAGGCCGCTGTCCCACAGGGGATACAGCATGGCGTCGAGCACCGGCCGCAGCGCCGCATCGTCGCCGGGGGAATGGAGAAAGAGCAGGTCCACGTCGGAAAAGGGCGCCAGCTCGCCGCGCCCGAAACCGCCCACCGCGCAGATGGCGATAGAGGCATCGCCCGGCGCCGCAATGGCGAAGACCGCCCTGATCAACGCTTCGATCGAGCGGGCGTACCGCGCAGCGATGCGGTCGCCGCGATCGGCGTGCTTCATGGCGTCAAGACGCGCCCCGACGACGGCCCGGCGCATAACCGCGCCAACGGCGCCGGTCTGACGGCCGGCGCGCTCGTCAGCGGTCGCATCCGCCAGTTCCGCAAGGATTGCCGCGTGATCGAACGTCGCCCGTTCGTCCGCACTGCGCGCTGAAGCGTTCATGCCGGCCCCTCAGGGTTCGTCGTCATGGCTCAGCGCTTTCAGGCGATAAAGCGTCTCAAGCGCTTCGCGCGGGCTCAGGGCATCCGGATCAATCTCGCCGAGCGCATCAATGACAGGCGACGGACCGCGCTGTTCTGGCGCCGGCGGCGCTGCGGCGAACAGGGGCAACGCGCCGACGCCGGTCTGATCTTCCCGCGCTTCGAATTGCGCCAGCAGGCTTTGCGCGCGCGCAATCACCGGCGCCGGCAAACCGGCGAGCTTCGCAACGGCGACACCGTATGAGCGATCCGCGGCCCCGGCGCCGATTTCGTGCAGGAACACCACATCGCCTTTCCACTCGCGCACCTTCATAGACATGTTTACAAGGCGCGGCGCCTTTTCCGACAGCGCCGTCAGCTCATGATAGTGGGTTGCAAACAGTCCCCGGCATTTGACTTTATCATGAAGATATTCAACCGCGGCCCAGGCGATCGAGAGCCCGTCAAACGTCGACGTGCCGCGCCCGATTTCGTCAAGCACCACAAGGGACCGCCCGCTCGCCTGATTAAGGATCGCCGCGGTCTCGACCATTTCCACCATGAAGGTCGAGCGACCGCGGGCGAGGTCGTCGGCGGCGCCGACCCGTGAGAACACCCGGTCGACAATGCCGATATGGGCGCGCGCCGCGGGGACGAACGCCCCCGCCTGGGCAAGGATCGCCAGCAACGCATTCTGGCGCAGGAACGTCGACTTGCCGGCCATGTTGGGTCCGGTAACGAGCCAGAGGCGCGCATCGTCATCCTCTGCGAGGAGACTGTCATTGGGAACGAACGCGGCCTCGCCTGCGGTTTTGAGCGCCCGTTCGACCACCGGATGGCGACCGGCGGAAATTTCAAACGCCCGGGACACATCGACAATGGGCCGCGCATAATTCTCCGTCGCCGCCAGTTCCGCGAGCGCCGAGCCCACATCGATTTCGGCGATGGCGTTCGCGGCGGCCGCGATGGCGTCGCGACGACAGGCGACAAGCCCGGTGAGCCGGCCATACAGTTCCAGCTCCCGCGCGAGCGCTTCGTCGCGAGCGCGGGAAATCTTGGCGTCGAGATCGGCAAGTTCGCCGGTCGTAAACCGCACCGCGCTCGCCAGCGTCTGGCGATGAATGAACATGTCGCTATGGGGCGGCGCCATCAGCGCGTCGCCGCGCGCGGCCGGCGCCTCCACGAAATAGCCGAGCACATTATTGTGTTTGATCTTCGCCGACTTAACGCCGGTCAGTTCGCGGTACTTGGCTTCGAGGCCGGCGATAATCCGCCTGGATTCATCGCGCAGGGCGATCACCGCATCGAGGCCCGGGTCGTACCCTTTTGCGATAAAACCGCCATCGCGGGCGAGTAGCGGGGGCGCCTCGCTCAATGCAGCCGTCAGCTCACTGATGAGTTCCGAAAAGCCGACGCCTTTCGCATCGTCCAGCGCCGCGAGGGCGCGCGCCGTCGCTTCCGGCAGCGAAAGCCCGGCGCCGCGCAGACCGGCTGCAAGATCGCGCGCGGCCGTAAGCCCGTCGCGAATGGCAAGGAAGTCTCGCGGCCCGCCGCGCTCCAGCGCAAGACGGGACTGCGCGCGGGCGATATCCGGGGCGTTCTTCAACAAGTCGCGCATGCGCCCGCGCAGGGCGCCGTCGCGCTCAAAAAACTGAACGGCGTCGAGGCGGGCGTTGATCGCATCGGCGTCAGTCAGCGGCGCGGCAATGCGGGTCGCCAAAAGCCGCGCGCCCGGGCCCGTCATCGTCCGGTCAACGGCCCAGAGAAGCGATCCCTTGCGCGCGCCGGCCTGCGTTCTGGTGATTTCAAGGGACGCGTGGGTCGCAGCATCGATCGCCATGGCGCCCGCCGCATCGACTTTTTTCGGCGGATGAAGACTGGGCGCGCGCCCGGCCTGGGTCAGCTCCACATAGCTCAGCAAAGCGCCCAGCGCCGCGCATTCCGCCCGGTCAAAATCGCCAAAGGCGTCGAGGGACGCAATCTCGTAAACATCGAGAAGGCGGCGTTGCCCTGCGGCCGAATCGAAATGCTCCGCCGGCAGAACGGTGACGGCGTCAAGCGCGCCCGCGGAGGCGAGCGCGGCGCGCCACGGATCGTCCTCGTCGCCCAGCCCCGGTGCGAGCAGCTCCTTAGGCGCAACCGCAGCCAGCACGGCGGCGACGTTCGTCGTCGTGACGCGTCGCACACTCACTTCGCCGGTCGAAACATCGACCCAGGCAAGCGATGCGTCTTCGCCGCCGCGCAACAGGGAAAGCGCTGCGAGAAAGTTATTGCTGCGCGCGTCAAGCAGCGCATCCTCAATAATGGTGCCGGGCGTCACGGTACGGACGATTTCCCGCCGCACCACCGATTTCGATCCGCGTTTTTTTGCTTCCGCCGGGTCTTCCATCTGCTCGCATATGGCGACCTTGAAGCCGGCGCGGATCAGTTTGGCCAGATAGGAATCGTAAGCGTGAAACGGCACGCCGCACATGGGAATGTCGTCGCCATTATGCTGCCCGCGCCTCGTCAGCGTAATGTCGAGGGCGCGCGCGGCGGCAATCGCGTCGTCAAAGAAAAGCTCGTAAAAGTCGCCCATGCGATAGAAGAGGAGCGCATCGCCCGCCTGTTCCTTGATGGACATGTATTGCGCCATCATCGGCGTCGGCGCTGTTGCGGATTTCCGCGCGCCGGCGCGGCTGGACGCGGCGACGCCAGATGCGGCCGGGGAATTTGATTTCTTTTTTTGCGTCGCGTCTGTCATTAAGAGGTCTTTTCCGCGGCGCGCGCCGCCCGGTCAATCGCTGCGTGGGTAAAACACGTGAAATACGATTGGACTGGCACGCAATTCGCGCGATGATCAAAGTGTAGCGACGATTCGAGTTTATGCCGAGCGACGACGTCAAACGAATGGAAATCGACATTGACGGGCGTGCGGCGCCCCTGATCGCCCGCGTCAACCGACGCGCCAAGCGGTTGATATTGAAAGTCGATCCGACGGCTGGGGAAATTCACGTGACGGCGCCTTCCAAGCGCGCCCTGCCCGAAGCCATTGCATTCGCCCGCGCCCGGTCCGCCTGGATTGCGACCCAGCTTGACGATGCGTTGCTGGCCCGGCCGTTCGAACCCGGCGCTTATGCGTTACTGCGGGGACGCAGGCATCTCATTGTGCACGCGTCGGAAACGCGCCGCCCGGTTCAGGTCGAAGATGCGCCGATGCCGCGCCTGATCGTCGGCGGCGCGCCGGCGCACCTCAATCGCCGCCTCATTGACTGGATGAAGCGCGAGGCGCGCAAGGATTTGTCGGCGGCCGTTTCAAGATACTGCAAGGAACTCGGTGTACAGCGCCGGTCGATCTCGATCCGCGATCCGCGCTCGCGCTGGGGCTCATGCAGTTCGGAAGGGGCAATTTCCTTTTCCTGGCGACTGATCATGACGCCGCCTGAGATCCTTGACTATGTGGCGGCCCATGAATGCGTGCATCTCATCCATATGGATCATTCGCCGAGATTCTGGCGACAGGTGAAAGCCCTTGGCATTGATGCGCGCGCCGCCGAAGACTGGTTCGACGACCATGGCGCAACACTGTTCGCCTATGGCGGAACGAAGCGACGGGAGGAAGCCGCCTAGAGCGTCGCCTGAATCGGCGCCACATAGCGCGGCGGCAGGGTGCGCACCATGATCTCCCGCCAGACTTGCGCAGGCGCGCCGCCGCCGGTGACCGCGCCCATTGGCCGGTTGTCGTCGCGCCCGACCCAGACAACGCAGACAAGACCGCCGGCATGGCCCGCAAACCATGCGTCGCGATTGTTCTGCGAGGTGCCCGTCTTGCCGGCGACAGCGTATCCGGGGATCGCCGCGGCTTTGCCCGTGCCCCACTCAACGACGCCCTCAAGCATTACATTGACGGAAGCGATGGCGCCTCGGCTTGCCGCGAGATCTTCAAAGGCCCCGTCGCGCTGAAAGATCACCGCGCCATCGCTTGTTTCAATCCGCCGAATGGTGAAAGGCGCAACGCGATACCCCCCATTGGCGAACGGCGCATATGCCCCGGCGAGCCCCAAAGGCGAGATTGCATCGACGCCAAGGCCGAGCGCCGGCCCCGGCGACAGGGCCGCGGGCCAGCCCGCCGAACGGGCAATGCGGCGCACCGAAGCGCGGCCAACATTCTCCTGCACGCGCAAAGTCGCCGCATTGAGCGACAGGGCGAGCGCCGCGGCGTGAGAAACATCGCCGTAGTATTTCGAGTTGTAGTTGTCCGGCGCCCATTTGCCGATGCGCAATGGCGAATCGTCGACCCGGGTCAGCGGCGCGGCGCCATGTTCCGCGGCGGCGAGAAATACGAAGGGCTTGAACGCGGACCCCGGTTGCCGGCGCGCCTGGGTCGCGCGATTGAACTGGCTTGCTGCATAGTCGCGGCCGCCGACCATGGCGCGCACGGCGCCATCGGCGCCGAGCACCACCGCGGCGCCCTGCGCATTTGAAATGGCGTCGCCGGCCCGGGCAAAGCCTGCATCGAACCCTGTTTCCATTGCGCTTTGCAAACGGCGGTCGAACGTCGTGTGCACAACGAGGTCCGCGTCGACGGCGCCGGTGGCCGACCGCACTTCGGACAGAATGTAGTCAACAAAATACGGCGCGGCGGAAAACCGGTCGCCGCTCAACATGATCGGCTTTTCTATAACCGCGGCGGCTTTCGCCTCGGTCAGAAATCCGGCGGCGACCATTTGTTCGATAACGCGCCGGCCCCGCTTGCCCGCGTCCACCGGATTGTTGGTGGGCGCCAATCGCGACGGCGCCTTTAAGAGCCCTGCGAGCACCGCGGCCTCGCCGAGGGTCAGCGACCGCGCGGGCTTGCCGAAATAGCGAAAGCTTGCCGCGTCAATGCCGTAGGCGCCCGCACCGAAATAAACGCGGTTCAAATAGAGCGTCAGGATTTCGTCCTTGGTGAATTTGTGTTCGAGCCAGAGCGCCAGCATCAATTCCTGGGTCTTGCGCTTCAGGGTCCGGTCGGGGCTGAGAAAGACATTCTTTGCAAGCTGCTGCGTGAGGGTGGAGCCGCCCTGCACCACATCGCCGCTTCGGATATTCGCAATGGCGGCGCGCACGACCGAAACCGGGTTAACCCCGAAATGGTGGTAAAAGTTCCGGTCTTCGACGGCGAGCACCGCATGGGGAACATGCGCCGGCAGATCCGCAAGCCGCACGGGGGCGCCAATGCTGGCGCCGTGCAGGGTCAGCGGCGCGCCGTCGGCCGCAAGCAGGGTGATTTTGGGCCCGCCGGCGCTGCGCCACAACTCACGCGTGTCGGGAAGATCCCGGGCGATAAACGCGAAGACCGCCGCCGCGCCGATCAGCGCCATGAAGCAGAAAACCCCGGCGTCGGCGATATGCTTCAAATACCGGGCGTTATTGGTGCGTTTGCGCCGGCGCGCGCGCTTGCGGACCGGGCGACGGCGCGCAGCCTTGCGCGCCGGGCGCCGAACCGGTCGCGCCGTTTGCCTTGTCTTGCGGGTGCGCCGTCTCCTCGCCATCAGCGTTTGTTCGGCGCGCAGGGTTAACAGAGCGTTAACCTTTTGCCGGTCGCGCAGTATGCAAGGACGGCGGATGCGCTTATTATGGCGCTCAAGTACCAAGAATAATCCGAAATGGGGGGAAGGGTGACGGCGACAGCGGAACGCGACCAGGAGATCAGGCCGTTCGACGACCAGAAAACCGCGGCGATTATCGACGCCGCCCGGAACACTTTTCTCTCCCGCGGATTCGACGCGGCCAGCATGGACCGGATCGCCCTTTCCGCGGGCGTCTCCAAACGCACCGTCTATAACCGTTTCCGATCCAAGGAAGAATTGTTCGGCGCGGCAATCGAGGAAACCTGTCGCCACCTCCTGCCGGTCGACATCGGAGACATCGAGGCCAGCCTGCCGCCGCGCGAGTTCATTCTCGCGCTGAGCCGACAGGTCGTCGCCGGCGTGCTGAAGCCCGAAGCGCTGTCGCTGCGCCGTATAGCCGCGTTTGAAGCGGAACGCACGCCGTCAATCGGCAGAAACTATCTCGCGCACGGTCCGCAATGGCTGGTTGATCAGTGCACGCCGATCCTGAAGCGAATCGCGGCGAAAGGCGTCCTGGACATTGACGATCCGGAAGCCGCGATCTGGCGCCTCGGCACGCTGATTACCGAACCGCTGCACACGCGCATGCTGCTTGGCGACACGCCAGATGATCTTGACGCTGCCATTGAGGCGCAGGTCTTCAGCGGTGTTGACATCTTCTTCCAGATTTACGGCAAGACCTGACCGTCCGGAACAGACCGGCCAAGCCTGCCTTACGTTGCTGCGCAAAATAGAAAAAGCCGGCGCAGCAGGTTGCTGCGCCGGCAATTTAGTTCGTAGACGTTGGCGGTCTTTATTCGAAGCTGATAACCACTTCCGAACGGCGGTTAAGCGGTTCGCGAACGCCATCCGGCGTCGGCTTGGCGAGGTTTGATTCGCCGTAAGCCTCGGTGCGAATGCTGTCGGCCGGCACGCCGTTGGCGATCAACGCCTCGCGGACAACGCGGGCGCGACGCTCGGACAGAGCCTGGTTGTAAGCCGAAGAACCGGACGTATCGGTGTTGCCCGCAACGACGACTGTCTCAATCTCGTTTTGCAGGGCGCGCGAGGCCGCTTCCTGAATGAGGGTCGAGGCTTGCGGCGTCAGGTTCGATTTGTCGTAGTCGAAGTAGACCGTGAACTGAATCGGATCGAGGGTCGCTGCCTGCTCCTCAATGATTTGCGGCGGGCACTCGGCGGTGATCGGCACGCTCGAACCGTCCCAGCAATCCTTGTACTGGACCGGCGGCGGCGTCGATGCGCCGAAATTCCAGCGCAGGCCGGCAAACAGGTTATGCGAGCTGGCGTTCGCTTTCACCTCGGAGCCGACGCCGTTGATTGTGGCGTTATACTTGTTTCCAAGCATGTTGAAGTAGCGATAGGAAAGGTCGAGCGTCAAACCCTCGGCAAGCCCCACCGCAACGCCGGCGATGCCCTGATAGGCAAAGTTGTAATCGAAGGAACCGTACGCGATCGAAAAGCCCGACCCGGCGTTGGCGCCCGCGATCGAATGGTTGACGCGGGCCACGCCGGCGCCGGCGCCGATATACGGCGTAATCCCGTCGACGCCGTTCTGGAAGTCATAAAGGGCGTTGACCATCAGGGCGTGGATTTTCGTGTCGCCGTTGATGTCGCCGGCGAGAACGCCGGCAAATCCGGGGTTCGGATCGATCTGATCGATGTCCGCATTGCGGTAGGAGTATTCCAGTTCCGTGCGGACGCCATTGCCATGGGCTTTGCCGATGGCCGCGTAGATGCCGATGCCGTTATCGTAGTCTGAGTCACTGTCAAACGTGACCGGGCCCGGCACGGCGACGCTGTCATTGCTGACATCGTTTTCGTAGCCAAAGTAGCTGAGGCCTGCGCCGATGGAGCCGTAAAGCCCTTCGTAAGCATGAGCAGCCGGCGCAATGGCCAGCGACGCCGCCGCCGTCAGCAAAGTCGTTTTCAAGTTCATGGTTCCCCTCCTCAGGTGGATTCAAACTGCCGCGCCGGCGCCTCGCGCCGACCTTAAAACCTTCGAACCCGTCGTAACGAGTTCAAGTTCCGGAATATAGATGGTTAAGTGCGAATTTCACCCGGCTCCGCAAGATCGTATGGTTAATGTTGCATCAACGCATCGCCCCCGGCAAGACTTCGTTAACCCGCCTTGCCAGAATTTTAACGGCGCCGGCCGGACAGGGAGCAAAAGATGCGCATTCCAGCCATATTCGCGATATTCGCCGCGTTCACGCCGGCTTCAGGGGCGGAAATCGACCGGTTTCTGCTGGACCTACAGGCCGAGACGTCAGCCGACCAGATCGAACGTGATATTAGAACATTGGTCGGATTCGGCACCCGCCACACCCTGTCCGAGACCGAATCGGCCGAGCGGGGGATCGGGGCGGCCCGGGAATGGGTCCGGGCGGAATTCGAGGCCATATCGCGGGATTGCGGCGGGTGCCTGGAGGTTCTCGTCATCTCCGATTTCGTAGAGGGCGAGCCGCGCATCCCGACTCGCACGGAGGTTGTATCGATCGTCGCCCTGCAACGAGGCCGGCGCGACCCGGACAGGATCGTCATGATGAGCGGCGATATCGACTCGCGGGTGTCCGATCCGCTCGATGCAGCTTCCGACAGTCCCGGCGCCAACGATAACGCGTCGGGCCTCGCCGGCGCGATTGAGGCGGCGCGGGTTTTGTCAAAGTACGAGTTCGACGCAACGATCGCCTATGCCGCGCTTTCGGGCGAGGAACAGGGATTGTTCGGCGGCAAGATCGTCGCCGCTTATGCGCAGGAAAACGACTGGCGCATCATGGCCGTTCTCAACAATGACATGATCGGCAATATCAAAGGGATCGACGGCGTCATCGACAATGCGACCGCTCGGGTCTTCTCGGAGGGCACGCGTGCTGTCGAAACGGAAGAAGAAGCCCGGCGACGCCGGTTTACCGGGGGCGAGGTCGATTCAGCGTCCCGCAATCTCGCCCGATATATCGATCAGCTTGCGGATAAATATATCCCGAACCTCGATGTGATGATGGTTTACCGTCTCGACCGGTTCGGGCGGGGCGGCCATCACCGACCGTTTAACGACGTCGGCTTTCCGGGCGTGCGCATTATGGAAACCCACGAAAACTACACGCAGCAGCATCAGGATCTGCGCACGGAAAACCATATCGAGTACGGCGACACGATTGAGCATGTGGACTTTGACTATGCGCGCAAGCTCACCTCGCTCAACATCGTGGCGCTTGCCGCCATGGCCTCTGCGCCTCCGCCGCCGGCAAATGTCGAAATCGAAGGCGCCGTCCAGCCATCGACAACGCTGAAATGGGACCGCCCGACCGGCGCCGCGGCGCGCAACCTTGCGGGTTTCAAAGTTTACTGGCGCCTGACCGATGCGCCGCAATGGACATGGTCGCGTAACGTCGGCGACGTGGAAGAGGCGACGCTCGAAAATATCGTCATCGACAACTACTATTTCGGCGTCGCTGCGGTCGCCAAAAACGGCGCGGAGAGTCCTGTGGTGTTTCCGGGGCCGGCGGGCAGTTTCGGGCCGTGGGCGCCGGAAGGCGACAATTAATCTGTCGGCTGAATACTGTTTTCTTTACGCCAGAGCGTTTCGGCAACGCCCAGTCGCTTCGCTTCAAATCGCGATGCGATAAACAGAAAATCCGACAGCCGGTTGAGATACTGGAGCGCGAACGCAGCCCCCTCTTCCTCGCGGGCGAACGCCGCCATGGCGCGCTCAATCCGGCGGCAGACCGTGCGCGCCACATGCAGGAACGCAACCGCGGGGGCGCCGCCCGGCAGGATGAATTCTTTCAGCGGCGGCAGTGTTTCGTTCAGCGCCGTCGCCGCCTTGTCAACGCGGGCGACATGGGCCTCCGACAGGAGCGGCGCGCAGGGAAAGCACAAGGCGCCGCCAAGATCGAAAAGGTCGTGCTGAACCGCAACGAGAACGTCCTGTGTCTCGCCCTTATCGAGATGGGCGATGGCGACGCCGACCGTGCTGTTGAGTTCGTCCACATCGCCGATCAGGGCGATACGCCGATCGTCCTTCGCGATGCGCGTCCCGTCCCCGAGTGACGTCTCGCCCTTGTCGCCGCCGCGGGTGACGATCTTGCTCAGCCGGTTGGCCATCATGTTTCTCCGACACGCCGGACGCGATAAATCGCGTCCGGCGGTTTCGCGTCAGTATCGTTATTCAGCGGGCCTTTTGCGTCCCGGATGAATGCCCGGGCCCATCGGCTCGCCGATCTCGCCTTCGCCGGCCAGCGGGTGCTCGTCTTTCAGGGTTTTCAAATGCATCAGATAGTTGATGGCCGGCGAGATCACGATCAGGCCGACGCCGACCGCAACCGCAAGCCACCCGACATTTGAGTAGACCTGCAAGACAAGGCTCTCGCCGTTGGGCCCTTCCGCCGCCGTCGCCTGCGCGATGAGCGCCGCCACCGCATTGCCGGCGCCGGAAGCCAGGAACCAGGTCCCCATAATCAGACCCACCATTGACGAAGTCGACAGACGCGTCATCGCCGACAGACCGACCGGCGACAGACACAACTCGCCGGTCGTGTGCAGCAGGTAGATCAGGAAGATAAAAATAACCGGCGTCAGATTGCCGGCGCCTGCCATGTTGGCGCCCCAGACGAGCACCAGGAACCCAAGGCCGAGCTGGATGACGCCCAGGCCGAATTTCTGCGGCGCCGTCGGTTCAAGCCCGCGCTTGCCGAGCCAGACCCAAGCCATCGCGAACAGCGGCCCCAGCAAGATAATGTAAATCGCGTTGATTGACTGGAAAACCGATGTGACGATTTCCTGACCGAATATGGTGCGATCAACATCGTCGCGCGTATAGATGTTCAGTGACGATCCGGTTTGCTCGAACAGGGCCCAGAACAACACCTGGACCGAGATCAGAAACATCGCCGCGAAAATCCGGTCGCGGGCGTGGGGCTCAAGGGTAAAGACGGC
The DNA here is from genome assembly GCA_028281665.1 of Hyphococcus sp. Lineage (GTDB taxonomy): Bacteria > Pseudomonadota > Alphaproteobacteria > Caulobacterales > Parvularculaceae > Hyphococcus. The sequence continues at coordinate 121,574 of JANQJK010000001.1, forward strand.
GCGATAGGATATATACGCGACCGTCAGCGCGCCGGCGAACATCAAGAGCACGTTGACCGTTTGCTGGTCGCGCACGACCCACCAGACGAATATCGTGCCGGCGAGCGTTCCGAGATAAATCAGCCATCGTGTTGAAAGCCCGGCAAACCGTTTGCGCGCCAGCAATTCGGGATTGGGGGACTCCCCGGCGCCTTTCAGCAACGGCTTGCCAAGAACAAAGACGACGAGCCCCGCAAGCATGCCGATGCCCGCAAGGCCGAAGCCGTATTTCCACCCGAAGGTTTCTCCGAGATAGCCGGCCATAAGCGCGCCGAACGCGGCGCCGAGATTGATGCCCACATAGAACAGCGTAAAGGCGCCGTCGCGGCGGGTATCCGTCTTCGAATAAAGCTCGCCGACGATTGTGGAGATATTCGCCTTGAGAAACCCGACGCCCATGATGATCAACGCCAGCGCCATGTAGAAGGTGTTGATCACCGCCGCGTCGGGCGATCCGCCCGGCTGCACGGGCTCGCCCTCAAACGCCATCAAACCGTGTCCGGCGACCAGCAGCAGCGCGCCGATGGTAACGGCCTGGCGCTGCCCGAGATACCGGTCAGCAAGCACGCCGCCGATAACCGGAAGAATGTACACAAGCGTCGTGTAAGCGCCGTATAATCCGTATGCGGCGGTTTCGCTGAACAGAAAATGCTGCGTCAGATAAAGCACCAGCAGCGCGCGCATGCCGTAATAGGAAAACCGCTCCCACATCTCGGCAAAGAAAAGAATAAAGAGGCCCTTGGGATGATTGCGCATCTGAAAGAGCGTCATCATCAGGCCGACAAACGCGATGCCGCCCAACACGAGATAGAACATAAAAAAGACTCCCTGTTAGGCGACGCTCTTCCGTTTTTCGGATCGCCCCGCCAACACCCTGATCAATGCGGCGCCGCCCCGTTTCGCCGCAGATGCGCGGCCGGCGCCCGAATTAGCGGGCATGTAAGCCGGAAATGTTCGCAAAATCCAGACCTTAGGCGCATGGCGCCGCAGCAGGCCTCAGGAAACCGGGCCTATGGGGCAAAATCGTGGCGACGAATAACAGCGCGGCCTCACTTTTTATCGCTTCGCCTCCGCATTGGATTGAAGTTTGCGACCCGGGCGGCTCTACTGGCGCGGGGCAAGGGAAAGCGTGGGGGCGCACGTGCGGGACGGCACAGCTATTCTGACATTTCTGGCCTTTGCCGCCGTAGTCGCTGCGGCGGTCCTCGCCGCATCCGCCACGACGGGCGAAACGACGTCGTTGGTCCTTGTCGCCGTGCAACTTGTTATCGTCATGACCGGCTTCTGGAATGCGGAAGCCCCTTCGCCAAGAGACGATGATCCGGCCGAACGCATCGATATCTACCGCGTCAACGTCGCCAGCGAGATTGCGATGACCGCGCTGCTGGCGTTTGCCGTCATACTCGCTGCAATCTTCGTGGCGGAATACAACGGCTGGATCTGCACGCCGGAAACTCTCGGAACGATCCGAAATTGCGTTGCGCGCGATCCAGACGACGTTCTCCTCGCCCTGGGCGGCGCCGGCTTCGCGGGGGCGATTTTGCTTACGCGTTTGGTTCGACGGCGCATCGCGTCGGCCGGCGGAACGCTTGTGGTTCTGACGCTTGTCGCCGCAGCGCTCCTATATGCATACCTGCTTTTCTGGTTCGAACTGCCGGCCGAACCAGTCGACCAGACGAGCGCAGCGTTTTATCTCGAACTGGGCGTGCTGGCCGGCGTCAGCATACTGATGGCCGCCGCCGCATATTTCGGAGCGGCGCCCGCCTACTACATCAGCAGCGACGATGAGGAAGTCTCGCCCTTTATCGTCTGGGAAATCGTCGTCGGGTTTGTGATTCTTGTTGCAGTCCTGATCGCCATTTGGGCGAGCGCCGGCATCATAGACGATCTCGGCGCGTGGATCTCAAGCGTGATTGACCAGCTATTGTCGCAGGAGGGACCGACAAAACCCAATCCACGAGGCCACGATCAACCAGGCACCGGCCCTTCCGGCATGATGCTGATCGCCGGTATTTGCATTCTCATTGCAATCTTCGGCGCGCTTTTATGCGCGATGATTCCAACCGGCGGCAAGCGTCGAGCAGCCCGTCGTCGTCGACATTGAATGCTTCGCCCTTTCGGGCGCCGGATTACTTGCCGGCCCTTCCGCGACCGGTAAACAGCGCGCGAAAAAAGCCGATCACGCTGATTGCGAGCCAGAACATCTCGATCACGAAGCTCGCCATATTGAATGTATGATAAAGCGAGAACAGGATGAACAGCGCCCCGACGCCGTTTAGCGCCGGATAAAGCGGACGGCTGACATCCATGCGCCCGATCTGCGACAGAAAATACGTGCCGACGACAAAACTGACGCCGACGAGACCAACGATATCGGCGCCCGTGAGGTTCATACCGCTTCTCTAACGGAATTTGCCGGACTGTCGAGGGCGGCCGGCCAGCCCCGTGTCAGGCGCGCGAGGGCTTGTCGCCAAGCAGATAGCGCGGCCCGGCGCCTTTTTCCTTTGCTTCGTCCTCCGGGTTGTAGAGCCCGCAGGTTTTGAGCGAAAGGCAGCCGCAGCCGATACAGCTCGTCAGCCTTGTTCGCAAAGTCGTGAGCGCCGCAATACGCTCGTCAATCGACGCGCGAAAATCTCTGCTGATCTTCTCCCAGTCTTTTTTGGTGGGCGTGCGCCCGTCCGGCAGGCCACGCAGATGGACGCCGATCTCTTCCAGAGAAAAGCCAAGGCGCTGGGCAATGAGAATGAACGACACGCGGCGAATATCCGAGCGAAGGAACATGCGCGTGCCGCCGGCGGTGCGCCGGGCCGTCAGCAGTCCTTTTTCTTCGTAGAAACGGATGGCGGAAACCGCCGCGCCCGTGCGCCACGCCACCTCGCCAATCGTAATCCATTGCCCGGCGGCCATTCAACACCGTCCAAACTTTTTTAATTCTCTCTTGATCTCAAGTTAACTTGAGATTGTAGGCTACGCAAACTGAAAATCAATCAACGAATAAGAAATGGAGAAACCCCATGACGTTCTCGACACTGATCGACGCAATTGCCGACCGCTTCAGGCAAGCGGCACGGCACGCCGGAGACGGCTATTTTGGCTGGACCGATCGCTACGGCATGCGCAAGGCGTATGTGAGGCATGCCGACGAAACACGCGCCGCGAAGCGACCCCGCTTCACCGCAAATTACTGAAAGGGCCGTCGGCATGAGTTCTACGCTCGAACATATAAACGTGACGGTCCGCGATTCTAAACGGACCGCGGAAATACTCTGCGCGATTTTCGACTGGACCGTTCGCTGGCGCGGGCCCGCCATTCACGACGGGTATGCGCATCATGTTGGCGCGGACGATCATTATCTCGCGCTTTATTCGCCGAAGCAGCCGGACGCCGGCAAAGCGCGCGACATCGCGAAGGTCGGCCGGCTCAATCATGTGGGCGTCGTCGTCGACAATTTGGAGGAAATCGAACGGCGCGTCATCGCAGCGGGGTATCGGCCCCGCAGCCATCAGGACTACGATCCGGGTTGTCGCTTCTACTTTTTTGACGAGGACGACATTGAGTATGAAGTGGTGAGCTACGCCTGACGGTCAGAAAAACATCGACCAGACGCTGACGCAAAGCCACCCCGTGCCGCCGACAAACCCAAGCGCGATCAACATCAACAGCCCGTCCCGCGCGACAATGGCGAGACCGAACGCGGTGATGGCGGCGGCCGGGACGGCGACGCCGAAAGGCACGATTTCGAGCGGCGCCATGGCGAGCGACAGCACAATGATCGACACAGCGGCGAAAACACGCATCGGCCGCGACACGATCCAGAGGACGCGCGCATCGACGAAACGATCGACAAAACCAAGAAAGGGGCGCACGCGGGTTTCCGTATAGCGCGCCTTTTTTTCGCTGATGGAAAGCCGGCGAAAACGAGACGGCATCCAGGGATGTTTCAGTCCGAGCACGAACTGGACGGCAAGAATGATGAGAACCGCGCCGAGAACGATCGGCACGCCGGGAATGGCGCCGATCGGCAGCATGATGATCAGTCCCAGGACGAAAAAGAGCGGCCCGTAAGACCGGTCGCCAAGATCGTCGAGCACGTCGCCGAGGGTCAGCTCCCCGTCCTTCGCATCGGCGACGATATCGTCGATGATGTCGGTCAGCGGCGTTTTTGACGGCGCGGCCGGCGCGGGGTCAGATGCATCGGCGTTCACGCCTGCATGGTCCAGCCTTCAACGCCCATGGCGGCCTGGCGCACGGCTTCCGAGCGGGTCGGATGTGCGTGACTGGTGCGGGCGATGTCTTCCGATGCGCCGCCGAATTCAATCGCCAGAACCGCTTCGGCGATCAGCTCGCCCGCCTCGCGCCCGATGATATGACAGCCGAGGACGCGATCGGTTCCGGCGTCGGCGAGGATTTTCACAAAACCGTCCGTCTCGTGATTGGTTTTGGCGCGCGAATTGGCGGTGAAAGGAAATTTTCCGACTTTGTATTCTACGCCGGCCTCTTTCAGCTCCTCTTCCGTTTTGCCGACGGAGGCGACTTCCGGATAGGTGTAAACAACGCCCGGCACCGCATCGTAATTCACGTGTCCGGCCTTGCCGGCGATCAGCTCGATGCAGGCAACGCCGTCATCCTCAGCCTTGTGAGCAAGCATCGGCCCGTGAATGCAGTCGCCGATCGCCCATATGCCGTCTACGGATGTTTTGAAATGGCTGGTCTCGATAAAGCCGCGCGCGTCTGTCTTGACGCCCGCATTGTCGAGGCCAAGCCCGTCCGTATGCGGGCGACGGCCAATGCAGACGAGGACAGCGTCGCAATCGACCGTCTCGCCCTCGCCGCCGGCGGCGGGCTCAACTGAAAGCTTGATCTTCGTTTTCAGTTTTTCAGCGCCGGTGACTTTAGAGGAAAGCTTGAAGTCGACGCCCTGTTTTTTGAGGATACGCTGAAACTGCTTCGAGATCTCGCCATCCATGCCCGGCAGAATGCGGTCGAGAAACTCGACAACCGTTACTTTCGTCCCAAGCCGGCGCCAGACGCTGCCAAGCTCAAGCCCGATCACGCCGCCGCCGACAACAACGAGATGCTTCGGCACAGACGCGAAGGAAAGCGCTCCGGTCGACGAGACAATACGCTCCTCGTCGATGTCGACGCCCGGCAATGGCGTCACGCCGGAACCTGTAGCGATGACGATGTGTTTTGTTTCGAGTTCGCGATCCCCGACTTTCACCTTTCCCGGCGCAATAATTTCCCCGGCGCCGAGCACCACATCGACCTTGTTTTTCTTCATCAGGAACTCAACGCCCTTGGTGAGCGCGTCGACCGCGTCTTCTTTCTGCTTCAGCATCTGCGGAAGATCGAGGCTGAGCTTGCCGACGCCGATGCCAAGCTTGCCGAAGTCCTTGTCCGCCGCCTCGTAAAGTTCGGACGCATGGAGCAACGCTTTGGACGGAATGCAGCCCACATTCAGGCAGGTGCCGCCGAGCTTTCCGGATTCGCGTTTCTCGATGATTGCGGCTTTCAGGCCGAGCTGTCCGGCGCGAATCGCAGCGTTATAGCCACCCGGTCCCGCGCCGATGATGACGACGTCGTATTGTTCAGACATTCAATGCAAATCCTAAAGGTCGAGCAGCAGCCGCTGCGGGTCTTCGAGGTTTTCCTTGACGCGGACGAGAAACGTCACCGCTCCCTTGCCGTCGACAATGCGGTGATCATAGGACAGCGCGAGATACATCATCGGGCGTACGACAATTTCGTCGCCGACGACGACGGGGCGCTTTTCGATGCGGTGCATGCCGAGTATGCCGGACTGGGGCTGGTTCAGAATCGGCGTCGACATCATTGATCCGTAGACGCCGCCATTGGAAATGGTGAAGGTGCCCCCTTGCATATCTTCAAGCTTCAGCTCGCCTGAACGGGCCCGCCGTCCCAGCTCGGCGATCTGCGTCTCGATCTCGGCCATGGACTTCAGGTCCGCATCGCGCACGATGGGCACGACGAGGCCCTTATCGGTTCCCACCGCAACGCCGATATCATAGTGGTTTTTGTAGATGATGTCGGTTCCGTCGATTTCCGCATTGACGTCCGGCACCTCTTTCAGGGCGTGACAGCACGCCTTTACGAAGAACGACATGAAGCCCAGCTTGATGCCGTGTTTCTTCTCAAAGAGCTCCTTGTACTGACTGCGTAACTCCATCACCCCCGTCATATCGACGTCGTTAAACGTCGTGAGCATGGCCGCGGTGTCCTGGGCTTCTTTCAGGCGCCGGGCGATGGTTTGCCGGAGGCGCGACATCTTCACCCGCTCTTCGCGGGGCCCGAGGTCGCGCGGCGCGGAACCGCGGGTTTGCGCCGGCGGCGCCGGGCGGGCCGCGCCCTTTTCGGCGCGCAACGCGTCAGCCTTGGTGACGCGGCCGTCTTTTCCGGTCCCCTCGATCAGTGAAGCATCAAGGCCGCGCTCGGCGACAATGCGGCGCGGGGCCGGGGACAGGGGCTTGTCCGCAGCACCGACAGCAGCCGGCGCCGCCTCCGCCTGAGAAGCGGCCTGTTCTTGCGAAGCAGAGCCATTCACCGGCGACGCGACCGCACCCGCCGCGATAACCGCCAGGAGCGCGCCGACTTCAACCGTATCGCCTTCTTTCGCATGGACCGATTTCAGAACGCCCGCCGCCGGCGCCGAGACATCCATCGCCGCCTTGTCCGTCTCAAGCGATACGATCGGCTCGTCGAGATCGACGGCGTCGCCTTCTTTTTTCAGCCACTCGCCAATATCGGCTTCGGTCACGCTTTCGCCGGAGGCAGGCACGCGCACCTCGATTTCCGGGCCGCCGGCTGGGGCTTCCGGCGCCGCCTTTTGCGCCGCAGGCTGAGCTTTCTGCGCGCCGCCGTTGGATTTCGCAGCGCCGCTACCGGCCGCCTCGATGGATCCGAGCAGCGCATCGACCTCTACGGTATCGCCTTCCTGTGCGGCGATCGACGACAGAACGCCTGCGCCGGGCGCCGGCACTTCCACCGACACCTTGTCCGTTTCAAGTTCGACAAGCGGCTCATCCGCGCTGACCGCCTCGCCTTCCTTCTTCATCCATCGGGCGATGGTCGCTTCGGTGACGGATTCGCCAAGCGTCGGGACGCGGATTTCCGTGGCCATAGGGGTTGCCTTCCTTGAGTTATCCCAGCGCGTCTTGCAGCAACGCTTCGAGTTCGGCCTTGTGCCGGCTCATCAGCCCGGTCGCCGGCGAGGCCGCCGCGGGACGGCCCGCATAACGCGCGCGTTTGTGTTTTGCACCAATCTGGCCAAGCGTCCATTCAAGGTTCGGCTCCATAAAGAACCATGCGCCCATATTCTTGGGCTCCTCCTGACACCATACCATTTCGGCGTTTTTGAACCGTTGCAGTTCCTTGATCAGCGAATGGGCCGGGAACGGATAAAACTGCTCCACCCGCATAAGGTAGATATCGTCTACGCCGCGCTTTTCGCGATCATCCAGAAGATCGTAATAGACCTTCCCGGAACACAGAACGACCCGTTTGATCTTGGCGTCGGAGACGAGCTTCACTGTCGATCCCGGCTTATACTCCGCATCGTCCCATAGCACGCGGTGGAAAGAGGATCCCGGCCCCATCTCGTCCAGCGTGGAAACGCATTTCTTGTGGCGCAGAAGCGATTTCGGCGTCATCAGCACCAGCGGCTTGCGGAAATTGCGCCGCATCTGCCGACGCAGAATATGGAAGTAGTTCGCCGGCGTCGTGCAGTTTGCAACCTGCATATTATCCTGCGCGCAAAGCTGAAGGAAGCGCTCAAGCCGCGCCGAAGAGTGCTCCGGACCCTGACCTTCATACCCGTGGGGCAGAAGCAGGACGAGCCCGCACATGCGCAGCCATTTGCGTTCGCCTGACGACAGAAACTGGTCGATGATGATCTGCGCGCCGTTCACGAAGTCGCCGAACTGGGCTTCCCACAATACCAGGAACTTCGGATTGGCGAGTGAATAACCGTATTCGAAACCCATCACCGCGAATTCGGACAGGTTGGAATCATGCACCTCGAATGTCGCCTGCGCGTCAGGCAAATGACGCAATGGCGTGTAGGTGTTCTCCGTCTCCTGATCGATAAAAACGGCGTGACGCTGCGAAAACGTGCCGCGACGGGAATCCTGTCCCGACAAACGCACGCCGAAACCGTCCTGCAAAAGAGATCCGAAAGCGAGCGCTTCAGCCGTCGCCCAGTCGATCCCGGCGCCGGCGTCGAAATTCTTCTTTTTCTGATCGAGGATCCGCGCCAGGGTCTTGTGGATCTTAAAGTTCGGCGAATAGCTCGTGAGCGTTTCGCCGATCGTGCGAAGCGACTCCATGGGAACGGCGGTGTCGCCGCGACGATCGTCGTCAATCGGCTGCACAAATCCCGACCATTGCCCGTCCAGCCAGTCCGCCTTGTTCGGTTTGAAGGATTCGCCCGCGTCAAATTCAGAATCAAGAAACGCCCGGAATTCCTCGCGCGTCTTATCCATGTCGCCGGGCTTCAAAAGACCCTCGCCCTCAAGACGCTTACCGTACATTTCGCGCGACGTCGTCTGTGAGCGGATCTTTTTGTACATCAGCGGCTGGGTGAAGCTCGGCTCGTCGCCTTCATTGTGACCGAAGCGGCGGTAGCAAAACATGTCGATCACTGCATCGGCGCCAAAACGCTGACGAAACTCCGTCGCAATTTTTGCTGCGTAAACGACAGATTCCGGATCGTCGCCATTACAGTGAAAGATCGGCGCTTCAACCATCTTCGCAACGTCGGACGGATATGGAGAAGATCGAGAGAATTTCGGGCTGGTGGTGAACCCGATCTGGTTGTTGACGATAAAGTGAATGGTTCCGCCGGCGCTGTATCCGCGAAGCCCCGAGAATCCGAAGCATTCGGCAACAATGCCCTGACCGGCGAACGCCGCATCGCCATGGAGCAGCAGCGGCAAGACATGCGTACGCGGAGCATCGAGGTCCGGCGGCTCGATGCGATCCTGCTTTGATCGCGCCTTGCCAAGAACCACCGGATTTACCGCCTCAAGATGCGACGGGTTGGCAGTGAGCGACAAATGCACATTGTTGCCGTCAAATTCCCGGTCGGACGATGCGCCGAGATGATACTTAACGTCGCCCGACCCGCCAATGTCGTCGGGCGTCACGGAGCCGCCCTGAAACTCATGGAATATATGATGATAGGGTTTACCCATCACTGCCGCGAGGACATTGAGGCGTCCGCGATGGGGCATGCCGATAACGATTTCCTTAACCCCCAGGGCGCCGCCGCGCTTGATGATCTGTTCAAGCGCCGGCACCATGGACTCGGCGCCATCGAGACCGAACCGCTTCGTGCCCGTATATTTTTTGTTGAGAAAATTCTCGAAACCTTCCGCCTCGACCAGCTTCCGGAAGATTGCGACCTTTCCCTCGGGCGTGAAGGAAATGTCCTTATCCGGACCTTCGATGCGCTGCTGGATCCAGGCTTTCTGTTCCGGATCGGTGATATGCATGAACTCAACCGCGAAGGTGCCGCAGTAAGTCCGTTTCAGAATTTCGAGAATTTCCCGCAGCGTCGCCGTCTCAAGTCCCAGCACCATGTCGATGAAGATGGGCCGGTCCATGTCCCCCTCGGTGAAACCGAGGGTCGCGGGGTCCAGTTCGGGATGCACGGTCTGGGGCTGAAGCCCGAGCGGATCGAGACCGGCAATCAGATGCCCGCGGATGCGATAGGCGCGGATCAGCATCAGCGCATGGAGGGAATCCTTCGTCGCCTGACGTACCTCGTCGGCTGACGCTCCCGGCGCGCGGGAGACAATTTTTTTCTCAAGCGTCTTTTCCGTCGCCGACCAGTCGCCGTCGAGCGCCGCCGTCAGCTCGCCATTCGGCGCCGGCGGCCAGTCGGCGCGGGCCCAGCTCGGCTCGTGAGTTGGCGCCGCACCGTTCAGCGCCCCGCCTTCACGCTCGAAGAAGGCGCGCCAGTCGGCGCCGACCGATTGCGGATCGCTCAACCAGGCGTCGTGAAGTCGTTCAATGTAGGGCGCATTAACGCCGGAAAGGACGGTGTCCTGAAGGGAGGTACTCTTCGAAACGTCGCGGGGTGCGGGCGACGCCTCGCCATCGTGGGCCATGACCGATTCTCTTCGCTGTCGCGTCGGATTGGCTTTCCTAGATACGCCAACCGGCGCGCGTTTCAACAGAAAACGCGGCCGATTGTAGCGACGACGTCTTTATTTTTTGAGAATTTCCAGGAGCGTTCGGCCCATGGCCGCCGGCGTCGGCGAGACGGCGACGCCCGCCTTCTTCATGGCTTCTATCTTGGCTTCGGCGGTGTCCTCTGCGCCGGAAACGAGCGCTCCGGCATGGCCCATGCGCCGGCCCGGCGGGGCCGTGACCCCGGCGATAAAGCCGACCGTCGGCTTCTTTATCTTGTGGGCGGCGAGGAACTTGGCCGCGTCCGCTTCGGCGGAGCCGCCGATTTCGCCGATCATGATGATCGAGTGGGTGTCATCGTCGTGCAGGAACATATCAAGCACCTCGATGAAGTCGGTCCCTTTGACCGGGTCGCCGCCAATGCCGACGCAGGTCGACTGGCCGAGGCCGGCGACCGTGGTCTGATGCACCGCCTCGTAGGTGAGCGTGCCCGACCGCGAGATAATGCCCACATGGCCTTTGCGGTGAATATGGCCGGGCATGATCCCGATCTTGCATTCCTCCGGCGTGATGACGCCCGGACAATTCGGGCCGACAAGGCGCGTATTCGACCCGTCAAGCGCCCGCTTGACCTTCACCATATCGAGCACCGGAATGCCCTCGGTGATGCAGATGACGAGGGGGATCTCCGCCGAAACGGCCTCAAGGATCGCATCGGCGGCGAAGGGCGGCGGCACGTAGATCACCGATGCGTCGGCGCCCGTTTTCTCGCGCGCCTCCGCGACCGTATCGAAAACCGGAAGCGTCGCGCCTTTCGCCGCCTCGCCGCCTTCCCAGACCATGCCGCCCTTGCCGGGCACAACCCCGCCGACCATTTTGGCGCCATAGGCGATCGCCTGCTCGGTATGAAAGGTCGCCGTCGACCCGGTCAGCCCCTGGCAGATAACTTTCGTGTTCTTGTCGATAAGAATGGACATCAAGGGCTCCCGCGCGGGTTCGAAGATTTTTTCAAAAACGCGTGCGGTTTAACGGCGCCGCCCGCAAGGAGCAACCGGCGCGCCGCCGCAGCATTTCAGGGATCGACCGGGGCGGCGTCAAAATCGATCGCCTCAAGGTCAAAACAGGTCTCTCCGGCGCCCGCGGGCTTTTCCAAATTCCGACGTCGTCCGTCAACGGCGTAAGCGCTGCGGGTGGGCTGGCGCGCTTCGTCGCCGTCGGGCCAGCCACGGGCGAAGGTCGCGCAGATGCGGAAAGCATCGCCTTCAAGCCTTGCATAGCCGTATAGCGCGCCGGTCGCGGGGTCGCGCGGCGTATCGACGGCGCAACCGGGGGCGGCCGGCAGGCGCTCCGTGCGCTCCTGCAACGCCGCATCCATCGCCTCAAGACTTATGGGCGTTTCGCCGAAATAGGTCCGATGGCAATCAACCCGCCGTGCAACGGCGTTCATATCCTGCATTCTTTCGAGATCGGCTGTCCGCGCCCTCGCCGCGCCCGGCGTATCCACCAGAAAAAAGGCCCACGCGACCAGCGCCGCCGTTATCACCGATGCGGCAATTGCAAGCGACCGCCCGATCCAATCGACATTGGTCGTCACCTTCTCCGCGTCGCGGGTGAAGTTCAGCAGTATGGCGCCGGCGATAACGCCGACGACCAGCGCCTTCGCCATGAAACGGGATCCGAGTTCGCCGGAAAGGAAGTTGTAGACGACCGCCACCAGATCGCCGATCACGATGAGCGCCGCAAAGATCAGCGTCACGTAAGTGAGCCAGGCGCGAACGCGCGATACGCGACGTTCGGGATTGTTCCGCCGCGCCGCATTGAGGCGCCAGCCAAGAACGACAAAAACCGGATAACCGACAATCAGCGACGCGATCGACCAGCGCAGTCCCCTGACCGCGTTTGCGTTTGGAAGGTCATCCAGGGGATCGGCGAACTGCGCGTCCACAAAGGCAAAGGCAAGCGCGCCGAGTTGTACGGCGAACACGCCGAGCAGGGCGAAGAATACGATGTACAGAAAAGCTTCACGCGCGCCGCCGAAACGCCGCGGTTTCGGCACTGGCGTTGGAAAGTCGATTTCGGCGAATGCGCCGAGCGCTTCGGCGACCTGATCCTCCGGCCAGCCGGCGCTTTTCAGAACCGACGCGATACGCTCGCGGCTTTCGCCGGCGGCAAGCGCTTCTTTGACAAAATCGTTCAGGGTTGCGTCGGCGATAACGGTCCTCGTCGGCTTGAATGGAAACCAGCCGGATTTGATTGGCCGCGTCCACCGATGTCAATGGAGCATGTCGGCGGTGCGCCGCGCCCGGTGAAGACGTCACCTCAAAAAGCAGGAAAGACAAACCGCCAAAACCAAAAAGGGAGCAGCCAAGGCTGCTCCCTCTTCGTCCGCCGTCGCGGAATATTGGCTCGCACCCCAATCCAGTGAGAATTCGGTGGCGATCCAGTTAGCTTCGGTTCTTTCAGCCGCCTTACGACAACCTTCCGCCGATGCTAGGCCTCGCGGGCGCAGGCTCTGTGATTGAACTGCCGTTCAATCCGATGTGCCTGCGTCCTGCCGAGGTCCGCCCCGCGTTGTCCGTCCTGACTTGCGCCCTGACGTCTTTCGCGCTGCGCGCCGAAAAAGCAGTGTGATCCGCTGCTTACGGCGATCCCGGATCCTTCTTCCCGTCGCCCCGCTTCCCGTTAAGGTCGCAAGCGCCGTTTCAAAGGCCGAACCGCTCAGGTTCGTCTCGGTGCAACCGGCCCGCCTTCCGGCTTCAGCGCTCCATCGTCTGGAGCCGCTTCGGTTTCGTCGAATAGCGTCTGAGCGTCGCTTCCGACCAGCATCCGGTTCCGGCCTCTCTCAACCCGCCGCTAGGCAAACACTGCGAATTGATGTCGACGAGGTCGTTCGGAACATGATCAGGATACCAACTTTCCGGATTTCGTCGATGATTACTTTTCCACATTCTTTCGAGACTTGCATGTGGAATTCCACGCACTTGAAATTGATTGCATTCTTATCGTTTTGCAAAAACGACCGTGAAATTGTTCGCCGGCATTTCCACAATCGCATCGCGCCGAAACGCATGTTCCTGCGCAAGAGGCGCGATATCATGCTCAAGGTCGCGCACGCCCCAGCGCGGGTCGCGGGATTTCAGGCTGGCGTCAAAGGCCTCGTTCGACGGCGCCGAGTGAACGCCGGCTTGTGCGAAGGGACCATAGAGCAGAAGGCGTCCGCCGCTGTGCAAAAGCCGCGCGGCGCCGGCGAAAAGTCCTTCAGCGGCAGCGAAGGGCGCGATATGAACCATGTTGATGGACACAACGGTGTCAAAGGGCCCGGCGAGCGCCGCGTCCCAGTCCCTTTCGCAAACGTCGACGGCGTGGGGACCGTCAATGTTGCCGAGACCCGACGCAGCAATATGGGCGGCAATGGAGGCGCGCGCCGCGCCGTCCGGATCGCCGCTGAACCAGCGCAGCCCCGGCGCCGCGGCGGCGATATGAACGCCGTGTTCCCCCGTTCCCGAGCCGATTTCGAGAACGGCGCCCGTTTCCGGCAGATATTTCAGGAAAACGTCGCGGATCGGGTCGCGATTGCGCGCAGCGGACGGCGAAAAAAGCCGCGCGCCCTCCTGGCCGCGGTCTTCAAGGGCCGTTTCTTTCTTTTGACCGGTCATCGGGGGCGGGTTTACGCCGAACAGCTCGCGCCGCCAAGCACGCAGAATTTTGCGCAATGGCGATGATTGAGGCTTACCGGTTGCGCCGCCTCATGAAGCGTATCGCCAAGTTCAAACCGATGATCGTAGGCGATCAGCGTGCAGGCGACGACTGTGGGCGCCGGCGCGTCCTTGCGTTTGATCAGCATGCGTGCATTTGAGCACATGATGTCGCGCGGATTTTTGCCGAGGACGCCCCAGCAGCTTGTCGTGATTTCAGGGACGTCGGCGGTTTCATCCATTTCCGGAAACAGGACCAGCGCGTGCGGATCGGCAGCGTCGATGGAAACGCCAAGGTCGCGGAACAGTGCGCAATAACCGCTGCGCATGGCGTGTTCACTTTCGCCGAAGCCGGCGCGCCCGGCGACCGAGATGTCGAATCCATGCGCGGCGAGCCAGACCAGCCCGTCGACAGCAATATCGAAGCTTCTCTGGCCCCGCTCGCGATCATGAACCTCGCCGCGATAATGATCGAGACTGACCCGAAGCCGCAACCGGTCGCCATGCGCCGCCTGAAGCGCCAGCAGCCCGCGCAGAACGCGCTCGCGCATCATCGGTTTCATGGCGTTCGTCAGTATCAGGACGGAAAATCCGCATTCGAGCGACGCAGATGCGAGGTCGATCATGTCGGGATTCATGAACGGCTCGCCGCCGGTGAATGCGATTTCCTTCGCGCCGAGTTCTTTGGCTTCATCGAGAAAAGGCGCGAGCTCCGCCGGGGTGATATAGGCGAGCCGGTCGTTGGAGGGCGACGATTCAATATAACAGTTGGCGCAGGCAATATTGCAGAGGGTCCCTGTGTTGACCCAAAGCGTTTCGAGCCCGGCAAAATCCACATGGGCGCGCGGCGCGCCGTCAGCGGTATGCGCGGGATCCTGAAATTTTTCTCTGCTGAGCATTTGCGCCTGTCGCACACGACTTCCGCTGACAGCGATGAAAGAAACGCCCGCCGGCGGCAACCGGCGGGCGTTCAATAATCAGTGATCCGTGCAGTTAATCTTCCGTGATCGGCTCAAGAGGCGCGCCGTAAACCGCGTCGTCTTCATAGGCCACGTCATCCTCGTAGGAAGGATCGGGCAGCGGCTCGCCGGTCTGCGGATCGACGCGGGCCGGCTGCACCGGCGCAATCATGGTCGGCTTGGCGTCCGGCGCGGCATTGCGATTGGCAAGGCCCCAGACGGCGTTCTGCAGCGGCGCAGAGTGGTCGCGCGAGACCTTGTCGCGGAAGATGACGTCCAGCGGGCGAACATCTTCGCCGTAATAGCCGCGGTTCCAGGAATGGCGCGCCTTCAGGACCGCCCCTTCGAGACTGACCCCGCCATAAAGACCGCGGGACCGGGAAAAGGCGAGGATGTCGGCGGTCTGCGCCTTGGCGCCGGCGCCGATCGGGCCCGCCGCGATGGTCAGATCGCCGCCGAGTTTCACCGATGTCGAAAGAAGATGCTCAACGCCGCGCTGGGTCATGACGGCGAGTATCGTTTCCGAGCCTTCAACCCCGATCTGGAAACCGAAGGAAAGCGAGCCAATGGTCATGAAAACCGGCTCCGACCAGCTGCCGTCGTCCTTTCGGGCGATCATCAGCGCGTTGCCGCCGGACGCCCCAACGAGAAATCCGCCGCGCAGGGAGCGCGGGATGATGACGAACCCATGGGCGTCGTCCGCAAGGTCCCACAGGGCCTCGAACGCCGTATCCCGTGAGAAATAGAGCGTCGTGTTCGCCGCCTTCTCGACCAGTTCCTCGGCCTTTTCGCGCTTGGTCTCGGCCTGCGCCGGCAGGACGGAAAGCCCCGCCGCGATAACAGCCGCGCTAAAAATACTCATCAGCCGTCTCAACATGTCCGGCCTCCTTTCCAATTCACGTCCGGTTCCCGGCACCGCCGCCATCTGGCGCGCCGAAAACCATCTAAAGCGCTCTAAACCCGTTTGCGCGGGCGGAAATATGGCGGCGACCCAGCGCAGGTATGAATTTTTGGTGAGATTTGCCCGCCTTGTCGAGGACGGCGTCGAGGCGTGGAAACTGACCGCCGACCGCCCGCACGCCCTCCGCCACCGGCCGAATATGTGGCCCGGGCCGCGGCCTTGACCTTTCCCCGGCGCGGCGCGACATCACCATCCGCGCCGCGGCGCGCCAGCGGGTGTAGCTCAATGGCAGAGCAGGAGCTTCCCAAGCTTAAGACGAGGGTTCGATTCCCTTCACCCGCTCCAGTCTGAATCCCATGTCCCGCCCCGCCATAACTCCGCCCGGTTTCCGGTTTTTGTTGTGAATGTGAAGCGCATTTCATAATATCCCAGCGGGGCAAGGTCGGGGTCGCTATGCAGTGGAAAGTCTGGCTCCTGATCCTCGTCGGGTTCATTATTCTCGTTGCGCTGATAACGCCGGGCGAGGGTCTCAATCCGCTGGTGATCGTGTTCCTTCTGCTCGCGGTTTATCAGGCGACCGGCGACAAGGCCCTCGACCTTTACGATCAGTTTTACCCCGATGACGTCGTTGAGATGTTTCGGCAGGGTTTGTTCCCGACGCTCCTCATTTTTCTCTCCCTGCTGACGTTGATGATTACTTCCGCTTGGCTCTTTCTGATCCGGCTGGACGAACGACAGGCAAGCCCGCAGGCGGCAGTCATCGGCGGCGTTGTCTTTGCGTTGCTGGCCGTGACCGCCCTGGTCCATTCGGCGATGCATTTGCGCCTGCTGGCCTACTGGCTGGATTAGGCGTGCGGCGGGTGGACCGTCAGGCGTCGTGTCGTGATCGCATAATCGTGAAACCTTTTTCGCATCTGAACAATGCCAGGTGTCTCATTCGCCGCATTGGCCTCCAGCCTGCGCGGGCCTATGTCCGGCGCCATGAGCGAAGACGCCAAAAACACGCCGCCGAAAAATGTCAAACGAAAATCCGTGCGGTTCTTTCTGATTTGCTCCGCGCTGATCGCCGCCGCCGTCACGGTGTTCGCGATGATAATGCGGCTCGATATCTTCAGCGCCGGGCCTCATGTGGCGTTCGCGATGTTCGCCGGCGTGTTCTTCACGATCGCCCTCGGCGTCGGCTTGATGGCCCTCGCTTTTCACTCCGACGATGCGGGTATTGACGACCAGCAGTAATCGAAGCGCTTCGAAACCGGCTGCCCCCCGCGTTGACAATCCGGTTTTGCGGCCGGCTAATGGAATTTGTCAGTCTCTCCTGACAACAGGCTGTCAGGAGGCCTGTGCGACTATGGCGGCTTCAGTAAACGCCATGGAGAGAACCAATGAGCTTCACCCCCGAAAATTTCACCGTCTGGTCCGAGATACCGGCGGCCGATATCGATCGCGCGATCGGTTTTTACAATGAGGTGTTCAATCTCGACCTGAAAAAGGACGAGAGCGGCCCGAACCCGATGGCGATGTTTCCGACGAAGGAGCCCGCAACCGGCGTCGCCGGGCACATATACCCCGGCAAACCGGCCGCAGACGGCGCCGGGCCGACTGTGCATTTCGCCTGCCCCGACAAACTCGAAGACGCCCTTGAGCGCGTCAAGAAAGCCGGCGGTAAAGTTCTATCGGACGCGATTTCAATCCCGGCCGGCCGCTTTGCCTATTGCCTCGACACCGAAGGCAATTCGATCGGCGTTTTCTCGGCATAGGAAAACCCATGCGACGGGCCGACCGCCTCTTTCAGATCATCCAGCATTTGAGAGGCGGCCGGCTTGTCACCGCGTCGCGCCTTGGCGAATGGCTTGAAGTCTCCGAACGCACCATCTACCGCGACATTGCCGATCTTCAGGCGTCCGGCGTGCCGATCGACGGCGAGGCGGGCGTCGGTTACCTGATGCGCGACGGCTATGACCTGCCGCCGCTTATGTTCGCCCGCGACGAAATCGTCGCGCTCGTCGCCGGAGCCCGGCTTATTCGCGCCTGGGGCGGCGCGGAGATGGCGCGGGCGGCCGAAGAAGCCCTCGTCAAGATCGAAACCGTCTTACCAGAGCCGGAACGCCGGCGCGTCTCCGAGATCCAGATACACGCGCTGGCGCCGGAAATGACGCCGATTATCCGTTCCCGGATCGACTATATCGAAAAGGCCGTAGAGGCGCGCAACCGCCTCGCCCTGTCTTATCAGGATGCGGACGAAAAGCCGACAAAGCGCGTCGTCCGGCCGCTTGGGTTGTGGTTCTGGGGCAAGGTCTGGACGCTGGTCAGCTGGTGCGAGTTGCGGGAGGACTTTCGCATGTTTCGTCTGGACCGCATCAACCGCATGCAGAAAACCGGCAAGCCGTTCCGCCCGGAACGGGGAAAGACCCTTGCCGATTTTTACCGGGCGATGGAGCAATGCCCGCCCGACGCCGGCGAGAAGGCAGGGTAGCGGCGCGCCGTCAGAAGTTGTCCTTGCGCCGCCGCGTCTCGGCGAACACTGACACGGCGTCAGCGCCGCTCATATCAATCGCCGCCTTCAGCCCCTCATCTTCGGCGCGCAGGAAGGGATTGGTCTTCAATTCGATGGCGACGTCCGTCGGCACGGTAGGCTCGCCCGCGGCGCGCAGGCGTTCAACTTCCGCCGCGCGGCGGCGCAGATCTTCATTATACGGATCGACCGACAGTGCGAACGCAGCGTTCGCCTGCGTATATTCGTGGGCGCAGTAAAGCTTCGTCGCCGGCGGCAACGCCGCAATTTTCGACAGGGACGCCCACATCTGGTCTGGCGTGCCCTCAAAGAGACGCCC
>JANQJK010000009.1 GCA_028281665.1 Hyphococcus sp.
TTCGACTGAAAAACGCTTCCTTTTCACGGCGGTCTCCTTCTCAAGAATATCGCCGGAAATCCAACAATGAGGCTGGACCATTTTCACAATGGCGCCTCAATGACGGAATTAAAGCAAACGCATCTGAACTTGGCGCATGCCAAGCACGCCTGAGAACAACCGCTAAATAAGAGAGTACGAATTCGAGCATAGATGCGCTGTTCGAACAATAGAAATTGTTCAGCACATACCGGCCGCCCATTGCTGACTTCAATTTCTCGATTTGTCGAATGCGATTCGACATTCGGTTTGCGCCAAATCGAACTTTCTTTTCTCGAAGTGAGCGAGAGCAAACACGATAGCTTCAACAAGATGGTTGGATGTGACCACTGTGAACAGTCACTTGGAACTCCCGACTATTCCTATACAACCCCCTTGCTTCGCAGCGTTTCGATATCATCGCCACTAAGACCTAGCAAATTTCCATAAACCTCTTCTGTGTGCTCGCCATACTCCGGGCCGGCCCAACGTATTTCGCCGGGCGTCTTGGAGAGTTTCGGAAACACATTCTGCATTTTGAGGTTGTCCCACTTCTTGTGCGGAACATCAACGATCGCCTCACGCGCTCGAAAATGAGGGTCTTCCAGCATCTCCAGCGCCCGATAAACGCGGCCTGCCGGCACAGCGTTTTCGATCATCAATGCGTCGACTTCCGCCATGGTTTTTGTTTTGGTCCACGCATTGATGATGTCATCAAGTTCGTTTTGGTTCGCGCCGCGCGCAATGTGCGTGGCGTAACGTTCATCGTCGGCGAGTTCGGGACGGTCCATCGCCGCGCACAAACGCTTGAAAACGGTGTCCTGATTGGCGCCGATTACAAATGAGCCGTCCTTGCAGTCATAGACGTTGGACGGCGCCACATTCGGCAAAACCGAACCGGAACGTTCGCGGATATAGTTCGAGATCGTATATTCCGGAATGGTGGCTTCCATGACGTTGAGCACCGATTCGTAAATCGCGCTATCAACAATCTGTCCCTCTCCGGTCCTGTTACGGTGCTCCAGCGCCGCCAACGCGCCGAGACAGGCATAGGTCGCGGCAAGAGAATCGCCAATGGAGAGACCGGTGCGACACGTTTTCATGTCCGGATAGCCCGATAAATGGCGCATGCCGCCCATCGCCTCGCCGACCGATGCGTATCCTGCGCGGCTGGAGTAGGGACCAGTTTGACCATAACCGGAAACGCGAACCATGATAACGCTGGGATTTATCTCCGACAGAACGTCATAACCAAGGCCCCATTTCTCCATCGTGCCAGGGCGAAAGTTCTCGATGACAATGTCCGCTTCGTTGACGAGCGCCTTGACGATGTCCCGCCCTTCGGGCACGCGCAAATTTGCCGTAACACAGCGTTTATTCCGGGCGCAGACTGTCCACCACAGCGGGTAATCGCCCCGCCCCCAGTCGCGCATGGGATCGCCCTTGCCCGGGGGCTCAACCTTGATAACGTCAGCGCCCATATCAGCGAGCAGTTGCCCGCAAAACGGACCGGCAATGAGCTGGCCCAGTTCGATTACGCGAATATGCGTGAGCGGCCCTTTGCGTTCAGCTTGATCAGTCACGTGCAATGATTCCTTAGCTAACTGGCGGCGCCGCGCCAGACTGGTTGCACCGGCGCCGGCAGTCCGGTGTCTTCTTCGCAAGACGTCCGCAGCGCGTCGATCGAAGGACCAAAGTCAAAAATGCCTGGTTCGCCGCGCGCCTCCTTTTTTTCTTGTCGAAGCGCTTGCGTGGCGGCTGTATCAACGCCGCCAGCACTGTCAATAACAACACCGTAATCGCGCGCACCCTCGCGCGTGACGAGACCGCGCCGAACTTCAAGCGCCACAAGTTCTGCATCGCGAGTTAAGGGATCGCCCCAACCGCCGCCGCCCCACGTGACGTAGTGAAGAAGGTCGCCCGCTTCGACGCGCACCTTGTCAACCTTGGCGCCAATGGCGATCTTTGTCCCATCAGGTCGTTCGAGCTGTTTCCACGAACGCTTGGCCGGCTTGCCGCCATTAACGCCCCATGGGGGGATGAACCAGCGATCATCGTGAATCGAGATTTCGCCCGCTTGCGTGAAGCGATAGGTCATATGAATGCCGTTGCCACCCCGATTGAGGCCGGCGCCGCCTGAATCGGGCGCGCTTTCATATTTCTCAATGATCATCGGGAAGTAACGTTCCAGAAATTCATTCGGGACATTGGTAAAGCCGGGCCAGAGAGAATGCCCATCCGGTCCGTCGCCGAAGGGCTTGCCCGGAATGCCGCCAAAACCAATCTGAAAGAGCTGGAACCATTCGTTATTCTGGTCAAAGCCGGAGAACATCAAATGCGGACTTGAGGAGAAGCCGGCAGCGCACAAAAACTCCGGGGTCTTTTGACCGAGCAGCGCGCCCAGAACATCAAAGATGCGCCCCAGCGCATGAGTCCGGCACGAAAGCGCGGCCGGAAAGCGGGGCTTTAAGAGCGAGCCTTCGGGGATGCGCACGTCCACAAGGTCGTAAAACCCATCATTGAACAAGACCTGTGGATCAAAAACCATGATCATGTAGATGCCGAAGAACATCTTGAACATGTTCTCATTGAGGTAAAAGTTGATCGAGGAATCCGACTGCGGATCAGTGCCTTCAAAATCAAGTATGACTTTGTCGCCTTCGCGCCACATGGTGCATTTGATTTTGAAAGGACCGGCGCCTTTCCCATCGTCGCATATATAGTCTTCGAACGTGACCGGCTCTTGGCCAACCGCCGTCTGGATGAGATGTTTCATGGCGCGATGATTGCGCTGAAGAAGCTCGTCCATCGCCGAAACGAAAACATCGTCGCCAAATCGGTCGCAAATTTCATTGACGCGCAGCGCCGCGACGCGGCATGAGGCGACAATCGCATGCAGGTCCGCCTTATACCATTCCGGCATTCGGCTTTGGGTCATGGCGATTTTGAGAATGTCTTCCTGAAGCTCGCCTTTGCGGTAAAGCTTAACCGGCGGCAACCGCAAGCCCTCTTCGAAAATCGACGCGGCGTCCGTCGGCAAAGACCCCGGCACTTTGCCGCCAACGTCCGTCATGTGGCCGAACATCGCCGCCCAGGCGATGATCCTTCCGGCGCGATAGACGGGCACAATAATCAGCTGATCATTGACGTGACTGATCGCGCCTTCGCAGGAATAGGGATCATTCAAAAGAATGACATCCCCTTCCTCGATCTCGCCGTCAAAGGCTTTGAGGAAACCGTCAATAAAGGAACCAAACTGGCCGACCACCATATTGCCGTGGCGCTCGGCGATCAGCGGAAAGGCGTCGCCCTGTTCGCGAATGCCCGGCGACAGGGCCGTGCGAAAGAGCGTCGCGTCCATTTCAACCCGCGCATTGCGCAGCGCATTTTCGATAATGTCGAGCGACACCGGATCAACATCGACCGTGTTGAACTGAGCGTCGCCGTTTTCTATGAGCTTTGCTGGCATGATCTCGCTCCGTTCTATTGCGGCGTAATGAGGATATTGCCGAAAGGATCAACCTCGCCCACATGCTCGGGTAAAATAAGCGTTGTGGAGTCCATTTCGGTAATGATGGCGGCGCCGTTGATCTTATCGCCCGCGCGCAGCTTCGCGCGATCATAGATTACCGCCGCGTGCCCACCGCCGCCGGACCATATTTGATGATCGCGCAGTTTGGCCGCATCCGGATTGCCATCGCCTTTTTCAATCTCAAGCGTTGGCAAGTTGTATTCGCGGCCAAGCGCCACAGCGCGCAAATTCACGACCTCATGTTCCGTTTCCATATTGAACGTGAACATTCGCCGATGTTCAGCATCGAACTCGTCACAAAGACGTTCGAGGCCGCGCTCATTAAACCCGCTCGCCTCCACCGGCATCGTAATCTCGAAACCCTGGCCGTAGTAGCGCATGTCAATGGCATAGCGTATGGAGATTTCGTCCTTCCCGACGCCTTCGCTCATCAGTTCAGCCTGTACGAGCCCGCCAAGCTCATCGAGCGTCGTCATGATTTTTTCGTTCGATGTTTCGCTCCGTCGGAGCGAGTAGCTTTGGGCCGCTTCAGCGCGCATCCGTGTTGTGGCGTCTCCGAGCGCGCACAGAACGCCCGGCGAGTTCGGCACGATCACCGGCCACGACCCCATCAATTTCGCAACCGCGTTTGAATGAAGCGATCCAGCGCCGCCGAAGCCCATGAGCGCAAAGTCGCGGGGGTCGTATCCCTGCTGCACCGATATCATACGCAGCGCGCCAAACATGTTTTCGTTGACGATATCGATAATCCCCGCCGCGGCTTCGTGAAGGCCGATGCCGAGACCGTCAGCGATTGTCTGCACCGCTTTTGTCGCAGCTTCCCGATCGAGTTTGAACGTCCCGCCAAGCAACGCTTCGGGAAGATTGCCCAGTACGACATTGGCGTCCGTCACGGTCGGTTTGTCGCCGCCCTTGCCGTAAGCAGCCGGTCCGGGATCGGCGCCGGCGCTCTCCGGGCCCACGCGCAACGCTTTCGTGAGTTCCGGCACATGGGCGATGGATCCGCCGCCGGCCCCGACCGTTTTAACGTCCAACGAAGAGACGCGTACGGAGAGATGCCCGACATCCGTATTGCGCACGAGCCGCGGTTCAGCATTCTCGATCAGCGCGACGTCTGTCGACGTGCCGCCGACATCAAGCGTCAGGATGTTTTTGAAACCCGCGTGTTTCGCCACCCAAAGGGCGCCCGTAACCCCGCCGGCGGGTCCGGACATTAAAAGGTTCACCGGGGCGTCTTGTGCTTTGTCCGCAGACATCAAACCACCGTCGGATCGTAAAAGGCTTATCCGCCCCTCCATGCCCAATCCGCGCAATTCGTCCTTGAGGTTTTTAACGTAGCGCCCAACAATTGGCCGCACCGCTGAATTGGCGACCGTCGTCAGCGCGCGCTCATATTCATACATCTCAGGAAGTATGTCGCTGGAAAGCGAGACCGGCGCGTCGCCGAACACATCTTTTGCGATTTGGCCGATCTGTCGCTCGTGCTCGCCGTTGAGATATGAATTCATCAGACATATTGTGACTGCCTCGACGCCCTGTGCTTTTAAAGCCTCAAGCGCTTCTCGCGCCTTACGTTCATCAACCGGCCGCAGCTCCTTACCTTGAGCATCCATTCGGCCTGACACTTCAATGGTGTGCTCCAGCTTCGCCATCGGCTCCGGTTTCGGCCAGATGATCCAGGCTGCAAGACCGCCGGGCACCAATGAGCGCGCTACTTGCAAGGTCTGCTTGTAGCCCTCGGTCACGACCAAGCCGACTTTCGCGCCCTTTCCTTCCAGGACGGCGTTGGTGGCGACGGTCGTACCATGCATGAAGTAGTCGATCTCCGAGGCGTTGATGCCCGCTGCCCCGCACACCTCTTTCGCGCCAGCGATTACTGCTTCTGAGGGATCGCCTGGCGTTGACGGCGTTTTGTTTCTGAAAAACGCGCCCGTGTCCTCATTGTACAGAAGAAAGTCAGTGAAAGTGCCGCCAACATCGACGCCTAGACGGTATGTCAAATGAGCCTCCTTAGGCTGCGGTACTTTTGTGTTCGTTTTTGTTAGGCGCCGGGAAACGACCAGCTTTCGAAACCATGGCCGGCGTTTCTTTGCCCATCATGCCGGCGAGCCACTTGGAGGAGTCGATAAGTGCGTCGAGCGACAAACCCGTTGAAACATCGCCGCGCTGAAGCATGTAGACGAGATCTTCTGTCGGAATGTTGCCGGTCGCCGCCGGCGCGAATGGGCAGCCGCCAATCCCGCCAAGGCTTGAATCAAGCGTTCGGACGCCGGCCTCGACGGCTGCGTAGGCGTTCGCGAGGCCGGTGTTGCGCGTATTATGAAAATGGGCGCGCAACGGCATTTGAGGCAAAGCCTTTCGGACTTTTGTGATGAGGTCTTTGACGCGCCACGGATCACCCACGCCAATCGTATCAGCGAGCGCAATTTCGCGCGGTCCCGCCGCAGCGGCTCTTTCTGCGATCGCTACGACTTTGTCTGGCGCCACCTCTCCCTCAAACGGACAACCAAACGCCGCCGATATTGTTATGCTCGCGCTGCGTCCGGCGCTATTTGCGCGCTCCACAATTTCACAAGCAATGTTGACGGACTCTTCAGACGACTGACCCTGGTTTTTACCGGCGAAGGTATCGCTGGTGAGCGCGACCGCGCCGAGCTCGTCAATGTCTGTTTCCAGCGCCCGCTCGGCGCCGCGCTTGTTCAGGACCAGGCCGATATACGTTACCCCGGCGCGCCGCGGCAGCCGTGCAATCAAATCTTCCGCACCCGCCATTTGCGGCACGCGTTTTGGATTAACGAAGCTCGCAACTTCGAGGCGCCTTGCGCCAGCCGCAATCGACCGCTCGATCAATGCGAGCCTGTTGTCGAGCGACACGATCTCGGGCTCGTTTTGCAGGCCGTCTCGTGGACCGACTTCGACAATTTCGACGCATGGACTTGACGTCATTTCAGTGTTCCGGCCTGAGCTTGAAGAAATTGTATACAATTAAGGCGTGCGGGAGTCTACCCGCCCCTTAACCGGCACGCCTCGCGGCCTTCTCAACACGCGCCGAGGCCGCATGACCGTCCAAATAGCTGTCGCGATAGAGATCAGACGCAGCGAGAATATGAGCCCGCATCAACTGTTCGGCGAGCGGGCCGTTCTGAGCTTCAATCGCACGAGCGATATCGCGGTGAAAATCGTCGCTGCGACGCAGATCATTGGTCGAGTATTGAATGGCGGTCCTTACGACAATGGCTTGCTCAACAAGGCGGGCGATAAACTCCTTTAACCTCGCGTTGCCCGCGGCTTCACAAATAAGATCGTGAAACTGACGGTTCAGCTCCAGAAATCGATCGATGCGCCGGCGCCCTTTGAGGGTTGCATCTCTATGCATTTCCTCTGTAAATTCAATAAGTTGATTAGCCTGCGCCTGGCTTCTTCGCAATGCCGCCTTATAAGCCGCAAAACCCTCCAGCATGGCGCGCAGTTCGAACAGGTCGGCAATATCATCGCGCCCCCAATCAACAACAAATGCGCCGCGATTGGGATGAATCACAACAAATGATTCAAGCGCGAGGCGGCGCAGCGCCTCACGAACGGGTGTTCGACTGACGCCGCAAGTATCGGCGAGTTCTTCCTCGCTCAGCCGTTCGCCCGCCGAAAATCGCCCTTCGAGAAGCAGCTCTCGGATTTTGAGATAAGCTCGTTCGCTTGCGGTAGACATGGCGACCCCGTCAAAAGAACAGCGCTGCAATCGCTAAATTGGCGCTTGAGACTGAAGCTAATCTCTAGCAAGCATCACAATTTTTGTATACAATTATTTGAAGCCACCGAGCTGCTGAATACAACCGGCAGCCAATCAGGAGAACGCGCTCAGTGTCCCTGCGGAAGACTACAAGCATGAGAGACTGCTTTCTCGAGTAATTATGAGAAGGCTTAAATCATGCTAAAAAATCCTATATATCAACAAGTTACAAAATGTCTGACTACGAACATGTTTTGTAGATTTTTTTGACTTTTTGGATCGTTTTCCGGCGTTTTGCATTTCTCTTGGCTCCTATACGGCTCCCAGAAATTCGCATTTCGGCCGACAGATTATCAATCCTCTGACCGACCTGAATCGGGCAGATTTCAGCCGCATTGAGAGAACGAAAAGCTCTCAGATAACTCCCAGGTTTTTGTCTAAATTCGCGCCTCATCTGTCAATTGAGAATCGCTCCTCGGCCAGAACGCGAGCGGGAGCTGTCAGACACGCCATTTATCTAATTTGTGCCGCGTCTGAGACCATTGAAGCCCTCCCCTGCGTGACATCCAAGGGAGGCGCATAATGTCGATCGTCAAGTTGACCAAAACCATCATTCATGACGCTGAGCCGAAGGACACAGCTTATGAGCTTCGTGACACCGAAGTCAGGGGCTTTTTGTGCAAAATCAATCCTACTGGCACCAAATCGTTCTACCTCTCCTACCGGACGCAGACCCGGCAGCGCCGAAAACTAAAGGTCGGCGATTATGGCGTCTACAAGGTCCAGGAAGCGCGAGAGATTGCGCGAAAATGGCTACAGGAAGTCCGCGAGGGCGGCGATCCCAGTCAGCGCCGCTCGGAAAAGCGCGATACGCCGACGCTCAGCTACCTCTGCGACCGCTTTATGCGCGACCATTCCGAGCTCTTCAACAAGCCCTCGACGCAGAGAGGCTACCAACAGCAAATTGCGCAGCGCATCGAACCCAGCATGGGCAAAATGCTGATCTCTGAAGTCTGCCGCGCCGACATCTTGAAGATGATGCGCGACAATGCTTATGCCCCAATACAGGCCAATCGCACGCTGGCTTTGCTTAAGAAAATGTTCAACTGTGCTGAGCTTTGGGGATTGCGCGAGGAAGGGACCAACCCCTGCCGGCTTGTCAAAATGTATCCGACCAAGCCAAAGACGCGTCTCCTTACAGACGCCGAAGTCAAAGCGATTTTCGAAGCGATGGAGACGATTGAATACGAACAGCGTATTCCATGGGTTTTCACACTGGCTTGTCGATTACAATTTGCCTTCGCTGCTCGGATCAATGAGATCCTGAACCTGGAATGGGCATGGGTGGATTTCGAAAAGGCTATCATCCGTTGGCCCGACTCGAAAACTGGCGTCATGGAGAAGTACATCGACCCTGACACGCTTCAGCTTTTGGAAGACGCCCCGTCACGGGATGCTTCGGACTATGTTTGTCCCGCTGTTACCGACGCCTGTCGACCGCTCAGTTGCGACGTCTATTACTCATCTGGGTGGCGGCGAATCTTGGAGAAAGCAGGCGTGGAGCATTGCGGCACACACCATGTTCGCCACCGCGCAGCGACCGATATCGCCAATGCCGTCGATAATGTCCGCACGGGTATGCAGATGACCGGCCACAAGACGGTGCAAATGTTCATGCGTTATGTGCATCCGGAAGAAAGTCGTATTCGTAAAGCACAGGCAAAAATTCGAAAATCAAGATTCTCGCTGTTGCAGGAGGACGCTGACTCTTCTCATAAGTAGCAGCATCGAGAAACCGTGTGGATGCGCACACTTCGATGCGTGCGAATTAATCGTGCGTCTGATACCCTGCTCAAATGTCGGATCGCTCAAATACGACGAAGTTATTCATCGGGGGACCGATTGATCACGCTTCGGAACGCAAGTTCTTGGAGTGCATAATCCCTTGGCTCAATAAACAGGGTGTCCCCGCAATTATTCTGGCGAATATCGAAATCGATGGGCGACAAGTTGATTGCGTAATCGCAACGGAAAATTCTGTGTCGGTGGTGGAGGTGAAGACCACGCGGCTCCCACTAAAAGGAGAACTTAACGGCCCTTGGACGCGGCTTGCAGCATCTGGCGAATGGCAGACATACGCCAACGCCTATCAACAGGCGGTCGCCGCAAAGAACCGCGTTCGTGATGCGATGCAAGCGATCAAGCCGGCGGGTGAATACTATCCGGACGGTTATGTCGTGTTCACCCGCGCGTTGCCGGAAGGATCCGAGGTCACTTCCGGCAATTTCAAGGCTCGGGTGACAACAATGGATCGCTTTCCGAGCGAGCTAAAGACCGAAGGCAATTCGCCATGGTCGCTGATCGACTGGGAGGCATTTGCGCGAAAACTCAATCTGACTTCTGTATCTTTGGACCAGGTCATCGCTGATGCCCGCGCGCACCGGACCTCTGACGCATTGGAGCGGTATAACAAGGCCGTAGCCTCCGAATATGCTCCGGAAGGCGATCATTGGTTACCTGAAACCGACCAGCAAGCAGAACAATTGTTGGCGGCGGCCAAGGTTGACGCGGGCTGTCACATCAGCGGTCCATCCGGATGTGGCAAGACGCTGATGGCGAAATGGTTGGCGGCCAAGCTCGCGGCAGACGGACATCCAGTGTTCTTCGTCGCAGCAAAAGATTTCTCGGGATCATGGGCCGACACGCTCCACAAAGAAATTGAACTGCTTGCTGATGGGGTATCGAAGCACCTTTATCGCGCCATTAGTCAGTCGGACCGGTCGGTCTTTCTGATTGTAGATGGCGTCAATGAGTTTGGGGCGGCAGCCCCAGAAGCCCTGCGCGGGGTTCGAGCGCTTTCGCGGCGGCTGAGCGCGCGGCTTATTCTGACAAGCCAGGACGCGAAACCGGAGGAGTATGCTGGCCTCAATAGCGTGACGATTTCACGTCCTGATTTGAAGTTGAAGCAGCGCATCGCCGAAGCAGCGGATCCTAACCTGTCACCGGTGGCGCAGGAGATATTACGCGCCGTGGGGTCGGGCATTGAGGCGGAGCTTGTAGGTCAGATTGGCAGCGGCTTGAAGGCCGATGCGACGCGCTTGATTTTGATCGATCAATACGTCCGCAAACGCCTTGGCGCGCATGCACGCTTCGGATCATTTGCGCTTAGACGGCTTGCCAGCACTCTTCATAGTCGGGTCGCATACTCCATGACAGAGATGCGTTTTGACGAATTCATGCGGGCCGAAGGCGTGAGTTTCGAGACCTGCGATGCGCTGTTCGCGACAGGTCTTCTGGTCAAACGCGCCAGTCGCGTCTCTTTTTTCCACGAAATGATCCTCAATGCTTGCGCAGCATTGGAGCTTGCGAGCGACGCGGCGACAGACGCATCGAGCTTCGGCCAACGCCTATCCACCCCAATACTCGAACCAATAGCTGGCGATATCATTGCGGCAATCGATGACGCAAAAACTTGCCAATCCGTGTTGGCGGAGGCGACTAAATCCACCCTTCTGGTTGAGGCTGCAAGCGGACGTTTGGGAACGATTGCAGCCGCAAGCGCCCGCAAACTGTTGGAAGAAACATCCGAAGCCTGCATTGCGGAAATACGCGACGCTCGCTTGTCATTGTCAAAGAAAGACGATGTCGTTCACCTTGCGTGGGAAGACGGTACCCGGCGCGAGTGGACGTATGCTGAGAAAGCACGTCTTGGCGCGCTTGGACGGCTTGCCATTATGGGTCCAGGTATCGACACATTCTTGAATCTCTGCGCAGAAATGGACGCTAGGTTACTCGCTGAGCGACGACGCTGGGCGGACTTTGCCCGACAGGAAGAATTCCCAATCCGAAGCCAGAGTTTCTCGCTCGCTTATTACGGCTTCGGGGAAAAACTTGGTTTTACAACCATCGCTTTGGCAGCGCAGCGTTTCTTTGAGCCTATGTCGCGAGAGGAAAAGCGCTATCCGGTTCCCTTAGCCGAGATGACCTCCGGCCAATTACATTTCTTCTTGGAGGGGCGACGGCGTTTTTCTGACGGTGATGGCGGGCAATTCGCGGAGGACTTGATCTATTTGTTTCGAGAGCGATTTCGCTTCGAGCCTTATCATGTTCAACTCTCCATGCTGCATTCGGTTGGATTCGCTCGCTCGGCGCCGAGAAAGACGCTGGACCAGTTGATTGAAGCCATTGAAGCGCTCGAAATTCATCCCGCAAATTGGGGCATCAACACCAGCGTCATCGACGCGTTAAAGATGCTTGGCGCGCTTGACAGCGAGGGTGAAGATGCGCGCGCTGAGATCAAGGCAGAGATAGAGTCTGCGTTGACCGACGATGATGATGCGGTCGATCTCAATCTCGCACTGTCCGTCTATACACGAATGTTCGATCATCCCTTCGATACAATTTATGCCGAAGAGGTTTTCGATTTGGCCGAAAACCGTCGCCGGCACCTCTATCGCCGCGCCTTGCAAGCGCCCGACATAAAAAGATCATCGAGTTTGAAGTGGCTCATCAAGGAAGTCGCCTCTTTTGGCGATCCTGACGACGCATACATTCTACAGTCCTTTAGCAATTTACCAAGCAAGACAAACCCATTCGTACAGGATGAATGGGCCGCTTTTGTTATTTCGACGAGGTTTTTAGGTCGCCATCACGCCAAGCTTGACGAAATCGATCACAAAAGACCTGAAGAAGCCTGTCTCCTTGAGATTCGGTCATTGGTTTACGCACTGGAGGCTAAACGCGAGATTGACGCAGAAAATGCGCAAATGGCGTGGCGGAGGCTCCATGGGATGACTCCGCAATTGGTTGCGGGGTGCCTCAGCGAAGTCCAGGAGGCGTTGGCCGAACGGCCGTTTCCAACGGATGAAAATGAGCCATTCCCTCCGTTGGATCTGGCAGCGGCCTATCCTGAAGGTTGCCTGGCCGTTGCGCGCCGCTTCATCGACGAGGGCATTGACGGTAAATTCTATCACCGTGTTCCGTGTAAGGAAAAAGCCATCTCCTTTGCGTTCGACACTGTTGCAGCGAAAGGTGATCGCAGCGATATCTCGCGCCTAAGAGACAAAAGCCGGGCGCATCCTTTTGCGCGCTATGCGCTGGCGGCGTTAAAGCAATTGGATGCGGGCGCTCCTTTGTAATTGCGGTCCCGAATGTTCAAAGCACGTTCCACTTCTTACGAAGGAACGTCTCTATGCCTTTTCCTGGCGCATAAAGTTGATAGCGCTGTTCGAACTCTTCGCGCGCTGTTTCGAAACTTTCATTACTAATAAACCCTCTGCGCTTCGCCGCAAATAGGATGACGAGGCTCGGCGCACGCGAGCGCCCCTGATTGCAATGAAAGAGAACACGCCGTCCGGCTTGCCAATGCTTGTCCGCAAAATCCATGGCGGCGTGGAACAGTTCGGGCGGGAACAGCGGCACGGGCGGGTCGATCATGTTGAGATAGAGATCGTTGCCGCGCTCCAACGTC
This sequence comes from Hyphococcus sp., assembly GCA_028281665.1. Taxonomy (GTDB): domain Bacteria; phylum Pseudomonadota; class Alphaproteobacteria; order Caulobacterales; family Parvularculaceae; genus Hyphococcus. The sequence continues at coordinate 12,748 of JANQJK010000009.1, forward strand.
AGATAGTTTGGATGCTGCTTGTCGAGGTTTCCGGTGTAGCCGACAGCTTCCTGATGACAGGGATGCTTGCACGCGTGGATCACCGCACATTCTGGACCGCATTGCGACCGCGGGCAGCCCATCAGCATGCTGGCGATATGAACGCGCTCTAAGACTTCCAGCATGCGAGTGTCCGTTATCAATTCATGCCCCGCCACGACACGAGGCATTTTCAAAACTGAATAGCGCCATCCTCATCTTTGAGCGCCAGGATTTCATTCAATCGCGCAGAGCCCTCGACCCAGTCGCAGACCGGTTCAGAAACCCAGCCGAGCGTGGTCAATACTGTCTCATAGTCTTTGGCGAGATGGCGTTCGAAAATCGGCTCGTGATGGGCGATGCGGTTACGCAGGAACGAAGGTGGTTTAGCGGCCTGTGAGCCGCCTTCCGCGCCATGGGCGCCGCGTTCGGAAAGGCGCCGCGCAAAACTGGCCGCCAAGGTGTCATTTCATAGTTGGCCTTCGGCGCGCCATCGCGGCGACCGCCAGGGCCGAGCAAGGATACCCAAAAGCCGAAGGACAGCGCCGCCACCATCCGGGGCGGATCGATATCATGACCGTCGCGGCGCAGATCGTCCTTGGCGCGTGCGATTCGCACCTCGCAGCCTTTGTCGAGACCAGCGGCGCCATTATCATACCAGTAATCGCCATAAGCCGCGGTCAGCCGGTCATGCATGGCGTTGCGCATGGCGACTTCGAGGATTTGTAAAGGCCCGTATAGTGCAGCGCTGACCGCCGTATTCCATGCATAAAGCCGGACGGCGGCCTTGCGATCATTGCCGACCGCCGCCATATATTTGGTTAAACGGTCGGCGGACAGGGTCGCCTCCACGGCCCCAAGGACACCAGCGTCCTCTAGGTAGTCCTTGACATTTTGGTCCTCATCCGCCATATCATCCTCGTACGCCCCGGACCCGTCTCTGCATTGCATGCGCCCGGGGTTCAGCTTTTTTAGGCCCCAAATTCCCTGTGACTTAAGCGCCCGCCTTCTTGTAAGACGTTTTGGGCTTGGGTTTCCTGTAGTTTCGTTTAGCGACGGATTTGCGCGCCTTTTTGACTTCGTCTTCGACATCGCGGAAATCCGGTTCCAGCTTTTTCAGTTTCGCAACCAGCTCAGACAAATCGTAAATATTGCTGAGTTTGCCGCCGTGGCCTGCGTGGTGACGCTGAATACGCTTGACGAGGCCGGCTGTTTCAAGCTCGGCGATTACCCGTTGAATTTGCCGTGTGCTGAGCCCTAACCTGTCGGAAAGCTTTTCCTTGCTGGGATATGGCTTGCGCGCTTCGTCCCACCAGAAGTCGCAAAGTTGCATCAAGACGACGAGCTGGGTCGGGTTCAACCCGAGACGCTGCTGCGCGCGTAACAGCAGCGATGGGACGATGCAAAAACCAAGGTCCATGACCTCTTTGCCCCATTTGCGCTCCGATGCTTTCGACGCTTTCGGCGCTCGCAGCTGAACGACATTGTCCGGGGGATCATTTTGTTTTACTGACATGGTACAAGTCCTCTTTGTTGGCTTGCATATTTGCAGCAAATACAAAGAGTTCAAGGATAGGCCACCAGACAATTTTGTCTTATCGCTCTGGACATGAATGTCACCACGCTCCAGTCGGGAATGTCCGCTAAATAAGGACGCATCATTTCAGGACCCGTTATCGACTACGAACGAGTAGTCATAACGTCCGGACACAGATGTCCGGAGGGGTCAAAGATTTCGGCAAAAGAGAACACCGCCAGGCGCGATCAGCTGCGGCTCCACACCATGACCCCTGTCCCCTCTTCAGAGCTATCGAAGAGGGCGGCGCGGATCGGCGCAGCAAAGCTCGGATCATCAAGCTTCAAGGACAGGTATTCTCGGTCATCCTCTTTCGAGGTTTCGAGCCACCCCGCGCCAAGCTCCGCGCCGCCGGCATAGACGCGATAGTCGGGCGCCTTATCGTTGGCCTTCTCCTTGTTGGGAACGATCTTCGCTTTAACGTTGATCGTCATGGTTCGGATCGTCCCGACATAGCTGTCTTCGGTTCTGGTAAATGTACCTATCGCGGCCATGGGTCAGCCCTCCTTTTCAGTTGCGTGAAGTTGTTTGCGCGCGCGTCTGAACGCGGCGTCGCCATTCAGAAAGTCACATACAGACGGTTTTCATTCCCCAAAGCGGTTGCGCCAGGACCGCCCGGTGCGACAACGGTCTGCCGGCCCCCTGCCTGCCTGGGGAAATGAAAAACAAGTTGGCGCGCCAGCGCCGTCCGCTTATGTGCTGAAAGACAATTTCAGTCGCTTAGAGACTGACCAACCGATGCGGCCGAGCGATCGTCACCGAATGGCTGAGACAGCGCCGCTGGCTCAGGCGCGAACCGAAGGACGAGCGCTAGAGCGCGGTCGCGTCAGCGACGGCCCAATACTGTCCGTCAAAACCTGAAACAGATTCGAACGCAGAATCGCGGTAGTCATACCAATCCACATTCATCTAATTTCGGAAGGCGAGAAAATGCTTGTCGCCAGTCTTCACGGCGTGCGAATTGAAGCCGAAGCGGCGACGCGCGGCGAAGATTACCGCTGCCCGAATTGCAATGGCGAATTGATCCTGAAACAGGGGCGAAAAGTCATTCACCATTTCGCCCATAAGCCGCCGACCGATTGCACCTGGGCGAGCGGGGAAACACGGGCGCATCGCGACGCGAAAAAACTTGTGGCGGAAGGATTAAGGCGGCGCGGTCTCACCGCCGAAATCGAACATGTCGTGGCGACGCTGACCGGCGACCGACACGCGGATGTGATGGCCTGGTCTGAAACCGGTCAAAGCCTTGCCTTCGAACTTCAGCATACGTCCATTTCCCTCGATGAAATCGAACAGCGCGCTTCCTCTCTTATGCACGCGCGGGGATCGCCCAGTTTTGGATTCCATTTCTGCGACCGGCGGTTTGGACGGACGGCGAGTGGCATGATGAGAAGACCTGGTTCGTGGAACGATATTCTGCGCGCCCCTTTGAGCGATGGGTGCACGGGATGGGTGGCAAAAATGGAATGTGGATGTACGCCCCAAAGGCACAGCGTTTCTGGCTGGCGCGCCTGGAAGGCCATCAAATCTATGTTGAATCATCGAGCTGGTATTCGCAAGACGGCGAAGAGCAAAGCGCCGGCGGGTATTATAAATGGTTTAAACGCTACAGGGAATTGACCTTGACCGGTCCTTACACAATCGATCAGTTAAATCTGACGGTCTCCCGGCGCACGGCCTTTCGTTCCGCAGGTTATAATTGGCCGGCGGGACGCGTCGGGCGCTTCGTTGCTTAAAACGTGTGGGTCTTTTCCGGAACGCAGAGCCAATTGCGAAACCTGCTTTTACCGGCAAAACTGAAAAATGCCGGTAAAAACGCGAAGGTCATTTTGCCCAAATGCAGCGATCCGCTAACATTTATTGGCGCGTTGCCTAAAGCAGGAGCGCATTTACTGTTGGATTCGGATCGCTACAGCGCGCGTCGAGCACATCTATCAGACAGCTCCGAAATCGCTGCGCTTTGTCTCTAAGAGTAGCGAAAGCTTCAGTGTTTTCTCCCGCCGGCGACGGTTGCGATAAGGCGGATCTGACGGCTTCGTCGTCTAATCCGGATAAGAATTCCGAATAGAGCTCAAGCGCGGGGACAGCGCGCGCCTCAACGATTTGATGGACGCGCTCATATGCGGGAACGCTCAACAGTGTTTCGAGCTTTTCAATCTTCTGATCTCGCTCAAGCTCGAATGTTTCACTCACGGCAAGTACGCCCGCCACAAACAGCATCATGCGAGAGAAACGCAGTTTGATTAGGCGTATGGCGCGATCTTTGTTCTCTTTCTGCACCTTGTGTTCGAAATCCACACAGATCGTTCGCCAGTAACGGATGATGTCATTCAGCAGAAAAAGGCAGATCTGATCGGCCCTAATGTCTTTGGGGACATATTGTGAGAGCAACCGTGTGCGCGTCTCGTGAAAGTCCGCCTCATTATGAACCCACTCGCCTTCGAGCAATAACAACATTCGCCGCGTGATCTGCTTGTTATTGTCTTCCTGTCCGCCAATGGTCTGGCTCAATGCGCTGACGGACAATGGAGCGTCAAACACGCCGCCTTTAGCAGGCATGTCAAATCCGGCAGACTTTAAGCGTTCGCGAAACATGGACTGTTTTTCCGCGACATCGCTCAATTCGGACCTGTCGAAGAGAAAAAAGAGATCGACATCGGACCCTTGCGTCACTTCACGCCGAGCATAGCTCCCGTTCACGCCAATGATGATGCTGTCATCGCCGGGAAAAGCATCGCTCGCCAATTGCCGCATTTCAGAAAGCCCGGTTTCGGATTGCTCGCGCGCCTTATCAAACATCGACTGTGCCGCGGACGATAGGGTCATGCGCAGACAGTTTCCAATTCCCGTTGCGATGTCACGAGCTGGCCGATGGTGATATCCCGGAAAGACTTCTGCTGCTGGTAGCGACGCGATAAATCGGCGGGCCGATGCATCTGAACATCAGAATTCACAGTGAACTCCCGTTTGGGAGCGCGAAGTGAGAAATCCAGGACTTCGGGAACCATTTCCGACACGCGATAATAGGCCCGGCGCTGCGAGGTTTTCGCCCAGGCAAAGATATGAAACAGCGTCGGTTGTTTGTGACGGAGCTGATCTTCCGTTTTCAGAAAATCATCAGACGAAAATTCATCGATGTTATGATGCATATAGGCTTGAGCGAGGCCGTCAAAAATAAGTCCCCACGCGTTATGAATGACAAGGTTATAAACCTCATGCTTCATGCGCCAGAACTCATCCATTAAAGACGTCGGTAATTCTTCGTTTTCCGCGAGCGCCACAACAAGCCGACGCGGGTCAACAATACGATGACTCTTAGCGGCAAATACACGCGAGCGGCTAATCCCTTCAATTGTGTCCAAGTTTATTGGGCTTGAAAACAAATAAGCATGTTCGCCATCATGTTGTCCCTCGATCATCGCCGCAACTTCATCGAGATCAATGCCGTATGCCGACAAGACTTCGATGATTTCATTTCCAAACGGCGAACGGCCATAAAGAATGTTGTCGCCCGAGCGATGGTGCGAAATGTCGAATTCAGATTTGAAGATCGGCTCTAATGTGTGCGAAAGCGGCCCATGCCCAATGTCATGCAAAAGACCGGCGGCCGCGAGGATACGCGTCTCTTTTCGGTTAAGGCCCCGAATGTCTGCATATAACAGCGCCAACTCCGCAACACCGACAGAGTGTTCGTAGCGGTTGTGCCGTCTGCGATGTGATTGAAAGCCGTTGGAAAACCGCACATAGTCCAAGGCGCCAAGGAAACCGATCTGCTTTAGGCGCTGCAACGGCGCGGTCAAAGCGAGCTCGGCAAGAAAGGGATCTTCAAAAATTTCGCCATCGTCTTGTTCGAAATGTCGCGGGCATGGCGGCAGATCTGGAAACAAGGGAAGCGTATCCCAGTCCGATCTCTCTTCCGCAATGAACGCGATTCGGTTCATCCTCGTTTGGCCCTTGTATTTCCTAGGTTATTTCCCGAATTCTTCAGCATAGCATATGCTACTAATTCCTCAATTATTCGTTTCACCCATTGGCCCAAACGGCCCGAAAAGAGTGGGTTGGCGCGCAAGCACAATCCGATCGGACCAACTCATCGTCTGGGCGCGTGGTTTGTCCTTGCCATATGCATCTTCAATGCGAAGCTCTCCCAGCTCCCGCAATTCCACCAACACCTCTTCGAACAGCTCTCGCGTCACCGGCGTATCATTGCATTCGCGTCCAAAAAGTTGCTCCAGCGATGGCGCAAGGTCTGCGTCGACGCCATCGCGAATGATTCGCGGAATCTGATCCTGCAGCACCTGCTTCGAAAGCGTTTTTGCATGGTCGTCGAATTCATAGCCAAGCGACAATTGTCGAGGGTCAGCCCCTTTTGAAAATCCGAGCGCCTGCAATCCAGCGCCCCCATGATGTAGAGAGATATTGTTCTCTTCCCAGTGAATATTGCCGATGACGTTTCGCGCCTCGCGGTGGCGAGAAAGGTGGATGAACCAATAGCTGCGATGGGCGTCTGGAGAACGAATAAAGAAGGGAGAATAATACTCTGCGCTCGTTGCGCTTTTAATATGACGATACAGACTATTCTGAATGAGCGTGCGCCAGCCGCCGCTTTCTTCCTTTTTCGAGAGAAGCGCTTTTACGAAATCCGGGTCTGCATCAATGTCGTTATAGTCTCTCCGCTTCAAATGCTCTTCACTCATATAATCGATCAGACCGTCCACGCTGAACGTCAGAAAGATTTCCGCCTTTTCCAGCTCACCCAGGATCGCTCGCATGGAGCGGAACGCGACCTGACTCCACCCATATTGATCGAGCAGAAACAAAGACCGCCCCTTTTGCGGTGATCGCCTTTTGACGAGCGCGATCGCATCCGAAACGCGGTCATTGAAATCGTCGGTCCAGATATGGATCGTATCATCAAGCATGTCCTTGAACGGGGATTGCTCAATTTCTGCACGAAGAAATTCTGTATGACGGCGATTAAGGTCTACGAAAAGAAAGTCAGTGCGAATTTCGAACCCTTTTGGACGGGCGCGGTTCAACTGATCCTGCATCTCGGCGATCGCTTCCAGCAGAATAATCGGGGAACCTGCAACTTCCCCGTCATTGAAACGGTATCGTCCGCCTCCGGCATACCCATCTACAATTGTAAGGTTTAAGCGTTCCTGCACGGGCGTAGCGGTGCAGATTTCGATATAGCGCCGTAAATACCGGTCCAATATCCGGTGTTTCGCCAAACTGTGTTCGCCAATTAGCGGCGGCGGTTCGCCCAATCTCCACTCATAGTGTTTTTTCGCCATACCACTCCTTACTGCAACTCCGGCATGGCGTCATGAACGGCGCCGTCAAGCAGCCGACCATTGTGCCCTTTGGCGCGCCTTAGGCCGTCATCGCCATGCGCGCCCCATTGCTTAAAAAAGAAGGCGACATTGTCTTTCGCACACTGATCACGAACTTTCCGCGCCCAGCTGGGGTTCATCGGTCGCGCTTTCACACCTGACTCGCCGCCGACAATCACCCAATGAATGCCATCAAGGTTGAGATCGCCCACATCTTCCAGAAGCGGTTCAACCGATAAGAAACGTACTTTTGCGTCGATGGATTGCAGGGGTGCGATACGGGGAACACCATAACGCTTGTCTTCAACCGTTACGCCAAGCCACGCGTTATGAGGTACGGGCCGTTTGGAAAAATATTTGGCCATAACCTTCGGACGCTTGGTGAGGATCTGATAAATGTGCTGCGGGGTCTCAGCGATGGTCTCCATCACCTGATCCACATAGGCGAACGGCACCTTGTCGTGGAACAGATCGCTCATCGAGTTCACAAACCAGATGGTCGGCGTTTTACGGCGCTTTGGCTGCTCCAGGCGCTCAGGAAGAAGACTGACAGCGAACCCGTTATCGTAGCCTTTCGTCCCCATCGCTTGCAGGCGCTTGGCCAGCGTTTCCGCATAACAGAACTTGCACCCGGGCGAGACCTTTGTGCAGCCCGTGACCGGATTCCAGGTCATTTCCGTCCATTCGATATGAGACTTTCCAGCCATGATGTTCTTATAATGTTCTCGTTTCGCGATTGCAATTCAAAAGGAAGTGACGATCTCGAAACTTCCACCGATTCAAAGGACTTGTGTCGGTTTTTTCTCTCCATTGGGCAAGTCATTTCCTGCGCCAAATTCTAGTCCCCAGAATCAGCACTTTGCCACTCTATTCGATTTCAGGCGTCCCCTATTTGGCGTCGATTGGTGAAAATGCTGGCGTACAAAGAGTTTCCGGAAACACTTGGAACGAAAAACCCTCAAGCTGCCCGCGATGCTTCTCGGCGAGTTTGCGTGCATTTCGCGTCGTCGATACACACAAAATGAACCGGTTTTTGAACGCTGCAAAAAGCATTGCGCTCTTGACGAGCACACCGCGCCGGATTTTGAAGCTAGAGTTTGAGCAGCAAACTATGTTTCACAACAACAGCGCTTCGAGCGGCGCACGCTTCGCCTCGTCTCTTTCACCAGACAACAGTTCCAGAACAATCTGGCGATAAGACATAGTGTGCCCGCCGCAGGTGCTGATCCGCGACAGGAAGAGATCTGTTTTATCAGGTTCCGCTGACAGGGTGAGATCAACACAGACAAACACGTCGATGCCATCCATCAGCGCAGCGAGCGAGATTTGCGTAACTGCGCCGTCCAAAAGCCCGCCGCAAATGACGAGGCCGTTACGGCCCATCAGTGTGATCCGCGACATCAGATCGGCGTCCGCCAGAAACGGCGCGCCGCTGGACCGGTCATGACGCAAATCCAGGATCGGGAAATTACCTGCGGCGCTCAGCGCGGCGCCCGAGCCCAGCACGCCTTCAAGCGCGCCTTTTTCAAGACTATCGGCCCGGTTCATCCACCAGGATCACGCTTGTGGTCGAAAGATGGAGTAAGGCTTCGCCGGCCAACGGCTCCCCCCTCTTTTGGCCGAGGCGGGACGCCCGGCGCCGGTAAGACTGATCCTGAAGGTGCGCGACCATGAAACGCGTTCCGCCGCGCAGCTTCGTTCTTTTAGGTAGACGTGAATAGATCGGATTCACCACAGCAAAACTTCTAAAAATACTTTGGTTTGAAAGATTTGCTTCAACCCAAAACAAACATGGTTTGTTTCTTGTGCGGAACTGAATTTCCTCTGCTTTAAATTGATCCCAGACCATTTGCATTAATCACACAAACTCGGCTCACGCTTTGAAAGCCGATACGTTTGATACGTCCATCGCGCCGATTGCGATCAGCCGACGCTCAATTTCGCCAAGATCGCCGAACAGGCTTTCAACAGTCGGTACGCGCCCGGCGCCGCGCGCGCTGACAAAATATTTGCCGCCATCTTTGAAGGTGATGAGCGCGCCGCAAAACTCTTCCGTCAGTCCAAGCAAGTCTTTGCAATGTCCGCCGGCGACCATCTCGACGCGCACGCCAATCTCGCCGCTCGCGGTGGGCGCAACCGAAACGATCTGACTTAGTCTACCAGATTTGATGAGATCCTCACCTAAAGGCCCTCCCGCCATCGTCTCGACGCCGAGTGTGATCGGCGCGCCGCGACCTGGAAACGCGGCCCGCGCAATCAGTTTCGCTTTGGCGAGCGCATCGGCGCCGGAAAGGTCCGATTGCGTATCGGCTTCTGCAAAGCCGGCCCATTGCGCCGCTTCAAGCGCCGCCTCGAAATCGTCGCCATCCGCAAGACGCGAGGCGATAAAATTGACCGTGCCGTTAAGGATGGCTTCGACTTTTGCGATCGGGCGCTTAGATCCCAATACCTCAATCGCCTCGAGAATGGGCGCCGCGCCGCCAACGCATGCTGAATATTTAAAACTGGCCTCCCGATATTCCGCAAGGAATGCCAATTCGTCGAAATTGTCTGAGACGACTTGTTTGTTTGCCGTTACGACGCTGACGCCGTTTTGCAGCGCGTTCGCTAAAAGCGTGTCCCTGACATTTCCCGGCAAGGCTTCAACCAGAACATCTGGATCGCTGCTAAGCAAATCAGCTTGCGCGCAAGTGAAAGGGATCTTGCGATCGGCTGACGCATACTTTTCGGGCGTCCCCACCAGCACAGATGTCACTTCGTAGCGGTACGGCTCCGCTAGAAGGCGTTGCAAGACACCGCCGCCAACCGTGCCGCAGCCGGCGAGCGCCACACGGAGCCGGCGCCTTTTCGGCGCTGGCTCTGGAGCTCCGGCGATGGGTCCAATACGCGTCGCGCCCACTTGCCCAATCCCCGCGACTTCAATCTCCACGCCGCAGCCTGCGGCGAACGCGACGGCTTCGGCCTGAATGAGCACGCTGCCTATGTTGACGGCTTCCGCCCAATCGATCCGCGCAAACCGTTTTGCGCGCGGTTCAAGGTTTGGGTCAAATTCATAAAGGCCATTCACGTCCTTGATGAGACGGGCGCTGCCCGCTTGCAAGGCGGCGGCCAGAAAGATGGCGGTCATATCGCTGCCGCCGCGACCCATCAGTACAGTTTCGCCATCCCTGCCAACGGCGCTATAGCCCGGAACGATAATCACGCTGCTGCGCTTAAACGCACCAAACAGTGCATCGGTATCGACGGCCACTGGCGCGGCTGAGGTCGGCTCGCCAACAGCGATCAATTTCATATCGCGCGGGCTCAGCAATTCAGCGCCTACGCCGATCTCATGCAACCGCTTCAACAAGCCGTCCGCGCTTTCATATTCGCCGGTCGAGACCATGCGAATATAGGCTTCAGCGCCTTCATCAAGACCGAGATCGTGCGCGTCAGCGATCAATCGATCAGTCGCGCCTTCATAGGCCGAGACGACGGCGATGACCGTTCGCGTTTTTCGAAAATGGCGATAAATTTCGGTCGCAACGCGCGGCAAATCTTCGGCGTCTCGCAGTACGGACGAGCCAAACTTTAAAATAATCGGCGGTGATGACATTTGACGTTGGCGACCTTCTTATTGCGGTCGCGCCGTGCAAGCCGTGGTGCGGGTCATCGCTATAGCCGCCGGGGACAGCAACAGTGCGCCTACCCCGCTCGCTTTAGCTGTATTTAGTAATCGCGCCCGCAATCGAGCAAATCGGCGCTACCTTCACATAGTCAGACGCGGCTGGCGCAAAAAACTACAGTACCACAGCGACGGCGACGACGAGCCAACTGCCCCGCCCACGAAAAAAATCGGCGGCCGCCTAAAGGGTAATAGCGCCGCCGACAGGAATCGGAGTGAGAGATTATTGGCGCGTATGCCGGAGAGATAGACAGGGCGCACGGTTATAAGAGAAGCCATCCTGGAGGGAGGACGCCTTCAAAAAGTAAGACGCGGCGCAGAAAAAATGCCACAGCAAAGCGCCCTTCTTTTTTAGGAGAAAAACCCGCGCAACAAGCCGGCTCCGCGCCCATTTCAGAGCCCCGAAAACGCTGGATTAGAATCGCTTGTAAACTCCATCTGATTTGCCAGAATTAATTTTTTGGCTCATGCTAGAAAGCAAAGAACACAAAAAGTTCAAACAAAACAGACAACAAGGGCGGCGTGATCACGATGACGGATCAACCTGCATCGAAAGCCGAAAGGAACGCGGCGAAGATCGACGATGATCTTCTTGCGGATTATGCCCGCAACTACACGCCTGGCCTCATTCGAAACTTTTTAAAGCGCGGCGCCCAGGAAGCGACAGCGCAGGATCTCGCCCAGGACGTTTTTGAGCGGCTTGCCAAACGCGCCTCAGGCGAGGCCCTGGAGAACCCTGAGGCCTATATCATGCAAACCGCGTCCTCTGTGTGGACCGACCATTTGCGCAAGCGAAATGTACGCCATCACGATAAGCATGATGAGTATGAGGATTTCCGTCATGCGCCTACGGGCTTTTCCCCGGAGCGCGTCTTAGAAGGCAGAGAGGCCCTCGACGCTATTTCCAAGGCGCTCAGCGAATTGCCCGAACGCACGCGCGATATTTATGTGCTGTGCCGGATCGAGGGGCTGAAGCGAAAGGAAGTTGCGGCCCGGTTCAGGATTACGCTGAACGGCGTCGATTGGCACCTCATTCGGGCAACGGCGCATGTGGCGTCAGTATTTGGTGACCAGGAATGAAGACGGAGTTTGAAAAAGGCAAACTAGAGACGCCGGAAGAATGGGCGGCGTTCTGGTATCTGCGCGTTTCTTCGGACGAGTGCACGCCTGAAGACCGCTATGAATTCGAGGCCTGGAAGCGGGAAGCGCCAGAGAATGCCGCCGCTTATGAAAAAGTCGTGCGCGGCAGCGCCTTTATCGACCGCCATGTCGCCGAGCCCGCCATGCGCAGGCTTGGCAAGGAAACACTAACGCGAACCGCCCGCCCGCTTCATCGCAAGCGCTGGGCGCAGCTTACCGCCCTCGCCGCCAGTGTTGTTCTTGCAGTTGGCGTCGGCCTAATTGCATCTATCGACCAAAACCCAACGTCCATCGCCATATTAGCTGAAGTCGAATCTTACGAAACCGCTATCGGCGAGCGCTCGACAGTTACCCTGTCTGATGGGAGCACGGTGACGCTCAACACCAACTCTCGCATTGAAGTCGCCTTTTCCGCGCAGGAACGCAATGTCCGGTTGATGCGCGGTCAAGGCTTCTTCGATGTTCACGAAGATGCGGACCGTCCCTTCGCAGTTGAAGCTGGCGACAAACGTGTTGTCGCCCTCGGAACTGCGTTTGATGTGCGCTTCGATGAAGGCAACGATGTTCAGGTGACGCTAGTAGAAGGCCGGGTTTCCGTCGGCGAAGTCATCCGCACCGCGACAAACGTTGCCGCCGTTTCCGCTCCCAAACCTAAGCCGATAGCTGAGTTGGTTCCGGGTCAACGACTGGTCGCCAGACACGACGCAGCGCCGGAAGTCATCGAAACCAATGCTGAAGAAGCAACGTCGTGGCGCGAGGGTCGATTGATTTTCCGCGGCGAACCGATTGGCGATGTCATCGAAGAAATGAATCGCTACAGCGCGCAAAAACTCAAATTATCAAACGACCCACGCCTCCAGGAAATGCGGGTCAGTGGTGTATTCAACACTGGCCGCGCCTCAACCTTCGTGGACGCTTTAGAACGTATGCACCCTCTCGAAGCGACACGCAGCGGTTCCAATGAGCTGACGCTGGTGTGGCAAGAATAACACAATTGTCATCATGCCGACAAAAAACTGAAACAAACGACTAAGACCTTCGCACATAGCCCACGTCTTCCAGACATCGAGCCCACAAACATCCGTGGGACAACGAACTGAAAGACGCCGTCGGGAGGGGCGAATTCCATGATCAAATCAACAAAAGCGCTATCGCTGAAAGCCGTCATGCTCGCTAGTGCAGCTAGCTTCGCAGTCGCCGGTGCACATGCGCAGTCTGCTGACCAGCAAACCATCGAATTCGATATCGATGCGCAAGACCTCGGCGCCGCCCTCACTGAATTTGGCATTCAAAGCGGAAAGGAAGTCTATTTCGTCGAAGCCGATGTGAACGGCAAAACCACGAACGGCGTCGAAGGTCAGTTCACATCAGACCGAGCGATTACCATAATTCTTGCGGATGCTGGCGTGCCGCACACCTTCGACAATAACGGTACGGTACTCGTCGGAAACGAATACATACGTGAGGCCTCCCTGAGCGACGGAAAAACCCCGCAATCCTTTCGCGTGGCTCAATTGGATCAGGAAGATGATTTACGGCGAGTAGAAACCGGTGACGAATTTACCGATGAGCGCGTCGAAGACACAATCGTCGTGACCGGAACTACTATTCGTGGCGTGTACCCTGACTCCGCGCCTTTGGAAGTGTACACCGCTGACGATATCGCGTTGAGCGGCGCGACGACGCTAAATCGGTTTTTGGAGACTCTTCCTCAAAATTTGAATAGTTCTGCATCGGGTTCTTTTGCCCTTTTGGGGGCAGGGGTTGGAGGCGATCCGACTGATGCGGGCGGAGTTGACTTGAGGGGGCTCGATGTCGGTACAACGCTAATACTTCTCAACGGCCGTCGTTTGACTTCTCCAGAAGGAGAGTCGCCGAATACTTCTCTGATTCCATTAGGTGCCATTGAGCGCGTAGAAGTTTTGACTGATGGTGCGTCGGCAATCTATGGATCCGATGCGATCGGAGGAGTCGTAAACTTTGTGTTGCGCGATGATTTCGACGGCGTCGATATCAATACTTCCTACGGTACCGCGACACGCGGTGGACACGACAGAGCACAAGTCGACGCCGCTGCAGGAAAGTCTTGGGAAAGTGGGTCGGGATTTTTGTCTTTTAGCTACCTTACTCAGTCCGCGCTGGATGTGTCTGAGCGCGATTTCTCTTCCCAGGCCCCGTCTCCGCTGTCCTTGATCCCAGACGAGCGCGCGTACAATGTTATGGGAGCCATCGATCAAAACTTTACCGACAAACTAAAAGTTTTCGGAAACGTACTTTACTCAATTCGAGAAGCGGAAGTAGGTACGTCGGCCGCAGCAAGCTTAGTGCAACTCCGCGAGAGCGACGATGAACAGTTATTTCTTGTGGGCGGCATAGAATATCAATTTGCCGAAGATCTATTTTTCCAAATTGATGCAACGTATCTGGAGCGAGAGTATGAGACTCGACTGGACACGGTTGCGACAGGACAATTAAATGGAACTGTCGAAAACGGAGAATCTCTTGACCTTTTGGCTAAGTTAGATGGGAAACTATTTGAACTTCCCGGCGGGGATGCAAAGTTCTCGTTGGGCGGCGGTTACTCCGAACAGGACTTTAGAACGGCCGGAGGTGTAATTCCAAACCCGCCATTTGACTTTGATTTGGGTTTTAACCGGGATTCATATTTTGGATTTGCGGAAGCTTTTCTACCAATAATAGGTGAAGAGCAGGATATCCCAGGCGTTCATCGGTTGGAGGTGAGTGGGGCTGTTCGATATACAGACTACTCTGACTTTGGTAGCGCAGCGACACCAAGATTTGGCGTTCTGTGGGCTCCGATTCAGGATGTCAAGTTGCGAGGTACTTATTCAAGAAGTTTCAGGGCGCCTACCTTGCGTGATTTAACGCCAGGTACATCATTTGCAAGAATTTTGCGACTGTCCGATTTCGGACTACCGGATACCTTTTCCGATGATGGGTCAACGGTCTTGTTTCTCGCCAATGGACCGCGATTGAATGGACTAGAACCCGAGTTTTCTGATACTTATACTGTTGGTGTGGACTTTGAGCCCGTTGCTATCGAGAATCTAAAAATCTCAGCAACATATTACTCCATTGACTACACGGATAGGTTTGGAAGTCCCGTACCCAGTGCGACGGCTGCGCTATTTGATCAAGAAAACTTGGCGTTCTTGTTTAATACATCGCCAACCCAGCAAGACTTGCTATCCATTGCCTCCGAGATTCCTCAAGAACGTATTCTTGACCTCTCAGGAACACTGCCCCTCCCGATCGTTCCGCAAGATGTTGCAAATTTTGTCACAGTAATTTTTGATAACCGTCAAGTGAACTTGGCCAGTGCGGCGACAGAAGGCGTGGATGTTTCATTGGATTACGGGCACGACAGCGCAGTGGGATATCTGAACTACGGAGTCCGGCTGAGCCACATTATCAATTCTACTCAACAAGCGTCTCCAAATGCTATCGATCGTTCCGTGATAGATTTTGTTAGTCGGCCTATTTCGCTCAAAGGTCGCGCGTATATCGGGATGAGCAATGGCGGGTTTTCTGGTCAACTCAACGTGAATTTTACCGATAGCTACACTAACATTGCTGCGGATCCCGAAGAACCAGTTGATAGCTGGACAACGGTTGACTTAAATCTGAGGTATGCATTCGATGGTCGCCGTTCGCAGCTTTTGAAAGACACGGCCGTGTCGGTCAACATCAATAATTTGTTTGATACTGATCCGCCGAGTGTCGGCCCCGCCGAAGTCGGTGGCCTTGTTGGACTGGGGGTTCCCGCAGGATTCGATCCGGTAAACGCCAACCCTGTCGGTCGTTTCATCACATTTGGTCTGCGCAAACAGTTTTAGGTAGATCTTAGATCGGTCTGAAATGCCAACTTTCTCGTGCCGCACCTGGAATCGGAGATAAGAGCAGCGAGACAAAATAAAACATAGCAAGGGTGCCAACTAAGTGTCGTTTTCAGTTCACTCGCTTCTAGCGATAGCTTTTCTTTCTCTAGCGGCCTGCGCATCGGTGAACTCCGCCGAACCGCGCGAAAAATTGACAGGCGGAGCTGAACCCGAGTTACCTGATGCGGCCGATCAAGTTGCCTCAGAGCGAACTAGGCGATTTACAGTCGACGACTTACTAAAAATAGAACGGATTGGATCGGTTCGATTTAGCGCGGATGGCGATACGCTGGTATATGAGCATTTCGGTGCGCGCGCGGACGGTACAGATTTTGGGCGTGGGATTAACTCAGGATCGAATTCGAGATTGTATTCGGTCGATCTAACTCGTTTTTCTGCACCACAAACGCTTTTTGCGCAGGCGCCGGGCGAGAGCTATTGGATTGATGGAATGCTTCCGGATGATCGAGGGGTAATTTACAATGTGTTATCCAAAGATGCAGGTTTTCGGAAAGGGATAGCGAAATTTGGCCAACGACACAGTAAAATTCTTGATGTCAATTCCGACCACTATGCGTTTTTAGCTTCGCCTTGGATATCAAATAAAATCGTAACTCCACTCTTGGGTGAAGATCACGTACCAATGATCACTGGACTTCGTGCAGAGATGCGCGAAGACGTGATTGCGAGCTGGCGCGCACAAAGGCGTGGTAAGCAGCCTACTGCAAGCGTCATCGGCAGTGGCAAGTACGAGAGTTTTAAAGGACGCGGCGGCCAGCTTTCGCTAGTTGATCCAACCTCCGACGAGGTAACAATGTTGGCTCCGGGCGAATTTTGGATTCGCGTGGTGTCGCCAGACGGGCAATCGCTAGCCGCGCTGAGGCGTGATCGAGTCAAGCTAGATTCTTCCCAAGCGATGGATAATGGAGCAAATTCAAGAGGGATAAAGAATACTCTACTGTTGTTCGAATTTGAGACTTCGAGCGAGCACTCCGTGATCGAACCGTGTCGAAGATGCGACGTATTGAGCAGTTCGATCCGGTGGTCGAAGGATGGCAGGTTTCTATCTTTTGTTGCGAGGGAAGAGGGTGAGCCTTGGGATGCAGCAACATATCGAATATATGATCGGGAAAATCGAAATACTCAAAACGTTGATTTAGGCGGATACAAAACGTTCTCAACGCGTGGCAACGCATCATTGGAATTCCCGTCGATTTGGCTCGATGACTCACTCGTCGTGCGCGCAATCCCCCCTACCCGTTCAGACACAGGAGCAACGTCGGATGTGCGATCCGATTGGTTTGTTATTGCGAACGGCGTACCAAAAAACCTGACACGGGACTTCCAGGGCAATATACCGCAAGTGATTGCCTCAACCAGTGGGAAGTTGATTATGATTCATGACGGTAATGTGTGGGCCGTTTCCAACGAAGGAGATAAGCAAGACCTCACAACTCAAATCGATTCTGCAGTCACACACTGGAACGGACAATCGCGGCGTGACTACTTTGATCCCTATCAAGACATTCTTGTATTGGAGACAATTACAGAATCTGAGTTTAAGCAAAAGGCGGTGCTTTTTTTAGAGCTCGAAAACGGAACAATTGAACGTCTTAACGTCGGTCGGGAGACCGCCCGCATTGTAGCGGTATCACCTAAACATCGAAAGATAGCGACTTTGGAGAATGATCGTGGCGTTTCCAGATTGGCCGTAGTGGATGCCAGCGAAACGGTGCGGGAAGTGCTCGAGATTAACTCTCACTTGGACGAAATAAGCCCTGCGATTCCGGTTCGGATGGATCACCTTGGGCCGAGTGGGGACAAGCGGATTTCTTGGGTTGTTATGCCACCAGGGTGGAGTCCAGGAGATCCCCCAGTCCCCGCTATTGTTGATGTCTATCCGGGATACGCATTAGGTCGCAACTTTGCCAGTCAGATCGTCGACCTGGACGTTTCCGCCAGTCAACAAATTCTACCTGCGAATGGCTATGCCGTCCTATATCCAAGCTTTCCAGCACCCAGAGATGAAGTGCCGAGAGTTCCTATTGATCGTATAGTTGACGAAGTCTTCGTGGCGGTTGATCGGGCGATCGAGGAAGGACTCATTGATTCCGAAAGGTTAGCTGTGACAGGCTATAGTTTCGGAGGATATGCTGCGGCCGGGTTGGTTGGCTTCACTGATCGGTTCAAGGCTGCCGTTGCCCAGTCTGGTAAATACAATCTGACAAGCGCGTACGGAGTGTTTGATGTAAGAGTTAGATTTTTGAACGAATATTATGGGCCGGATTACTCAGGAGCGGGATGGTCCGAGTCTGGTCAAGGAAGCTTAGGTCCGCCCGTTTGGCGGGATCCTGATCTGTATTGGCGCAATAGCCCTCTCGCCCACGTCGAAAATATATCCACACCAATTCTGATAACGCATGGCGATTATGACTATTTAAGCATCACTCAAGCGGAAGAATTTTTCACCGGTCTCGCACGTTTAAACAAAGACGCCGTCTTCGTTCGCTATTGGGGCGAAGGTCATAGTATATCGTCACCTGCAAATATTCGAGACATGTGGGAGAGGATTTTGAATTGGTATGATCAACACCTAAACTGATGAATCGGGTCTTAGGTCCCCCCGTGTCGCCAACTTTTTTCAACTTTGATTGACGTCGAACAGTTTTGAAAACTTGCGAAGGATCGCACTGGAAACGCGCTTTTCGTCCGATCATTTGCGGCATGTTCCTCACCGATCGTTAATTGGAAGATGCTCTTCGCCGCACCGTGCGTACCATCGATCGGATTCACGCAGTCGCGATGCACTGACCGGAATTGCCCCGTCAATGAGCGAAATACATCGCGGCGAGAAATCTTATTTTCGTTCGATACAACGTTCCGCGAGCTTGAACGAAGCTCATGGTCACTATCGCAGACCTGCGCCTTTTGATCATTGGGTTTTTAGCGTGTTGTGAAAAATCAGGACAAACCTGATCCCTTATCGATTGAACCAAATCGAAAGTTGGTGCGGACGGCCGGACTTGAACCGGCACGGAGTTACCTCCGACAGATTTTCTTACCCGCTACGGTTTTCACCGCCGATGCCATGAGCACCGTTTGTGGTCTGGACTATCCCTTCATCATAGTCGGCGCGCCGACCTTAGATGCTGCCCGTCTAGTCTCTACACCTTCCGATCTAATTCGAAATTAGTTCGGCTTGGCTCGGGATTGGCGTGGGCAGATAACTCGCCTTTAGCTTTCCCCGAATTTGAGCAGTTCTACTCCCGTCGTTTCCGGCGGGGCACTCAAACGTGGTCTAAGTCTGTTGTGTCTACCAATTCCACCACGCCCGCATTTTCGATCATTTTGTATCTCTTGTGGCACCCAGCCGACACCCAGCGATGAAATCACTAAATAGTCTTGGCACCGATGATCTCTCCTAATTAGTTGCTTTTCCTCGTCTTTTTATCAGTTTGTGCCTGCGAAAAATAGCGCTTGCCGACAGATTTTAAGTCTGTTGCGTCTACCAGTTCCGCCACGCCCGCGGCAGAGGCGCGCTCCATACCACGCATCGCCGCGGCGGCAAATCGCAGCCGTTCAGCACTCGACCACGTTGACGGCGAGGCCGCCTTCGCTTGTCTCCTTATACTTTCTCGACATGTCGAGGCCGGTCTGGCGCATGGTCTCAATGACCTGATCGAGCGAGACTTTCGGGTTGTCGGCCGCCCGCATGGCGAGCCGGGCGGCGTTCACCGCCTTCACCGCGCCGATGGCGTTCCGTTCGATGCACGGGATTTGAACGAGCCCTTTGACCGGATCGCATGTGAGGCCGAGATTGTGCTCCATGGCGATTTCGGCTGCGCGCTCTACCTGGGCCGGGGTCGCGCCCCATACGGCGGCGAGCCCTGCGGCGGCCATGGAACAGGCGACGCCCACCTCGCCCTGACACCCCATTTCGGCGCCGGAAATCGATGCGCGCTGCTTATACAGCATCCCGACGCCGGCCGCCGTCGCCATAAAAGTCCGGATACGGTCTTCCTTGCCGTCGCCCTCGTCGCAATAATGCTTGACGACCGATGGAATAATGCCGGCCGCGCCGTTTGTCGGCGCCGTCACCACGCGCCCGCCCGCCGCATTCTCTTCATTCACGGCCATGGCGTAGACGTTGAGCCAGTCGAACAACTGCTCTCGCTCATTGGCGAGGGGCGCCTCGCGTAATTTGGCGTATAGCGCCGGCGCGCGCCTTTTTACCGCCAGCCCTCCGGGCAGCTCGCCGGCTGTTTTAAGGCCGCGCTCAATGCAGTCGCGCATCGCCGCCCAGATCGCATCAAGGCGCGCATCGGTCTCGGCGCGGGGACGCATCGTGTCCTCATTGGCGAGAATGATCTCATGCAGTTGCATCCCCTGATCCCGGCAATGGGCCAGCAGCTCGGCAGCGGACGCAAAGGAGAAGCGCCCGGTTCGCGCCCGCGCGATCAGGTCGTCGTCCGATGTCTGGGCCAGTTGCTTTTCCGTCGCGATGAACCCGCCGCCGACGGAGTAATAAGTCTGCGCAAGGCACTCCTCGCCGTCGGCGCCAAAAAGCCGCAACGTCATTTCGTTGGGATGGATGCGCGGGATAATGTCGCCGCGAAAGTCCATATCGGTTGCGGGGTCGAAACCGATTTCGGGCCCGCCCGCGAGGCGCAACCGTTTTCTTTCCCTGACAAGGGCAAATGCGGCGTCCGCCTCATCGGGATCGGTCCTGTCCGGTTCAAACCCCAGCAATCCAAGAATGGTCGCCTTGTCCGTGCCGTGGCCGATCCCCGTCAACGCCAGCGATCCGTGCAGGGAAATGTTGATGCGCGTCGCAGCGGCAAGGACGCCGGCGGCGTTCGCATCCGCCAGAAACCGGGCGCCGATCCGCATGGGACCGACCGTGTGGGAAGAGGACGGCCCGATGCCGATTTTGAATATGTCGAATATGCTCAGCACGGCGCCACGCCGCCGGCTTTTTCGTCACCGGTCATTTTCGGTCCGCCCGCACAGCATCGAACCCAAGGGCGCCCATGGCGGAACGAACGGCGTCAATCGCCTCGTCCGCCAGCGCCGCATCTTCGGCCCGCGCAATGACAGTCACCCCCTTCACGTCGCCGTCAATGGGATAGCTGCCGAGCGCCACGCCTTTCACGGCGGACTGAATTGCGCGCAGGTCGTCGGCAATCTTCGATTCGGGAAGACCCGCCGCGGTCACCGCCCGCGCATACATCTGCACGCCGCGCTCCAGCTCGCCTTCGACGGCGTTCAGCATGCCCTGAAAGATGCGCGGCACGCCCGCCATGACGAAAACATTTGCGATGCGCACGCCCGGAGCGCCGGAAACCGGGTTCTCGATCAACACCGCCCCCTCCGGCGTGCGCCCCATGCGTCGACGGGCCGGCGTTACCGGCTCGTCGCGGGCGGCGTACCACGCCTCAATCTTGGCGATGGCCTCCGGGTGCTCGATGACGGGAACCTCAAAAGCGGCGGCAATGGCGTCGACGGTGATATCGTCATGGGTGGGGCCGATGCCCCCGGACGTAAAGACATAGTCGTAACGGGCGCGAAGCGCATTCAGGGCCTCGGCGATGGCCCCCTGTTCGTCGGGCGCAATGCGCGCCTCAACCAGGGCGATGGCGCGATCGGTCAGCCAGCCGGCGAGATAATGGATATTCGCGTCGCGCGTTCGCCCGGAGAGCAATTCGTCGCCGATGGCGAGGATTGCCGCCGTCTTTCGTTTTTTGCTGTCGCTCATGCGGGGCAACCTAAACGCACCGCCCGCCTCGCGCCAGAATATTTTTTCGCCGCCGGGCGGCGCCGTGTGCGCACGCGCTGCACGCCCGGCCCCATAGTATGGCCACAACTCTCCGGGCGACGGATAACGATCCGTATCATGATTAATTCCCGGGTGCGGCGCGCTTGCGGGTCCGCGGCGCGCATGGGCGGCGCCGTGCAAAATTTCGGTGTCAGCATTCATCGGCAGGACTATACGGCCTGCCGCGAGGGCGTTGATACGTATCTACCAAATGCGGGTTTTATGAAAGAATTTACGGTTATTGGTGTAACCGGGCCGGCTGATTCGACTTACGCGTGTGCGCCTATTCCCGAAGATATGTGGCGCCGCCGACGGGCCCGACGCCGGCTGGAACGGGCACGTCCGTCAACCCATAGTCGGCGTTGAGCTGAAGCGTCGGGCTGCCGGCCATATCAAGCTTGTTGACTACGATCGCCGTATAAGCGGACGCATCTGCAATGGGCAAATCCGAATTGACCGACAGCGTGCCTTTTTTCAGATAGATCGTCCCGAGAAGTTCCCGGGCGTTGGCGCTTTCAATCGCGTGGATCCGGCCGAGATCGACGCTGTCCCCTTCCCAGATAAGAATGCCCGCCATGGGCCCGTCCCGGGGCGCCGTGAGGTGGATGATGGACGATTGTTCAAAGGCAAACGTCGCCTTCGGTCCGTCCAGATAAAACCCCACATGCTCGCCATAGATGCGCGCGCCGCGCTCAACCAGCAGCTCGCCGTCCTTGATGACGTAAATGCCCGGAGAGAGATGGACGTCGGCGTTTCCCTCGACAATTTCGATTCCGCCGCAATAAACGCCCGGCGTCAGGTCGTAACGGATCTTCCCCGGCAGCGTCCCCGGCAGGTCGCCGGCCAGGGTTTTCACGGTCGCCGTCGCGGCCGCCTCGTCGCCCGCATCGAAAGGCTCCAGCGGATCGCCGATTTCGAGTCCATCGTAATCGCAGGCGCCCACCGGCGGCGGCGTGCGACCAGCCAGGGGATCCGCATATGCCGGACAGTCGGTGGTCGGCGCGACGTCATAATGCAGGAGGCCGCCCGAATACCCGCCCGCTGAACAAATCACATCGGCGGAAATGGTTGCAGCGCCGGTGACGCTGACGCCGTTCGGCGACTTCGAATTCGACATCACCGCGCATTCCGGCGCCGCGAGCCGGGCGGCGCCCGCCGCCGCGAGGGCGCCCTCTTTGTTTTCTTCAAGGGCAATGACACAGACATTGGAGCCGCCGCGGGCGACCGCCGTAGAGCGGATCTCCATGTCTTTTTTGAAGGGCGAAAACTTCGTGAGGATGAGCCCCGGTTTCGGCGCCTGGGAGAGAGAGACGGAAACCGTGGTGTTGGTCATATCCACGTTCACCAGGTGGGCGAAACTACCGAGATTGTACGTATCGCCGACATCATTGGCGACCGCCGCGTCGAGCACCGATTTGATGTTGCTTTCCGTTGCGTGGGCCAGCAAAAACTCGCGCGCGCCGCGGGTGGCCAGAAGGTCAGCCACTTCCTTCAGATTCGCCCGTTGATGGGACCAGCGCGAAAAATCGACGCCGGCTCCAGCCGTCAGCAGCATGACCGGCGCAAGCACGGCGGTCATCAGCGCAATGTTGCCGCGCCGGTCGCCAAGGAACTGGAGATATGGTTGCACCGACTTGCCTACGCCTCGCTCACTCACCGACCCGGCAGGGTCGGCTCGCAAAAGACGCCGCCCGCTGTGGATAATTTTCTCGCGATAAAAATAAAATTGAATTATAAGCGTCGGTTAATAAAAGCTTTTTATTCCGTAAACATACTATGTTGAATTTTACGGGATGTGGGCGGAGACCCGCTTAACCGCGCCGCCCGCATGGGGCAACGCTCAGACTTATCGTTAAGGGAAGAAAAACCGGGATGCGATTTCCAACGCCCCTGCTTCGCGGCCGCCTCGTCAGGCGCTACAAACGGTTTCTGGCGGACATCGCCCTCGATGACGGCAGGGAGATTACCGCCCACTGCGCCAATCCGGGCTCCATGCTCGGGGTTGCTGAGGAAGGCGCGCCCGCATGGGTCAGCGAGCACCGGGACGGAAAACGCAAACTGCCTTTCTCCTGGCAGTTGACGGAGATCGGCGGCGTGCTGATACCCGTCAACACGTCGAACCCGAACCGGATTGTCGCCGAGGCGCTGGAACAGGGCGCCGTTCCTGAACTTGCCGGTTACGCCGAAAGGCGCCGGGAAGTGAAATATGGCGAGAAAAGCCGCATCGATTTCCTGCTCGAAGGCCCGCGCAAGGCGCCCTGTTATGTGGAAGTGAAAAACGTGCACCTGTCGCGGAAGCGCGGGCTTGCGGAGTTTCCCGATTCGGTGACGGCGCGGGGGGCGAAACACCTGCGGGAACTGGTCGCCGTTAAGGAATCCGGCGCCCGGGCCGTCATGCTTTTCATTGTGCAGCGCGACGACTGTCGCCGGTTTCGCGCCGCCGCGGATCTCGACCCTGCATACGCCGCCGCCCTCGGCGACGCGGCCGCCGCCGGTGTTGAACTATTGTGTTACGATTGCGAAGTGACCACCGCTGAGGTAGTCCTGCGGCGGGCTTTGGAAATCGAATGATCGACCCATGACGGAAGCGATTCTTACAGACGAGCCGGCCGTGCGCACCGGCGCCATCAAAATCCACCCGGCGGCGGACTTTGACGGCATGCGCAAGGCGGGCCGGCTGGCCGCGGAATGTCTCGACATGATTTCCGCTCATGTGGCGCCCGGCGTGACAACACAGGCCCTGGACGATCTGATCCGCGCCTTTGTTTTCGATCACGGCGCCCTTTCCGCGACGATCGGTTATCGCGGCTACCGCCATGCAAGCTGCATTTCCCTCAATCATGTCATCTGTCACGGCATTCCCGGACCCAAGGCGCTCAAGAAGGGCGACATCCTGAACATCGACGTGACGGTGATCGTCGACGGGTGGCACGGCGATACGAGCCGGATGTTCTACGCCGGGGAGCCGAAGGTGAAAGCGCGCCGGCTCGTCGATACGACCTATGACGCCATAATGGCGGGCATCAACGCAATCAGGCCGGGGGCAACCCTGCGCGACATCGGCCGGGCGATCCAGACGCGGGCGGAAGGGGAAGGCTTTTCCGTGGTGCGCGATTTTTGCGGTCACGGGCTGGGCCAGGTTTTTCACGACGCGCCGAATGTCGTTCATTATGCGGATTATAAAGACCGCTTCGGCGCCGTGCATCAGGCGCCGGATACGCGCCTTGAAGCCGGCATGTTTTTCACGGTCGAGCCCATGATCAACGAGGGCAAGCCCGACGTGAAACTCCTGAAGGACGGCTGGACCGCCGTCTCCCGGGACAAGTCGTTGTCGGCGCAGTTTGAGCATTCCATTGGCGTGACGGAGAACGGCGTTGAGGTTTTCACGACGTCGCCCGCCGGGCTGCATAAGCCTCCTTATGGCTGACGGCGCGCCGAAATCGACGAAACCCAACCACGCCGCCGGCCACCGCGAGCGATTGCGCGACCGGTTTCGCAAGGCCGGCGTCGAGGGCGTTCAGGATTACGAACTGATGGAGATGATCCTGTTCCGCGCCATTCCGCGCCGGGACGTCAAGCCGCTGGCGAAGGAGATCATTGCAAAATTCGGCGGCTTCGCCGAGGCGCTCTCGGCCCCGGTTGAGCGCCTGATGGAAGTGAAAGGCGTCTCGGAGGCCGTCGCCACGGAAATGAAGGTGGTTCAGGCGGCGTCCATCAAACTTTCGCAGGCGCGCGTGCTCGACCGCCCCGTCATTTCGTCATGGGACAGCCTCCTTTCCTATTGCCGGGCGGCCATAGCGGACGAAAAAACCGAACTCTTCCGCATCCTCTTTCTCGACAAGAAAAACATTCTGATTGCGGACGAAATCCAGCAGCGGGGCACCGTCGATCACACGCCGGTTTATCCGCGCGAGGTCGTCAAACGCGCGCTGGAGGTCGGCGCCTCGGCGATCATCCTCGTTCACAATCATCCGTCGGGCGACCCGACGCCGTCAAAGGCGGACATTGAAATGACCAACCAGATCGTCAAGGCCGCCGGAGCACTCAGCATCCGCGTCCACGACCACCTGATCATCGGGCATAAACGGGACGCCAGTTTCAAATCCCTGGGGCTTCTCTAATGGCGCGCATTATTACCCTTACGCCCAACCCGACTTACGATTTCGCCGTCGACGCTGACTTCGTGGAACCCAACCGCAAACTGCGCTGCAAGAACGCGCAGTCCCACCCCGGCGGCGGCGGCGTTAACGTGGCCCGGGCCGCGCACCGGCTGGGCGCCGACGTCCTCGCGATCATCACGGCGGGCGGGCTTTACGGGGACGCCGTGAAGGGCCTCCTCGGCGAGGAACTGATCCCGATCCGCTCGATCCCCGTGCGCGGCGAGACCCGCATCGCGTTTCACGTCCACGATCTCAAAGACGATCAGGAATATCGTTTCAACCTGCCGGGCGCCGCCATGACGGACGACGAGGTCGATGCGATGCTGGACGCAATCGCCGCAGAGACAAGCAAGGGCGATTACGTCGTCGGATCGGGCTCCCTGCCCGCGGGCGAACCGGCGGACTTCTGGGCCCGCGCCGCACGGGGCGCAAAGGAACAGGGCGGCCGTTTCGTCCTTGATTCCATCAACGGCGTTCGCGAAGCGCTGGACGAGGGCATTTACTTCCTGCGCCTCAACAAGTTCGAGTATCCGGACCTCTCCGGGCGCGAACTTCAGTGGCCGGACGAAGTGATCTCCTTCGCGCAAAGCATCGTCGAAGCCGGCGGCGCCGAGCGCGTCGCCGTCACGCAAGGGGGCGACGGCACGATTATGGCGTCGGCCGACGGCGTCGCCCGCACGCCGGTGATCAAGGTCAAGGCCGAAAGCGCCGTTGGCGCCGGCGACTCATTCGTCGCGGCGGTTGTGGCCTCCATGCTCGACGGCGCGGACGACCTCGACTGTCTCTGGCGCGGCGCGGCCGCCGCGGCGGCGACGCGCCTGACGCCGGGCACAACGCTGTTTCGGGCGGAGGATGTTGAACGGTTATATTCTGAAAACCGACGCGAAACTTAGTTCTGCCAATCCAACAACGTTGACGAATGGATACGTTTTTCGGGCGCGTTCCTTAAGCGCCGGCAGTGCGGAAACCTTTAAAAGTCGCGCCCAACAAAGATTTTCGCCATCGCGTCGTCGGATCCGCCGGTTATGCCGAAACGCACCGCCGATTGCAGGTAAACCCCGTTCGCCCAGGACGTCTTGACCACCGGGCCGATCTGATGGGCCTGATCATCAAAGTCCAGAATGTCGTTCGTCGCGCCATACTCGCTGAAAAGCTCGACGCCAAGGCGCCATTTGTCTGTAGCCAGCGCAGACATGTCCAGCGCGCGCGAAACCTGCGCTCTGGCTTCAAGGGCGACGCCTTCGCCTCGACCGGAACCGACTTCCCGTTCGCCGATGAGGTTTGCGCGCCACTCCCAAACGTCGGCAAACTTGTCCGTCGCGGTTAGACGCAACTCAATTTCATCCGGCTCGCCCTGATCGGAATAGGTATAGGAAAGACGCAGCCCGCCGTTAAATCCCGATTTATCGTCTGCTTCCTCACTCCACTGAAACCAGTTTTCGACCGTAAGTCCGCTGAAATCGATCTTGTCGCCGTCGTTCCGCGAGTAGGATCCGGTGAGCCGAATTTGGTACCAATCAGCAAAGGCGTTGTCATAATGCACTCGCCCCGCCGCGTCTCCGTCATCATTGATTCCAAATCGCGTTTCAATCGACTGTTCGCCTTTGGTCACGCCGGCCGAACCGACATTTCCCGTCAGCGACTGGGCGTTTGCAGCGAACGTTCCAGAAAAGAAACCGGCAATCGTTACAACGACGATACGTAATAAGAATGAAGGCATGGAGTTACTCATCGTCAATTCGAAAGTTCAGCGCCGCGCCGGTATCGCGCGGCCATCGTTCGCCCGAGTGCTTCTGGAAAAAACGGGCCCAGGGATCGCACCGGGCCCGCTTCTTCTGTCGTTGAAACCCTACTCGATGGGCGAGAGGAGTTCCGGCGCCGTCACCAGCTGGCGAACGCCATTTCAGCACATCAAGACTATGGCGAAGCGGCGTAGAGTAACAGGCCTATTCAGCAGAGTAAGGCAACGAAGAGTGGTGCAGATTGATCTTCAGATCGCCATCTTCGCCACGAACATAGCCAAATGTGTACTCGACTTTCGTTTCAGCGCCGTCAGGACCCGTAAAATAGTAGTTGCCCATCGCCATCGCTGAGTCGTCATCAGTATAGACGCCGTTGTTTTCCCAACGAACGTCAGTCCAGCCTGAAATGGCAAAGCCTTTATCTTCTGTGCCCTCTTTCCCAATAAAATAGGCGAGCGCTTCGTCGAACGTTTCGCGGAACTGGTCATCTGCGGCGAGAGTCGGTTTGAACATGACGTCCGTTTCGCCGTAGGCGTAAAGATCGTTGATATGTTCGCTAGCGCGCGCTTCGTAATCACCGTCAGCCGTATGGACGCTAGAGATAGCGACAATTCCTTCGCCCCATTCCTTTTGGGCTGCAATAACATCGTCCTTCGTGATGCCTTTCGCGATGCCTGGGCCCGCTGAACAGGCCGTCAGCATGAGCCCGCCGATCACTGCAACAATGCCGGAAACGTTACTTATCATGGTAATTCCTCTGTATGTGCTAAGTTACCCCGTGTCCGCGAAAACGGATCAATAGAGCGGTAAATAGGGAACTAATTCACACACAAGAATAGGATTTACAGTAAATTTTGATAGGCTTTTCCGATCAAGCTCTTAAACGATTATGCGCGTTCGATACCGGAACGCAAAGTATGCAGTCAGCGCGTGGTTTTCAATATTGCGCAGGCGGCAAGCCGCGCGGCGCCCTGGCGACTGGGGATCAGCTCAGCATAGATCGCAGGAGCAACGGGCTGTCGCTTACTTACCCGTACAGCAGGTTTTCAAAAAATATGAGGTTCTGAGCACGCTTACCGATCAAACAGCACGCTTCAGGCCTATTCCGCACGTTTTTTTTGCCGTATCGCGTCGCCGTCGGCGGTGATGTGTCGCGAATCGGTAAAAGCCGTGCCCGGCGCACTTTGTTCGCCGTCGACGATCAATCGATAAAGGCCCGCTTATGTTTGACGTTGCGCTCGCCACCCTGCTCTCTCCGGTTGTCCTGTTTTTTGTGCTGGGCCTTTTGGCGGGGCTTGCAAGGTCGGACATCACCATTCCGGAGGCCGTATCAAAGGGGCTCGCCATCTATCTGATGATGGCGATCGGCCTGAAGGGCGGCTTCGAAATGGCGGCCAGCGGGCTTACGGCGACGATCGTTGCGGTCATGATTTGCGGGATCCTGCTTTCCTTCCTGCTGCCGGCCATCGCCTTCTTCCTTCTTCGCATGACGACAAGGCTCCCGTCGGTCGACGCCGCAGCGACCGCCGCCCATTACGGGTCGATCTCGATCGTCACTTTTGTCGCCGCGACACAGGCCGTCGATCTTTCCGGCCTTCCGAGCGCCGGCTACCTCGTCGCGGTCGCAGCGCTTATGGAAACGCCGGCCATCGTCACGGCATTGCTGTTGGCCGGTCGAGACAAGAAGAAGACGCAGCAGTCGGCGCCCACCGGACTGATCCGCGAAGTTGCGCTTAACGCATCGGTGGTTGTCCTTGTGGGCGCACTGATCATCGGCTGGGTCACGGGCGCGCCGGGCAAGGCGCAGGTCGAAGGGGTTTTCATTACGCCGCTCCAGGGCGTGCTTTGCCTGTTCCTTCTGGACATGGGCCTCTCCGCCGGCCGGGGCCTGCGCAATGGCTGGCGCATGCTGCAACCGGCCACCATCGGCTTCGGCATTTATATGCCGCTTGTCTCTGCTTCCCTTGCGGCGCTGGTCGCATTCATCCTGCGGCTCCCGCCGGGGGACGCCGCCCTCCTGATGACGCTCGCCGCCTCGGCGTCCTATATCGCCGTGCCCGCCGCCATGCGGCTTGCCTTGCCGTCCGCAAAGCCGTCAATCTACCTGACGCTTTCGCTCGGGGTCACATTTCCGTTCAACCTGACCGTGGGCATTCCGATTTACATTCTGATCGCGCAGTATATCGCCGGCTGAGGCACTGACATGGAACAGAAAAAGCGACTTGAACTCATCATCGAACGCATGGCGCTGGCCCGCGCCCGGGATATTCTGGAAGAGGCGGGCCTCACCGGGTACACCATCCTCAGCGCCATGGCCGGTTATGGCGGCGGACGGCGCTGGCGCCGCAGCGATCTGTCGACGGCGGAAGAGATGACCGTGGTGATATCGATCGGCGACGAAGAGAAGATCGAAAAAGCGCTGGCCGAACTGCACAAGCTGCTTGAGGCGCAGATCGGCGTGCTCAGCGTGACGACGGTCGACGTACTCAGGCCCGATCGGTTTTAGCCGCGGCGGCGAGCCTTTCGGCGTATTTCTCCTCAATCGGGATGAACGCCTTCGTCGCCGGGTCGAGCACGTAAACATGACCCGACGCGATATCGTAGACCCAGCCGTGGATCTTTAATCCGCCCTCTTTCAGGCACCGCTTCACCGCCGGGTGGCCGCGAAGATTTTCAAGCTGCAAAACAACGTTTTCCTGCGTGATGTGTTTCAGCCGTTTTTCCTCGTCTTCGGGCGCGTCGCCGTCTACCGCATGGACGCGGCGAACCGCATCGTCGGCAAACGACAGCCACTCGGAAACATGCGGCAGGTGCGCAACCGCGTCCGGATGCTCCGCCCCGCTGACGGCGCCGCAATCGGTGTGACCGCACACCACGATATGCCCCACCTTTAATACGTCCACGGCATATTCAATCGACGCCGTGACGCCGCCCGCTTGGGCCTTGTAGGGCGGCACGATGTTGCCGGGATTGCGGCAGACGAAAAGCTCGCCCGGCTCGGTCTGGGTGATCATGCCCGTTTCGATGCGGCTGTCGGAACAGGTGATGAAAAGCGCTTCCGGCGCCTGCCCATGGCTCAGCTTTTCGAACAGCGCCTTCTTCTCCGGGAATACATCCCGCTGAAACCTGACGACGCCCTCGGCAAAGCTCGGCATTGTTATTCGTTCCCGTAGATGGCGACCCGCTGTTCCGACGCCGTCCGCACGCCGCGGAACATGCCCCTGGTGTTGAAGGCCATGGCGTAGTCGCCGTCCTTGCCAAGCACGATAACCCCGCCGGTCGCTTCCATTTCCGTCAAGCGATTATGTATCACGTCCTGTGTCGCTTCGGCGACGGTTTTCCCGCCATATTCGACCTGTGCGCAGATATCGCGCGCGACGGTCAGGCGAATGAAAAATTCGCCATGGCCCGTTGACGATACGGCGCAGGATTCGTTGTCCGCATAGGTGCCGGCGCCAATGATTGGCGAATCGCCGACCCGGCCCCATTGCTTCATGGTCATCCCGCCCGTGGACGTGCCGGAGGCGAGATTGCCGTTCCTGTCCAGCGCCACGGCGCCGACCGTCCCGAATTTCCGGTCGACGGGGATCGCCGTTTCTCGCTGTCCGGTCTTTTCCTCTTCCAGGGCCTTTTGCAGGGCGTCCCAGCGACGATCCGTATAGAAATAATCGGGCGCAACGATTTCGAGCCCCTGCTCCCTGGCGAACGACTCAGCCCCTTCGCGAGCGAACATCACATGCCGTGATTTCTCCATGACGGCGCGGGCGAGCCTGATCGGGTTCTTCACGGATTTGACGCCGGCGACGGCGCCGGCGTTTTTGGTCGCGCCATCCATAACCGAAGCGTCCAGTTCGTTTGCGCCGTCGCGGGTGAACACCGACCCCTTGCCGGCGTTGAAGTGAGGCGAATCTTCCATGATCACGATGGCGGCCTCGATAGCGTCGAGCGCCGACCCGCCGGCATCGAGCGTCGCATAGCCGGCGTCGAGCGCTTCGGTCAGCTTCGCCTTGAAGGCCTCTTCCTGTTCCGCCGTATACCGCCCCGGCTCCAGCGCGCCGGCGCCGCCGTGGATCACAATCGCAACGGGATGATCGGCGGCGTGGGAATACGTCCAGCCTAACAAGACTACGGCGACAAGCGGGAAAAATTTCATAAAAGCATCCATTTACCTGATTCAAATCAACATCGGCGCGCCGAGCGAACAAATTCAACTTTTTAGTGTTTGTGTGTCAGCTTGTGTCCTCTTTGGGCGACATTCCGAATACGCGCAGCCACGCCTGTTCCGGGAAGCAGTCAATTTCATCGGACGAAAATACGATCTCGGCGTCCGATTGCAGATACTTATCGTCGCCTGAAATCAGGGCATGTTCAACAAACCACAAACGATCACTGCACTCATACGCGACATCTTCCGACTTGGGCAAAGCTTCATATGCGCTCCGGGAGACCTCACCGAGAAAGTACCGCAAGATCGCAATACTCTGAGCGTCTTGATCTGAAGCGGGCGCTTCCATCTCCGTAGCCAAGGCCGCCCTCAGTAACTCAGGTTTTTCGTCACCGTTTTTCAGGTGTAGCAAATACGCTTGAACCTCCATGGAGGGTCGGGAGCAAAAGCTTGGATCATCACGCTGCTTCGCAACTTCTTCCTGTAATGATCGCGCCCGTGCAAGATACCCTTCCCAGGAGTTTTCGTACTCGTAATCCTTCAGATACGCCGCCATTCTTGATAACGACATGCCGGAGTAAACGCCGGCGCAGTTAAAACGCGTTCCCTCACGAAGTACGGCTTCATTAAACCGGATCGCCTCCTGATAGTCGACAGGAAAACCAAAATAGCCCGAGAAATAACCGATAGCCACGTTGTTCATGCAACCGCCATGACCGATCTCCGCGCACTTTCGCCAGTACTCCGCGGCTCGTTTTTCAGACATCAAGAAATTGAACGCAACCTGACCTGCATAAAAACCCGCATCCATATAGTCCGAGGCCACACTGGACGACATAACGAATTCAAAGTCCGCTAATGCTTGCTCAAGTTCGGCATTATTGATTTCGCCGTCATTGACGTCATATCGCGCGAAGGCAAGCTGGTGAAAACCGATTGCACGCCAGAACCGAAGATGCGCTGCGCCCGCGTGGGACACGCGCCCTGAATTCAGCGCCGACGTCAACTCGGCGATAGCATCCAGTAATCTGTCGATATCTCCGACTTCGCCGGACCGGTTTACGCCATCAATATAAAGCAGCGCCAACACCAGCTCGGGCTTTGTTATCCGCGCGCCATCTGCAATCAGGTCGTCTGAGTTCGCAGCGTCGATACCGCCCGCCGAATCGCCTCGTTCGGGCGCAGATACGCACCCATTGAGAAGAATCAGCGCCAATGCACCAAAGGCAGCCGTTGCGATGACTTTGAACGTGTGGCGCGAGCAGATCATTTTCGCAGTTTCACACAATTCGAACTCGAATAGAATATCGTCAGAAAACGAATGTATGAGCGTACTTCGCGCGGACGACGCCCATATCGCGGATCACCGCCGAGCTCGTGCCGGTAGTTTATCCCTACTCGATCTCCGGCAGCAGCATGCGCTGGGCGCGCCATTGTTCGACGATGCGTTCGATGAAGCCGGAATCCTCCAGCTCGACCGACCATCCGTCGGAGAAACTGGCGGTGAGGCTGCGGGGCACGGCGTCTCGCGGCAGGGCGTCGAAGCGTATGCGCGTCGGCATCGGCACGCCCTCGCCCACGGCAATGGCTTCGCCGAGACCGAGCGACGGCAAGCACGAGAGAAGACTTGTGGACGCATCCGGCACGGCGGCGCGCAGCGCTTCCTGGTCAGCCTGGTTGGCCAGACGCATGGCGAAGATCGTGTTGCATTGCGAAAGGACAGTGGGATCGAGTTCCGTCGGCCGTTGCGACGCGACCCAGAGCGACACGCCGACTTTGCGGCCTTCCTTGGCGAGACGGACGATCGAGCGACGGGTCGGCCCAAAACCCTCATTGGCGTCGGCCGGCGCGTAGCGATGCGCGTCCTCGCAGACGAGTGCAATCGGCGCCGCGCCGTTGCTCCATAGCCCGAACTCGAAAGCGAGACGCGTCACGACCGAGACAACAACCTGCACAACCTCGCTCGGCAGGCCCCCAAGCTCGACAATGGAAACCGGCTGCCCGTCGACGGGAATACGAAAGAGCTGGCCGAGAAAATCGATCAGGTTATCCTGGATCGTCAGGCTGCCGAACATGAAGGCGTAGCGGGCGTCCTGGCTGATGGTCGAGATGCGATTGCGCAGGCGCTTGTAAGGGCCGGTATTGCGCGTCGAATCGAGACCGCCCAGCGCCTTGTCGATAAGCCCCAGCAACTCCGATACTCTATATGGCGTCGGCGTATCCACCGTGATCGCCGTCAGATCGGCCCGCAGGCGCGACTGCGACCGGCTGAGGCCCGACATATTCAGTTTCTTCGCCGCCGGCACGAGATCGGCCAGCAGTTCAATTTCCTCTGTATACCCCTCTTTTCCAGGATAGAGCACTTCCACAAGCTCATCGAAGGTCAGCATCCAGTACGGCAGGGTGAGCGTCGTCGGATCGAAGACGACCGCCCGGTCCTCGAAGCTTTTCGAGTACTCGTTGTGCGGATCGAGAATAACGATATGCCCGTGGGGAAAGCGTTCAAGCACCGACCGCAGCAAAAGCGCCAGCGCGCAGGACTTTCCCGCCCCCGTGGTGCCCAGCACCGCGCAGTGGCGCGAAAACAGCTCGTCTACATTGACCGTCGCGGGGATCTGCGCGTCCTGCTTGACGACGCCGATGCGCACGCTTGACGTACCGTTGAGCGAAAAGAGCGCCGTCAATTCGTCCCGCGTCGCCACGTGAACGCCGTCGCCAAGAGTCGGGAAGGAAGAAACACCGCGCTTGAACCGCGCCGGCGCGTTGATGGTCGGCTTGGTGAACTCGCCGATCAGCTCCATCTCGACAATGCGGATGGTCTGCACGGCGCTGTCATGGGACGGCGCCGGCACGCTCATGGCCGAAACAAGACCGAGCACCACCGCGTGGCCGGCGTCAATCGACATGATGGCGCCGAGTTGCGGCTTGAAATCGCGCTCCTCATCCGGCTGGTCCGGGTCCAGCAGCACGAGGGCGTGGGATCCGGTAACCGATACGACGGCGCCGACGCGCGGTTTTTCCTGAAAAGCCGTGTCGTAAGCTTCGGCGGTCGGCGCGGCCGTTCCCTTACGGACAATCGGCGATTTTCGGGAGGGGTTAGGCTGCATGGCTTGTCTCCAAGTCGAAAGGCTCTTCTGTTTCCAGTGATGTTTCGTCGAACGCATCGGCGTCGAATTCGGGTTCGGGCAAAACGAGACGCACGAAGGTTCCGCGATCCTTGCGGCTCTTGATGTAGAACTGGCCGCCCTGCATCTCTATGAATGACTTGGCGATCGCATAGCCGACGCCGGGGCCGGAAAATGCGCGATCGAGCCCGCGGTGCACTTCGTTAAACGCCGTCAGCGCATCCTTGATTTCTTCGCCGGTCATCCCCTCGCCCTCGTCGCGCACGGCGATTTCAGGGCGCCCTTCCAGATCGTAGGCGGCGCGCACAAGGATACGCCCGCCCTCCCGGCACGCCTTCAGGGCGCATTGCACGATATGATCGATCGCCTGGGCGACGCGCTCCTCATCGCCCCAGGCAAGGACAGGGTCGCCTTCGTTCCGGCGGATGATGGCAACGCCGGCGGCGTCGGCGCGGATTTTTGCGCGCGCAATGGCCTCGCCGAGCATCAGATCAAGATCGAGTTCGCTGTTCGACAGCTCGATCCCGCCGCTTTCAAAGGCCGCCACTTCCAGAATGGTGTTGATATGGCCGAGCAACAGGTCAGCGGACTGGAGAATATACTGCGCGTATTCGCCGGTGCGCTCATCGTCGATGCTGAACTCGTCGGCCTGACGAAGCATCGTGGCGAAACCGATGATGGCGTTCAGCGGCGTGCGCAGCTCGTGGTTCATGTTGGCGAGAAACTCCGAACGCGCCTTGATGGCGTTTTCCGCCTCGGCGCGCGCCGCGCGCACTTCAAGGTCCGCGCGCCGGCGCATGAGCTGTTCGCTCATCATGGACGCATAGTCGGACAGGAGCGATCCTTCGTTCGTACGATGAAAAAATTGCAGGGCGCGCATGGCTTTTCCTCGCGGAAAAACTAGCCTTTGAAGCGCTAATGCGGCGTTAAGCCGAAAAAATGCAGGTCTGCGTTAACGCCTGGTTTACGATCAGGGGGCGCAGCGCAAAAAT
Source organism: Hyphococcus sp. (assembly GCA_028281665.1). GTDB lineage: Bacteria > Pseudomonadota > Alphaproteobacteria > Caulobacterales > Parvularculaceae > Hyphococcus. The sequence goes on from JANQJK010000009.1 coordinate 48,380, forward strand.
GCGATAATCATGCGCCTTGCGGGGCGTCGCCGACCGGCCGGTCGCCGGCTTTCTCGCGCTCGGCGCTCGCCTTTGCGGATCTTGCGTCCGGCGGCTTCGGAATATAGGCGAGCACCGTGTCGCCGATCTCCGGTTTCAGCGGCGCTTCCTCGGACGCGAAAGACAACACGCCCTTGCGGAGAATAAGGACAATCTCGTGCTCCTTAACGAGATCCTTTCTGTACTGTTCGGGCGGATATTCTTCGGAGAGCTTTGTCTTCTGGTAGACCCAGCCGGAGTAATGACGGCGCAGCAATTCGTCCAGCGGCGCGCCCGAATGGAGAAACGTCCGTCCCTGGAGCGTATAGGACAACGCCTTGCGGTCTTCCTCATCCTTGCCGCGGGCATTGACCTGATAGATCGCCGCGCGGCCAAGCTCCGGCGCAAGGTCCGTGGAGACGAGCGCGTTATGGGCTTCATTGCCGCTGACCGCAAGCAGATAACCGAAACGGTTTAGGTCGAGATGGTGCTCGGTCACTTCCGACAGGATTTCACCGTAATAGGTCGGCACGTTGGCGAGGCGCGCAGGTTTCAGGCGGCGCCAGCTTGCGTCCGCCACCATCACCGGGATTTCCATTTCCTGAATCTTGGCTGCCAGCGCAATCGACCAGGGCGACGCGCCGGCGATCAGGACGCCCGGCCGCTCCGTCGCCGCGAGGCCCAATGCTTTTGCAAGGGGCCCGATCGTGAACCCGTGGGCGATCACGGTCGCAAACACCATGGCAAACGCAAGGGGGATAAGTTTCTCGCCGTCGATAAACCCCGCCTCGAAAAGCGCTGCGCCGAAAAAGCTTGAAACGGCGACGGCGACGATGCCGCGCGGCGCGATCCATCCGACGAGGAGACGCTCCTTGATCGGCAGTCCGGCCCCGATGGTGGAGACAAAAACCGACACCGGTCGGACAACGAACAACATGGCGAGAATGAACAGGAGATCGGACCAGCCGAGCGCCAGGATGGTGTCGTAGGTGAGGTTCGCCGTCAGGATGATAAAGACGCCTGAAACGAGAATGACGGCGATGTTTTCCTTGAACAGGCGAAGCTCGTTGATGCTGGCGATTTTCGAGTTCGCCATGGTGACCCCCATGGCGGTGACGGCGAGAAGGCCGGCTTCGTGCTGCAACAGGTTGGCGAGCTCGAAACACACCAGCACCATCGTCAACAGCACGGGCGGTTTCAGATACTCCGGCACCCAGCCGCGCCGGAAAGACGCCGCCGCCAAACGCCCGATGGCGTAGCCAAGCGCGCCGGAGAGGATCGACGCCAACACAATCGACGAGATCACGTCGGAAAGCGTTCCATGGGCGCCACCATAAACAACGAATTCAAAAACCAGCACCGCAAGCAGCGCGCCGACAGGATCGTTGACGATCCCTTCCCACTTCAAGAGGGCGGCCGGACGTGGATTGAGTTTCGATTGCCGCAGCAGGGGAATGATCACGGTCGGCCCGGTCACCACCATGATGCCGCCGAAAAGAAGCGCGACCGGCCAGGAAAGGCCGGCGATGTAGTGGGCCGCGAGGGCGCCGAGCCCCCAGGCGATGGGAACGCCCGGCAACACCAGTCGGCGCACGCCCTGTTTCAGTCCGCGAATCTCGGAAAAATTTAGCTGGAGGCCGCCCTCAAACAGGATCACGGCCACCGCAATCGCAATGATCGGCCGGTAAAACTCCCCGAACAGCGCTTCCATGGGCGGCGCGCCCGGCGGCGCGTCGGCCGGCGTGAACACCCCGAGCACCGGTCCGGCGATGACGCCGGCGATCGACATCAAAACGATGGCGGGCGTATTCGTTCGCCAGGCCAGCCATTGCGCGCCAATGCCGAGGACGCCAATGATCGCGCAGGCGAATACGAGGTTTTCCATGTAAGCGGCGGGCCCGCTTGCTTACTTGTGCTTGAAAGCGGGTTTTCGTTTTTCCACGAACGCCGCCATGCCTTCTTTCTGATCCTCCAGCCCGAAGACGGAATGAAAAAGGCGCCGCTCGAACCGCACGCCTTCGGTCAACGTCGTTTCGTATGCGCGATTGACGGAGTCTTTGGTCAGGCGAACGATGGGTCGGGAAAAAGCAGCGATCTGTTTGGCGACGCGAATGGCTTCGTCTCTCAACTCGCCCTTCGGCACAATGCGGCTGACCAGGCCGCAACGTTCCGCCTCTTCCGCATCCATCATACGGCCCGTCAGGCACATTTCCATGGCTTTCGACTTGCCGATGAAACGCGCAAGGCGTTGCGTGCCCCCGGCGCCGGGCATCGCGCCAATTGAAATTTCCGGCTGGCCGAACTTTGCATTGTCCGCGGCGATAATGAAGTCGCACATCAATGCAAGCTCGCAACCGCCCCCAAGAGCGTAACCGGCGACTGCCGCGATCACCGGTTTTTTTGCGCGCGTCGCCTCTTCCCAGTTTTTGGTGATGAATTCCTCGCGCATGACGTCGATATAGTTCTTGTCCGCCATCTCCTTGATGTCGGCGCCCGCGGCGAACGCTTTTTCAGAGCCGGTAATGATGATGCAGCCGACGGCGTCGTCGGCGTCGAGCTTGATGACCGCATCGGTGACTTCGTCCATCAGCTGGTTGTTGAACGCATTCAGTGCATCGGGCCGATTAAGCGTGATGACGCCCACCGCGCCGTCGGTCTCGGTCAGAATGCATTCATATGACATGGTCGAAGTCCTTTTGATTTCACGGGATCGCGCGGCCTACGCACGCGATGCGCCCGCCTTTTAGTCCGATGGCGCCAAAAGCGAAAGCATTGACAACCACGTCCCCGCGCAGCAGCGCAAGGGGTTCGCTGGCTGGGCCGGAAATGGAATTTTTCAATATATTCAACAGTCTAGAACGGGGTCGGCCGCGGCCGGGCGCGGCTAGATCAACCCGATAAGGCGAATGACCTCCTGGCGCGCCTTCTCGTCGTCCCGGAAGACGCCCATCATGCGGCTTGTCGTCATGGAAACGCCGGGGGTTTCGACGCCGCGGGCCGTCATGCAGGCATGGGTGGCCTCGATGACAACGGCGACGCCCTGGGGCTCCAGAACCTTCTGGATGCAATCGGCGATTTCCGCTGTCAGGCGTTCCTGCACCTGCAATCTTTTTGCGAATGTTTTCACTACGCGCGCTAGCTTCGAAATGCCGACAACCTTGTCGGTGGGCAGGTAAGCGACATGGGCCTTGCCCACAATCGGCGCCATATGATGTTCGCAGTGGGACTGGAACGGAATGTCTTTCAACAAAACGATTTCGTCGTAGCCGCCGACCTGCTCGAACGTCCGCTTCAGGAACGTTTCCGGGCACTGCTCGTAGCCGCGGAAATATTCAAGATACGCATCAACGACCCTGCGCGGCGTATCCTTTAATCCCTCGCGTTCGGGATCGTCGCCGATCCATCGGATCAGTTCCTTGATGGCGTCGAGCGCCCGTTCGCGCTCCTCGGGGGTTCTCTCGCGGGGTTCGGCGGCCATATCGGGTCTTTCGGTTTCGGCGTAATCAGTACGCATAAAGGATAGCGGTCGGATCGCCCGAAATCGAGTGCGACCGCGTGTAACAGCAGATCACAAAAAAGCGCGCCGGAAGGGCGCGCTTTTTTCGTATTCGATCTGTTTGAGCGACTTAGCCGGAAACGGACATCACCGATGTCGTCGAATTCCGGTTCTGCGCCCAGGCTGACTCGTTCGACCCTTGCGCGATGGGACGTTCCTTGCCGTGGGATACGGTCTGCAACCGGCTGGCGGGAACGCCCAGGCTGATCAGGTAAGCGCGCGTCGCTTCGGCCCGGCGCGCGCCGAGGGCCAGATTGTATTCGCGTGTGCCCCGTTCGTCGGCATTACCGGCGAGTTGAACGGCGACGCTCGGATTGGAGATCAACCATTCGGCCTGCTTGCGCAGAGTCGATTGAGCCTGCGGCGTCAGGCTGTACTGATCGTAGCCGAAAAACACCCGGTGGCCGGCGTTGGCTTCGAGATCCTGTTGACTGCCCGGCTCGTAGCCGACTTTTTCCATGACCGGTTCGGTCGTATCGATGGCGGCGGTTTCTTCTGTGGTGGCGCAGCCGGCGACAAGCGCGAGGCCGGCAATGATTGCAATGTACTTCATATCTGCGAACACTCCGAGTTCGTACGAATTTCCCCGTCCACGAGTAAGCGCGCGAAATGGATGAGCGCCCCCCGAAAGCAATGTGCCGGTATACGGCGACCGGCCGCCCAGTGCAATAAATGGCTATTGTTGCGCCTGAGTGACAGTTTGATAGCCAGATTCTGACGCCAAGTCGCCGTTTTGGATCATTAAATAAAGTTCAAAAGCGACAGTTCGGTCGCGTCTGCGAGCGCCCGGGCCGAGGCCTGAATTACCAGTTGGTCCTGGTTCAGCCCGGAAAGAGCTTCAGCAATATCAACGTCTTCGATCTCCGCCGCGACGATTTCGGCCAGCTCACGCGCCCGCACATTGCGTGTGACCGCGTCCGAGGCCTGTCCCTGGGCGACGGCGGAAAGGCCCTGTTCCTGATAAAGCGCGTCAGCCAGCTCTGCGAATCGGGCCGATTTCTCGATCAGGAAATCCCGCTGGGCGGCGGTCAGTTCTCCCTGGAACGGACCGAGCGTTGTTTCAGCGTTTCCAAGTTCGCGCAGTTCGACAAAAAGATCCTGCGCAATCTCGCTGGCGAGGGCCCCGCCATCGACGAAAACGCCCTCTTCCACCGTAAGCGTCGTGCGTTCGCCTTCGTTGAACAAGGCGTCAATCGATCCCGCGGCTGCAATATCGCTCAGCGAAGCAGCGTTCACCGGCGGGCGGGCGCCGTCGGTTCCGCCGAAAACAAAGACGCCGCCAAAGTCGATATTCAGCGCCGTGATGATCCGTTGCGCCGCCACCTCTAAGTCAGGCAGGAGTTGTTCCGCATTGCCAGTGGCGAGCGTCCGCACGAACCCTGCGCGCGATTGCTCCACCCCATCGGCGACAGTCTGAAGACCCGACCCTTGCGTTTCCAGTCGCGTCAGCGCGATCGATGCGGCGTTTTCAAATGCGCTTGCGCGCGCGATAACGCCATCCGCCGAAACGAGGCGCAACGCGTCCGCGCCGTACTCGCCATAGGTCTGATACTTGTCGCCGGAGGACAACTGGATCTGTCTCGCCTGTGCGGACTCCTGCGCATTCTGAAACCCCTGAAGAAGGAGCTGCTGCATGCCGAGATCAGAAATGCGCATGACCCAATCTCCTTAGAGGATGCTCAACAGGGACTGGTAAAGCTCGTCAACCGCCGCAATGACGCGAGCATTGGCGTTGTAAGAACGCTGGAACAGGATCAGGTTCGATAACTCCTCATCGAGATTGACCCCGCCTTCCGATACGCGTCGGATCTCGATTTCCTCTGCAAACCGTTGCGCCGTTGCGCCCTGCTCCCCCGCAATGCGCGCCACGGCGCCGAGCTGCGTCACCGCCTCCGCCGCGGTTTGCACAGAAGCGCCGTTCCCGAGCGCTGCAATCGCCCCGGCCCCCGCACCGTCATTGGCGCCGCCCGGCTGGCCGGCTGACGGTCGCGCGATGGCGAGTTGCGACGGATCGCTCACAATCGCTGCATTCACCGAAAACGTCCCGTTCGCCTCAACAATCAGGGGCGACGTCGCGGGGCCCGTCTGGCCGACCGATGCGTTCAGCGCATAGGCGGCGTTGATGGCGTCCGCCGCGCTTCGGGCCGCATTGTCGACGACGCCCCGCAATGTGGGCAGCTCCGCATTGCGCAGTTGAAGCAGCCCGCCGATTTCGCCGCCGGTGATCGAGGCGTTGATGTTCGCGGTCGTATTCGAGAGCGCGCCGGATGTGGGATCAACGGTTGAAAGTCCGATCGTCGCTGTGGCGCCGCCGGCATAGGTGAGCGCCGAATAGCCGCCAGCGTTTGCGAGCAGGCGCCCGTCGCCGGTTGAAACCGTCACGCGGCCGTCGTCGCTGCGCGATACGGAAATATTGATAAGCGTCGAAAGCTCCGTCAGGCGCGCATCGATCTCGTCGCCGGCGCCGTTTGAATCCGGCACGATCTGGTTGAGGTTAAAGATGTCTTCCAGCAACTGGCTGGCGCGGGCGGCTTGCGCCTCAAGCCGGGCGTCGGCGGCCGTTGCTTCCGCATCGATGGCGCCGAGGGTGCGCGAGAAGGCGGCGAAGGCGGCGTCGAGCTTTGAAATGGCGACTGCTTTTGCGGCTACCGAGTTAGGTGCTGCGGAAAGCTCTGCGAAGGACGCATAAGCCTCGCTGAGTTTGGTTGCAAAGTCCGCGTTATCGCCAGGCGTTCCGAGCGAGGCCTCCACGCGCGCAAGCGCATCGGCGATCGCCGACAACGACGCCGCGTCAGACTGGCTGGCGAAGCCCGCGCTCTGGAGAAAACGGTTGGCGCCGGCGCGCGTGATTTCAACGGAGACCCCTGCGAACTGGCCGGGAATGGCGTCAGTGAAGAAGTTCGCTTCGCGGCGGGCGAAATCCGGCGTGTTGACGTTGGCGATGTTCTCTGACGTTGCGGCGATTGCAGCCTGATTGGCGAAGAGGCCGGAAACCGCGGTGTTCAAAGCGACCGTGAGGCTCATGGACGCCCTCCCCGAACCGGCAAAATTTGCCCTTCCGGAAAATCGCTCCGGGCAGTTCTTGCCGGTATGTGAGGCGCGCGGGCCAAAAACCCGAGACTTTGCGCGGCGTTCTTCATTCGCTCATTCCGGTCATGCGAAAACACGGGGCTAGAATTGCAACCGGTTTGCCAGTCTCCCGGCGCCCGGCAGATTGCGCCTCATGCGGCAAGATTTGCAGGCGGATTTTTTCCGTATACGGCGGGCTTTACGATTCGTTAGGCATGGCAGGGCGCATGCTTCCTTGAAAACCGCAATGGCGCGCCGCTTGCGACATTCGCACGCAAGTAAGATGTGACATATGACAGAAACCGCCGCCATAGGAACACCGCCGCTCCGCATCGCGCCGTCAACGCGCGGGAGCGAAGACGCGCCGGTGTTTTCATTCGCGTCCGCCGTCAGCGCCATGGAAACGCAGGCCGCGCGTTCGCTGGAAGCCCATGGGGCGACGCCGAATAAGACGGCAACGATTGGCGAAACCGCAACGCAGACGCGACAGGCGCCGCAAACGCCATACGCACAGAGCGAGCGCGCTGCGGCGACGGAACCGGAGAAAGCGCAATCGACAAAATCGGAACCTGCGACCACCGGCGCCGCGACACAGCAACAAAGTGCTGCGGTCAGCGGCGCCGTGCAAGGCTCGCAAACCGTGGCGAACGCTATCGCGATAGCACCGCAAGTCGCGGCGGCGACAGCGCCGGCGCAAAGCGCTGTAGCCGTCGCCAAAGTTGACGCGCTCGCCGTGCGCGCTGCGGACATCGCAAAAGCCAGCGCGGCGAAAGAAGCGAAAGCGCCGGCGCCCGCCCACAAGCCGGACGCGCCGACACAGGACTTTGCAAAACTTCTGGCGCGCCGCCTCGACGCGGGCGCAACCCAGTTCGAATTGCGCCTCGATCCGCCCTCCCTCGGGCGCGTGGAAGCACAGTTGAAGCTCGGCGATGAGGGCGAAAACGTCCTGGCGCTGAAGTTCGAGCATCAGGCCGCGCTTGATCTGTTCGCCAACGACCAGGCGGCCCTGCGCAATTCGCTCGGCTCCGCAGGCTTCGAATTCGACAACAATAACGTCGTCTTCAAACTCGCCGATGACGCCGACATGACGGCCGCCGCCAGCTCATCATCGGAATATGAACCGTTCTTCGCCGCGCCATGGTCAACCGGCGCCGTCGACATAAGCATTTAGGAGACGCCTGATGGACATCTCAACAATTGGAGCTGCGCAAACCGCATCGACGCGCGCTGCATCGCAACTGACCGCGAATTTCGATACGTTTCTGACGCTCCTAACGACACAGCTGCGCAATCAGGATCCACTGGCCCCTCTTGATACGGAAAAGTTTACCGAACAATTGGTGCAGTTCGCCGGCGTCGAGCAATCGATCCAGACCAACCAGCATCTCGAAGCCCTGCTCGCCCTGCAAAGCTCGTCTGACAACGAAACGGCGCTCGCCATGGTGGGACGCATCGCGACCGTTGAAAGCGATGTGGCGGCGCTGGCGGACGGCGGCGCGGAGTGGACCTACGCCCTGCCGCGTGACGCCGTAAGCGCCGAAGCGCAGGTCTTTAACGCCAGCGGCGCGCTGGTCGCGACATTGCCCGCCGCAACCGGCGCCGGCTCACACGAAATTTCATGGAACGGCGAGCTTGCGAATGGCGCGCGCGCCAGTGACGGCGCCTATCGCCTCGTTGTGTCCGCCGTCGATGCCGATGAGCAAGCCATCCCGGCCGAGATTGCAACACGCGGCCTTGTGGACGCCGTCGCGTTCGCCGGCGGCGGCCCGGCAATTGAAATTGCCGGCTTGCGTTTCGCCCTCGACCTTGTTCGCCGCGTCGATGCAGCGTCCTAAGTCCCATACGGAGTAACAACGATGACATTCTCGGGTCTTTTCGCCATCGGTCTTTCAGGGGTCAATGCATACGCCTCAAGCCTCGAAGCGGTCTCGCAAAACATCGCGAACACGCAAACGACCGGTTACAAACGAGAACGCATCGATTTTTCGACGCTCGTCACCAGCCTGACCCCCGATGGCGGGATTGAAGGCGGCGGCGTCGCCGCGACGGCGCGCACCCTCTTCGGCGAACAGGGCGCGATTATCCGTACCGGGTCTTCAACGGACATCGCCATTGCCGGCGACGGGTTTTTTGTCGTCTCAGAATCCGCAGATGCGGGCGCACCGGTATCCTTCACCCGGTCGGGCGGCTTTTCTGCGCGCGAAGACGGCCTCCTCGTGAACGAGGCCGGATACTTCCTGCGCGCCGCGCCCGTTAATGGCGCGGGGGGCGCGGCGGCCGGCGCCCTCGCCGCTCTGGAAGCAGTGGATATCAACCAGTTTCCGACAATTGCCGCAGCAACGGACCAACTGACGCTCGCCGGCAATCTTTCCGCGAATGCGCCCGCAGGCGCCGTTGTCGCCCAGCACTTTCAGGTTTTTGACGCCGACGGGACGGCGCGAACCCTGTCGCTGACGCTGACATCGACCGGCGGCGGCGCATTTGACGCCGTCGCCGCATTCGCCGACGGCGCGCAGGAAACGGTTGCGTCGGGAACGCTCGTCTTTGATGCAAATGGCCGTCTCGACGCTGATGTCTCAACGCTGCCCCTGTCTTTTTCGGCAAATTCTTCCCAAACAATTGACCTTAACATCAGCTCACTGACATCCGGTCCGGGCGCGACGCAGTTTACCACGTCGACCGCTAATGGCGCAGCGTCAGGCGTCCTCACCGGTGTTGAGATTTCAAGCGACGGGCGCATCATCGCCCAGTACTCCAACGGCTTGACCCGCGACCTCTATCAGATCGCCATTGCAAACTTTACCAACGCAGAAGGACTGGAAATCGGCGCATCGTCGACCTATCAATTAACGACTTCCGCCGGCGCCGTATCGCTCGACAATCCCCAAACGGGACGCGCCGGCGCTCTTGAAGGAAGCGCGCTCGAAATCTCCACCGTTGAAATAGGTCAGGAGTTTTCAACGCTTATTGAAACGCAGCGCGCCTATTCGGCGAATACGCGCATCATTTCCGTCGCCGACGAACTTTGGCAGACGCTGACGCAAACGGCGCGATAGACGCGTTTCTGTGCCTTCCTGAAACAGATTTCACCGTCGCTGAAATTCACTAATAATCAACCACTTAGGGAAGCTTTTACCTTGACGCTTAGGCGTTCTTTAAAGCCGATTGCGTAACCTCACCCCACGACCAGTTGCGTTTCCAGGGGATTTGTTCCGCATGAATGCCGTTGTTAACTCAGTAGCGACGCCGCTCAAAAAAGACCCGTATGTCATCGGGCCTGACGGCACGCCGCTCACCTTGAAAGATTTGCCCCCACCGTCGACGAAGCGTTGGGTGATCCGTCGCAAAGCAGAAGTTGTCGCGGCTGTTCGCGGCGGACTGCTGACGCTCGAAGAAGCGTGCGACCGATACACCCTGACGGTGGAGGAGTTTTTGTCCTGGCAGAAAGCCATCGACCAGCATGGCTTGCCGGGGCTGCGCGCAACGCGCGTTCAGCAATATCGGTAATCCCTCCTTAACTTCTTCACTCGTTTGAAGACCCGCGTCGGCCCTGCCTTCGCGGGTTTTTCTTTGCCGCAGGTCAATCCGCAACGGTTTCTTTACGACACATAGGGCAAATTTTGCCGGGTGCGGCGCCGCGACCACCGTCATGGCGTCCCGAGCAACTGGCGAAGTGTCGTGAACGAGCTGACAAAATTCATTCAATCTTTCGGGCTGATGCGCCTCGGCGCCATTGTCGGCGTCAGTTTTGGCGTCGCCGCAGCGCTGGCGCTGATCATGGCGCGGGTCGGCGCACCGTCGATGAGCGTTCTTTACGCCGATGCGACCTATGGCGAAGCGCAATCGGTGATTGCGCGCCTTGAGCAGGACGGCGTCGATCACAAGCTGCGCGACCATGGCGGCCGCGTATCCATTCTCGCCCCCCGCAAGGAGGTGAGCCGGCTGCGTCTCGCGCTTGCCGCCGATGGGTTTTCGGTCGGCGACGGCGTCGGCTACGAGATTTTCGACAGCAACCAGACCCTCGGCGCGACGTCCTTCCAACAGAACATCAACCGACTGCGCGCCCTCGAAGGCGAACTCGCGCGCACGCTCGCGACTATCAGCGGCGTTCGTTCCGCGCGGGTTCATCTTGTGCTGCCGGAGCGCGAACTCTTTGCCCGCGACAAGCAAACGGCCAGCGCATCCATTGTCGTCGATGCCCCCGGCGGTCTTGACGCCCGGTCGGTGCGCGCAATCGTCAACCTCGCAGCATCCGCCGTGCCCGCCCTTGATCCCGCTCATGTCACCGTGCTCGACGCCCAAGGCCGGCTTCTGGCCGCAGGCGCCGACAGCGAAAGCCCTGAAGCGGTCGCCGGTTCCGTCGAAGAAAAGAAACTGGCGGCCGAGGCGCGCCTGCGCCGGGCGGTTGAAGAAATGGTCGGCCGCATTGTCGGCGCGGAAAACGTTCGCGTCGAGGTGAAAGCCGATATGGATTTCAGCCGGATCACGGAGTCGAGCGAGATTGTCGACCCCGACAGCCAGACCGTTCTTTCAGAAACGACCGTTGAGGAAACGTCAAACCGGGTCGATCCGAGCAATGCGAACGGCGTCTCGGTCGCCAACGCCCTGCCCGGCGCCGTCGCATTCGACGCGGCCGGACAGCCCTCGACAAATTCGACCCAGCGGATCGAGGAAACGACCAACTACGAAATCACCAAGACCGTGCGCAACGCCGTGCGCGAGGAAGGCCTTGTGGTCAATCGCCTTTCCGTGGCCGTCGCGCTGAACGGCGTCACCGCTGCCGGGCCCGATGGCGCAAGCGTTTACGCGCCGCGCGATGAAGCCGAACTCGGTCGTATCGAAACGCTCGTGAAATCCGCCATCGGCTTCAACGAAGCCCGAGGCGATCAGGTTTCCGTCGTCGATATCCGTTTCTCACCCCTCGCCGCCGCGCCGGTCGCCGCCGCCGCGGCTGCCTCTGCAAACCAGTTGGCGCCCGCGGATATGATGCGCATTGCCGAGCTTGCCGCCCTCGCCATTATCGCTCTCGCCCTTGTCTGGTTCGTGTTGCGCCCGATGCTTGCCGGCGACAAGACTGCCGCGCGTCCTGCGGCGCCGGCGCCCCAAAAGGTTATCGCCGCGCCAACGGCAACGGCTGACGTTTCTGAAAATGCGGCAATCGCCTTCCAGGCCGAGCCCAGCGCAATCGATCAGCACATTGACCTTGCGCAGGTGCAGGGCCAGGTCCGCGCCTCGTCAATCAATAAGGTCTCGGAGATCGTGAAAGCCCATGCGGACGAATCCGCCGGGCTTCTGCGCACCTGGATGCGGGAGGCGTCATGAGCGCCAAAACCGTAACCGATCCCGATCAGCTGACCGGCGCGGAGCGCGCCGCCGTGGTCATGCTGGCGCTGGGAGAAGAGAACAGCAAGCCGCTCTGGGAAACCTTCGGCGAAGACGAATTGCGCGAACTCTCCCTCGCCATCACCAATCTCGGCGCCGTCACATCGGAAGTCGTCGAAAGCCTCTTGTTCGATTTCGTGCGCAATCTTTCTTCGACCGGGTCGATTACCGGGTCGATGGATTCCGCGCGCCGTCTCCTCAAAAACGTTCTGCCGGCGGATCGGGTCGATACGATCCTTGAAGACATCAAGGGGCCGGCGGGCCGCACCATGTGGGACAAGCTCGCCAATGTGAACGAGCGCACGCTCGCCGGCTACCTGCGCAACGAACACCCGCAAACCGTCGCGGTCATCCTGTCGCGCATCAAGCCGGAACACGCCGCAAAGGTCATCGCCGCGCTGCCCGAACGCGACGCGGAAGAAGTCATGAACCGCATGCTGGCCCTCGGGCCGGTGCAAAAGGAAGTGCTCGACCGCATTGAGCAGACCCTCAAAACCGAGTTCATGGCGAGCCTCGCCCGCACGCCGGAAAAGGACAGCTACGAGGCAATGGCAGAAATCTTCAACAATTTCGACCGCGCCACCGAACGCAAGTTCATGGAGACGCTGGAGACCAAAAACCCGTCCGCCGCCGAACGGGTCAAGGCGCTGATGTTCGTCTTTGAAGACCTTGGTCGTCTCGACAGCGGCGACGTGCAGACGCTGCTGCGCCATATCGACAAGTCCGTTCTTGCAACGGCGCTGAAAGGCGCCGACGAGACGATGAAGACCGTGTTCTTCTCCAACATGTCCGAGCGCGCCTCGACGATCCTCAAAGACGATATCGAAATCATGGGTCCGGTTCGCGTGCGCGAAGTCGACCAGGCCCAGCAGAACATCGTCAACGTAGCAAAACGTCTTGCGGAAGACGGCGAGATTTACCTCTCCAAAACCCAGGGCGATGAGGTGATCTACTGATGGCCGCCGCCGCGAGACCCTTTGACTTTAACGCGTTCGACGCAGCGGCGCCGGTCGCCCCGGCCCTTGGCGCCGCCGCGCCGGAGCCGGCGACGGCCTACACGCAAGCCGAACTTGATGCGGCGGTCGCCGAGGCGCGCAAAGACGCCGTAAAGAGCATCGCCGCCGGCGAGGCGTTGAAACAGACGGCGCTTCTTGAAGCGATTTCCGCCAGGCTCGCCGACGCAGCAAGCTCGGAAATCGATGGCGTCGCGGATCATCTTGAGACGCTGACCGGCATCACCGAAACGATCGTCAAACAGGTCTGCATCGCAAGCGCCGCGGCGCAACAGACCGAGGCCATTATGGCGATGGCGGACCGGTTTCTGCGCGCCGCCGACGACGACGCAGGCGCGACGCTCGTGCTGCCGGGTAAAACAACGAAGCGCGCACGCGCCCAGATTGAAAAGTCTCTCGCCGAGCGCGCCGGCGATCAGATTACGGTTCTGACCGACAACGCGCTTTCGCCCGGCGAGGTGCGCCTTGAGTGGCGCGGCGGCGCCATGGCGCGCACCCACGACGATATCAACGCCCGGATCGAAGCCATCTTCGCGGCGACGAAACCCAGCCGCGCCGCGCGGTCTGCAAGGAAGGAAACGAAATCATGAGCGCCCTGCCCAAGAAATCGACCGCGCAGCCGGCGGAGATTGCGCCGACGCCGGAAGACGCCACGGAACCGCTGCATGCGGCGACCGCCATTGAGGACGTGCCGGTAAAGATCGCCGCCGTCCTCGGCAAAACGAAAATCGACGTCGCCAAACTGAAAACCCTTGGCGACAGCGCCGTCATCGAACTCGACCGCAAGGTCGGCGAGCCGATCGATCTCTATGTCAACGACCGGCTGATCGCCCGCGGCGAACTCGTCATGAAAGACGGCGTTCTCGGCGTGACCATGACCGAAATCGTTCGCGACGACGATCATTAAGGGGAAACGCCATGCGGCTTCTAATCATCGGCGAACATTCGAGCGAGCTTTCCAGCGCGGCCAAGATGGCCATGGATCGCGGCGCCAGGGTTGCGTTTGCGGCTTCAATTGACTCCGGCCTCGCGGCGCTGCGCAAGGGCGACGGCGCCGATCTCCTCATGATCGACGTCCGTCTCGACGTCAAAGCCCTCATCACCGCTCTCGACAGCGAACGCATCGCCGCGCCGGTTGTCGCCTGCGGCGTTAAAACGGACGCTGACGCCGCCGTCTCAGCCATTCGCGCGGGCGCGAAGGAATATGTGCCCCTGCCGCCGGATGCGGATCTTATCGCCGCGATCCTTGAAGCGGTTGCCGATGAAACGTCCGACATGATCGCGGTCGACCCGGCGATGAAAAAGGTCATCGCCCTGGCCGATCAGATCGCGCCGTCCGAGGCGTCGATCCTGATCACCGGCGAGTCCGGCGTCGGCAAGGAAGTGATCGCGAAATACGTTCATTCGAAGTCAAAGCGGGAATCAAAGCCGTTTATTTCGATCAACTGCGCCGCCATCCCGGAGAATCTTCTGGAGTCCGAACTTTTCGGCCACGAGAAAGGCGCTTTTACCGGCGCCGTCGCCAGACGCATCGGCAAGTTCGAGGAAGCCGATGGCGGCACACTCCTCCTCGACGAGATCTCCGAAATGGATATCCGCCTGCAAGCGAAACTCCTGCGCGTCTTGCAGGAGCGCGTCGTCGACCGCGTGGGCGGCTCCAAGCCGATCAAAGTGGATATTCGCATCATCGCGACGTCGAACCGCAACCTGAAACAGGAAGTCAAAAACAAGACGTTCCGCGAAGACCTCTTTTTCCGACTTAATGTCGTCAATCTCGACATCCCGCCGCTGCGTCAGCGCCCGTCGGACATTGTCGCGCTCGCCAAACACTTCGCGAAGAAATATGCGGCGCTCAATGGCGTGGATGATCGCGCGCTGTCCGAAGGCGCCCAGCGGGCGATTGCCTCCTCCGCATGGCCCGGCAACGTTCGGGAGCTGGAAAACGCCATCCATCGCGCGGTGCTCCTGGCGCAGGGCGATGAAATCGAGGCCGAAGCCATCCGGTTGCCGGACGGGGAACCCATGACGCGCCCGTCTGCGCAAGGCGCCGCGGAAGAAAAGCTGGTCGGCCGCACGGTGGCGCAAGTGGAACAGGATCTGATTCTGCAAACGCTTGACCACTGCCTCGGCAACCGGACCCACGCGGCGAGCATCCTCGGCATTTCAATCCGCACCCTGCGCAACAAGCTCAAGCAATACACGGAAGAGGGCGTGCCCGTGCCGGCGCCCGGCGCCGAGCGCGCGGCCGGGTGAGATGTCTGGCTCACCTTCCGCTCATTCCCGCGAAAGCGGGAATCCATTCGACGGCCAGTGGATTCCCGCTTTCGCGGGAATGAGCGGGGTTTAGATGTCTGAGTCAATCCTGAAGCCGGTGTCGCAAATGAACATCGCATCGCTGAAATCCATCCTGCGCACCGACGTCGCGCTTGCGGTCGGCATTATCGCCATTCTGGCGCTGCTGATCCTCCCGACGCCGCGATGGCTGCTCGACATTCTGCTTGCCGGCTCGATCACCTTCTCCGTAACGATCCTGATGACGGCGCTGTTTACGCGCAAGGCGCTCGACTTCTCCACATTCCCCGCGATTCTGCTGATCGCGACGATGCTGCGGCTCGGCCTCAACATTGCGTCGACGCGGCTGATCCTCAGCCAGGGCCATGAGGGCCCCGACGCCGCGGGACGCGTGATCGAAGCCTTCGGCGGCTTTGTCATGCAGGGCAACTATGTCATCGGCATGATTGTTTTCGCGATCCTGGTGATCGTGAATTTCGTCGTCATCACCCGCGGTTCCGGCCGCATCGCCGAAGTTGCGGCGCGCTTCTCCCTCGATGCGATGCCCGGCAAGCAGATGGCGATCGACGCCGATCTCTCCTCCGGCCTCATTACCGAGACGGAAGCAAAGGAGCGCCGCAAGGAACTGGAATCGGAATCGAATTTTTTCGGCGCCATGGACGGTGCATCGAAATTCGTGCGCGGCGACGCCATCGCCGGACTGCTCATTACCCTGATCAATATTATCGGCGGCATCATTATCGGCGTCGCGCAGATGGGCATGACGCTGTCGGACGCCGGCGCTTCCTATACGCTGCTTACCATTGGCGACGGTCTGGTCAGCCAGATCCCGGCGCTTATCGTTTCCATCGCCGCCGGTCTTCTTGTTTCCAAGGCGGGCGTCGACGGCGCCGCCGACAAGGCCCTCGCCGCACAGTTCGGGGAACACCCCAAAGCTCTCGGCCTCGTCGCCGCGGTCCTTTTCATCATGGCGCTCCTGCCCGGCCTGCCGTTCCTGCCGTTCATGATTCTCTCGCTCGCCATCGGCGCCGGCGCCTTCATGTTGCAGAAACGAAAGTCTGCGGCGGCGGCCAGCGAAACCGATGCCGCGAACGCGCCCGCGCAGGCGGATGAAGACCCGCAGGCGATGCTCGCCATCGACGATCTGCGCATCGAACTCGGCTACGGTCTGCTGCCGCTCATCAGCACGGACAAGGGCCCGCGTCTTACCGATCAGGTCAAGGCGGTCCGGCGCGCCATCGCGCAGGATCTCGGCTTTGTCACGCCGAAAGTCCGTATCCTCGACAACATGCAACTGGAAGCGAATGCCTACGTCATTCGCATGAAGGAACAGGAAGTCGCCCGCGGCGAATTGCGACCGGGATTTTTCCTCGTCATGGATGCGGGCGGAAAGTCCATCAGCCTTGTGGGCGAACCCACCAAGGAACCCGCCTTCGGTCTTGACGCCATGTGGATCGATGAAAGCCAGCGCGAGGAAGCCTCGCTGAAGGGCCTCACCGTAGTGGACGCAGCGACCGTGCTGACGACGCACCTGACCGAGATCATCAAATCGGAAGCGCCGGAGCTTCTTTCCTATGCGGAAACCAAAAAGCTTATCGACGCCCTGCCGGCGAAACACAAGCAGCTTGTCTCGGACCTCATTCCCTCCGTCGCGCCGGTGACGACCGTTCAGCGCGTCTTGCAGGCGCTGCTCAACGAAAAGATCTCGATCCGCGACCTGCCCACCATTCTCGAAGCGATCTCGGAGGCTGCGCCGCGCGCCCAAGGGACCGCGCAACTGGTGGAGCATGTGCGCGCGCGCCTTGCGCGGCAGATCTGCGGCGCCCTGAAAGGCCCCGACGGCGCAGCGCCCATCGTAACCCTCTCCTCCTCCTGGGAGGACGCATTCGCCGAGGCGCTGACCGGCGACAGCGAGACGAGACAGCTCGCCATGGCGCCGTCCGCGCTTCAGGAATTTGTCGCCGCCGCCATGACGAAGCTCGAATCCGCCGCTCAGGACGGCTATTCCGCCGCGATTGTGACAAGTGCAACCGTCCGGCCATTCGTCCGTTCGGTCATTGAACGGGTCAGGCCGCAGACACTGGTCCTTTCGCAAAACGAAATTCACCCCCATACTAGGCTGAAGACCCTTGGTACGATCTAGTGTGGCGGCGTAACCGATGATGAAATTCATCGCCTCCAGCCTTGAGGCGGGAAAAGAGAAAGCCCGGCGCGCGCTCGGGAAGCAGGCGACCGTCGTTTCGGTGCGCGAATTGCCGAGCGGCGATGTTGAGGTCACGGCCTCGGACAAGCCCGCGCCCGCGGCGCCCGAACCGGCCCCCAAAGCGCAGTTTGCAGGCGCGGCCCGCGACGCCGTCGACGAAGGCCCGTTCAAGATGGCGGCGGGCGCCCGGCTCAATGAATCGATCGAACACCGCTTTTCCGAAGACGCTCTCGCCCGCGTGACCGGGGCGCTCGCCGGCGGCAAGGCCGCCGCGTCCCTCGACATGAGCGACAACGCCGTCAAGGCCATGGCGGAGATCCTCGCGCCCCATGGCGTCGGCGATAAGCTTCTCGCCGCCCTGATCGACGGCGCGCGGCAATCGGCCATCGACGAGGATCTCTACCGGATGGAAACGGCGTTCGAAAAAACGTTTCAGTTCGCGCCCCTGCACTTTGCGCCCACATCTCCGATCATGCTGGTCGGCCCCACCGGCGCGGGCAAAACATCCTGCGCGGCGAAACTCGCCGCCACCGCGTCGCGCGACGGCGCAAAACCGTTGATGATGACGGCCGATGTCGGCCGCGCGGGCGCCGTCGATCAAATCCGCGCCTACTCCGAAGCGCTGAACGCGGCGTATTTCATTATTTCGTCGCCGCTCGACGCCGCGCAGGTGACCCGCAATGAACGCCCGGCAGGCGCGGTCCTCCTCGATACGCCGGGGGTCTCGCCCTATGACGGCGGCGATGTTGCGGCGCTTCGAAGCTATCAGGAAGCGGCGGGCGCCGAACCGGTGCTCGTCCTGCCGGCAAGCGGCGACGCCGCGGAATATGTGGACTGGGCCCACGCCTTTCGCGAGATCGGCGTAACGCGCTGCATACTGACGAAATTCGATGCGACGAAGCGCGTGGGCGCTGGCCTCTGCGCGGCCTTTGAGGGCGGTCTCGCGCTCGCACATTTTTCCGAGACGCCGTTTATCTCCGAAGGCCTGTTGCCGGCGACGCCGGAGTTTCTGGCGCGGCGCCTGATCGCCAGCCGGCCGGGAAAAGTAGGCTAAAGAAAAACGGACCCCGAAGGGCCCGCCAAAAAACGCAACAAACGCTACTTTATTGTTCTCGTAACTCTTTCCCCCGGCGCAAAGATTACGGGCTTTGCAGAAGCGACAGCGGATCGACCGATTTCAGCTTCTGGCGAATTTCAAAATGCAGTTGCGGCGTCGTCACCGATCCGGTCTGACCGACCTTTGCGATGACCTGCCCTTTTCGCACCACGTCGCCCTTTTTGACCAGCATGGCGTCATTGTGGGCGTAGGCGGTGACGAACCCGTCCGTGTGCTTCACGAGCAGCAGATTGCCGAAGCCTTCAAGCTCCGATCCGCGATAAACCACTTCCCCGTCCGCCGACGCACGCACGGGCGTTCCCGCCGGCGCGGCGATGTTGATGCCGTCATTGCGCTTGCCGAGTTCGCCGATGCCGTATTCCGAAATCACGGCGCCGCGAACAGGCCAGACAAAGAGCGCATTCGGATCGTCAGGTTTGGTGAACGACACCTGCTGCGCAAGATCGGCGACATCGGGCGTCGGATCAGGCGCGGGCGTCGCCGCCGCAACGCGTTGGGGTTGGCTCCGCGGCGTCGTTGCGGGCTGCTGCGTCGCCGGCGCTGTTGGCGCCTGTGTCGTCGCGACGGCGCCGGTTGTTGCGCCGGGCGCCAGCACTTCCTGACCGGGGCTTAGCACATATGGGGGAACTAGGCCGTTTGCCTGCGCAAGCTTGGCGACGGAAACGCCGGTCTTGCGGCTGATCGCATAGAGCGTATCGCCGCGCTTCACACGATATCGCATGTCGCGCGCCACGGGCTGCGATAATGCAACTTGCGTTTGCGCGGCGGCGCCGGGAAGTCGAAGCTGCTGTCCGATTTCCAGCCGATAGGGCGCACGCAGATTATTTTCCGCAATGATGGCTTTCGGCGCAACGCTGTATCGGCGGCCAATGGCGTAAACTGTGTCGCCTTTCATCACAGTGACCACGCGGCCGTTTGCAGCGCTGGCGGGGGATGTCTCCGCCGCCTGATAATTTGCCTTCTGCACGCTGGCGCTGTCGTCGGACAGGTAAATCGCCGAGACGGGTTTCAGCGTGGCGGCCTCCACATCCGCTGTCCGTTGCGGGCGGGCCGGCGCCGGCTGCGCCCGATAGAGCGCATCAACGCGAGACGTCGACGTCGCATCCGCCACCGGCGCAACGCTTTTATGGGTGCCGCAAGCGCTGATCGCCAGCGCTGACGCCGTTGCCGCCAAAATCCGCAATGATGTCATCTCACCCCTTCCCGCAGGAACGCCCGTTACCGATTCGCCGCAATACTTTCTAAAGTTTGGTTAATAGACCATTAACGATGTTAACACATAGGCCGGAGCGGCAAAAAATACGCCCTGCTATTTGTCGAAAGCGGCCGAAAGCGGCGCGACCGCCGCTTCGTGGGTCAACGCCAGATGCAGCGGCGTAATCGAAATCCGGCCGTCATAGATCGCCCGTAAATCGGTGCCAGCTGCGGGATCGGAAAGCTCGCCGGTGTACCCGTACCAATAGTAAGATCCTCCACGGAGATCTTTCCGCTCCTCGGCAAAGAGTTGCACGGCGTCCCGATGGCCCTGCCGCGTCACCTCCACCCCGGCGATATCGTCGGGCTCGCGGTCGGGGAAGTTGACGTTCATGACCGCGTCCGCGGGCCATCCCGTATCGAGCAGTTTTTTCACGATGGCACCGCCGCGGTCCTCGGGCGTCCGCCATTTCGCCCTGGCCCGGTCGAGCCGGGCAAGCGACAGCGCGATTGACGGGATCTGCAGAGACATGCCCTGAAACGCCGCCGCGATGGTGCCGGAAACAGTCACGTCTTCCGCCAGGTTCTGACCGTTATTGACGCCGGAGAGAATGAGGTCCGGCTTGCCGTCCATAATTTTGTCGACCGCCATCAGCACTGCATCGGACGGCGTCCCCGATACGGCAAAGCGGCGCTCCTCATACTGACGAAGGCGGATCGGATGGGCGAGCGTCAGCGCGCGGGCGGCACCCGACTGTTCTTCCTGCGGCGCGACGACCCAGACATCGTCGGAGATTTCCCGTGCGATCTTTTCAAGCGCCGCGAGCCCGCGAGCGTAAATGCCGTCGTCGTTGGTACAGAGAATACGCATCACCCGGCCGCCTCAATTTTCTCAACGCCGCCCATATAGCCTTGCAACGCTTCGGGCACGGCAATCGATCCGTCCGGCTGCTGATAATTCTCAAGGACCGCCACCAGCGCGCGCCCCACCGCAAGGCCGGACCCGTTGAGCGTGTGTACGAACCGGGTCTGCTTTTCGCCCTGGGCGCGAAATCGCGTGTTCATGCGCCGCCCCTGAAAATCGCCGCAATTGGAACAGGACGAAATTTCGCGATACCGCCCCTGCCCCGGCAGCCAGACCTCGATATCGTAGGTCTTGCACGCCGAAAATCCCATATCGCCGGTGGACAAGACCATGGTGCGATAGGGCAGTTCAAGACGCTTCAGGACTTCTTCAGCGCATTCGGTCATGCGTTCGTGCTCGTCGTCCGACCGGTCCGGCGCCGTGATGGACACGAGTTCCACTTTCGAAAACTGATGCAGGCGGATCATGCCGCGAGTGTCTTTGCCGGCCGCGCCCGCCTCCGACCGGAAACACGGCGTCCACGCCGTGAACCGCAGCGGCAGGTCCGCCGCGTCCAGGATTTCTTCCCGGACGATATTGGTCAGCGAGACTTCGGCCGTGGGGATGAGCCAGTGATCCTGCTCCGTCCTGAAAAGATCTTCCGAAAACTTCGGCAATTGCCCCGTGCCGTAGAGCGCCTCGTCCTTGACCAGCAGCGGCGGCTGGCATTCCGTGTAGCCGAACTCATTCGTATGCAGATCGAGCATGAAACTGGCGAGCGCCCGTTCCAGCCGCGCAAGCTGACCTTTCAAGAGCACGAACCGCGATCCCGACATTTTGACCGCCGTTTCGAAATCCATCTGCCCCAGCGCCTCGCCGAGATCGAAATGCTCCTTTGCGCTGTTGAGCTTCGCGGGCTCGCCCCAGCGCCGGATTTCCTCATTCGCCGCCTCGTCCTCGCCATCGGGCACGCCGTCGGCCGGCAGGTTCGGCAGGCCGGAGAGGATCTCGTTGATCCGGTCGAGCGCGCGCTGTTTCTCCGCCTCGGCCGTGGGGATCTGCTGCTTGATGCGGTCCACTTCCGCGCGCAGTTCGTTGAACCGATCCTCGTCGCCCTTGGCTTTGGCCTGACCGATCTCTTTCGACGCCGCGTTACGTCGCGACTGCAACTCGTTGAGCGCGTGGGTGAATTTCCGGGCTTCCTCATCGAGCGCGAGGATTTCGCCCGCGCGCGGGTCAAGGCCCCGTCGCGCAAGGCCCGCGTCAAACGCGTCCGGCGTTTCGCGGATGAACTTCATGTCAAACATGACGCGCGATGTAGCGGGGTTTTTATGACGGGTCCAGAAGCGCTGAACACCTCCCCTTGAAAGGGGAGGTCGAAATCTCCGATTTCGGGAGGGGATCAAAGTCCGGCGGTTGATCCCCTCCCTAACCCTCCCCTTTTCAAGGGGAGGGAATATCATCGCGCCCCATCTCTATGTCGTTCCTCATGACACAAGCATGATCGAGAATTGTCTCAACGACGCCCTCCAAATTCTCGAAGACTTCGAAATTCCAAACTCTGATAACGCTTATTCCACGCGTCGCGAGCCAATCCGACCGAGCCTGATCGCGCTTGATGTTTTGCGGTTCATTGTGCTGGCCGCCATCGACTTCGACGCAGAGGCGAACAGCCGGGCAATAAAAATCTAGAATGTACTGACCGACCGGATGTTGTCGCCGAAATTTCAGCCCTTCAAGTTGCTTTCCCCTCAGAGCGCGCCAAAGCTTACGTTCGGCATCCGTCAGATTATTCCGCAATTCTTTTGCGCGTTTAGATTTTTGCGGCGTTCTGTCGAAACGCGTCACGCCGCGCTTTCTTCGGCTTCTTCCATTTCCTCCCGCCGCCGCCCGGCCATGCCGACCGAGAGCACCGAGATTTCGTAAAGCGCGATAATCGAGCAGCCCAGCACCATCTGGCTGATCGGATCGGGCGGGGTCAGGAAGGCGGCGAAAATGAAGATGCCGACAATAGCGTACTTTCGGTTGCGTTTGAGAAACGCCGCATCGATGAGGCCCGCCCGCGCCAGCAGCGTCAGAAACACCGGCAACTGAAACGCGAACCCGAACGCCATGATCAGCGTCGTCGTGAGGGAGAGATAATCGCCGACGCGGGTCAGCAATTCGATCGCGACGCCCGATCCATCGACGGCGTCGCGCTCCATGCCCACCGCGAACTGCATGACGAACGGCATCAGCACGTAATAAACAAGCGCCGCCCCCGCCAGGAACAGAACCGGCATGGCGAGAAGGAACGGCAACACCGCGGCGCGTTCCTTGCGGTAAAGGCCGGGCGCAACAAACTGATAAATCTGATAAGCCACCACGGGAAATGCGACCGCAACGCCCGCGAGCATCGCCAGTTTGACGCGGGTAAAGAAAAACTCCAGCGGCGCGAAATAGAGCTTCGGTTCCGCACCCGCCGCGGTCACGGCGTTCTTGAACGGCACGACGAGAAATTCGTAGAGCGGCACGGAGAAGATGAAGCAGACGACGAACGCGACCCCGATGGCGCAGAACGAAACGATCAGGCGGGAGCGCAATTCCGTCAGATGATCGAGCAGCGGCGCCGCCGAGGCTTCGATCTCTTCGTCGTCGGATCGGTCTTTCCTGGCGGAGATGGGGATCATGTCTTCGCCGCCGCCTCACCCGTTTCTTCAACGGCGCCGGCATCGCCTTCGGCGGCAGGCTTCGCCGCCGGGTCGCCTTTCAATGCAGACGCTTCCTTGCGCAATTCACTGTTGATCGGATTGACTGTTTCGTTCAGCTCGCGCTTCGCCTGCGCGATCGGATTATCGCGCTTCAGCGCATCTATCTCCTTGCGCAGCTCCTCCATCTCGGTCTCGCGGGCCATCTGGTCGAAAGCGGACGTGAATTCCGCCGCCATGGATTTCGCCTTCGCCGCCATCCGCCCGGCCTGACGCATCATGCGCGGCAGGTCTTTCGGGCCGACCACGATCAGCGCGATGACGGCGATCAGGATCAGTTCAAGAAAACCGAATTGCGGAACGAGGTTCATGCGCGATGGGGTCCTTCAAAACCCCGGCGGATTACTCCGCCTTTGCCTTGTCCTCGGCGGGGGTTACATCCACCGCCTCATCGCTGCGCTTGTCCAGCGATTTCTCATCTTCTTCCTGAAGACCCTTGCGAAACGATTTAATGCCTTTGGCGAAATCGCCCATCAGCGAAGAGATCTTCCCGCCACCGCCAAACAGCAGCAGGGCGAGAATGAGAATGATGACGATCTGCCAGGGTCCGATAGCGCCCATGGGTGGTGCCTTTGCTAATTACGCCGCCAGAATGTAGTCATCGGCGGCCCCATTAGCAAACCGCGCAGGCATGAAAACTTCCTTACGCGTCGGCGGTTTCGTCGCTGCTTTCCTCATGAAAATCCTGCACAAATTCGCCTTCTTCATCGCCATCCTCGGCTTCATCGGCGTCGTCGCCATCCACCGGCGACGGGACGGCAAAGCCCGGCGGCAGGCGCGCGTCCAACAGTCCGGCGGCCTTGAGGTCGGCGAGACCCGGCAGGTCCGTCACCGTCTCAAGGCCGAAATGCTGAAGAAAGTCCTCAGTGGTGCCATAGAGGGTCGGCCGTCCGGGCGTGTCCTGACGCTTGCCGCGCATTTTGACCCAGCCGATCTCAAGAAGCTGGTCCAGCGAGCCTTTCGCCACCTGAACGCCGCGAACGTCTTCGATGTCCGCGCGGGTGCAAGGCTGGTGGTAGGCGATGATCGCAAGAGTTTCGAGGGCGGCGCGCGATAACCGCCGCGGCGCAACCTTCTCGATCTCAAGCACGTGCGCCACGTCGCTGGCGGTGACGAACCGCCACTTCTTGTCAATCTTCTGAAGGGTTACGCCGCGACCCGCATAGTCCTCCGTAAGCCGATCAATGATCGCCGGAATGTCGGCGCCGGCCGGCAGACGCCCCGCAATCGTGCGCTGATCGAGCGGCTCCGCCGCGGCGAACAGCAACGCCTCAACCATCCGGCAATGGTCGGCGATATCTTCCTCAGACCAATCCGCGATGGCTTCGGTTTCCCCGTCGTCCTGCTCTTCGCTCACTGTTTCTTGTTCATCCGTTTCCGCGCCGAGTTCCTCGGCGAGCGCCTGCTGCGCCTCATGGGCGTCGAGGCCTTTGAAGTCGCGACCGCTTTCAGCGTCAAGGTCGGTCATGACGGTTTCCTTTCGTCTTCATCGGGCCGCGACCTGATGTAAATCGGTTCAAAAGCGCCGAGCTGACGCATATCGATACGGCCGTCCTTGGCGAATTCCAGCGCCGCGTTGAATGCGCTGGCGATTTTTGACGTTTCCGGCGCATCGACGTCTTCCGCGTGAACGAGCGCGCGCAGTTCCGTCCATTCGGGGATCGAGCCCAGAATGCGCTCAAGGCGCAGCCGCGCCATTTCGATCGTGTAAACCCGTGGCGGGTCCACATGATAATCGCGGTCGAGCTTTGAGATGCGCTGCGTCGCATACGCCTTTAGCAGGTCGTAAAGCGTGTCCTGCCAATCGGCGGTGCGCACCACCCGCACGCCGTCCGGCGTTCCGCGCGGGAAGAAGTCGACCATAAACTGCGCCCGCCCCTGCAACGCCTCGACCGCGTTGCGCATGGCCTCAAGGCGCTGCAACTGGAAGGCGAGGCGCGCGGCCATTTCGTCGGCGGTGGGCTCATCGCCCTCTTCATCGTCGACGGGCAGCAAGAGCCGCGATTTGAGGTAAGCCAGCCACGCGGCCATGACGAGGTAATCGGCGGCGAGTTCAAGATCGCGCTTCTTCGCCTCGCCGACGAACTCCAGATACTGATCGACGAGCGCGACCATGGAGATGCGGCGGATATCGACCTTCTGGCTGCGCGCGAGATCCAGAAGGACGTCCAGCGGGCCTTCATAACCGTCTATATTGACGATCAACCCATCGATATCGGCGTCGGCCTCCACGCGGGCCGGCGCATCGAAATCATCCGCGTCGTTTGTCGGGCCGGTCACCGGCAATACTCTGATATTCTCACCATCCGCCATAGATAGCACTTCTCAGGCGATTCTCGCTGTCGAAAATCGTGATTTATCCCCGTCGGTCAAACAGCAGGGGCGACGGGCTTCAGAAACTCGTTGAGCCGCCGATAGGACGCGTCAATATCCCCGTCTTCCGTGGCTGCCGCCTCTGCGAGCGCGGCCTCGGCCCGTTCGGCAGCCCTGCCCTCAAGCGGGCGCGCGCCCTTCATCGCCGCCGTCTTCTCCGCCAGATCGAAATTGCAGCAGAGCGCAATATCGCAGCCGGCCTCCAGGCTTGCCGACACGCGCCCGTCCATCGGCCCGCCAAGAGCCTTCATCTTCAGATCGTCCGTGAACAACAGCCCGTCAAATCCGATCTCGCCGCGGATGACGTCGCCGATAATGACAGGCGACAGCGTGCCCGGACGATCTGCATCATACGCCTCATAGACCACATGAGCGGTCATCCCCATTCGCGCATCGCGCAATTGTCTGAACGGCGCAAAGTCGACCGCGATCAAGTCTTCTTGGCGCGCATCGACGCGCGGCAGTTCATGATGGCTGTCGCAGAGGGCGCGCCCATGCCCCGGCATATGCTTGACCACGGGCAACGCTCCGCCCGCTTTCGAGCCATCCGCGGCGGCGCGGGCGAGGTCGACGATAACATCGGGATGCTTCGCATAGGCCCGGTCGCCGATGACGGTCGGATCGGCGTCGGGCTGGGGGACGTCCAGCATCGGGATACAGTTGATGTTGACGCCGCACCCCGACAGGAGCCGCCCGAGCAACCAGCCATTCAGCCGCGATGCTTCAACCGCCTTTTTCGGGTCGAGCCGATAGAGGTCGCCAAACAGCGCCGGCGCCGGATGGGCCGGAAAGGTCGGCGGCTTCATACGCGCGACCCGTCCCCCTTCCTGATCGATCATGACCGGCGCGTCCCGACCCACCGCCTCGCGCAGCTCGGCCGTATGCGCCCGCAATTCGTCAGCAGACGCACAATGGCGCGCAAAGACGATGAAACCCCACGGGTCTGCATCGCGGAAAAACGCTTTTTCGTCTGCGCTTAGCCGCGGGCCTTCAGTGTCGAATACAACGGAACTGGGCAGCGCTTAGAGCCTCTTCGGCAGGCAGTCCTGGCCGTTCTGCTTCAACGTGGCGCAATAGGCGTTGGCGGCATCGGAAGACGTGAACGGACCGACGCGCAGGCGATGATAAATGCCCCGGTCTCCAAGGTCCGCCTGTTCGATGTCGAAAGACTTGTCGCCGATCACGGCACTGATCTTGGACTGCATGCTGCTCCATTTCGCCAGCGCTTCGTCGTTGGAGCGAAACGAGCCGACCTGCACCACGTGACTGCCCGACACCGCCGAGCGCGACGCAGGCGCAGCGGGCGTTTCAACCGGCGCCGCATTCACCGGCGTCGGCTCGGTGACGGCGACGGGTTCAGGCTCCGGCTCCGGCGCGGGCGGCGTATCGAACGCAGCCGCATCTTCTTCGGCGAGATTTGCAATCACTGTCTCGGCCTCTTCGGCAACGTCAGCGGTCAACGCGCCAATGGCGTCTTCCGGGTTGCGATCGACCGGTTCCTCCGGCGCTTCGTCAATGACAGTGACGGGCGCCGGTTCCTCGCCGTCGAACACATCATAGACTTCCCGGTCCTCGACACTCGTTCCCGCGTCCGCAGTTTCGATTTTGATCGGCTCCGGGTCCGCCGCCACATATGGCGTTTCGATGCCGGCGCGACGTTCGCCCTGTTTGATGCCCTTCTGGTAAAAGACATAGGTCGTCGCTGCGAAGGCGCCGAACATGACAAGACCGATCATCAAGACGGAGAAGCCGGAAAGCCCGCCCTCGTCTTCGTCGTCGTCCATCCCGTCATATTCTGAATATTCGTCGTCGTAGTTTTCGTCAGCCGTCGTCATGTCGTCACCATTATTCTTGTTGGTCGAGGCTCGGCGATCGCGCGCGGATCTCGTTCCGCCGATGCTCGTCTTCAATTTTCACCGCCGAATCAACCCGATCACCCATTTTAGCATCGGACGGGCGATATCGAGAGGCTTAGTCCTCAATTTCGACGCCAAAGAGGCGGCGATACTCCCGCATTGCGTACCGATCCGTCATGCCGGCGATGTAATCGCACACGACCCTCGCCCGCCCCTGACTGTCCCTGCCCTCATAGCGCTCGCGCCATTCCGGCGGCAAGGCGTCAGGTTCAGAAAAGAACAATTCAAACAAAGATTTAACGATCCGCCGCGCATCCGCTCGGGCGCGATTAACTTTTTCGTGGCGGTACATGTTTGCGTAGAGAAACGTGCGCAGGCCCTTCAGATCCGCCGCAACCCCTGATGAAAAAGCGCAGGTCTGGCGGCCACGCCGCCGCACCGCGTCCGCGTCTTGTGGAGAAAAATCTGCGAGCTGCGAGCGTGTTTCGGCGAGGACATCCCTCACCATCGTGCCGATGAGATCGGAGACCGCCTCGGCGATCAGAATATCCGCCGGCGCGTCCGGATATCGCCCTTCGGCCTTTTCCAGCGCCGGCCCGATCAAGGGCTGTTCGCGGGCGTCGCCAAAGATAAAGAGCCCCGCCCGCAAGCCGTCGTCAACATCGTGGTTGTTATAGGCGATATCGTCGGCAATCGCCGCAACCTGCGCCTCAAGCGATGGGAAGGTATCAAGCCAGAGATCATGGGTTTCGGCGTATTCCGTGATCGCCGCGGGCAGCGCTTCGCCCATTTGCGCCAGCGGCCCCGAAAGCGGGCCGTTGTGCTTTACGACCCCTTCCAGCGCCTCCCAGGTGAGGTTGAGCCCGTCAAACCCGGCGTGACGGCGCTCAAGCTTCGTCAGGATACGCAAAGTCTGCGCATTGTGGTCGAAGCCATTGTAATCCTTCATACATTCCTGGAGCACGTCCTCGCCCGTATGCCCGAAGGGCGGGTGGCCGAGATCGTGGGCCAGCGCCAGGCACTCCGCAAGGTCTTCATCGAGTTCCAGCGACCGGGCCAGCGTCCGGGCGATTTGCGCGACCTCCAGCGAATGGGTGAGCCGCGTGCGGAAATGGTCCCCCTCATGGGAGATAAAGACCTGCGTCTTGTGCTTGAGGCGGCGAAAGGCGACGGCGTGAATGACCCTGTCCCGGTCGCGCTGGAAGGGCGTGCGCTCCGCGCTCTCAGCCTCCGGCCAGAGGCGGCCGCGGGTCTTGTCTGCGCGGGCGGCGTAGGCCGCCAGAGGGGCCGGAAACGGGAGGGGCATGGGACGCCTTTTACTGATTACGGTTAATTGACGCGATTCCGCTATTTCATATCTCGAAATTTCGTCCAACCCGCCCTAAATAGGGACTGTCGAAGTTTAGGTCAGTCATGAGCGTTACCGAAAAAGCCCCTGTTTCCGTTTCTGCACGCGCAGCGAAAAAGATCTCCGCGATCCTCGCAAGGGAGCCGGCCGGCGCAATGCTGCGCGTCGCCGTCGAGGGCGGCGGCTGCTCAGGCTTTCAGTACAAGTTCGATATCGTCTCCGACCGCGAGGATGACGACCTCGTTCTGGACGCCGACGGCTACTCCGTCCTCGTCGATTCCGTGTCGGTAGACTATATGGCGGGATCCGTCATCGACTTTTCCGACGAGCTGATCGGCGCGGCCTTCAAGATCGAAAACCCCAACGCAACCTCAGGCTGCGGCTGCGGCACGAGCTTTTCGCTTTAGGAAAAACATGAGATTTTCATTCAAAGTTGTACGACGAACTATTTGCAGAGACGAACATACCGTCCAAATTGACGCCGACGACGAAGAGTCAGCGAAAGAAAAAATTTTATTGGGAGACGGAGAGTATCTGTCACCTGATTGGGACGAAATCGAAGACGCAAAAATTTTATCAGTAATCGCGAATCACTGACTTGAAACTAGGATTTGAAGAATCTGCAGCGGAGTATAAAAGCGCACCACAGAATATTCGGGTCCTGTCCGAACAATGGGTTGCCGATTCTCTGTTCTGTCCGTGTTGCGGTTTTGAACGTTTATCGAAATTTGAAAACAACCGGCCGGCGGCCGACTTTTTCTGTTCTTCGTGCAACGAAGAGTTTGAACTAAAAAGCCAGAAGCGGAAATTCGGAAAGAAGGTAATTGATGGCGCCTTTAAAACGCTTTCAGAACGTATATCTTCCGTAAACAGCCCAAATTTCGGTTTTTTGAACTACGATCCCAAAGAGTTATTGGTAGCAAATCTATTTGTCGTACCAAATTACTTTGTTACGCATACAAGTATCGAAGAAAGACGCCCGCTGTCTTCCACGGCGAAACGCGCAGGGTGGATCGGTAGCAATATTCTTTTGGGCAATATTCCTGAGGCGGGTAAAATTTTCATTGTCAGGGATAAAACGCCTTTAGACAAAAAAGAGGTCGTTGAGAGTTGGAAACGCACCAAATTCTTAAAAAACGAGAATCTAAAAGCACGTGGATGGTTGGTCGATGTTATGTTTTGCGTTGAGGAAATCGGTTCGAAAGTGTTTTCAATAGGCGATGTTTACCACTTCGAACGAGAGTTAGCGGCAAAGTACCCAAACAACAACAATATTCGTCCGAAAATACGACAGCAGCTTCAGCGACTGAGAGACAATGGATATCTGCAATTCCTGGGAAGCGGAAAATACGAATTATTGTGAAGAATTGTTTTGGCAACCAGAAAACGCGAACACTCCCGGAAACCAGATGAACAATACGAAATTATTGAAAACTGTTCCTGGGGGCCCCGCATCGAACTTTACTCCCGTGGCGCGCGCAAAGGTTGGAGTTGTTGGGGAGACCAAGCTGACGACACTTACCAGCCTACTTGGGATACCTACGCCTTTAATTCGGCAGCCGCCGAATAAGTGTGCCGAAGTCGATAAAGACTCAAGCATTCAATTTTAGCGTTTCTGACGCGCCTCGACGGCCGCGCATTTCAAAAACTGATATTTTTGCGGGTTCTCTGCCGACACCGTTTTGCGATGATTGACACCTATATAATAACTTATATAGTGCTATTAACATAGCGAGGGGTGGATTGTGGGCGAAATCCTGAACGACTTTCGAAGCGTTACCGTGCCGATTCATATCGGTTTCGGCGTTTTTGTGCTGGCGTTGTTCTGGCTACAGATCTTTTCGAGGAAAGGCAGTCCCTGGCATATCCGCGCCGGCAAAGCCTATTACTGGTCGGGCATGCTCATCGTCGCCACCGCCCTGTTCGGCGTTTCGGCGATATTGCTTAATGCTTTTGCAGGCGATCGTGAGGTCGCATTGGGCGATGCGCGCACGGCCGCCGTCTTCTTCCTCGGCTATCTCGCCGTAATAACCTTTGCAATTCTGGAAAAGGGCCGGTCCGCGATCCGCTTTCACGGCCCAAGCCCCGGCGCGCGCGCGGTGTTTGCATATGCGCGGGCAATCACAGCACTGATCGCGAGCCTGTCCCTCATCGGGTATACAATTGCCTTCAGACCGTCGAACGCAATCGTCCTCTTCGCGCTCAGCCCGCTCGGCATTCTGGTTTTCTTTGAAACATTGAAGTATCAGCGGCGGGGCAACGCCGATCCGCAGCGATGGGTCGTCGAGCATCTTGACGGCATGCTCGGCTCCGGCATTGCGTTTCACACCGCTTTTTTCGTGTTCGGCGCAAGTTCCTTTTTCAATCCGCTGCTGGGCGACTCGCCATATCAGATTGTGCCGTGGATACTGCCAACGCTGATCGGCGTGCCGGCGGCGGCAATCTGGAAACGGAAAATTCTGGGCCAAGCGCGGACGCAGGCCGCTGAGTGAGCCTCCAGAACATCCTGCTCGGTTGCCTGGCGAAGCCGGCGAGCGGCTACGATCTGCAAAAGGAATTCGACCTGGCGCTGTCGCATTTCTGGTCCGTGCAACTGCCGCAGATCTACCCGACCCTGCGGCGCATGGAAGAAGAAGGCTTCGTCACCAGCAAAATGAAGGCGTCGAAGGCCGGCCCGCCGCGCCGCGTTTACAAGCGCACGGCGAAAGGCAAGGAGGCGCTGGTCGACTGGCTGCTTGAAGGGCCGATATTCGGCGGCGAGCGCCGTCACTATCTGGCGCAGCTATATTTCTTGAGCGAGGTCGGCGACGCGGAGAAAGCACTGACCTTTCTGGAAGACCTGCGCTCGATCATGGAAGCGCGCTATGAGCAACTCTGCGAAGTCGAGACGGGATGGCGCGAGGAGTTTGGCGCGGATTATCCCGACGGTTTTCCGGACGAAGAGTTTTACCGGCACCTGACATTCGATCTCGGCATAAACATCGCAAAGAGCTACGCCGACTGGAGCGCACGGAGCATCGCCCGCCTCAAGGCCCGAATGAAATAGCCCTGACTAGCTGGACAGCGCCGTCAACACGCCGGAGTTTTCGCGCCACAAATCTTCACCGGATTTCCATACGTCCCGCCCCACCCAATCGCTTTCAAGCTGCGCGCGCCATGCCGGCGTCATGGGCGAGTTTTCAAAATACCGGTCGAAAAACCTGTCCGCGACGAAACGGCGTTCAAACTGAGGCTCGTTTGTGCGCTCGCCCGTGAAGGAGTCGTAGGATGATGGTTCATGGAACATGAACCGCGCGTTAGGCGCCGCGATCCGCACGTCGCCTTTCAGAAAAATCGGCACGCACATGGAAAGGCAGAAATCGCCGGCGCCGACGCGCGTTTCGACCTCATGGGTGCGCTTCATGCGGTCGAGAAGCTGGACGATGCGTTTGCCTTCCGCAATCGCGCCGCCCGGCGAGTTCAATTCGATGATAAACAATGAGGCGCTGTCCCGGTGCTCCGCGAAAGCCTCCTCAAAGCGGCGCGCCATCGGCGCATCGACCGCGCTTGACCAGGACAAGACAACCGCGTCCCGCGCCGGCTCCTCGCGGGTCCCGAGGCGTCCTTCGTCGGCCAGAAATTTCCGCTGATTGGACTGCATCAGCACGAATGCGACGGCGAACAGCGCAAGGATCAAGAATGGCGTCAAACGGGCGTTCATGGCGGGCCGGTCCTCTGAGGCATATACGGCTTGCAAATCCTGCGGGACAAACCTTTAGAAAAAGTCGCATGGCGCTATATGGTAGCGCCAGATTCGGAAACAACGTCCCGAAACCCGTCCACAAATTCGGATAACGCCCTTTATGAAAATCGCTACCTTCAACGTCAATTCCATCAACGCGCGCCTGCCGCGCATTCTCGAATGGTTCGACAAGGCAAAGCCCGACGTCGCCGTCCTTCAGGAAATCAAATGTATTGACGAAAAATTTCCGGCGGGCGAGTTCGAAGACCGCGGCTATAACGTCGAGGTTCATGGACAGAAGACCTATAACGGCGTCGCACTACTCTCCAGGTTCCCGGTCGACGACGTGCTACGCGGCCTCCCCGGCGACATGGACGACGAGCAGGCCCGATATATCGAAGCGCTGGTAATGCCGGACGCCGCCGACCCGGTTCGCGTTGGCGGTCTTTATCTGCCGAACGGCAACCCCGCGCCCGGCCCGAAATACGACTACAAACTGAAATGGATGAAGCGCCTGAAGAAACACGCGGAGAAACTTCTGCAACAGGAAGAAGCGTTTGTCCTCGCCGGCGACTATAACGTCATTCCGCAGGCTGAGGACGTGCATGATACGGCCGGATGGTGGGGCGATGCGCTTTATCGGGAAGAAACCCATCGCGCTTTCCGCGAAATTTTGAACCTCGGCCTTACCGACGCGCTGCGCCAGGCGGACGCAAGCGGCATTCGCTACACATTCTGGGACTATCAACGCGGCGCCTGGGAGAAAGACCATGGCATCCGCATCGATCATCTACTGATGAGCCCGCAGGCCGCCGACCGGTTCAGGGACGCCGGCGTCGACCGGGCTGAGCGCGGCAAGGAGAAACCCTCCGATCACGTGCCGGTGTGGGCGGAACTGGCTTGAGCCCGCTCCGCCCCAATGTTCCAACGCCTCAGTGCGTCAGCGTACTTCTCTCGCCAGAAAATCGAGTATTTCCTGCGCGATTAGGCCGCTGTGGCTTTCAAGCACAAAGTGCCCTCCGTCGAGGAGATGGAACTCCACGTTTTTCAAATCGCGCTTGTAGGGGTGCGCGCCGGCTTCCGGGAAAATGAAATCGTTCTTGCCCCAGACGATCAGCGCCGGCGGCTGATGCTTCCGAAAGAGTTTCTGCCAGCCGGCATATTCGTCGACGTTGGTGCGGTAGTCGTAAAACAGGTCGAGCTGGATTTCCTTGTTGCCCGGGCGGTCAAGCAGGTATTGATCCGTATGCCATGTGTCGGGGCTGATCAGCGCGGGAACCGGCTGGCCATGCGTATATTGCCACTCCGTCGCTTCGATGGTCAGGAACTGGCGCAGGGCATTTCGCTCGCTGTCCGCGCCGGATTTCCAATAAGCCTTGATGGGATCCCAGAATTTGACGAGCCCTTCTTCATAGGCGTTGCCGTTCTGGATGATGAACGCCGTCACCCGTTCCGGATTTCCGGCAAAAACGCGAAACCCGATCGGCGCGCCGTAGTCCATCAGATAAACGGCG
This sequence comes from Hyphococcus sp., assembly GCA_028281665.1. Classification (GTDB taxonomy): domain Bacteria; phylum Pseudomonadota; class Alphaproteobacteria; order Caulobacterales; family Parvularculaceae; genus Hyphococcus. Next base: position 82,627 of record JANQJK010000009.1, read on the forward strand.
AAGCGATCAACCCCTTTCGCATCGACAAATTTTTCAACGATGTCTGCGTAGTTTGCAAATGTGTAGTCGAAGACATCCCGAGCTGGCATGTCAGACGCACCGTAACCCGGATAGTCCGGGGCGAGCACATGATACTTCTTCGACAAAGCCGGGATCAGGTTTCGGAACATCTGCGACGATGTCGGAAACCCGTGCAGCAACAACACGGTCGGCCGCGACGGATCGCCGGCTTCCCGGTAAAAGACATTGACGTCGTCAATCTCAATGGTGCGGTGCGCAACTTGCCCTGTTGGCGCATGAGCGGCGCTTCCCGTTCCTTGCGCGGCGACATCGCCCGCGGCCCAAAACAGCGCGCCGATTGCGACGATCCAGACGCCGGCGACGACGCGCAATGCGTCCTTGAAGGACTTCAGATTGTTGTTCCATGGCATGATGGTCTCTCCTTTTCCATTATGTACTGATCGTTCGGTACATAATGGAAAAGGCCGATCAGGCAAGGAAAGGCGGCGTCACATTGACGTGATGCCGGTTGAGCCTGAGCGACGTGGCGACGGACCCCGGCCTCGCGCCGCGTCGCAAAATCTCGGGCCGGCCCTGATTTCGATTGGATGCAGCGGCATGGTCTCGCCCGTCAGACGGGCGCGCGGCGTTTTATCAATTCCAGAGTGCTTCGTCGCGCCATGGCGCCGGCACGACAAGCCTGCCATTGGGCGGAACGCCGGCGCCGCGCAGCGAGAGGGATTGCCAGGCGCTGCGCCATTCCGCCGGCAGGTCATATGGCGGCGTCACGCGATCCTCCTGGCGGAAACCGAAACGACTGTAATAGGCCGGATCTCCGAGAACGTAGACGTGAGTCACGCTGGCCGTCTCCAACCTTCGCAAGCCCTCGCGGACAAGCGCGCCGCCAACGCCTTTTCTTTGTGCGGCGGGCGCAACGCCGAGCGGCGCCAGCAGCGCGACCGCGTCGGCGCCTTCGCCAACAAGACAGGTCGTAAAGGCCACATGACCCACGACCGCATCGTCAGCAGTCGCCAAGAGCGAGAGAACGCCCGTTTCCTCCTGTTGCAACGCGCTGACGACCGGAAACAGATCCTCATCCGGGAACGCCTCCCGATAGAGCTGCTTCGTTGGACCTGCGTCATCGTGCGCGCTTTCGCGGATTTCAACATTAAGGGTCATCGTCTCACCAGCGGTTCGCGCGCCGCACCCGGCGGCGGCGTTCAGCTCTGAAGCCTAACGCTCTGTCAGTATCCCTGGCAAACGGGCGAGCGCCCTCTGGAACGGCGCATTGGCGCCCGCAGCGCGGGACACCACAAGCGATCCCTCGATTTCGACGATCGCCTGTTCCGCGCGCAGCCTTGCGTCTTTGACAGACGCACCCGCCTCAACCGCAATACGCTCAAACGCGGTTTCAAGCGCGCCCGCCATGGCTTTGGCCGCCCCCGGCGCCGCGTCCGCCGCGTCGCCAATGGAAAACAGGTTGACGAGGCAGTTTGCGCGCCCGCCATCGTAAAACTTCGCAAGGCCCGAGGCCGCCGCCTTTACGCGCCTCGCCGGATCGCCCGCCTCCTGGAGCGGCGCAAGCACGGCGCGCGCAGCCTCCGCCGAGATGTGGTCTACCGCCGCCGCGGCCATGTCTTCCTTGCCGTTCGGAAAGTAGTGGTAGAGGCTCGACCGGCCGAGCCCCGTCGCCGCCGACAAGCGGCTGAGGCTCGCCCCGTCATATCCAAATTGCCGGAACACGCCGGCAATGGCGGCGACCGCCTCTTCCCGCGACGATTTAACGGCTGGCATCTGCGTTTCCTTTTGTACCGAACGGACGGTATATAGGCATCGCCGGATCGGCGTGCAACTTTTTGCCGCCGTCAAGGCTGGCCATCGACGCCCGCCCCCGCAATAACGGCTCACGCCAATCACAGGACGTTTTATGCAATGGTCTCCCGAACAGGATGACGCTCTAAAGGCCGTCGACCGCTGGCTGCGCGACGGCGCGGCGCCGGTCTTTCGCCTGTTCGGCTATGCCGGCGCTGGCAAAACGACCCTCGCGCGACACTTCGCGGAACACGCCGGCGGGGACGTCGCCTTTGCCGCTTTCACCGGCAAGGCCGCCCATGTCATGCGCCAGAAGGGCTGCGCCGGCGCAACGACGATCCACGCGCTGATCTATCGGCCGTCTACGGCGGACGAAGAGGGCGAGCCGTCCTTTGCGTTGCGTCATGACGCGCCGGCTTCGAAAGCTGATCTCATCATTATCGATGAATGCTCGATGGTCGATGAAGATCTCGGCCGCGATCTTCTTTCCTTCGGCAAGCCCGTGCTCGTGCTCGGCGACCCGGCGCAATTGCCGCCGGTAAAAGGCGGCGGGTTTTTCACCGAAGGCGAGCCGGATTTCATGCTGACGGAAATTCACCGGCAGGCGGCCGACAACCCGATCATCCGTCTTTCCATGGCGATCCGCGAGGGCGAAGACTTCGACGAACAGTCGGAGGAATGCAGGGTTGTCTCCCGCCGTGATATCTCTACGGAAGAGATCATGGCCGCCGACCAGATCCTTGTGGGCGCCAACAAAACGCGCAAACGCTACAACGACCGGCTGCGCGAGCTGCACGGCTTCACCGGCCCCACGCCCGAAGCCGGCGAAAAGCTCGTCTGCCTGCGGAACAACAAGAAAAAGGGGCTGCTCAATGGCGGCGTCTGGACCGTAACGCGCCAGATGAGCCCGCGCGGCGCCCGCGTGCGCTTTGCCGTGACGCCGGAGGAAGGGGGCAAGCCGGTGAGCGTTTCCGTGCCCCGTGGCTTTTTCCTCGACGGGCCGGAAAGCGTGCCCTGGACCCAGCGCAAGAGCGCCGACGAATTTGACTATGGCTACGCCCTCACGGTCCATAAGGCGCAGGGCTCGCAATGGGACAATGTGGTGCTGTTCGATGAAAGCTACATGTTCCGCGAGCATGGCCAGCGCTGGCTCTACACCGGCGTCACGAGGGCCGCGGAACGCCTGACGCTCGTGCGATAATTGCCGATTTGCGCCGTATTCCGAACAACTTTAATCTGCCTACACCATAGCGGGAGGTGATCCATGGATATCATGCAATCTGTAAAGACGGTGCTGAACAATTACGCCCAGTTCGACGGCCGGTCGGGGCGTGCTGAGTTCTGGTGGTGGGCCCTTGCCTACTTCGTCGGCGCCATCGTGGTCAATTTTCTCGCCGGCGCCGTGAACCTGGGCTTTTTGGGATTGATTTATTGGCTGGCGCTGATCGTGCCCAGCGCCGCTGTCGCCATTCGCCGCTTTCATGACATCGGCAAGGAAGCCTGGTGGGCAATCCTGTTGATCATCCCGATCGTCGGGTTAATCATTGCACTGATCTTCCTGACGAAACCCTCCGAGGGACCGAACAAGTACGGCGAAGGCCCGCAGGGCGCGTCGGCTTAACGTCAGCTTAAGCGGTCGTCGGGGGGCGATCGCCCCTACCCGGCGCGCACGTCCCCGACCGAAAGCACCCCATCGAGGGGTGCATTGGCGCGGCGCGCTGCAACGTCGATCAGGTCGAAGATGAGATCGAACTCCTTGAGGAGGCGATCGGCCCTTGCCGCGCCGTCGATGGGTCGGAACATCGTGCCGATACTCAATCGGTCGCCGTTCTCCAGTGCGATATAGAGCTTTGCGTCTGCAAACGCCACGCGCAACTTCGCGCCGTCGAACAGGCGCTCCAGTTCCGCAAACCGTTCGAGCATTACCGGATCGAGCAGTGCCCGCGCTTCAACCTGGTCCGTGGACCAGGCTTCGAACGCCTTTTCGAATTTTGAGGAAACAAGGCCCACGCGCCTGAACGCCTTGCCCGGTCGCCCAAGCCCATTGAGAACGCTTGCATCGCGCTTGATGATTGTCGTCCCCGCAAACGGCCGGGGATAGTCGATAACAATAAGCTGACCGTGGAAAACGGTGCGCGTGCGTTTCTTGCGCCCGCCACTCCGATATTTCAGATGGGCTTCGATGAGCGAAAAGCGAACGCCGTCATGAGCGCCGGCAATCTCGTCCTCCCAGCGTTCGCGATTGAAGCGGGGCAACAGGCCGAACCGGCTAAACGGTTCGGTGTAGAAAGGGCGGCCGGGCGAACGCGCATAATCGAACCCCAGATGGCCCGCAAAACGGCCAATGATGGCATCCGTGATCTCTCCGCGGGTTCGGTTGAGGCGCGCTCCGGCGACGCCGACGGCAATCAGGCCGGCGACCATCGCAGCGATGACGCCCCCATCGCCGCCAATGACAAGAAAAACGGCGACGACGGCGGCGCCCGCAGCGGCAATCAACCCCGCGTCGCGCACGGCGCGGCGGCGGCGCTGTTCCGCACGGGCAATCAGCGGCGCGATTGTCCCGTCGAAAAACGCCGGCGTATTGGCAAATGCGGCGCGCGAAGATGGCGGTGATAGGTGCACAGTCTGCCTCACTGGTTTTCGGCGGTAACATTTACCAAACGAATTGGCGCCAATTCCTTAACGCGATCACGCAATGGGCGCCGAACTTAATAGCGCCAGGCGGGAATTTTCGTAATTTACACGCGGAATTAACCCTGCGCCTTAATCATTTCGCGTCGATCAATCACCCTAGGGCGTATTACGCGTGCGGATTTTTTTTGAACAGCTCCTAGCGGTAGTTTCCGGGCCGAGCGCGCCTGACGCACTGATCGACCGTCGATTGCGCGAGTTTCAAAAGCAGATTCCGGTTGCACTGTTCTCTATCGGATGTTGCACGGCACTGGCGCTAACGCTGGCCCAACCGGACCGCTGGCCGTGGCCGCATATCGGTTTCGCCTTGCTGACGATTTTCCTCGTGCGCAGAATTCTCTTCTGGCGCCGCCTTGAGATCGACAACCTTTCCGTTTCCAAAAAGCGTTCGATCGTCGGCGGAACTGTACCCGTCGTCATGGGCATGTCCGCTGCCTGCTCGCTAATGGCGTCGTACCTGTCAATCGGCGCGAATTTCGAGCAGGCCATGATTATTGGAACGTGGGCGGCGTTTTGCGGCGTCTCCGCCGGCTTCGCGTTCGCTTCAGCCCCGCGCGCATCCACGGCAATAATGATCATCTGCCTCACCCCCTATGGCTTCATCATGATGGCCCACGGCAACATGATGCACTTTGTCTTCGGCGGCTTTCTCGTACTCGGCTCGATTAACGGATCGCTGTTGCTCACTCGCTATGGCGGCACGATTAACGAACTTGTCCGTCAGGAACAGAAAGTGGCGATCGCCGCGGACGAGGCGCGCAACAGCTTGCGCTCGTTCATCGAAACAGCGTCGGACTGGGCGTGGGAACGCGACGCCGACGGTGAGCTGACTTACCTGTCGGAAAATTTTGAACTTATCACAGGACTGCGGCGCGACGAGTTCCTGGGCGGCGGCGGACGGGATTTCCTGAACCGCTCGACAGAAAACACCGGCGTGTCGGCGCTCGCACAGGACCTTGTTGCGCGCCGTCAGGCGTTTCGCGACGTACGATACCGCCTCGACGGGGCCGACGGCGAAACGCTCTATCTCACCATGACGGGCCAGCCGAAATGGGGCGATGACGGAAGTTTTAAAGGGTATATCGGCTGGACGCGCGACATCACAAAACAGATACACGCGGAGAAACAGCTCAGAGAGAGCGAGCAACGCCACCGCGATCTTGCCGAAACCGCCAGCGACTGGGAGTGGGAGGTCAATAGTGATCTCGTTTACACGTACATTTCCGAACGGGCCTCCGAAGCTACACGGTTCGATCACCAGGTATTCATCGACAAAAAAATGACGCTTGACGGCCCGGCGTGCGATCAATCCGACTGGGCCGCCCTGCGCCATGCCGTTGAAGAACGAAAACCGTTCTCCCATTTTGTAAACGCCGTAACGCGAGACGATGGCTCAACACTGTGGCTGGAGCGAAGCGGCAAGCCCAATTTCGACGACAGCGGAGCATTTTGCGGGTACAGAGGAACCGCGTGTGACATCACGGAAAAGGTCGAGGCGCAGCGGGCGCTTCTCGCTGCCAATGCGCGCCTTGAGGAAACCGTTCTTGAGCGCACGGCCGATATTGAAAGGCGTCGCCAGCTTCTCGCCGAGGTTCTGGAGTCGATGGAACAAGGCCTCGTCGTTGTGGATACCGACCTTCACATCAACGAATCCAACGAGAAGGCGCACCGCATGTCCGGCCTGCCCGCCGAACTCTGGGCGGTCGGCGCCGACGTCCGGGACGTTCTCAAGATCGGTATCAAACACGGCGTTTATGAATATGAGTCGGCCGATGCGTTTCTTGAGGACTGCCGGAAAACGCTGGACGAGGGCAGCACGTTCCGTACCATACGCCGCCAGAAGGACGGCCGCGCTATTGAAGAGTGCATTAGTGACCGTCCGAGCGGCGGCCTGGTCGTCACCTATAGCGACGTAACGGAAGCCATGAACCGCGAAGACGAACTCCGCCGGCTTACGGAAGAACTCACGATATCCAAAGACGCAGCAGAGGCGGCGAACCGGGCGAAATCGGAATTTCTCGCCAATATGAGCCATGAAATTCGCACGCCGATGAATGGCGTCGTCGGCATGGCGTCCTTGCTGCTCGATTCCGGCCTCGACGACAAACAAAAGGACATGGCGCGTGTGATCGTCAGCTCCGGCGACGCGCTCCTAAAGATCATTAACGACATACTCGACTTTTCGCGCCTGGAAGCCGGGAAGCTTCGCGTCGTTGACGAGTGCTTTGATCTGCGCGCGACGATAGAGGACGTTGCAAGCCTGTTATCATTGCGCGTTGAAGAAAAGGGCCTTGAGATGCTGGTGCGGTTTCAGCCGGACCTTCAATGCGGGTTTATCGGCGATCCGGGCCGCGTGCGTCAGATCATCACCAACCTTGTCGGCAACGCCGTCAAGTTCACGGAAAAAGGGCATGTCCTGATCGACATCGCGGGCCGTTCGCGCGGAGAGCTCGCCGACATCGAGATATCGGTGACCGATACGGGATGCGGGATTCCGGATTCAAAAATCAATGCGATTTTTGAGGAGTTCGAGCAGGTCGACGGGTCCGCGGCCCGCCGTCACGACGGCGCCGGTCTCGGCCTGGCGATCAGTAAACGGATGGCCGAGGCGATGGGCGGCGAGATCCGCGTCGAAAGCGAGTTGGGCAAGGGCTCAGAATTCATCGTTCGTCTGCCGCTGAGGGTCGATGAAACAACCCACACAAGCATAAGCGCGCCAAGCGGCCTTTTCGAAACCAGCCGCGCGGTGATTGTCGACGACAACGAAGTCAACCGCAAAATCCTGACCGAGCAGCTTGCGTCCTGGGGTCTCGCGTCCGACGCCTTCGAGCGGCCCGACGACGCAATCGCCGCTATGCGCGCGCGTCCGGCGGACGATCCCTATGCAGTCGCAGTTCTGGACTATCAGATGCCGGATATGGACGGCGTCGCACTGGCGAAAATCATCCGCAAAGATGAAGCGATTGCTGAAACCCCGATGATCCTGCTGACCTCGGCGGGGCGCAAGGGGGACCCCGCCGGACTGACGGGCGATCTTTTCGACGGATATCTGGTGAAGCCCGCGCGCGCATCGATGCTCCTTGATGCAATCGTTTCCGCTATGGGCGACGCAGCGATCGACGCCGTAAAAGGCGCGGCGAATGAGCTGCAATCGGACGATCCCGAGCTTTCCGCGAGCAATCGGCCAGGCCTTCGCTCCTGCGCCGGGCTGAAAGTGCTGGTCGCGGAGGACAATCTCGTCAATCAGATGGTCATCAAAGCGATGCTGCAAAAGTTTAAATGCGACACGACGATCGCGGGCAACGGAGCGGAAGCCATCGGTCTATATGAAAAAGGCGATTTTGACATCATCCTGATGGATGTTTCCATGCCGGTCATGGACGGCGCAACGGCGACGGCCGAGATTCGTCGGCGTCAGGAAAAGTCCGGCGACACGACGCCGATTATCGGCGTCACGGCTCACGCGATGCGTGAAGACCGACAGCGTTGTATCGATGCAGGCATGGACGACTACCTGCCCAAGCCGGTCAAAGAGGGACCGCTCCTTGAGACCATCAGAAAGTGGACCGAACCGGCGACCGTCGCCGCCGTCAAATAGCTATTTGGCGAATTGCGGCGCAAAGGCCGGCTGCTGATGGGACTCGCCGCCGGACTGTCGCCGCCACAACTCAGCATAAACGCCGTTCTCGGCAATCAGCGACTCGTGAGATCCGCGTTCGATGACGCGGCCATCGTCAAGCACCAGAATAAAATCTGCGCCGGCTACCGTTGAAAGGCGATGAGCCACCGCAAGGGTCGTGCGCCCGCGGGCGGCCTCACGCAGGGCGGCCTGCACTTCCTCCTCCGTGCCGGAATCAAGAGACGACGTCGCCTCGTCAAGAATCAGGATCGGCGGATCGCCTAATATCGCACGCGCGACGCCAACGCGCTGCTTTTCTCCGCCGGACAGTTTCAGCCCCCGCTCGCCCACGCGCGTATCGAGGCCCGCCGGCAGGCTTTCAAGAAAGTCGCCAAGCTGTGCGCGCCGCACCGCCGTCATAATCTCTTCGTCGGACGCGTCCGGATGGGCGTAAGCGATGTTGAGCCGCAGCGTGTCGTTGAACAGCACGACTTCCTGGGGCACGAGACCCAACGCCTTGCGCAACGAATGCTGCGTAACATCGGATAGGTTCTGATCGTCGATTGCGATTTGGCCTTCATGAGGTTCGTAAAACCGAAAGAGCAGTTTCAGGATCGTCGATTTGCCGGCGCCCGACGGCCCGACAATGCCGACAAAGGCGCCGCCGGGTATGTCAAAAGAAATATCCTTGATGCCGCTGGCCCGGCCTTCATGGGCAAAGCGGACATTGTCAAAGCGTATGGCGCCGCCGTGGGGACGGAAGGCGGCGGCGTCCGGCGCGTCCGCGACCTCGGGCTTGCGGTCCATCAGCTGGAACAGTTTCTCAATATCGACCGTGCCCTGTTTGATCTCGCGCCAGGCCCAGCCGAGAATATTGAGCGGCCGATAAATGTTGAACAGCATCAGAATAATCGCGGTGACATCGCCGACCTGCATGGCGCCGTTAACGGCGCCGTATCCGGCCATGATGGCGACCGCCAGGAGACCGCCGGTCATGATGAATTCCTGACCGCCATTGAGCGCCGCCAGGGATTTCATGATCGTCACATAGTGCCGGTTGTATTCGCGCAAGGCGCCGTCATACCGCCCCGCCTCGCGGTCTTCTGCGGCGAACGACTTCACGGTTTCGAAATTTGTCAGGGTGTCGACGGCGATGCCGCGCAGCCGCGTATCGGCTTCGTTCAAAACACGCCGCTGCTTGTTGCGCCACTCCGTAACAATGATCGTAAAGACTGCATAGACGCCGACAGTCACGATGGCGGCCATTGAAAACTGAACGCCGTAAAGCAATGCAAGCACGACCGCGGCAAACCCTAACTCGATGATCGTGGGGCCGATATTGAAGGCAAGAAAACGCAGCAGGTACTCCATCGCCGTAACGCCGCGTTCGATAATGCGGTTGAGCGCGCCGGAGCGGCGCGTGAGGTGAAACTGCAATTCAAGATGCTGCGCATGACGGAACGCATCGACCGCGATCAGCCGCTGTGCATCCTGCGTCACCGTTGAGAAAAAGGCGTCCCGGATCATCGGCAGGCCGGCGGCGAGAAACCGCGCTGCGGCGAACAAGGCAAGGAGCGCCACGAATGAGAGGCCGGCAAGGCCAAGGCGCGCGCCCGCCTCAGTGTCTCCCGTCAGCGCATTGATGCCCTCGCCCATCAGCACGGGCGCGAGAACGGAAAGCCCCTTGGCGCCGACCGTCAGCAAGAAAGCAAGACCGATGCGAAAGCGCCAGCGCGCCATTTCCGGCCGAAACAGCACCGCAAACATGCGCCCCACCGACCGCCCGAACGGCGCCGCTTCGCCTTTGCTTTCTATGTCGTCAGTCGGATCGGGCCGCATCCGCGGTACATGGCCCTTTCAGGCGGCGAACGCCAGTCTTGACGCGGAATTTATCTGCGGGGGCGGCGCTGCCGGGCGATCAGAGGTCGCCCCGGATCAGTTTCATGACGCCGGAAAAGTCCAGATCGTCCTTGCCCGCCGATTCCATCAGCGCGTAGAGCGCCTCGGCCTGCGCCCCGAGCGGCGTCGCCGCTTTTGCCTTGTGCGCAGCTTCCTGGGCGAGCCGCATGTCCTTCAGCATCATCGCGGCCGCAAATCCCGGCTGATAGTCCCGGTTCGACGGCGCGCCCGGCACAGGGCCCGGCGCGGGGCAATAGCTGGTCATCGACCAGGACTGTCCTGACGCCGTCGATGAAATGTCGAAGAATGTCTGCGCGTCGAGACCCAGTTTCTCCGCGAGATTGAACGCCTCGCTTGTGGCGATCATCGTGATCCCGAGCAGCATATTGTTGGCGATTTTTGCGACCTGGCCGTTCCCCGCGGCGCCTGCGTGAAAAATGTTCCTGCCCATTTTTTCGAGAACGGGTTTTGCGCGCTCAAAGGCGCCCGCCTCGCCGCCAACCATGAACGTCAACGAACCTCCGGCCGCGGCGGCGACGCCGCCGGATACCGGCGCATCGACCATGGCGAACCCTTTTTCCGAAGCGGCGGACACAACATCACGGGCCGAGTCAACATCAATGGTCGACGAGTCGATAAACAGCGCGCCCGCTTTTGCATTGGCGATAACGCCGTAACTTTCGGTGTATACGGAGCGCACATGGGCGCCCGCCGGCAACATCGAAACCACCACATCGGCGTCGCTCACAGTCGCAGCCACACTCTCGCCGCGACGGCACCCCGCTTCCACGGCGCGATCGACGGCGCCGATGGACAGGTCCGTTGCGGTAACGTCGAAGCCAGCCTTCGCAAGGTTGGCCGCCATCGGCCCGCCCATATTGCCCAGCCCGATAAACCCGACCTTCATTCTTTCCTCCGCGTGATTGGCGCCGTTCGGCAGGGCCGCAATGGCTACGGCAAGTTCAGCTCGGCGTCGCCGAGCGGCTCAAAGTAATCCGCGATGTCCGTTTCACGAACGTCGTCGAGCGACGGCGGCGACCAACTAGGATTGCGGTCCTTGTCGATAATCTGGGCGCGCACGCCTTCATAGAAGTCGTGGCCTTCCATGACGCGGCGAACGATCCTGAACTCCATTTTCATGTTGTCGTCGAAGTCCAGCATGTGGCCGCGCTTCATCTGTTCAAACGTAATCGCCATGGACGTCGGCGACATACGGCTCAGCGTCTTCAGGGTCGCCGCGGCGAATGCGCTGTCGTCCGTTCGAAGCGCCGCAATCAGATCGCCAAGCGTGTCGCGCCCTTCAAACAGGCGCGCAATATCGCCCCGGCTGTCGTTCACGCCCGCATGCCCCGGATCGCCGGCGTAAACATCGAGCACCGCTTCGATATCCGCATGGGCGTGGGCGCCGAGCGACGTTCCCACAAGCGCGCCAATCAGCTCGTCCTGTTTGCCGGATGACACATAGTGAGTCGCAACGCCCGCCGCCATGCAGTCCGCAGCCTTCGCCCGCGCGCCGGTGAGCGCGTAATAGAGCCCCAGCCCGTCATGAAGCCGCGGCATGAAATGCCCGCCTCCAACGTCTGGAAACAGGCCGATGCCCGTTTCCGGCATGGCGAAAAGCGTTGCATCGCCCGCAACGCGGAAATCTCCGTGAACGGATATCCCGACGCCGCCGCCCATGACGATGCCGTCAATCAGCGCAACATAGGGCTTCGGGTAGTGATAGATCAGCGCATTGTTTGTGTATTCGTCACGGAAGAACTCGGACGTCCCCGCGGGATCCGTGCGGCCGTTCTCATAAAGCCATCGAATGTCGCCGCCGGCGCAAAAGGCCTTCTCGCCATTGGCCGTTACGAGGACGGCCTTGACGTCATTGCGCGCGGCCCACTCGCCAAGCTGGGCGTACATGGCCTTGGCCATTTCCCAGTCCAGCGCGTTCAACGCCTTTTCATTGTTCAGGGTGACGACGCCCCAATCGCCGCGTCGTTCAAACAGAATCTTCTCGGTCATCATCTTTCGGATTATTGAGGATCAAATTGACAACAGCAAGCACGATCAGGAGCGCGCCGCCATAAAGGTAACTTGTGAGCTGCGGGATTTCGCCGCTCATGACGAAATCGATAATCATGGAAACGGCGCCGATCTCGTCGCCGCCCCTTGCGGCCTGACCAGCCTCATTCGCCATCTGAAGCGCGGAGCCAACGTAAGCATAGGCGACACACCCCATGCCGACGATAAAAGCCAGAATCGATATGACGATGCGCATCCAGTTTTCGCCGCTTTACCCGGCGCCTTCGACAATCAGCATGTCGCCATCGGAATTGGCCTGACGAATCTTCCGGGCGGCGGCGTATTCCGGCGAGTTGTAGCAGGCGAACGCCTTTTCGTAACTTTCAAACTCAATGACGACATGCCGGTCGCGCGCCGCGCCCTCCATCACTTCGTACTTGCCGCCGCGGATAACAAACTTGGCGCCGTATTTCTCGTAAGCCCACCGGGCCGCTTTCAAATAGCCCGGATAGTTTTCCGCGTTGGTCACATCCACATGACCGATCCAGTAGCCCTTTGGCATCGTTTTTCCTCTTTATGCCTGGTATTCTTTCAGGAGATCGCGCGCGACGATGAGGCGCATGATCTCGTTGGCGCCCTCAAGAATCTGATGAACGCGTACATCGCGAAGCATCCGTTCCAGCGGATAGTCGCGCAGATAACCGTAACCGCCATGCATTTGCAGCGCGCTGTTCACGACATCGAAGCCGACATCGGTAACGAAGCGTTTCGCCATGGCGCAAAACCGCGTCGCGTCGGGCGTTTTCTGATCGAGCTTCCATGCCGCCTGGTACAGCATGACCCGCGCCGCTTCGAGTTCCGTCGCCATGTCGGCGAGCTTGAATTGCAGCGCCTGTTGCTGGTTGAGGCGCTTGCCGAAGGCGTGCCTTTCATTCGTATATTCAAGCGCCGCCCGCAACGCGCCGTTCGCCGTGCCGAGGGAACAGGCGGCGATGTTGAGGCGCCCGCCGTCAAGCCCCATCATCGCGAACCTGAACCCGTCTCCTTCCTCGCCGATACGATTGGCGACGGGAATGCGGCAATCTTCAAAACTGACAATGGCCGTCGGTTGCGAGTTCCACCCCATCTTTCGCTCCGCGGCGCCGAAAGACAGTCCGGGCGTTCCTTTTTCCACGAGCACCGTCGAAACGCCCCGCGGACCGTCTTCTCCCGTGCGCACCATCACCACATAAACGTCCGACGTTCCGGCGCCGGAAATGAACGCCTTCGATCCGTTCAGCACATAGTCGTCGCCATCGCGCACGGCTTTCGTTTTAAGCGCCGCCGCATCGGAACCCGATCCCGGCTCGGTGAGGCAATAGCTAGCAACAAGCTCCATGGATGTCAGCTTCGGACACCATTCCCGCCGGACCTCTTCAGACGCAAAGCGGTCTATCATCCAGGTGCACATATTGTGGATGGAGATATACGCCGCGGTTGACGTGCATCCTTCCGACAACGCCTCAAAGATCAGCGCCGCGTCGAGCCGTCCGAGCCCCGAGCCGCCAACATCGTCGCGGGTGTAAATGCCGGCGAGACCAAGCTCCGCGGACTTCTTGATGACATCAATCGGAAAGTGGTGCTTCTCGTCCCACTCCGCCGTGTGGGGCGCAAGTTCGTCCGCCGCAAACCGGCGCGCCATTTCCTGAATGGCTTCCTGCTCTTCCGTCAGCCCGAAATGCATAGTCTCAATCCCATAACTACCAGCCGCCGCCGGCCTTGCCTTCGCAATAGTCCTTCACCGCATCCATATCTTTCTCAACGGCTTTCGAAATCATTCCGAGAATCAGCGGCGTGACAATTTTCGCCATCAGTTTATGCGGGCGCGCATCCATTTCCAGCGTCAGCAACGTGCCTTCATTGCTCTCTTCCGTGATGTAAATGGAGTCCCACACGGTTCCGCCCTGATCCGTGACGAAACGGACCCGCTCGTTCTCTACATACTCGGTGCATTCAAGCTCTGTCGTTCCTTCGCGCTTGCCCATGCGCCGCGTTTCGCGAAACCGCACGCCAACGCCTTTTTTCTGCTCGGTCAGGACTTCAACGCTGACGATACCTTCGCTCTTTTCCGGAAATTTTTCGATATTCGTAACGGCGTCAAAGACGACCGCCACCGGCGCTTTTATCTGACGGCTCGTCGATCTCTTGCTCACGATCGCTCCTCCCGGATGGTGCGAAGCCAGGTTCCGGCGCGGCCTCGCCTTCAGGTTTTCCCACGTCGTTCTTTTCGTCTTCCCCGTTTTCGTACGGATTGCCGTCGAAACCGGGCATGTCCGGCATCGGATGATCGAATTCCTTCGTCAACGGCGTCATCGGCCCTTCATGCTTCGCCACATGATTGAGCCAGCGGAACAGAATGTAGCCAACGAGCAAAACAACGGCGCCAATCGGCAGCCAGAACTTCGCTTTTTCGCCGGCGATTGCACCAAGCGCATGAAACAACGTGAATACAATACCCACATAAAGCGCCGCCGTGAATACGAGGGTCAGGACATATCGCGGATAATCCGCCTTGAAGAACCCAGCCGCCACATATGTGGGGATGCGCGTTCCCGGCACGAAGCGCGCCGTCAGCATCGTCTGCATGAATTCCTTGCGAATAAGGTCGCCGGCGATGGAGACGCCGGGCTTCTCGGCAAATCTGTGCGCCCACTGATAACGCCGCCCCAGGCGCCCGATCCAGTACTTCCACGCGTCGCTTGCGACGAGCCCGGCGAGGATCACAATGACCAGCAGCGGCGTCGGCGCAGCTCCGCTTAATGACGCTGTCGCCGCGGCGATCACGGCCAAATCTTCCTGCCAGAATGGCAGGAGGAAAATAACGGCGAACAGCATCCACCCGCCCATCAGCGCCGCATCGCCGGCTTCAAATCCAAACATCGACTATTGCGTCTCCGCCCCCGCTGCACGCTGCCCAGCCTGCAGCCCTCCGAAACCGGGATAACCCAAAAGCGCGACGATGGCGAATTCCATGTCCATGGGGCTCGGCGCTTTCTACTGGTCGCTCTGGGGCAAGCCGTCGGCGATATCGTAATAGTCGCCCTTGTCGGCGACGAAGATATGTTCCTTGAGCCTGACGCCGGTCGGGTTGTCGAGGGCGCCAAACGCCACGGCTATCCGGTCTTTGTATTCCTCAAGCTTGTATGCATGCCAGAAGAGAGACGAGCCGCATTCGGAACAAAAGCCGCGCCGGGCGAAATCCGATGCGTGATGCCACTTCACTTTGTCCTCGCCGCCGTCGAGCGCAAAACTGTTCCTCGGTCCGCTGACGCTCGCCCAGAAATGCCCGGACCACTGCCGACATTGCGAGCAGTGACAGGCCGTGCGGTTATCGAAGGCGTCGGCGTCCATGGAGAAGGAAACTGCGCCGCAAAGACAGCGGCCGGAAAGCCTATTTGAAGTCATTGAACTGTCCCAGCAGCCAGGTCAGCCATGCGCGATAGCCTTCCTGTTCGAATGTCGCATCGCAGGCGGCGAGAATGATCGCTCGACATTCTTCCTCGGTTTCGTTGTCGGCCAGGAGTTTTGCAAGCTCGTGGGAGATTTCGTCCGAACGCGCTTTCCAGTCGGCGATCATCTCCTTCACCGCCGTCTCAAGGGAGCCGGTCTCGCCAATCGTGTGGCTGTTCAAATAACCGCCCAGCATGGCGAAAACCGACGGATAGCGGGACTTTAGCTCCGCCCGGGCGTTTTCGAATTCTTTGAGGGTGTCCGCAGCGGTCTTGCCCGGTGACGCCGCCTCGCTCGCGGTTCCCTCGATTGTTTTGGCGCCGTGTTTCTCGATGCGGCCGTTCCCGCCCTTCATCGCATTCCATATCTGGAAGCCGATGAGAACAATGATGCCGAGAATGATCAGCTGGAGGAGGAAAGCCATTCTCGATCACCCCATTGTCGGGATCACAAACTCCGAGCCCTGAACGTCCTCCGGCCATTTCTGGGTGACCGTTTTAATCTTGGTCCAGAATTTGACGCCTTCGGGGCCGTGCTGGTTGGTGTCGCCGAAACCGGACCGTTTCCAGCCGCCGAAGGTGTGGTAGGCGACAGGCACGGGGATCGGCACGTTGACGCCGACCATCCCCACATTGACTTTCTGGGCGAACTCCCGCGCCGCGGCGCCATTGCGCGTGAAGATCGCGACGCCGTTGCCATATTGATGGTCGGACGGCAGCGCGACGGCCTCCTCGAAGTTCTCGGCCCGCACAACCTGAAGCACCGGCCCAAAGATTTCATCCGTATAGGACTGGTGCCCCGGCTTCGCGCGATCGAGAAGCGTGCCGCCCATGAAAAATCCGTCTTCGTAACCCTGAAGCGAGAAATCGCGCCCGTCGACAACGAGTTCCTGACCCTCATCAACGGCCATCTGGATATAGCGGGCTACGTTCTGACGGTGAGCGGCACTCACAAGCGGACCAAGATCGGAATCTTCCGAAAGCGAGGGTCCGATGCGCAGGGACTCAACGCGCGGCTTCATCATTTCGACAAGCCTGTCGGCCGTTTCCTCGCCGACGGGCACCGCCACGGGCGTCGCCATACAGCGCTCGCCCGCCGAACCATAGGCTGAACCGACGAGCTGGTTTACGACGTTATCCATATCAGCGTCAGGTAGAATCACCATGTGGTTCTTCGCGCCGCCAAAGGCCTGCACCCGTTTGTTGTGCGCCGTGCCGTTGGTGTAGATGTATTGCGCGATATCCGACGATCCGACGAAGGATATGGCCTTCACGCGCGGATCTTCGATCAGCCCGTCAACGGCTTCCTTGTCGCCGTTGACAACGTTCAACACGCCCTCCGGCGCCCCAGCCTCCATCATGAGTTCGGCGAGGCGCAACGGCACCGAGGGATCCTTCTCCGAAGGCTTGTTGATGAACGTGTTGCCGCAGGCGATGGCGACGGAAAACATCCACATCGGGATCATCGCCGGGAAATTAAACGGTGTAATGCCCGCGACAACGCCAAGCGGTTGCCGCATGGAATAGACATCAATGCCGGGGCCGGCCGCTTCGGTGTATTCGCCCTTCTGCAAATGCGGAATGCCGCAGGAGAACTCCACGACTTCGAGACCGCGCTGCACGTCGCCGCGCGCATCCGGCAGGATCTTTCCGTGTTCTGACGAAAGCAGCTTCGCCAGATTATCCATGTCCTTCTCGACAAGGTCCTTGAACTTGAACAGAACGCGCGCCCGCCGCTGCGGATTGGTCGCCGCCCATGAAGGAAAAGCACTCTCAGCAACGTCGATCGCAGCCGTCAGTTCGGCGCGGCTCGCCAGCGCCACCTTTCGCTGAACGTCGCCGGTCGTTGGGTTGAAAACGTCGTGCAGCCGCCCGCTCGTCCCGGCAATCGGTTCGCCGTTGATAAAGTGACCAAGTTCCTGCGCCATCGGGTCTCGCCTCTCATCTTTCTCCTGAATCGCGGCGGACCCTAGTCGCCCGCTTTACCAGCCGCAAGCTCCCGCCAGGATTGTCCCGCGCAGCGACATTTTCTATCCTCAGACTGCAATGGCGAGGAAGAAATTGATGAAAATGGATGACACCAACGCCGGTTATGGCGTGATCTCCATGGTCAACCACTGGGTGGTCGGCCTTTTGGTGTTGGGCCTGATCGCAGTCGGGCTGACCTCCGCCGGCATGGGGAACGATCCTCAGCGGTTCGAACTCATCAAGCTGCACAAGGCGACCGGCGTTATCGTTCTCATCCTCGCGCTGTGGCGGCTCGGCTGGCGGTTGAAACAGGGCTTTCCCGACCCGTCGCCGGATCACCCGGCGTGGCAGATCACGACCGCAAAGTTCATGCACTGGTTTTTGATGATTGCGATCATCGCCATGGGAACTTCGGGCCTCTTCTGGTCGCTTTTCGGCGGGCGAGAAGTATCGATCTTCGGGATACTGACGATACCCGGTTTTGAGGAGTCAGAGGGCGTCGCCGACACGCTTCAGACTTTCCACAGAGGGTTCAGCAAGGCGTTGATCGCCGGCATCGCTGTTCACACCGCGGCCGGCGTCTATCACGCGGTAACCAATTTCAAGAAGTCGGGCAGCCGGATGTTCGTACCGAAATAGGCGAAACCGTTTCGGCTATGCGTTCGGCGCAAACCGGCCGTTTATGGCGCCCAAAACATGGGAGACGGTTTCCCCGTCATCGGCAAGCGGCGCGGTGACGGCCCGCATCAAAATGCGCCGACCGTCGCAAAGCACCAGCGTCTCTTCACGGAAATGCGGCGCCTCGCGTTCGCGCGCCGCCGCAATGTCGGCGGTCGCCCTGTCCAGGAGCGACAGGCCGAGTTGATCGGCGCCGCACAGGAACACATCGGCCAGTTTTGCAAGCCGGCCGCCGACGAACACGAAATATGGAAAGCCGACGCTTTTCTCGCAATCGACGACGAACATCCAGTCCGCGTCATCGCCGAGATCCGCCGCCTGCATCGCCTGCCAGCTTGGGAAATGACCGCGCGCGGCGCGCGCCCAGACATCGACGACCCGCCTTGTGAGACGCCGGTCTTTCGCCGGCGCCACGGCGGGCGCATCGAACAGCTCCCCGACATCGCTCAACACGCTGCTCGTATCCCCTCAGAATCCTGCATTTGGTGACAATACCGTCACGGTTGTGTCGGAAGCCTTTGGCGGGGCGGCATAATTTGAGGCAATTTGGCGCGAAACCGCCCGCCCTGCCGACGCCTCCAAACGGCGTCCGGCAAGGGGTGACGGCCAATGCGAGCCTGCCTATAAGGGCCGGAGAAGCCAGAACAGAGGGGTTTATCATGGCGCCAGGCTGGATTGCCGTTTCCATCATCGCCGCGTTCATCGTCGTGCTCGCAATTTTAAACATTCTTGAAAAGGGCAGCATTGACTGACCGATCCCGAATTCGCACATGCAGCGCGGGCGTCGCGCGAAAACGATAGTTCATAAGGGATCGCATGCTTACCGAGGTATTACTGGTCGTTTCAGGCCTCGCCATCCTGCTGATCGCCGGCGACCTTCTGGTGCGCGGCGCGGTCGGTCTGGCGGCGGCCATGAAGGTGCCCGCGCTGCTTATCAGCCTGACGATCGTCGCGTTCGGCACCTCGGCGCCGGAACTGGTCGTAACCATACAGGCCGTTATCACCGGCAATGACGGGATCGCGCTCGGCAATATCATCGGATCGAACATTGCGAATGTTCTGCTTGTGCTCGGTCTGCCGGCGATCATTTACCCGGTAACCACCCACGTGCTGGGCTTGCGGCGGCACGCCGTTTTCATGCTGCTCGCGACCGCCGCGTTTTGCGCAGCCGCCTATACGTCGCCGGGACACATCAACACGCCCATCGGCGCGGCGTTTTTCTGCGCCATTCTCGCCTACATTCTTTACATGTTTATCCGCGCCCTGCAGTCGCCTGAGCGCGAACCGGTGATCGACGAGGTCGAGGAATATATTGCTGACGACAAAATCAGCGTCAAAACGGTTTTCTTCGTTATCGCCGGTCTGATCGGCCTGCCGCTCGGCGCCCATCTTCTCGTTTCAAACGGATCGATCCTCGCAGCGGGGCTCGGCGTCCGCGAGGAAGTGATCGGCCTTACGATCATCGCATTCGGCACGTCGCTGCCGGAACTTGCGACGGTGATTGCGGCGGCCTTCCACAAAAAGTCCGACGTCGCCATCGGCGGGATCATCGGCTCAAATATCTTCAATCTGTTCGCGGTCGGCGGCGCGGCAGGGCTTGCCGGAACGGCCGTCTTCGATCCGGATTCCCTGCGTTTCGACATCCCGGTGATGGTCGTTGCGGCAATCATCCTTGCCGCGTTTGTATTCACGCGCAGGGACATCGGCCGTTTTGCCGGCGCAGCCATGACCATCGGTTATCTGGCGTTTATCTACTTTCTCGCGCAATCGTCGGGAGCGTTTTAGTCCATGGCGGACCTCGGCGCCGCCCTCGTCACCGGCGCAGGCAAGCGCCTCGGCAAGGCGATCGCATTGGCGCTCGCTGGCGCCGGATACGATGTCGCCCTGCACTACCGATCCTCCCGCAAGGAAACCGACGCCGTCGCCGAAGAAATCCGCGCAGCAGGCGCGAAAGCGGCCGCCGTGCAGGCGGACCTCTCCAAGGAGGCGGAGACGGCCGCGCTCATCGGCGCGGCCCGTGACGCGCTCGGCCCGATCACTCTTCTCGTCAATTCCGCCTCGGTTTTTGAAGCCGACGATATCGCGTCCATGTCCCGCGAGAGCTGGGACCGACATATTGAAACAAACCTGCGCGCGCCCCTGAAGCTGACACAGGATTTTGCCGCGCAGGCGCCGGAGGACGGCGGCTGCGCGATCAACATCATCGATCAGCGGGTGAAAAAACTGACGCCGCAGTTCCTCTCCTACACCACATCGAAGGCAGCGTTGCTGACTCTGACGGTGACGCTCGCCCAGGCGCTGGGACCAAAAGGCATCCGGGTGAATGGCGTCGGGCCCGGCCCGACTTTGCGAAACCCTCGACAGTCCGAGGAAGACTGGCGCCGCCAGAACGAGGCGACGGTTCTCGGTCATGGCGCCGATCCCGGCGATATATGCGATGCGGTGCTTTACCTTGCCTCGGCAAAGGCGGTAACGGGACAGATGATTGCGGTCGATGGCGGCCAGCATCTTGTCTGGCAGACGCCGGATGTTCTGGTGAACGAATGAGCGGATCGAAAGAAAACAGTGCGGCGGCGAACGTGACAGCGATGCCGCGAAGCGAAACGGCGCCCCGTCGGTTTATCTTTGTGCGTGACCTCGTCCTTGAGGCGTTCATCGGCGTCTATGACGAAGAACAGGGCGTCTCGCAGCCCGTGCGCATCGACATGGAAGTCGAAGTCACTGAGCCGAGCGCCCCGGACGCCGACCGCCTGGAAGACGTCATGTGCTACAATCGCCTGACCCAGGGCGTGAAAGACATCGTCGCAGGCGGACATATAAAGCTTGTGGAAACGCTCGCGGAGCGGATCGCCGGTCTCGTCCTCGCCCACCCGATGGCCCTGTCGGTTCGCGTGCGGGTCGAAAAACCACGCGCAATCGAAGAGGCCGCGGCAGCCGGCATCGAAATCGTCAGATGTAAACGCTAGGCGTTGGACGCGCGCAAATCATCGCGCATGGCGTTAGCGTCAACGCCTTCGGAAAACGTCCATATCACGCCGCCGACACCGAAAAAGATACAGACGCCGGACATGACCGTCAGGAATACAAAGGCGAGCCCCGCCCCGCCCGGCTGTAACACCGAATAGGACGGATCTTTCGGGTCGACAAAAACGGCGACGGTCTGGCCGGGAACGTAATCTTGCAGCGCGGGTTTCAATATGCGCGCGATAAAGACGCGGTCCCGGTTCGACTGATAGCTGCGCCCGTCAAAAGAATATGCGTATCTCAGCTGAGTGCTGCTTTCGGCCCGCTGCGAAAGCACGACGCCGTCCGCCGTCGGCCACGCGGCGCTCGCGCGGGCGCGGGCGAAATCACGGACAAAAAAACTGCCGGCAAGAATGCCAATGATCGCCAGCGCCGCGAAAAACAAAAGCACGAACGTCACTTCAGAGCGGCTTTTTACGACTGTCGTCATGATTTCCCGCTATGCGCGCATCATTGCGGCGGTTTGACCGCCGCCGCAGAGCGCAGTAGCTCTCCCATGCGCCATTATGGTGCACAGTTTATGCCAAATAGTGAACGCGGGGTTAACCGCGTTTTCCGAGATTTTTCAGCCCTATGGACCCCGCCGCCGACGCCCGAGAAACGAATCACCCCCTGAAAGGCGCAGCGCTGATCGCAGATCAGGTCACGCGCCTGCCCGCCAAACCGGGCGTATACCGCATGATCGGCGCGAAAGGGGACATTCTCTATGTCGGCAAGGCCAAGAGCCTGAAAGCGCGCGTCGCGTCATACGCAAAGTCCGGCGGTCATTCGAACCGCATCATGCGCATGATCAGCGAAACCCGCGATATGGAATTCGTCGTCACCGCGACGGAAATCGAAGCGCTCCTGCTTGAGGCAAACCTCATCAAGCAGCTGCGACCGCGATACAACGTAATTTTGCGGGACGATAAGTCGTTCCCATACATTCTTGTTGCGGAAGATCATGACGCGCCGCAGATCTTAAAGCATCGCGGCGCGCGCAAACGGCAGGGCGTCTATTACGGCCCCTTTGCATCGGCCGGCGCGGTCAATCGCACCCTGAACACGCTGCAAAAGGCATTTCTCCTTCGGTCCTGTTCCGACAGCGTTTATGAAAGCCGCACGCGGCCCTGCCTTCTCCATCAGATCAAACGCTGCTCCGCGCCCTGCATCGGCCTGATAAGCCGCGAACAATATTCAGCGCTTGTCGACGAGGCGAAAACTTTCCTCGACGGCAAAAGCGGCGACATTCAACGGGCGCTTTCCAATGAGATGGAAGCCGCATCCGACGCGCTGGACTTCGAGCGCGCTGCCGCCCTGCGCGACCGCATTCGCGCGCTGACCCATATTCAGGGTACGCAGGACATCAATGCGGCCACCGTGGGCGAAGCGGACATTTTTGCGCTGCATACGGAAAGCGGGCAGGCCTGCGTCCAGGTTTTCTTTTTCCGCGCCGGGCAGAACTGGGGCAACCATGCGTTTTTTCCCCGCCAGACACAGGATGCATCGCCGGCGGACATCCTCGAAACCTTTGTCGCCCAGTTTTACGACGGGCGCGAACCGCCGCGCGCTGTGTTCGTCTCGCATGAATTGACGCAAGCTGAACTGCTGGAAGAAGCGCTGACGCTGAAAGCCGAGCGAGCCGTAACGGTACGTCGTCCGCAGCGCGGCGAGAAGCGCGACCTTGTCACGGCCGCGGTCATGAACGCCCGCGAGGCGCTGTCGCGCCGCATGGCGGAATCCGCGACCCAGCGAAAGGGGCTTGAAGCCCTGGCCTCCGTGCTCGGACTGGACGGGCCGCCGGAGCGCATCGAAGTCTACGACAATTCTCACATTCAGGGCGCAAACGCCGTCGGCGCCATGATCGTCGCCGGCCCGGACGGCTTCGTCAAAAACCAGTATCGCAAGTTCAACATCAAGTCGGAAAAGCTCGCGGCGGGAGACGACTACGCCATGATGCGCGAAGTGCTGACGCGGCGTTTCTCGCGCATGCTGAAGGACGAAACTTCGGGACGGCCCGACCTTGTGATCATCGACGGCGGCAAGGGCCACCTTACCGCGGCGCTTTCGGTATTCGCCGATCTCGGCATTGAGCCGGAGTCAGAAGGGATCGCCGTCATCGGCGTTTCAAAGGCGCGCCGCCTAACGGACGCCGGCGAGAAGCGCATCGACCGCACCATGGGAACCGGCGACGACCAGGTCGTCGCGCCCGGAAAGGAACCGTTCCTGCTGCCGCCGCGCGATCAGGGACTTTTCTTTCTACAGCGCCTGCGGGACGAGGCGCATCGCTTCGCCATCGGCGCCCACCGCGCGAAGCGCAAAAAAGCGATCAGCGCCAATCCGCTGGACGGCGTGCCTGGCGTCGGCGCCAAGCGCAAGCGCGCCTTGCTCAACCATTTTGGATCCGCAAAAGAAGTCGCACGCGCAAAACCGGCGGATCTTTCGGCGGTCGAAGGCGTATCGGACGCACTGGCGCAGGCGATCTACGACCATTTTCACGGGGGATGAGACGCCGTCTACACCGCCGTTTCGACAATGATTGCACATCGGCGCCATCAACGCCGTGTCCTATGATAGGATCAGCGAAAACTTGACGGCGGAGGAAGACCAACACGATGCCTGTTTCACTGCTTGGCTTTCCATGGGACGCGAGTTCCTCCTATGCGCGCGGGCCCGCTCATGCGCCGCCGATCATCCGTTCCCTGATCGGGGCGGACGCATCGAGCCCCTACGCCCTCGACGGAACCGACGTTCGAAACGCCATTGTTTCGGAGGACTTTGCCGCCCTGCCCGCGGAACCGGCCGAAGCGCGGGCGGCGATCGAACTACGAACCGCTGAGGCGCTTCGAACGGGCGCCCCGCTGAGCCTTGGCGGCGATCACTCCATCACCTGCCCCATCCTGCGCGCCCTCAAATCCCGGTACGGGCCGCTAAACATACTGCACATCGATGCGCATACAGACCTTTACGATGAATTCGACGGCGACCGATATTCCCATGCATCGCCTTTTGCACGCGCCATTGAGGACAACTGCGTTAACGCCCTCATACAGGTCGGGCTGCGCAGCGTTGGGCCGGATGAGCGCGCCTTCGGCGAGCGCAATGGCGTCGTCATGCTTGGCGCCGATGAAACGGAAGCGATCCCATTCGAAAATCTGACGGCGCCGCTCTACGTCTCGATCGACCTTGACGGTCTCGATCCGGCATACGCGCCGGGCGTTTCCCATCCGGAACCCGGCGGCCTGTCGACGCGCGAAGTCCTGTCGGTCCTGAAGCGCCTGCCGGTCGCACCCGTCGGCGCCGACATCGTCGAGTGCAATCCCGAGCGCGATGTGGGGTTGATGACCGCTCACGTGGCGGCGCGCCTTGCAAAGGAGCTCGCCGCGGCGATGGCGTGATGCGCCTCCAAACCTCCCGGCGGG
Source organism: Hyphococcus sp. (assembly GCA_028281665.1). GTDB lineage: Bacteria > Pseudomonadota > Alphaproteobacteria > Caulobacterales > Parvularculaceae > Hyphococcus. The sequence continues at coordinate 107,220 of JANQJK010000009.1, forward strand.
CGCCGTCATTCCGCCTTCTTTGCCGCCATAGTGCGGAGCCGGGGCGCGAGGAATGAAACGAGGACGCCATGCGGACGCGCCTTTCTTTATCGGAAATGTTTCGGGATCCGAGGCACTACCAGATCCTGACCCTTGGATGCCTTCTCGCCTTCGGGTGGCTCGGCGGCGCTTTCGAGATCGCGCCGGGCCAGTTCCTCGCCATTGTGGGCGCCGCCTGCGCCGCACAGGCGCTCGGCTCATTCCTGATCGCCATTCGACCTGATTTCCGCAGCGCGCTGATCACGGCGCTGTCACTGTCGTTGTTGCTGCGTGCAGACGCCGTCTGGCCCCTCGCCCTCGCCGCGGCTATCGCTATCGCATCGAAGTTCGCCCTGCGCCTCGGCGACAAACACATCTTCAATCCCGCCAACTTCGCCATCGTCGCCATGCTGCTCGCCACGGACGCGGTCTGGACAACCCCCGGACAATGGGGAACGGCCATATGGTTCGCCGCGCTGCTTGCCGGCGCGGGATTGTTCGTTACCTATCGCGCCGCGCGCTTCGATGTTCCCCTGATTTTTCTGGGCGTCTTCGCAATGCTGCTGTTCACGCGGGCGCTCTGGCTAGGCGATCCCCTCTCCATTCCGACGCTACGTCTGCAAAATGGCGCGCTGATCCTCTTCGCCTTTTTCATGATCTCAGATCCGAAGACGACGCCGGACGGATCGATTGCCCGCGCCGTCTTCGCCGCCGGCGCCGCAATCCTCACCTATGTGTTGATCTGGCACTTCTTCGTGACAGACGGGCTTTTCTATTCGCTCGTCATCATGTGCCTTATCCGCCCCGCCCTCGAATGGGCCGACCCCGCGCCCCATTATCGCTGGGGCGACCCGGTGCGCGCGCCGCCCGTTTTGAAGCGCATGAAGGCGCGGCGGGCGCCGGCGCAGAACAACCCCGCTCCGGCAGAATAGGACCTATCCTCCAAAGAGAGAGACCGAAAAATGAACCGTTCACTGAAGAAAACACTCATCGCGGCGTTCGCCGGCGTATCCGCCATCGCGCTCACCGGCGGCGCCGTCGCATTCTGCGGCTTTTATGTCGCCAAGGCGGACACCAAGCTCTTTAACAAGGCCTCCAAAGTCGCGATCATGCGCGACGACAACCGCACCGTCATTACGATGGCGAATGACTATCAGGGCGAATTAAAAGAGTTCGCCATGGTTATCCCGGTGCCGGTGGTGCTTGAAGAAGAACAGATCCACGTCACCGATAACGCCATCATCGATCATCTGGACGCCTACACATCGCCAAGGCTCGTGGAGTATTTCGACGAAGATCCGTGCACCGTCTATGAGCGCCGGGAAATGGATCTGGCGATGCCGATGGCGGCGGCGGTGGAAGATGAGAGCGTGCGCCTTCGCAAAGGCTTTGGCGTGGTCGTTGAGGCTGAATACACGGTCGGGGAATACGACATCCAGATCCTTTCCGCCGATCAATCCGACGGTCTGGCCGCCTGGCTGAAACAGAACGGCTATAAGCTTCCGGAGGGCGCGGAGTCGGTTCTCGGCAGCTACGTCAAGCAGAACACCAGGTTTTTTGTCGCCAAGGTGAACCTTGAGGAGCAGACGAAGACGGGCCTGAAATATCTGCGGCCCTTACAGATCGCGTTCGAAAGCCCGAAATTCATGCTGCCGATCCGACTCGGCGCCGTGAACGCGGACGGCAAGCAGGAGTTGTTTGTTTTTGCATTGACCCGGACAGGCCGCATCGAGACCACAAACTATCGCACGGTCAAACTGCCCACGGGTTCGCAAGTCCCGACCTATGTGAAAGAGGATTTCGGCGCGTTCTATAAAGACATGTTCGCGACACAGGTGGAAAAAGAAAACGAACGCGCGGTTTTCCTTGAATACGCCTGGGACATGAACTGGTGCGACCCGTGCGCGGCCGACCCCCTGAGCCAGAGCGAACTGCGCGAGCTTGGGGTCTACTGGGTCGGCGGCGGCGCGGACGCCATTCAGCCGCGGCGCCCGGCGCCCCAGGCCCAGGACGTCTTCGTCACCCGCCTTCATGTTTCGTATGACGCAGAGCACTTTCCCGAAGACCTGATGTTCAAGGAGACGGGCGACCGGTCGAATTTTCAGGGCCGTTACGTGTTGCGCCATCCATGGAAGGGCGATTCGCAATGCGACGCGGCCGCTTCCTACAGGGCTGAGCTGCCCAGGCGATTCGAAAAGGAAGCCCAAACCCTCGCCAATCTGACCGGCTGGGACATTGACGATATTCGCGCACGGATGGGCGAAACCGGCCAGTCCTTCGAAGAACCCGCAAAAGAGCCGTGGTGGCGGCGCATCTGGGGCGACGACAGCAAGGAAGGCTGACGCGCCTCCTCCGCCATTCATTGCATTTGGGCCCTGCGTCGCTGGCGAAACCCCGCGACGCGGCCTATGTAGCGGGCCATGGCCAACCTCATCACGCTCGCGCGGATTGCATTGATCGTTCCCTTCGTCGCCCTGTTCATGGCGAACGCGCCATGGAACATGATTGCAGCTTTCGCCGTCTTCGTTCTCGCCTCCCTGACCGACTTTGTTGACGGCCGCGTCGCCCGCGCGCGGGGCGAAGTGTCGGCGCTCGGCGCCGCCATTGATCCGCTTGCGGATAAGCTGCTGATTGCAGCGGCGCTCATTCTGCTCGTGCGCAATGGCGTCATCGCCGGCGCCGGCGTCATTGCTGTGATCGCCATCATATTGCGTGAAATTCTCGTCAGCGGATTGCGCGAGGCCGTGGCCGCAAAGGGCGGCTCCCTGCCGGTCACGCCGCTCGCCAAATGGAAAACCGCCATGCAGATTATCGCCGCCGGGCTCTTGCTGGCGACGGCGCCGCAGGGGCTTGTGGGCGAGGAATTCCGGGCGGTCGGCGTCGGCGCGCTATGGCTCGCGGCGATCCTTACAATTTGGACCGGCGCCGCCTATTCTGTCGGCGCTGCGCGGTTACTGACCGAACGAAGAGACTGACGAGCGCCATGGCGGACAAACACACGATCGCGGAAGACGCCGGACACGTCCTGATCGTCGACGATGACGATCGCATCCGCACGCTCCTGAAAAAGTACCTCAGCGAGAACGGCTATCGGACGTCGGTCGCGCAAAACGCGGCCGAGGCGCGGCAGGTTATGGCGGCGGTGGATTTCGACGTGCTGGTCGTCGATGTGATGATGCCGGGGGAGTCCGGGTTTGACTTCACCAAATCCGTGCGCGGCGCCTCGAATGTGCCGATCCTGTTGCTGACCGCGCGCGGCCTGCCGGAGGACCGTATCGAGGGACTGGAGCGGGGCGCCGACGATTATCTGTCAAAGCCGTTTGAACCGCGCGAACTTCTCCTGCGCATCAACGCGCTGTTGCGGCGCGCGCGAACGGCGGGCCTGAACAAGCAGGAACTGACCTTCGGTGCGTGCACATTCGCCATCGGGCGCGGCGAACTGCGACGCGACGGCGACCTTGTGAAACTCACCGAGGGCGAGACGAGCCTCTTGAAGGCGCTTGCGAAAAAGCCCGGCGAGGCGATCTCCAGGCATGCGCTTGCCGAACAGACCGACACGGCCATGGAGCGTTCCGTCGACGTGCAGGTGACGCGCCTTAGGAAGAAAATCGAGGAAGACCCTAGGGCGCCGATTTACCTTCAGACCGTGCGCGGCGTCGGCTACGTGCTGATGGCGGACTAGGCTTTCCATGTTCCGCCGCTACACCCCAAAAAGCCTTTACCAGAGCGTTCTTCTGATTGTCATCCTGCCGATCTTTCTCATGCAGGCCGTCATCACCTACATTTTCTTTGACCGTCATTGGGACCGCGTGTCCGCCAATCTTTCCAACAACGTGGCGGGGCAGATCGCGCTCATCACCCGTTTGTATTCTGAGTATCCGAATGCCGATGCGCGCACCCGCCTGATCGACTGGGCCCTTGAGGATCTCGACGTTCAGGTCCGCATGGATGAAGGCAAAAAGATCCCGTCCGACGATCTTCTTTCGCCGTTCAATGTCTACAATGTCGTTCTCAACAACCGATTGCGCAGCCGGATCGACGAGCCTTACCGGTTCGACACGCAAAGCTGGCGCGATTACGTTGAAGTGCGCGTGCAGCTCGACGAAGGGGTGCTGATCTTTCTCGTCCTGCGCGAACGCGCGTTTGCAACGACCGGTCCCATTTTCCTGTTCTGGCTGATCGGCACGTCCATTCTGCTTGGCTGGGTCGGCACGGTCTTCATGCGCAATCAGGTGAAATCGATCCTGCGGCTCGCCCGCGCGGCGGAAGCGTTCGGCCGCGGCCGCGACGCGCCGGATTTTCGTCCCGGCGGGGCGACGGAAGTGCGAAAGGCCGGTTACGCCTTCATCGCCATGCGCGAGCGCATAAAACGTCATCTCGATCAGCGCGCCTCTATGCTCGCCGGCGTGAGCCACGATCTCAGAACGCCGCTGACGCGCATCAAGCTTGGACTGGCGATGGAAAAGGACTCGCCGGAAATCGAGGCGCTGCGCAACGACGTTCTCGAAATGGAGCGCATGGTCGAGGCCTATCTGGATTTCGCCCGCAATGAGGCGGCCGACGAAGACCCCGAACCGTTCGACCTCGCCGAGCTGTTGCGGGAAATCGCTGATAATGCGCGCCGCGCCGGCGGCGTCGTTTATCTCAACGCTCCCGACAACATCAATATTTCCGCCAGACGATCGGCGCTGCAACGGGCGGTCGGCAATTTGATCAACAATGCCCTGCGCCACGGCAAGGCGGCGTGGATCGCTGCGAGCACAACCGACAGAAAAGTCGTTATCCAGGTGGAAGACGACGGCCCGGGCATCGATCCTGAGAAATTCGAAGATGTCTTCAAACCTTTCACGCGGCTGGATGAGGCCCGGTCGCTGAGCGAAAGCGGCGTCGGCATGGGGCTGACCATCGTGCGCGACGTCGCCCGTTCCCATGGAGGCGACGTTACGCTGTCTGCATCGCCCCGGGGCGGCCTGCGCGCGCGCATAGAACTGCCGGTCTAGTCGGCCAGTTCGCCGGCCCGCTTCGCGGCGGCGACAACCGCCTCTTTCACCAGCAACCGCATGGTTCTCTCATTGCCGTCCAAAACATTGAGCGCCGCCGCCGTCGTGCCGCCCGGCGACGTTACGGCTTTGCGCATTTCCGCTGCGCTGCGTCCATCGACAGCCATCAGGGCGCCGGCGCCGGCGAGCGTCGCCTCGGCAAGACGCGTCGCCGCCTCTTTCGGGAGACCGGCCGCGACGCCGGCCTCGGCCAACGATTCCGCAAGAAGAAAGAAATACGCCGGGCCGGAGCCGGAGACCGCCGTCACGAGATCGATATCGGTTTCTCGCTCTACCCACACCGATGCGCCAGCCGCAGCCATCAATTGCTCGACCGTCGTACGCTCGGCGGCGGAAACGGCCTCACTGGCGAACAGCCCGGAAACGCCGGCGCCGATGGAAGCGGGCAGGTTCGGCATCGCCCGCACAATCTTCGTCGAACCCGATAGCGACTCCGACAGGGCTTTGATTGTTGTGCCCGCCATGACCGAGAGGACAACGGCGCCCTCCGCCGCGGGCGCATAGGCGGGCAACACTTTCCCCGAAATCTGCGGCTTCACGGCGACGATCACGAAATCGAACCCGCCGCCGATCTCGGGGTTGATGGAAACCGAATGCGCCTTGGCAAGATCGAGAATTTCCGCGGGCGCGCCCGGATCGAATACCGCCGACCCTGACGCATCGATTGAATTCGACGCAAGCCATCCGCGAAACAGCGCGCCGCCCATGGCGCCCGCGCCAATCAGCGCGACAGTAGGTTTGTCAGTCATAGGGAGAGACTACGCCGACTCCCGCCCCTAATGAAGCCGTCGTGCTTAAGCCGTTCCGGCGGTTTCAAAAAGCGACGCCTTGAGTGCATCGTCGGGCCTTTTTCCGCCCCAGACGAGGAAGTTAAAGGCCGGATAAAACCTGTCCACCGCTTCAGCGGCGGCCCGGATCAGCATTTCGGCCTGCCCCGCATCCAGCACGCCGGACTCCGGGAGGATGGCGGCGTTGCGATAGACGATCGAATGGTCCTCCGTCCACAAATCAAAATGGCCGGACCAGATCCGTTCGTTCACCATGGTGATCAGGCGGCTCGCGTCATCCTCGCGGCCTGCCGGCGCCTTCAGGTCTATGGGCGCGCCCATCTGGAGGGTCGATAAGTCGTCGCGCCATGTGAACCAGAGCCCGATGTCGCGCCACACGCACGGCAATACGACATGGATTTCCGCATCCGCCACGCGCTCTTTCTCAAAATCGAGGTGCTCGGCCGCCGCCTCAATGGCGGTCATCGGGTCGGCGATTTTCCCAGACTTGCGGACAATTTCTATCGACATTCACGAGCCCTCTTTCGGCGACGCGAATCGTCGCCGGAACTGGGTCTATGTCGCTGCGATTCGGAGGACGGCGAAATGATTCGATCCGGCCCGTTTTCCGCAAGGCCGGCGTCGGCGTCAGGATTTTTCCTCAAGCGCTGCGATTCGCGCCTTCAACGCCTCGTTCTCCTCGCGCGCCGCCCGCGCCAGGTCGCGAACCGCCTCGAATTCCTCGCGGGTCACAAATTCCATGTCTGCAATCAGGCGTTGCAACTGGCTTTTCATGGCCGTTTCCGCCTCGCGCCTGACGCCGTCAGCGGCGCCGGCCGCCTCCGTCATGAGCTTGGCGATTTCGTCGAAGATTGCACTTTGGGTTTGCATGGCGTTTTCCTCTTTTCGACTATATAGGAAACGCCGTGGCGAGGCGACAGACCTGTCGAACCGCATTATTTAAATATGTCGCCCGGCCATATGTTGGAACGATGACCATACCCTATCCCCAGATCGATCCCGTAGCGCTGCAAATCGGCCCGGTCCCTATCCGGTGGTATTCGCTCGCCTATATTGGCGGGCTCGCCGCGGGCTGGTTCTATTTGACGCGGCTTCTCAAGAATTCGGCGATCTGGTCGAAAGCCGGCGCGCCCATCAGCCGGGCCCAGCTCGACGATGTCATCTTCTGGGTCGCGCTCGGCGTAATGGGCGGCGGACGCCTTGGCTACGTGTTCTTTTACGAGCCGTCGCTGCTGATTGAGCCCTGGCAACCGATTTTCGGATTTTTGCCGTTTCCGCCGGCGCTGATGCTGTGGCAGGGCGGCATGTCGTTTCATGGCGGTCTGATCGGTGTCACGCTCGCCGGCTGGCTTTTCGCGCGCCACCACAAGCTGGATGCGCTTTCCATGGGCGATCTGTTCGCCGCCGCCGCGCCAATCGGCCTGTTCTTCGGGCGCATCGCAAACTTCATCAACGCAGAACTCTACGGCCGGCCGTGGGACGGCCCCTGGGCCATGGTTTTCCCGACCGATCCCCTGGGCGTCGCGCGCCATCCGAGCCAGCTCTATGAAGCGGCGCTGGAAGGTCTCGTGCTTTTCGCCGTCATTCGAGTTGCGACCCATTCGTTTCAGCTGTTGAAACGGCCCGGCGCAACGATCGGGCTGTTTCTGGCCGGCTACGCCGTCTCTCGCATTATCGTCGAAAACTTCCGCGAACCCGACGCCCACATGCCGGACTTCCCCCTCGGGCTCACCATGGGGATGATGCTCTCCGTGCCCATGCTGCTGCTCGGCGTCTGGATGATATGGCGCACACGGACGAACAATTCCGCGGCCGCTGCTTCATGAGCGGCGACTACGCCCCAAACCGCACGCCTTTGGAGGAACGGCTGGTCGATCTCATTCGGCTAAAAGGGCCCATCACCGTCGCCGATTACATGGCCGACGCCCTCGGCCATCCCCATGACGGGTATTACATGTCGCAGTCGCCCTTTGGCGCTGACGGCGACTTCACGACGGCGCCGGAAATCAGTCAAATCTTCGGCGAACTCATCGGGCTCTGGCTTCTCGAAAACTGGCGAGCGATGGGGTCGCCCGGCGATTTCAATCTGGTGGAGTTCGGCCCCGGTCGCGGCGTCCTTATGGAAGATATCTTGCGCGCAACGCGGCTGCGCTCAGAGTTCTCGGAAGCCGCCTGCCTTTGGCTGCTTGAAACATCGGGGCGGCTGCGCGTCGAGCAGCAGAAACGATTGCGCGCGAAAGGCGTTAAGCCGCTTTGGGCCGATGAATATGCCGATATACCGCCGGCGCCGAACCTTATCGTCGCGAACGAGTTTTTCGATTGCCTGCCCGTGCGGCAGTTTCAGCGCGTCGAACGCGGCTGGCGCGAACGTCTGGTCGATATCGGCGAGGACGGACGGCTCGCCTTCACCATCGGCAAAACGCCGCCGCCGGAGGACTACCGGCTCCCCGGCGACGACGACAGCGAACCGGGCGATATCTTCGAGATAAATTTTGCAGCCCGCGAATTCCTTACAGACGTCGCCGCGGGACTCGTCGCTCATGGCGGCGCCCTGTTGATTATCGATTACGGGCACGTGGCTTCCGGCCTTGGAGAAACGCTGCAAGCGGTTCGCGGTCATCGTTTCTGGCCGGCGCTCTCCACCCCCGGCCAGGCGGACCTGACGGCCCATGTGGATTTCGGCGCCCTTGCCGATGCGGCCGTCGACGCCGGCGCCGCGGTTTATGGCCCGACAGCTCAGGGCCGCTTTCTCGCGCGACTTGGCCTCGCCCTGCGCGCCGAGATGCTCTGCAAAGGCAAATCCGAAGCAGAGCAAAAAGAAATCCGCGCCGGCGTCGAACGCATCGGCGCGCCCGACCAGATGGGCGAGATTTTCAAGGTGATGTGCATCGCCTCGCCGAACCTGCCGGCGCCCCCCGGTTTTTTCGACCTGTGACCGCGCCGCCTTTTCTCAAAGCGCCGGCGCTGGAAGAAAACGGCGTGCGCCACGGCTTTTTTTCGCGCGCCGGCGGCGTTTCCGGCGGCGTCTACGCCTCCCTTAATACCGGTCCCGGCTCCGGAGACGATCCGGTGGCGGTGGCGGAAAATCGCAGCCGTTGCGCGATGGCAGTCAGCGTCGGCGAGAACCACTTGCTGACCAACTATCAGGTTCATTCGGCAACGGTGGTCACGGTCGATCATCCGTGGGAAACGGCCCCTCCGGAAGCGGACGGGCTGGTGACGAAAACGCCGGGGCTGGCGCTGGGCGTCCTCGCCGCCGACTGCATGCCATGGCTCTTTCTCGATCCAGGCGCGCGCATTGTCGGCGCGGCACACGCCGGGTGGCGCGGCGCCCTTGCCGGCGTCCTGGAAAACACGGTCGAGGCAATGGAAGCCCTTGGCGCTGACCGGGCGCGCATCCGGGCCGCCGTCGGCCCCTGCATGCGCCAGCACAACTTCGAGATCGGCCTCGAACTCGTTGACGCGTTTACGCAAAAGCACCCGGCCGCAGAGGGGTTTTTCGCGCCCGGCGCCGGCGACGAAAAACGCCAGCTTGATCTTGTCGGTTTCGGCGCCTGGCGGCTGCGCGAGGTCGGGGTCCAGACAATCGACGACGTCAATGTCTGCACGCTCGCCGAGAGCGAGCGCTACTTTTCCTATCGGGGGTCGAAGCGCGCCGGCGCGCCGAACTATGGCCGGAATCTCTCCGCGATTGCGCTTTTATAAAAATCGAGCCGGTTACGGGGTTGCGTCGCTGTCAAGAAAACGTCATGAAGCCGGCGCCGAACGCATCGCCGCGAGGGGACAGGCCATGAAACTGATCGCCGGGAATTCCAACCGACGGCTCAGCGAAGCCATCTCGAAACGTCTGGCGACGACCCTCGCCCATGCGGATATCCGCACCTTCAAGGACGGCGAAGTCTTCGTCGAAATCCAGGAAAACGTTCGCGGCGAGGATGTCTTCGTTATCCAGTCGACGTCGAACCCGGCGAACAACCATCTGATGGAACTGCTGATCACGGTCGACGCGCTGACCCGCGCCTCGGCCAGTCGCGTCACCGCCGTGATCCCCTATTTCGGCTACGCGCGGCAGGATCGCAAGGCGGGGCCGCGAACGCCGATCTCCGCAAAACTGGTCGCGAACCTGATCACCACCGCCGGGGCGGACCGGGTCCTGACGGTCGATCTCCACGCCGGACAGATCCAGGGCTTTTTCGACATACCGACGGACAATCTCTACGCGGTCAAGGAATTCGAGCGGCGCGTGCGCGATCTTCACAATGGGGATCTCGATCAGGTGACAATCGTGTCCCCCGACGTCGGCGGCGTCGTGCGCGCGCGCGCGCTGTCGAAACGACTGAACGACCGCCCCCTCGCCATTGTCGACAAGCGCCGCGAGGGTCCCGGAAAGTCCGAGGTCATGAACATTATCGGCGACGTCGACGGGCGCCACTGCATGATCTTTGACGACATCGTCGATTCCGGCGGCACGCTGTGCAACGCCGCCGCAGCGCTGATGGATAAAGGCGCAAAAAGCGTCGCCGCCTGCATCACCCATGGCGTCCTCTCCGACAATGCGGCCGCGCGCATTATGAAGGCGGACGCCTTATCGCGGGTGATCATTACCGATTCAATCGAAGCGCCCGCGGACGT